>NZ_LODW01000139.1 GCF_002914525.1 Rhizobium hidalgonense | reverse complement strand
AGAACGATACCTAAAAGGCGGGTCAATTCTCGGTGGAAACGCCGGGTCAGCTCTCAGTGGAAATCAACACCCACAGGCTGGGTTACAGCACGACCTCCGCCTTCATTGCGATGTTTCAGGCGGCGATCGGCGCGACGCCGAACGCCTTCCGAGGGCGGTTGCGGGAGGAAGAGGAAGGCCAGCGGTAAACCGAGGCCGTCTGCAGATCGGCGAGCGGGGGCCGAAGCCCCCGCGAACTATGTCGCGCAAAACTGTGCAGCGGTTTTACGACAACGACATGCGTAGATCTAAGGCCCGTCACAGGTGCGTTGGCTGTCAGAACTTGCCGTTCTGGTTCTTCCAGTCGGCCTTGGCCGGGATGGCTTCGATCGTGTCCCAATGCTCGGCGATCTTGCCGTTCTCGACCCGGAACAGGTCGTAAAACGAGGTCGGCTTGCCGGCGAATGCGCCTTCGCTGACGGTCAGGACAAAATTGCCCTTGCCGAGCACCTTGTGGACGGTGTCGTATTTCATGGTGACGCCGGCTTGCGCCATCGCCTTCAGCGCTGCACCGAGGCCCGACAGGCCGTTGGCGATCTCAGGGTTGTGCTGGATATAGTTGTCACCGTCGAAATAGCCGGCGAGCTTTTCCATGCGGCCGTTGACGAGAATGTCGTCGACGAAAGTGGACACCAGTTTCTTGTTGGTCTCGGTGCCGGCGAGGTCTTTGGCTTGGGTGGGGCCATCGATCATGGTGTTGCCGCTGGGGTTCGGGCCTGCGGTCTGCTGGAGATTGTCCCAGTGTTCAACGATCTTGCCGTTTTCGAAGCGGAAGATATCGAAGCCGATCTTCGGTCCGAAGAATTCATATTCGCTATGGGCGAAAACGAAATCGCCGTCCTGGAAGACGCGCAGGGTATTCACCTTGGCCGATCCCTTCGGCAGCGCCGCAAGCAGCTCGCCGAAACCCTTGAGCCCGTCGGCCGCGCCGAGATTGTGCTGAATGTATTTTTCCGGATTGATCACGCCGACCGGCTCGGCCGCGCCGGTTTCGATCGATTTGAGAAGGTCGACGACCTGTTTTTCCTGCTGGGTCATTAGGGTCTCCGTTGCATGGGCGGAGGTGACCTTGAGGCCACCTGCGAGAGGGAGGATTGCCGCCATCGCAAGCACGGTGCGGCGCGGGAAGCTGGTCTTCATCATATGTAACCATTCCTGTAACAGACGATATGTATCTATCTCTGTTACATATCAATGTAAAGCTGTGACGCGCGCGAAACATCGGCTTTTCGATCAAGCGGCTGAATTGATGGCTGAAATATCGGTGGCGAGATCGGCGATGGTGGTGCGTGCGAGCTCACGCTCCATCGCCTGTTCGACCGCGGCGATGCGGCCGTGCAAAACCTTGTTGATGTTGCGGCCGACCGGGCATTGCGGGTTCGGCTGCTGATGCAGCGGGAAAATGACGTGGCCTTCGTCGATCGCCCTGTGCACATCGAGCAGCGTGATCGAGGTGCCCGGCCGGGCCAGCAAGGCGCCGCCGCCGCTGCCCATCTGGGCGGTCGTCAACCCGGCCTTGGCCAGCTGCGACAGCAGCCGCCGGATGAGCGTCGGATTGGTGTTGACGCTCGATGCAATCAGCTCGGAGGACGCGGGGGACCCTTCCTGGGACTGAAGAAAGGTCAGGATGTGGGTGGCGACGGCAAAGCGGGTGTTCATGGCGTCCTCGATATGTGCCTTATACAGGCACATATGGGATCGGCGCAAGGAGGGGCGCCGGCCGGCGCGCCCTGCCCCGCAGCGGCGAGCTCAGCGGCCGGCTATTTCGCGTCGGTCTTTGCCGCTGGTTTGGTGGCTGCATTCAGGTCGCCGTCATGCAGACCCACCTCGTCTGCCAGAATGGCGGCGGCCTCGTCGAGCAGGACGTCCTTGGCATTCTTGCGGGCATTTTCGAGGGCGATGTCGGCGCTGAGGCTGCGTTCGCCCGACTCCAGACCATCATCTCCACCGGGGTTGTCGCCATCGCTCGCCTGCGCCCGATCCTTGAACCGCTTCTCGCGCGCCGCTGCTTCCTTGCGGCGTTCGGCTTCATTCAGGGAGACGATGCCTTTCTCGCGCTGCGCCTTCAGGTCGGCAATGTCTTTCACCAGGCGCTGGAAATCCGGATCGCCCTTCACCCGCGCATCATGGCGGCTCTGCAAGGCCGGCAGCAATGCCGCGACATTGCCTTCGGGCGCGTATTTGGCGGGCTTGATCTCCGCCCATGGCAGGGCGTTGTCATAGCTGGTCTCGCCGAAGCTCTCCGGATCGGACAATCCCGGCAGGGTGATATCGGGGGTGACGCCGCGCAGCTGCGTCGTGCCGCCATTGACCCGGAAGAACTGGGCGATCGTCACCTTCAGCTCGCCATATTCGGGTTTGCTGTTGTGAACCATCTGGTCGAGATCGACGACCGTCTGAACCGTGCCCTTGCCGAAGCTGGGTTCGCCGACGATGACGCCGCGGCCGTAATCCTGGATCGCCGCGGCAAAAATCTCCGAAGCCGAGGCCGAGCCGCGATTGATCAGCACACCCATCGGGCCTGCCCAGACGGGCTCGGCGAGATCCGAGCTTTTGACCTCGATCTTGCCGTCGCTGCGGCGCTGCTGGACGACCGGGCCCTTGCCGATGAAGAGGCCGGTCAAATCGATCGCCTCGTCCAAGGAACCGCCGCCATTGTTGCGCAGGTCCATGAGAACGCTGTCGACGTTTTCCTGCTTCAGCTCGCCGAGAAGCTTGGCGACATCGCGGCTGGCACTTTTGTAATCCTTGTCGCCTTTGCCCTTGGCTTCAAAATCCTCATAGAAGACCGGCAGGGTAATGATGCCGATCTTGCGCTCGGTGTCACCGGATTTGACCGACAGAACGGTATTCCTGGCGGCCTGCTTGTCGAGACTGATTTTATCGCGCACCAGGCTGATGACGCGATGCGTGGCATCGGCGCCGGCATCGGCCGGCAGGATGTCGAGGCGCACGACGGAGCCCTTTTTCCCGCGGATCATCTGCACGACTTCATCAAGGCGCGTGCCCACCACTTCCTTGATCGGCCCATTCTTGCCCTGGCCGACGCCGGTGATCCGGTCTCCGACCGCGAGCTTGCCGGAAAGCTGCGCCGGCCCGCCGGGCACCAGCTCACGGATCGTCGTATAGTCGTCGCGCTCCTGCAGCACCGCCCCGATGCCGAACAGCGACAGCTTCATCGACACATCGAAATCGGCTGAGGCGGCGGCGCCGAAATAATCGGTGTGCGGATCGATCGCGTTCGAATAGGCGTCCATGAACGACTGGAAGACGTCGTCGCTCTTGAATTTGTAAGCGCGCTCGAGCGTGTTTTCATAGCGTTTGTCGAGCGTGTCGCGAATAGCCGCATCGGCCTTGCCGCCGAGCTTCAACCGCAGCCAGTCGCTTTTGACGCGTTTGCGCCAAAGCTCATCGCTCTCGGCTTGCGACTGCGGCCACGGCGCTTTCTCGCGCAGCACCGAATAATTCTCCTGGCCGCTGAAATCGAAATTCTGCTTCAGCAGGCTGCGCGCGTAGGTCATGCGGTCGACAACACGCTGTTCATAGGCGTTGAAGATCGCAAACGGGATCTGCAGGTCCTTGCGCTCGATCGCATCGTCGATCTCGCTGCGCTCAGCCATGAACTTGTCGATATCGGCCTGCAGGAAGAGCATGCGATCCGGATCAAGCGACTTGATGAAGCCATCCATCACCCGCGCCGACAAGGCATCGTCGAGCGGAACGGGCTTATAGCTGTAGCGCGAGAGAAATTGCGCGCTCAACTGCGCGGCTTCTGCCTGTCGCTCCAGCGGCGCCAAAACCGGCGGCGATGCGACTTCAGCGGAGGCGGACTGTACGATTGCAAGAAATGCACCGAGAAAAACGTAAGCTATGCGCATGCAGCGTTGATCCAATTCTTCATGCCGAGGGTGGATGTGTGAACTAAGTGAGGCAATTGTGGTTTTTTGGCAAGCAGGGGGGAAATTGGATGGTCTGCGCAGCGGCAGAAAACTATTTGGCGTCGTCGGCTGGAGGAACATGAAGCGCATCGGCGCTTTCACACACAGCGCCGTGACCTGCAAACCAACATCGCTTGCAGATAGCTATGGCCTGGCGGTGGAAGGTCTCAACGATGCCTGGGCTCGAAGATGCTTGGTCTCAAAGACGCTTGGGAAATCCGTCGCCTCGACCGGAACGGAGCCTATGGCCCATTCCGCGACAGACGTTTGGAATCAAGGTTCCTGCTGAACGGCAGCACGTTACCCGTTTCCAGCCGAGCGGCCGGCGCCGGCCGGCCGATGTAATATCCCTGGATCTGGTTGATGCCGTATTGCTGCATCAGCAGCTGATGTTCGATCGTCTCGACGCCTTCAACGAGGATCCTGACACCGCGATTGCGCAGCAGGCTGATGATGTCGAGCAGCATCCTCTTGCCTCTCTCCGTGTTGCTGTCATGGAGGAAGGATCGATCGATCTTGACGGTGTCGAAGTCGATCAGTCGAAGCCACGAGAGCCCTGCGAAGCCTGTGCCGAAGTCGTCGAGCCAGACTTGAGCGCCGAGCGCCCTCAGGTCGCTGATGCAGCGAACCAGGTCCTGGTCGATTTCCAGCTCCACGCCTTCGGTAATTTCGAAAGCAAGCCTGGCGCCCGCCACGTCGAATTCCGCCAGTGTTGCAGCGACATAGCTGGCGAAACCCGGCGTTTTCAGTTCGATCGGCGAAACGTTGACGCTGGCAACCTGCACCAGGTCGCCTGCCAACAGGTCCCGGCAAACAGTACGAATTGCCCAGCGGCCGAGTTTAACGATCGAACCTGTCCTTTCGGCAACCGGGATAAATTTATCCGGCGGTACGGCGGTTCCGTCCAGCATCCTCAAACGCATCAAAGCTTCTACACCGTCCATATCGCCGGTCTGGACGTTACGGATCGGCTGATAGACGAGGGAGACGAGGCCGTGTTCAAGCGCGATCTTCAGGGTCGCGGCGATATCCTCGCTGTCATCGCTGCTCTGCGGGTCGTTAGGATCGAAGACCACGACGGTGTTTCGACCGGTTGCCTTGGCGGCATAAAGCGCGCGGTCGGCTTCATGAATGACCTTGTCGACCTGCTTGGTGTGGTCCCGGGTATAGGAGACGCCGACACTGACGGTGATGACGGTGGTGCCGTCCCGCCGGTGCTCGTGTGGCCACGCCAGCGCGCGGACGGCGGCACACATTGCTTCTGCGAGTGCGGCCGCCCTTTCCGAATTGTGCATGGGTGTGATGACGATGAATTCCTCACCGCCGTACCGTCCGATGATCGAGCCGTAGGACGAGGCCACGCTCTGGAGAAGCTGGGATACCGCCACCAGGCACCGGTCACCTTCCTGGTGGCCATAGCAGTCGTTATAGTGCTTGAAGTAATCGACATCGATCAGCAGCACGGCAAAGGGCGCTCTTTTGTCCTGCCAGCGTTGCCAATAGTCGCGCAGGCGCTGATCGATTGCCCGGCGATTTTCCAGGCCCGTCAACGAATCCGTATTCGAGAGGTGCAAAAGCGCCCTGCCCCTTTCCTCGGCGGCCGCCTGCTGCAGACTGGCTTCAAGCGCATTCAGGAAGACCTTATAGCGCTCCCTGTTCAGCTGAAGGTTCACGTAAGAGGTGAAAATAAAGCAGGAAATACAGAAGGCACCGAGGATCAGCTTGTGGACAAGCAACATCGGCGCGAACAGACAGAGGGCGCCGATGAAGATGAGCATGTTGGTGACGGAGGCCGCCAGGGCAAGCGGAAACCGGAAACTGAAGAACAGGTTGACGCTCATCATGAAGATCGCGCCAAAAACCATATAATAGGAGAACGCCTCCCTGACCGTGGTCATCTGGGCGGTGAGAAGCCAGACAAGATAAGCGGCCAGCACGGACGCCGCCGCGGCCATGTCGACCGTATCGGCTTTTGCCTTGCGGTAGAGCAGGAGTTCCAGCATGCAGAGAGCACCGGCGCTCACCGCCACCCGGCCAGCGACCGTGTAGCGAACGACATCGCCGATAAAAAGATAGTCCGTGAAAGCATAGGCGAGGTAAGCTGCCACCGCGATCCAGAGGCCGCTGCGGGTCGCGCATTTTCGGCCGCTCTCGCTCCGATGCTTATACAGACGACGCAACCGTTCTGGCGACAGCGTCGGCCGCATGGTGGCGACTGCCGTCTCGGCTAACACGTGCATCATGCCCCTGCCACCCAACAATCTTGCAGCAGTTGCCCTACGCAGACCGCCAGCTGAATTGGATAGCCCGACGCCGACCCCACATCAACCGATAACACTCGAACAGCGCCGAAGCCGGCAGTGTATCTCTCGGCTTCACTAATATTTTCTAAAATTAAGTGGTCCAGTGGCGGCCACTGCCGCAGACCTTGACTTGACGTTAAGAGAATGCTGAGGATTTTATCTTATCTCTTAAGTTGTTATTTACCAGTGAGGTTCCGTGGCACAGCCGCTCTTTTCTCTTGATGGCCAAAGCTTGATCACCCCGCAGTCCGTCAGCAATAACTTCCTCTCACCCAGCCAGGATCACCAAACAGGCCTGCTGCGCACTGCAGAGGCCGAGTTTGCAATTGTCATCAGCCTTGCAATGCAGCGGTTCGCCGCCGGCAAAGACCTGCCCGAGGCCGTCAGGTGGCTGATCGGTCAGCTCCACGACGTCCGCCAAAAATGCGGCGCGGCCGTGTGGCAGAAGCTCATCCCGCTGATTCAGGCCCATCCCTCGGCAAAGATCCTGCAGCAATGCCCGTTCACGCGCTGGTCCTTTGAAAAACCGCGCGGTTATTCCGGTGATGCCAGTCTGATAGACTTTATTTATGGACATCCGGCGGTGGCCGAAGAAGTGGCCAGATCCACCCATCTCGGTCTCGATATTTTCGAATACACGATCAACGCGCCCGGCCCGGTCGCCGTCAGGGAACGTCGCGACATCCTGACCCGCACCGTTGACGAGACCGCCGCGCGAACCGGTGGCGATACCGAGATCCTGGCGATTGCCGCCGGTCACCTTCGCGAAGCGGAGGCATCAACGGCACTGGCAGAGGGCCGGCTCAAACGCTGGGTTGCCCTGGATCAGGATCCCCAAAGCATCGGCTCGATCTCGAGCCAATTCCATGGGACGGCTGTCGAGCCTATCGATGGATCCGTGCGCGGCCTGCTGGCGCGAAAGCATCAGATTGGCACATTCGATCTCATCTACGCAGCAGGACTGTACGATTACCTCACCGATAAAGTCGCAATCCGACTGACCCAGATCTGCATGGAGATGCTGAAACCGGGCGGCGTCTTTCTGTTTGCCAACTTCTCCGACGAGATGGCCGATGACGGATACATGGAATCCTATATGAACTGGGAGCTCCTGCAGCGCTCCGAGGCCGACATGTGGCGCATTGCCAGAAGCAGTGCGCCAGAAAACACGGTTGAAAGCAAAGTCTGGTTCGGTGCCAACCGCAACATCATCTACGGCACCATCCGGAAGCTGTCGTAGGCCTCGGCGGGCCGGGCGCTTCACAGATTCGATGCGCCCGGACCCGGTAACTTAGGCACAGCGAACCGAGCAAAGTTGATAAGCGCGGTTACGGGCTCAGGCAGCCTTGACTTTACTGGATGTGCGGGCGCATTCGGGCAGCCAGGAGAGCCGTGCTCAGGCGATGGTGTTGACGAGACCGCCTTCGGCGCGCAGAGCAGCACCATTCGTGGCAGATGATCGGGGGCTGGCGAGATAGGCGACGAGATTTGCAACCTCTTCGGCTTCCACCATGCGCTGCAGGATCGAAGCCGAGCGGGCGGTGGCGAAGAACTCGGTTTCGATCTGCTTGATTGGTGCGGACGGATCGCTTGCCTGACTGCGCAGGAAGGCCTCGATGCCTTCCGAACGCGTCGGTCCCGGCAGGACGGAATTGACCGTGACGTTGGTGCTGCGGGTCAGTTGCGCCAATCCGCGCGCGATCGAAAGCTGTGCCGTCTTGGTGGTTGCGTAGTGGATCATGTCCTGCGGGATGGCAAGGCCCGACTCGCTCGAAATGAAGATGATGCGGCCCCAGTTGCGCTCCAGCATGCCGGGAAGATAGGTCCGGGACAGGCGCACGCCGCTCATCACGTTGACATCGAACAGATGGCTCCAGTCGGCATCGGTGATGGCTCCGAAGGCCTTGCTTTCATAGATGCCGAGATTGTTGACGAGGATATCGACCGAAGGCTCGGCCTTGGCGATGATCGCGGCACCCTCGGCGCTTGCAGCGTCTGCCAGCACTCCGATGATTTCGCCTCCAGTCGATGCGTTGATGTCGGCAATCGCGCTGTCGAGCTTGTTGCGGTCTCGCCCGGTAATGACGACGCGAGCGCCTTCTCCGGCAAGTGTGCGGGCGATTTCAAGGCCGATGCCAGCCGTGGCACCGGTAACGAGGGTGGTTTTGCCGGTGAGTTGCAGATCCATGTCGTGTCTCCAGATTGTTGATGGAAGTAATTTATGATTTACCGGCAGGCGGCACTATTGCCTGCAAAGGACATGCTCTTGTGAATGAGGATCATCAATGCCGCGGATCCTGATGGAACGCTCCGGCGAGATGGAAGTGTTTGCACGCGTCGTGCAGGACGGGGGCTTCTCCGCCGCCGCCCGCAATCTCGACATCACTCCGTCAGCGGTGAGCAAACTGATTGCACGCCTGGAAGCCAGGCTCGGCGCGCGGCTCCTGGTGCGAACGACCCGCGCTCTGACGCTCACGGAAGAAGGCGAGGCCTATCATCACGCCGCGTTGAAGATCCTGCAGGAACTGAACGACGCCGATCAGCAGGCGGCGGGACGCGCCGTGCGCGGGCGGCTCAGGATCAACGCGGCAGTTCCGTTCGGCACGATGTTCGTGGCGCCGGCCATGCCGGAATTCATCGCCCGCAATCCCGATCTGATCGTCGATCTCAGTTTCACCGACGGCATTGTCGATCTGGTTGCCGAGAAAACGGATGTCGCCATCCGGATGGGCAATCTGCCGGATAGCGGCTTGATCGCGCGAAAGCTGGGGCAAAGCCGACGCGTCGTTTGCGCCGCGCCGAGCTATCTGGCGCGGCGAGAGCCTCCCGTGGTCCCGGCCGATCTCGAACATCACGACTGCCTGACTTTCAACTTTCGGCGTGCAAGACCCTCCTGGCCATTTCTCGTCGACGGCCGGGAAATCGCCCAACCGGTCACGGGCCGCATCGTCGTGAACAACGGCGAGACAATGAAACAAATGGCACTGGCAGGCGCTGGCATCGCCCGCGTCGGTTTCTTCCATGTGGCCGACGAGATCGCTACGGGGCGGCTTGTTCCATTGCTCGAGGAGCATAATCCGGGAGACCTGGAACTGGTCCATGCAATCTATGTTGGAGGCGGGCCATTGCCGCACCGCGTTCGCGCCTTCATCGAGCACATGATTTCGACTTTGAACGGATCGCCTTTGCTAGGGTGAACCCAAGCCGCACGGGACATTGCCGCCCTCAGAATCAGGTGAGCCTGCTCTCGAAAGGATTAGAACTGCGGCCCCTTGCTGCCGATTTCAGGCCGCCGGTGTTATCAGTGTAGCCGGACGCGAAAAATCGGAAGTGACCCCGCGCGAGGCATCGCGCAAGGCCGAAGTTTGCACGGAGACCTCACTCACCTTCTTCTCCAGTCTTCGAAAAAAGTTGGGTAACGTTCGATCCGGGAATTTGAACCCGCGAAGCCACTTTTTTCGCCCGCGTTTCACGTTCGCCTGCAGCTTGTACAACCGATGCGAAACCTTCGCGCTGCCGGTAGTAGTCAGGCTTTTCCGGAAGGCTGAGGTCGAAGTCTGCTAGCAGTCGCTCGATGAGGTCCATCGCCTTCGCCGCGAGCACCGCATAGCCCTCTTGGCGCCTTTCGAAAAAGCTGTCGAATCCTGGACTGGAGAGATCAAGGTTGTCTAAGGCGTTGCCCAGATTCGTCACGCGGTTCGATAGCCATAAAGTCTCATTGAAAAGCGCTTCGCCGAGCAGGTTCAAATCCTCAGCCCGCGGAAGGACAAGGACCGGATCGGGCGTGTGGAAGACGAACTCGCCTTCATTGGCCGGGTTGAACTCTGGCGTGTCGTGTACCGCCGCGTAAGCCGCACCGACAAAATCGTCCAGTGCCAGAGCCGTTAACATCGCCGCGCTACGCCCATCGCGTTTTGGATTCCGCGCGCGCTCAGCATTCAGCCACCGCAGCGCACCGGGCAAGATGATGCCGGCCGCAAAACAGCCAGCTCCGATCATTGCACCGACCACCATGATGCCCTGGGTTGTTTCGAAGAACTGCGTCAACGTCTACCTCGTCGGTTCGAGAAGCGATTTGCATCGGTCGCACGCTGGACGGAATCAGTACCGGCTTTTGCAATGTGCCTTGCCTGAAAGCGATTAGGAATGCTTTTCCCGAAGATGAGATCTCGACATGGAAGATTCAAGGTCCCCAACGCGGCCCTCGCCTCAGCTTGATTCGCCCGCTATGCTTCCGAGCGGCGGTCCAAGAGGATACGTCTGGCACTACGGAGAAGCAGTAACTGGCCGTCGCTCGGTTAACGTTCAGGCAATCCTGCCTTCCGCAAACCTTCGGACATCTGTTCCGCCCATCGCGGCATCGATCGGAACACGGGTCGCGTGAGATATCGTTGGATCGTGAAGTCGGGTTCCGCTGCCAGTAGCCGCCCTGCTGCCCAACGAGCTGTTTCCTCGTCGCCCGCCATGGACGCCCAAGCTGTCATCATCCGGTATGGCCACTTCACATCGGGGTGCCGAGCCACCACCGCCCGGGCTATCGAGACGGCCTCGGCAAGAGAGCCTGCCAGAGCCAATGCAAGCGCAAATCCCATTCGCATGTTGAAAGCCAGCGGATCTGCAGGACTGAGGGTCATCGCCCTTTCGAACCGCTCCTTTGCATGATCGGGCTCACCTCTATAGCTCGCCACCCATCCAAATCTCGCCCACGCCCAAGCATTATTGGGATCGAGTATCAGCGCTCGCTCTAGATAGACGGTAGCGCGAGCCTGATCACCGCAATGACTCATGGCTCCACCAACTGCCGTCAGCGCAGTCGGATCATCGTCGATCGAACGCGACGCCGCTTCAATCGCAGCCAGCGTGATCTGCAATTCCCGCTCCGGGTCCTTGCTCCAGATATAACCGAGGTTCTGACCGTGGCACCAAGCTAGAAACGCATGGGCCCGGCCGTAGACCGGATCGATGGCAATCGCTCTTTCAAGCAACGGGATTGCCTGCGTCACCGATTCCTCGTTGTGGCCCCAGAGATATGGATAGGCCCGCATCACGAAGTCGTAGGCACGCAGGCTGCTCGGCGGCCTTCGGGTCGAAAGCTCGATTTCCGCGCTCCGAATAGCTGGATGGACTGCGCCGGCGACCTGGGCCGCGATCCTGTCCTGGAATTCGAAGATCTCATGGGTTGCGCCCTCGTAGCGCTCTGACCACAGCTGGTTCCTCATCTCGGCATCAACCAGTTGGACAGATATTCGCAGCCGATCACCTCCACGGCGGACGGTGCCTTCGACAACATACGCGACCCCGAGCTGCCTGCCGATATCCCGGACGTCGACAAACTGGCCTTTGAAGGTGAACGCAGACTGGCGGGCAATCACGAAGAAATCTCGTACGCGAGAGAGAGCCGACGTAATCTCTTCAACGACGCCATCCACGAAATACTCGTCGCTGGAGCCACTGAGATTGTCGAACGGCATCACCACGATCGACGGCTGATCCTTTCCCGGTCGGATCAGTGGCGGCGTCCTCGGTGCAGTTTCGTCATCGTCAGACAAGTCTTGTGCCCATTCCACCCGATATACATGGACGGGCCGCGGAATGTTTTTCAGTGCGCGCTCTCCAAGGCTGATCAGGGTAAACGTCATCTTGCCGTGAAGGTGCTCCCTGACCGATCCGGAAATGCAGATGCCTGAAGGCGGAGCCATCTCCTGTAAACGCGCGGCTATGTTGACCCCATCCCCCAAGAGATCGTCCCCCGACACGACGACGTCGCCCAGGTTGATGCCGACCCTGAATTCAAGGCTAGGTTCCTCCAGCAAGTCGTCGAAGTGGCGGCGGATGCGGCGTAGCACGTCGACTGAACACCTCACCGCTTGGACGGCACTCGGGAACTCCGCCAAAAGTCCGTCGCCAGCACTGCTGAAAATGCGTCCGCCATTCTGGCGCACCAACTCCTCGATGTGGTCATGACAGGCGTAAAGCGCGCGAAGCGTGGGCTCCTCATTGAGCGCGGTCAGTCGGCTGAAGCCGACGACATCGGTAGATAGAATGGCTGCGAGCTTTCGATCCACGGCGGCAACCGCTCCTTCGGACAGACAGTCACAAATGTGCGGCGAGCTTACAACGGAGGGAGGCCGTAATCCATGGCTATAGATCTCGGCGGCGTTAAACACTCCGCGGGCTGTCCCTTTGACTTGCTTCTCAGAACGACTGCATGATTTGGTCCATATCTTTTGCAGCAGACAACAGCGTGACGTCGAGATCCGCCGCGAAAATCCGGAGCTCGCCGGCGTCACAAAAAACCCCGCGGTTGTTGCGACCGCGGGGCTCTTTGACGCCTGACCAGGGAGAGTAGGTCAGGCAGCCTTGACTTTACTCGATGTGCGGGCCCATTCGGGCAGCCAATCACCATGGGCGGCGAGCAGGTCGTCGACCAGCGACCAGATCTGGTCGAGGTCGAGTTCGGCGGCCGTGTGCGGGTCCATCATCGCGGCGTGGTAGATATGCTCGCGGTTTTCGGTCATCAGCGCCTGCACCGTCAGTTCCTGGACGTTGATATTGGTGCGCATCAGCGCCGTCAGTTGCGGCGGCAGGGCGCCGATGAAGGTCGGCTGGATGCCGGAGGCGTCGACCAGGCAAGGCACTTCGGCGGCGCAATTTTCCGGCAGCGAGGTGATGCAGCCATTGTTGCGGACATTGCCGTAGATGACCGAGGGCTCGCCGGTCCAGACCGAATTGATGATCGAGGAGGCATATTCCTTCGACGGCTGCACCTCGATCTTGTCGGCCGAACGATAGGCCTCGGCCTGGCCCTTCCAGCGCTCGATCTGCTCGATGCAGCGCTTCGGATATTCATCGAGCGGAATGCCGAATTTCTCGATCAGGTCGTCGCGGCCCTCCTTGATAAAATAGGGGGTGTATTCGGCGAAATGCTCCGAGCTTTCGGTGACGAAATAGCCGAGCCGCGTCAGCATCTCGTAGCGCACCTTGTTCGGGCAGCGCGGATTCCAGCCGGGCTTCGGCGCCCTGCCCTCGCGGTAGCCGCGCAAGAGATCGGGATAGAGGTTGCGGTAGGAACCGTCGGCCTGGCGTTGCTCGAATTTGAGATAGAAGGCCATGTGGTTGATACCGGCCGCACGATAACGGATTTCCTCGTAGGGAATGTCGAGGTCGTGGGCGAGCTCCATCGCCGTGCCCTGCACCGAATGGCAGAGGCCGACCTGGCGGATGGTCGGGTATTTTTCCGATATCGCCCAGGTGTTGATCGCCATCGGGTTGACATATTGCAGCATGATCGCCTCGGGGCAGACGGCGAGCATGTCCTCGCAGACCTTCCACAGATGCGGCACGGTGCGAAGCCCGCGCATGATGCCGCCGACGCCGAGCGTATCGGCGATCGTCTGGCGCAGGCCGTATTTCTTCGGCACCTCGAAATCGGTGACCGTGCAGGGCTCATAACCGCCGATCTGGAAGGCGACGACGACGAAATCGGCGCCAGCAAGCGCCTTGCGCTGGTCGGAATAGGTCTCGGCCTTTGCCTTGACACCAAGCGTCGAGATCAACTTGTTGACGACGATGGCGCTTTCCTCAAGCCGCTGCGGATTGAGATCCATCAGCGCGATGGTCGCCCCCGACAAGGCCGGACGCTGCAAGACGTCGCCGATGATGTTCTTCATGAAGACGGTGGAGCCTGCTCCGATGAAGGTGATTTTGGGATTTCCTGCCATTATAGCCTCCGGCATTCGATAATCATGCTACCTCGAAAGCGGCTTTGACGAGCCGTTCGGTGTAGGCGGTCTTGGGATGGGTGAGAACTTCGTTGACCGGTCCCTCTTCGACGATCTTGCCATGCTGCATGACGATGACGCGGTGGCAGAGGGCGCGCACGACCTTGAGGTCGTGAGAGATGAAGAGGTAGCTCAAGCCCCGCTCGTCCTGCAGCTTGCGCAAGAGTTCGATGATCTGCGCCTGGACGGACAGGTCGAGCGCGGATGTCGGTTCGTCGAGCAGGATGAATTCCGGCTCCAGGGCGATGGCGCGGGCAATGGCGATGCGCTGGCGCTGGCCGCCAGAAAATTCATGCGGGAAACGCGACAGGATATTGCCGGGCATGCCGGCGGCAATCAGGGCCTCGCGCACCCGGTCCTGCCGTTCGCCGCGGGTGGCGCCGAGCCTATTGACGACGAGCCCTTCCTCGATGATCTGGCCGATTGTCATACGCGGGTTGAGCGATGAGAACGGGTCCTGGAAAACCACCTGCATGCGGGCGCGAAACGGCCGCATCTCGGCCCTGGATAGCCCGTGGATCGGCTGACGGTCGAAATGGATCTCGCCTGCCTGCGGTGTATTCAGCCGCAGGATCGCCTGGCCGAAGGTGGTCTTGCCGGAGCCGGATTCGCCGACAAGGCCGAGCGTTTCGTGGCGGCGCAGCGTGAGGCTCAGGCTGTCGACGGCGACAAGCTCGCGCATCTCCGGCTTGAGAAAAGTGCCGTGGCGCATCATGAAACCGACGCGCACGCCCTTGGCATAGAGGATGATGTCCGACCCCTCCGGCAACGGATTGGCCTCACCGCGCGGCTCGGAGGCAAGGAGATGTCTGGTATAGGCGTGCTGCGGATTGGCAAACAGCGCTTCGGTGACATTGTGCTCGCGCACTTCGCCATGCTGCATCACGTAGACGTAGTCGGAAAACTGCCTCACCACGGTCAGGTCGTGGGTGATGAGGATGACGGCCATCCCCAGTTCCTTCTGCAGGTTGCGGATCAGATTGAGGATCTGCGCCTGCACGGTGACGTCGAGCGCCGTCGTCGGTTCGTCGGCGATCAGGACGTCGGGATCGTTGGCGAGCGCCATGGCGATCATCACGCGCTGGCGCTGGCCGCCGGAAAGCTGATGCGGGTATTGCATCAGCCGCGCGGCGGGATCGGGGATCTGCACATGTTCGAGCAGTTCGAGCGCGCGCTTTTCCGCATCCCTCCGGCTGACCCGGCGGTGGACGCGGATCGCCTCGACGATCTGGCTGCCGATCGTATAGATCGGGTTCAGCGAGCTCATCGGCTCCTGGAAGATCATCGAGATGCGGTCGCCGCGGAGCTTGCGGCGGGCCCGCTCGGAGAATTTCAGGATGTTGCTGCCGTCATAGGAAACCGTCGATTTGTCGGAGACTACGGCGCGCTTCGACAAGAGCCCCATCACCGTTCGCGCCGTCACCGATTTGCCGGAGCCGGATTCGCCGACGATGGCGATGGTTTCGCCGCGATAGAGTTGGAACGAGACGTCCTTGACGGCTTCGACCATGCCGTCCTCGACCTTGAAATTCACCGCCACGTTGCGGGCGTCAATGATCGGCGTTTCCGAGCGGCCATCATGGTCGTGGCGGACGGGTGGGGCGAAGGAATTGACCAGTGCAAGAGCCATATCAATCACCTCAATAAGGATCGACTGCATCGCGCAGTCCGTCGCCGAGCGCATTGAAGGCGAAGACGGTGACGAGCACGAAGCCGACGGGGGAGAGAATCCAGGGATAGGAGCCGATAACCGAATAAGTCGCCGTATCCTGCAGCATCAGCCCCCAGGAAATCAGCGGCGGCTTGACCGCAAAGCCGAGGAAACCGAGGAAGGATTCGAGTAGCACGACGCTCGGAATGGCGAGCGTCACCGCCACGATGACGTGGCTCATCACGTTCGGAAAGATATGCTGCAGGATGATGCGCCGGTCGGTGGCGCCGACGGCCATCGCCGCCCGGACATAATCGATGCGGGCAAGCGCCAATGTCTTGCCGCGCACCTCGCGCGACATCTGCGCCCAGCCGAGCGCCGACATGACGATAATGACGAAGGCGAGGAAGACATTGGTCGGCGCTGTCACCGGGATCAGCGAGGTCAGCGCCAGATAAAGCGGCAATTGCGGGAAGGCGAGCACCAGTTCGACGAAGCGCTGCAGCCAGACGTCGAAGGTGCCGCCAAAATAACCCGACACCATGCCGACAGTGGTGCCGATGAGGGTGACGATGAAAACGACGGTCAGCGCGATCGTCAGCGAGATCCGCGAGCCGATAATGGCGCGCGACAGCACGTCGCGGCCGAACTTGTCGGTGCCGAGGAAATGCACCGGCTGGCCGTCGGTCGAACCGAAGAAATGGCGGTCGGCCGGAATGAGGCCGAGCAGCTTATATTCGGCGCCCTTGACGAAGAAGCCGAGCAGCCGCGGATTGTCGTAATCCATGCCGACGATCGGCTGGAAGGTGACCGGGTCGAGCTCCTCTGAATCCGACAGCGCATAGACGCGCGGCTGGAAGACGAAATTGCCGTCCTTGTCGTGGAAGCTCATCACCTGCGGCGGTGCGAAGCCGACATCGGTCGCCTTCGGGTCCATCGGCGCAAAGAAATCGGCAAAGATCGCCATGATCAGCAGCAGCCCGACGAGTATCAGCCCGGCCATGCCGGTCCAGGAGCGCCGCAGCCGGCGCCAGACGAGCGCCAGATAGCTCTCGCTGCCATGCGATGGCTTCTTGATCGCGGGTTCGGTTGTCGGCGGGGTGTCGGACGAGTCGAAAGCAAGCATCTCAGGCTCCTCCGAATTGGCGCACGCGCGGATCGAGCAAAGCGAGCAGCATGTCGGCGATGATATTGCCGACGATCAGCGTCGCCGACAGCACCATCATGAAGGTGGCGGTGACATAGACGTCGCCGACCGCCATCGAGCCGACGATCGCCGGGCCGACGGTCGGCAGCGCGAAGATGATGGCGGTTTCGATCTCGCCGGTCAGCATATAAGGCAGCACCACACCCTGGTACATGACAAGCGGATGCAGCGCGTTCGGCACGGCATGGCGCATCACCACCGCTGCGCCAGTGAGCCCCTTGGCCTTGGCCGTCTCGACATATTGGGCATTCAGCGTATCGAGCAGATTGCCGCGCATGACGCGCATATTGTAGGCGAGCCCGCCGAAGGTCGCGATCGCCACGACCGGCCAGACATGGTGAACGAGATCGACGAATTTCCCCCAGGACCAGGGCGCGCCGCCATATTGCGGCGAGAAGAAACTGCCGATTTCGGACACGTTGAACTGGAAGACCAGGAGATAGACGATGATCAGCGCCATCAGGAAGCGCGGCACCGTCATGCCGAGGAAGGAAATTCCCGAAAGCGCGCTGTCGATCCAGCTGTATTGGCGGGTCGCCGCCCAGATGCCGAAGCCGATGCCGAGCACCGAGGCGAAGATGTGGCAGACGAGCGCCAGAAGCAGGGTCCGCGGCAAACGCTCACCGACGACGTCGGCAACCGGCTTGTTGTAGAACATGCTGTAGCCGAAATCGCCGCGCGTCACGATGCCGCCGATCCAGTTGACGTATTGGACGACCATCGGCTTGTCGAGGCCGTGCTCGACCCGGTAGGCCTGGGCCTGGGCTTCGGCCTGGGCGTAGGAGGCGCCGCCCTGATTGATCAGCTGCGATCTTATATAATCGGCATAGTCGCCAGGCGGGGCCTGGATGATCGCGAAAGTCACCACGCTCAGAATGAAGAGAACGGGGATCGCGGAGGCTATGCGCACGAGCAGGAATCGTAACATCGGACGGTTCGCTTACCTTGCCGCCAGTCGCTCCTTGTCGGCGCGGCCGGCTTTGTTGGTCACATCAGGCCGCGCGCCACGCGCGGCCTGAATCTCTTTTTCAGCTGGGAGGGAACTCTCCAGCGTCGCATCTTCAGATGCGACGCGCTTTGGTTCTTTGTTTCCTGATGACAGGCATCAGTTGATCGGGCCCTTGTCGCCGGGCTTGCCGGGCAGCTGCGCTGGGAACAGCTCGTATTTGCCCTGCTTGTCGGCAGCCACCCACAGGCGTTCGCGGATCACCGAATCTTCAGCCCAGTTGAACATCATGATCGGCGTCCCCTGCGGCACGTTCGAGAAGCGCTTGTTGACGATCAGCGCGCCGGGATATTCGGTCAGACCGACGGTGTTGACGTGCTCGGTCGAGATCTTCTGATACTGCTTCATCAGGCTGACGCGGTCGTCGTTGTCCTGGCTCGTCCTGAACTTGTTGACGACGTCGACAAGCTCATTTTCGAACGGCATCAGATCGAGCTGGTCATCCTTGCCGGCGCGATGGTGCCAGCTGGTGCGGGGACCAACAGGGGCAAGCTGCTCGGTATTCTGCACCACCGACGACAGCTCCGTCGTGTTGCGCTGGATCAGCCAGTCGAAGCGGCCGGCATAATGGGCGTCGTCACGCTTGGCGCCGTCGAGCGCGTTGATGACGATCTTCAGGCCGAGCTTCTCCATCTGGCCGACGACACCTTCTGCAAGGCTCTTATCGGTCGTGTACTGATTGTTGATCAGCATGACGATTTCGACATCCTTGCCGCCCGCCGTGCCGGCCGGGAAGTTCACGATGCCGTTGCCATCCGTATCCTTGAGGCCTGCCTTGGCGAGTTCCGCCTTGGCGCCCTTCAGATCGAAGGGATAGTAGACGGTGGAGTTGCGGTCGTAGAAGCTGGTGCCGGAGGAAAGCCCGCCCGGGTAGATCGCCGTGAACGGTCCCTTGACCAGCGAGTCGCCGATCGCCTTGCGATCGAGCGCCATGGTGACGGCCTTGCGGAAATCCTCATTGCGGTTCAGCTCGCGGATCGCCTGGCCGCGCTCGTCCGGGTTGCCCCAGCCGTTGGCGGAGAAGTTCATGCGCAGGTTATAGCCGATCAGGCGCGGACCGAAGGCCAGCCGGGCCGGCGCGGTCTTTTCCGCAGCGCGCTTCAGCGAGGCGACGAAGTTTTCCGGCTGCTCGAGGTTGGAGAAATCGGCGGAGCCTGCCACGGCCTGAACGTCGCGGTCGGCCCAGGTCGAGAGCTTGTAGTGCAGCTCGTTGAGATAAGGCAGCTGATTGCCCTTCTCGTCCACCTTCCAGTAGTAGGGGTTGCGGCGCATGACGATGATGTCGTCGGAACGATATTCCACCGGCACCCAGGCGCCCATGACAGGCATGTTCATGAACTCCGGCGGGAAGGCGTTCTTGAACTGGTCGTAGGTGTTCTTCGAATATTTCGGATGCTGGGGCTTCAGGATATGCGACGGTCCCGGGCAGAAGTTCGGGTAGGACATCGTGTAGAGATATTGCTTCGGGAAGGCCTCCTTGAAGGTCCATTCCACCGTATAGTCGTCGATCTTCTTCAGCGTCGTGCCGACACCGAATGCCTCAGGCGAGGCACCGCCGCCGAGCGGCGAGACGTTCGGGTCGACGACTTCGTCGTCCCAGTAGAACATGATGTCGTCGGCATTGAACGGCGCGCCGTCAGACCATTTGGCGCCTTCTACCAGGTGCATGGTCAGCTTGTGGCCGTCTTCCGACCAATCCCAGCTCTTGGCGAGGTTCGGCAGCGGCTCGGTGTCCTTGGCTTCGACCTGGAACAGCGGCGCGGTGCGCGTCAGGCATTCGGACAGGCCGATATCGATGCCGCCCCAACCCTGCGTCTGGCCGGCGCCGTAGTTCCAACCTTCCGGCCGGCCGCCGATGACGTGGCGCATCGTATCGCCGTAGACGCCGATGCCGTCGGGCATATTGCCCGTCTTGAAGACCATCGGCTCCTTCGGCAGACGGTCCTTCACCGGCGGCAGCTTGCCGGCGGCGACGAAATTCTTCGTGACCCAGTCGGGCTCGTGATATTCGGGCAGCGCCTTGAACTCCAGGATGGAGTCGCGCGCCACATATTTGATCTTGCCTTCGGCCGGGAATGCCGGCGGCACCGGCGGCACGGTTGCCTCGGAGGCATATGCATTCAGCGCCAGGACCGAGACGCCGAGCGCCAGTCCTGCCAGAATGCCAAGGTTACGGAATTTCATCATCGTTTCTCCCTCTTGTTCCGGAGCGCGGATCACACGGGCTCCTTTTTCCTCGAACGATATGAAGTCGGGGCCGGCGGCCCATGGATTTCCCTCCCGGAAACCCATGACGACCCCTCCTTCACGAAAATCAGACGGCCTGTTTCAGCGCCGCCTTTTCCGCGCGCAGCTCTTCGATCGAGCGAACGTTGCGGCGCGCAGCGCCCGCCCAGTCGCGGGTCTGCACCTTGGATTTCGACAGCCGCTCCTTGGCGGCCGGCACGGCATCGGCATATTGCGGCAGCCAGCGCGCCTGGGCAACGACCATTTCGTCGACCATCTGCCAGACTTCCTCGGGCGTCGCCACGGCTCCAACAAGCGGATCGTGCAGCACGGCAAGCTTCAGAAGGTCGATGTCGCCCGAGATGGCGGCATGCACCGACATGCGCTGGACGTTGATCGAGGCAATGCAGGTGGCGGCACAGGCTTCCGGCAGGGTGACGCCGGAGACCATGTTGATGCCGAAGCGGTCGACGAAGCCCGGCGATTCGATGATCGCATCGGACGGCAGGTTGGCGATGACGCCATTGTTCTTGACGTTGAAATGGCCGCGATAGACCCGGTTCGTCTCCAGCGCCTCGAGGATATGGCTCGCATGTTCGTTCGAGCGCTTGGCCGGATCGATCGGCTTAGCAGCGGATTCCAGGAATTGCGGGAATTCCGTCTCGAACCAGTTGCGGGTTTCGGTGGAGTGGCGGAGGTAACCGCCGGTCTCGCCGTGGATCCAGTCGGACATGTCGATCCAGCGGGTGATTTCCTCCGGCCGCTTGCGGTACCAGGGCAGGTATTCCGAAAGATGGCCGTTGCTTTCGGTGGAATAGACGCCGAAACGCTTCAGCACATCGATGCGCAGCTTCTCCTGCTGCGAATAGACCGGATGCGCCTCGAAGGCGGCAACCAGTTCGTCCTTGCCGATCTTGCGGCCGTTGAGACGCAGGTCAATGAACCAGGTCTGGTGGTTGATGCCGGAGCAGACATAGTCGAGCTCGCTGAGCGACTTGGCGCCGAGCACCTCGGCGATCTGTTCGGCGCCGTGCTGGACGCCGTGGCAGAGGCCGACGGTATCGACCTTGCCGTATTCGATCGCCGCCCAGGTGTTCATCGCCATTGGATTGGCATAGTTCAGGAACTTGGCACCGGGCTCGGCAACCTCCCTGATATCCTTGCAGAAGTCGAGGATGACGGGGATGTTGCGCTGGCCGTAGAGGATGCCGCCGGCGCAGATCGTATCGCCGACACACTGATCGATGCCGTATTTCAGCGGGATGCGAATATCGTCGGCATAGGCTTCGAGGCCGCCGACCCTGACGCAGCTGATGATGTAACGCGCGCCGGTCAGCGCCTGGCGCCGGTCGGTCGTCGCCGTCACCTTGGTCGGCAATCCGTTCGCTTCGACGATCCGGTCGAGGATCGCCTTGATCATCTCCAGATTATGTTCGCTGAGATCGGTCAGCGCGAATTCGACGTCGCGAAACTCCGGAACACACAAAATATCGGTGAACAGCTTCTTGGTGAAACCGACGCTGCCTGCACCGATAATAGCGATTTTGAAACTCATGATCTTCACCTCGACCCAATCGAATGCTACAGAAAAGATGGCCATGGAGGATCAGGCCGCATGCTGGCACATGGGGCTGAAAAAGCCGAAAAACTGCCTGTTTTCCTCCCGGCCGCTCTTTCGACCGTCGTCTCTTCTCTGTTTGTCGAGCGGGATTATGCCCGAAATCGGCAGAGCGACCAGAGAAGGATTATGCTTTCAGGGGTAATTTTGTGCTGCAGAATTTGATTGCCAACGGACAGTCGATGAGGACGGTTTCGCTGCCTCGCGGCCGGCAGCGATTGCATGCCATGCCGACGAGCTCCGGCTATGAAGTGCGCGAGAACGAGCCCTATGACTGGGATGGCCGAAGGCGCGGCCAGACGCCCTTCACCGTGCTGCAGCACACGATCAGCGGCACGGGCCGGCTGCGCTATCAGAATCGCAATTATCGGCTTCAGGGCGGCGACACTCTGTTGGTGCTCGTCCCGCACAATCATCGCTATTGGCTGGAGAAGGGCGACCGCTGGGAATATTTCTGGATTTCGATGAACGGTGAGGAGACGCTGCGCATTCATCAGCTGGTGCTGTCCACCGCAGGCCCGGTGCTGAAACTGCAGCCCTCGACCATCGATCATCTCGCCGACTGCAGCCTGCGCCTCGTCACCGGCGCGACCTCCCCGGGTGCCGCCTCGGCGATTGCCTATGAAGCGGCAATGGCGCTTTACGACGACGTCTTCGGCTCGCCGGCCTTTGCCGCCGAGCTCAGCCTGATGCAGCCGGTAATCGACCATATCAACGCCAATCTCGAAAAGCCGCTGCCGGTCAGCGAACTCGCCGGCATTGTCGGTCTCAGCCGCGCGCATTTCTCGCGCAGCTTCGCCGAAAGCGAGGGCATGCCGCCGGCGGAATTCGTGCTGCAGCAGCGCCTGCAGCGCGCCGTCAAACTTTTGACCAAGGCCGACTTTCTGCCGGTCAAGGAAGTCGCCATCATGTGCGGCTTCGACGATCCGAACTATTTCTCCAAGGTTTTCCGCCGGGTCTACGGCACCAACCCGACGGAATTTCGCACGACCGGCATGTATGCCAGCATCGGCAAGCTGAGATAGCTCGGCTATTTCAGGCCCGCACCTCGAAGACCATGTTGAACGGCGTTTCGGTGGCGCGGCGGAAATGCTTGAAGCCGGCGTCGAGCGCCACCTTGCGCAGTTTCATTTCTCCGGCCTGGGCGCCAAGCCCGAGGCCCACCTCCTGGGAGAGCGATGCCGGCGTGCAGATCATCGTCGATGCGCCGTAATAGACCCGTCCCACCGGATTGAGATTGTCCTTGAGATGGTCATGGGCAAAGGGCTCGACGATCAGCCAGGTGCCGTTCGGGGCAAGCGTTTCCCTGACATGCCGGCCGGCGCCGACCGGATCGCCCATGTCGTGCAGGCAGTCGAACATGGCGACCATATCATAGCTGCGCCCTGGAAATTCGGCCGCCTTGCCCTGCTCGAAAGTGACACGATCGGCGACGCCAGCCTCTTTTGCGGCGGCCTTTGCTCTTTCGATCGAGGGCCCGTGATAATCGAAACCGGTGAAATGCGAGGCGGGATAAGCCTGCGCCATCAGGATGGTCGACGCGCCGTGACCGCAGCCGACATCGGCGACGTTGGCGCCGGATTTGAGCTTTTCTTCGACGCCTGCGAGAGCCGGTATCCATTCGTTCACCAGATGGCTGTTGTAGCCCGGGCGGAAGAACCGCTCGGTTCCGCGGAAGAGACAGGTGCTGTGCTCGTGCCAACCGAGACCCTTGCCGGTGCGGAAGGCATCGGCGACCTTGGCCTCGTCCATCCACATGGATTGCACGACCTCGAAGGCCCCGACGAAGAAGGCCGGGCTGTTTTCCTCGGCAAACACCATCGCCTGTTCCGCCGTCAGGCTGAAACGATCGGTTTTTTCATCGTAAACGACATAATCCGCAGCCGCCTGGGCGCTCAGCCATTCCCTGAGGTAACGCTCCTTCACCCCGGTCTTTGCGGCAAGCTGCTCAACGGTCAGCGGCGTGCCATCGGCCATCGCCTTGAAGATCCCCACCTTATCGCCAAGCACGACCAGGGCACCTGACATGGCGGCGCCGACATCGCCGACAAGACGGCCGACCAGCGCATCGAGTTTCTGCATATCCGGCTCACGCATTGTTACCTCCCCGTGACAAAGGCGGTTAGATTAGGCTTTAATAATATTCAGTCAATCAACCTCCCCTATCGCCCAATAAGGGTAGAGCAATTGGCCCTATTCCGCGTCGGCGGACATGCGCTTGTCTTCTTCACCGCTGGTCACATCTTTATATTGCTGACCGAGCAGGTCCTGATTTCTCCGAAACCACGGAAATGCTCTCCCCCTTCGTTCAATGTCAGGTGATTGTTTTGTGCCTATCTCCAGCTCAATGCCGGGCCGCGCGTGCCCTCGTCGGATGGTCTGAGGATGACTTGTCATCAGCTGCGAAAATCGCCAAACAGACGATTGCCGATTTCGAGGCCGGGACGCTTTCCCCGTCCGAGCGAATCCTGCAGGATATGAAGCGGAGCTTGGAGGATGCGGGTGTGCTTTTCATTGCGGAGGACGGCGGCGGTGCCGGCGTTCGCCTTGTGAAAGGCGCCAATGCCTCCATCGACACGAACGAAACCGAGACGGTTCAATACGAAGAACATCTCAAAAACGACGCCCCTCCAGGCGCTGGCGGCTGAATGGCAAAGAAGCAAAAGCTTGAACACTCCGAACTGGCCGGGGAATTTTCCGATGACGGCGTGACGGTGCTTGTCGATATCTTTCGAACCTCAGGCAGCAATGAAGACTGGACGATGGAAGTCGTCACGCAAGGCGAGGACCTGATCCGCTGGGACGAGCCGTTTGCGACCGACCGGGATGCCTTCGACGAATTCCTGGCCGTGGTGGCGCGGGACGGCATTCGATCCTTCCTCGACGACGACGAACCTTCCGTGCATTGAGGAATCCCCGTGAAAAGCATCAATGATCTCATCGCATCGGCGAAAACCGTCTGCGACCGATACCGGGCCGGGCGGATGGAACGGGAAACCGTGCGCGAATGGGTTCTCGGCCTCGGCGCCTATCCGGCGCCGCATGGAGACCGGGTGCGCGAAGCCGTGGAATGGTTCCGCCTGCACAATCGCGAGCCTGTTTCGGAAGAGATCGTGCTCGTCGATATCGACCGGCTCAAGGCGATTTCAGCGCCGTGAACCCACGACGTTTGCATCGTCCTGGAATTATCCAGCCTCGATCCCGGCTGGCGCAATCACGCCGATCCTCGGCGGCGTAGGACCAATGACGGTCGCCAGCGTGATGCATAATGCCCTCGTCGCAAGTCGAGGGCGGCTGGCAAAACTTTAGTTCGTCCGATCAGTAGAAGGAACAGCACGTGGCAGCATTTCCGGAAAAGGCAAAGGTCGTCATCATCGGCCTCGGCGGTATCGTCGGCGCCTCCATCGCGCATCATCTCGTCGAGCGCGGATGGGACGATATCGTCGGCATCGATAAGTCGGGCATACCGACCGATATCGGCTCGACAGCCCATGCCTCGGACTTCTGTTACACCACGAGCCACGACTATCTCTCTGTCTGGACCACGCAATATTCAATCGATTTCTACGAGAAGATGGGCCATTACGCCCGCATCGGCGGCCTCGAAGTGGCGCGCACCGGCGACGATGCCTGGATGGAAGAAATCAAGCGCAAGCTTTCCTCGGCACGCGCCTTCGGCACGCGCGCCCATTATGTCAGCCCTTCCGAAATCAAGGAGAAGTTCCCGCTGATCGAGGAAGATCAGGTGATGGGCGGCCTTTACGACCCGGATGCCGGCCTCGTCATTCCGCGCTCGCAGACCGTTGCCGGCAAGCTCGTCGATGCCGCCGAAAAGGCGGGCAAGCTGCAGGTCTTCGGCAACACGCCGGCGAAGTCGCTGATCGTCGAAGGCGGCCGCATCAAGGGCGTCGTCACCCATCGCGGTACCATCATGGCCGACCATGTCATCGTCTGCGCCGGCCTCTGGGGCCGCCTGATCGCCGAGATGGTCGGCGAAGACCTGCCCGTCATGCCTGTCGACCACCCGCTCACCTTCTTCGGTCCCTATAACGAGTTTGAAGGCACCGGCAAGGAAATCGGCTTTCCGCTGCTGCGCGACCAGGGCAACTCCGCCTATATGCGCGATACCGGCGACCCGGCGACGACCGAGGGCGGTCAGATCGAGTGGGGCTATTACGAGGCCACCAATCCGCGCATGTGCCATCCGCGCGATATTCTCGAAAAGCACGAAGCCCGCCTTTCGCCCTCGCAGCGCGACCTCGAGATGGAACAGATTATCGAGCCGCTCGAGCGCGCCATGGAACTGACGCCGATCCTCGGCGAACTCGGCTATAACGAAGGCCACTCCTTCAACGGCCTGCTGCAGGTTTCCGCCAGCGGCGGCGCATCCTGCGGCGAGAGCCAGAAGGTGCGCGGTCTCTGGTATTGCGTTGCCATCTGGGTCAAGGATGGCCCGGGTTACGGCAAGCTGATCGCCGACTGGATGACCGACGGCCGGACTGAAATCGATCACAACAGCATCGATTATGCCCGCTTCTATCCGCATCAGCTGACGGAAGAGTTCATCGAAGGCCGCTGCTACGAAGCCGCCCAGAAGATCTATTTCCCGGCCGTTCATACCCGCGAACCCTACCTATCCGGCCGCAACGCCAAACGCTCGCCTTTCTACGAGCGCGAAAAGGAGCTTGGCGGCTATTTCATGGAACTCGGCGGCTGGGAGCGTGCGCACGGCTATGCCGCCAACGAGCACCTTCTGGAGAAATATGCCGACCGCGTCCCGGTTCGTGAGAACGAATGGGACAGCCGCCATTTCTGGCGGGTGTCGAATGCCGAGCATCTGGCGATGAGCGAGGATTGCGGCATCGTCAATCTCAGCCATTTCCACATGGTCGATATCGAGGGGCCTGACCATGTCGAGCTGATGGAATGGCTGTGCGCCGCCAAGGTCGGCGGCGATGCCAACATCGGCAAGGGCGTTTACACCCACTTCCTCGACGACGAAGGCATGGTGCGCGCCGACTTCACCGTCTTCCGCATGGCCGACCGTTGCCGTCTCGTCAACGGCGCCGATGCCGGCCCGCGCGACCTGCACTATATGAAGCGCGTCGCCGAAGACCGCGGCCTTGATGTGACCGTCACCGACGTCTCGGAAAAATTCGTGACGATCGGCATCTGGGGGCCGAATGCGCGCGACACGCTGAAGAAGGTTGTGGCCGATCCGGCCGGGCTCGATCAGGAAAACTTCGCCTTTGCGGCGATCAAGCCGATCGAAATCGCCGGAAAGCCCGTCACCGCCTTCCGCATCTCCTATGTCGGCGAGCAGGGCTGGGAACTGCACATGAAGTACGAAGACGGCCTCGCCGTCTGGGATGCGCTGCGTTCGACCGGTGTGATGGCCTTCGGCGTCGAGACCTATGCAAACTCGCGCCGCATGGAAAAGAGCCTGCGCCTGCAGAACGCCGACCTTTTGACCCAGTACAACCTGATCGAAGCCGATCTCGCCCGTCCGAAGGTCAAGGAAGCCGATTTCCGCGGCAAGGAAAAACATCTGGAATACAAGGCGCGTGAGCACCAGCCGGCCATGCTCTGCACGCTTGTCATGACCGAAAATACCGACAAATCGGGCGTGAAGCGTTATCCGCTCGGCAACCTGCCGGTTGTCGATCCCGCCACCGGAGAGGTTCTGGTCGACGAGCTTGGCCGCCGGTCCTACACGACCTCGATCGCCTACGGCCCGACGGTCGGCAAGAACATTGCTCTGGCCTATTTGCCCTGGTCGCATTGCCAGGTCGGACGCAAGCTGAACGTCGAGTATTTTGCCGAGACCTATCCGGTGGAGGTTGTCGGCGTCGGCTACAAGCCGATCTATGACCCGGAAAATCTGAAGCCGCGCACCTAAGCGCTCGTAGCCAAGATACACCGTTCAAACTGCTGCAGCGCCGCGCGTCTAAATCGACGCGGGGCGCTGCAAGCGTTCCAGCACTTGTGATGCGGCAAGGATGAGATGCCACGAACACGAGGTTGATCGTCCGCGCAGATCTGACGGGGCTTTTAGCGGCGAAACGGCAGACACTTCATCACGACTGAAGGCGCCACGATGAACCGCGGCAATATGAGCTCGCTGGTCACGCAGATCCCGTTTCCGGCGCGCTGGCGCTATTTTACGGTTGCCTCGCGGTCGGATTGGAAGAAAGGATGCGGCGAAGCCACCATTCGAATGGGATAGCGAGGATTTGTTGACCGAAGACCGCTCACATTTTCCGGCACCGTGCTCTGGCGGGTGGACAGTCGATGCTTGATAATCTTACCTGGTCCGGAGTGCTTGCCGATCCTGTCGTCCAAGCCGGGACGCTGGCGGTGGCTGGCGCAGTGATCACCCGAATAGCGCTTCGGCCCTTCCCGAGCTGGAGACTCGCAGGGCAGGTGTTCTTCTTCGCGGCGCTCAGCGTGCTGCTGCTTTATCACGACATCGTGCCCTACGAGGTCGGTCCGACGACGGCTTCGACCTTCGAACGCGTCTTCATCGCCCTTGCCAAGGTTGTCTGGTGGATCAATGCCGCCTGGGCGCTGATCGCCTTCGTGCGCGTCTTCCTGATCTTCGAGCGCCAACCGCGCGAAGGTCGCCTCGTCCAGGATCTGGTCATCGGGCTGATCTATCTCGGCGCGATCCTCTCGGTGGTCGCCTATGTCTTCAGCTTTCCCGTCGGCACGCTGATCGCCACGTCTGGCGTCCTTGCCGTCATTCTCGGCCTGGCGATGCAGAGCACCCTGAGCGACGTCTTTTCCGGCATCGCGCTCAATCTCGGCCGGCCCTACGCGATCGGCGACTGGATCGTGCTGAATGACGGCGTCGAAGGCAGTGTCGTCGAAACCAATTGGCGCTCGACCCATCTGCTAAACGGATCGAACGACCTCGTCGTCTTGCCGAACAGCTTTCTCGCCAAGGTCGGACTGACCAACCTCAGCAGTCCTGACCGCAGTCACGGCGCGACACTGACGGTCCGCGTCGTGCCAACGATCGGCCCGTCTGCGATCATCGAAGTCATGCGCGCCGTGCTCTTGAGCAGCGGCTCGATCCTGACCGAGCCGAAACCCGGCGTGCAGATCAAATCGCTGACATCGGACGCAATCGAGGTGGAGCTCTCCTTCCGCGTCAGGGATATCGGCCAGGCGGGGCTCGCGAAGAACGAAATATTCGACCTGATCTACCGCCATGTCAAAGCCGCTGGTCTCACCTTGGCGCGACCGCTCGACGCCGCCGGCTTACCGCCCGAGCAGTTGCAGCCGGAGGAGATGGCAAAGCCGCACCGGCCGACGCCGCTCAAGCTTCTCGACGCCGTCCCGCTGTTTTTCTCGCTGACCGAGGACGAGAAGGAAACCCTCGCATCCTCAATGACACGGCGGACCTACAAGAAGGATTCCGTTCTCATCGATCAGGGCGATACGGTTGCGTCGCTGATGATCGTGCGTACCGGCGCGCTCGTCGCGACACGGCAGGAAGGCCACAAGCAAGTCGAACTCGGCCGGCTGGCGCCAGGCGATTATCTCGGCGAAAGCGGACTGCTGATCGGCATTGGCGAGGCGGCGAGCCTGCGCGCGCTCACCTTCGTCGTCGTCTACGAAATCGCTCAGGCAAGCCTGGCGCCGCTGCTACACGACCGACCCGCCATTGCAGAAGAGCTGGCCGCCATCCTCTCGCGCCGGATCGAGACCGGCCAGCATTCCTTCGCGGCCGAGGGCGCCGCGCTGAACGGCGGCTCGGTTGGCTCGCTGGTGACACGTATCCGCCACCTGTTCAAGGTACCGCAATAGGCCTCGCGCTATCCGCCGTCGCCGTTTGCGATCGTGTGGGCATCATCTGGTGCGCGGCTCGGGACGAACCGTTTCGAGATCAGCCAGCAGCCGAGCGCCCACAGCGCACCGGCACACCATCCGGCGAAAACGTCCGTCGGATAATGGACGCCGAGATAGATCCTGCTGAGCCCGATGATCACAGCCAGGAAGACCCCGGCGCCCATGACGAAGATCCGCGTCGAGGGGTATCGCTGCGTGCGCGCCAGCAACGCGCCGAGGGTTAGATAGGTCACCGCCGAGACCATGGCGTGTCCGGAGGGAAAGCTGAGATCGCTGACCTCGACGAGATGCGGCACGATATCGGGACGCGGCCGTGCGACCAGGATCTTCAGGAGCGTGCTCGCCAGCCAGCCCGTCAGCACCGAGGAAAAAACGAAGATCGCGATCGGCCAGCGCCGGTCGAGCAGAAGGTAGACGGTGACGAGAACGGTCATCAGCGTCAGCACGGTGACGCCGCCGAGACTGGTGATGTCGCCGACGGCATGGGTCAGCCAGGCGGGGCCGACCGGCACGCCAAGCTCGCCCGGGCGCCGCAGCGCCAGCAGGATCGCCTCGTCGAAGCGGAACGTCTCCCCTTCCAGGACCTCGCTCGTCAATCGCTGGAGCACGAACAGTCCTCCTGCGACGGATGCCAGCATAATGAGCGTCAACGGCTCATAGGCGGTAAGCCTTGTTACAAAACCTCGTCGTTGAACATCAGTCATGCGTGCCGTCGAGCTCCTTTTACTCATCTCGGTCTTCGCGAAATCGTCAATGCAAACTCAGGATTCAAGCCCAGCTGCGTTCAACGATGCTCCTCAAGCGGGTCTCTACGCCTGGCGGGGCCGCCGTGCATAGTTCATCGACACCATTGAGATAGGGAAGCGCATTGATCCGGTCGAGTCCTGATAAGGACTGTGGGAGCTGGGTCGGCAAGACGCGGTACTGCCGCACACCATCAAGCGGCGATCGAACAAACCGTCGTCCTTCGACAGCGCAACGTCTACAGCTTCGATCAGCTCACAATCCCAAAGCCTTGTTGATAGCCGCAATGAGCGTGGCTCCGGAAAATTGCTTCTGCAGATAGGCAACGCAGCCCACCTTTTCTGCCTCCGCCTTTACCGAAGCGGTTTCCAACGCCGTGATGAAAATCACCGGAAGGTTTGTCCCCTCGGCCTTCAACCTGCGTTGGAGATCGATGCCCGACATGCCACCGAGGTCGATATCAAGGACAAGGCAGTGTATCGCCGTTTTGCGCTCGCGAGCGAGAAAGGCCTCGGCGGATGCATATTCCTCGGCCAGAAAACCGTAGGCGTTGAGAAGTCGCCCGAGGCTGCGCCGCAGGCTTGCGTCATCATCGACGACAGCGACCGTGCGGGGAAGGTTCTCCACCTCATGCCCCCTCCTCTTTCGAACACATGAGAGATTAACGGTTCCTGGCCAAATTAGGCCAGTTGGAGGTCGATTGATATTGCCCTAAGGGGAAGGAGGATCCGATCACCCCGCCGGGGATTCCGTATCCTGGTCGATGAGACCGATATTCGCCGCGATCGACACCGCCTCGGCCAGCGAGCTTACGCCAAGCTTTTCCATGACCTGATGGCGATGCACCTTCACCGTCCGCTCCGAGATGCCGAGCGCATAAGCGATCTGCTTGTTGAGACGCCCGCGAATGAACAACCGGAACACTTCGGCTTCGCGCGGACTAAGCTCCGCCACCAGCGCTCGCTGGGCCTGAAGGCGATCGTGTCCGGCCCGCTGTCTTTCATATTGGATGAGAGCTCGATCGATCGCCTCCATCAATGCCGCCGCGCTCGAACTCTTCTCCAAAAAATCCCTGGCGCCCGCCTTCATCGCCTCGACGCTTGTCTTGATGTCTCCTTCCCCCGTCAGGAATACGACCGGCAATAGCGGCGCCAACTCGCACAGGCGGCGTTGGATCTGCAGGCCGGACTGGCCAGGCATCTGGAGGTCGAGAAGTACGCAGCCCGGCTCGCAGGCGGAAAAGCGGGCGAGAAACTGGTCTCCGGACTCGTAGGCTTCGACCTTGAGACCATGTGCGGAAAGCAGCCTCGCGGTTGCCGTCCGGTAGGACTTGTCGTCATCGACGATATGAATGACAGGTTTCATCTCGATCGTTCCTCCGCGTGGGCGAGAGGCAGGATCATGCGAAAGACTGCCCCGCCTTCGGGGCGGTTGTCGGCGCAGATAGTGCCGCCATAGGTCTCTACGATGGCGCGGGCTATGGAAAGACCCAGCCCGGTCCCCGCCTGCTTGGTGGTGTAGAACGGTTCGAAGATGCGGATCAGTCTCTCCGCGGGAATGCCGTCTCCCGTGTCGGAGACCCGGAGCTCCACCTTCTCGTTCGCCAGGCCTGTTGCAAAAGTGAGCGTTCTCCCGGCCGGGACGGCCTCCAGCATGGCATCCATCGCGTTGGTCGCCAGGTTGAGGATGACCTGCTGCACATGAACTTTGTCGGCACGCACCGGCAGCTCACCGGGCAGTTGGTTTGATGTCAGTGTAATTCCGCGTCGTTCTGCCTCGCCGTGAATGATGTGGATTGCGCTCGACGTGACATCGTTCAGGTCGAACTCCTGCCAATCGATCTCGCTTCTTTTCTTGAGCAGTCCTCTCATTCGGCTGATGATATCGCCTGCGCGCTGATCGTCCTCCTGGATATCGAGAAGAATCTGCTGGATTAGCTCGTGATCGGGGCTCTCGCTTCGAAGCAGCACCGACGCTGCCTCGGCATTGTTGCGGATGGCCGAGAGGGGCTGGTTCAGTTCGTGAGCGATCGACGAGGACAACGCCCCGGCCGTCGCGGACTGGTTGAGATGGACGGCTTCGAGCAAGTGCAAGCGCGAACTGCGCTCGGCGTCGCGGCGCCGCCTCCGCTCGAGCAGGAGCACCGAGATGATGGTGGCCTGTGCCAGCACGAGGCCGCTCCCCGCCACCAACACGACCCAGTGTTCCTGCCAGACACTCCTCTCCCTGTGCATCTGGACAGTGCCCGGCGGCAGATCCTTTTCGGCAAGCCCCCATCGCTGGAGTTGCCGCGCATCGGCGAGATATGTCTGGGGCGCTTCGATATCCGACACCGTCTTACCAGCAATTGCATCGATGACGAGGTCGCCGACGGTCCGGCCCAGGGCTTCGAATGTGACGGTGTTGCCACCGACGACGCCATAGTCGATGTAGGTCTGATAGGGTCCGTAGACAGGCGCGCTGGCGGTCGCTGCGATCTGCCTGATGGCATCGCGCGGAATGAAATTGCGCCCTGCCCTGTCCGTGAAGACCGTCAATGCCAGAATGATGCTGTCGGACGGCACACGCGATGCCCGCTCGACGAACTCGTCGATCGTCAGATCTTCCAGATAGGTCGTCTCGTAGGACTTCGAGAACTCCCTAAGAGCCGCACGGGCCGTCGTCAGCCAGCCGCGGTCGAAGTCGGACGAACCGCCAACAATGTAGAGATGGCGCGCATCGGGCTGCAGGCTGCGGGCCATCTCGGCCGTCTTCAGAATATCGAATGTCGCGAAGGCTCCGACTACGTCATCCGGCAAGTCTATCTTCTCGGCCGTGGCAGTGCCGAAACCGGCGGCGACGATCTTTGCGCCAGGAGCGATCATGCTGCGGTTCGCGGTTACGAAGCTCGCCGATTCCTTGCCGAGGGCCACAACAACGTCCGGGCGGCGCGCCGCGTATTTCTCGCCGAGATATCGTGCCATGCGCGGGACATGGCCACCTTCCGGAAACCGCGACAGATCCAGGAACTCTGAAAACAGGTCGATCTTGCCGTTTGTCGCCTCCAGCAAGCGGCTCCGCAGCGCCTCCCCGGCAGCGGTCGTCGCCGCGATCCTCTCATCATAGGGATAAAGGACGAGGACGCGGGGAACTCGGTCGATGATGGCAAACGAGGTGTCGGAGGATGCGGCTTGACCACCGGACGCATCCAGGGCTGCCACCGCCAACAACAAGGCGGTCCAGCATAATCGACCTGACCATTCGCCCAAGCCCATCCGCTTTCCCCCAAAGCCGGGCGACAATAACAGCTTCCCGCTGCGGCGTCATCTACGCATTACTACTGCCGATTGCCACCGCATCAAGAGATTCCCTAAAGTACAATATCGGGCGAAGGCAGCATTCGTTAGAATTCAGCGGGCCGGGGCAGAGATGCGGCCGGCTTAGCAACTCGCCGGAGGCAGTTCCGGCAGGATCTTAATTTTTCAAAGCAGTCTAGTTGAATCGACGCATGCAATCGCAGCCTTTGCCGCGAGCGGCTCCGTCATTCAAGAACGCCAACGGAGGGATTTGAAATGAACAGCAGAATCCTTATCCGCTGCATGGGAGCACTGGCTACATCCACCGTTCTCTGGTGCGCAGCCTCGCCCCTGCAAGCGCAGGACTCCCAACGAAAACCCAACATCCTGTTCATCGTCTCGGATGATACCGGCTACGGCGATCTCGGGCCTTACGGCGGAGGTGAGGGCCGCGGGATGCCGACCCCGAACATCGACAAGCTGGCCGACGAAGGTATGACCTTTTTTTCCTTCTACGCCCAGCCGAGCTGCACGCCTGGCCGCGCCGCCATGCAGACGGGACGCATTCCCAATCGCAGCGGCATGACGACGGTCGCCTTTCAAGGCCAGGGTGGCGGATTGCCTGCAGCGGAATGGACGCTCGCCTCCGTGCTGAAGCGCGGTGGCTATCACACCTATTTCACCGGTAAATGGCACCTTGGCGAGGCGGACTATGCATTGCCGATCGCGCAGGGCTACGACGAAATGAAGTATGTCGGCCTCTATCACCTCAATGCCTACACCTATGCCGATCCGACCTGGTTCCCGGACATGGATGCGGAAACCCGCGCTCTGTTCCAGAAAGTGACGACGGGCTCGCTGTCCGGCAAGGCCGGAGGCGAGGTAAAGGAGGACTTCAAGATCAACGGCCAGTATGTCGATACGCCGGTGATCGACGGCAAGGAAGGCGTTGTCGGCATTCCGTTCTTCGACGGCTATGTCGAGAAAGCGGCGCTGGGCTTTCTTGATGAAGCCGCAAAGGCACCGGATCAGCCTTTCTTCATCAACGTCAATTTCATGAAAGTGCACCAGCCGAACATGCCAGCCCCGGAGTTCCAGGGCAAATCGATCTCGAAGAGCAAGTATGCGGACTCCGTCGTGGAGCTGGATACACGCATCGGCAGGATCATGGACAAGCTGCGTGAGACCGGCATGGACAGAAATACGCTGGTTTTTTACACGACCGATAACGGCGCTTGGCAAGACGTCTATCCGGACGCTGGCTACACGCCATTCCGTGGTACAAAAGGCACGGTGCGCGAAGGCGGCAACCGTGTTCCCGCGATCGCTGTCTGGCCCGGCAAGATCAAACATGACGTGAAAAATCACGACATCGTCGGCGGTCTCGATCTAATGGCGACCTTTGCCGCAGCCGGCGGCGTGCCGCTGCCCACAAAGGACCGCGAAGATAAACCGATTATCTTCGATAGTTACGACATGACACCGATCCTGCTGGGGACGGGAAAATCGGCCCGCAAAAACTGGTTCTACTTTACCGAAAACGAACTGACGCCGGGTGCTGCCCGCGTCGGCAACTACAAGGCCGTGTTTAACCTGCGCGGTGACAATGGGCAGGCCACGGGCGGTCTGGCTGTTGATACCAATCTTGGCTGGAAGGGTGCCCAGTCCTATGTCGCCATCGTGCCCCAGGTGTTCGATCTGCTGCAGGATCCGCAAGAACGCTACGACGTCTTCATGAACAACTATACCGAACATACCTGGACATTGGTCTCCATCTCTGCAGCGATCAAGGACCTCATGAAAACCTATGTCGAGTACCCCCCGCGCAAGCTGCAGAGCATGGGTTACGACGGTCCGATCGAACTCTCCAAGTATCAGATGTTGGAGTCGGTTCGTGAGCAACTGGGCAAGGAGGGGGTCAATATCACGCCTCCGACCGGAAACTAGGTCCGTGACAGCCCCGGAGGGATCCGGGGCTGCCGTATATACACTCCCAGTTCAAGATTGCTGCACGTTGTCGGTGGAGGCTTCGCGATGATTTCGGCCCGTAATTTCCTGCATTTTTCCCGAGGTGTCGCGCTCGCCGCCGCAGTATGCTTTTTTGCCGCGACGTTGGCGGTTGCCCAAACGGACGCGTTGCCTTCGTGGAATGACACGGCACCGAAGCAAGCGATAATCTCCTTCGTCGAAAAGGTGACAAAACCGGATTCAGCCGACTTCGTTCCGGAAGCGGAGCGTATCGCCGTGTTCGACAATGATGGAACCCTGTGGGTCGAACATCCGATCTATACGCAACTCGCGTTCGCCCTGGACCGAGTGAAGTCGCTTGCTCCGCAACATCCGGAATGGAAGGAAACGCAGCCGTTCAAGGCAGTGCTCGAAGGCGATATGAAGGCGCTCGCGGCGTCCGGCGAAAAGGGCCTTGTGGAGCTCATCATGACGACGCATGCCGGAATGACCACCAGCGACTTTCAGAAGATCGTGATCGATTGGTTGGCTTCGGCACGCGACCCTAAATTCAAGCGGCCATACACCGAACTCGTCTACCAGCCGATGATCGAGCTTCTCGCCTATCTCCGCGCCAACGGCTTCAAGACCTTCATCGTTTCAGGCGGCGGCGTCGAGCTCATGCGTCCCTGGGCGGAAAAGGTCTACGGCATCCCACCGGAGCAGGTCGTCGGTTCGTCGATCAAGACCGAGTTCAGGATGGAGGACGACACGCCGACCCTCTTTCGGCTTCCTGAAGTCAATTTCATCGATGACAAGGCCGGCAAACCCGTCGGGATCAACCAGCAGATCGGCCGGCGGCCGATTGCCGCCTTCGGCAATTCCGACGGAGATCTCCAAATGCTGCAATGGACGACCATGGCCGGCGGGCCTGCCAGGCTCGGCGTGCTAATCCATCATACAGATGCGGCGCGCGAATACGCCTACGACCGCGATACCGAATTCGGCCGCCTCGACAAGGCGCTCGATGCGGCCGCGATCACCGGCTGGACCGTCGTCGATATGAAGGCCGACTGGAAGCAGGTGTTCAAGGACTAGGACTGCGCCTCACGCCAGAGGTTTGAACCATGGCGACCCCGACCTTCTAAAACGTCAACAAGGAGCGATTGAGTGGCAGCATCTGTTCGGTCAGCAGCGGTGAGAGGAATAGCTGTCCTGCTTTTCCTGTTGCTCGCGCCTGCCGGGCGCAGCCTTGCCACTGACGACATCTCGACATCCGGGGCCGACCCGCGAATAGCGATCCACGAGGGTTTCGTGGACGAAGGGACGTGCGCATCCTGCCACGCCGATCAGGCCGCGGCATTTTCGAACTCCCACCATGCAAAGGCCATGGCGCTTGCCAAAGACGAAACAGTGCGCGGCGATTTCAACAATAGCAGCGTTGAACATGACGGCGTCGTCACGACCTTCACGCGCCGCGACGGCCGCTTCTTCGTCAGCACCGAGGGTGCGGACGGCGGCCATGCCGAGTTCGAGGTCAAATATACCTTTGCCTACAACCCCTTGCAGCAGTATCTCGTCGACATCGGAGGCGGACGGCTGCAGGCTCTCGACATCGCCTGGGATACGGCCAGACGACAGTGGTTCTGGCTCGGCGACAGCACCCCGGCAATACCGGGTTCGACCTATCATTGGACAGGTCCCTTCTATCGCTGGAACCGCACCTGCATCGATTGTCATTCGACCGATCCCCAGGCGAATTTTCAACCGCAGACCAACGAATACAAGTCGACCTACGTCGCCACCGGCATCGGTTGTCAGTCCTGTCATGGCCCGGGCGCCAAGCACGTTGCTTCCGCGCAATCCGCCAACGCATCATCCTCGGTCAAGCCGGATACAGCTCTGCCGAAAGTCGATGCAGGCATTTGTTTTGCCTGCCATGCCAGGCGCACCAGGCTGCTGGACGGCTATCAGCCGGGAAAGCCGTTTCTCGACTATTTCTCCCCCGCCCTGCTCCGACAGGATCTTTATTTCCCGGACGGGCAGATACTCGACGAGGTCTTCGAATATGGTTCGTTTCAGCAAAGCAAGATGGCAAGGGCGGGCGTGACCTGTCTCGACTGTCATCGGCCGCACGATGCTGGCCTGAAGGCCGAGGGCAATGCACTATGCACGCAATGCCACACCGCAACGAAGCCGGAACGTTTCGTCAACCAGGACCCGAGCGGCCTGTTCGACACTCCCGCGCACACCCGCCACCAGGCTGGCTCGATCGGAGCGCAATGCGCCAACTGCCACATGCCGGAACGCGCCTACATGAAGGTCGATCCGCGCCGAGATCACTCCTTCGTCATCCCCCGGCCCGACCTGTCGGCGACCCTCGGAACGCCGAATGCGTGCACGACCTGTCATGTCGGCAGAACCGATGATTGGGCAGCCGAGACGATGGACGGATGGTACGGAACGCAATGGCGCAAACGCCCGTCGAGCGCCCATGCCTTTGCCGGAGCTGCGAATGGCGATCAGACCGCAGTTGAGGCTCTGCGTGCGCTTGTCAGTGACCATGGTCAGGCAGGAATTGTCAGGGGAAGCGCCATCGTCGCACTGAGTGGGACTGGCGGCATGGACGTCACCGCCGCCATACGAACGGCCGCAGCCGATACAGATCCGCTCGTCAGGCTCGGTGCTGCGGAAGCGGCAGGCAACATTGCGCCGGAGCAGAGGCTGGAGGCGATCGGCAATCTGGTGGACGATGCAACGCGTGCGGTGCGGGTTGCGGCCGCCAATGCACTCGCCGGCACCCCTCCCGACCTTTTCGGCAATCGGCGAACCCATTTCGAAGCCGCTGTCGCCGACCTTCGCGCCTATGTCGAAACGAATGGCGACGTCGCGGAGACACAAAGCAACTTTGGCTTCTTCCTGTTCGCCCAACAGCATACGGTCGAGGCCGAAGCCGCCTTTCGACGGGCGATTTCGCTCGACCCGACACTGGAGGCAATGCGCATCAATCTCGCCGAGTTCTACCGCGCCACCGGCCGAAACGACAAGTCGGAGCAGACTTATGCCGAAGCGATCCGGATCGCGCCCGAACGCGCGGGTCTGCGTTACGGACATGCGCTATCCCTGGTGCGCAAGCAGGCATTGACCGAAGCGATAGTGGAACTCGAAGAAGCGGTGCGGCTTGATCCGCAAAGCTCCCGCTACAAGACGACCTTTGCCGTCGCGCTCGATTCCGCTGGCCGGACGGAAGAGGCACTAGGCAGACTCGATGTTTGGGCGGCGGGCGGGGGCGCCGACATCGTGGGCCTGGCACTCCAATACAGTCTCAAGCTTCGACGCTTGCCACAGGCGCTGGAACACGCGGAAGATCTGGCGCGACTGAGGCCCCAGGATCAGCAGATTTCGGACCTCATTGGGCAGTTGAAGCAAGCAATCAACGGAAAATAGGTATTCAAGCTTGTCCAAATCTACTTCTCGCTGCACAGTGCTGACTCGGGAAAGCAGTGCCGAGGCGACAAACGAGATCGGGGGATTCTCATGAAAGCCATATACTTGCGTGCCATTCTGTTGTTGGCGGGGATCTCCGCTGCGTCGGTCGGCAACGCCGCCGATATAACGCCGCTTACGCCGGAAGCAAAAACAGTCGAGAGCCAGAGCGGCTGGGAATTCACCTTCGCTCCCTATTTCTGGGCTGCCGGCATATCCGGCGATATTGGGCAGTTTGGGCTTCCGGAAGTTCATATCGACCCGGATTTCGGCGATATCCTCAAAAACCTCGACTTCGCTTTCATGGCGGCTGGGGAAGCAAGGTACGATCGCTTCAGCATCGTTGGTGACGTGATCTACACCAAGCTCGGTGCCGACGCCGACACCCCTGCCGGCATCCTTGCCGACAACGTCGATGTGACATCGAAGACCTTCGCGGGATTTCTTGGCGTCGGTTACGCCGTGCTCGAAGACCAAAATGGCCATCTGGACGTGGTCGGCGGCATGAAGGTCTGGTCGGTCGAAACCGAGATCTCCTTCAATGGCGGCATCCTGGCCGGAGTGGATGTCGAAGACAGCGCGACATGGGTCGATGCCGTCGCTGGCGTCAGAGGAAACTACTTCTTCACGCCTGAAATCTATCTTACGGGATGGGGTCTGGTGGGTGCCGGCGGCGCCGATCTCGACTGGGACGTAGCGTTGGGCCTCGGCTACAAGTTCAACAACAGCATCTCGGCGGTCGCCGGGTATCGTGCACTGGGCGTCAATTACGACAATGACGGCTTCGTCTTCGACGTTGTCCAGCAAGGGCCGATCTTCGGAGTCGCCATCCGGTTCTGACGCCGGACTGACGAACTTCGTACTGCTAGCGATTATCCTTCAGTGTGCTTCTGGCGTTCTTCGGGAGCGGGAATGACGACGCCCAGGACGCACCAGTTGCGACTGCGTTGTTGTACGCGAAAAGTCGCGCGACGCTTTGGTAGCAAAAGCTCAACCTTCTTTTGCTACCGCTGGAGCCGATTGTCCTGGAGAAGATTTCCGCGATGAAAATTCTGACCGCGATGGTTCTGATGGCATCCGTCCTGCAGCCGGTCGCAGCCTTCGGCGAGACCGAATGGATGGGCGGTGCGCGGCAATGGTCGGTCGGCTTTGCGAACGAGAGCCCTGCCTATTGCCGGCTGCTGTGGGACAGCGAACTCGGCAAGACAATGGAATTCCGTCAGAGCGCCACCGAGACCTTCTGGCTGGTGACCAAGACCAGCTGGGACATTCCGGCCGGCACCACGACAGAGGTGACGCTGACCGATCGCAACGTGACGAAAGTGGTTGCCGCCGAATTCTTCGACAAGACGACGCTTCGCCTCTGGCCACCGGCGAGCAAAGGAAACGGCGGACTGAAGAAGATCATCAAGAATTCCTTTTCAGGAACCCCTGACGTGCAACTGACCTTTGCCGGCGACGAAGGCGACTGGACGCTGCCGCTCTCGCGGGTGGACCAGCTCTATCCAACCTATCGCCAGTGCCTCAAGCGGCTGGAAGCCGGCGGAAAGCCGAAGCAGGATTCCGACACCAGCAAGCCATTCTGACGGTCTGCACAATTCAATCCATCGGCGGCGGCGCTATCTCGCGGATGAGGCTGCGCACGGCCTCGATATCACCGTTGAGCGGCCGCTCGTCGCCATAATGGGAGATACGCTCCCGCACAGCCCGATAGACGAGATCCGTACCTGGCGCCCGCGGCGCCGTCGCCGCCAGGAAATCATGCGCCTGGGCGGCGGCCATCAGCTCGATCGCCAGGATATATTCGGCATTGTCGACGACCGCGAGCAGCTTGCCGACGGCAGCTGTCGGATGGGCGAGGAAATCCTCCTGCAGGCCCGAGGTGAGGCCGCCATCCATGGCCGCGGGTGCGGCAAGGCGGCGGTTTTCGTTGCTGAGCGCTGCTGCGGTATATTGGGCGATCATCAAGCCGGAATGGCTGCCGGCGTCGCTTGCCAGAAACGGCGGCAGGCCGCTCACCAGCGGATTGACCAGCCGGTCCATACGCCGTTCGCTGATCGCGCCGATTTGCGCGAGCGCAATCGCCAGGCTATCGGCCGCCTGCCCGAGCGCCGGGGCGACGGCATGTGCCTCCGAGGAGACGATCGGCCGCTCCGGCGTGCCTGAGACCGCAGGATTGTCCGTCACCGAGGCCAGTTCCTGATCGGCGATGCGGGCGGAATTGTCGAAGACGTCGCGGGCGGCGCCATGGGCATGCGGCACCGAACGGAGGCTGAGCGCATCCTGGGTGCGCCGGCCGAAGGCGGCGGCGACAAGGCCGCTGCCGCCAAGGCGGGCGCGTAGTGTCGCCCCGACCTTTTCGATCCCGGCGGACGGGCGCAGCTTCAGCACCGCCGCGTCGAAGGCGGCGATCTGGCAGCCCGCCGCTTCCAGCGTCAGCGCCGCGATCGCATCGGCCCAATCGAGCAGCCGTTCGGTGCGCAAAAGTGCGACGGCAGTTAAACCGGTGGCACAGGCCGTGCCGTTGACAAGGCTAAGCCCTTCCTTGGCGCCGAGCACCAGCGGTTCGAGGCCGATCGCCGCCAGTGCCGCGCGACCGCTCATGCGTTGGCCGCCGAGCGTGGCGCTGCCTTCGCCGATGAGGACGAGCGCCGTATGGGCGTTGTGGGTGAGATAACCCGCCGAGCCTTTCGATGGGACGTCGGGAATGCAGTCATGTTCCAGCAGGGCCGCAAGATGCTCGACGATCTCGCGCCGCACGCCGGAATGGCCGTGGGCGAAATTGGCGATCTGAGCGGCAATAATGGCGCGCACCGCGCGGGCATCGAGCAATGGGCCGACGCCGCAGGCATGGCTGAGCACGATGCTGCGCGACAACAGGCTCTGCGAGGCCCGGTCGACCACCGTGTCGGCGAGCGCCCCGACACCGGTATTGACGCCATAGGCACGCACGCCTGATTCAACGATGCTGGCGACGATGTGGCTTGCCTGCTCGACGCGCGCCCAGGCGGCCGGCGACAGCGCAAGCGCAGCCCCTGCCCCAACGCACGCGACATCGCGCCAGGTCAGCACTTCATCGATGGTGATGGTCATTGACCGCTTCCGAAATGGCCGATGAACTGGCGGAAGGCGGGCGTGGCGCCGCCGGTAAACATCTCATCGGGCTTGCCGCTGCTTTCGATCAGTCCCTGACGCATGAAGACGACGCGGTTCGAGACGTTGCGGGCAAAGCTCATCTCATGGGTGACGACGAGCATGGTCATGCCCTCCTCGGCAAGCGCGCGCATGACGCGCAGCACTTCGCCGACAAGTTCCGGATCGAGCGCCGAGGTCGGCTCATCGAAGAGCATGACCTTCGGCTTCATCGCCAAAGCGCGGGCGATTGCGGCGCGCTGCTGCTGGCCACCGGAGAGATGGGCGGGATAGGCATGACGCTTATCTGCGATGCCGACCTTTTCGAGCAGTGCCTCAGCCTCGGCGATGCAGTCGGCGCGCGGCCGCTTCAGCACATGAACGGGACCTTCGATGACGTTCTGCAGGATGGTCATATGGGACCAGAGATTGAAGGACTGGAACACCATGCCGAGTTCGGAGCGGATATGATCCACCTGCTTCTGGCTGGCCGGCTTCGACTTGCCGTTCTTGTGAACCATTTCAATATGCTCGCCGTCGACCCAGATCTCGCCGTCGCTGGCTGTTTCGAGCATGTTGATGCAGCGCAGGAACGTCGATTTTCCGGAGCCGGAAGCGCCGAGCAGCGAAATCACGTCGCCGTCCTCGGCATCGAGGGAAATGCCGCGCAAGACCTCGTGCGTGCCGAAGCTCTTGCGGATATTGCGGACCGAAAGTCTGGTAACGCCTGGCATGATTGCTCCAATCAGGTCAAAAACTGCCTATGCCTTCAGCGGCTGCGGGGCCGCGCGGCGGTGTCGGGACAGCGAATATTCGAGCAGGGCCATGCCCTGCAGGATGATGAAGTTCAGCACGAGATAGATGATCGCCGCACAGAGGAAGACTTCCATCGTGCGGTAGGTCTGCGAGATCAGCCGCTGGGCGACACCGGTGACCTCCCAGACGGTGACGAGGCTTGCGAGCGCCGTCGATTTCATCATCAGCACGATCTCGGTGGAATAGGCCGGCAGCGCATGGCGGAAGGCGATCGGCGCCAGGATGCGGCGCACCAGCAGGAAGCCGGACATGCCGATCGAGCGCGCCGCCTCGATCTCCTTCGGCGAGACGGCGCGGATGCCGCCGCGAAAGATCTCCGCCGTGTAGCCGGCGGTGCAGAGCGCCAGCGACAGCACGGCGCAGACCATCGGCTCGCGCAGGAATGGCCAGAGGAAGGAATAGCGGATGACGCCGAACTGGCCGAGGCCGTAGAACACCAGGAACATCTGGATCAGCAGCGGCGAGCCGCGGAAGACGAAGATGTAGCCCTTGGCGAACCCTGAAAGCACGGGGTTGCCGCTGACCCGCATCGAGACAATGACGAGCGCCAGCACGCCGCCGAAGAAGATCGATAGCGAAAACAGGATCAGCGTCGTCGGCACCGCCTTGAGCAGGGTTACCATGGTCGAAGCAAGAAAGGTGAAATCCATCGTCGCCTCCTTACGCCTGGCCCATGGCCGATGCCGGCATGCTGCGATTGGCCCGGCGTTCGGCGCGGTTGAAGATGCGGTCGGAAAGGCTGGTCAGGATCAGGTAGAGGCAGCCGCCGGCAATGAAGAACAGGAAATATTGCCGGGTCGAGCCCGCCGCCACCTGGCTGGTGCGCATCAGTTCGGCAAGGCCGGTCACGGAGATCAGCGCCGAATCCTTGAGGCTGAGCTGCCAGACATTGCCGAGGCCCGGAATGGCCAGCCGCAGCACCTGCGGCATGATGATGCGGCGAAAGCGCAGGCCGCGATGCATGCCGATCGCCGAGGCCGCTTCCAGCTCGCCCTTGGAAATGGCGAGGAAGGCGCCGCGGAACACCTCCGCCTGATAGGAGCCGGAAATGATGCCGACGGCAAGCGCCCCGGCGGCAAAGGAAGGCAGGCCGAGGAATCCTTCGTAGCCCATCGCCTTGCCGATCGAGGTGATGGCCGAGGAGCCGCCGAAATAGATGAGATAGATGATCAGCAGTTCCGGCACGCCGCGAAACACGGTCGTATAGACATTGCCGAATGCCACGAAGACAGGGTTGCCCGAGAGTTTTGCCGCCGCGACGATCGCGCCGAGCACCGCGCCGATCGCAAGCGCCGTCGCCGTGACGGCCAGCGTCATCAAGGTGGCGAGAATAAGCAGCGCGCCCCATCCGGTCGAGCCGAAGCCAAGCAGTTCCAAACTTGCCATGTCGTCCGTTCCCCGTCCGCGGCAGCGTTTTGTGGATTGACAATAACATGCTGTCTCCGGCGATAAAGCCGGAGACAGGTGTTTGCGGCCGAAAGGCCGAAACGCTTATTGCTGCGGGCTGACGTCGACCTTGAACCACTTCATCGAGAGGTTCTTGACGGTGCCGTCGGCAAGCGTCGACTTGATCGCCTCATTGAACTTGTCGCGCAGATCCGTATCGGCCTGGCGGATGCCGAGACCTTCGCCCTCGCCCCAGATCGAGCCGACGATCTCCGGACCGGTGAAATCAAGCGTGTCGTTGGCGGACTTGAACGCATTGGCGAAATACACGGCATCGTCGAAGCCGAGGTCGATGCGGCCGTTCTGCAGGTCAAGGTCGCGGTCGGCGCCGGTCTTGTATTCGCGAATCTCGGCGATGTCGCCGAAATTGTCATAGACGAACTTGGCGTAGACGGTCGCTGCCTGGATGCCGATCGTCTTGCCCTTGAAAGCAGCCTTCAGCGCATCGATTTCCTTCACGCCGGTCTGGCCGGGCGTCATCTTTATCGTGGCGCCGGTGCCGGCGGCCTTAGCGAGCGGGCTGTCCTTGGCGGTGGCGAAGGCAGCAGGGGTGGCGGCATAAGGAATGGTGAAGCCGATAACCTGCTTACGCTCTTCGGTGATCGACAGTGCATCCATGATGACGTCGAACTTGCCGGCGTTGAGCGCCGGGATCATGCCGTCCCAGTCGGAAGCGACCAGCGTGCATTCGATCTTGGCGCGTTCGCAGAGCACCTTGGCAAGCTCCGGCTCGAAGCCGCCGAGCGTGCCGTCGGCATTGGTGAGGTTCCACGGCGCATAGGCGCCTTCGAGCGTAATGGTCGCCTTCGTCCAGTCCTTGGCAAAGGCGGGCGCTGCGAAAGCGGAAAGAGCGGCGACGCCGCAAAACAGGATTGTGCTGAATTTCATTGATGAATTCTCCTCTGGAGTTGAAACAGACCTTGCGGCACCACGCCGATCTTCGCCGGCTTGCCCTTTCCGTCCTATTTCTGTGTCCAGGACCGATTGGGAGGTTGTATATGGTACCATATGAGATATTTTGTGATATGCAAGAGGAAAGTCGGTTTATGCGGCGAATTGCATTCGTGCAAAAGGAATAGGCAATGAAGCGTCCCGGGGAAATGAAGCGTGAGCTGGCGGAAAATGATAGCACGCCGCTTTATGCCGGCGTCAAGCAGGTGATCCTCGACCGCATCCATAGCGGCGAATGGCCGCCGAAATACCGCGTACCGTCGGAAAACGAGCTGGTCGTCGAGCTCGGCGTCAGCAAGATGACCGCAAACCGGGCGCTGCGCGAACTCGCCAATGAAGGCGAACTTGTCCGCATCCAGGGCGTCGGCTCGTTCGTGGCGGAGCGCAAGGGCTATTCGGCGCTGTTCGAAGTGCGCAACATCGCCGAGGAAATCGCCGAACGTGGCCACGTCCATGAGGCTTCCGTCGTCGTTCTGGCCCAGGAAACCGCCTCCCCCGAGATCGCCGACGCGCTCGAACTTGAAATCGGCGCGGCGGTCTTCCACTCGCTGATCGTGCACAGCGAAAATGGCGTTCCGGTGCAGATCGAGGACCGTTTCGTCCATCCGGAGGCCGCGCCCGAATATCTCCACCAGGATTTCACCACCCTGACGCCGAATGCCTATCTGACGGCGGCCGCCCCGCTCAGCGGCTCCGAACACGTCGTCGAGGCGGCAATGCCGCAGGCCTGGGAATGCAAGCTGCTGACCATCCTGAAGACCGAGCCGTGCCTGACGATCCGCCGGCGTACATGGTCGGCAAAACAGGTGGTGTCGACCGCCCGCCTCGTCTATCCCGGCTATCGCTACCGGCTTGAAGCCCGCAGCGGTAAGATGTTCGAGGAATGAAAACAGTCGCCATGTTGTATATGGAACATGGCGACTATTGCGAAGCCGGCGTGAAACGCGCCACCAGTGCGTGGCGGTCGCCGGGATAGGTGAAGCGTACATGGGTCACCGGGCCAGCGCCGCTCCAGGTGCGGCGTTCGACCACCAAGCAGGCCGTATTGCGCGCGATATCGAGGGCCGCGGCCAGTTCGGCATTGGCAGAAACGGCGTGGATCCGGTGTTCAGCCGTGCTCCATGGCACCTGATTGAGCAGCCAGGGCCCCGGGGCCACCGTTAGAAAATCGGCATCGGCGGCCTCAGGTACGGTCTCAAGGCTGATCAGCCGCTCCTCCAGGCAGAAGGGCCGCGCCCCGGCATTGTGGATGCAGACGACCTCGACGACCGAGGACGCCGCCGGCAATTCCAGCCGGCTTCTGTCTTCCGCCTTGGCCTTGCGGCTCGCCTTCTTGGAAACGGCATAGGAATAGGGCAGGTTCAGCGACTGCACCTCGGCCTTGATGTCGTGGATTTCGAGAACCGCCGATTGCGCCTGCGGCTGGGTGACGAAGCTGCCGGATTTCTTGCGCCGTTCGATGAGCCCGGCCTTGGCGAGTTGGGTCAGCACCTTGTTCACTGTCATGCGCGAGCAGTCATACTGCGTGGCGAGATCGACCTCGAAGGGAATACGATGCCCCGGCGGCCAATCGCCCGAGACGATACGGCCCTCGATCTCGCCGAGGATGCGCTGATGCAAGGTCAGATCCCTGCTTTGGTTCATCGCCACGTTCCGATTGGTCTCCCCGCTCTAGATCGAATGCCCTGAAAGGAAAAGTGCTTTATCAGGCCGCCAGCAATTCGCCCATCGCAGCGAGGAACCGCCGGTCGATGGCGTCGCGCCCGATATGGCGGCCGCCTTCCACCTGCTTGCGGCCGCGTGCCCAGACGCAATCGACGGAAATGCCGCCGGCAAACAGCCAGTGATCGAGGATCTGGTCGCCCGAGAGATAGGGAATGGCTGACGTATCGAGCGAAACGAGATCGGCATGAAAGCCTTCTACGAGACCGGCCGGCGCTTTCAGCGCGGCACCGCCGCCGGCAAGGGCGTGGGTGAAGAGCGAAAGCGCCGTCGAGCCGCCGGGTGCGGCCACGACATTGCGGGCGCGAAGCGCCAGGCGCTGCGAATATTCGAGCTGGCGCAATTCCTCCGGTACCGAGATCAGCACGTTGGAATCCGAACCGATGCCGTAACGCCCGCCCTCTTCGAGGAAGAGCGGCGCGGCAAAGGCGCCATCGCCGAGATTGGCTTCGGTGATCGGGCAAAGGCCGGCAATCGCGCCGCTCTTCGCCATCCGCCGCGTCTCGTCCTCGGTCATGTGCGTCGCATGGATCAGGCACCAGCGCTCATCGACCGGCATTTGCTCGAGCAGCCATTCCACCGGCCGGGCGCCCGACCAGGCGATGCAGTCTTCGACTTCCTTCACCTGTTCGGCGACGTGGATATGGATCGGGCCGTCGCCCGCCATCGGCACCAGCCTTGCCAGTTCCTCAGGCGTTGCGGCGCGCAGGCTGTGTGGCGCCAGCCCGAGTTCGGCGCCGTCGAGCCGGCCGGTCAGCGCCCGGCATCCCTCCATCAGCCTTTCGAAGCTGTCGAGCGAATTGATGAAGCGTCGCTGGCCGTCGATCGGCGCGGCGCCGCCGAAGCCGGAATGGGCATAAAAGACCGGCAGCAGCGTCAAGCCGATGCCGGACTCTTGGCTCGCCGCCCCGATGCGTTCGGCAAGCTCGGCGATATTGGCATAAGCGCCGCCATCCCGGTCATGATGGAGATAGTGGAATTCGCCGACGCGGGAAAACCCCGCCTCCAGCATTTCCGCGTAGAGCTTGGCAGCGACCGCCTCGACATGATCGGGCGTCATCGCCAGGGCAAACTTGTACATGACGGTGCGCCAGCTCCAGAAGCTGTCATTTGCAGGCCCGCGCACTTCGGCAAGACCGGCCATGGCTCGCTGGAAGGCATGGCTGTGCAGGTTGCCCATGGCGGGAACGATCAGGGCATGGCGCTCATCACCGGGTGCTGCGGAAACGCCTGATACGACCCGGGCGATGCGCCCGGCCTCAACCGTCAGCCGCACATTCTTCTGCCAGCCTTGCGGGGTGAGCGCTGTCTCTGCGTGAAGTGTGGTCATGGCCGTCTTCTCCTCCTGCCGCGCCGCCGATCTTTCTTTTCCAGAAAAGCGCGCAAAATTTCTCTTGTCACCTGTTGATTATGTATATACATGTTTTGGCATAAGGAAAGGCGCAAAGCTGATGACCGGGAACAATTTTTCAGAAGGAAGCCCATCCGCCAACATCCGGCCGGCGCTGTGGCGCAATGCGCGGCTGGCCACGCTTGCTCCTGACAAAGCGGGGCTCGGCATCGTCGAAAAGGGCGCAGTGCTGGTCGAAAACGGCCGCATCGCCTTTGCCGGCGCTGAAAGCGACCTGCCGGCGGCCGCCATCGAACGGTCCGAGATCGTCGATCTCGAAGGCCGCTGGGTCACCCCCGGTCTCGTCGACTGCCACACCCATATCGTTCACGGCGGCAATCGCGCCCGCGAATTCGAGATGCGCCTTGCCGGCGCGACCTATGAAGAAATTGCGCGAGCCGGGGGCGGCATCGTTTCCTCGGTGAAGGCGACCAATGCGCTGTCGGTCGAAGATCTGGTCGCCGAGGCGCTGCCGCGGCTCGACACGTTGCTTGCCGAAGGTGTCACGACGATCGAAGTGAAGTCCGGCTATGGGCTGAACCGGGCCGGCGAAATAAAGATGCTGCAGAGTGCGCGCCTGCTCGGCCATATCAGGCCGGTGCGCGTCGCCACCAGCTATCTCGGCGCGCATGCGACCCCGGTGGAATACAAGGGCCGCAACGGCGACTATCTCGATGATGTCGTTCTGCCCGGCCTCGACGATGTGCATAATCTCGGCCTTGCCGATGCCGTCGACGGCTTCTGCGAAGGTATCGCCTTTTCGACGGCCGAGATCGGCCGTGTCTTCGACAAGGCCAAGGGGCTCGGCCTGCCGGTCAAGCTGCATGCCGAGCAGCTCTCCAATCTCGGCGGCGCCAAACTCGCCGCATCCTACGGCGCGCTTTCGGCCGATCACCTGGAATATCTCGACGAAGACGGCGTTGCCGCGATGGCCGCAGCCGGCACTGTCGCCGTGCTCCTGCCCGGCGCCTTCTACGCCATCCACGAGAAACAGAAGCCGCCGGTGGAAGCACTGCGCCAGGCGGGCGTGCCGATCGCGATCGCCACCGACTGCAATCCCGGCACCTCGCCGCTGACCTCGATGCTGCTGACCATGAACATGTCGGCGACGCTGTTCGGCCTCACCGTCGAGGAATGCATCGCCGGCGCCACCCGTGAGGGCGCCCGGGCACTCGGTCTGCTCGACAAGACCGGAACGCTCGAACCCGGCAAGTCCGCCGACCTCGCCGTCTGGAATGTCGAAAGCCTCGCCGAGCTCGTCTATCGCATCGGCTTCAACCCACTTCACACACGTCTCTTCAAGGGCGAAAGGAACGGTCGATGACCATCACCCTCCACCCGGGCTCCGTCTCGCTCAAGGATCTAGAAATCATCTATTGGACGGGTGCGCCGGCAAGACTCGATCCCGCCTTCGATGCCGGCATAAACAAGGCTGCCGCCCGCATCGCCGAGATCGCCGCCAGCAATGCTCCGGTCTATGGCATCAATACCGGTTTCGGCAAACTCGCCTCGATCAAGATCGACAGCGCCGATGTCGCCACCCTGCAGCGCAATCTCATCCTGTCGCATTGCTGCGGCGTCGGCGCACCCTTGCCCGACAATATCGTGCGGCTGATCATGGCGTTGAAGCTGGTCTCGCTCGGGCGCGGCGCCTCCGGCGTGCGGCTGGAGCTGGTGCGGCTGATCGAAGGCATGCTTGATAAAGGCGTCATCCCGCTGATCCCGGAAAAAGGCTCGGTCGGCGCCTCCGGCGATCTTGCGCCGCTCGCCCATATGGCGGCGGTAATGATGGGCGAGGCCGAAGCCTTCTTCGCCGGCGAACGTCTTTCCGGTGCTGAAGCTCTGGAAAGAGCGGGGCTGAAACCGGTCGTGCTCGCCGCCAAGGAAGGCCTGGCGCTGATCAACGGCACCCAGACCTCGACAGCCCTGGCGCTTGCCGGCCTCTTCCGTGCCCATCGCGCCGCCCAGGCGGCCCTGATCACCGGCGCCATGTCGACCGATGCCGCCATGGGCTCTTCGGCGCCCTTCCATCCTGACATTCATACGCTGCGCGGCCATAAGGGCCAGATCGACACGGCAGCAGCCCTTCGCGCCCTGCTCGAACAATCGGTCATCCGCCAGAGCCATATCGAGGGCGACGAGCGGGTGCAGGATCCCTATTGCATCCGCTGCCAGCCGCAGGTCGACGGCGCCTGCCTCGATCTCTTGCGTTCGGTCGCCCGCACGCTGGAGATCGAAGCCAATGCGGTTACCGATAATCCGCTGGTGCTCTCGGACAACTCCGTCGTCTCAGGCGGCAATTTCCACGCCGAGCCCGTCGCCTTCGCCGCCGACCAGATCGCGCTTGCCGTCTGCGAGATCGGCGCGATTTCGCAGCGCCGCATCGCGCTGCTCGTCGATCCCACCCTCTCCTACGGCCTGCCGGCCTTCCTCGCCAAGAAGCCGGGCCTGAACTCCGGCCTGATGATCGCCGAGGTCACCTCGGCGGCGCTGATGTCGGAGAACAAGCAGATGTCGCACCCAGCCTCGGTCGATTCGACCCCGACCTCGGCCAACCAGGAAGACCATGTCTCCATGGCCTGCCACGGCGCCCGCCGGTTGCTCGGCATGACCGAAAACTTGTTCGCCATCATCGGCATCGAGGCGCTGACCGCCGCCCAGGGCGTCGAACTGCGCGCGCCGCTGTCGACCAGCCCGGAGCTCTTGAAGGCGATCGCCGCGATCCGCGCTAGAGTTCCTGCCCTTGAGACCGACCGCTACATGGCAAATGACCTCGCCGCCGCCGCCGAACTGGTGGCGACGGGCGCGCTGAACGCCTCGGTTTCGACGGGCATCTTGCCGGTTCTGGAGGGTTGATCGTGATGGTTCTGCACTTGGCACCCCGCAACGCCGGAGCGTTTCACCCGTGACCACACCATACGAAACCCGCCAGGGCACCTCGCCCATCATCCTCGGCTTCCCGCACACCGGCACCGATGTGCCGACTGATATCGCCGAGCGGCTCAACGACAATGGCCGGATCCTCGCCGATACCGACTGGCACATCCACCGGCTCTATGACGGCCTGCTCGATGACGTCACGACGGTGCGCGCCACCTTCCACCGCTATGTGATCGACGCCAACCGCGATCCCGAGGGCGGGAGCCTCTATCCCGGCCAGAATACCACCGGCCTCGTCCCGGAAACGGACTTCGACGGCAAGGCGATCTGGAAGGATGGGCAAGCGCCTGATGCGGCCGATATCGCGGCGCGGCTGCGGGATTTTCATGCGCCCTATCATGCTGCACTTGCCGCCGAGATCGAACGCGTCAGGGCAATTCACGGCGTTGTGATTCTCTATGATTGCCACTCGATCCGCTCGCATATCCCCTTCCTGTTCGAAGGCAAGCTGCCGGATTTCAATATCGGCACCGATATGGGCAAGACCTGCGACAGCGCCATCGAGCAGGCGACGCTCACCGTCACGCAAGCGGCGCAAGGTTACGACAGCGTGCTCAACGGCCGTTTTAAGGGTGGCTGGACGACACGCCACTACGGCCGGCCGGAGACCGGTGTGCATGCGATCCAGATGGAGCTCGCGCAATCGACCCATCTGCAGACCGAGGCACCGCCCTTCGCCTATGACGCCGCCAAGGCCGACAGGCTTCGCATCCATCTCAAAGACATTCTGGTGCGCATCGAACAGATCGCACCGGGCCTGAAACGCTGAAGATTGAAACCTGAGAACAGGGGAACCGCCATGAACAATCCACGCCACAATATCCGCAAAATCCGCGCGCCTCGCGGCAACGAACTCAATGCCAAGAGCTGGATGACCGAAGCGCCGTTGCGCATGCTGATGAACAATCTCGATCCCGACGTCGCCGAAAATCCGAACGAGCTCGTCGTTTACGGCGGCATCGGCCGGGCGACCCGCACCTGGGAAGATTTCGACCGCATCGTCGCCACGCTGAAGACGCTGACGGAAGAGGAAACCCTGCTCGTGCAATCCGGCAAGCCGGTCGGTGTCTTCCGCACCCACAAGGATGCGCCGCGCGTGCTCATCGCCAATTCCAACCTCGTGCCGCATTGGGCGACCTGGGACCATTTCAACGAGCTGGATAAGAAGGGCCTTGCCATGTACGGCCAGATGACGGCCGGTTCGTGGATTTATATCGGCACGCAGGGCATCGTCCAGGGAACCTACGAGACCTTCGTCGAGGCCGGCCGCCAGCACTATGGCGGCAATCTCAAGGGCAAATGGATCCTGACCGGCGGCCTCGGCGGGATGGGCGGCGCCCAGCCGCTCGCCGCCGTCATGGCCGGCGCCTGCTGCCTCGCCGTCGAATGCAATCCCGACTCGATCGATTTCCGCCTGCGCACCCGCTATCTCGACGCCAAGGCCGAAACGCTCGACGAAGCGCTCGAGATGATCGACCGCTGGACCAAATCAGGCGAAGCCAAATCCGTCGGCCTGCTCGGCAATGCCGCCGAAATCCTGCCCGAGATGGTTCGTCGCGGCATCCGCCCCGATATGGTCACCGACCAGACCTCGGCGCATGATCCGATCAACGGCTACCTGCCGAAGGGCTGGACGATGGCCGAGTGGAAGGCCAAGCGCGAAAGCGATCCGAAGGCGGTGGAAAAGGCCGCCCGTGCCTCGATGCGCGAACATGTCGAGGCGATGATCGCTTTCTGGAACGCCGGGATTCCGACGCTCGACTACGGCAACAACATTCGCCAGGTCGCCAAGGAGGAGGGCCTCGAAAACGCCTTCGCCTTCCCCGGCTTCGTGCCGGCCTATATAAGACCGCTGTTCTGCCGCGGCATCGGCCCCTTCCGCTGGGCCGCCCTTTCCGGTGACCCGGAGGATATCTACAAGACCGATGCCAAGGTGCGGGAACTGACCCCCGGCAATACCCACCTGCACAATTGGCTCGACATGGCCAGGGAGCGCATCGCCTTCCAGGGCCTGCCGGCGCGCATCTGCTGGGTCGGCCTCGGCGACCGTCACCGCCTGGCTCTGGCCTTCAATGAAATGGTCAGGACTGGCGAGCTTTCCGCGCCTGTTGTCATCGGCCGCGACCACCTCGACTCCGGCTCCGTCGCCTCGCCGAACCGCGAAACCGAAGCGATGAAGGACGGCTCGGACGCCGTCTCCGACTGGCCGTTGCTGAACGCCCTGCTCAACACCGCCTCGGGCGCCACCTGGGTATCGCTGCACCATGGCGGCGGCGTCGGCATGGGCTTCTCCCAGCACTCCGGCGTCGTCATCTGCGCCGATGGCACCGACGATGCGGCAAAGCGTCTCGAGCGTGTGCTCTGGAACGATCCGGCGACCGGCGTCATGCGCCACGCCGATGCCGGCTACGACATCGCCCTCGACTGCGCCCGGGACAAGGGCTTGCGCCTGCCCGGCATTCTCGGGAACTGAGCCTCGTGCGGATCCTGCGCGCCGGCGATTACAAGCGGATGCCTTGGAAAAACGGCGGCGGCGAAACGGTGGAGATCGCCGCTTCGCCCGATGATGCCGGCCTCGCCGGCTTCGACTGGCGCGTCAGCATGGCGACCGTCGCAACGGACGGCCCGTTTTCGATCTTCCCCGGCATCGACCGGACGCTTGTGATTCTCGACGGTAACGGCATGGTGCTCGACATCGAAGGCAGCGCACCGGCGCTGCTGACGACCGCGAGCGACCCCCTGCCCTTCCCGGCGGATATCCCGGTCGCGGCGACACTTCAGGACGGCGCGATCACCGATCTCAACGTCATGACCCGCCGCGACGGTCTCGCCCACACGCTGATCCGCATCGACATCGACGGCGGCAAGTCCGTGCCGCTGACCTCGTCGACATGCCTGCTGCTCTGCCATCGCGGCGCGCTGTCATTCCGGCACGGCTATGAGACCGGCGCGCTTGGGGCCGGCGATGCGCTGCTGATTGCGGATGCTGCTGGAACCGCACTGGAACTCCATGGCGAAGCCAGATGTTATCTTGTCTCGATCAGCACGCCCTGATCTTCGCACAACGGCTTGAAAAAATGGGACAATCGAAAAGTGGCTTAGGCTTTCGCGGCGACGATTGCGATTTCCGGCCATGGACGTCATTCCTGCTTTTGGTCTAAACTTCGCCTTGCTGATGCAGAAGAAGACCTAGACTGTCCGGGCGTGCCGGGTAGCAATGGAGCAGGCGTGACGGATCCCTACGATATTCTCGGCGTTGAACGCGATGCGGACGAGGCCCAGCTGAAGGCCGCCTATCGGCGCCTGGCGAAAGTTGCCCACCCGGATTCGGGGGGCGATTCGCAGGCCTTTGACAATCTGCAGAAAGCCTATGCGCTGCTTCTCGATCCGGTCCGGCGCAAGGTGTTCGATGATACCGGCTATGATGTCGAATTGGCCGATGCCGCCGAGCTGCAGGCGCTTGTGATCATCGAGAAGCTCGTCACCGACGCGGTGCTCGACGAGCGCGCGCCGGGAAGTTTCGATCCCGTCGCCGTCATGCAGGAAAGCCTTTCGGAGGAACTGCGCAAGGCGCGCTTCAGCAAGAGCGAGCTGGAGCGCCACGCCTCGCGCGTCGGCCTGCATCTGGAACGGCTCGAAAAACAGTCCGGCCGCGATGTGCTCGCCCACATGTTCCGCGCCCGCATCGAAGCGATCGCCAAGGCGGTTGCGGAAACCGAGGCGAAGATCAAGGCGACCGAACGCGCCGCCGACATGTTGAGCGGCTATGTATACGACATCGATCCATCGCTGCTGCCGGAGGCCTCGGTCGCCAACCTCGAATGGATCGAGACCTCCAGAAACCGCTCCACCGGCTGACGCGGCCGGCCTAATCTTAATAGGACAGCTTCGGATACCAGTCCGGCGCCCGGCCTTCGGGTGTGCAATCGAGCACGGTCCAGAGCGGCATCAGATCGGGCGCGCCGCGCGGATCCTCGCCCGGATCGGCCGTCACCTGGCCCATCTCCCCGCTCCAGAAATGCCGGATGGTGCCGTCGCGCCGCGTGAAGACGTTGAAAGCCGCGTCATCGCCGCCACCCCGGCCGATGGCGTGATAGTCGCGGCTGTAATCGCCCGTCGGATCGGAATAGAGCGGCAAGTAGTGCCAGCCCCGCTCCTTCTTGAAGGCGAGCAGCCTGCCGATCGGCGAAAGCGCGACGACGGCAAGGGCGACGCGCTGCTGCATGTCAGGCACCTCGCCGTCCCAGGCCGATAGCAGCGAGGTGCACATCGGGCACGGACGCTCGCGCTCCGGGCCGAACATATAGCTGTAGACGACCAGCGTGTCCTTGTCAGCGAAGAGCTCGCTGAAACTTATCGGCCCGTCAACGCCTTCGAAGCGGTAGTCTTTTATCACCTCGCCGCCGGGCGGCAGCGCCCGGCGCTGTACCGCCACTCGCTCGATATGGCGGCGCAATTCGATCTCTTCGGCGAGCAGCGCGTCGCGGGCGATGCGGTATTCCTCGCTCTCATTGGGAAAACGGACACCATTCTTGGCCGCGAGCACGGCGGCGGGTACCAGCTGCTGATGATCCATCACATATCCTCCTTCTGTTGTCGCGCGTCTCGGACGCTCAAAGGATGTGCCGCGACCGCAACGGATTTCCAGCACATCGTTAGGAAGACGATCCACAGATGCGAAAATCGACAGGACCGTGGGAAAACCGGCTGACGGCACAGCAAAATTCTCACTTCGGAATCCCGAAGGACTACCGCTTCGGGATTCCGAAATGCGCCGGTGTTTTTGAGGAGTCACCCGCGAAAAACATGCAATGATTTCAACGCCGCAACCAATTTCGGGATTCCGAAGTGCTATATAGATTATGGTGGGAGATGCTCGCTATCGCCACCAGCACGAACCCAAGACCGTCATTCCAGCTGACGTCCGAAAAGCAAAAAGGGCGCTCGACCCTTGCGGGGAGCGCCCTTATCCTGTCGGACAGCGAACAGTTCGACGACGTCGATACCGTGCGCATCCATTTTTCAGGCAGGACCGCTATATGGACCCTCTCCGCCGCGGTTTCAAGGGCCGATCCGCATCATAGTTTTGCGACGCCTAAATGGCGACGCCGGTGACTGGGTTGACCACGGGCCGTTCGCTTTTGTCGCCTGCTCCGGCCGGCTGTACTGTCGGCGGCGCCATCGATTCTGCGTCGGCGGGCTCCGGCTTTTCGGGAACGGCGCTCACATCTTTGGGGCGGCGCTGCTCGGGCTTTACGTTTTCATCATTCGTCGACATTGTCCGTCTCCTTTCGAGGAAAAAGTCACGGGCGCCGACATGGTTCCGATGACCGAATGGAGGATTGTCGATGTCTGACAGGTTTCTGCTTCAAGGCCCCCGTAATGCCCGTTTCACCATCCTGCTTGCGCATGGTGCCGGAGCGCCGATGGATTCGGGGTCGATGACAGCAGCGGCAGAAGCGCTTGCCGGCGTCGGCTTCAGGGTTGCCCGCTTCGAATTCGCCTATATGGCCGCCCGCCGCACCGGAGGCCGCAAGCCGCCGCCGCGGGCCGAAACACTCAATCCTGAATATGAGGCGGCAATCGCCGAACTCGAAGCCGGCGGTCCGCTGATCATCGGCGGCAAGTCGATGGGTGGACGCGTCGCCAGCATGGTCGCCGACGATCTCCATGGCAGGGGGAAGATCGCCGGCCTGCTCTGCCTCGGCTATCCCTTCCATCCGCCCGGCCAGCCGACGAAACTGCGCACCGGTCATCTCAAGGGGATGACAACACCCGCGCTGATCTGCCAGGGAACACGCGACGAATTCGGGACGCGGGACGAGGTGCCGGGCTATGATCTCTCCGACCGGATCGAGATCCTCTGGCTCGAGGACGGCGACCACGACCTCAAGCCGCGCAAGACAATCTCAGGCTTTTCCGCTGCCGACCACCTCGCCACGATGGCAAAGGCGGCCAAGGCCTGGGCCGAGCGTGACGAGGTGCCGGGCTATGATCTCTCCGACCGGATCGAGATCCTCTGGCTCGAGGACGGCGACCACGACCTCAAGCCGCGCAAGACAATCTCAGGCTTTTCCGCTGCCGACCACCTCGCCACGATGGCAAAGGCGGCCAAGGCCTGGGCCGAGCGGTTGCCGGTTTAAGCCGCCTGCGACTGCCGTCGTCAGGGGGCAAGCTTCCTGACATCGATGCGGCGGTCAGTGGCGAAAACGGTGATTTCGAAGTGATCGGCCTGCGCCACGTCGCGGATATTCCTCGGCCGATGCGCGGCGATGTTGACCCCGCCCCTCAGCCGGACACTGTCATAGAGGATGCCGGCGCCGCCGCTCGAACGCACCTCTTCGCCCAGCACCTGCGACGCCGCATAGCTGGTACCGTCATAGACGTCGCGCCGCAGCGCCTGTTCGCCGCGAATGTCGAGATAGTCGCCGATCAGGATGGCCGAATAGCTTCGATAGGTCCGCACCATCGTCGCCACACCGCGCGCGACGGTTTCGCGCCTGAGGTGATGGCCGACCTCGGCGGCGGCTGTCTTGAGGTGGTCGGCGGCATACCAGGCGCCGAGATCGGCGCCGTTGAAGCGCATGCCACCGGGGGCGACATGCAGGAAAGCCGCCATGACGATGCTGGCGTTCGGCACGCCGTAAACCCATTCATCCTCGGGAAGCCGCTGGATGCGGTCGGCAACGAGACGGTCGTTGGTCCATCCCACAAGCTCCATCACGGCTTCGAGATCGGCCGCCCTCGCCACCGTCTCGAAAAGCCCGATCGGCGGAAATTGCGACGGGATCAGCCGGTAGGATGGACGCGGTGCCTCGGCAAAACGGTCGCTCACCGGAAGACGATGTCCGCATCTTCATAGGGCGTGAAAGCGTCGTCGAGCCTGTTCGGCTGCATATAGACACCACCGCGGGCGCCATCGAGGAAGCGGCGCACGGTTATCAAGCCGTCCTGGGTTCCGTTCGTCACCACGTCGAGCGGCGGATGCCCGCCAAAAACCGACGCCTGATGCGGTGTGCGCAGCCAGGCGACGCCGCCGCGTTCATCGGCAAACAGCACACCGAGCGCCTGATGAATGCCGAGCAGGGCGGATATCCGGGTCAGCGTATCGACATCGAGGGTGAAAGCCCCATGCTCGCGCGCCTGCTTGGCCCAGCTGTGGTAGGTCGAGCGGGAGGGATAGCCGAGCACCAGCAGCCGCTGCTCTTCGCTCAGGCCCCAGAGATCGGCGATTGCCAGGAAGGTTCGCAAGGCCGGTGCGCTGAGCTTCCGACGGTTTGCCGGCGCAAAGCGCTTCATGTCCAGCCGCTGTGGCGCCTGGCTTTCCCGCTGCGTGCGTCGCGCGTGCTGCATGAAAGTCTCCTGTCTTGAATTAGACATAGTCCAAATCTGGGCGATCTTCAAGCGGATTTAAAGAGCCTGGCTTCAGGAAAGCTGCCCGGCCGCTTCGCGGATCGTCTGCATCAGGATCGATTGCGGCACGGACGGCACGGCATCGGCACGCATCGTCAGCCCCACCGGCCCCTTGGTCTCGCCGGTATCGACCGGCAGCAGCGCCAGCCGGCCGTCGGCCACATCGTCGGCCACCACGCCGTTGGAAATGATCCAGATTGCGTCGCCTCCCCTGAGGAACGCGCGGCCGAAGGAATCCGACACCGTCTCGATCTGGTTCGGCAGGCTGGAGACGCCGTTGGCGATGAGGAAATTTTCGACCACCGGCCGGATGATCGAACCCCGCGTCGGCATCAGCACCGTATAGTCGCCGAAACCAGCAAAGGGCGATTGCCGGCCGTCGAGCAGCGGATGGCCGGGGCGAACGGCAAAGACCACCTGCTCGGAATAGAGATGCTCGAAGGAAAAGCCCGCCATCTTCTCCGCCCCGGCCAGGCGGCCGACGACGACGTCGAGATCGCCGACGCGGAGCTGCTCCAGCAATACGGCATTCTCGCCGGTGACGATCTTCACCCGGCTCCAGGTCCGCTCCTTGAGGAAGAGTTCCATCGCCCGCGGCATGATGCGCGACGACACCGTCGGCAGCGCGCCGATGCGGATCGGCGGCGCATCGGCGAACTGCTCCTGCGAGACGGAATCGAGACCCTGGCGCAGCGCCGTCAGCGCCGCCCCGGCATGACGCAGGAAGACCTCGCCGTAACGGGTGATCTTGATGCCGCGGCCGTCACGCTCGAAGACGGCGACACCCAGCGCCTGCTCCAGCTCGCGGATCGTCTTCGTCACCGCCGGCTGGCTGACATGCAGCAATTCGGCCGCCTTCATGACGCTCTTCTGCCGCGCCACCTCGACAAAGGTCTGCAGATGACGAAACTTGACGCGGCTGTCGATCATCTCCCATAACTCCTGGGTTATCGAAACGCCTGAAAATATCATTTTACTTAACCGGATCAACCATTCAGTTTTGCTATCCGGAGGCGGTGACAAGTTTGGCGGGAAGCCAACCCCACTCTCCGTCATCCTCGGGCTTGACCCGAGGATCCATGCCACAGCTACCGGTGGGTGCCGTGGGATGCTCTGCTCAAGGCCGAGCATGAGAGAGGATGGAGGGACGGACGGAGCCATTCGCAGCGTAGGCGCCCTTGTCCGGACCTCGCTAGCGGAACCAAACCAATGCCAGCCTCTCGGTTGGACTGACTTGATGGAGGAGAGCGACGTGCAATTTGCCCGCATAAACGACGTGACGATCCATTATCAGGTCATCGGTGCGCCTGCCGACCGGCCGGTGATCGTCTTTACCAATTCGCTCGGGACGGATTTCCGCATCTGGCGCGACGTCGTGGTGCGGCTTGCCGGGGACTACGCCATCGTGCTTTACGACAAGCGCGGCCACGGCCTTTCCGATGTCGGTCAGCTCCCCTCGTCGATCGAGGATCATGCCACCGATCTCGCCGGCCTGCTCGATCTGCTGTCGGTGAAAAATGCCGTTGTCTGTGGGCTCTCGGTCGGCGGCCTGATCGCCCAGTCGCTCTATCAGCGGCGGCCGGATCTGGTCGGCGCGCTGATTCTTTGCGACACCGCCCACAAGATCGGCACGGCTGAGAGCTGGAACGCCCGCATCGCCGCGGTGGCGAAAAACGGCATCGCCAGCATCGTCGACGCCATCATGGAGCGCTGGTTTACGCCGGCCTTCCGCCGGCCCGAAAACACCGCCTATTCCGGCTATTGCAACATGCTGACGCGCCAGCCGGTCGAGGGGTATATCGCCGCCTGCGAAGCCATCCGTGATGCTGATTTTTCCGAAGCGGCCAAGGCGATCGCTGTGCCGACGATCTGCATCGTCGGCGACCAGGACGGCTCGACGCCGCCCGATCTCGTGCTCTCCACGGCGCGGCTGATCCCGGACGCCCGCTACGAGGTGATCGCCGACTGCGCGCATATTCCCTGCGTCGAGCAGCCGGAGGCGCTGACGGCGATCATCCGCGCCTTCCTCACATCCATCCCACCTGGAGACACCAACCGATGAACGAGACCGCCTCCTCCTCCGAGCGTTACCGGCAGGGCATGGCGACCCGCCGTGCCGTGCTCGGCGACGCCCATGTCGACCGCGCCGCGGCCGCGACGACCGAATTCGACCGCCCCTTCCAGGAATTGATCACCGAAGCCGCCTGGGGCCATGTCTGGTCGCGCCCGGCGTTGAGCAAACGCGAGCGCTCGATCGTCACCATCGCGCTGCTCGCCGCTCTCGGCCAGGATGACGAGGTCGCCATGCATGTGCGCGCCACCGCCCAAACGGGTGCGACCCGCGAGGATATTTGCGAGGCGCTCTTACATGTGGCGATCTATGCCGGCGTTCCCGCTGCCAACCACGCGATCAAGATTGCCAAGCAGGCCTTTGCACAGATGGACGCCGAGAAGGCGGCCTGAGGGAGAGATATGTCCGAACGACCCAACCAAAAGCCCGAGACCGGCGCCTTCTTTGCCCGCGACCGAGCCTGGCATGCGCCGGCGCTGACCCCCGGCTACAAGACGTCAGTGCTGCGCGCGCCGCAACGCGCGCTGCTGTCGCTCGACGGCACGATCTCCGAAACGACGGGCCCGGTCTTCGGCAATTCGATGATCGGCGAACTCGACAACGACCTGATCCTGAATTACGCGCGGCCCGGCGAAAGCGCCATCGGCGAACGCATCATCGTTCATGGCCGGGTGCTCGACGAACGCGCAAAACCGGTTGCCGGCGCGCTGGTCGAGTTCTGGCAGGCCAATGCCGGCGGTCGCTACCGCCACAAGAAGGAAAGCTATCTGGCGGCGATCGACCCGAATTTCGGTGGCTGCGGCCGCGCCATCACCGATGAGGAGGGGCGCTACCATTTCCGCACAGTGCGGCCCGGCGCCTATCCCTGGCCGAACGGCGTCAACGACTGGCGCCCCGCCCATATCCATTTCTCGATTTTCGGCCACGGCTTTGCCCAGCGGCTGATCACCCAGATGTATTTTGAGGGCGATCCGATGATTTGGAAATGTCCGATCGTCGGCACCATCCCCGACAAGGCGGCGATCGAGCAGCTGATCGCGCCGCTCGACTGGGGCAACACGATCCCGATGGATTCACGAGCCTATAAATTCGATATCGTCCTGCGCGGCCGCCGCTCGACGATGTTCGAAAACAGGCTGGAGGGCAATTGACCATGCAGCAGCTCGGCTATCTCAAGGAAACCCCGTCGCAGACGGCAGGGCCGTACGTCCATATCGGCCTGACGCCGAATTTCTGCGACATAACGGGCGTCTACGACAGCGATCTCGGCACGCAGATGGTCAACGACAAGACGCTCGGCGAGCGCATCACCGTCACCGGCCGTATCTTCGACGGCGCCGGCGCGCTGGTGCGCGATGCCGTCGTCGAGATCTGGCAGGCCGACAGCGCCGGCCTCTATAACAGCCCCTCGGAGATGCGCGGCGCCGCCGATCCGAATTTCACCGGCTGGGGCCGCTGCCCGACCCGCAGTGAAGACGGCGTCTACAGCTTCGAGACCATCAAGCCCGGCCGCGTCCCCTTCAAGGACGGTCGCAGGCAGGCCCCGCACATCACGGTCTGGATCGTCGCCCGCGGCATCAATATCGGCCTGCAGACGCGCATGTACTTCCCGGAGGAGACGGAGGCCAATGCTGGCGACCCGCTGCTGTCGCGCATCGAACATCGCGAGCGCGTCGCAACCATGATTGCCAGTCGTGACGGCGCGACTTGCCATTTCGACATTCGTCTGCAGGGTGCTGACGAAACGGTGTTTCTGGATATTTGAGAGTATGCGGGTGGCTTGTTTGAGGGCTCCGCGCAAGTGGCCCCCTCACCCTGCCCTCTCCTCGACGGGGAGAGGGGAACAGTGCCATACGAGATCGCCTGCTCATAGGCACCGACATTGCCCAAGTCCTTTCGCCCCTCGGGGGCCCGAAGGACGGGTCGAGACCAGTGGCTCGACCCCGGGGGTGGCGGCGCCGGATGAGGGGGCCACCATCACGAACGAGAAGACCATGACCGCATCGCCCTTCGACCACCCCTTCCTCTCCGGCCTGCTCGGCGACGACGAAATCGCGCCCTACTTCTCCGCCGAGGCCGATATCCGCGCCATGCTCTCCTTCGAAGCGGCACTGGCCAAGGCCGAAGCCGGCCATGGTTTCATCCCTGCCGAAGCCGCAAGACGGATCGCCGAAATCTGCGCCGGCTTCTCTCCCGATCTCGCCAGCCTGCGATCGGCAACGGCACGGGACGGGGTCGTCGTCCCCGATCTCGTCAAACAGCTGCGCGCCGCGGTCGGCGAGGAAGCGGCCAACAGCCTGCATCTCGGCGCCACCAGCCAGGATGTGATCGACACCAGCCTGATGATCCGCCTGAAGGCGATCACCTTTCTGTTTGCCGGCCGGCTTTCTACTATTGCCGCAGGGCTCGATGGGCTCGATCGCCAGTTCGGCGGCAACCGGCTGATGGGCCATACCCGCATGCAGGTGGCGATCCCGATCACGGTCTCCGACCGGCTCAATGCCTGGCGCGCACCGCTGATCACCTATCGCGACCGCCTGACCGAGCAAAATTTTCCCGTCCAGTTCGGTGGCGCCGCCGGCACGCTGGACAAGCTCGGGGCGCAAGGCCCGGCAATCCGCGCCTCGCTCGCCCAGGAACTCGGCCTGACCGATATAACGCAATGGCAGAGCGGGCGGCTTCCGATCGCCGATATTGCCGGCCTGTTCTCGTCGATTTCGGGCAGCCTCGGCAAGATCGGCCAGGATATCGCCCTGCTTGCTCAGATGGGCCACGAGATCGAAATCGCAGGCGGCGGCACCTCGTCGGCGATGGCCCACAAGCAGAACCCGGTTGCCGCCGAAGTCCTGGTCTCGCTCGCCCGCTTCACCGCCACTGTTCTTTCAGGCATCCACCAGTCCCTTGTTCATGAACAGGAACGCTCCGGTGCCGCCTGGACGCTCGAATGGCTGCTGCTGCCGCAGATGACGATGGCAACCGCCGCCTCGCTACGGTTGGCGGGGGAATTGGTGGGGAATATCAGACGGCTTGGAACGGCTTAAAGCGCGTCTACCCGCTCAGCCATCACCCAAGCTTCGCTATTGCCCGCAGATTATCGGCCGTCGTTGTCGGGAATTCGAAGAATTCGAGATAGGCCGGGATCTGTTCGAACAGCATATCCGTCCCGACTTGAAAGGCGCAGCCTCGAGCTCGGGCCGCCTCGAGAAAAGGGGTGATCTCCCGGCTCATCACGACTTCGCCGACGAAGGTCGAGGGCGAGATGCGGTCGACATCGATCGGCAGAGGATCGCCCCCTCGCATTCCAAGCGGGGTCGCATTGACGACGATGTCGAATCCGGCCGGATCGAGAGAGCCGATCGTGACCTGCAGCTGCGGATAATATGTCTTCAGCCGATCGAGCAACTCGGTCGCGGTCGTTGCATTGGCATCGAAGATTGCCAGATGGGCGACGCCGGCCTGCGCCAGCGACGCGGCGATCGCCGAGCCGACGCCGCCGGCGCCGACGACGAGCGCATGAGCGCCCTCGAGTTTTTTGCCCTTGCGCAGAACGCCGCGGACGAAGCCCTCGCCATCGAACATGTCGCCGATCAGCCTGCCGTCGGAGCTGAGACGCACGGCGTTGCACGAGCCGGCGACTTTAGCGCTGGTAGACGTTTCGTCGAGCAGCGCCATCGTCGCAATCTTATGCGGCATGGTGATGAGTGCGCCGTGGATATTGGATAGCCGGAAAACCAACTTCAAGAAGGCCGGATAATCCTCCGGCCTGCAGCCCATCGGCACGACGACCGCGTCGATCCCGGTCTCTTCGAAATAGGGATTGTAGATTAGAGGCGCCTTGAAGGACTCGGTGGGATAACCGAGATGGGCGATGAGTTTGGTCGTCCCGGTGATCATGTGGCTAAACTTTCTGGGGATCGGAAGAGGCGCCGTCATCAGAGAGGTGGATCATCTGCCCCGAGCCTGCCGACCTCTTGATCGCTTCGATGACCCTGAGGGTCGCGAGCCCCTCTCGGCCGCTGATGAGGGGCGCGGCGTCGCCACGAATGACATCGCAAAAATGCTTGAGCTGAACGCAGAGTGGATCAACTGCCGGGAAAGGCACGCGCTCCTCGGCAAGCGGCTTTAGCCAATCGGGCTTCGACGGGCTTGTCCAAATCGTCAGGTCGGGAATTCCGAGCGACCCTTTCGTGCCGCCGACCTGGTAGCAGAATTGATCGTAACGGGGATAAGCCGGATTTTCACCGGTGGTCGCCTCCCAGCTCCAGGGCGCGGCGACGGCATCGCTGCCGTTGAGCGTGGCGAGAACACCGTTTGCGAACCGTAACAAGACGACAGCGCTATCCTCGACAGCGTGGCCCCGCACGGCGTGCGATTCCATTGCCTGGACGGCATCGACGTCACCGAAGAGAAAGCGGAAGAGGTCGACATCGTGGATCAGATTGACGAAGACTGGTCCGGCGCCCGCTTCACGCCGCCAGCCGATGTCGAAATAATCCTCGGGCTTGGCGACCCAGAACGTGCCGTGGACGGTGACGATCCGGCCAAGCCTGCCGCCGTCGACGATCTGTTTGGCCGCCTGGATCATCGGATTGTGGCGCCGGTGATGGCCGATGAGGAGCGGCACCCCCGCCGTCTCGCCGGCGGCAACGAGTCTTGCTGCAGCATCGACATCGTCGGCGATCGGCTTCTCCAAGAGAACAGGAATGCCGGCAGCGATAACCTCCATTCCGTTTTCGACGTGAAGCTGGTTCGGCGTTGCCACAATGACGCCGTCAGGCCTGTCCTCGGCACCGATGTCCTGGAAGTTGGCGTACCAGCGGATTCCGGCATTTCGGGCAAAGTCACGACCGGCAGCGGAAGGATCGATCACCGCGGAAAGTACGGTTCCGGGTTCGGACATCACGCGCTCGGCATGGCGTCTGCCGATCAGGCCGGCTCCCATCACTGCAATCTCTAACGGCTTCATGATCGGCTCCTGAATTTCGACGACGTATCGGCTTGCCCTACTTGTGCAGGATTTCTCCGAGAAATTTTCGGGTCCGCTCGTGCTGTGGGTTGGTGAAGAACTCGGCGGGCGGAGCCTCTTCGACGATTGCGCCGCTCGCCATGAAGATCACCCGATCGGCGACCTGGCGGGCAAAGCCCATTTCGTGGGTGACGCAGATCATCGTCATGCCCTCGTCGGCGAGTGCGATCATCGTATCCAGCACCTCCTTGACCATCTCCGGGTCGAGCGCCGACGTCGGTTCGTCGAACAACATCACTTTCGGCCGCATGCAGAGTGCGCGGGCAATGGCGACGCGCTGCTGCTGGCCGCCCGATAGCTGGACCGGGTATTTGTCGGCCTGCTCCAGGATCTTGACCCGCTCGAGCAGCCCGCGGGCGCGTTCCTCGGCTTCCGCCCTGCCGACGCCGATCGCCTTCATCGGCGCCAGCATGCAGTTCTGCAGCACCGTCAGATGCGGAAACAGATTGAACTGCTGGAAGACCATGCCGACCTCGCGGCGGATCGCATCGATGGTTTTGGCCTGGTCGCTGAGCACGATGCCGCCGACCCGGATTTCACCTTTCTGGTAGGTCTCGAGATGGTTGATGCAGCGAATGAGCGTCGACTTTCCGCTGCCGGAAGGGCCGCACAGCACAATCCTCTCGCCGCTGCGAACGGTCATGTTGATATCGTGAAGGGCTTGAAACGAGCCGTACCACTTTTCCACCTGCGCCATGGTGATCATGGTTTCTGCGCGTTGGGGGGGAACGGGTCTGGTCATCGGTAGAACTCCAGGATTGGCGGCCAAGACCGCATCGAAGAAAAGAGGATGCGGGTCAGCGCGCAGAAGCGGCAAACTTTCGCTCGAGGCGCGCGCCGAGAATGGTCAGCGGGCAGCACATCAGGAAGTACAGGATGCCGACGACGCCGAAGACCGTCAGCGGCTGGAAGATCTGATTGGAGATGATGTTGCCGGCCCGCGTCAGCTCGGTGAAGCCGACGATCGAGGCCAGCGAGGTGCCTTTGATCAGCTGCACGAGAAAGCCGATCGTGGCCGGCAGCGAAATGCGCAGCGCCTGCGGCAGGATGACGTCCCTCATGCGGGAGATGTATCTGAGGCTGAGCGCCTTTGCCGCTTCCGTCTGGCCGCGCGGCACCGCTTCGATCGATCCACGCCAGATCTCACCGAGATAGGCGCTGGCATGCAGCGTCAGACCGATGGCGACGGCCACCCAGGCATCGAGCATCAGCCCGAGCAGAGCCAGGCCGTAATAGACGACGAAAAGCTGCATCAGCAGCGGCGTTCCCTGGAAGACGGCGATATAGCCTGATGTCACGCGTTCCAGGAGCGGGTTGCCCGAGGCGCGGGCGAGAGCAACGCCAAGACCGGCAATGCCGCCGCAGACGAAGCCGACGGCCGACAGGACCACCGTCCATTTCAGGCCGATCAGGAGGAAGACGAACTCGTCGTGACCCATGGAATTCCTCCTACTTGACCGGATATTTGAAGTAGCGGGCCGAAAACTGCGCAAACAGGCGCATCATCACCCAGGAGATCACGAAATAGAAAAGCGTGACCGTGAAGTAGACCTCGAAGCTGCGGAAGCTCTCCGATTCAATGCGCTGGGAAACGGAGGTCAGCTCATAGGCCGAGATCGCCGATGCAATGCTGGTTGTCAGCGTCAACAGCACGAACTGGCTGGTCAGAGACGGATAGATCGCCCGCAATGCCGGCTTGAGAATGATCAGCCGGAAAACTTGCGCCTTGTGCAGGCCAAGCGCCAGTCCGGCTTCCATCTGCCCCTTGGGTATCGACTGGACGCCGCCGCGAATGATCTCGATGGCATAGGCGCCGCCGTTGATGCCGAGCGCGATGATCGCCGTCGGCGTCGGATCGAGCCGGATGCCGGTGAGCGGCAGCGCGAAATAGATAAAGAAGATCTGCACCAGGAACGGCGTGTTGCGGATCAGTTCGACAAAGGCGATGACCAGCCAGCGCGCCGGTTTGAAAGCCGCGTCGCGCAAGGCAACGCCGCCAATTCCGATGATGATCGCCAGCAGCATTCCGCAAATGGCAAGCAGGAATGTACCGAGGCAGCCGAGCAGCAGGCTCGGCAGACCATCGATGACGGGCGTGAAATCCAACGTGTAATTCATGCCTTCGCTGCTCCCGCCATGCCGGCCATGGCCTCTATGGCGAGCTCATAACCGCGGGCGCCGAAGCCGATCATGATGGCGGTGGCGACGCGCGAGATCAGGGATTTGTGATAGATCTCCTCGCGGGCATGCACGTTGGAAATATGCAGCTCGATCTTCGGCGGATCGAACATCTTCAGCGCATCGAGAAGCGCGATCGACGTGAAGGTATAGCCGGCCGGGTTGATGATGATGCCGCAGGCCTGTTTGCGGGCCTGATGCACGCTTTCCACCAACTCGCCTTCGAAATTGGTCTGGCGGAAGTCGACGACAAAGCCGAGGCTTTCGGCCTTTGCCAGGCAGTTGTCCCTGATGTCGGCCAGCGTCGTCGAGCCGTAAATGGCCGGCTCGCGCTCACCGAGCAGGTTCAGGTTCGGTCCGTTGAGCACAAAGATGGTTCTGGTCATGTCGCGCACCTCAGGGCCTTGGGCATGGCGGTTGCGTTTGACGGGCATGGCCTGCTCGCCTTCATTGGTAAGGGTGGAGGTCGCCTGCCCCTCATCCGGCTGCCGCCACCTTCTCCCCGCGCGCGGGGAGAAGGGACCAAGCCGCACCTTCTATGTTCCCCACCAACCTCTCGCAGGGCACGTCCCCTCTCCCCGTACTTACGGGGAGAGGGCTAGGGTGAGGGGCAGCCTGCGTTGCCAATCGGTCCGCAGCGGGACGAGTTCACTTCGCCGCGAACGGGATGCCCTCCAGGGTTTCCGGGAATTCCGGAACCGGCACCTTCATCCACTTGTCGTAGACGGCCTTGAGATCGCCGTTTGCCTTGATCTTGTCGATGAAGGTGTTGAGCGCCGCATTGATTTCCTTCTCGCCGAGACGCGTGCAGGCACCGTTGTAAAGCTTCTGGAATTCAAGCTTGTTTTCGAATTCGCCCGGGCGCGCCTTGTTCACGCGGTCCATGTAGAAGATGTTGCCGCCCAGCGTCTCGACCTGGCCGGACACCAGGGCCTGAACGCTGGCGGCGTCGCCGTCATAGCGGCGGATCGTCGTGCCCTCAGGCGCGTTCTTGGTCACCTGTGTGTCCTGCGCAGCACCCTTGGCGACGCCGATCGTGAACTTCGCCATATCGGCATTCGTCTTGATTTCCGCCGATTTGGGCCCGATCAAAACGATGGCATTGGCAACATAGGGCTTGCTGAACTGCACGGCCTTGGCGCGATCCGGCAGCATTGCCATCGTCGCAAACAGAACGTCGACGCGGCCGGCGGTCAATGCCGGAATGCGGTTGTTGACTTCAAGCGGCACGAACTCGACGGAAACGCCCAGTTCCTTGGCAAACAGCGTCGCGATATCGGCGTCAAGGCCGTCCTGCTTGCCGCCGCTGGTCACAAAACCCCAAGGCGGGTTGTCGCCCTGAATGCCGACGATGATTTTGCCGCGAGCCTTGATTTCCTCGGGCGTGATAGCGGCGGCCGGTTGCGCCAAGGTAACGGCAGCCACCAGGGCCGCGGCACCGAGCATCGCGTTTCGACGCGTCAGCATAGATTTGAACATCATGTTTCCTCCTCTTTGGCGGCCTTTCGACCGGACAGCCACCTCACCTTTTGACTGTGGAGGAATGATTGCCAGAGACGGACCGCTAAATCAACAGAGTTTTTCAAAATCGTATGAGAATTTATGATACATCAAGCTATTTGAATTACTCAAGAGATTTGCAATAATAGGTGAGAGCGATTTTTCGCCGCTCGTGGTGGATGCCGAAAGGGTTTGATATGAAGACCTCGATTGCGACTGTGACGATCAGCGGCGAACTGCCGGAAAAGCTCGAGGCGATCGCCCGAGCAGGCTTCGACGGCGTCGAGATCTTCGAAAATGATTTCCTGGCCTTCGACGGAAGCCCCGCCGACGTCGGAAAACTCGTCCGCGACCATGGTCTTGTTATCACCCTGTTTCAGCCGTTCCGGGATTTCGAAGGCATGCCAGAGCCGCTGCGAAGCCGCACCTTCGATCGCGCCGAACGAAAGTTCGACGTGATGCAGCAGCTTGGAACGGACCTGGTGCTGGTCTGCTCGAACGTCTCGCCGGCAGCCTTGGGCGGCATCGATCGGGCGGCTGAGGATTTCCGCGAACTCGGTGAACGTGCTGCCCGGCGCGGACTGCGCGTGGGCTACGAGGCGCTCGCCTGGGGTCGCCATATCAGTGACCACCGCGACGCCTGGGAGATCGTGCGGCGCGCCGATCATCCGAATGTCGGCCTCATCCTCGACAGCTTCCATACGCTGTCGCGCAAGATCGACGTCAATTCCATCCGCTCGATTCCCAAGGAGAAGATCTTCATCGTCCAGCTTGCCGACGCGCCTGATATCGACATGGACCTGCTCTATTGGAGCCGCCACTTCCGCAATATGCCTGGCGAAGGCGACCTTCCCGTTACGGCCTTCACCGAAGCCGTCGCTGCTACAGGTTATGACGGCTATTTCTCGCTCGAGATTTTCAATGATCAGTTTCGAGGCGGCCTGTCGCGTGCGATTGCCGCCGATGGCCACCGCTCGCTGATCTATCTCGGCGATCAGGTCCGACGCCATCTCGGCACCGGCAGCATGGCCGGTGCGGCGATGCCGCAAAGGGCCGCTGTTGAAGGTGTCGGCTTCGTCGAATTTGCCACCGACGAACAGGATGAAGTCGAGCTGGTGGCCTTGCTGCGCACCCTCGGATTCAAACAGACCGCCGTCCACCGCACGAAGAAAGTATCCCTGTTCGAACAGGGCGGGATCCGGATCCTCGTCAATGTCGATCAGGCAGGATTTGCCAATGCCGCCTACGTCGTTCATGGTACCTTTGCCTATGCCATGGCACTGGTCGTCGACGATGCGGCAAAGGCCTATGAACGTGCGCTTGCGCTCGATGCCGAACCCTTCATCCAGCCCGTCGCCGACGGCGAGCTCGAGCTGCCGGCCATTCGGGGCGTCGGCGGTGGCATCGTCTATCTCATCGACGACAAGAGCGCCTTGGGCCGCTTTTCCGAAATCGACTTCCGGCCGGTCACCGACGAGACCGACACGGCGTCGGCCGGCCTTTTGCGCGTCGATCACGTCGCTCAGACGGTCGGCTATGATGAAATGCTTACCTGGCTGCTGTTCTTTACCTCGATCTTCGAGACCCATAAGACCCCGATGGTCGACATCATCGATCCGGCCGGCGTGGTGCGCAGCCAGGTCGTCGAAAACCAGTCGGGTGCGCTGCGCATCACCATGAACGGCGCCGAAAACCGCCGCACCCTGGCAGGACATTTCATTGCCGAGAAGTTCGGATCCGGCATCCAGCACCTGGCGTTTTCGACGGACGACATCTTTGCAACCGCCGAAAAACTTCGCGCCTGCGGTTTCAGATCCCTGCATATTTCGCCGAACTATTACGACGACGTCGAAGCCCGCTTCGGGCTCGATCCTGTCATGACCGAGCGGCTGAAAGCGGAAAACATTCTCTATGACCGCGACGAGCATGGCGAATATTTCCAGCTCTACAGCGGCACCTATGGAGAGGGTTTCTTTTTCGAGATCGTCGAGCGTCGCGGCTATCGCGGTTATGGTGCGCCGAACGCCATTTTCCGGATCGCCGCGCTGAAAAGACAGATGCGCCCGGAAGGCGTTCCGAAAGGTGATTGAACTCTGTCCAAGCAGGATGCCGAAAGTGTCGGCAGTTTTTCCGTCCGCAGTTGCGCAAAACAATAGTTGAGAGCGGTTCTGCGTTTCCGTGAAAAGCTGAGCCGCTTTAAAGAATTCGGCTGCTCTTCAGCACATGCTCGACGCCGCTTTGAACGTGCCGTCTGACCACCTCGGTGGCGCCGGCGACGTCACGTCGAATGGACAGTTCGAATAACAGCCTGTGGTCGTCGACGACAGGCCTGCCGCGAAAGCTTTCGGCCAGCATGTGGTAGCGAAGAAAGCGGTCGAAGACGGACGAGAGTGTCGCCATCAGCGTCGCTGAATTGCAGGCCGAGACGATCGCTTGATGAAACTCCCAATCGTAGCGGACCCAATCGACGGTGCGCGAGACGTCGCCCGCCAGCAGCTTGCGCTCAGCGGCAGCCAGACGGTGATGGGCAGCGACGATGCGCCCTTCCCATTCGAGATTTCCGGCAGCGAAGGCAAGGCCGATTGCATGCGTTTCAAGAACGATCCGCAGGTCGGCAAGCTCCAGCAATTCCCGCCGCGACGCGGGGCTGACTTCGAAACCACGCTGCCCTTCGGCGACGACGAGGTTCTCCGTGGTCAGGCGGCTCAGAATTTCGCGCAGCGACGAAATGCCGATGGAATATCGCTCCTTCGCCTGCTCCAGCTTGATCTTCGCCCCCGGCGGCAATACCCCAGATATGATATCCTCGCGGATCTGCCGGAAAACGATATCGCTGACCGTTTCGGCCGGGTCGTGGACTTGTTTGAGCATGGCTTTTCCTGCTGTGATGGCCCGACGAGCGTCCGCTGTCATTTCAACGTTCCCCGCGCCAAGGCATGTTCGACCCCGCCTTGAATATGGAAGGCAAGCACCCGCTTGGCGGTCTCCGCATCCCGCCGCAAGGCCGCATCTAAAAGCTGTTGATGTTCGTCGGCGGCGACGTCGCCGCGGTAGGACAGGGCAACCATCTGATATCGCAGATATTTGTCGAAGATGACCGAGTGGGTCTGCATCAGCAGTTTCGACCCGCAGGCGGAAATCAGCGCCTGGTGAAACTCCCAGTCGTAACGCTTCCAGTCCTCGGCCCGGCTGGTATCGCCGGATGCCATGACCTTTTCCATCCGCGCCAGTTTGTAGTGGGCCGCGACCAGCGGCGCCTCCCATTCCACGTCTCCACGCGCAAGTGATTGCTCCAAGGCATGGCTCTCGAGCAGCAGCCTCATCGCCGCCGTCTCCTCGAGGTCGGAAACCGACACAGGCGAGACTTCGAACCCCTTCTGTCCTTCGGCAACGACAAGCCCTTCGGAGGAGAGCCGGTTCAGCACCTCGCGCAGCGTACTGATGCTGGTCTCGTAGGACTCCTTCAGGCTTTCCAGCTTGAGTTTTTGAGCGGGCGCCAGCCGCCCGAAAATGATGTCGGCGCGAATGCGCCGGTAACTGCTCTCGGCGATGGTCTCGTTCACGACAGGCTGCAGCATCACCGAGTCTCTTATATTTCTCATATCATCCGATATATCGCTTTTCGCCGACGCCGATCAAGGAAACATTCGTGCCAGAACGAACACAATTTTCTCATATGATACCGGGGTCTCCGGTTGAGGCCGGGATGAAAAATCCGCCCACGCCCCGCCAACGGAGCCAGTGGCTGCAGGGCGTTCTCGAGACCTTGACGCGCGCAGTGACAGTGGATTCGGGCCTAGAACGGCGGCAATTGTTTTTTCAATCGCGCGCAACCATCTAATAGGCATGAGTTACGGGAAATGTCCCCGCCCCAGCAGCCCGTTTACCGAAAACCAACCATACTGGGTTGCTTTCCGACGCGAAAGCCGATTGCTTAGGAAAATCTACTCCTTCTTCCGCTAGCGGTTAGGAGAATGAAAGGGGACACAGGCAAACCCGTGAAATTCTGCTGCTTCGCATCGGGATAAACTATGATTACGATGGCGATGCGGGAAGGCCGGTTTGAAGAAAGATGACGATAGAACTGTTTCAGGTAAAATTTTGGGGCGTCCGCGGCAGTATTCCCGTTTCGGGCCCCGAGTTCGACCGCTACGGCGGTAACACGTCCTGCATCGAAATTCGCTGCGGAAAACACAGGATGATCTTCGACGCGGGCTCCGGCCTGCGCGAGGCGGGCCTGTCGTTGCTCGCCGACGGCGTCAGCGATGTCGACCTGTTCTTCAGTCACTGTCACTACGACCACATCATCGGTCTGCCCTTCTTCAAGGCGATCTATTATCCCTCGATCAACGTCAACATCTGGTCCGGCCATCTCGACGGCAAGATGAGCACGCGCGAAATGGTCGAGCAGTTCATCAGCCCGCCCTGGTTTCCGGTCAAGACCGACATCTGCCAGGCGACGATGAACTTCCGCGACTTCCATCCCGGCCAGGCGCTGACGCCCCACGAGGGCATCGAGATCAAGACCTTCATGCTGAACCACCCGGGCGGCGCCATCGGCTACCGCATCGAATGGCAGGGCCGTTCGGTCGCGCTGATCTACGACATCGAGCATATTCCGGGCGCTTACGACCCGGTCTCGCTGGAGATGATGCAGGGCGCCGACCTCGTCGTCTACGATTGCACCTACAACGAAGACGAGATGCAGCGTTTCAAGGGTTTCGGCCACTCGACCTGGCAGCACGGCACCGAACTGGCAAAGATCGCCGGCGCCAAACGCTTCGCCCTGTTCCACCACGCCCCCTCGCGCACCGACGAGCAACTGGCGGAGATGGAAGCCCAGGCCCAGGCCGCCTTCCCCGAATCCTTCGCCGCCCGCGACAATCAGACCGTTGTGATCTGATCGCTGCAGGCCGCTTTTGCCGGCTGCTGTGGCCTGCGCAGGGGCTTCTTGCGGAACCGATCCCGGGCCAGACCGTTTTCCCGGCATCGCAAGAATGTCGAAACGGGTATCAGCCATGAGCGTAATTTCCGGACAATGCCTTTGCGGGCAGGTGCACATCTCTGTTCGCGGCGAGCCCTTACGCGTCGGTATCTGTCATTGCATGGACTGCAGGAAGGAAAGCGGTTCGGCCTTCACCTTCTATGGAATCTGGCCCGCCGGCCAATTTGAGCACACGGGGGAAACCCGCGAGTTCAAAGGCCGGCATTTCTGCACCGGCTGTGGTTCACGGCTGTTTTACGTCGATGACGAGGAGGCGGAAATCAAGCTCGGCATCCTATCCGAGGCGCCAACGCCGCTTGTTCCGGGCTATGAACTGTGGATCAAACGCCGCGAACCGTGGCTGCGGCCGGTCGAGGGCGCCGCGCAGCATGAGGAAGACCGAAGATGAGCGGCGGCGGGCCTGCGATGGCCGCCCTCGTTCGGCATCGCCGCATCACCGTCGCGGGCGTCGAGACCTTTTATCGCGAAGCCGGGCGGCACGATGCTCCGGTCTTGCTGCTGCCGCACGGATATCCCTGCTCCTCCTATGAATTCCGCAATCTCATGCCGCGGCTTGCGGACCGCTGGCGGCTGATTGCGCCGGACTTCCCGGGTGCTGGCTATAGCGGCACGCCTGACGATTTCGACTACAGCTTCGATGGCTACGCCGCCTGGCTGGAGGCCTTTGCCGGCGCGCTGGAGATCGACCGCTTCGCCCTCTACCTCCACGATTTCGGTTCGCCGATCGGTGCCCGGCTGGCCATCAAGGATCCGAAGCGCATCGTGGCGCTGATCATCCAGAACGGCGATATTCCTTATGAGGATGCCCTCGGGCCGAAATATGCGGATATCGAGGCGACGTGGGCGCTTCCGCGAGCGGAGATGAGGAAGGTGCTGGCCGAGACGATCAGCGAGGAGGTCTTCCAAGAGGAATTTCTCAACGACCTGCCGCCGCACCTTGCCGACGCCATCCCCCCCGATCTCTGGAAGCTACATTGGTCGCTGATGACACCGCGGCGCAAGGAAATCGCCATCGATCTGATCGCCGGGCTGAAGGAGAACCGGGCCTGGTTTCCGCAACACCGGAAATACCTCAGCGAAAACAAGCCTCCGACCTTGATCGTCTGGGGGCCTCACGACCACTACATCCCGGAAAAATCGGCGCGAGCCTATCTCCGCGATCTGCCGGATGCCGAACTACATCTGCTCGGCGGCGGCCACTGGCTGCTTGAGACACATCTGGGTGAGGTCGCAGCGCTGATACGAGACTTCCTCGGGCGTGTTCATGCCGGCTGATTGCTGCTGCTCTAACGCTCGAGAAGTGCCGACGCCGGCAACCAGCGGACGGCGGGATGGCTCGTCACCGCAAACAAGGCCGACAGGAAATCCCAGGCCGCGGCATCATGCACCAGATGGTGGGCGAGCACGCCGATTGGCTCGTCGCTGCCGGCAAACCGGTCGCTGAGCTCCACCACCAGCTCTGCCACCAGCTCCTCTTCGGCTCGGCCGCCGCGCGTGCCGTGCCAATCGATGATGTCGACATGGGTGTTGAGAAGCGGTATCGGCCCGCCCTGCTTTGCCCGCCCATAGACCGAGAGCCCTGCAAAGCCAAGATCCGGCAGTGCCGGGATGAGGGCGGCGTCGATCCTGTTCCACGGCGGCACCAGCACCGGCAGGAAGCGGGCCGGATAGAGCCCCTGCAGCAGCCGGAACCCGTCGCCTAGCTCGCCGAGCACGATTTCCGCCGGCCGCTCGGCCCCCAGTTCCTGTTTTTTCCGCTCCGGCCCAGCATGGTTCGTATGCAACCAGCCGTGCACCGCGACGCTGACACCTGCTTTCCCCGCCAGCCGCGCCGCCAATGCTTCTCCGGTCAGGCCGGGAATGACGGCGAGCGTCAGCGGGACCGCGTTGTCACCGGTCGATGCCAGCAGTGTCTCCAGATCAGGCGTCGGTTCGATCGCATCGTCGTCCCGCAGCCAGAAGCGGGCTACGCGGCCGGCGGCCTGCCAGCGGTCGAGCTCGCGGCGCAGCGGCTCCCAGCTCTTGCTGTCGGTCATCTCATCGCTCCTGTTGCTGCATAATCCCGCAAAATTCCGTCCAGCCGCTCGGCCGCCGTCGCCAGCGAGCGCTCCTCGAGCACGAAGCGCCGCGCCGCCTGCCCCATGGCGTCGCGCCTTTCCCGGTCGTCCAGCAGGGCAGCCACGGCCGCGGCATAGGCGGCGACATCACCATCCCTTGTCAGCAGGCCGGTCACCCCAGCCTCGACCACGGCGGGCACCCCCGCCGTTTCCTGCGCGACGACAGGCAGACCGGCGGCCTGGGCCTCCAGATAGGCAAGGCCGTAGGCCTCACCGCAGCCCGGCCAGACATAAAGGCCGCCGCGCCCAAGCAGGCCGGCGATTTCAGCCGCATTCCGCTCGCCCAGCCACTCGATGCGGCCCGCGGGGAAACCGGCAAACAGCGCCTGCACCTCGTGCCGCATCGGACCATCGCCGATGACGGCAAGCGTCCAGGGTCGGTCTTCGATCAGCCGCAACGCTTTTGCCAGCATCGCATAACTGTCCATCTTGTCGCCGGCCCGCATCATCGCCACCACCATCAGCTGCAGCGGATCGGGGGCCGGCGACACGCTCTCGAACAGCGCCGTATCGATGAAGGGTTTCAGGCGGGCAAGCCGCGCCTGCGGAAAGGCGGCCGAAAGGCCCGCCTGGTCACGCTCGGTGAAGCTGATATTGACCGCCGCCTTCAGGATCGCGTCGCCGACGCGCTTCTGTTGGGCGGCCCAGCCGGTTCGGTCGCGTTTTGCCGCATAGGAGGCTTCGGCCGTCACATAGGGAATGGCGAATTCGGCCGAAATCACCGGCCCGAAAGAATCGAGCGATTTGTAATAGGGGTGGTAGCTAAACCAGAGCTCGGGCAGCGGCCCGGAAGACCATTTTTCCCGCAGCCGCTGCAGCTCGGCGCGGATCGCCGGTTCGAGGGCGGCTGCCGCCTCCGGTGTCGCGGCATAGCTGCGGAATTCGGAGATCACCTCGACCTCGTGGCCGGCAATCTCCAGCGCCCGGATCAACAGCCGCGCCATCAGCCGGTCGCCTGACGGCACCGGATGGTTCGGCGATTTCATCGGCGCGTAAAAAGCCACCCGCATTCACGACCCTCACGTAAAGACACAGTGTTTCCACCCGGGATGCCCGCTGGCGCAACTCCGCTATTGTCCATTTCCCGAAAACTTGCGCATAAGCATATGGAATGTGATCGCGCTGGAAGCAATTCCGCCTCCTTCTCAATTTCTATGGGCCTGCGGTTGCATCGACAAGAACGGGAATGAATGACGACGGCCTCAGTCACAGGGTTTTTTTCGGAGCGCTCGATCAGAAGGGCAAGGCTTGGTTCCGGCCTTGTCATTTTCATCTTCGTCCTCATGCATTTGTCGAACCATGCCATCGGCCTGATTTCAGTCTCCGCCGCCGATAAGGCCGCCCGCGTGTTCATGGCGATCTGGCGCAATCCTCTCGGAACGGCGATCTTCTATTCGTCGGTTCTGGTCCACATCGCACTGGTGCTGCGCGCCATCTATGTCAGACGCAGCCTCGTCATGCCAAAGGGCGAAATGGCGCAGATCGTGCTTGGTCTGATGATCCCGCTGCTTCTCATGGATCATGTCATCGGCACACGCATCGCCCACGAGCTCTACGGCTATGTCGACGACTACGAGACGGTCGTCAGTACGCTGTGGATCAGGGCGCCGGCAAACGGCCTGCGGCAGGGGCTCGGTGTTATCGCCGTCTGGATCCACGGCTGCATCGGCCTGCATTTCTGGCTGCGCTATCGCCCCTGGTACCCGGACTTCGCGCCGCTGCTGCTGGCGCTGGCGATCCTCGTGCCGGTTCTGTCGCTGCTCGGCTTCGTCGAAATGGGCCGCACGCTCGCCGACCCATCCTACCAGCAGGCCGTCGCCAACAGTCCTTACAAGGCGACCGTCAACAGCCACTTCGCCTCCAACCCCGAGGTTCGCCGCGAAGTTGCCGAGATCCGTGCCTTGCTCTACGGCGCATTCTCGCTGTCGCTGCTGACGGTCGTCGTCGCCCGCGCCCGGCGCAAGCTGAAGGAGCGGCTCGACCAGGTGGCCGTGCATTATCCGGGCGGCGAGGTAATCCGTGTGCCGCGCGGCTTTTCGGTGCTGGAAGCAAGCCGGCTCGGCGGCCTGCCGCATTATTCCGTTTGCGGCGGCAAGGGCCAGTGCTCCACCTGCCGCGTGCAGATCCTCGGCGATTACGAAGGCCTGCCCACCCCCGACAAAATGGAACGGACGACGCTCCGACGCATCAATGCCGGCGCGGATGTCCGGCTTGCCTGCCAGCTTCGCCCCGACCGCGACCTCGCGGTCGCGCCGTTGCTCGTGCCGGCGGTCGAAGCCGCCCTTCCGGCCAACAGCCAGGAGACCAGCCCTGGCCGCGAGCGCGAGATCGCCGTGCTCTTCGTCGATATCCGCCATTTCACCACGCTGACCGAAACCCGTCTGCCCTTCGACGTCGTCTTCCTGCTGAACCGCTATTTCGCCATCATCGGCAAGGCGGTGGAACAGGCGGGCGGCCGGCTCGACAAATTCATCGGCGACGGCGCCATGGCGCTCTTCGGCCTCAATACCGCGCCGGAACAGGCCTGCCGCCAGGCGCTCACCGCCGCCGCGGCAATCGTCGCCGAGATCGAGAAACTCGCCGCCGAACTCGCCGAGGAACTGGCGCTTCCGCTACGCATCGCGATTGGCATTCACACCGGCCCCGCCGTCGTCGGCACGATGGGCTACGGGCGGGTGCGCAGCATGACGGCGATCGGCGATACCGTGAATGTCGCGAGCCGGTTGGAAAGTGCGGCCAAGGAATTCGAAGCGGCGATCGTCATCTCCGAGCCGGTGGCAAACCTTTCCGGCGCCGATCTTTCCGGCATCGAGAGTCGCGAAATCAATGTGCGCGGCCGGGCCCTGCCTTTGAAAGTCTATGTCATCCCGCGAGAGAAAGCGGCGGCACCGCACGAAGGAAAAGACTGATGCCCGGCAAACCGTGGCTCACCGCCAAATACTGGAGCCGCCGGCTGCGCAAGGCGCGCAACAGAGCCGCCTCGCGTTTCTTCGACACCCGCTTCGGCCGCCGGCTGCTGATCGAGAATATCGGCCCGCGCGTCGTCTCGATGACGGTCGATGCCGGCGATCATCTGATGACCTTCTCGCCAGCCGACTATATCGGCCGCAAGGTCTTCCGGAAGGGCCATTTCGAGCGCGAGGCCGTCGACCGGCTGATCGTCATCCTGCGCGAGCGGGGGCTGCTGCGAAAGGATGCCACACTGCTCGAAATCGGCGGCAATATCGGCACCCAGACCGTCTATTTTGCGCTCAGCAACACCTACATCAAGATCGTCAGTGTCGAGCCCGACCCACGCAACTTCCCGCTGCTTGAACGCAACATCCGCCAGAACCGGCTGGAGCAAAAGGTCCGGCTCGTCAATTGCGCCGCCGGCGAGCACGAAGGCGAGATCGATTTCTTCCTCAACCTCAACAATCACGGCAAAAGCAGCGCCATCCGCCAGAGCCCGACCGACAGGAAGATCAGCGTGCCGGTAAAACCGGTCTCCGAGATCCTCGCCGACCTTTCGATCGATCCCGCTTCGATCGGCCTGGTCTGGATGGATATCGAAGGCTACGAGCCGGTCGCCTGCCGCTCGATGCAGCCGCTGCTTGCCCGCCGCGTGCCGCTGCATATGGAATTCACGCCGCTGTTTTATGGGCCAGAGGGCACGAAGGCCTTCATATCGATGCTGTCAGGATTCTACGAGGATTGCCTGGTATTGTTCGAGGATCGCGAGGAGGAGATGAAGGTGCGGGATCTGCCGGGGGAATTCGAGCAGTATAACGTGCTGTTTTTACCGTAGAGGCGGCTTCTTGCGTTGAGGATGCATCGGCCACCTTACGGCATAGACCACAAGCGTCATTGCCGCGCCCGTAAAAACGCTTAACTTTCCCACCTTAATAGAGCCTCAGAAGCAAATGCGCTTGTTTTTCTGCATCCTCGTTTTTCTCGCGTTTATGTTTGGCCATGCTCATGCCGCATCCCGTCAGCAATTCACCGTGCTAACGCCCGGCGGCAGCATTCTGGTCGAGAGCTTCGGGAGTTGCGCGAAGGCAATATGCCCGGCCGTTCTGATCCTGGGCGGCAGCAAGGGCTTTGGAGCGCCCGCTTATGATAAGATCGGCCAGACCTTCAGGGCGGCGGGTTTGAATGCCTATCTCGTTCATGTCCTGTCGGCGGCCGACCTTAACGCCATCGCCACGGCGCGCGGGGCAGGTGCGCGGATCGCCTTTTATGCGCAACGATTGCCGGAGTGGACGTCGGCCGTTCAGGGCGTGGCCACCTATCTTGAGGAGCAACCGCGCCACGGCGGCAAAGTCGGCGTTCTCGGAATCTCCCTTGGCGCGCAAATTGCTTCGGCCGCTACGGTCGGACGCGCCGATATTGACGCTCTGGTACTGGTCGATGGGGGTTTCCCGAACGGCTATTCGCAGCCTGTCCGTTCATTGCCGCCTCTGCTGCTGATTTGGGGAAGTGCCGATCGTATGTTTCCCTTGTCGATCGGCTGGGAGTTGCAGCAGACGGCGCAACGGCTAGGAGGGTCTGTTGCGCTTGATGTCTATGAAGGGGCGCACGATTTTTTCCTGGGATCAGCAAGCCCAAACGCTGAGGCAGCGCGGCAGAACGCGGCCGACTTTCTAGCATTGTCTCTGTCGCAATAGTTTCGACTTCCTCTCGACGCAGCCGCTATTTGTTCGCTGCATGCCCCTTCGAGGACCGCGACCTGCCAGAGGTATTCGATCAGTAGAGTCTGTTCTTGCTGTCGAGGCGGCCTCGCGCCTGTGGCCCCTTGCATGTTCAATTCGCACTGATTGTCGGATGATTGGTGTGCGCTCCGGACGGCCGGGGACCGCAGGCCCCTTGGCTTAAACCGGGGATGAGATTGGTCCGGCCGTCCTCGCGTTTGTAAAGAGTGGCTTGATGTTCATCTGCATCAGCTGGGCGAAAGCCGGCGGTTCAGCAATGACAAGGTGGACATGCGCCAGCTGAAACGGCTGCTGGCCAGGCATCGGCCGCTTGCTTGGTGATCCGGCGACTATGGCGAGTTGTCATCTTCTGTGTCATCTCCGCCAAACCTCGCCGCCCCATCATTGCCACCACTTGGCCCTTTCAAGCACGACTTTCCGCATCACCTTGTGGTTGTCGGGAACCCGAATCTCAATGGTTTTACTTTCGTTTCCCTTTATTTCCTCTTTGCAAACTTCCAACATCGCCGGAATCAATGGCTCGCGCAAATCCAACATTCCAAGAGTGCTTGCAGCCCTCATTGCCGATGCTGGCGTCATGTTGAAACCGCATGCCGATTTGGTGATAGCCCGAAAGGAGTTTGCTGTTGCGGCTGTGCGATCGTCGGCCTGAGCGTGACCTGTGGCAGAAAGTATAAGCGCGACCGCGCCTAAGATATGCAGCTTCATTATATCATCCCTAAATTATATCTCTGGACGCAATACAAATTCCCGAATTTCCGCAGTCAGTTGGCTGCAGCTCAAAACCACGATTCTTTCACGGTTCGATCGGGAGCCCTCAAATAAGCCGCCTCGTTTCTGTCCGCGTATCCTCATGATACTTGTTCTCCCGCAGCGTCCCAAACAGCTTCAAGCTCTCCAGATGCTCGCGCTGGGCGCGGTAGAAGTCGTTGAGAAAAAGCAGCTCCTGGCCTGACTTCACGCTGTCTTCATACCGGATCCGCCGTGTGATGGTTCGCACGATCTGTTCGATCTCTTTATGGTTGGACGTCTTCGTCGAGTCGCGGAGCACGTCCTCCAGCGTCTGCAGCTCGTATTTGCCGTAGACATCGAGGTGCTCGGGCTGGAAATCGAAGGCGGCCTGTGACGATGCGCTGGCAGGGGTCAATGCGAGGTCGGAAAGCAGCACCGAGCGCGGATTGTCGATCACCAGGGTGCCGGCGATGATGTCGCCAAGCCGCTGCCGGCGGCGGTTGGCAAGCGGAACGATCACGACCACCAGAAGCCAGGCGCCCGCCAAACCGTTTTCCCAGGCTGACTGATATTCTATCGACGCCAGAAGACTCATCGGGCCGAAGATTTCCACCTCTTTCATGAGGTTGCGCGCGGTAACCTGGTGTGGCGTCAGCCGCCGTCCGCTGGCGTTGATGACACGGATGCCGGTTATCTTTTTTCCGAGTGTGCGTCCGTTCCAGATCAGTTCCGACAGAATGTAATAGGGGGTCCGCACCAAGAAACCCAGCAAGATGATCAGCATAGCCTCGACGTTCGACGGCAGGATTCCCGTAAAGGCAATAACGAAGCCGCAGGTGAAGATGAGGATAGCGGTGAAGATGATGTCGAGGATTTGCGCGCCGAGGCGGCTGCCGATGGAGCCGATCGCGAAAGTGATCGGAACACCCTCCGGCGGGATGAACTGTTCGACGCGTTTGCCGTTCTGAACTGACTGGCTCATCGGACAGGCTCACGCGAAACGTTGTTTTCGCGGCCGCTCAACAGCAGCCAGCCCACCCAGAAGACGCCCATGCCCCAGCCGATGGCGAGCCGCCAGACCGGATCCTGTATCAACTGGCGAAGGAAGCCTTCGATGAAGGCTGCCACGATGAGCATCAGTGCAGCGAGGATCGCGAGCTTGACGGCATCATGCCCCTGGTGGCGCAACGCTTCCTTTCGCGTTCGCGCACCCGGCAGGAGAACGGCAAGTCCGAGCCTGGCTCCCCCCGCACAGGCAATGGCGATGGCCGCAAGCTCGGTCACGCCGTGGATCGAGAGCCAGCCGAACACGTCGAAACCCAGGCCCTTGCGGGCAAACATCGCGAAGAAGGCGCCGAGGATCAACCCGTTGTAAAAGGTCAAGATGAAGCTCGGCAGCGACACGAAAATGCCGAGCGTGAAAATCAGCACGACGATGGTGGTGTTGTGGGAAAAGAGAAATGCGGAAAAGGCGGCCAGCCTGTCGCCGGCATGTTCATCATCGCCATAGATCGTCGAGCGGAGATAATCGGCCGATGCGTCCGGGGTCCGCTGGTCGGCGAGTTCCGGCGGCACAAAGGCATAGAACCAGCTCGGATCGCTGGTGCAGAGCTTATAGCCGGCGAGCGCCCCCAGAATGAGCGCGAGGAAACCGATGAACAGAGGCAGGGCCGATCGGCGCACCGCCTGCGGAATGCCCTGGACCAGCAGGCGGGTGACCAGGCCGCCGAGGCTTTCCTGCGGCGCATAGACAACCAGATAGGCTCGGGCGCAGAGGCTCTCAAGATAGGCGATCAGCGCACGATCGAGGGAAATGTCGCGCGCCACGCTCAGCGAGTTCATCGCCTGCCTGTAGCCGCCAGCGAGATTGCGGACCTCGTCATAACCGAGTGCGGCTGCGCCACCCTTCTCGGCCCGCGTCACGAGATCATCAAGCTGACGCCAATGCGCTTCGCGCTCCACCCGGAAGCGCGCCGAGCGAAGCATATCGGTCTGGATGGCGCCGACGTTGACCGTCGCGCCCATCTCTCTCCTGTCACCGATGCCGATATCCATCATATCATCTCACGGGATTTGATTTCGATGTAACGCGCAATGAGATCCGAAGTCAGTGCCTCCGGCGTGCTGTCGAGGCAGAGTACGCCGAGACGCGCCAGTTTTTCCATCACGGTACGCCTCTCCTGGAGGATCTGGCGCGCTGCCACGGAGCGGGCGACGGCGTCCAATGTCACCTCCTCGGGTTCCGTCAGTTTCGCCAGCATCGGATCGCGCAAGGCGACGTAGACGATGAAATGATGCCGGGCGAGCACCTGGATGTTCTCGATCATCAGCTCCGCCGTGATGCTGTCGACAAAATCGGAGAATATCACGATCAGCGACCGTCGTTTCAAGCGCCCGGACAGATGCGTCAGTCCCAGCGTATGGTTGCTCTCCTGGGTTTCGTAACGAAGCTCGGCGCACATCGTCTGCAGCCGCGGAAAGGCCGCTCTTCCGGGCAGAGCCGGCACGACCAGGCGCGGGCGGCTGTCGAAACTGTAAAAACCGACGAGATCGCCGGCAAGGCCTGCGGCCCAGCACATGGCGAGTGCCGCGTTGATGGCGCGATCGAGCTTGGTGAAGCCGCCAAGCTGCTCGGCCATCAGCCGTCCGGAATCGACGCACAAGATGATCTGGTGGTTTCGTTCGGCCCGCATTTCGCGCACGACGAGGTTGCGCATGCGGGCGGAGCGCTTCCAATCGATGCTGCGCGGATCCATGCCGCTGGCAAATTCACGCAACTGATGGAACTCCGAGCCTTCGCCGCGCAGCCGCAGATCCTTCTGGCCGGCGTCCAGCGCCAGGATCTGGGTCTTGACCGCCCCCGACAGCACCGGCGATATGTCGGGCAACACGGCGATCTCTTTTCCCACCGGCATGCGCGCAATCATGTCGAGGAGCCTCAGCCGCGACGGCCATTTCAGCCACAGGTCATGGACCGCGTATCGTCCCCGTCGTGTCAGACGGAGATCGAGAGCGGCCCTGGTCTGGTCTTCTCCCGCGCCCGATGCGCCACTCGCCAATCTGCTTTCGCCGATGGCAAGCTCGGGCGCGCAATCGAGGCGCATCTCGATATTTTGAGGCACGACGCCCTTCTGCGGCCGGATGGTGAGCGTGAACGTGGCGGTGTGGCCGACAAAGCCTTGCGGCGGCAGATCGAATTCCACCGTCATCCGGCCGGACAAGGCCGACATGGCCAGATCGCCGGCCGTCAACGCCGCAAGCGCAACCCACAGGCCGAGCAAGAGGTAGCCCATGCCATGCCACCACACGCTGACGAAAACCGTCACCGCCGCCAAAATCAGAACAAGCGCGATCAGATACCGGGACGGCCGCATTTAACGGGGCGCATCCACGCGGTTCATGATGTTGCGGAGTACCTCGTCCGGTGTGCGGCCGTCGATTTCGGCCGAAGGCGAGAGAATGATGCGGTGGCGCAGCGCCGGCACGAGCAATGCCTGAACATCATCCGGCAAGCCGTAATCCCGGCCCTCGAATGCCGCACGCACGCGCACGGCCGAGGCAAGAGCGTCGGCGGCGCGCGTCGATGCGCCGTAGAGAATATCGGCATCGGAGCGGGTGGCGCGAACCAGGTCGACGACGTAGGTCAGGATCGTGCCGTCCAGATGGATCGCATCGATCAACGCCCGTCCCTCGGCAAGCGCGGCACTGGTGACGAGCGGGCGGATGCCGGCATTGCGCATATCCGATTGCAGCGCCTGCTTGGCGTGTTTGGAAAGGATGGCAATTTCCGTATCGCGGTCGGGAAAATCGACGACAAGCTTGAACAGGAAGCGGTCGAGCTGCGCTTCCGGCAAGGGATAAGTGCCCTGTTGCTCGATCGGGTTCTGTGTGGCCAGCACGAAGAAATCCGATCCCAGGGAGTAATCGGTTCCGTCGAGCGTCACCATCCGCTCGTTCATCGCCTGCAGCAGCGCCGATTGCGTCTTCGGCGGAGCGCGATTGATCTCATCGGCGAGAAGGATGTCGGTAAAGACCGGCCCCTTGGTCAGATGGAACTGATTGGTCTGGAAATTGAAGAGATTGACGCCGAGCACATCGCCGGGCATCAGGTCGGGCGTGAACTGGATGCGGCGATAATTGAGCGCCATGGCGGCGGAAACCGAGCGAGCCAGCAGGGTTTTGGCGGTGCCGGGCGGGCCTTCGACGAGGCAGTGCCCGCCGGCAAAGATCGAGATCAGGACGAGATCGATGATCGCATCCTGACCCTGCACGACTTTGCCGATTTCGCCGCGAACGGTGGCGATAAGATTGCGAAATTCACTTAGATCCAAGGTCAAAGCTCCCCAGCGATTTTCTGAATGTCTCGAGATTGCGGTGCAGGTCTGCCCGCGTCATCTGATGTCCGCGTTCGATCATCGCCTCGGCTGCGGCATGCAAGGCCTGCGCGGCTGCCTTGTCCTGTCGGGTCAGGCGTTGAAATAGCCGCGCAATCCCTGCCTGATTGCCGGCTCCGGAACCGAAGAGTAGTTGCGCCTTGTCGGCAAGCAGATGCAGCACGAATTGGCCGGCCATCCGTCCGTCATTGCCCGACAGGCGCAAGAGCCGCGCCGTGGCGTCGATCGCGGCGGTCTTCGACAGCTCGATGTTTGCGGATGCCTCACGCAAAGGCGGCCCGAAGCGATAGGCGCCGCGCCAGAAGCAGACCGCTGCGACGACGAGCAGCGTTCCCCAGATGACGGAGAGCGGATAGGCGAAAAACCGCTGGAGATCGGAGGCAGAGCGCTCATAAGACTTGCCCTCATCCACCGGTTTCTCGCTGTCCAGCGGCTGGCCTAATGTATCCAGATAGACCGGCCGCGTCTCGCCGGCGCCGCGCAGCCGCGTAACGAGCGACACGGCGAAGGAGGCGTTATCGGCCAGCGCCAGTCCGTGGTTGTTCAACAGGTCGGGATCCGACAGAAGATAGGCGTGATGATAGTTCTCGCAATGGACGAGCAGCGCACCGGTCAGCGTGCCGGCAAGCTCCCTGCAGGAGGACGGCAGGCTCGCCAGATCGAAGGTTTGTGCGTGATACAAGGCGATCGTGATTGGCTGATCCAGCTTCAGGCGCGGATGCGCCTCTTCAAATCCCTTCTCGCTGCGATCGAGACTCAAACCAGAATAACCGATCCTGTCGAGTTCGCCGCGTATGTCGGCGAGATCAACCAGTCCCGCTGCGCTGGCAACACCATCGGTCGACACGTTGCCGCGCCATTTCGGCAAAATGACTAGCGTCGGCAGCGCGTAGCGACTTGATTCCTGGACTGCGCTTTCTGGATTCGCTTCATCCGTTTCTTCGCCAAGCTGAGGTGCGACCTCGCCTTGGCGTATCGACAGGGGAACGATGCGCAGCGAGGTTTCCGAACTCGCTCGGGCGACATGAGGGTCGGATCGGACAACAGGGATTCCCTTGGCCCGCAGCCACAATTCCAATCCCTTGTTACCGAGCGGCGAGTGATCGTAATCGTCGTCCCGCGGCAGCCGGAAGAGCGCCAGTGCCGCGAGAACGAGGACCAGAACCAGGATTAAAACGGGGGCCGACTTACGCATGGGTCAATCTGCCGACCGACAGCAGGTCGCGCGCCGTCGCGAGAAGGGTGCTGAAATGGTTTTCCGCAACGGCTCGGCCGCCGTAATGAACGAGTTCCACCGCAGTCAGGAAATTTGCAAGCCGCTCGCGGTCGGGTATCGAGTTCGGCAGGCGGGCGAAAACGGCGCGTTCCGTATCCGAACGGAAAAGACGTGTTCCGCTGATGTCAGCCGCGTGCAGCAGACAATGTCTGAGCAGCAGGACAACCGCCTGCCGTCGATCCGCCATGGCCGCAATGCGCTGCAGGACGTCGTTCGGCTCTTCCTCGGCCTCGGCCGCGGCGGTGCGCCAGCTTTCCGGCGCCTCTCCCTGCCGCTTCATGTCTCGAGGGGCCGACGACAGCAAGATGCCGCCGTTTCCGAAGCGCATCCACAGCCCGATGACCACGATCAGACCGACAAGCACGACAGCAACCGCCAGGGGGCCACTGATGACCGGCTCGCGCGGGATAAACAATGGCTTGCGTTGCGGTGACGATGTTGTCGTATTCGATGCCGGTGCGTCTTTCGCAGAACCGTCGCCATAGATGAGCGTGCAGCGCAGGCCGTTCTGCCGGCACTGCGAGGCATATTCGGCGCCGGCGGCGCTCGATTGACGAGTACCGCCATCGACCTGCTGCCTGGCGCTGTCCTGCGCTTGCGCAGGCGGAAAGGGAGCCAAGGTGGCGAGGAACAAAGCCACCAGCAGGCCGGCGTTGCGGAGGGTCATACTCTAGGCAAAGACCTCTGCTCGCGCTTCGGGACGCAGCGGATCCGGTCCGAACTTGTTGGGACCTTCGGTGCCCCTGAGGATGGTAATCACAAGCATCGCGAGGCCCGCAATGGGGCCGACGGCGGGAATCATATTCAACAGAAACAGTGTGAGATACCACCAAGCGGAAATGTTGCGATCGTGGAAGCGGCGAACCTGAAGGGATATCTGCGGCAAAAACATCGCAAGCGCGAACAATCCGCCGATTCCTCCAAAAATGAATAGGAGTGACGACGGTTCATTCTCAATATTGGTAAAGACGCCGGACAAAGCGGCTACAATTAGAAATGCGATCAGTACCAGCGTATAAAACAGTTGAAACCACCAAAACTCCGAGCGCGATGCCCTGCCAGAAAATGTTGCGTATTTCTGCGTTAGAACTGTCCGAACAGCTTCAGTAAACCCCATTTGAAATGCCCCCAAGTCCGCTTGCAAACGCGGTGACCAGCGGATTCAGCATCGTCTTGCCCCGATAGTAATTTCGAATGAAAAATAGCTACAATTCAAACGCAGAAATTGCAATAAGCCGGTTGTTTCAAACAGGGGTTAACTCCTATCGAGACTAACCGTAGGAACGGAGCCACCAGCAGGCCCAAAGTTGCGGTATGCCCCTAGGCAAAGACCTCTGCACGCGCTTCAGGACGCAACGGATCGGCCCCGAACTTGTTCGGACCTTCGGTGCCAGGAAGCACGTTGATCACTAGGATCGCAATAACCGCAATGAGACCGATGTAGGGAACGAAATTAGCAATGCACAGCGCGAGATACCACCAGCCGGAAATGTTGCGATCATGGAAGCGGCGAACTTGAACTGCTATCGCCGGCAAAAACATCGCGAGCCAAATCAATCCGCCGAGGAAGAAGAGAAGGGCGAGTGGTGGGGGAACTCCGTCCCGGAAGTCGGAAAAGTCGGCAACCACATTGCACAAGATGCCTATCGCAAGCAGCACTAGAATATAGAATAAGACATACCACCAATATTCCGCGCGGGAGGCCCTACCCGAGAAAGTTGCATATTTCTGCACCAGAACCGTGCCAGCCGCTTCAGTAAACCCCACTTCCATGCCCCATTCGTGCTGCCGTAAATCTGTTGATGCCTCACCAGCGTCGGAACGATGGTCATTCCGCCGGAAAGTGCCTACGATTTAAACGCATAAATTGCAATATCGGCTTGGTTGGCGCAGCCTTGGAAACTGCGCGCACCACACGGGTGCAAGCCGCTATTGCGGACCGCGCCTGCCCTTGAGCCGCCAACTACACGATCAGCGACTGATGGCAATGCACGCCGGCGAGGACGCCGGAGGCGGAGGCGAGCGTGCCGTTGTGCATTGAACTCGCGACATCGCCGGCGGCGAAGACGCCCTTGACGCTGGTCTCCTTGTTTTCACCGGTGCGGATGACCGGCCCGAACACACCGTCGTCGAAGGCGCAGCCGAGCTGTCCGGCAATGGGGCTTGCCATCGCCGTTTTCGGCGCGACGAAGACGGCGTTGAGGGGGACGATGCGGCCATCAGCGAGACGCACCGCTTGAAGTTTCGGACTGTCGCCGAGCAATTCCACGATCGGGCTGCGGTCGATGCGCACACCGCGGTTCGTCAGCCGTGCCAGCTGCTCTTCATCGGGCTCGAAAAGACCCTGGGTGAAAAAGGTCGTCGTGCCCCAGTCCGGGATCATCATGGCGGAATGGGCCGAATGCGGATGGTTTGCAAGGACGCCGAGTTCGCCGCCGCTCACCTCATAGCCGTGGCAATAGGGGCAGTGCAGCACCGAGCGGCCCCAGCGGTCGCCAAGACCGGGGATGTCAGGCAGCGTGTCGCTGACGCCGGTTGCGAGAATGAGGCGGGCAGCGCGTTCTTCACTGCCGCCTTCGATGGCGATTGTGAATTCCTCGCCCTCCTTCTGGGCGCGGATAACCTTGCCGTCGCGCAGCGTGATGTTCGAATAAAGCGAAAGCTGCCTCTTCCCCTCACCCATGATCGCCGCCGGCGTCTGACCGTCCTGTCCGAGAAAACCGTGCGAAGCATGCGAAAACCGATTTCGCGGCGCGCCCGCATCGACGAGCAAAACCCGCCGCCGCGCCCGGGTGAGCTGCATGGCTGCCGACAGGCCGGCAAAATTGCCGCCGATGACGATGACTTCGTAGGACATGCGCTGACTCCTTCGATATTGGCTCATGAATCATCATAAGTTACATGAAACGCGGCGGTCAAGGCTCATGTCACTTGTCTTGTTACAAAATCTTCGTGATAATGCCTCGCTCGATCGACAGGATGGAACCATGCGCAACGACAGCCGCCTTTCCCGCATGTTGCACGTGCTGATCCACATGGATCGGCATCAGAATGCGGCGACCTCCGAAATGATTGCAAAGATGCTGAACACCAATCCCGTCGTCGTCCGCCGCACCATGGCCGGGCTTCGCGACCAGGGCTATGTGCGCTCGGAAAAAGGCCATGGCGGCGGCTGGACGCTGGTGCGGCCTTTGTCCGAGATGACGCTGCTCGACGTCTACAACGCGCTTGGCGAACCGCACGTCTTTGCCATCGGCCCCGCCGACGATCAGCCCAAATGTCTGGTCGAACAGGCGGTGAATAACGCGCTGGCGGATGCGATGAAGGAGGCGGAGGCGCTGCTTTTGAGGCGGCTGGGCAACGTGACCCTGGAGGAAATTGCGGCTGAATTCGAAGCAAAACTGACGGCGCGTTCGGCTGCGGCTTATTCCTGTGCCTCGTGAGCGGAAGCTCCTAGAAATCAGCCGTCACGCCCCACCCGTCCATGAGGCGGTATCGCGATCGGGGTGCTGGTTGTTGCTCTGCTTGATTGCCGGGGCCCAGTCGGCGCCGTTGGTTTCGGTTGCACCGGTATTTTGAGCGCACCGGCAGGCGCCGCTGACTTCCATTTCGAGGCGTTTCATTTTCCTCCGCCTTCAAAGGCGGGGAGCTTACTCTCCCCTCACACCCGCCGATACAGAAAATACCGCCCTTCCTTGATCCCCTCCGGCAGCGGCAGCGCCACCAGTTGCGCATGCTCCAGCGGCAGGCCGCTGACGGCGATGCCGTTTGGGGCAAGCACGCCGGCCATCAGTTGCGGCAGCCAGGTCAGCGTCACCGCGTCGATCTCATCATGGCCGGTGCCGATATCGGCATGGGCAAGGGCGGCACCAATGCCGAGGAAGGCCTGACCGGACTCGCGGATATTGCCGGTCACCATGTCCTCTGCATCCGGTGTCGAGGCCGAATAGGAGCGGACCTCCCAGTCGAAGGCGACGATGCGGCGGCCGGGAAAATTTTCGCGCAGGTGATCATAGGTGCGGCCGTTGCCGAGGCCGAATTCCAGCACCGGCCCCTCGATTTCGCCGACCAGATCGATGATCGCGTTCAGAATGTCGCGTTGGGCCGTCAACCGGCGAATGAAGCTGTCGAGGCGGCTCATCTAATCCGTATCCGTGATGAAAAATCGTCCGCGGGTGCTAACACATGAAACCTTGCCAAGTCGATTGCCGTAAATGGGAAATGGCGTTGCAGTGGCAACATGGGTCTGTGCTAAGGTCGATGACATGAAAACCGTGACCGACGAAGAATTCTTTGCCGCCGTGCCGCTGTTCAGCGCCTTCGAGGGCGTGACCGATGCCGCCAACTATCGGCCGCTGCCCGAGGGATGGGTGCTGGCGCTTGCCGACATCGTCGGCTCGACGCAGGCAATCGCCGGCGGCCGCTACAAGGACGTCAACATGGCGGGCGCCAGCGTCATATCGGCGGTGTTGAATGCCGTCGGCAAGGGCGACTATCCCTTCGTCTTCGGCGGCGACGGCGCCCTGATCGCGCTTCCGGGCTCGCTGGAGCAGGCGGCGCGCGATGCTCTCGCCGCCGTGCAGGTCTGGGTGGAGGAGGATCTCGGCCTGATGCTGCGCATCGCCATCGTACCGGTCACTGACACCCGCGCCGAAGGGCTCGACGTGCGGGTCGCGCGATATTCCGCCAGCCCGCATGTCACCTATGCGATGTTCTGGGGCGGCGGCACCAGCTGGGCGGAAAGACAGATGAAGCTCGGCCGTTACGCCGTCGAGCGCGCGGCGGCCGGAACCCGCCCGGATCTGACCGGCCTCTCCTGCCGCTGGAGCCCGATCGAAGCCGAGAACGGCGAAATCGTCTCGATCATCGCCGTGCCCGGCGAAGGCCGGCCGGGTGAAGAATTCCGCGCCCTCGTCAACGGCATCGTCGCCATCACCGCCGAGCAGAACCGCGGCAGCCATCCGGTGCCGGCCAACGGCCCGAAATTCGCCTTCTCGCTGAAGGGCATCAATCGCGAGGCCAAGGCTACCGCGCCGGCCGGAAGGCGGCTGCGGCAGAAGCTCATCATCGTCCTGCAGCTTGCCATCACCGTGGCATGCTACAAGCTCGGCATCCCGCTCGGCCGCTTCGATGCGCGCCGCTACAAGAGCGACGTCGCCGGCAATTCTGATTTCCGCAAATTCGACGACGGGCTGAAGATGACCGTCGACGTCGATGCCGAGCACCTGAAACGGATCGAGACGCTGCTGGAAGCGGCGCAGGCCAAGGGCATTGCCCGCTACGGCCTGCATCGCCAGGCCTCGGCGCTGATGACCTGCTTCGTGCCGACGCCGATTTCGCGCGACCACATGCATTTCATCGACGGCGCATCAGGCGGCTATGCCGTCGCCGCCAGCCGGATGACCGGCAAATCGCTTTCGGCTGTTTCCGTCACGCCTTGATGACTTGATCGGCCGAAAGTCCAAGCCGGTTGAAGACGTTGCGCGTATCGACGATCAGCGCAGCGCTTTCTGCGAGCGCAGCATAATCGACGCTGTCATGGTCTGTCGCGACCAGCACCGCATCGTAGCCGGCAATGGCCTCCGGCGTCAGCGACACCGATTTGCGGCCCTTCAGCGCCTGGTATTCCCGCGTCGGCGGAATTTCGGCAACGAAGGGATCATGGTAATCGGCGCGTCCGCCGCGTTCCTCGATGATCTCGATCAGCCGCAGCGACGGGCTCTCTCTTATATCGGCGACGTTCTTCTTGTAGGCGAGCCCCAGCACCAGCACCCGGCTGCGGCTCAGCGCCTTGCCGGCGCGGATGTCGAGCGCTTCGGCAAGCTTGCCGACGACATAACGCGGCATCGCCGAATTGATCTCGCCGGCCAGCTCGATGAAGCGGGTCGGCAGCTCGTATTCGCGCGATTTCCAGGTGAGGTAGAAAGGATCGATCGGGATGCAATGGCCGCCGAGGCCGGGGCCGGGATAGAAGGGCATGTAGCCGAAGGGCTTGGTCTTGGCCGCGTCGATCACCTCCCAGACATCGATGCCCATCGCCGCATAGACGGTCTTCAGCTCGTTGACGAGGGCGATGTTGACAGAACGGAAGATGTTTTCGGTAAGCTTCACGGCCTCGGCCGTCGCATTGGACGAGACCGGAACGACGGTCGAGACCGCCGCACCGTAAAAGGCCTTCATCAGCGACAGCGCGTCGGCGCCATCGCCGGCGACGACCTTTGGAATGGTGGCGGTATGATAATGCTGGTTGCCGGGATCCTCGCGCTCCGGCGAGAAGCCGACGAAGAAATCGGCGCCGGATTTCAGCCCAGTTCCTTCGAGGATCACCTTGACGATATCGTCGGTGGTGCCGGGATAGGTGGTCGATTCCAGCACGACGAGCTGACCGGGGCGCAGATGCTGGGCGATCGAGCGCGACGTCGCCTCGACGAAGGAAAGGTCGGGATCGCGATGTTTGGTCAGCGGCGTCGGCACGCAGATGATGATGACGTCGCAGGCCGCAAGGCCGGCGAAATCGGTCGTCGCCTGGAAGCGCCCTGCCTCGATCTCGGCGGCAAGTGCTGCATCGCTGACCGCGTCGATATAAGAGCGGCGGGCATCGAGCGCCACCATCTTGCCGGGATCGATATCGAAGCCCGTGACCGCAAAACCGCTGCGCGCCACCGCCATTGCCAGCGGCAGGCCGACATAACCGAGCCCGATGACGCCGGCACGCGCCGCGCGGGTTTCGATCTTCTGCAAAAGCGTGTCGAAGGTGGAGATGGCCAAGGCGGGATCTTTCAAACGGAAAAGAGGAAGCTGATCTAGTGCATGATCCGAGCAAATTAAACCCGGCTCCTCTTTTCCCCAGCGGTGCTACCCCTGTTTACGCCAATGGCTACTCACCGGCTACGGTCACCTCGACCTGGGTCGGTGCCCGTAGAGCGGATGAAGGTGCCGGCAAAGTTCACGTAAAAGTCGCAGCCGCACCCGGTATTTTCGCTGCCTTGCTCCAAAAGCCACCCCACACTCCGTCGTCCTCGGGCTTGATTCGAGGACCCACGCCGGCTCCACACCGGCAGAAAGCATGGATCCCAGGCTCAAGGCCTGGGATGACGGAGTATGGGGTCTGTTTCTGCCAAACTTCGACGTCGGCGCCCGCCTCCATTCGTCGGCCCAGGCGGGCCACGTTTCTCCACCCCAGCCCGCAGCCTTAGAGCGGGCGAGGGTTGGTCTCGCCGATAACCCACATCGAAAACCCCTTAGCCGGGTGTGGCCAAAATGCCCCGCCGCCACCCTTTGCTGCAACTTGAGCGCACAAAAAAATCCCCGTCCCATTGTTTCGCATTTGCAGCATCCCTATTTTGACTTTGATAATGAACACCGTGAAAGGACTACCCGTCCGATCTCCGCCCGGGGAGCAGAGGGGTGCTGCTGTCGGGCTCTCGGCAGATCGTTGACAAATAATACCGCTCGTACATGCTGATTTCCTTTTGACCTGCGCATGACAATGTGCCGGCCGGGGGATTTTTGGCTCTTGGGGATGGGCGTGCCTTAATGAGGATCATACCGAGAATGAGCACGATCGAATCCAGCGTGTCGTCCATCCTGTTGGATCGGGTTGCTGAATGGCTGACCAATTCTTCGCTGGCTGGAGACGAGCTTGAAAATATCGTGCGCGGCTTCTGCGAAAGGCTGGCGGCCGCCGGCCTGCCGATCGCGCGCGTGCATCTGACCTTTTCGATGCTGCATCCGCTTTATGACGCGCTGAGTTTTACCTGGCGGCGCGCCAGCGGCGTCACCATCGAGGGCTTCCGCATGCCGGCAGGGCAGAAGCCGGACCGTTTTCTGCAGAGCCCCTATTATTACCTCCTCGACAACAATCTGCAGCACATCCGCCGCCGGCTGATGCAGGAAGGTCCGGCCGAATTCCCGATCTTCGAAGACCTGCGCAAGGACGCCATCACCGATTACCTCGCCTTCGTGCAGCCCTTCGGCGACGGTTCGGTGCAGGGCATGATGGGCTCGTGGTCAACCGACCATCACACCGGCTTTACCGACGACATGATCGACGCGCTGCTCAGGATGCAGAACCATCTGGCGGTCGCCGCCAAGATGGCGGTGCTCGGCAAGCTCGCCAACAACATGCTGACCACCTATCTCGGCGGCGACGCCGGCAAGCGGGTGCTGAACGGCCAGATCCGCCGCGGCGACGGCGAGACGATCCGCGCGGCCCTCGTCATGGGCGACATGCGCGAATCCACCATGTATGCCGAAAAGGAAGGCCGCCAGGCCTATATCGACACGCTGAACCAGTTCTTCGACGCGATCGCCGCGCCGTTCAACCGCAATGGCGGCGAGATTCTGAGCTTCCTCGGCGACGGCTTCCTCGCCGTCTATCCCTGCGGGCGTCACAAGGACCCGTCGAAAATCGCCTGCGAGGCAGCGCTGTCCGCCGTCCATCAGGCGCAGGCGCGGGTCGCCGAACTCAACAGGGATCGCGAGGCGAAAGGCCTCAGCAAGGTCGGCTACGGCATCGGCCTGCATGTCGGCAACGTCATGTTCGGCAATGTCGGCCTGAAAGACCGGCTGACCTTCTCCGCCTTCGGTTCGGCGGTCAACGAGGTGCAGCGGCTGCAGATCCTGACCAAGAAATACGGCCGCGAGGTCGTCGCCAGCCAGGCCTTCGCCGGTTATTGCGGCGGCGAATGGACGACGCTCGGCGAAGAGAAGCTGCGCGGCATCCGCCAGAAGGTGACGGTGCTGCAGCCGCGGGCGCCGGCCCCCGAGATCAACGTCGACCAGGGCTTCCGCGAGGCGGTGCAGAACGGGCTTTCCGAAGCCGAGCAGGTCATTCTCCTGCACCGGGACGCGAAGAAAAACGTCGAGCGCACAACCACGGAGAAGTTCATCCAGTAAATCCTCGAACGCCTGCTCTGAATCTGCGCGTCTCGTCTGGGGAACTTCGGCGAGATGTGGCGGTTTTCCTTTGATTGTCATCTGCTAGACACCCCGTTTGCGGTACGATAGTGTGCCTTAAAGGGAACACAGAAGACTGGGGAATTTCATTGGTATGGCGTCTGCAGCCGATTTGTTGCGTATTGAAAATCTCGACGTCTCCTTCTCGGTTTTCGGCGACCGGCTACGCGTCGTAAAGGAAGCCAATCTTCGCATCCTTCCGGGCAAGGTAACCGCGCTCGTCGGCGAATCCGGCTCCGGCAAATCGGTGATCAGCCAGTCGGTGATGGGCATCCTGCCCAACCCGGCCAGAGCCTCCGGCCGCATCCTGTTTACCGATCCGCTCGACGGCAGCACCACCGATATCCTGTCGCTGCCGCGCGACAGCGAAGAGATGCGCGATCTGCGCGGTAAGCGCATGGCGACGATCTTCCAGGAGCCGATGACCTCGCTGTCGCCGCTGCATACCGTCGGCAACCAGATCAGCGAAGCGCTTTTAATCCATACCGAGATCGACAAGCAGGAAGCGCGTGAAAAGACCGAGGAAATGCTCGGCCTCGTCGGCTTTACCAATCCGCACCGCACCTACGACATGTATCCGTTCGAACTGTCCGGTGGCATGCGCCAGCGCGCCATGATCGCCATGGCGCTGATCTGCAAGCCGGCGCTATTGATCGCCGACGAGCCGACGACGGCGCTCGACGTAACGATCCAGGCGCAGATCCTCGAATTGCTGCGCGACCTGCAGGCCAAGCTCGGCATGGCGATGCTGCTCATCACCCACGATCTCGGCATCGTCGCCAACATGGCCGACGAGGTGGTCGTCATCTATCACGGCGAGATCATGGAAGCCGGCCCGGTCGAGGCGATCTTCCGCAATCCGCAGCACCCCTATCTCAAGGCGCTGATGGCCGCCGTTCCGCATTTCGACATGAAACCCGGCGAGCGGCTGAAGGCGCTGCGCGACGTGCCGGTCAATCTCGAGACGCTGGTCGGCAAGAAGAAGCCGCTGCAGGCCGAAGCGCCGGGCACGCTGCTTTCGGTCGCCAACCTCTCGAAGACCTACAAGACGCGCAAGCGCAGTCTGCTCGGCAAGCAGGAAGCCGCCATCGTGCACGCCGTCGACGATGTCAGCTTCGACATCCGCCGCGGCGAGTGTCTCGGCCTTGTCGGCGAATCCGGCTGCGGCAAGACGACGCTCAGCAAGATCCTGATGCGCGCCGTCACACCCGACAGCGGCGCGGTGGTATTCAACGACGGCAAGGACGTGATCGACGTGCTGTCCGTGCGCGGCGAAGCCCTGCAGGATATGCGCACCAAGATCCAGATGGTGTTTCAGGATCCGGTCTCCTCGCTCTCGCCGCGTATGACGGTGCGCAATATCCTCAGCGAACCGCTGGAGATCCACGACCGCGGCGACAGCGACGAGCGCAAGCGCAAGGTCGAAGGGCTGATGGCGGCGATCGGCCTCGACAAGCGTTATCTCAGCCGTTACCCGCACAGTTTTTCCGGCGGCCAGCGCCAGCGCATCGGCATCGCCCGCGCGCTTGCACTCGGCCCGAAACTCGTCATCCTCGACGAGCCGGTCTCGGCGCTCGACGTCTCCGTCCAGGCGCAGATCCTCAACCTGTTGAAGGACCTGCAGAAGGAGCTGGGGCTGACCTATCTGTTTATCTCGCACAATCTCGCCGTCGTCGATTATATGGCCGACCGCATCGCTGTGATGTGCAAGGGCCGGATCGTCGAGATCGCGCCGCGCGAGATCATCCTGCGCGATCCGGTCCACCCCTATACGAAATCGCTGCTTGCCGCCGTCCCCTTCCCCGATCTCGACCGGCCGCTCGATTTCAAGGCGCTGCGCGAAAACGGCGCCGCCGACAAACAGAACTGGGGCGCGACCTTCACCGCCGAGCATGACGACGCCTCCGAGCTTGCCTATGCCGATCTCGGCGATGGCCATCTGGTGCGCGCCCGCAAAGGCGCCGATGCCAGGGAGTTGCGCTGATGGTGACGCGTCGCATTTTTCTGGGCGGTCTCGTCGGTGCGGCGATCGCACCGGCCGTGCTTCGGGCCGAACAGGCCGGCGAGCCGGAGTTTCTCAAGGAGCGGCTGACCTCGGGCAGCCTGCCGCCGATGGCCGAGCGGATTCCCGCCCGCCCGCGCATCGTCAACCTGAAGGAGATGGGGCTTGCACCCGGCAGCTACGGCGGCACGGTGCGCACCATCATCGGCAGCCAGCGCGACATCCGCTTCATGACGATCTACGGTTATGCCCGGCTGATCGGCTACGACAAGCACCTGCAGTTCCAGCCTGATATTCTCGCCGATTTCCACTCCGAAGACGACACGGTCTTCACCTTCACGCTGCGCGAGGGCCATAAATGGTCGGACGGAGAGCCGTTCACGGCCGACGATTTCCGCTACTGGTGGGAAGACGTCATCCTGAACGACAAGCTGACGCCCGGCGGCGGCGCGCTGGAGTTGCGCCCGCACGGCAATCTGCCGCGCTTCGAGGTGCTCGATCCGCTGACGGTGCGCTATAGCTGGGACAAACCCAACCCGATGTTCCTGCCGACGCTCGCCGGCCCCATCCCGCTCGTCATCGTCGGGCCGGCACATTATCTCAAGCAGTTCCACAAGAAGTTCCAGCCCGACCAGGCGAAGATGGAACAGATGATGCAGGCCAGCCGCGTCAAGAAATGGCAGGACCTGCACATCAAGATGGCCCGCTCCTACCGGCCGGAGAATCCCAACCTGCCGACGCTCGATCCCTGGCGCAACACGACGCCGCTGCCGGCCGAGCAATTCGTCTTCGAACGCAACCCGTTCTTTCACCGCGTCGACGAGACCGGCAGGCAGCTGCCCTATCTCGACCGGTTCATCCTCAACGTCTCCTCCTCGTCGATCATCGCCGCCAAGGCGGGTGCCGGCGAGGCCGACCTGCAGGCGACCGGCATCGACTTCAACGACTACACCTTCCTCAAGGAGGCCGAGAAGCGCTTCCCGGTAAAGGTCAATCTCTGGAAGGTGGCGCGTGGCTCGCGCATCACGCTGCTGCCGAACCTCAACTGCGCCGACGAGGTATGGCGCCGCCTGTTCCGCGACGTGCGCTTGCGCCGCGCCTTGTCGCTGGCGATCGACCGGCACGAGATCAACATGGTCGCCTTCTATGGCTTGGGCACGCCGAGCGCCGATACCGTCCTGCCGGACAGCCCGCTGTTCAAGCAGGAATATGCCGACGCCTTCGTGAAGTTCGATGCCGACGAAGCCAACCGCCTGCTCGACGAGGTCGGCCTGACCAAGCGCGGCGACGACGGCATAAGGCTGCTGCCGGACGGGCGGCGCGCCGAGATTACCGTCGAAACCGCCGGCGAGAGCAATCTCGATACCGACGTGCTGGAGCTGGTGCACGATCACTGGGCCAATATCGGCCTTGCGCTCTATACCCGCACCTCGCAGCGCGACGTCTTCCGCAACCGCGCCATGAGCGGCTCGATCATGATGTCGATCTGGTACGGCCTCGACAATGGCGTTCCCACAGCCGACATGTCGCCCTCGGGACTGGCGCCGACCCTCGACGATCAGCTGCAATGGCCGCTCTGGGGCATGCATTACCTCTCGGCCGGCCAGGAGGGCACGGCCCCCGACCTGCCGGAAGCGGCCGAACTGGTCGACCTGCTCAAACAATGGGGCTCGACGGCGAAATTCGAGGAGCGCCAGGTGATCTGGCACAAGATGCTGTCGCTCTATACGCAGCAGGTGTTCTCGATCGGCCTGATCAACAGCACGCTGCAGCCGATCCTTCGCGCCGCCAAGCTGCAGAACCTGCCGGAGAAAGCCCTCTACGGCTTCGATCCCACCTCCTATCTCGGCATCTACATGCCGGATGCATTCTGGTACAAGGAGGCCTGAGGCGTGCTCAGATATATTCTCTGGCGTATGGCCGCCATGGTGCCGACGCTCTTCGTCATTTCGGCGCTGGTTTTCACCATCATCGAGCTGCCGCCGGGCGACTTCTTCGAGAGCCAGATCGCCGAGCTGCGCGCCTCCGGCGAAACCGCCAATCTCCAGGAAATCGAGGAGATGCGCCAGCAATACGGCTTCGACAAACCGGAGATCGTGCGCTATTTCTACTGGGTCGGCGGCATGCTGCACGGCGATTTCGGCTATTCCTTCGAATACCAGATGCCGGTTTCCGACGTGGTCGGCGAGCGCCTGTGGCTGACGATCCTCGTCTCCTTCACAACGATCCTGCTCACCTGGCTGATCGCCTTTCCGATCGGCATCTACTCGGCCACGCACCAATATAGCTGGAGCGATTACGGGCTGACCTTCCTCGGCCTGCTCGGCATCGCCATTCCGAACTTCATGCTGGCGCTGATCCTGATGTATTTCGCCAATATCTGGTTCGGCATCTCGATCGGCCATCTAATGGACCAGCAATATATCTCGGCGCCGATGAGCTGGGAGAAGGCGCGCTCGATCCTCTCTCACCTGTGGATCCCGGTGATCATTGTCGGCACGGCCGGTACTGCCGGCATGATCCGGCGGCTGCGCGCCAACCTGCTCGACGAGATGCAGAAGCAATATGTGACGACGGCGCGCGCCAAGGGCCTGCATCCGATGCGGGCGCTGCTCAAATATCCGCTGCGCATGGCGCTCAACTTCTTCGTCGCCGATATCGGCTCGATCCTTCCGTCGATCATATCAGGCGCCGAAATCGTCGCGATCGTGCTGTCACTGGAGACGACGGGGCCAATGCTGATCAAGGCGCTGCAGAGCCAGGACATGTATCTCGCCGGCTCCTTCCTGATGTTTTTGGCCTTCCTCAACGTCATCGGCGTTTTGATCTCCGACATCGCACTCGGCTTCCTCGATCCCCGCATCCGTCTGCAAGGCAGGAGCACCAAATAATGTCGCCCCTTCCCGCACCCGGCGCGCCGCTGCCGCACTACGTTTCGACCGCTCCCTTCGATCCGCACGCGACCGAGACCATGACGGCGGCGCAATCGCGCATCCATCTCGCTTCGCAGAAGCAGCTGATGTGGTGGAAGTTCAAGCAGCACAAGCTGGCCTTGATCTCCGGCATTTTTCTCGCCGCCGTCTACCTGATGATCCTGATCGTCGAGTTCCTGGCGCCGTACGGCCTGCATACGCGCAATGTGGATTTCATCCATGCGCCGCCGCAGCGCGTCCATTTCTTCGACAAGGGCGAGTTCGTCGGACCCTTCGTCTACGGTCGCAGCATGACGCTCGATCTCGACACGCTGCACCGTGTCTATACCGACAGGCCGAACGACGTGCAGCCGATCCGTTTCTTCTGCCGCGGCGATGCCTATAAATTCTGGGGTGTCGTCGCCTCGAACTATCATCTGGTCTGCCCGTCGATCGGCGGCCAGATGTTCCTGCTCGGCACCGACCGGCTCGGCCGTGACGTGCTGTCGCGCATCCTCTACGGCGCGCGGATATCGCTGACGATCGGTCTGATCGGCATATCGATCAGCTTCGTGCTCGGCATCGTCATTGGCGGCCTTGCCGGCTATTGGGGCGGTATTTTCGATCTCGTCGTCCAGCGCCTGATCGAAGTGCTGCAATCGCTGCCGAGCCTGCCGCTGTGGATGGCGCTGGCCGCCATCATGCCGGTGACCTGGAGTCCGATCGTCATCTATTTCGGCATCACCGTCATTCTCGGCATCATCGACTGGACGGGGCTGGCGCGCGCCGTGCGCTCCAAGCTTCTGGCGCTGCGCGAGGAGGATTACGTCCAGGCGGCGCAACTGATGGGCGCCAGCACGCCGCGCATCATCGGCCGGCATCTGGTGCCGGGCTTCATGTCGCATCTGATTGCCTCGGCGACGATTTCGATCCCCGGCATGATCCTCGGCGAAACCGCGCTCTCCTTCCTTGGCCTCGGCCTTCGCCCGCCGATCACCAGTTGGGGCATTCTGCTGACCGAGGCAAAAAGCGTCAGTGTCATCGCCTTTTATCCCTGGCTGCTCTATCCAATCATTCCTGTTGTTCTTGTCATTTTGGCGTTCAACTTTCTGGGAGACGGCTTGCGTGATGCGGCAGATCCCTACAAATAGCAGAAAACCCGGCGGCGCCTTCTGGCACCGCCCCCGCCACGTGGCCTCCGGACGGTGGGGGTACTAACGCATGTTGTTCACCCCGGAGGGAACACCCATGGTGAGACGTCTCGAAGATGCGCGCATCCTCATGTACAGTCACGACACCTTCGGCCTCGGCCATCTCAGGCGCTGTCGCGCCATCGCCCATGCGCTGGTCGAGGATTATCGCGGCCTCAACATCCTGATCATTTCGGGCGCGACCATCGCCGGCGCCTTCGACTATCGCGCCCGCGTCGACTTCGTGAAGATCCCGAGCGTCATCAAGCTGCGCAACGGCGAATATACCTCGCTTGCCAGCCACATCGACCTGCACGAAACGCTGAAGATGCGCGAATCGAGCATCCGCCACACGGCCGAAACGTTCCAGCCGGATATTTTCATCGTCGACAAGGAGCCGATGGGGCTAAAGGGCGAGGTCGAGGATACGCTCGCCTATCTGAAGGCCCGCGGCACCGTACTGGTGCTCGGCCTGCGCGAAATCATGGACGCGCCGCATCTGCTCGAGGCCGAGTGGAAGAGGAACGGCATCATGCAGAAGATCGACCAATATTACGACAGCGTCTGGGTCTATGGCCCGCCTGATTTCTACGATCCGCTGATCGGTCTCGACGTGCCGGTGAGCCTGCGCCGGAAGATGGATTTCGTCGGCTTCCTGCAGCGCAGCGTCTCCAAGGGCAAGACCTCGATCAACGCCCGCAAGGATAATTACCTGCTGGTCACGACAGGCGGCGGCGGCGACGGCTCCGATCTCGTCCACGACGTGATGAACGCCTACGAGGCCGATCCGACGCTGACGCAGAAGGCGCTCGTCGTGCTCGGCCCCTATATGCCGGCCGCCGAGCGCGCCAAGCTGGTGCAGAAGGGCGAAGCCATTCCCTATATCGAAGTGATCGAGTTCGACAACCACATGGAAGAGTTGATCGACGGCGCCACCGGCGTCGTTGCCATGGGCGGCTACAACACCTATTGCGAGATCCTCTCCTTCGACAAGCCGGCCCTCATCGTGCCGCGCGTCAAGCCGCGCGAGGAACAGCTGCTGCGCGCCAAGCGCGCCAGCGAGCTCGGCCTCGTCGATATGCTGCAGCCGGAGCAATCAGCCGATCCCACCATCATGGCCGAGGCTCTGAAGCGCCTGCCCTTCCGCCTGCCGCCGTCGAAGAGCGGCAGCAATATGCATCTCGAAGGGCTGGACCACATCTCGCAGACAGTCGGGCGATGGATCGACGGCCGCGCCAGCCACCTTTCCCTCGTCGCGGAATAGGCCACAGCCTTGCCGCCACGCCGCAAGATCCTCGTCGTGCTGAAAGGCTATCCCCGCCTTTCGGAAACCTTCATCGCCCAGGAGTTGCTCGGTCTCGAAAAGGCCGGCTTCGACCTCACTTTGATTTCGATGCGCCGGCCAACCGACAAGAAACGCCATCCCGTGCATGACGAGATCAAGGCGCGCGTCGTCTACCTGCCGGAATATCTGCACGAGGAACCGATCCGCGTGCTGAAGGGACTGGTCGCCGGCTTCTCCAAACCCGGTTTCAAGGCGCTGATCAAACGTTTCCTCGCCGACCTCCCGCGCGACCTCTCGCGCAACCGCTTCCGCCGTCTCGGCCAGGCGCTGGTGCTGGGACGCGAATGGCCTGATGGCGGTGAATGGCTGCATGCCCATTTCATCCACACGCCAGCCTCGGTGGCGGAATATGCGAGCATCCTCACCGGCACACCCTGGACCTGTTCGGCGCATGCCAAGGACATCTGGACCTCGCCCGACTGGGAGCTGCAGGAAAAACTCGGCAGCGCCCGCTGGGCCGTCACCTGCACACGGACGGGCTATGAACACATGCGATCGCTGACATCCCGCAAGGACGCCGTGCACTTGAGCTACCACGGTCTCGATCTCGCCCGTTTCGGCCATTTTGCCGGGGAGCGTTCGGACCGCACCGGCAGCGACCCCGACGATCCCGCCGTCATCCTCAGCGTCGGCCGGGCCGTCGAGAAGAAGGGCTACGACGTGCTGCTGCGGGCACTGGCGCTGCTGCCCGCCGACCTCCATTGGCGCATGGACCATATCGGCGGCGGCGAGGCGCTGGCCAAACTGAAGGCGCTGGCCGCAGAGCTCGGCCTCTCCAACCGCATCGCCTGGAAGGGCGCCATGGCGCAGGAAGACGTGCTCGATCATTACCGCCGCGCCGACCTCTTCGCGCTTGCCTGCCGGATCGCCGCCAATGGCGACCGCGACGGCCTGCCGAACGTGCTTGTGGAAGCCTCGAGCCAGCGGCTCGTCTGCGTCTCCACGACGGTATCCGGCGTGCCGGAACTTTTGGAGGACGGCGAAAACGGCCTGGTCGTGCCGCCGGAGGATCCGGCGCTGCTTGCCAAAGCGCTGGAGACGGCGATCCGCGACCCGGCGCTGCGCAAGCGCCTTGGCGACGCCGCCGAAAGGCGGGTGCGCGCCGATTTCGACTATCACTCCAGCATCCGGCAGCTCACCGGCTTGTTCGAGGCCGAATGGCAGAAGGCGTCATGACGGCACCGCGTATCTTCTTCTACGTCCAGCATCTGCTCGGCATCGGCCATATCGCCCGTGCCAGCCGCATCGCCAATGCGCTCGCCAAGGACGGTTTCGACGTCACGGTCGTCACCGGCGGCCTGCCGGTGCCGGGTTTTCCCGGCGAAGGCGTGAAGACCGTCGCCCTGCCGCCGGTTGTCGCCAGCAATGCCGGTTTTTCCGGCCTCGCCGATGCCGATGGCCGCCCGGCCGGCGAGGATTTCCTCAATGCCCGCCGCGATCTGCTGCTTGACGCCTTCCGTGCCGCCAGGCCCGATGTCGTCATCATCGAAGCCTTCCCCTTCGGCCGGCGGCAGATGCGCTTCGAGCTGCTGCCCCTGCTGGCGGCGATCGACACGGCCGAACCGCGGCCGAAGCTTTTGAGCTCGGTGCGTGACATCCTCCAGGAAAACCGCAAGGCCGGCCGCGACGCGGAGACTGCAGCTCTGGTCAAGGACCATTTCGATGCGGTGCTCGTCCATGGCGACCCCGGCTTCATTAGGCTCGAGGACACCTTCCCGCTGACGTCAGAAATCGCCGACAGGCTGCGTTATACCGGCCTCGTGGCAGCGCCGCCGGCGCCGGAACCGGTTGAAACCTTCGATATTATCGCATCGGCCGGCGGCGGCGCGGTCGGCGCCGCGCTGATCGGCGCGGCGAAAGAGGCGGCGGCCCTGCTGCCGCGCAATCTTCGCTGGCTGCTGATATCAGGCCCGAACCTGCCGGAAGCCGATTTCGCTGCATTGTCGCGGGATGCGGCTGACAACGTGACGCTGGTGCGCTTCCGCAAGGATTTTCCCTCGCTGCTGCGCGGCGCCAAGGTCTCGATCTCGCAGGCGGGCTACAACACGGTCGGCGATCTGCTGCGCACCGAATGCCGGGCGATCCTCATCCCCTTCGTCGCCGGCGGCGAGACCGAGCAGACGGTGCGCGCCGAGCGGCTGCAGGCGCTGGATCTCGCCGACATCCTGCCGGAAACGGGACTGACGCCGGACCATGTGAAGGAAGCGGTCGAAAAAGCGCTCGCCGCGCCGCGCCGCGGGCCGGTCTCGCTCGATCTCGAAGGGGCTGAGAAAACCGCTGGCATCATTCGCTCGATGATTGCCGGCAATTCGAGGTTTTGAGGCAAGGCTCCGGCCCGTCCAAATCGCATCCTGCCACTATCTGGCAGCAGCAAGCCTGTATAAGTTTGCCGCATGTCCCGCTCCGAACGCCTCCTCGACCTTCTTCAGGTATTGCGCCGCCACCGCCGGCCGGTGAGCGGCGGCGTGCTGGCCGACGAGATCGGCGTCAGTATTCGCACGCTTTATCGGGATATCGCCAGCCTTCAGGCCCAGGGCGCGGCCATCGAGGGCGAACCGGGTGTCGGTTATATCCTGAAACCGGGATTTCTCCTGCCACCGCTGATGTTTCCGCCGGAGGAGATAGAAGCGCTCGTCCTCGGCTCGCGGTGGGTGGCGGACAGAGGGGACGATCCATTACGCGATGCGGCGCGAAATGCGCTGGCGCGGATCGCTGCCGTGCTACCGCCCGAACTGCGCGACGCGCTGGATGCATCCGCCCTTCTTGTGGGGCCGGGCGTCAAAATCCCTGTCGACTCGGTCGATCCAGCGCTACTGCGCAAGGCGATCCGCACCGAACGCAAGCTTTCCCTGTCCTATAGCGACGGAGCCGGCGTGGCGTCGGAGCGTTTGGTGTGGCCGTTCGCGCTTGCCTTTTTCGACCAGGTGCGCGTCCTCCTCGGATGGTGCGAACTCCGCCAGGATTTCCGCTCGTTCCGCACGGATCGAATCGTGCATGCGCAAGCGCTCGACGCGCGTTATCCCAAGCGCAGGCAGGCGCTGCTGAAACAGTGGCGGGAGATCCAGGGAATACCGCATCGAGACGTATGATACTGCCAGAATTTGGCAGTATCAGGTCATAAGTTTCTGCTGTCCAACGAACAACAGGAGACTTTTATGACCGCCAGCAACAGCATTCTTCTCTACGTAAACGACGCCCCGGCGAGCGCCCGCTTCTACACCAAGCTGCTCGGGAAGGAGCCCGTGGAAGCGAGCGAGACCTTCGCCATGTTCATTTTGCCATCCGGCCTCGGGCTCGGTCTCTGGGGCAAAGCGGGCGTGGAGCCCGCGCCGGCAGTCCCCGGCGGTGGCTGCGAAATAGGCTTTAAGGTCGCGACATCAAGCGAGATCGATGCGACCCACGCCGATTGGCAGGCCAAGGGCGCGAATATCGTCATGGCGCCGACCGATCTCGATTTCGGCCGAAGCTTCGTGGCCGCCGATCCGGATGGGCATCGCCTGCGTGTCTACTCCATGGCCGAGGAGGTTTGACCCATGGCCAAAGCCTGGATCGCCGTTGCTTCCGCAGCGCATGTCCGAATCGGCCGCCAAGCCGGCTTCATGCAGGTCTGTCACGGCAAGGCATCACCTCTGAGGCGAATCACGCCCGGGGATCGGGTGATCTACTACTCGCCCACCGTCGTCTTTGGCGGCAAGGACCGCTTGCAGGCTTTCACCGCGATCGGCGCGGCACGCGACGGCGAGCCCTACCAGGTGGAGATGGAAAGCGGTTTCAGGCCCTGGCGGCGGGATGTCGATTGGCGGGCTGCAGAGGAAACGCCGATCCGGCCCCTGCTTGATCGGCTGGCCTTCACACGGGTCGGCCCCAACTGGGGCTACCAGCTTCGCTTCGGCCTGTTCGGCATCAGCAATGAGGATGCCGATATGATCGCGGAAGCGATGAGCTGCTCCTCTGCAAACGCCATGCTGCGAAAGATCGCCGCTTGAGCGCGACCTCTCTTCAGATCTTCAACGACCGGCCCCCGGATTTTCTCCGGGGGTATGTTTTTGTTCGCTGCACCGATCTCCGCATGATTGCCGAGCCATCTGCTGCCGCATAATTCCGTAAATCGGAATCGATTTAAGGATAAAATTATGCAGCAATTCCAAGCGTTATGGTGTCCTTTGGCCGTCTTTTCAGACGCGCGGCGCTGTAATCCAAAATTCCTGTGATATAAGCAATATTCCGGCGAGAATCGGCACATCTGCAGCCGGTCCCTTCGCCTTGTTTTCATTGCGATATCGGCGGTCCGGCTGCATGGTCCTGTTCTCAGAATTGCTCCCCATCCCGGCCCCCGGAATTTCCCAGCACGCTGACGGTTAGCCATGGAAAAAAGCCTCGCCCGCTACATCTGGAAGAACACGCGGCTGCAGCAGCTGTGGATTCTGGCTGTCGTCGCCGCCTCGATGGTGCCCTACTTCCTGTCCTTCGACCTGCCGAAGCAGATCGTCAATGGACCGATTCAGGGCGACGGTTTCGAAGGTCCGGGCGCCAGGCAGACCTTCATGCACATCGCCTACGACATTCCGCTGATCGGACATGTCGAATTCTTTCAAGGCTTGCAGCTCAACCGCTTTCAGATGCTGATGGCCCTCAGCCTGGTGTTTCTGGCGCTGGTGGTACTGAACGGCCTCTTCAAGTTCTATATCAACACCTATAAGGGCCGGCTCGGCGAGCGCATGCTGCGCCGCATCCGCTTCGAACTGATCGACCGGGTGCTGCGTTTTCCGCCCATCCACTTCAAGCGGGTGAAATCGGCAGAGATCGCCACGATGATCAAGGACGAGGTGGAGCCGATGGGCGGCTTCACCGGCGATGCCTTCGTCTCGCCTGCCCTTCTCGGCGGCCAGGCGATCACGGCGCTCGCCTTCATCATCGTGCAGAATTTCTGGCTCGGCATGATCGCGGCCGGCATCGTTGGCGTCCAGGCCGTCGTCATTCCCCGCATGCGCAAGCGTCTGCTGGATCTCGGCCGTCAGCGCCAGCTGACGGCGCGCGAACTGTCCGGCCGCGTCGGCGAAATCGTCGACGGCATCGGCACGATCCACGGCAACGACACATCCAACCTCGAACGCGCCGACATCGCCTCGCGGCTCGGCCGGATCTTTTCCATCCGCTACGACCTCTACCAGTGGAAGTTCCTGGTAAAGTTCATCAACAACTTCCTCGCCCAGGTGACGCCTTTCCTATTCTACGCGATCGGCGGCTATCTGGCGCTGCAGGGCCGGCTCGACATCGGCCAGCTCGTCGCCGTCATCTCGGCCTATAAGGACCTGCCCGGACCGCTGAAGGAACTGATCGACTGGGACCAGATGCGCCAGGACGTGCAGGTGAAGTACCAGCAGGTCTACGAGCAGTTCAATGTCGAGCCGCTGATCGACAGCCGAATCCAGGAGCTGGCGACCGCCCCCGTCGGCGCGCTGACGAGCGCACTTGTCGTCACCAACCTCTCGCTCTCCGACGACAGCGGCGCCCGCCTCGTCGACCACGTCTCCGTCGAGATCAAGCCGAACGAGACGGTGGCGATCGTCGGCCCGAACGGCAGCGGCGCGGAAGCCTTCGCCGAAGCCCTCGGACGCATGGTCTGGCCGGATTCCGGCCGTATCACCATCGACGGCCGTGACCTCCTGGACTTGCCGGAATCCATCACCGGCCGGCGCATCTCCTATGCCTCGGCCGATACTTTCTTCTTCCATGGCACGCTCGCCAGCAATCTGCTTTACGGCCTCAAACACGCGCCGATGACGGATCCCGTCTACGACGAGAAGGAAGCGCTGGAGTATAAATGGCATTCCGTCGAGGCGGTGAAGGCCGGCAATCCAACGCTCGACCTCAACAGCGACTGGGTGGATTACAAGGCAGCCGGCGCCAGTGGGCCGGAGGACCTGCTGAAAGCCATCCGCCCGGTGCTCGACGCCGTGCTGATCTCGCAGGACATCCTTGATCTGGCGCTGCGCTCGAACGTCAACACCGAGGTGCATGTGGCGGTCAGCGACCATGTCGTGGCGCTGCGCGCCTCGCTCCGAGACCGGCTGCGTGACGAGGGTCTCGACGGTATCGTCGTGCCTTTCGATTTCGACGCCTATAACGCCCAGGCAACGGTCGGCGAAAACCTGCTCTTCGGCACGATGAAGCGGCCGCTGATGACCAATCGCCGGCTTGCTGCCCATCCCTATTTCCAGCAGCTGTTCCGCGAGACGGGCCTGAGCACCGATCTCTACGCCATGGGCCTCGAAATCGCCGAAAACGCCGTCGAACTCTTCCACGACCTGCCGCCGGACCATCCGTTCTTCCAGCAACTGACCTTCATGACGGCCGACGATATACCGACCTACCAGGCACTGCTGCAGAAGCTGCAAAGCCGCCGCTTCGAGGACGCCACGCCCGAGGAACGTTCGGCCATCATCCGCTTGAGTTTTGCCTATATCGAGCCGCGCCACCGCTTCGGTCTGCTGACCGACGAACTGATGGCCAAGATCGTCAGCGCCCGCAAGCAGTTCCACGAGCATATTCCGGCCGACCTCGCCGAGTTGATCGAGCGCTATGACGCCGAACGGTTCACCCCGTCGGCAAGCCTGATGGACAATGTGCTTTTCGGCCGCATCGCCTATCAACAGGCCGACGCCTCCGACCGCATCCGCGCCATCATGGGCGAGCTCTTCGATGCGCTCGATCTTTACGACGACGTGCTGGCGATCGGCCTCGAATTCGACGTCGGCTCCGGCGGCAAGCGGCTGACCATGGTGCAGCGGCAGAAGCTGAATCTTGCCCGCGCGCTGTTGAAACGCTCGGATTATTTCATCTTCAACCGACCGCTGTCGGCGCTCGACCAGCGCGTTCAGGATCAGATCACCCGCAACATCGTCGAAGACCTGCACGAAGAAGGCAAGCGCCCGTCGATCATCTGGGTACTCTCCAATGCGCGGCTCGCCGAGATGTTCGACCGAATCCTGCTCTTCGACCGCGGCGGCCTGGCCGAAGCCGGAAACTATCCGGAACTTTCCGAGAAAAACGGGATGTTCAAGGAACTGTTATCGTAATATTCTATAGGCGCGGCGATGGTAGGCGTTCCCGGGGGGACGCTCGGAATTGAAGGCGCCTGGTTCCAAGAACCCTGCGTCAGGGGATTGAAACGCTCATGCTGTTGAGAGACGAAGTGGAAATGCTGCGCCGGGTGCCGATCTTTTCAAGGATTGCGCCAGCCAAGCTCAAGCTTTTGGCCTTTACCTCCGACCGCATGACCTACAAGGCCGGACAGAATCTCTTCCATCAGGGCGATGTCGGCGATGCCGCCTATGTCATCCTCTCCGGCACCGCCGATATCATCGTTTCCTCGCCGGCCGGCGAGATCAAGGTCGCCGATGTCGAACTCAATTCCATCGTCGGCGAAATCGCCATCCTCTGCGACGTCTCGCGCACGGCAACGGTACGCGCCACCTCACCGCTCGAGGTGCTGCGCATCAGCAAGGAGCACTTCCTGAAGCTGCTCAGCGACTTTCCGGAGATGGCGGTGGAAATCATGCGGGTGCTCGCCGACCGCCTGAACCACACCACGGCGGAACTGACCGCGGCGCGGGCGGCAAAGCAGCCGCAGATGGCGCAGTAGAAACGCATTCAGCGTTTTGGCCGCCATTGCTGGGCGCCATGAAGAAAGCGCAATATTTCCACTCTCTGTGCTTTTCTGTCGATACGGTAGACCAGCAGAAATGCGGTACGCGGAACGACCAGTTCCCGCGTCCCATCGAGACGACCGCCGCGTCCTGCCTCGTCGGTCGGCCAATTGCGGATCTGGCGATCTGATGAGGGCGTGTAAGCGCTTTTCTTCACTTGCTCTCCGGGCTTACACGCTTCACGACTTCGCACCGACGGCCGCTCTCCCGTAACCTTTACGGGCGCCCAGGGTACGTGCCCTGCGAGAGGTGGGTAGGGAACGGAAACGGTGCGGCATATCCCTTCGCCCCGCGCGCGGGGAGAAGGTGCCGGCAGGCGGATGAGGGGCTCGCGTCGTGGACGCAGGCCCGCTTAATAAACCTACTCGCGCTGCTCCAACGCCTTGCTGAAGGCGAGTGCGGCCAGTGTGCAGATGGCGCCGGAGAGCAGGTAGTAGCCGACGAAGGTGAGGCCGAAGCGGCTGGAGAGGCTGAGCGCCACCAGCGGCGCAAAGCCGGCGCCGATCAGCCAGGCGAGATCCGAGGTGAAGGCGGCGCCGGTATAACGATAGCCGCGGCCGAAGCGCGACGAGATCGAGCCGGTCGCCTGGCCGAAGGACAGGCCGAGCACGCCGAAGCCGATGATGACGAAGGCGTCATGGCCGCTATTGCCGGAGGCGATCAGAATCGGGCCGACGAAGCTGAAGACGGCGATGATAACGGCGCAGATGGCAAGCTGGGCGCGCCGGCCGATACGGTCGGCGATCAGGCCCGAGGCGATGATGGTGAGGATGCCGACCGCGGCGCCGATCACCTGCACCACCATGAAGGCGCCGATCGGCTGGTTGCCGTAGAGACTCATCCAGCCGAGCGGGAAAATGGTGACGAGGTGGAACATGGCGAAACTGGCGAGCGGCACGAAGGCTCCGATCAGGATGTCGCGGCCATGAACGCGCAGCACGTCGAGGATCGGGGCGGCTTCCAGCTCGTGCTGTTCGAGCAGCGTGCCGAATTCCTTGGTCATCACCAGCCGCAAACGCGCAAACAGCGCCACGACGTTGATCGCGAAGGCAACGAAGAAGGGGTAACGCCAGCCCCAGGAAAGGAAATCCTCGCTGGAAAGATTGGCGACGAAATAACCGAACAGCGTGCTGGCCAGCGCAAAGCCGATCGGCGCGCCGAGCTGCGGGATCATCGCATACCAGCCGCGGTGATTGGCCGGCGCATTCAACGCCAGCAGCGAGGCAAGCCCATCCCAGGCACCGCCGAGCGCAAAACCCTGGCCGAGACGGAAGAGCGCCAGCAGCGCGATCGACCAGACGCCGATCTCCTCATATCCCGGCAGAAAGGCGATCGAGGCCGTCGAGCCGCCGAGCAGGAAAAGCGCGATCGTCAGCTTGGTGCCGCGCCCGTACATCCGGTCGATCGTCATGAAGACGACGGAGCCGACGGGGCGGGCGAGGAAGGCGAGCGAGAAAATGGCGAAGGAATAGAGCGTGCCCGTCAGCCTGTCGGGCGCGAAGGGGAAGACGAGCTGTGGAAAGACCAGGACGGAGGCGAGGCCGTAGACGAAGAAATCGAAGAATTCCGACATGCGGCCGATCACCACGCCGATGGCGATGCTGCCCGGCGAAACCGGCTTGTCGTCGTGAATGCGCCGCGCGTCGCGTTCAAGCGACGATGACGACGGTCCGTAATGCGATGTTGTTGCCATAAACGCCTCCTCGTTAAGGCGCTTCCGGCAAGGCGCCCCAAGCGTGATCTTGATCAAACCTGCAGGCTTATCAAGTCCGTAAGACTGAAATAGTTCATCATCGCGGCGCAAATGAGCGTGGAGGGGAAAAAATTGCGGGATCCGGACAGTGATTTTCCCCTGCAAATGCTGGCCTGGCCGGTTCTTGCGGATATATTGGACTGAACATGCGCTGGCGAAAAATCCTTCTGGATTCCGTCAGGATTTCAACGCTATAGGACACCCGGGTTTACGCCGCAGTGCGGCATGCTTGCTGCACTGCGACCAAAGGCCTCATGTCGCGATCCGGTTCAGTGCTTTAGTCGCGGAACAAACGAAACAACAAGAGCTTAGAGACGTGCCAAAACTCATGAAGTTTTCCCGCCTTCTATCCGTCTTGCCGCTGCTTTTCCTGGCAGGATGCAACATGGTGGTCATGGCGCCGTCCGGCGACATCGCCGTGCAACAGCGCGATCTCATCATCATCTCGACGGTGCTGATGCTTCTGATCATCATCCCGGTGATCTTCCTGACGCTGCTCTTTGCCTGGCGCTACCGCCACTCCAACACCGCCGCAACCTATGCCCCGGAATGGCACCATTCGACCCGCCTCGAAATCGTCATCTGGGCGGCACCCCTGGCGATTATCATCGCGCTCGGCGCCGTCACCTGGATTTCCACCCATAAGCTCGATCCCTACCGCCCGCTCGACCGCCTCGATGCCGAACGCACCATCCCGGCCGATACCAAGCCGCTGACCGTCGAAGTCGTGGCGCTCGACTGGAAGTGGCTGTTCTTCTATCCGGAACTCGGCATCGCCACCGTCAACGAGCTTGCTGCCCCGGTCGACATGCCGATCAATTTCAAGATCACCGCCTCCTCGGTGATGAACTCCTTCTATATCCCCGCCCTTGCCGGCCAGATCTACGCCATGCCGGGCATGGAGACCAAGCTGCACGCCGTCATCAACAAAGAGGGCGAGTATGAGGGCTTCTCCGCCAATTACAGCGGCTCGGGCTTCTCGCATATGCGCTTCAAGTTCCACGGCCTCGGCCGCGAAGGCTTCGACACCTGGGTGGCTCAGGTCAAGCAAAAGGGCACCATGCTCAACCGCGACGCCTATCTGAAGCTCGAAAAGCCGAGCGAGAAGGAGCCGGTGCGCTATTTCGCCGGCGCCGATGCCGATCTCTATGACGCCATCCTCAACATGTGCGCCACGCCGGGCAAGATGTGCATGAACGAGATGATGCACATCGACATGACGGGCGGCGGCGGCAAGGAAAGTGCCGAGAACCGCGACAAGCTGCAATATGACAACCGCCATGCCGACGAAGGCATCGTGGCGCCCGCCGCCACCGTGCCGGCAACGGGTGCTCCGGCGCGCAGCGAACCGGCCAAGTCAAGCGACGGCAACAGCATGCAGCACGATATGCCCGGCATGCAAAGCACGCCCGGCATGGACATGCAGCATGACGGCCATTCCATGCCCGGCATGACCAACGGCGCCGATCCTGCGCCGGCGCAGCTCAACGACAACAATTAACCTGGCGCTTTGCGTCGCAAGACATAATGAACGGGTTGTTCCATGTTTTCCAATCCTGACCTCCTGAAGTTCGTCTTCGGCCGGTTGACCCTCGATGCCATTCCCTATCACGAGCCGATCCTGGTCGTGACCTTCATCGGCGTCGTCATCGGCGCCATCGCGGTGCTCGGCCTCATCACCTATTTCAAGTTCTGGGGTCCGCTCTGGAACGACTGGATCTGCAGCGTCGATCACAAAAAGATCGGCATCATGTATGTGATCCTGGCCGTCATCATGCTGCTGCGCGGTTTCTCCGACGCGATCCTGATGCGCATCCAGCAGGCGATCGCCTTCAATGGTTCGGAGGGCTATCTGCCGCCGCACCATTACGACCAGGTCTTCACCGCCCACGGCGTCATCATGATCTTTTTCGTGGCGATGCCCTTCGTCACCGGCCTGATGAACTTCGTCGTGCCGCTGCAGATCGGCGCGCGCGACGTCTCCTTCCCCTTCCTCAACAATTTTTCCTTCTGGATGACCACGGCCGGCGCGATCATCATCATGTTGTCGCTGTTCATCGGCGAATTCGCCCAGACCGGCTGGCTCGCCTATCCGCCGCTGTCGGGCGCGGCCTACAGTCCGGGTGTCGGCGTCGACTATTATATCTGGGGCCTGCAGGTGGCCGGTGTCGGAACGACGCTTTCGGGCATCAACCTGATCGCCACCATCGTCAAGATGCGCGCGCCAGGCATGACCTTCATGAAGATGCCGGTCTTCACCTGGACGGCGCTGTGCACCAACGTGCTGATCGTCGCATCCTTCCCGATCCTGACGGCAACGCTCGCCCTGTTGTCGCTCGACCGCTATGCCGGAACGAACTTCTTCACCAACGACCTCGGCGGCAACCCGATGATGTACATCAACCTCATCTGGATCTGGGGTCATCCGGAGGTCTACATCCTGGTGCTGCCCGCCTTCGGCATCTTCTCCGAAGTCGTCGCCACCTTCTCCGGCAAGCGCCTGTTCGGCTACGCCTCGATGGTCTACGCCACTTGCGTGATCATGATCCTGTCCTACATCGTCTGGCTGCACCACTTTTTCACGATGGGCTCGGGTGCTTCCGTCAACTCCTTCTTCGGCATCACCACGATGATCATCTCGATCCCGACCGGGGCGAAGATCTTCAACTGGCTGTTCACCATGTATCGCGGCCGCATCCGCTACGAGGTGCCGATGCTGTGGACGGTCGGCTTCATGGTTACCTTCGTCATCGGCGGCATGACCGGCGTCATGCTTGCCGTGCCGCCGGCCGACTTCGTCCTGCACAATTCGCTGTTCCTCATCGCCCACTTCCATAACGTCATCATCGGCGGCGTTCTCTTCGGGATGTTCGCCGGCGTGAACTATTGGTTCCCGAAGGCCTTCGGCTTCAAGCTCGATCCCTTTTGGGGCAAGCTGAGCTTCTGGTTCTGGCAGATCGGCTTCTGGTTCGCCTTCATGCCGCTCTATGTGCTCGGCCTGATGGGTGTCACCCGCCGCATGAGCCAGTTCGAAGACCCGTCGCTGCAGATCTGGTTCATCATCGCCGCCTTCGGCGTCGGACTGATCGCGCTCGGCATCGTGGCCTTCCTGATCCAGATCGCCGTCAGCTTCATGAAGCGCGAGGAACTGCGTGACGATAGCGGCGACCCCTGGGACGGCCGCACGCTGGAATGGTCGACCGCCTCGCCGCCGCCGGATTACAACTTTGCCTTCACGCCGGTCGTGCACGACCATGACAGCTGGTACGATATGAAGAACCGCGGTTATGCCCGGCCGCTGGAAGGCTTCCGGCCGATCCATATGCCGAAGAACACCGGCACCGGCGCAATCCTCTCGGCCATCAGCGTCGCCCTCGCCTTCGGCCTGATCTGGTACATGTGGTGGCTGGTCGTCGTCTCCTTCGTCGGTCTGCTGGTCGTGGCGATCGGCCATACCTTCAACTACCGACGCGACTTCCACATCCCCGCCGAAGAGGTGACCGCAACGGAAGGCAAGCGCACCGCGCTGCTTGCCGAGCAGGTGTAAAGACCATGAGCGATCAGACCATCGACACGGCCGAAAAGCCTGAATTCTACCTGACGGAAGACCATCACCCAGAGAACAGCACCAATCTCGGTTTCTGGCTCTACCTGATGAGCGACTGCCTGATCTTCGCCGTGCTGTTTGCCACGCACGGCGTGCTCGGTCGCAACTATGCGGCCGGTCCGTCGCCGGCCGATCTCTTCGATCTGCCGATCGTCGCCCTCAACACCTCAATGCTGCTGTTCTCCTCGATCACCTATGGCTTCGCCATGTTGCAGATGGAGCGCAATGCCAAGGCGGAAACGCTGTTCTGGCTCACCGTCACCGGCCTGTTCGGCGCAGCCTTCATCGGGCTCGAGCTCTACGAGTTCATCCACCTGATCCATGAGGGCGCCGGGCCGACGCGCAGCGCCTTCCTTTCCTCCTTCTTCACGCTGGTCGGCACGCACGGCCTGCACGTCACCTTCGGCATCATCTGGCTGATCACGCTGATGGTGCAGGTGTCGATGCACGGGCTGGTCGAGGCCAACCGCCGCCGTCTGATGTGCCTTTCGATGTTCTGGCACTTCCTCGACGTCGTCTGGATCGGCGTCTTTTCCTTCGTCTATCTGCTCGGAGTACTCGGATGAGTTCGCAAGCACCCGCACATGAGGATGCCCACGAGGCCCATCACGGCCACAGCCACGGTCACCAGGCCGGCCATGGCACGTTCAAGAGTTATATGACGGGCTTTGCGCTCTCCGTCGTCCTGACCGCCATTCCGTTCTGGCTCGTCATGGCAGGCGTGTTCGCCAGCCCGCTGGTGACGGCGGTGCTGGTGATGGGCATCGGCGCCATCCAGATCGTCGTCCATATGGTCTTCTTCCTGCACATGAACCCGCGCAGTGAGGGCGGCTGGACGATGATGGCGCTGATCTTCACCATCATCATCGTCGCCATCGCTCTCTCCGGGTCTCTCTGGGTCATGCATCATCTCAACACCAACATGATGCCGATGAGCCCCGAGATGATGAAGAACATGCCGTGATGGTCACGGGGCGCCGGCGGCAGCGCCGGCGGCATCGGTTCAGCCCATGAGCGTGGCTCCGGACAAATCGGCAAGACGGCCCTCTCGGGCAAAACGCGCGTTCTTCTGCGTCTGCCTGGCGCTGCTTGCCGCAATCCTCGCAGCGCTCGGCACCTGGCAGGTGCAGCGGCTCGCCTGGAAGAGCGGCCTCATCGCCCGCGTCGACCAGCGTGTGCATGCGCCACCGGTTCCGGCGCCGGCGCAGGCCGATTGGGGCAAGGTCAATGCCGCCGACGACGAATATCGGCGGGTGAGTGCGACCGGAGCTCTGGCAAACGACAAGGAGACGCTGGTCTATGCGTCGACGGCGCTCGGTCCGGGTTATTGGGTAATGACGCCGCTAACACTCGCCGACGGCACGGCCATTCTCGTCAATCGCGGCTTCGTGCCGATCGATAGACGCGATCCGGCGACGCGCCGCGGGGGCGAATTGTCAGGCCCCGTCGAGATCACCGGCCTCATACGGATGACCGAGCCGAAGGGATCGCTGCTGCAAGCCAACGACGCTGCCGCCGACCGCTGGTATTCGCGCGATGTCGCGGCGATCGCGCAAAAGCGTGGCGTCGCTGCGATCGCGCCCTATTTCATCGATGCCGGCGCCTCGGCCAATCCGGGCGGCTTGCCTGTCGGCGGTCTGACGATCATCCATTTCCCCAACAACCATCTCGTCTATGCGATCACCTGGTATGGGTTGGCGGCGATGGCGCTCGCCTTGCTGCTGTTCATCCTTCGCGGCGAGATGGGAAGAGGCCGCCGGGCTTAATCCGGGTGCGGCAAGCGGTTGCGCCAAGCGGCTCGAGCGCAACCGGATTAAGATCGTGTAAAGCGATGTCCGATACTTCTTATCGGAACGGAATTTTACAAAAGCTGCACATGAACCGGCCGGATTACATTCCCAGTCTCGATGGCCTGCGCGGTATCGCCGCCCTGCTGGTCGTGCAGGCGCATGTCGGACTTATCTTTCCAGGGGCATCCGCGCTTTTGACGACCATGGGCAGCGAAGCCGTCGGCTTGTTTTTTGCCCTCAGCGGCTTTCTGATGGCCCATCTCTACGGCGCGCGGCCGGTGACCCGAGAAAACGTCCTGGATTTTCTGGTGAGCCGATTTGCCCGCATCTATCCGGTTTATCTGGCTGCCGTTCTGCTCGTGGCGATGCTGTCCGGCATACAAAATCTGGGCTTCGTTCAGCCGATCATCGGCGGCACCGATTTTGTGCGCCATGTCTTTCTTCTGGGCTCAAGTGGCGTTTTCTGGTCAATTCCACCTGAAATTCAATTCTATCTGCTCTTCCCGATCCTGTGGCTTTGCCTAGCCCGCCCGCAACGCTACAGCGGGGTGATCGCCGGCTTCGCAGTGGTCGTCGTCGTCGATGGTCTGCTTGAATTGCCTGGGCCTGGAATCATGCTCTTGTCCAAGCTCCCCTATTTTCTTTTCGGCGCACTTGCCGGGAAGATGCATTCCTGCTGGGATCGATGGACGCCATCCCCTCTCACCGGAACTTTCACGCTCTTCCTGCTGGCGGTGTTCTTCACTTACCGGCATCTCGTGCCTGGTTTTTCCCCTGAATTCTGGAGCCTGCAAAGCGCCGTCGCCGCAGCCGTCATTGTCGCGCTGGTTGCTCGGCAGCCTCCGATCGCAGCCTATGTCCTGGCGGCTGCGCCTGCGAGGTTTCTCGGGACGATCAGCTTCTCGCTCTATCTTTTCCACGTGCCGATAATGTTCCTGGTGCATCGGACTTTTGAAACTCTGATGCCGGAATCGGCCGTGATCGCGGTCGCGCTTGTCGTTGCAGTGGGGGGAGCATGGTTCCTTCATGAAACGATAGAAGTTCCGAGCCGACGCCTGCTCGTTACCTTGTGGCAGCATCACCGGTGGCGAGTCACCGCACGCGAAACTCCGGCTGAGCGGATGGAACGGGCGATCCTTGACTTGCAAGAGACCGAAAAACGCCTCCTCAGCGGTGCATCGTCAGCCACGGCGAGTGAACAACAAGTCTTGACGCCGAGCGAACTCCGCGGGGGAACCGACCGCGACGTCATCCAGGATAGTGGCGATGATAAGCGTCGCGCATAGCCGCTCCGCGCCCTTTAAGAAGCGACCCGGCTGATCGCATCGGCGAGCTGCGCCTGCGAGAAGGGCTTGCCGAGGCGGGGCAGATTGGCAATGCGGGTGCCCTCGGGGAGCTCGGCGTAACCGGTTGCGAGAATGATCGGCATCTCGGGCCACTCCTCGCGGATCACCTCGGCGAGCTCGGCGCCCGTCATGCGCGGCATGGCGTGGTCGCAAATGACCAGATCGACCGGCTGCCTGCGCAGGATCTCCAGCGCTTCGGGACCTGCCATCGCCTCGAACACGGTGTGACCGAGATCCTCCAGCATCAGCGTCGTATTCATCAGCACCAGACCATCGTCATCGACGGCGACGATACGCAGCCCGCGCGGCGTATTTTCCGCGCGTTGCGGCGGGTTTGCTGTGACCTCGGCTACCTGCTCGACAGTGACGACCGGGAACCACAATTCAGCTGTCGTGCCTTCGCCGAGGCGGCTTTTCAACATGAGGCGGCCGCCGGACTGGGAGGCAAGACCCTGCACCATGGAAAGGCCGAGACCGGTGCCCTTGCCAACACCCTTGGTGGTGAAGAACGGGGTCACTGCCTGCTCCATCGTCTTTGCATCCATGCCCTCGCCTTCATCGATCACCGCGATACGGACATACCGGCCAGACCGCAGCGGACCCTTGCCTGACGGCACCGATTCCTCGGAGGCGCGAAGCACGATCCGGCCGCCGGATGGCATGGCGTCGCGGGCGTTGACGACGAGATTCAGGATCGCCATCTCCAGCTGGTTGGGATCGGTAAGGATCGTCGGCAGCCGGATGGGGAACGAGGTCTCGATCCTGGTCAGGGGCCCGAGCGAACGGCTGAGCATATCCATCATGCCGCGCATCAGGCCGGAGACGTCGATCGGCTCCATATGCAGTTCCTGCCGGCGGGAAAAGGCCAGCATGCGCTGCGTCAACGCAGCACCCCGCTGCGCACCCTGCATGGCATTGTCGACCAGCGATGTCAGCGATAGATCCTGCGGCATCCGTTTCTTCAGGATTTCGAGACTGCCGAGCACGGCCATCAGCAGATTGTTGAAGTCATGGGCGATACCGCCGGTCAACTGACCGATCGCTTCCATCTTCTGCGACTGGAAGAGCTCTTCGCGCGCCTGCTCCAATGCCCGCTGGGTCTCCATCTTTTCGGTGATATCGCGGGTGATCTTGGCAAAACCGAGCACCTCGCCGTCATCGCCGCGGATGACGTCGATGACGACGCTGGCCCAGAAACGCGTGCCGTCCTTGCGCACGCGCCAGCCTTCCCTCTCGAACCGGCCTTCGGTACGGGCGATCCTGAGCGCGGTTTGCGGAATACCGGCTTCGCGGTCCTCGGGAGTATAGAAGGTCGAGAAATGCCGGCCGATGATTTCTTTAGGCCTATAGCCTTTGATGCGCTCGGCGCCGAAATTCCAGCTGCTGACATTGCCTTCGGGATCGAGCATGTAGATCGCATAGTCCGAGACGCCCTGGACGAGCCGGCGGAACTGTTCCTCGCTCTGGCGGATCGCGTTTTCGGCGGCCCTGCGTTCAGTCAGATCGCGGGTGATCTTGGCAAAACCGATGAGTTCACCGGAGGGACGGCGGATCGGATCGATGATCACATGGGCCCAGAAGCGGCTGCCATCCTTGCGCTTACGCCAGCCCTCGCCTTCGAATCGGCCTTGCTCTTTCGCCGTGGTGAGCGCGCGCTCCGGAATTCCCGCGGCGCGGTCCTCATCCAGATAGAACCGCGAAAAATGCTCGCCGAGAATTTCGGAAGGCTTGTAACCTTTGAAACGCTGAGCCCCGGTATTCCAGCTGGTGATGATGCCTTCGGGGCTGAGCATATAGATGGCGTAGTCGGTGATGGCATCGACCAGTAAGCGAAATCGTCCCTCCTCGTTAAGAGACGTATCATTTCTATTCAATGCTTCCATCGGCCCCTCAGAGTCACCAGCGCTTTATAACGCGGCGGCGGGCGGATGGTTCCGAACCAGCCTCGTTTTTCAGACGGCTTTCACCTGCGGATAGAACCGCTCGCCGACCCGTTCGGCAGCGGCATAGGCCTGCGAGACGATTTCCGGCACGAGATCGATATCGGGCAGGCTGCCAAGGCCGAGCGGACCGACGGCAAAAAGCCCTGCGACCGCCGCGCCGTCCTCGAGGAAAGGCTCTCCGCGCGCATTGACCGCCAGCCCGAGGGAGAGTTCGTCCGGCATGGCGAGACCGGCGGAAAACAGGCTCTGGATCAGCGGTGCCGAAAGATCCGGCGCCTGACAGCGGCAATCGATGATGCGCTCGGCATGGATGATCTCCTCGGTAGAGGAACCGGCCGGCGTGAAAAACAGGCCGCTCAGGCCCCGGCGGCCGGCATGCCCGCGGCGCAACACCGTGCGGCCTTCGGCAAGCTCGCGTTTCAGCCGCAGATGCATGGCCTCCGGCAGGCGGTTGCGATGGCTGTCGTAGATTGCCCTCAAATGCCGGTTGAACTGGTGTTTGTCGCGCGCCGGCAGCGAGCGCCAGAGCGAGCGGGCATGTTTCCTCAGTCCGTTCATCACCGATTGCCAGCTTCGGCCCTCTTCCTCCGCCTCGCGACAGGCCTGGCGGATGAAGCGCACGATGTCGGGCAGGCTCTCGGGCAGCGCTTCGGCCGGAAACACCGGATCGGCCGAATTCGGCGTATGGCTTTGAGGCAGGAAGCCGCGCCGGGAAATGATCGTCACCTGGCCGGCATAACCGCAATCGCGCAGCTGCAGCAACTGGTCGACGACGCGGATGCCGCTGCCGAGCAGCACCGCATGCGGCCTTGCCACCAGGCGCTGGGCCCTGACCGGCGAAACCTCCCGCTTACCGGTATCCTGATCGCCGAGGCCGTAGCCGGTGGCAAGGATTACCGTATCGAACAGCGGGTTGGCGGGATTGGCGCTTTCGAGCAGGTAGCGGTTGCCGTGGCTCCGGCGGATCGCGACGACGGGATCGTTGCAGACCTGAACGGTAATGTCGCGGCGGGCGGCAAGCGCTTCGGAAAAGCGCTGGTAGACATAATCGCTGAAGATTTCCTTCGGCACGAAGATCTGCCGGAAACCCGGGATGGCGGCGGGTACCGCGGCGCGAAAGGCTGTATTGCTACAGAGCCAGTCGTTGAAATCGTCATTGTCGCCGACCGCGACCGAGAGATCGCGCACGCGGGTGTTGAGGATCGTCGAGGCGCGGGCGGAGGCCAGCGCCTGCCCGCCGCTGACCGACGAATTGGGGTCGAACAGCTGCAGATGGAAGGGCGCGCGCACCGTCTTCATCAGCGCGATCGCCGTCATCATGCCGGAAAAGCCGCGGCCGACGATCGCAATGCGCGGCACGGCGGATATCTGCGCCGCCGCATTGGCTCTGGCGGAAAAAAGTCCCTGAACCGTCATCGCAACTCCTTTGCGGCTTCATCCGCACTGTGTGTCGATCGAGGTTTCAACGCATAAAAAAGGCAGATCATGCGTTGATGAGGTTCACACGGCCATTCACGAACATCTGCCGCAGCATCGAGGTCCGAGCCGGAGGCCTCGAAAGTGCACGAGCGGAGCAATCACGCTCATCCGATAGTCTATTAAACTAGTCGTGTATGAAAGCGCTAAACGGCGCCCATGGCAAGAGCTTTATTGTCATGCCGATTCAAGCTATTGAAAGATAATATGATTTTGAAGCGTCAAGGGCGTGTGTTCGGGCGTCAGCCACCCTCGCCCGGATATTGCTCCGCCTTCAGCAAGCCCGCCAGATGTGCCGTATTGCGGGCCAGCATGTCGACGGCTTTCGTCACGACCTTCGGCACCTTGTCGATATCGACGAAATTGGTGGAGCCCATCGCCTCGCCGACCCAGTAGGCGACGGCATTGGCCGGAATGGTGAAACCGACGTCGTTCAGCGCCTGGTAGAGCTCGGCCGACACATGATGGGCGCCGTCCTCGTTGCCGACGACGGCAACGGCCGCGACCCTGCCATATGAGATCATGCGGCCCTGATCGTCCGTCTCGTCGAGAAAGGCATCCATCCGTTCCAGCACCCGCTTGCAGACACTGGAAGGCTGGCCGAGCCAGATCGGCGTCGCCATGATCAAGATATCGGCGGCGAGCAGCTTGGCGCGAATTTCAGGCCAGTCATCGCCGGCGCCTTCGTCCGATGTGACGCCTGGCTTGACGTTGAAATCGGCAAGCCGGAGCACCTCCGTCTTGACGTCATAGGCCGACAGCGCCTTGTCGATAAGACCGATCATCCGGTCGGTCGAAGACGGCTCCTTGGCATCACTGGTCTTCAGTGTTGCATTGAGAGCGAGGGCTTTCAGCGGCATGGATCTCTCTCCGGTGATGGTTGCCTCAAGGGTTCGCCTGCTGCAACCCACCCGCGCGCCGATTGTTCCCAAGGGGATGCGAGAGGACCTCACGTAAAAATAACCAGTTGGTGAATTGTTTACTTGAACCCCCGGGCGGAATCGGCAAAAGTGACGGTGCTATCAATCCCTTCATGGATTTGCCGTCTTTTCGGGCCAGCGTCCGAGCACCACATCTATTGGAAAAAATACCGTGAGCAGCGATGCGTTAATACGCGCGACGAAGCCTTCGGCTTCGATGGCGCTTGCAACTGCGGCAGGCTGGGGCCGAGGCCTCTACACCTTGGTGCGCATCACCATGATGGCCTTCCGCCACCCTTGGCAATCGGGCTTTGCGATCGGCGCCACGCTTGTCGCTTCCACCTTCCAGCTGATGATCCCCCGCCTTCTCGGCCAGGCGGTCGACCACACGCAGATGGCGATGAGCGGCGGGGCTGCAGGCCAGGCGGCCCAGGACGCGCTTTTGACCACGGCGCTGCTGCTGCTCGGCGCGGCGGTGCTGCGCGGCCTGTTCACCATGGTGCAGAACTATTACAGCGAAGCCGTCGGCCATCACATCGGCTACGAATTGCGGCTGGCCTGCTACGAGAAGATCCAGCGCCTCTCCTTCAGCTTTCACGACACGGTGCATTCCGGCGACCTGATCACCATCGGCCTGCTCGATCTCGAAGGCGTGCGCATGTATTTTTCGACGGCGCTGGTCCGGATGATCCTGCTGTCGATCCTGATCGGCATCGGCGCCTATATGCTGCTGTCGACCGATGTCGTGCTCGGGCTTCTGGCGCTCTCCTTCGTGCCCTTCGTCGGTTGGCGCTCCTCGGTGACGCAGCTCAAGCTGCGCGCCACCTGGCTCGACCTGCAGGAGCGGCTGTCGGTGCTGACCCGCATCATGGAGGAAAATCTCGGCGGCATCCGCGTCGTGCGCGCCTTTGCCGCACAGGACCACGAAATGTCGAAATTCGAGGCGGCCTCGAAAAACGCACTGGCGCTCGCCCATCAGCGCGTCGGCATCCGTGTGACCAATACCAGCGCCATGACCTTCTCCTTCTTCGCAGCCATGGGCCTGGTGCTCTTCGTCGGCGGCGGCAAGGTCATGTCGGGCGAAATCACCGTCGGCACGCTCGCCTCCTTCCTGACCTTCATGACCATTTTGCAGATGCCGGTGCGCCAGCTCGGCCTGATGGTCAATGCCTTCGCCCGCGCTTCCACCTGCGGCTCACGCCTCTTCAACCTGCTCGACCTCGACATCGCGATCAAGGATGCGCCGGATGCGCGCGACCTGAACACTACCGACGGCGTGCTGCGCTTCGAGAATGTCAGCTTCGCCTATCCCGGTGCGGAAAAGCGCACCGTGCTCCACGATGTCTCCTTCGAAGCCAGGCGCGGCCAGACAATCGGTATCGTCGGGCCTCCCGGCAGCGGCAAGTCGACGATCGCCCATCTCATTCCCCGCTTCTACGATGTCAGCGGCGGCAAGATCACGCTCGACGGCCAGGACATCCGCAAGGCAACGCTGCAATCGCTGCGCCGGGCGATTGCCGTCGTCCAGCAGGATTCCTTCCTGTTCACGACGACGATCGAAAACAACATCGCCTATGGCGACCCCTGGGCAAAGGAAGGCCGCATCGAACGCGCCAGCGAAAGCGCCCAGCTGCACAATTACGTGCTCGGCCTGCCCACAGGCTACGATACCGTCGTCGGCGAGCGCGGCGTTTCGCTGTCCGGCGGCCAGCGGCAGCGTCTTTCGATCGCCCGCGCGCTGATGCTGAAGCCGGCGGTGATGGTGTTCGACGATTCGACGGCGGCAATCGACGCCGCCACCGAACAGCGTATCCGCAGCGCCATGCGCCGCTATGCCGCCGACCGCGTGACTATCATCGTCGCCCATCGCCTGAGCTCGCTGATGCATGCCGACCAGATCCTGTTCGTCGAAGACGGAAAGATCGTCGAACGCGGAACGCATGCGGCGCTGCTGGCGCTCGGCGGACGTTACAAGGCGCTCTACGAGCTGCAGGTCCGGCCGGGCGACGAGGTGTTGAGCGCGTAATGAGATCACCCCTTCTCCCCAGCGGAGAGAAGGGGACGAGCAATGAACGTGCAGGCCACCTGCTGGGATGGCCGCGGGAGGAATAGCATGGCCGAGGAACTGGAAACCGAGCGTCCCGACGTTCGCGAGGATGGGCGCCGCCCGCCGCGGGCAGTCGTCGGTTCGCATCGCGTCGAGGAGGAGATGTTCGGAAAGGCCTTCGACGGCAATATCGTCAAGCGCATCTGGGCTTTCGTTCATCCCTATCGCCGCCAGGTCGGCTGGGCCGTCGTCGCCGTCCTGACCTTCACGATGATGCAATTGCTGATCCCGCTGATCATCCGTTATGCCATCGACCACGGCATGGCGCCGGGCGGCAATCCTTCGGCGCTGATCTGGGCGATCGCTGCCTTCGCGGTCGCCATTCTCATCAATTATGCGGCAAGTTACGCCCAGGAGACGCTGGTCGGCGGCGTGGCGGAAGACGTGCTCTTCGATATCCGCAGGGCGATGTTTTCGCATCTGCAGCGCGTCTCGCTCTCCTTCATGGACAAGACCGAAGTCGGCCGGCTGATGTCGCGTCTGCAGGGCGACGTCAACTCGATGCAGGAATTCCTCGAAACCTCGGTACTCTCAGTCGGCGACATCGTGCTGCTCTTCGGTATCGTCTTCGTGATGCTCTATCTCGATTTCAAGCTGGGCCTGCTGACGCTCGCGGTGCTGCCGGTGCTCTTCGTCGTCCGGCTATTCTGGCTGCCGCTCGCCCGCAAGTCCTTCATGGCAGCCCACGAGACCAATTCGGTCGCCAACGGCGCGCTTGCCGAAGCCATTCACGGCGTGCGCGCCGTCCAGAGCATGGACCGGCAGGGCGTCAACTTCACGCTCTATGACGACAAGGCGCGTGCCAACCTCAAGACGCATCTGACGGCGGCGCGTTATGCGCAGGTGATGGTGCCGATCGTCGACAGCCTGACCGGCGTGGCGATGGCCCTCGTCATCGTCGTCGGCGGCGCCCGCGTTCTCAACCAGGCGCTCGATGTCGGCGTCCTCGTCGCCTTCCTTTTCTATATCCAGCGCTTCTTCGACCCGATCCGTTCTCTGACCCTGCAATATTCGGTGATGCAGCGCGCCATGGCGTCTGGCCAGCGGCTGACGGAAGTGCTCGACGTGCCGGTTGACATCAAGGATGCGCCGGATGCCAAGGCCCTGTCGCGCGACATGGACGGCTCGGTCGAATTCAAGGACGTCGTCTTCGGCTACAATCCGAAACATCCGGTGCTGAAACATGTGAGCTTCAAGGTCAATCCCGGCGAGACGGTCGCCCTGGTCGGGCCGACGGGCTCGGGCAAATCGAGCTGCATGTCGCTGATCCATCGCTTCTACGACGTGCAGCAGGGCCAGGTTCTGGTCGGCGGCCACGACGTGCGTGACGTGACGCAGGATTCGCTCGGGGCCGAAATCGCCATGGTGCTGCAGGAACCCTTCCTCTTCACCGGCACCGTCTTCGAAAACATCCGCTACCACAAGCAGGATGCGACCCGCGAACGAGTGATCGAGGCTGCAAAAGCCGTCGGCGCGCACGATTTCGTCATGCGCCTGCCCGATGGCTACGACAGTGTTCTCGGCGAGCGCGGTGGCAATCTTTCGCTCGGCCAGCGCCAGCTTTTGAGTTTTGCCCGCGCGCTTGTGGCGGATGCGAAGATCCTCGTGCTCGACGAGGCGACCGCCAATATCGACAGCTATACCGAGATGCTGATCCAGAAGGCTCTGGTGAAGTTGCTCGAAAACCGCACCGGCCTCGTCATCGCCCACCGCCTGGCCACGATCCGCGAGGCCGACCGCATCATCGTGCTGCAGAACGGCGAAATCATCGAAAGCGGTAACCACCGGCAATTGATGAAGAACGGCAAGCTCTATTCCAGGCTCTATAACCTCAACTACGCCTCCTTCGACGATATTCCCGAAGATGTGTTGGACGCCACTGGCTATGACCTAAAACATACCGGTATGACCTAAACTAGCCGGTCTTCAGTTTGGCAGAATCGATTCCAATGTCCTCCTGCGATGAGGAGCGGTTCGGCCTGTCCGGGCAACCCTCGGAAGACCATGTAGGGCGAGCCACCTCAGCCATGAAGACCGAGATACGTTACAATCAACGCTTCGCTGCGGCAGCTTCACCAGCACGGCGCATGAGGAAATCGTGCTCCCTCTTATTTTCGGCAAGGGCGGCCGCCGCTTGAAAGGCTCGCCACGCTTCGTCGTATCGGCCAAGCTTATAAAGAAGATCGCCGCGAACGCTGGGCAGAAGATGATAGTCTTTCAATGCGGGCTCGTCGCGCAGGCTTTCAATGATGTCCAATGCCGCCTCGGGGCCTTCGACCATGCCGATGGCCACCGCTCGATTGAGTTCGACGATCGGCGAATGCAGAAGCCCGGCAAGCTCCGCATAGAGACCGGCTATATGCCTCCAATCGGTTTCATCGGCCGTCATTGCCCTTGCATGACATGCAATGATCGCGGCCTGCAGGGCATAGATCCCGCCGGCACCGCCAAGCTCTTCGGCCCTCATCAACGCCTTCAACCCCCGCTGAATCTGCAACCGATCCCAGCGGTCACGGTTTTGTTCGAGAAGCAGGATCGGATCGCCGGCAGCATCCGTCCGCGCCGCAGCACGGGACGCGTTCAGTTCCATTAACGCCAGCAACGCATGCGCCTCCGGCTCCAGCGGCGCCACGGATGTCAAGACCCGGCCCAGCCGCAGCGCCTCATTGCACAATTGCAGCCGAAACCAGTTGTCGCCGCGGGCGGCCGTGTAACCCCCGTTGAAGATCAGGTAGATGACCTCCAGCACCGAGGCGAGACGTTGCGACAGTTGCTCGCCATGCGGCGTCTCATAGGCGAGCCCCGAATCCGACAATGTCTTCTTGGCGCGGAGGATGCGTTGGGCGATCGTTGCTTCCGACGCCAGGTATGCCCTGGCGATTTCTTGTGTCGTCAGGCCGCAGATCATCCGTAAGGCCAGAGCTACGCGCGCCTCGCGCGAGATCAGCGGGTGGCACGCCGTAAATATCAGACGCAGCATTTCATCGCCGATATCATCATCCAGAGGGGTGTCTAGATCGGGCATGATCTGCTCTTCCTCCTCCATTTCCCGAACGATCATCTGGTGCTTCTGATCCAGCATCCGGCGACGACGAAGATGATCGAGCGCTCGACGCTTGGCAGTTGTCATAAGCCATGCGCCGGGCCGTTCGGGGATTCCCGTCTTCGGCCATCGTTCCAGGGCTACAGTGAGCGCTTCCTGTGTCAGATCCTCGGCAAGCGGCACGTCGCGCAGCAATCGTGCCAGGCTGGTGATCAGCCGCGGCTGTTCGATCCGCCAGACGGCCAGGATCGTTTGATGGGTGCCGGCGGCCGTCACGACCGCCCGCCCAGATTATGGGTCGAAAGGATCATGCCCTTGCTTCGGCGAGCGGGTCGCAGATCCCCTCCGCACCCGGTTCAAAATAGGCGCGCACTTCACACGTGCCATCCCAACCGGGCATGAGATCCTTGTGCAACTGCATGAACTCGACCGCCAGCGCCACGGCCTCCTCCTTGCTCTGCAGCTCGAAGATCGCATAACCGCCGACGACCTCCTTGGCCTCGACAAAAGGGCCATCGATAACGCTCAACTTGCCGTCCCGGATCGTGACACGGGCACCGGTCGCCAGCGGCATCAGCCCGGCGGTGTCGAGCATGCGGCCGGCCTTGATTTCCCGATCAGCAAGCTTGCCTATCGCCTCGATAAGCTCGGGCGTCGGATGCATCGAATCGGTGGACGTGACGATGGACATGAAACGCATGGGAATTTTCCTCCAGGAGCGAGACGCCGGCATCATTGCCGCTAAACAAGCCCGCTCATATTGACAACGAAGCAGCCGTTCGCAAACCGACAATGATCTCGAAAAAATTTGGATCGGAGCAGAGCGCCAGCAGATCCGACTGGACCGCCTTTTTCGCAACAGTCGCCGGCAGAACAAAGGAGCGGCGAATAGTCTTTGAATGCTCTGCTTACCCACGGCGCCTCGCAGGGTGAAGAAGTCGGCGCTGAGCTATGTTCAAACGGCCGCATTCACCTTTTGGTGGTGGGGCCAATCCCTTTTGCCGGATGTGCGCATCGGGGATTTTGCATCAATCTCGCCCTACGACCGGAGGGACGAAATGGCGAGCAATTACCGTTTGGAAGCGAGTGATACCACTTGGGCCATAGTGGACATAGCAACTGATGCACCGGCACGACTGGATGGCATACCACTCGTAACAATGGAGGCTGCGGAAGCCCGACACATGCTTCGTATACTTTATGGCATCGATCAGATCCGAACCAATTCGAGGTGGTGGGCGAAGCTCGCCAAAAAGCGGGCAAAGATGATAACCTCGTCGGAGGATGTGCCGGCGGTGGAGTTCGAGCCGCTGCGGCCGTTTGTTTCAAGCAATTGGACTTGAGACAATGAATCGCATCGCCAAACAGAAAACCTGCTAGCCGGGCAACTAGGTCTTCCCCCGGGAAGAATCGACCGGGTTTTCGATCTTCCAGAATCGAGCGTGTCGAAGCCCTCATCCACACTGATATGTCGAGATAAGCCTTTTGGATAAATATTCGCCGCGCTCTCACGCGGTTACAATCTTCGTTTGAGAAGAAGGGAGTGAACGATGAAAGCGATCACGGTTTCTGGCCTCATTATCCTAGCCTTCGCATCTTGTGCATATGCCGCGACCATGACAGCGGAGCAGATGAAAAGTGAGTTGGTAGGCCACCCAATTCACTGGAAGTCAAAGACTCAATCGGGCGTCACAACCTATAAACCAGACGGAACGATTGAAGCGACTGTCGAGGGGGACAAGGCCACCTACAAGGGCACATGGGCCATCAAAGACAACAAGATGTGCGAGAAGTTCGATAAGGAAAAATGTGCGACGATCAATTCGCTTGGAGGTAAGAAATACTCCAAGGGGGCCGGAACGTTCACGGTGGAATAGCGATGCGCTAGGTCCGTTCCCAAACCGGCGCAACACCTTTCCATGCACCCTAGGCCCCGCGAACTGCGGGGCTTTTTAATCACCGTCGGGAAGTAGCCTCTGCGGCCCACTCCACTCAAAACCCGCCTAGACCGCTAAGGCGGGCTTCCTTTATGGAAGTGGTTCATCAGCAAATTGTCAGCCAGTGCCTCAGGCAGCTCACGGCATTGTAGCTTATATAAGCGACAATGCCCAACGACGACCGCTGCGGAATCGGCGACCTGATATGGTCTTCAGCGAAGACATGCATTAATGCATGTCGCAAAGTTTGAACGAACAATCGACTTGCTGCCGCATTTCTCTTTTATCCGGGGCGAGTGCCATTTCAGGAGAACGTCATGAAGAGAGTCATTAGCAGCCTGTTGATCGCCACGGCCCTTGTTGGATCGGCCATTCAGCCTGCTGCCGCACGCGACCACCATCGCCATCACGATAACACCGGCCGCATCATCGCCGGCGGCGTTGCCGCAGGCGTCGTCGGCGGCCTGATCGGCGGCGCGCTCGTCAATGGCGGCCCTCGCTACGTCGATGACGGCCCGCGTTATGTCGAGAGCCCCCGCTATGTCGAACCCGAGCCGAGATGCTGGTACGAGGACCGCGATGTGCGCAACCGCTATGATGGGGGCTATCACGCCGAAACCGTGCGCGTCTGCGAGTAGTCCCTGTTGCGGTGGCGTTCATTGCAACGCCGCCGGTTCGCCTTCAGCCGAGGTTGCGTCCCGCAGCCTCGGTGTTTTTTTGTTCATCAGTGACATCCCGACCGGGGGATCAGCCGTGATTCCCCGGCCGCGCCCCCCTCCCCGCAAGGAGGAGGGCTAATGTGCCGCACCGGTTCACATAACCTGCCCTCCCCCTTGTGGGGAGGGTCTTTGACGCCAACCGGCGGTCATGCCGACGATAGCACCTTTGAAAAAAACCTCCGCCGCGCCGCCTGTCATCCAGCTGTCAGAGACGATCAATAGCTGAGAGCCGATGAATGATAGTCTGGTGAACGACGGCAAGACGCCGAAAAAAGAGCGCATGGGTTTCGTCAGCGCCGAGCAGGTGGCGCAGCTGGCGGGCGTTTCGCGTTCCGCGGTGTCGCGCACCTTCACGCCGGGCGCAAGCGTGGCGCCGGCAACGCGCGAAAAGGTGCTGCGGGCGGCTGAAGAGCTCGGTTATCACGTCAATGATCTCGCGCGTGGCGTGCTCGCCAATCAGAGCCGCCTTGTCGGCATCGTCGCGACCCGCCCGGAAGTGGGGTTTCGCGCCCATCTGGCCGCCGCACTCGCCAAAGTCCTAATCCGCCGCGGCAGCATTCCGATCCTTATCAACACCGGCCGGACGGAAGAGGAACTGCTTGCCGCCCAGAAGATGCTGATCGGCCATCGCGCCGAGGCGATCATCATCCTCTCCGGCTCGCCGCCGGCAAGTTTCCTCGAACTCGCCCAGCGAAACGGCCACCCGCTTATCGTCATCGGCCGCTCGGAGCCCGACGCCGACCACGTGCGCGCCGGCAACATCGAAGCCTCTCGCAAGGCGGCGACGGCCTTTTACGACAGCGGCCGGCGACGGCTGGCGGTCATCGGCTCCAATTCGGGAACGCCTGCGATCGTCGAGCGCGAAAACGCCTTCTTGTCGGCGGCCAAGTCGCTCGGCGCATCCGTCACCGCCGCACGTGGCGACGATTCCGATTATGAGGGCGGCGTCACCGCCGGCCGTGCGCTATTCTCGCAGCGAATGAAGCCCGACGCCGTCTACTGCGCCAACTACCTGATCGCCTTCGGACTGATGGATATCGTGCGCCAGGAAGCGCGGCAGCGCATTCCGGAAGATGTCGCCGTCATCGGCTTCGACGACGTGCCGGAATCCTCCTGGCTGAGCTATCAGCTGACCACTTTCCGCCAGGATCCGCAGACCATGGCGCAGCGCGCCGTCGCGCTGATGGAGCGGCGGCTCGAAGATCCGGATGCCCCGCCGGCTTCCGAACGCGTTATTCCGGAACTCGTCATCCGCCAGAGCTTCAGGCCATAATCCCTCTCCCGACTTTTCGCAGGCGTCATCCTGTGGCAAGAAAGGGCAAATGCGATCCGATCGGGAGGGACATCGTCGGAGATGAAGGGAATTCGCCAGCTCGCCGAGCATCTCGACATTTCGATCGGGACGGTTTCCCGGGCGCTGAACGGCAAGCCGGATGTCAATGAAGACACGCGCCGGCGGGTGCTCGCCGCCGCCGAAGAGCTCGGTTATGTCGCCAACCAGTCGGGCCGCAGCCTTCGCCAGGGCATGACCAATGTCATCGGCCTGATGCTCGAGGTCAGCCGCGAGACGGTGGAAAACAGCGACGACTTCTTCCTTGGAGTCACTGACGGCCTGCAGAGCGTGTTTTCCCGCCACAAGCTCGATCTGGTCATGCTGCCCTGCCCTGACGACGAGGATCCGCACGAATATCTGAAACGCATGGTGGCCCGCCGCCTCGTCGACGCGCTGATCATCTCGGCGACACGCCGTACCGACCGGCGTATCGAGCTTCTGGAAAAGGCCCGCATCCCCTTCGTGACGCTCGGCCGCAGCGCGTCCGGCGGCAGCTACACCTGGATGGACCTCGACTTCGAAGGCGTGGCGGCGCGCGGCGTCGACCGGCTGGTGGCCAAGGGCCACCGGCGGATCGCGGTTGCCGTCCCTTCCTCCGACATCAATCTCGGCTACATCTTCGTCGACAGCTACCGTCAGGCGCTGAAACGCCACGATATCCCCTTCGACCCGGCGCTCGTCATCCGTGTCAAGTCGAGCGAGCAGGGCGGCTATCAGGCCGGCCACGAACTGCTGATGATTAAAGAGAGGCCGACCGCGATCATACTGATCCACGAGTTGATGGCGATCGGGCTTTACCGCAGGCTTGCCGAGGCCGGCATCGTGCCCGGCCGCGACCTCGCCGTCGTCGGTTTCCGCGAGGAGCCGCGCACGCATTTCCTGCAGCCCTCGCTGACCTCCTTCCGCATGTCGCTGCGCGATCTCGGCGCCCAGCTCGGCGAAACCCTGCTCGCCACCATGCCGGCCTATGCCGAGCACTATCCGCAGGGGGCCCGCAACCGCATCTGGCCGCTGGAACTCGTTCCCGGCGAAAGCGACGCTTTCACGCTGACGCCCTGACGCGGATCGCTCAGATCCTGCTCGGGGCCGCCGGCGGCTCCCGGCTCGACAGCTGACGCGTGACGAAGAAGACCAGCAGGGCGCCGGCGGCAAGGCAGGCGGCCAGGAAGAACATCGGCGCGATCGTACTGCCGCTCTCATCCTTGATCCAGGGCACGACGTTCTGGGCGACGAAACCGCCGAGATTTCCGACCGAATTGATGGCGGCAAGACCGGCCGCGGCACCCGCCCCCTTGAGGAAGCGCGAGGGCAGGCTCCAGAACACCGGCTGCGGCGCGAAAATCCCGGCGGCGGCGACGCAGAGGAAGGCGAATTGCAGCGTGTGGTTCGGGATCAGCGCCGAGAGCAGCAGGCAGGCCGCGCCGATAAAGGCCGGGATGACGATATAGGGCGTCTTCGATTGCGCCTTGTCGGCCATGGTGGGAACGACATAAAGGGCGACTGCCACCAAAAGCCAGGGAATGATGTTGAGAAAGCCGTTGACCGTGTTGCTGACGCCGAAGGCCTTGACGATGGTCGGCAGCCAGTAGCTCAGCCCATAGGCCGACAGTGGAAAGGCGATGTAGCAGAGCGCCATCAGCAGCACGCGCGGGTCGATGAGGGCCTTGAAGCCGTCTCCGGCATGTTCGCCCATACCGGCATTTTCCGAAGCGAGCCGCCGTTCGAGCCAAGCCTTCTCGTCGCCGTTCAGAAAGCCAGCGTTTTCCGGCTTGCCGGGAAGATAGAAGAAGGTGACGATGCCGGCGATAATAGCCGGGATGCCGGTCGCCAGGAACACCCACTCCCAGCCGGCAAAACCATAGAGACCGTCGAGATCGAGCAGCACGCCGCCGAGCGGCGCGCCGACGGCATTGGCGATGGCGCTGAAGATCATGAACAGCCCGACCATCCGGCCGCGATAATCCGCGGGGAACCAGAGCGTCAGCAGGTAGAGCACGCCGGGAAAGAAGCCGGCTTCGCAGACGCCGAGCAGGAAGCGCAGGATATAGAACATCGTCGCGTTCTGCGTGAAGGCGAGTGCCACGGTCACAAGGCCCCAGGAGACCAGGATGCGGGCGAACCAGACGCGGGCGCCGAGCCTCTCGAGGAAGAGGTTGCTCGGCACCTCGAACAGAAAATAGCCGATGAAGAACAGCGAAGCGCCGAGGCCGTAGGCATATTCGCTCATCCCGAGCGCATCGACCATCTGCAGCTTGGCGAAGCTGACATTCTGCCGGTCGATATAGGCGATGAGGTAGAGGATGCCGAGAAATGGCATCAGCTTCCAGGTGATTTTCGAGATCAGCCGCTTCTCGTCGACCATGCGTATTCTCCAGACTAACAATGCTTCGTCAGGCCTAGATAGCGCGGCACACCGATAATCAATTGCGCGTTGCATTTTCTCTGCAGCGCCGCGTATCTTGGCGGCCGCACCCGGAGACCGGGTGAGGCCTGTCGTCGATCATTCGGCGGCGGCAACCGCGGCGCGGCGGCCGATCGTCGCCTGGGTCAGCACGAAGGCCGCGAAGGCGCAGAGCGCGATGCCGGCGGCCATCGGAACGGCGGTGCCGTCGAAGAACAGGCTCGATATCACCATGGCGACGGCGGCGATGACGAAATGCAGCGTGCCCATCAACGACGAGGCGGTGCCGGCGATGGCGCCATGATCTTCGAGCGCCAGCACCGCGCTCATCGGAATGACGAGGCCGAGGAAGCCGTAGCCGAGGAAGAGAAAACTCGCCATGACAGGCAGCTGATTGAAGCCGGCAGCCATCACCACCGCCATGACCACCATGGCAAGCGCGAAGGCGCTGACGGCAATCCGCATGACCCGCACCAGACCGAAACGCTCGCCGAGCCAGCCGGTCGCCTGCGACACCGCGAAGAAGGAGACGGCATTGATCGAGAAGGCGAAGCTGTATTCGGTCGGCGTCAGCCCGTAATGCTGGATCAGCACGAAGGGCGAGTTGGCGAGATAGACCAGGAAGCTCGAAATCCCGAGGCCGCCGATGAAGGTCAGCGTCAGGAAATTGCGGTCGGACAGCAGCAGCCGGTAGGCCGCCATGGCGCTGCCGAGGCCGCTGCCGCTGCGCTCCTTGGACGGGCGGGTTTCTTCAAGCTGGGTCGCAAGCAGCACGAGACCGATGAAGGCGGCGATCGTCACCGCCCAGAACACCCCGCGCCAGCCATAGAATTCGATGACGGCGCTACCGGTCAGCGGCGCCAGGATCGGCGAGATCGAAAAGACCAGCATCAGCAGCGACATCAGCCGCGCGGCCTGCACGCCGGTATGCATGTCGCGGACGATAGCGCGCGGAATAACCATGCCGGCAGCACCGCCAATGCCCTGGATGAAACGGAAGGCGATCAGCGTTTCGATATTGGTCGCCAGCGCACAGCCGATCGAGGCGACGGCGAAGACGCCGATGCCGAGATAAAGCGGCAGCTTGCGGCCCCACATATCCGACAGCGGACCGTAGACGAGCTGCGCGAGAGCAAAGGAGATGAAGAAAGCGAGAAGCGTCAGCTGGGTGACGTTGTTATCGGCATGCAGGTCCTGGCCGATGGAGGGCAGAGCGGGTAGATACATGTCGATGGCGAAAGGCCCGATGGCCGAGAGAAGGCCGAGAATGAGGGCCATGCGAAAGAAGGAAGCCGTCATAGGGTGATCTTTCATAAAAACGCAGCGGAGGCGCCGGATCGTCGCTCCGTCGCACAGCTCTTTAGAATCGGCGCATCGCGCTATCCGAAAATCGATTGCGATTTTCGGCCGATGCGCTGGGGTCAATGATGATCGTTCGCGCGAAGACGAAGTTGGGAGCTCATATCTCCAGCGGCGGAACCAAGCGTGTCAATAATTTTGGACACTGATGTAAAACTAGACGCCATTGTCTAAAACGTCAAGACGCCTTATCCTCGCCTTCATGAAAGATCGCATGACACCGGCAGGCATGGCTGGGCATACGCAGCGCGGGCAATGCGCCAAGCGCATGTCGATCCTCGATGCCGCCGCCGACGTCTTCTGCCGCCAGGGTTTTGCCGGCGCCAGCATCGACGAGATCGCCGCCGTCGCCTGCGTTTCCCGCCAGACGATCTACAATCACTACCGTGAAAAAGAGACGCTGTTCGTCGCCGTCGTCGAGGACGTCATGAACCGCGCCAATGCCATGCTCTTCTCGGTACTGTCGAGCTTCCCTGAGAAGGCCGACAATCTGGAGGACGGGCTGACGGAATTTGCCGTGCGCCTCAACAAGAATTGCATCTGCAATCACGACGGAAAATTCCTGCGCAAGCTGGTGCAGACCGAGGGTGAACGCTATCCGCACCTGTTCGAAAGCTGGCGCCAGCAGGGCCCGGGGAAGCTGACCACTGCCCTTTCCGCGCTTCTCGCGCGGCTCGCACATAAGGGCGTGCTCGTCATCGACGATTTCGATGTCGCCGCACGGCAGTTCGTGGCGCTCGCCAATGCCGATCTGCAGATGATGACGCTTTTCGGCGAAACACCCACCGATGAAGAGCTTGATAAGGCGGCACGCAATGCCGTGCGTACTTTCCTCAAGGCCTATGGCAGACCGGCAGATAAGGCCGGCCGTCCGCCGGAGCTTGCCGCCATAGCGGGCTGATCAGGCAAAAATCGTCATCTGCGAGGGCACCACGGCGAACATGCCGACACGGCGTGCGGCGAGATAATTCACCAGCTGCTGCACGACAGAAGGCATGACCGGCTTCTGCACGACGCCGACTGCGCCCTTGACCCCATCGGCGACGACCTCCGGATTGCCGGTCATGAAGACCACCGCAATGCCGTGCTCTTGCGCCAGCCGCCGACCGATCTCGGGCCCGGTCGGGCCGTCGGCAAGATTGACGTCGACAAAGGCGATATCGGCCAGCGGCGCCAGGCGCAGCGCCTGTTCGCGATCGCTCGCAAGACCGGCCACCTGCATGCCCATGCCTTCCACCGTCGCCCCGAGATCCAGCGCGATCAGAAATTCATCTTCGACGATCAATACTCTCTGTCTCATGAGATCATCTCGTTGCCAGCGCCGCACGACATTGGTGGCCATGATACGTCCCCTTGTTACGCCATAATCCGAAAGAGGGATCCGCTCCGGCAGCTGTCCCTGCGCGAAACTCATTGTCGTAACGGGCAACTTGACGATATGTTCCGCGGTGGAACGCGATTTTCCTGAATTAAGATGTTGTTAACGTTGATAAATTCTTAACAAGAAGCCGGCAAAGAAAAACTGGCGGCGGACTATTCTGAATCTCAAGCGTACTTGTGGATGATGGCGCAATGACACGATATGATTATTCCGTTGGCTCGATATCGAGGATCACGTGAGAAACAGACTTATCGTGCTGACCATCGTGGTCGTCAGTCTTTTCGCCTATACGAAATTGATGGCCAGGATCGGCTCGGGCTCACCGCCCCCGGATGCGCCGCGGGAGCAACAGGCCGATCTCATTCGCGTTTATAAATCCGAACGACGCATGGTTCTTCTCAAAGAGGAGGTTCCGATTTCGACCTATCGGATTTCCCTGGGGCAGGCTGCCGATGCCGGTCCCAAACAACGGGAAGGTGACGAAAAGACACCGGAAGGGCGTTATGAAATCGACTGGCGCAATCCCAAGTCGATGGCGCATCTCAGCCTGCACATTTCCTATCCAGGCCCCGATGACCGGCGCAATGCGCACTCCAATGGCTTTCCGCCCGGCGGCAACATCATGATCCACGGTCTTCCCAATGGCTGGGGCCTGTTCGGGGATGCCCATCGGCTGTGGGATTGGACGGATGGCTGTATCGCCGTCACCAACACCGAGATGCGCGACATCTGGGCTCGCGTCCCCGATCATACGCCGATCGACATCATGCCCTGACGGGAGTCATCCCTTGGCCCTGACGAGCACCGGCTCGGTGCGGTAGTCGGCTGGAAAAAGCGACTTCAGATTCTCGATTTTCGGCATGTCGTTGTAGACGATATAGGGATAGGTCGGATTGAGCGTCAGGAAATCCTGATGATAGGCTTCGGCCGGATAGAAGCCGGCGGTATCGGACACCTTGGTGACGATCTTGCGCGGGAAGACACGCGCCTTGTCGAGCTGATCGATATAGCGCTCGGCCACCTCCCGCTGCTTTGGCCCGGCGACGAACAGCGCCGAACGATATTGCGTTCCACGATCCGGACCCTGGAAATTCAGCTGCGTCGGGTTATGCGCCACCGAGAAGAAGATCTGCAGCAACTTGCCATAGCTCACTTGTTTCGGATCGAACTTCACCTCGACGGATTCGGCATGACCTGTCGAACCAGTGCTGACAGTTTCGTACTGCGCCGTTTTGGCGTCGCCGCCGGCATAACCGGAAACGGCGCTCTTGACGCCCTTGACGTGCTGGAAGACGCCCTGGACGCCCCAGAAGCAACCGCCGGCGAAGATGGCGGTCTCGGTCCCGGCCACGGAGGCCTCATCGACAGCAGGTGGCGGGATGGTGACGGCATCTTCAGCCGCGCCTGCGGCACCCGCACCGATTGAAAAGACTGTGGCAGCCAGGAGCGCGACAAGGCTCCGGCGGCGGGACGACGTGGACATGGCGCTACCTCCTGCGATCAGCCAAATCCTTGCCTATCCCTGCAAAAGCCGCAAATCACAAGGCGATCACTCACGCCAATGTGACAACCGGACGAAAGCGCCTGTGCGAAGATGAAACAGCGCGCGAGTGGAGATTGACAATCTCGTGTGGAGTGAGGAGAGTGCCCGCCGGTCAGAGCCTGCATCGCCTGTATCCTTGGGGGGAACCTATGTCCGTGCGCTCGTTCTTTGCTTTCGTGACAATCGCATTTTTTTCCACGATCGCCGTCGGTTTTCCCGCCGCGGCCGCGGAAACCAAGCGCGACATCCAGACGATCAAGGACGCCGATTTCTTCGGTTTCGATCTCCGCACCGAGCAGAACGTCTCGCTCGATCAGTGCAAGACCTCCTGCATCGGCGACAAGAGCTGCAAGGCCTTTACCTACAATCCCAAGGTGAAATGGTGTTTCCTGAAATCGGACTTCAAGACGATGAACGCCTTCCCCGGCGCCATCGCCGGCAAGATCGTCGAAACAGCAGCTCAGAAGGAGCCGGATCTCGGCGCGGCGCCGCGCCTGACCTTCCTGAGCAACGACCTCATTCAGCAGGCGCACGATTACAAGGACAATCTTGCTCTGACCGACGGCCAGCAGGGCCAGGGCGTCGACAGCCTGACGGCCAATGCCCGTCTCGACATGACCGCCAATAATCTGACCGACGCGCTGATCGCCTTCCACGGCGCACTGTCGATCACACCCGACGATGCCGATCTCTGGCTCGAAACCGCCCGCGCTGCAATTTCCTACGGCAGCACCGAGAGCAGCGTCACCGGCCAGGCCGTGGTCGACGCGCTGAATGGCTACGAGCTGACGCGCACCAAGCCCAAGCGCGCCGAGGCGCTCTCCGTCCTTGCCACCGCTCTGGAGCGAAACGCCAATTACCGCCCGGCACTCGACGCCTATAAGGCGAGCCTGGCGCTGATTGCCTCCGACGATGTGCAGACCGCCTACGTGCAGCTCAAAGCGACGCAGGGCTTCCGGATCACCGAACACACGGTCGATGCCGACAGCGCCACGCCGCGGGCCTGCGTCACCTTCTCCGAAGCGCTCATCAAGACCACCGACTACACGCCCTTCGTGACGCTGAACGGCGCAGCGCCGAAGGCGCTGGAAACTAAGGACAAGCAGATCTGCGTCGAGGGGCTGACCCATGGCGAGACCTACAAGATCGGCTTCCGCACCGGCCTGCCGTCATCCGTCGACGAGCCGCTCGACGCCCCCGTCAGCATCGACGTCTATATCAAGGACCGCAGCCAGATGGTGCGTTTCACCGGCGACAGCTTCGTGCTGCCCTCGACGGCGCGCCGCGGCATCCCGATCGTCTCGGTCAACATGGCGTCGGCCAACCTCAAACTCTACCGCATCGGCGATCGCGCCATTGCACCGCTCTTGACCAATTCGCAGTTCCTGAGCCAGCTCGACGGCTACAGTGCTCAGAACATTGAAGACCAGAACGGCGAACTCGTCTGGCAAGGTTCGATCGACATTGCCAACGAACTCAACAAGGACATCGTCACCAGCTTCCCGGTCGACGAGGCGCTGCCCGAGCGCAAGCCCGGCATCTACGTGATGACGGCGACCGGCCCGAACGGCCCGACGCAGGAGTGGGATTCGCAGGCGACGCAATGGTTCCTCGTCTCCGATATCGGCGTCACTACCTATGCCGGCACCGACGGGCTCAATGTCTTTACCCGTTCGCTCGCTTCGGCCAAGCCGATCGCAGGCGTCGAGCTGCAGCTGCTTGCCAAGAACAATGAAGTGCTTGGTACCGCGACCACCGACGAAAACGGCCGCGCCACCTTCACTGCCGGCCTGATCCGCGGCACGGCGGCGCTGACGCCCGCTGTCATCACTGCCAAGAACGGCGCCTCGGACTACGTCTTCCTCGACATGACGCGCGCCGGCTTCGACCTCTCCGACCGCGGCGTTACCGGCCGCGCTGCCCCCGGGGCGATCGATGTCCTCACCTTCACCGAACGCGGCATCTACCGCGCCGGCGAGACGGTGCATGCGCAGGCGCTCGCCCGCGACACCGACGGCAACGCCATCGAGAACCTGCCGCTCACCTTCATCTTCAGCCGCCCGGACGGCGTCGAAGACCGGCGGATCGTCAGCCAGACCAGCAATCTTGGCGGTTACAGCGTCGATTTCGCCACCCAGGAGAACGCCATGCGCGGCACCTGGACGATGAATATCTATACCGATCCCAAGGGCAGCGCGATCGCCAGCAAGAGTTTCCTGGTCGACGATTTCGTGCCCGATCGCACCGACATGGAGATCAAGACCGAGGCCAAGGAAATTGGCCCGGATACGCCGGCGACAATCACCATTGCGGGCAAGTATCTCTATGGCGCGCCGGCCGCCGGCCTGACGCTCGAGGGTAACGTCGTCGTCAAGCCGACGCGTGAAAGCGCCGCCTATAAGGGCTTCCTGTTCGGGCTTGCCGACGAGGAGGCGAGCGAGGACTCGCGCCTGCCGATCGACGGCCTGCCGGAACTCGACGAAAACGGCGAAGCCTCTACCGATCTCACCGTCGGCGATCTGCCGGCAACGACGCAGCTGCTCAACGCCACCGTCTATATCAGCATGCAGGAGGCGGGCGGGCGCGCCATCGAGCGCTCGCTCGTGCTTCCGGTGAAGAGCGAGCGCGCTTCGGTCGGCATCAAGCCGGAATTTTCCGACGAGCTGCCCGAAAACTCTATCGCCAACTTCACGGTCATCGGCGTCGATGCCAACGGACAGAAGCAGGAGAGCAAGGGCCTGCGCTGGAAATTCTACAGTCTCAACCGCGAATACCAATGGTATCGCGAGGGAACCGCCTGGAAATACGAACCTGTCTATACCGCCGAGCAGGTTGCCAACGGCAGCGTCGACGCGACGATGGATGGCGGCAAGATCTCCGTGCCGGTGAAGTGGGGCCGCTATCGCCTCGAGGTAGAAAGCCCGGATGCCGACGGCCCGACCTCCAGCGTCGAATTCGACGCTGGCTGGTTCGTCGCCTCGACCTCGACCGAAACACCCGACGGGCTGGAGATCGCCCTCGACAAGGACAGCTACAAGATCGGCGACACCGCCAAGCTGAAAGTCACGTCGCGCTACGGCGGCGAGCTGATGGTAACGGCCGGAACCGAAAAGCTGGTCGCCGTTCAGAATGCGACGATGGGCGAGACCGGCGGCGAAGTCGACATCCCCGTCACCGCCGACTGGGGCGCCGGCGCCTATGTCACAGCCACCCTCTTCCGCCCCGGCGACGCACAGGACAGCCATATGCCGATGCGCTCGATCGGCATCAAATGGCTGAAGGTCGATCCCGAACAGCGCGCGCTGCAGGTCAAACTCGATACGCCGGAAAAAATGCTGCCGCGTGGACCACTTGATATCGGCGTGCAAGTGGCTGGGGCCGGCGCCAATGAAGATGCCTATGTTACGGTCGCCGCCGTCGATGTCGGCATTCTCAATCTGACGCGCTATGAAGCGCCGAATCCGGAGGACTGGTATTTCGGCCAGCGCCAGCTCGGCCTTGAAATCCGCGACCTCTATGGCCGGCTGATCGACGGCTCGCTGGGTGCTACCGGCAAGCTCCGAACCGGCGGCGACGGCGGCGCCATTGCGCTGCAGTCAAGCCCGCCGACACAGAAACTCGTCGCCTTCTTCTCCGGCCCGGTGAAGCTCGACGCCGACGGCAAGGCGCACGTCTCCTTCGACATTCCGCAGTTCAACGGCACGGCGCGGGTCATGGCTGTGGCATGGTCGAAATCAGGCGTCGGCCACGGCGTCAAGGACGTCATCATCCGCGATCCTGTCGTCGTCACTGCGAGCCTGCCGAAATTCATGGCCCCCGGCGACAAGGCCAATCTGCGCCTCGACATCGCCAATACCGATGCGCCGGCCGGCGATTACAAGCTGCAGCTGACCGGCAATGACGCCGTGGGCATCGAAGCAGCCTCCGCCGCCCAGACGATCCACCTCGAAGCCGGCGCCAAATCCGAGCTGACGCTGTCGCTGATCGGCAAACAGCCGGGCGCCGGCAGCGTCTCGATCAATCTCTCCGACGCCGCCGGCCTCTCGCTCGACCAGACCGTCGACGTGCCGGTGCGCCCGTCATCCCTGCCGATCACCGAACGCAGGGTTCTGGCGCTGAAGCCCGGGGCCAAACTCACCGTCGACAAGAACCTGCTCGCCGACAGCGTGCTGCCCGGCGCCTCGATCAGCGTCAACGTCACGCGGTCCGCCGCCTTCGACATTCCCGCCCTGCTGATGACGCTCGACCGTTATCCCTTCGGCTGCGCCGAGCAGACCACCAGCCGGGCGTTGCCGCTGCTCTACCTCGCCGAAGTGGCAAAGCAGGCCGGCATCGAAAATGACGACGACGTACACAAGCGTGTGCAGGATGCGATCTACCGCGTGCTCTCCTACCAGGCCTCGGCCGGCAGCTTCGGCCTCTGGGGACCGGATTCGGGCGACGTCTGGCTCGATTCCTACGTCACCGATTTCCTGACGCGGGCCCGCGAAATGAAATATGACGTGCCGGAAAGGGCTTTCGTGCAGGCGCTTGAAAACCTGCAGAACACGCTCTCCTATACCACCGACATCAAGGGCCAGGGCGACCAGATCGCCTATGCCGTCTACGTGCTTGCCCGCAATAAGAAGGCGGCGATCAGCGATCTGCGCTACTACGCCGATACGATGATCAACGACTTCCCGACGCCGCTCGCAAAGGCGCATATCGCCGCCGCATTGGCGCTCTACGGCGATGCGCAGCGTTCGAAGAACATCTTCCTCGACGCGCTGCAAATGTCGCAGCAGTCGATGGTCTCACGCGTGAACCTCTCGCGCACCGACTACGGCACGATCCTGCGCGATGGTGCAGCGATCCTCGCACTTGCCGCCGAAAGCCGGCCAGTGCCGCCGGTCATTCCGGAACTCTCCAAGGCCGTCGCCAAGGAATGGGGACGCAGCAAATATAAGAGCACCCAGGAAGAGACCTGGATGCTGCTTGCCGCGCGCGCCATCCAGGGCGGCGATGACGACCTTAAAATCGATGTCAACGGCGCCGCGCACACCGGCGCCTATATGGCCAGCCTGACCGGCGAGGCGCTCGCCGACCATCCGCTGACGCTGACCAACCAGACGAGTGACGCGGTCTCGGCCGTCGTCACCACCGTTGCCGCCCCGGCCGTGCCGTTGCCGGCCGGCGGCGACGGCTTCCTCATCGAGCGCAGCTATTACACGCTCGACGGCGAGGAGGCGAATGTCAGCGAAGCGAAACAGAATGAACGCTACGTCGTCGTCATCCATGTGCGTGAGGCCAACGACTGGCCGTCGCGCATCGTCATCACCGACCTTCTGCCGGCCGGTTTCGAGATCGACAATCCGAACCTCGTCGACAGCGCCCAGATGACGAATTTCGACTGGATCGGCGAAATATCAGCGGCCCATACCGAATTCCGCTACGACCGCTTCGTCGCCGCCTTCAACCGCGCTCAGGGCGATGAGCGCGAATTCAACGTCGCCTATGTCGTGCGCGCCGTCACCCCCGGCACCTACGACCATCCGGCCGCAACCGTCGAGGACATGTACCGGCCGGAACTTTCGGCCCGCACGGCGACCGGCAAGATGGAGGTCGTGACAGCGCAATAATGAGGCTGTGGCACAAGTTTGTGATTGGGTCCGCCGCCGGCATCCTTCTTGCCGGCGCGGCCCTCTTTGCGCTTGACGCCGCCGACAAGGCCTTTCCGCCGCCGCTCGCGAAAGCGGACGTGGTTTCCGCCGAGGTGCTGGATGCCGACGGGCAATTGCTGCGCGCTTTCGCGACTTCGGAAGGCCGCTGGCGGCTGAAGACCACGGTCGCCGACATCGATCCGCAATTCCTGCGCATGCTGATCGCTTATGAGGATCAGCGTTTCTACGACCACGACGGCGTCGACGCCTGGGCGCTCGGGCGGGCAGCCACGCAATTCATCCGCAACGGCCGCATCGTTTCCGGCGCCTCGACGCTGTCGATGCAGGTGGCGCGGCTGATCGAGCCGCGGGCCGGACGCTCGCTATCGGCAAAACTGCTGCAGCTTGTCCGCGCCGTGCAGATCGAACGGCGGTTGTCGAAAGAGCAGATCCTCGACCTCTATCTCACCCATGCGCCCTATGGCGGTAATCTCGAAGGCGTGCGCGCCGCAAGCCTTGCCTATTTCGGCAAGGAGCCGCGGCGGCTGACGGTCGCGGAAGCCGCCCTGCTCGTCGCCCTGCCGCAATTGCCGGAACGGCGCCGGCCGGACCGCAATCTTAAGGCGGCGCAAGAGGCGCGCAAGCGCGTGCTCGAGCGTGTCGCCGTGGCCGAAGCCGTCGGCGACGGCGAGGCGGAGCGGGCCGAGGCTGTCGCCATCCCGCCGCGGCGCCTGCAATTGCCGGCGCTGGCCGCCCATGTCGCCGAAGCCGCATTGCGCAAGGAGTCTGATGTCCTCAAGCACCAGACGACCTTGAAGAAACAGGTGCAGCAGGGGCTGGAATCGGTGGCGCGGACGGCGGCGATGAAGCTCGGGCCGAAGCTTTCGCTCGCCATGGTGATGGCGGATGCTCAGACCGGCGCAATCGTCGGCGAGGTCGGCTCGGCCGATTATTTCGACGCCAGCCGCTCCGGCTGGATCGACATGACACGCGTCAACCGCTCGCCCGGTTCAACGCTGAAGCCCTTCATCTACGGGCTCGCCTTCGAGCAAGGGCTCGTCTCGCAGGAGACGATCATCGAGGACCGGCCGGCCGATTTCTTCGGCTACCGGCCGCGCAATTTCGACATGAGCTATCAGGGCGACGTTACTGTCCGAGAGGCGCTGCAGCTCTCCTTGAACGTGCCGGCCGTCAAGCTGCTCGACGCCGTCGGACCATCGCGGCTGCTGGTGCGCTTCCGCCGTGCCGAGGTGCGCCCGGTCCTGCCGCCGAACGAGACGCCGGGACTGGCGATCGGTCTTGGCGGCATCGGCATCACCCTGAAGGATCTGGTGCAGCTCTATACGGCGCTCGCCAATCGCGGCCAGCCGGCAAGGCTCGGCGACGGCATCACCGGCCAACCGGCCGAGCTCGATGGCGAAGCGCTGCTTGAGCCGGTCGCCGTCTGGAACGTCGCCGATATTCTCTCCGGCGTCATTCCCCCCGCCGGCGCGCCGCAGCGCGGCATCGCCTACAAGACCGGTACGAGCTACGGCTATCGCGACGCCTGGTCGGTCGGTTATGACGGGCGTTATGTGCTCGGCGTCTGGGTCGGACGGCCCGACAACAGCGCCGTTCCGGGTTTGACCGGCTATGGCACCGCCGCACCTATCCTGTTCGAGGCTTTCGCCAAATCCGGCATATCAACCACGCCGCTGCCCCGCCCGCCGGCGGGTGCGGTGCGCATCGCCCAATCCGAGCTGCCGATCAGCCAGCGGCGTTTTGCGCTGAATGCCAGCGGCCTGCTCGTCGCCTCCGGCCGTGAGCCCGCGCCGCAGATCGTCTATCCCCCTGAGGGCGCCCATATCGATCTCGGCGCCGGAGCAGGCGACCTGTCACCGCTGATGCTGAAGCTGCAAGGCGGCCGCGCCCCATTCCGCTGGCTTGCCAACGGCAAGCCGCTGCCCGATCTCTCCCGCCGCCGCACCCAGCAATGGCTGCCCGACGGCGGCGGCTACTCGAAACTGACCGTCATTGACTCGGCCGGACGGGCGGCCAGCGTGGGCGTTTTCATCGACTAGCGGGTAAAACGCCGGCATCACGAGGGAACAAAAACACGGCCACAACCGTTGAAGAAGGCCTTCCTCCAACGTCAGACGGCCTCATGTCACTTCCGACAGCGACCTACCGGATACAATTCCGCAACGGCATGACCTTCGATCGTGCCTGCGCCCTCGTCCCCTATCTCAAGACACTCGGTATCAGCCACCTCTACGCCTCACCGATCTTCACCGCCGTCAGCGGCTCGACCCATGGCTATGACGTCACTGACGCCAATGAAATCGACCCGGCGCTCGGCGGCCGGGCGGGGTTCGAGCGGCTGACGGAGAGTCTCGCCGCGGCTAGCATGGGGCTGATCCTCGACATCGTTCCGAACCACATGGCCGCTTCGCCTGAGAACGGCTGGTGGCGCGACGTGCTGGCCTTCGGCCCGCGGAGCGCCTATGCCAGACATTTCGATATCGACTGGAGCGAGCCGCTGACCCTGCCGCAGCTCGGCCAGGATTTCGAGGCGGCGCTCGCCGCCGGCGAGCTACGCATCGCCCTCGACGAAACCCACGGCAACTTCGCCTTAGCCTATTTCGAAACGCTGCTGCCGCTGACCCCCCGCAGTTACGGCGCGATCGCAAACCGGCTCGACGATCCGGTGGCTACGAGAATGGCGGAGGCCGCAGCCACAACCTCCGGCGAGGACTTCGCCCGCGCCATGCGCGACATTCTCTTCGAAGGCGGCGACCGGGCACTTCTCCGGCAAAAACTCGAGGATGTCTCGGCCGATCACGATTTCCTCCAAAGCCTGCATGAGGCACAGCATTGGCGGCTCATTTATTGGAAGGAAGCGGCGCGGCATCTGAGCTATCGCCGTTTTTTTGAGGTGACCGGGCTGGTCGGCACCCGCGTCGAAGATCCCTTCGTGTTCGAAGATCTCCACCGGTTGACGATCGAGCTGGTGCGCCATGGCAAGGTGCAGGGCCTGCGCATCGACCATGTCGACGGGCTCGCTGAGCCCAAGGCCTATCTCGACAGGCTGAGGGCAGCCGTCGGACCGGACACCTACATCGTCGTCGAAAAGATCCTCGGCCCCGCCGAGGTCTTGCCGGAAAGCTGGCCGGTCGCCGGCACCACCGGCTATGAATTCATCGCTGCGCTGAGCGAACTCTTCGTCGACGGCGGCGGCCTGCGGATATTGGACGATGCCTATCGCAGGCTCGCCGGAGAGACGGGTGATCTCGACGATGGCCGGCGGCTTGCCAAGCGACTGATGGTCGAGCGTAATTTCGCCGGCGAGACCGGCAGGCTGGTATCGATCGCAGCCGGCATTTTTCCCGATTTGAAAAGCAACGCGATCGCCGCCGCGCTCAGCGAGCTGCTGATCGCCTTTCCCGTCTATCGCACTTATGGCGACGGCGGCCCGCTCGCCTGGCAGGATTCAGCCGTGCTTGCCACCACCGCATCGCAAGTCATGGCGCAGCTCGATGATCGGCGTGCGCTCGACCATGTACTGAAGCTTCTGGAAGGCAAGGTCGAGGGGGATGCGGCCCACGAGTTTCGCATCCGTTTCCAGCAATTGAGCGGGCCTGTGATGGCGAAGGCGACGGAGGATACGCTGTTCTATCGCTACAACAGACTGCTTGCCGCAAACGAAGTCGGCGGCGAACCCGGCAAGGCGCCTGATGGCCCGGAGGGATTCCATCGCCGCATGGCCGAGCGGGCGCGGCTGCAGCCGCATGGGCTGTCGGCAAGCGCCACCCACGACACCAAACGCGGTGAGGATGCGCGCGCCAGGCTCTATGCTTTGAGTGAGGGCGCGGATGTGTTCGTGCAGGCGGCAGAGCGCTGGCGTGAGATGAACCGCTCCTGGCTTAAAGATCTGTCGGATGGCGCGGCACCGGAGCCGAATGTCGAATGGATGCTCTATCAGGCGCTGGCCGGCGCCTGGCCGGAGGATTTCGACCGCGGGCAGACGGAAGAATTTCGCGAGCGCTTCACCGATTACGCGGTCAAGGCGGTGCGCGAGGCAAAACTCCATACCGGCTGGATCGAACAGGATGCCGCTTACGAAGAAGCGGTGACGGCATATGCGGCGGCGCTGGTTTCGCCCGAGAATGACGCCTTCCTCGAAGATTTCGAAAGGGCGCTGCAACCCTTTATCGCGGCGGGCTACCTCAACAGCCTGTCGCAGACGCTCCTCAAGCTGACCGCGCCCGGCATCCCCGACATCTACCAGGGCTCCGAGGGTTTCGATTTCAGCCTCGTCGATCCCGACAACCGCCGGCCGGTCGATCATATCAGGCTGGCGGCCTGGCTTTATGAAGCCGGGCCGATCGCCAAGCTTCAGGCGGCCGCGTTGAAGCAGCGCATCGTCGCAATCGGCCTGCAGCTGCGTCAGCGGCAAGCGGCTCTCTTTGCCAAAGGCGATTATCTGCCGCTGAAGGTGACGGGCAGCCGACGCGAGCACGTGCTGGCATTTGCCCGGGTGCATAAGGATAATTTCGCGATTGTCGCCGCACCCCGGCTGATGTTCGGCTGGCTCGATCCCGGCGTGCTTTTTGCCGGCCCGGAATTCTGGGAGGATACCGCAATCGCCGTCCCCTCCCCTCTTCACGGGCTGAAAGCGGATCTGGTGACCGGAAAGACGATCGAGCCCGGCGGAAGCATTGCGATCGCTGCCCTGCTCGGCAGCCAGCCGGTTGCGCTGATCAGCCCGATCTGAGGATCGGGCGCGAGACAGACGGCCTTCGAAAAAACCGTCTTGTCAAAAAATAGCACTTGACCTTCCAGTTGCTGGAAGGTGGATAAGCCTCTCCAACTGCCCCCTGGGGCATAGGAGATAGCCATGAGTATCAAACATGACCACGATCATCATCACGGCCACAGCGACGACCACAGCTGCAGCAGCCATGGCAGGGAAAACACTGCCGGCGTCATGACCCGTGATCCGGTCTGCGGCATGACCGTTGATCCGGAAGTCGGCAAACCCTCGCTCGATCACAGCGGCCGCCTCTACCATTTCTGCTCGGAGGGCTGCCGGACGAAGTTTGCGGCTCAGCCGCAGGATTACCTGACCGCAAAGGATCCGGTCTGCGGCATGACCGTCGATCGTTCTACCGCGAAACATTTCCTGAAAGTCGAGGGCGAGAAATTCTACTTCTGCTCGGCCGCCTGCCAGACGAAGTTCGAAGCCGATCCCTCCGCCTATCGCGACGGCAAGCGCCCGGTAGCAAAGCCGACGCCGAAGGGCACGCTCTATACCTGCCCAATGCATCCGGAGGTGGTCGGTGATGGCCCCGGCGACTGCCCGAAATGCGGCATGGCGCTCGAGCCGATGGGCATTCCTCCCGCCGACGACGGTCCCAACCCGGAGCTCGTCGATTTCACCAGACGGCTTTGGGTCAGCGCCATCCTTGCCGTGCCTCTGCTGGCGCTGGGCATGGGGCCGATGCTTGGCCTGCCGCTGCGGGAAACGATCGGTGAGCCGCTGGCGACCTATATCGAACTGCTGCTGGCGAGCCCGGTGGTGCTTTGGGCGGCGCTGCCCTTCTTCCGCCGCGCCTCATCGTCCGTCATCAACCGCAGCCCCAACATGTGGACGCTGATCGGTCTCGGCGTTGGCACCGCCTACGTCTACAGCCTCGTCGCCACGCTGGCGCCCGGCATTTTCCCGATGAGTTTTCGCGGCCACGGCGCGGCCGTTCCCGTCTATTTCGAGGCGGCGGCCGTCATCGTCGCGCTCGTCTTCGTCGGCCAGGTGCTGGAATTGAAGGCACGCGAGCGTACCGGTTCGGCGATCCGCGCTCTGCTTGACCTCGCGCCGAAGACGGCGCGCCGCATTGGTGCCGATGGCAGCGAGAGTGACGTTGAAGTGGACGAGATCCAGACCGGCGACCGGCTGCGCGTGCGCCCGGGCGAACGTGTGCCGGTGGATGGCTCCGTCCTCGAGGGCCAGTCGACCGTCGATGAATCGATGATTACAGGCGAGCCCCTGCCCGTCGAGAAGTCGAAAGGCGACGGACTGACCGGCGGCACGATCAACAAAAACGGCAGCCTCGTGATGTCGGCCGAGAAGGTCGGCGCCGACACCGTGCTGTCGCGCATCGTCGATATGGTCGCCAAGGCGCAGCGCTCGCGGGCGCCGATCCAGGGTGCGGTCGACCGGGTGTCGGCGGTCTTCGTGCCGGCTGTCGTCGTCGCGGCCATCCTTGCCTTCATCGTCTGGGCCGCGGTCGGCCCGGAGCCAAGTCTGGCCAATGCGCTGCTTGCCGCCGTCGCCGTTCTGATCATCGCCTGCCCCTGCGCGCTCGGGCTGGCGACGCCGATGTCGATCATGATCGCGACGGGGCGCGGCGCTCACGAAGGCGTGCTGATCAAGGACGCCGAAGCGCTTGAGCGTTTCTCCAAGGTCGATACGCTGATCGTCGACAAGACGGGCACGCTGACCGAGGGCAAGCCGAAGCTTACCGACATCGTCGCAGTCAGCGGGGTCGCTGAAGACCGGTTGCTGTCGCTGGCGGCAAGTCTGGAGCGCGGTTCCGAACATCCGCTCGCCGAAGCGATCGTCTCAGGCGCCGAGGAGCGCGGCGTTACCTTCGTCGAGGTCACCGGTTTCGACGCAAAGACAGGCAAGGGCGTTCAAGGTCTTGCGGGCGGCACGGCGGTGGCGCTTGGGAATGCGGCAATGCTCGGGGATCTCGGCGTCGATCCGGCAGCGCTGACCGAAAAGACCGAAGCCCTGCGCGGCGACGGCAAGACGGTGATGTTCGTGGTGGTCGACGGCGCGCTTGCCGGCCTCGTCGCCGTTGCCGACCGGATCAAGCCAACGACATCAGCCGCGATCAAGGCGCTGCACGACAGCGGCCTGAAGATCATCATGGCGACGGGTGACAACAAGCGCACGGCGGATGTGGTGGCAAAGAGCCTCGGCATCGATGAGGTCCGCGCCGACATGCTGCCGGAGGGCAAAAGCGCGCTGATCGACGAATTGCGTGCCAAGGGTGCCGTCATCGCCATGGCTGGAGACGGCGTCAACGACGCGCCGGCGCTCGCCGCCGCCGATGTCGGCATCGCCATGGGCACCGGCGCCGACGTTGCGATGGAAAGCGCCGGCATCACCCTGGTGAAGGGCGATCTCACCGGCATCGTCAGGGCGCGGCGGCTGGCAGAGGCAACGATGCGCAACATTCGTCAGAATCTCGGCTTCGCCTTCGGCTATAATGCGCTCGGAGTTCCGGTCGCAGCCGGCGTGCTCTATCCCGTCTTCGGGCTGTTGCTGTCGCCGATGATCGCGGCGGCGGCGATGAGCCTCTCGTCGGTCTCGGTGATATCGAATGCGCTGAGACTGCGTTTTGCAAAACTGTAGGAGACGGCGATGAATATCGGCGAAGCATCGGAACGTTCCGGCCTGCCTTCCAAGACCATCCGCTATTACGAGGATATCGGCCTCATCCGCCCCGAAAGAGGCGGAAACGGCTACCGCGATTATGCCGCGACCGACGTTCATAAGCTGCGCTTCCTGCAGCGCTCGCGTGGCCTTGGCTTTTCCGTCGAGGAATGCCGGCAATTGCTGGCGCTCTACGAGGACAAAAGCCGGGCGAGCGCCGACGTCAAGGATATCGCCGAGAGCAAGCTTTCGGAGATCGACCGCAAGATCCGCGAGCTCTCCGAACTGCGGCGCACACTCGAACATCTCGTGCATGCCTGTCACGGCAATGACAGGCCGGACTGTCCGATCCTCGAAGAGCTTTCGCACAGTGCCTGAGCATTTCGGAAGACGCAGACGGCGCGCTTCAGGTAAGCTGCGGCATGTTCTGGTTGGCCGCCAGAGAGGCGCAAGCCCGCTCGTCGAGCTCCTCGTCCTCGCCATCATCCAGCACGCCGTCATCCAGCCGATGCTTGATCGCCAGCGCGTAGATTACGTCGAGAATATTGCGGTCCCTGAGATGAGGATCGGTGAGCGCGAGAAGCGAGGCCCGGACGATCTTCTTGCTGGTGGCGTTTGGACAACGCGCCTTGACGAAATCATAGAGCGCCTGATCCGTCAGCCCTTCCATGGCGCCGTCTACGAGAGCTTCGTAGACCCGCTTCTTTTCCTTCATTCTTGATTTTCCCCTACAAATCAGCGGCGTCATGATCTGTCATGTAATTGTCATAAACAATCGCCGATTTAAGGTGCACGTCCGCTGGAGAAGGATATTTTGATCATTTTTCAGGCAGCGATCTTCGGCTCGTACATATTTTTGCGTCGGTTGGAATAAAATCCACCGCGCTTGCGTATACTCAATCATGGAACGCAAAGACCGCCCCTTCGACGTCATCGGCCAGCTTGCAGCGCTTAGGCGCTACGCTCGCTCGCTGGTGCGTAATTCGGACGAGGTGGAGGATCTGGTGCACGATGCGCTTGTGCGCGCCCTCGAGAAGAAAAAAAGCTTCCGCAGCGGCGGCAATCTGCGCACTTGGCTGCTCTCCATCCTGCACAATGCTCATATCGACCGTCTGCGCCAGAACCGGTCGCTGACGCGCCGCCATGACGAGGCGGCTGTCGAGGCCGAACAGTCGCTGCCGGCCGGCCAGGAGCATGCGGTACGGCTGCAACAGGTGCGCGACGCCTTTTTCAACCTGCCGGAGGAACAGCGCGAAGCGCTGCATCTCGTTGCGATCGAAGACCTTTCCTACCAGGAAGCCGCCAATTCGCTCGGCATTCCTATCGGGACGCTGATGTCGCGCATCTCGCGTGCCCGCGCGCAACTGCGCGAATTCGAGGAGAAGAGGCCGCGCAAGTCGCATCTGAGATTAATCGGAGGAGACGGCAATGAAAGCAATTGATCCGATCCTCGATGCCGATCTCGACGCCTATGTCGATGGCGAGCTCGATGTCGCCCGCCGCATCCAGGTGGAATCCTATCTTTCCGACCACCCGGCGATTGCCGCAAAGGTCATGGCCGACCTGAGCGTCAAAGGCGAGCTGCGCCTGGCGCTTGCCGGCGAAAGCGCCTTCGGCCGCCCCGAGACCCGCGATGCTGCCCGCCGGCTGGAACGGGGCCTTTCCTATGGCCGGATTTTCCATTCCATGCAGCGCATTGCCGCTGTCGGTATTCTGGTGACCGCCGGCTGGGTGGCGCACAATTCCTTCGGCGCTTTCTCGGCGACCGAAGTGTCGGCTTCCGTGCCGGCCCCCGCCTATGTCGAGGATGCCGTCCGCGCCTATCAGACCGCGGCGCTGCGCCAGTCGATGCCTGCGCAACGGCCAAGCATTTTAGGCGCCGACGATATTCGCGCCGCCACCGCGATCGTGATGCCGGAACTGCCTGGGGATTGGAAGGTTGCCGACGTGCAGATCTTCCCGTCCGAATTCGGTCCCAGCGTCGAGATGGCGATCGTGCAGTCGGATGGTAAGCGGCTGTCGCTCTTCGCCGTCCGCCCGGGCGCCTTCGAGGTGAAGCCGGTCAGCCATCTCACACTTGAGAAAGCAGAAGCCGCCTATTGGCAGATCGGCGAGGTTGCCTATGCGCTCATCGCCGCCGATAGCGGTCTCAATCTCGATCAGGCGGCCGAACGGCTCGCCCGCTCGCTCTATTAGTTCAAACCGAGGAGATCAGCATGAACCCGATCAATTCCCGCTATGGCGCCGTCGCCGGCTCCCAGGCCGTCTTCGACGAAGGCCTGCGCCAGCACATGCTGCGCGTCTACAATTATATGGCTCTCGGCCTAGTCATCACCGGCCTCGTCGCCTTCGTCGTCGGCTCGACGCCAGCCCTCTACGTCCCGATCTTCGGCTCGCCGCTGAAGTGGGTGGTGATGCTGGCGCCGCTCGCCTTCGTCTTCTTCTTCTCGTTCCGTATCCAGACGATGTCGGCCAGCACCGCGCAGATCACCTTCTGGGCCTTCTGCGCCGTGATGGGCCTGTCGCTCGCCTCCGTCTTCCTGGTCTTCACCGGGATGAGCATAGCGCGGACCTTCTTCATTACCGCGACGATGTTCGGCGCCACCAGCCTTTACGGCTATGTGACGAAACGTGACCTCTCGCGCATGGGCTCGTTCCTGATGATGGGTCTCATCGGCGTCATCATCGCCAGCATCGTCAACATCTTCCTGGGTTCGTCGGCGCTGCAGTTCGCCATCTCGGTGATCGGTATCGTCGTCTTCGTCGGCCTTACCGCCTACGACACGCAGAACATCAAGGAACAATATTCGGAAAACTACGATCAGGAATCGAACCAGAAGCTCGCCGTCTTCGGCGCACTCTCGCTCTACCTGAATTTCGTCAACATCTTCCAGCTTCTGCTCAACTTCACGGGCGAGCGGGAATAGGACCGCGCTTCCGGGGGCAAAGGAAGCGCAAGAGCGCCCGGTCTGCAATCTGTGACAGGACGGCAGATCGGGTGTTCACTCTTAGGCTCGTATAAAACAAGAGCCAACCAGACGGCCGGGTCGACGCCCGGCCGTTTTTATTTCAGATGATGCCCCAGGCGCGATAACGGCCGCGGCCGGTGATTTCACGAATGCCGATCTCGTTGACGAGGTTCAGCGCGCCCCGCGGCGTGATGCGCAGATGGCGGGCGATCATCGCCGCCGAGACCATCGGCCGCGACAGAATGAAATCGGCGAGTTTGGGCAGGCTGCTGTTCGAACGGCGGCCGCGAAAGCGCAGCTCCATCTGCGTGCGCGCCAGCGTCAACCGGTCGAGTTCCTTCAATCCGGCCGTAGCCCCCAGATGCATTGCTTCCAGGAAGGCTTGCAGCCGCGTCGCCCGGTCGCGAGCCCGGCGACGCTCGTGGCGCACCAACTTCAGCCCTCCGTAGAAAGAAAAGAGATGCGAGACGACCTTGCCGCGGGCACGCAGATGGCCGGCGACCAGAAGACCGCCGAGCCAGTGCTGGCGCCGCAGCGGCTCGATCCTTTCCCAGGCTTCGAAAAGGATGACGGCGCCGAGAACTGGCGGCAGGCTGTCGGCTAGCGGCAGCACACTGCGCCACTCCGCCAGCCGCTGCTCCTCGTCCCATTCGTCATCCCCGAGCAGACCGAGAGGATCTTCGTTTCGCCGTGCCGCCGGGACTGCGACCTGTTCGCTTGCCGGCGCCTTTCCCGTGTGGATATCGATGAGCTTCTGCGAGCGCGCGAGAATGGCGTCGATCTCGGCCATTTCGGCGGCGAGCGGCCCGTCCTCATCCTCGCCCTCCTCGTCGGTCTCGACCGGAGCCTCAGGACGCTTCGGCTCCCCCGCATCCCCCTCCCCTTCCCCGAGTGTTGCTGTCAGCGTAGCGAGCCCCGGCGCTCCAAGCGCCCAGGAGGGTTCGCCGGTCCAGATGCGCCGGCGGGCCCGCAGCACGGAATGGGCGATCGTTAGCTCGTGGCTGGGGGCGCGGCTATCCATGTGCGCATCGTGCAAGACCAGATCCTCGACATGCACCAGTTCGCCGGCCACCCACAGCGCGCCGGCGGCATCGAAGAAATGACTGCGTTCGGCAAATCCCTCACCGACCGGCGAGCGCAACACTCGCTCGTCCAGCCGCGCCGCCGCATCCTCCGCCGCGGCAAGCGAGGGAAGCAGGGCCTGAAGCATGACACCGTCAATATCGTAGCGCATTGTTAAGCTTTACGGTTTCTCACAAATGGAAGCAAAACGCATGTTTTCTTCCGTCATCTATGACATGGTTAACGGCATATTTCAACAAAGTGCTGGGGAAGGAAGCAGGCAAGCTGGCCGCTTGCCCGGCTGCACCTCGTTCTAGCCGCCGCAACTGGCGCGAAGCTTCTTCTCGTCCGTTCACCCGGTTTTCGCTATCGGACCATTGGCCCGCATCAACGCCATCAGCATCGGGCCGAGCGAGAACTCGCCACGCTCCGCCCGCCGTGTCAGATCGCGCAGGTAGCCGCCGGCCGAGTTGATATGTCCGCCCCTTTCCAGAATGCAGGCGATCACCGTGGCGGCGTTTTCCGGCCCCATGACCTCGCAGGCCACCTGATAGGCGCTCGGGCTGACGCCCAGCGTCGAACGGACGATGACGGCCGCGGCCATCAAATCCCGCCAGTTGTCAATCCTGCCGCCCGGTCCGTAAGCCACGACCTCCGGGCACGCCTGCAGCACCATGGCAAGCGGGAAGGATTTCGGCGGCTCCCGCCACGGCCGTGGTTCGTCCTCCGGCTTTGCGCCCTGCTTCGTTTCGAAGCTTGGTTCAAGTTCAGATGAAGGGTATGGGTTTGAATTATGTATGTGCCGACCGTTTTGGATGTCATTGGCGTCTGTTTTTTCTGTTTTCGTCTTCAGTTCCAGCGTCTTGACGATCAATTCGCGGAAAGCTTCGAGATCGGCCAGCAGATTTTCCATCTCGGCGGTCGACGGGCGGCGCGGCAGGCTTGCCGAAAGCAGATTGAAATGCTTCTGCATCTCGATCCATTCGCCGGCAATTTCCTCTTCCAGTGCGATTTCGATGAGCTTGGCGATGTCGCGCCGGCACAGCGTCAATCGCTCCCGCAGGCGCTTCCATTCCAGCTTGCCGGCGAGCACCTCAGCCGCCTGCGCCTCGATCTCGCGGGCACGGACAACCAGGGGCGCCAGGCTAAAGCCGAAGGCCTCTCCAAGCCCGCCCTCGCCGTTACGGCGGGCAAAACGTTTGCCGTTCGGGCTATCCCTGCGGATGATCAGGCCAGCCTCCACCAGCATCGCTAGGTTCCGCCGTAGCGTCGTGCCGGCCATGCCGTGCGTGCGCAGTGACAATTGCTCGTTCGAGGGGAAGACGACGAAGCCGTTGGCCTCGGCAATCTCGTTCTTCGGGTAGAAGGTCAACAGCGCGTTGAGAACCGCGAGCGCACGATCGGATACGCCGACCAGCTCCTTTGCTTCGCAGAGCGAACGAAAGATCTTCCACTTGTCGACCGATGCGTCCGGATCGACCTTGCTGGCATTTTCTTGGCTTGCCAGCATGCCAAGCGTCATCGATCGCCGCCCAAAGGGCGTCGACACATATTGAGGCTCCATGTCCCTCACCTTTTTCAAGGCAAAAGAAACCTACCACCCGAAAGGATGCCGAAGACGCTTGACAGTGATTCGAGGAAGTGCGATTCTCAGATTGTCCAGATATGAGAAAGGCTTCCGCGGCGGCAACGTTCGGAGGCTTTTTTCTTTTGCGGCCTACTCTCCTGCTTGCAACTTGCCGGCCCGATAGGCTTCGTAAAGCTCATCGAGACGACGTGAAATGTAAGCGCCGAAATCCGGCGCATCGCCGGTTTTCAACGCGATCGTGAAGGAATTACCGGCGCTCTTGATTCGGCCGGCAATCTTGGCGCCGCTCTTCGGCTTCCAGTCATATTCCGTGGGTTCGGGCTTGGCCTCTTTCCTGGCGAGCTCGGCAACCAAAAGCTCGAAGCGGCGGTCGCTCTCCTCAGCCATGAAACCTTCGGAGCCGACGAGCTTGGCAAGCCGCGCCGCCGTCATCCCGTTCCAGTCCTGGGCAAGCGCCATCCACTTGCGTCGCCCGATGCCGGGCGCAGCCCCGACCGACCTGACGATCTCGGCCGGGATAGCCCTGGCGACGGAAAGCAGCTTCGACAGCTCCGTCTTGTCAGTCGACAGCGCCTTCATGATCACGGGACGTTCGAAGCCCTTGAGTTCGAGATTGAGGGCAAAGACGGCCCGCTCAATATAGGAAAGATTGCGGCGCGCCGAATTTTCAATGCCCTGCGCGATGACGACGTCGGTATCGTCGAGCTTGCGGACGATCGCCTGCACCTTGCGGCCGAGCAGCTTGACGGCCTGCAGGCGGCGATGGCCGTAGGCGATCTGATAGCGGTCTTCATCCGCAGGATGACGGCGCACGAGGATCGGCACTTCCTGGCCATTTTCGGCAATCGACTGCACCAGTTCGTCCTCGATATCGATCGGCTGGTCGGCAAGGCGGTCGCGGACGAAGGAGGAATCGATCAGATCCGGATCGAGTTCGACGATGCGTTCACCGGAGAGCAAGGCCTCCTGCATCGCCCTGCTCTCTTCCTCCATGCGCCCGAGGGTCAGCGCCATCGTCCGGACCGGGCCGGCCGATCCACGCGAAGACGTCTCCTCGTAGTTGGCCGCGGCCAACTCCTGCGCCGTATCGTCGAAAAGACCTTTCAGGCGATCACGTCTGCTCATGTGCGGCCCCAGGCTTTGTGAATGCCGGCGAGAACCTCGCTGTTGGCGGCAGTGACCGACTCCAGCGCCCGATCATAGGTCGAGCGGCGCACCTGCCCCTTCTCGATCTCATAGAGCGTCTGCTTGGTCAGGCCGGCATCGGCGATCGCCGTCGATTTAAGAATGGTCGCCGTCAATACGTCGTCGCTGAACAGGCTGCGCAATAGCGCGACGATCTGCGACTGCGGCGCATCGAAGGGTTCGTGACGGGTGACGACATATTTGATGAAGTCGTGCTGCAGATCGCCACCGGCCTTGCGCACGACCGAGAGCAGATCCGAAGTCATCAGCAGGAACTGCGACATCGAGGCAACATCGACCATCTGCGGATGGATAGTGATCAGCAGAGATGTGGCGGCACAGACGGCGCCGAGCGTGAGGTAACCGAGCTGCGGTGGGCAATCGATCACCACGACGTCGTAATCGGCCTCGACCTCGGCGATCGCAATACCGACGCGGCGGAAGAACAGCTCAGCCGGCTTCTGGCGATCATTCAGCGCCCGCGGCGTCTCGTGCTCGAACTCCATCAGTTCGAGATTGCCCGGCACCAGATCGAGCCCGTCGAAATAGGTCTTTCGAACAATGTCCTTCAGCGGCTTGCGGCCGGCATCGTAGCGAATGGCGCCATAGAGTGTATCGCCGTCGGCAAGATCGAATTCCGGCTGGACGCCGAGCATCGAGGAGAGCGAGGCTTGCGGGTCGAGGTCGATGGCGAGCACTCGATACCCCTCCAGCGCCAGATATTGCGCCAGATAAAGTGTCGTCGTCGTCTTGGCCGAACCGCCCTTGAAATTGGTGACGGCAACCGTCTGCAGCTTCTCGCCGGGGCGCCGCCATGGAAGATAGGAAAGCGCATCCTTCGGCTTCAGCTTTGCCATATAATGGCGCAATTCATTGATCTGACCGAGCGTATAGGAACGTCGACCATTCTGGGAAAGCTCTGGCTGCGGCCCCTTGCCATCGAGCGAGAGCTGGCGAAGATAGCCGTCGGAAACGCCGATCATATGAGCCGCTTCGCCGGACGAAAATGTCCGCAGCGTCTTCTGGGACAGCGGCGGAAACAGCTTTTCGCGCAGCAGCTTCAATTGCCGCGAAAGCTGAGTCGCATGCCGCTCGATCCGCACATCTGTCGTCGATACGCTAATGTTGTCCAAAACACCCAATCCTTTTCGATGCGCTTTTCTGTCAACATAGCGTCAAAAAGCGTATCGAAAGTGACACGATTCGGGATTTGCAGCAAGAATAGGGCTCGGGCGCTGTCCACAGGCTCGGTTGGCCGCGGCCAACTCTCCGCCCAGCCCTTGCGGCGAACCGACTTTTTCGGCAAGACCGCCTGGAATCGCGGGAGTATCGGCTTGAAGCATATCCATATCATCGGCATCGGCACAGGCAATCCGGAGCACGTCACCATACAGGCGATTAACGCGATGAACGCCGCCGACGTGGTCTTTCTGCCGGTCAAGGGGACCGGCAAGGAAGAGCTCGCCGAAATCCGGCGAGACATCTGCGAACGATACCTCACAGGCGTCAGGATTTTAGAATTCGCGGTGCCACAAAGGCAGACCGCGGAGAGGACCTATCCGCAAAGCGTCGACGCCTGGCATGGCGAGATCGCCCGCATCTATGAAGAGCTGATCGCCGGCCTGCCGGATGATGGCAGCGGCGCCTTTCTGGTCTGGGGTGATCCCAGCCTCTACGACAGCACGATCCGCATCATCGAACGCGTGCGGCAGGAAGCAACACTGGATTTCGACTACAGCGTCGTTCCCGGCATCACCAGCATCCAGGCGCTCGCCGCCAGTCACAAGATCCCGGTCAACCTCGTCGGCAAACCTGTCGAGATCACCACAGGGCGCAGGCTGGCGCGAGAGGGACTGACGACCGTCAGCACGATCGTCATGCTCGACGGAGAACAGGCTTTTGCAAAGATCGATGATCCCGATGCGGAGATTTTCTGGGGCGCCTATCTCGGCACCAAGGACGAGATCGTCAGATCGGGGCGGCTCGGCGATATCGCCGCCGATATTCTGGCGCTGAGAGCCGAGGCCAGGCAACGGCATGGCTGGATCATGGATATCTATCTGCTGCGCAAGGGACGGGATTTCGAGGAATAGCCGGCCGGAACCGTTCCATCATGTTTTGCCGCACCGGCTGCGATCATGTAAGACACGGTCAGAGGATCGAGAATGAGCATTGAGGCTGCAACGGCGATCGACAGGATAGGCGAGGCGGCTTTGCACGGGCGCCCGGCGGCGAAGATACGCGCGCGCGGCGCCTGCCCCACACTGGCAGCACCCATGCCGACCGGCGACGGCCTGCTGGTCCGGCTGCGGCCGGCTGGCGGCGCCTTAACGCTGCCGCAACTCGCCGCACTTGCCCGCTCGGCCGCAGTGCACGGAAACGGCATTCTGGAGATTACCGCGCGCGGCAATCTGCAGATCCGCGGGCTGCGGGCCGAGAGCGTGGAAAAGTTCGCTGCCAATATCGATGTCGCCGGGATCACCGTGCCGGCCGGGCCGGCGATCGAGATCTCGCCGTTGCACGGCATCGATCCGGAAGAGACGATCAATCCGGCCGCCATGGAAATGGCAATGCGCAGCGCGCTTCACGATCTCATCGCCTCGCCGCGGCTCGCGCCGAAACTGTCGATCGTCATCGACGGCGGTGGAGCATTCGGGCTGTCGGCGCTTTCCGCCGATATCCGCCTCGCCGCGTTATCCCCGACGGGTTGGCTGGTCGCGATCAATGGTGACGGTGAGACCGCAAAACCGGTTGCGATCGCTCCCACAGAGGCGGCGATAGCGGCCGTCGGCGAAATTCTGAGCCTGCTCGAAGCACTCAGGCAGGGCAGCCGGGCGCGAGATATCGATCCGGCGCTTCTGCGGGCGCGTTTTCCCACTATGGATAGCCTTCGCGCCGTTCCGTCACGCGCGGTAAGTAAGCCGCTTTCCGGCCTGCATCGGCTTGCAGACGGCAAAACCGTACTCGGCATCAGGCCGGAATTCGGACAGATGTGGGCAGCCGATCTGACCGCCCTCATCGATCTCGCCAGCGCCCATGGCGCAACCGCCATCCGGCTTGCACCCGGCCGCGGTTTCTTCCTCATCGGGCTGCCCGCAGATACAGTGCCGGCTATGCAGATCGCAGCAAGCAAGTATGGTTTCAGCGCGCAGGCCGGCGAGAGCAGCGAGCATATAGTCGCCTGCGCCGGCGCCGGCGCCTGCGGCTCTGCCTTCTACGAGACAAGAACGCTGGCCCGCCGCATCCTTGCCGCGGCACCCACCCTCTTCGACGGTTCGCTGACACTGCATCTCTCCGGCTGCGCCAAAGGCTGCGCCCATGCCCGGCCGGCGCTGACCCTATCGGGCACGGCGGAGGGTTACGACCTCATCCTCAACGGATTGGCAGGGGATCGCCCGGACGAACGGATCGCTGGCGGTCGGATCGATTTCGCTATAGAGAGGCTCGCCCGGTCCATCGAAGACAACAGAAGCGCTGGCGAATCGGCTGCCGCCTGCCTTACACGGCTTGGCGCAACCGGCGTTCTAGAGGCGCTGCGACAGGAATAAGAATGCCAGACTACGATTATATCCGCAGCGGCGACGCGATCTACGAGCGTTCCTTTGCGATCATCCGCGCCGAGGCCGACCTCTCGCGCTTCACCGAAGATCAGGCCGAAATCGCCGTGCGCATGATCCATGCCTGCGGGCTGGTCGAGGCGGCAGAGCATTTCGTCTTCTCCGCCGATTGCGTCGGTGCGGCGCGCGACGCATTGAAGGGCGGGGCGCCGATCTTCTGCGACGCCGAGATGGTCTCCCATGGCGTCACCCGGGCGCGGCTGCCGGCACTGAACGAGGTCATTTGCACGCTGCGCGATCCCGCCACGCCGGAACTGGCGCGTCAGACCGGCAATACACGCTCCGCCGCCGCCATGCATCTCTGGCTCGATCGGCTCGGCGGCAGCGTCGTTGCGATCGGCAATGCCCCGACGGCACTCTTTCATCTGCTCGAACTGCTGCGTGACGGCGCGCCGAAACCGGCCGCGATCCTCGGCATGCCCGTCGGCTTTGTCGGCGCGGCGGAATCGAAGGATGCGCTGGCGGAGAATTCCTACGGCGTGCCTTTTGCCATCGTCCGCGGCCGGCTCGGCGGCAGCGCCATGACGGCGGCTGCCATCAATGCATTGGCGAGGCCCGGCCTATGACGACACCAGGCCGTCTCATCGGCGTCGGCACCGGTCCCGGCGACCCGGAGCTTCTGACCCTCAAGGCCGTCCGCGCCATCGAAGGCGCCGATGTCATCGCCTATTTCGCCAAGCAGGGCAGGGGCGGCAATGGCAAGGCGATCGTCGAACCGCTGCTGAAACCCGGCGTCACTCTGCTGCCACTCTATTATCCCGTCACCACCGAGATCGACAAGAACGACGAACGCTACCGGAGCCTGATCACTCAGTTCTACGATCGCTCGGCCGAACGCGTCGCCGGCCATCTGGATGCCGGACGGACCGTCGCGGTGCTCAGCGAAGGCGATCCGCTGTTCTACGGCTCCTACATGCACCTGCATGTCAGGCTGTCCCAGCGCTACCCGACGGAGGTGATCCCCGGCATCAGCGCCATGTCGGGCTGCTGGTCTTTAGCGGGCATGCCGATCGTCCAGGGCGACGACGTGCTTTCCGTACTGCCGGGTACGATGGCCGAAACCGAGCTGACGCGCCGTCTTGCCGATACGCAAGCCGCCGTCATCATGAAAGTGGGCCGCAATCTGCCGAAGATCCGCCGGGCCTTAGCGGCGGCCGGCCGGCTTGCCGAAGCCGTCTATGTCGAGCGCGGCACGATGGCGAATGCGGCGATGGAAAAACTTGCCGACAGGACCGATGGCGATGCGCCGTATTTTTCGCTCGTCCTGGTGCCGGGCTGGGAGGGCAGCCGATGAGCGGGCGGCTTTTCGTGATCGGCACCGGTCCCGGCAATCCCGAGCAGATCACGCCGGAAGCGCTCGCCGCCGTCGATGCGGCGACGGATTTCTTCGGTTACGGGCCCTATCTCGACAGGCTGCAGCTTCGCCACGATCAGCTGCGGCATGCCTCGGACAATCGCGAGGAGTTGGATAGGGCAGGGGCCGCACTTTCCATGGCGGCGGATGGCGCCAAGGTCTGCGTTGTCTCCGGCGGCGACCCCGGCGTCTTCGCCATGGCTGCCGCCGTCTGCGAGGCGATCGAGAACGGGCCGGCGGCATGGCGCGCGGTCGATCTCACCATTCTGCCGGGCATCACGGCGATGCTGGCGGTGGCGGCGAGAGCCGGCGCGCCGCTTGGCCACGATTTCTGCGCCATATCGCTTTCCGACAATCTAAAGCCTTGGAATATCATCGAAACACGTCTGGAACTGGCGGCCAAGGCAGGCTTCGTCATCGCCCTTTACAATCCAATCAGCCGGGCGCGCCCCTGGCAGCTCGGCGACGCCTTCAAGCTGTTGCGCGAGCATCTGCCCGCAGCAACGCCGGTCATTTTCGGGCGGGCGGCCGGACGGCCGGACGAACGCATCACCCTACAGGCGCTGTCGGATGCCGATGCCTCGATTGCCGACATGGCGACCTGCATCATCATCGGTTCGGCCGAGACGCGGATCGTTGCGCGGCCCGGCCGGCCGGACCTCGTCTATACCCCGCGTTTCATGGCGGAGGGGAAGAGGTGATCGATCGCCGCCAGCGCCGCCTCGACAGTATCGACCGTCCTGACCGCGGACGCCGGCGCGCGCGCCACCATCAGCACCTCGATGCCGAGCAGGCGGGCGGCCTCGATCTTCGCATAGGTGGCGGCCCCGCCGCTGTTCTTGGCAATGATGGCGTCGATGCCGTGCTGCTTCAGCAAGGCGCATTCGCCTTCCAGCGTGAACGGGCCGCGATCGAGGACATAGTCGACATTGGCAAGCGCCGGTGGCGGCTCGACGGGATCGACGCTGCGAATGAGATAGAAATGCTGCGGCGCCGCTTGCGCATGATGCGCGCCCTGCCGACCCGTCGCCAGAAAGACATGGCGAGGGGAGGGGCCAAGCGCTTCGATGGCAGCCGAAATGCTCCGCACGTCGCGCCAGCGATCGCCCGGCAGCCGCTGCCATTCGGGGCGGCGCAGAGCGATCGTGTTTATCCCGGTGGACTCGGCGGCAAAGGCGGCATTGGCGGAAATGCGCTCGGCGAAGGGATGCGTGGCGTCGATCAGCAGGTGATATCCGTCGGCCTTCAGAAAATCGGCGAGCGCCGCCGCACCGCCGAAACCCCCGACGCGAACCGAAACCGGCTGTGCGGCCGGTTTTTCGGTGCGTCCGGCCAGCGACAGAAGGACATCGCAATCATCCCGCACGGCGAGAGCTTCGGCCAGCAGGCGCGCCTCGCCGGTGCCGCCGAGGATCAGGATGCGAGGTCTTCCCATGTCTGATCTTCCTCCTGCTGACGGCCCGCGCTGGCTGACTATTATCGGCATCGGCGAAGATGGTCCAGCAGGGCTCGGCGAAGAGGCAAGGCGGCTGATCGCCCGCGCATCCGCCGTATTCGGCGGCGCGCGGCACCACGCGCTCGCCGCGTCGCTGATAACAGGCGAGAAATTTTCCTGGCAGAGCCCGTTCGAGCGCTCGGTCGATGCCGTGCTTGAACGGCGCGGCACGCCCGTGGTCGTGCTCGCCTCCGGCGACCCGTTTCTCTACGGCGTCGGCGCAACCCTTTCCCGTCACGTCGCGGCGGGAGAGATGCACACCATCCCCGCGCCCTCGGCCTTCAGCCTTGCCGCCTCCCGCCTTGGCTGGCCGCTGCAGGACGTCGCGACGATTTCGCTGCATGGCAGGCCGATCGATCTGATCCGGCCGCATCTCCACCCCGGGCGGCGCATCATCGCCTTGACCTCGGACGAGAAGGGGCCGAGCGCCCTGGCTGCCCTGCTTATCGCCGCCGGGTTCGGTCAGTCGAAGCTTACCGTGCTCGAAGCGCTCGGCGGCGATCGGGAACGGCAGAGACGCACCGCGGCGGCGGATTTCGATCTCACGAACATCGATCCGCTGAACGTCTGCGCACTCCAGATCGCAGCAGGGGAGGGGGCTCGCATCTTGCCTCTCGCTTCCGGGCTCGAGGACGGTCTCTTCGAGCATGACGGACAGATCACCAAACGCGAAATCCGGGCGATGACGCTGTCGGCGCTCGCACCGCGCCACGGTGAACTGCTCTGGGATATCGGCGCCGGTTCCGGATCGATCGGCATCGAATGGATGCTGGCCGATCCCAGCCTGAAGACGATCGCCATCGAGCAATCGCCGGAGCGGGCCGCCCGTATCGCCCGCAACGCATCCGCCTTCGGCGTGCCGCATCTTGCCGTCATCGAAGGTGCTGCACCCGCTGCGTTGGCGGGCTTGCCGCAACCCGACACGATCTTCCTCGGCGGCGGCGGCAGCGAGCCCGGCGTCATCGATGCCGCGATTGCCGCGCTGAAGCAGGGAGGGCGGCTGGTCGCCAATGCCGTGACGCTGGAGATGGAAGCCGTGCTGCTCCTGGAACATGCAAAACGCGGCGGCTCGCTGACACGGATCGAAATATCGCGCGCCGCACCGGTCGGCAGCATGAGCGGCTGGCGACCGGCCATGCCGGTAACGCAGTGGCGCTGGACGAAAGGATAACGGCATGAGGGTGCATTTCATCGGCGCAGGCCCAGGGGCTGCGGATCTGATCACGGTGCGGGGGCGCGATCTCATCGGCCAATGCCCCGTCTGCCTCTATGCCGGCTCGATCGTCTCGCCGGACCTGCTGCAATATTGCCCGGCAGATGCGCGGATCGTCGATACCGCGCCCATGTCGCTCGACGAAATCGAGGCGGAATATCTCAGTGCCGCTGCCGCCGGCCAGGATGTCGCCCGGCTCCATTCCGGCGATCTCTCGGTCTGGAGTGCGGTGGCCGAGCAGGTGCGCCGGCTTCAAAAACACGGCATCGCCTATACGATGACGCCTGGTGTGCCGGCCTTTGCCGCCGCCGCCTCAGCGCTCGGCCGCGAGTTGACGGTCCCGGCCGTCGCCCAAAGCCTGGTGCTCACCCGCGTTTCCGGCCGTGCCTCGCCGATGCCGAACGACGAGACCATTGCCAAATTCGGCGCGACCGGCGCCACACTGGCGATCCATCTGGCAATCCATGCGCTGAAGCAGGTCGTGGAGGAGTTGACGCCGCTTTACGGCGCCAATTGCCCGGTCGCGATCGTCGTCAAGGCCTCCTGGCCCGACGAACGTGTCCTGCGCGGTACCCTTGCCGATATCGAGGCGAAGGTTGCGGCCGAACCGATCGAACGCACGGCGATCATCTTCGTCGGCCCGTCGCTCGCAGCGGAAGATTTCCGCGACAGCTCGCTCTATGATCCCGCCTATCAGCGCCGTTTCAGAGGCCGGGAATAATTTCAAAGATTGGCCGCGCTGGTGGCGCGGCCCAATCGTGACAATCGTCCCCCAGTCCCGACACCAATGGCGGTATCAGGACGTTTCTCTCAGGTCTCAAACGCGCGCGGACAAATACTCCATGCTGGCGCGAAGAGCGCCGGCTGGGTCCTTGACCGCATGAACTTCGGCGGCGAAGGGCTCGAAGGAGAACGGGCCGGCATAACCCGCCTGCAGCAGCGCCTTGATCTGTCCGGCATTGTCGAGCCGGTCGTCGTCGCCGACGAGCACACGATGGGAATCCCGCATATCGGCAACGGAAACGGCAGGGTCGCTGACGCCCGAGATGTGCACGAGGCCGGAGAGCTCCGGGAAGGTCGCGGCTTCACCGGCGAGATGATGATGGAAGGTGTCGTGAACGAGCTTGAAGGTCGTTTCTGCGCCGAGTTCCTTGATTACCGCGGCCGCCTCGCCCTTCGAGCGCAGCGAGCAGATCTCGAAACCGAGCGGCTCGACGAGGCCTGTGATGCCGGCTTTATCAAGCATCGGCTTCAGCGCCGCCAGAGCCTGGCGCAGATCGGCCTGGCGCTCGCCGTCGGCGCAGCCGGTGCCGTCGTTCTTCGGAACGAGGACCAGCGCCCTGGCGCCGCAGGCAGCGGCATAATCGATCAATTCCTGCGCTTGCCCGGCGCGGGTTTCATTCCACTCGTTGAAACGCTGCAGGGCGTTGATCGAGATGATCGTCAGCCCGTGGCGGGCGGCGGCCTCTCTGATCGCTTCGGGCCTTGTGCCGTCGAGAATGGCATTGCCGGAAAGGTCGTTGCGGATCTCGACCGCATCGATGCCGAGCGACTGTGCCAGCGCGAAGAAATCATCGATTGGGAGCGACGGCGCGGCCATATGGTTGAGCGCTAAGCGGATCGAAGTCATGACGGATATCTCCTCCTCGTCTCCGCGACATCAGCGGAGCGGTTCCTCGTGAATGAATGAGCAAATCTCTATCGGAATTCCCAAGGCAATCCATCCGTCATCGCTGGCGGCCGCCCTCATCGCTGAAAGAATGTCAGCCGAAATGATAGGATTCCATCATTCCTAGATGTTCTCGGAAAGGTAGATGTCGAAGGGCAGGAAGGACTGACCGGGGATGGCGGCTTCGCTGTTTTCGATCGCATCCTTCATCAGCACCATCAATTCCTGACAGAGCCCGGGCAGGGGAGTGCCGATCGCCATGGCGACGATGTCATCGGCAAGGCCTGCCTTGCTGTCGGGCGTCAGTTCGTTGACGACGAGGACGACCTTGCCGCCGAGGTTCTCCTCGCGGAACGCCGAGATCGCCCCTTCCATGCCGCCGCCGCAGATATAAAGCCCGACAAGATCGGGATGCTTCTGCAGCAATGTCAGCGTCGCCTCATGCGTGATCTCGGGCGTATCCAGGTTGATCAACGTGTCGATGACGTCAAATTCCGGCGCATTCTCGCGGAAATAGGAGCGGAAACCGATTTCCCGCAGCTCATGTCCATGGAAACGATGGCTGCCGACGAAACAGGCGACCTTGCCGGGCTTGCGCGCCGTTCGCGCGATCAACCAGGCGGCAGTGCGCCCGACCTTGCGGTTGTTGACACCGATATAGCCGGTGCGCACGCCCGACGCGAAATCGGAGAGCAGCGAGAAGACCGGCACGCCTTTTTCCTTCAGCTCCTCGATAGCGGCCGTCACCGCGGGGTAATCAGGTGCAACCAGGGCAACGGCCTGGTTGCGGGCACCGAGAGCCTTTAGCTTCTCGACGATCGCAGCCGGCGTGGCGGCTGACGGAAAGTCGATCTGCGTCTGGATGCGAGCGTTCGTGACCCCCCGCGCCGCCGCTTCGATCTCGCGGGCGAACGCCTGGTAGAACTGCTGCGTCGGCTTCTGCAGCAGGAAGGCGAGCTTGTATTGCGGCAGGTCCTCGAAAACACGCTGCCGGATCAGGCCGACGGCGTGATAGCCGATCGACTGCGCCGCATCATAGACCCGCCGCGCCGTTTCCTCCCGCACGCGGTGGCGGGCATTGAGAACCCGGTCGACGGTGGCGACGCTGACGCCGGAGGCACGGGCAAGATCGGATATGGTGGGACGGCGCATGAGTTTTCCTGATGGATTCGATCATTGTTGCAAGCCGCTTCTGATGGCTTTTGATAGAATATATCAAGCCTGCATTGAGCCTCTTCCGAAGTCAACCTATTCTCTCGGCAACGGCATAACGGGAGGTGTGGATGATGGCGCTCGAGGCAAAGAAACGGGATTACGATCTGCTCGGCGAAAGCGGCCGCACCGCCGTCGAGACGGGGCTGGCGGCAGCGCAGTGGTATCACACCGATATTCCGCGCAAGGAGATGAAGGCGCTGATGCAGCGCTCCGACGCTCCGGCGATCCGTGACACCGTCATCTGGCTCGGCAGCATGGTCACCCTTGCCGGCCTTGGCATTTATTTCTGGGGCTCGTGGATCGCGCTGCCCTTCTTCCTCGCCTATGGCGTGCTCTACGGCTCGGCCTCCGACAGCCGCTGGCACGAATGCGGCCACGGCACCGCCTTCAAGACCCGCTGGATGAACGATGCCGTTTATCAGATCGCCTGCTTCATGATCATGCGCAATCCGGTGACCTGGCGCTGGAGCCACACGCGCCATCACACCGATACCGTCATCGTCGGCCGCGATCCCGAGATCGCCGTCATGCGGCCGCCCGATCTCGTCCGGCTGGTCCTTAATTTCTTCGGCATCCTCGACGTCTGGCATGCTGTTATCGACATGCTGCGCAACGCCGCCGGCATCGTCAGCCCGGCGGAAAAGACATTCATTCCCGAGATGGAACAACCGAAGGCGATCCGCTTCGCCCGCATCTGGCTGGCAATCTATGTCGTGACGATCACCGCCGCGATCGCCATGGGTTCGATCCTGCCGCTGATGCTGATCGGCCTGCCGCGCCTCTACGGCGCCTGGCACCATGTGTTGACCGGGCTCTTGCAGCATGGCGGCCTGGCCGACAACGTCATCGACCACCGGCTGAACAGCCGCACCGTTTACATGAACCCGATCAGCCGCTTCATCTATTGGAACATGAACTACCACGTCGAACATCACATGTTCCCGATGGTGCCCTATCACGCGCTGCCGCGGCTGCATGCGATGATCAAGCACGACCTGCCGGCGCCGAATCCGTCGATCTGGTCCGGCTACCGCGAGATGATCCCGGCCTTCCTGCGCCAACTGCGCAACGAGGATTATTTCCTGAAGCGCGAACTGCCGGCGACCGCGCGGCCCTACCGCGAAGAATTCCACAACGAGCTGGCCCCAGCGGCACAATAATCACCATTCAGGGAGGATAAGATGAGCGGAAACTGGATCGAAGTCTGCGGCAAGGACGAGATCGACGAAGAGGATGTCATCCGCTTCGATCATGACGGGCGCACTTTCGCGGTCTATCGCAGCCCCGACGACGAATTCTTCGCGACCGACGGGCTCTGCACCCACGAACATATCCATCTCGCCGATGGGCTTGTGATGGATGAGATCATCGAATGTCCGAAACATAACGGCCGCTTCAACTACAAGACGGGCGAAGCCAAGGGCGCGCCGGTCTGCGTCAATCTCAAAACCTATCCTGTGAAGGTCGAAGGCGGCGCCGTCTTCATCTCGGTCTGAGGGAGGCGGATGTGGCTCATTTCGTTATTTTAGGGGCGGGCGAATGCGGTGCCCGTGCCGCCTTCGCCTTGCGAGAAAAAGGTTTTGACGGCGCGATCACGCTTGTCGGCGCCGAACCCCTTCATCCCTACGAACGGCCGCCGCTCTCGAAAGCCGGTTCTGCCGATGCAAGCAATCCGAAATACATTGCGACGGTGGAAAAATACGCCGAAAGCGGCATCCGGCTGCTGACCGGCCTGGAAGCCAGGGATCTCGATACATCCTCCAAGGCTGTCACGCTTTCGGACGGAACGACGCTCTCCTACGACAAGCTCCTGCTGGCGACGGGCGCAGCCGCGCGTTCGTTCCCCGGCGCCCCGGAGGGCAGCGCCCATATTCGCTCTCTGCGGACGCATCACGACGCGGCGGCACTGCGCGACGTGATGAAGCCCGGGAAACATATAGCCATCATCGGCGGCGGTTTCATCGGCCTGGAACTGGCGGCGACCGCGCGGCTGCTCGGCGCCGAGGTGACCGTCATCGAGGGACTGGAGCGGGTGCTGAAGCGCGGTGTTCCGGAGGAGATCGCTGATCTGCTGACCGAGCGCCATCGGACCGAGGGCGTCGATATCCGCTGCGGTGTCTCGATCGCGGCGCTGACAGAGGAAGGCGGGAAGGCCGTCATCAAATTGTCTACCGGCGAGCGGGTAGAAGCCGATCTCGCCCTTGTCGGCATCGGCGCCCGGCCGAATGTCGAGATCGCCGAAAGGGCAGGGCTCGCCATCGACAACGGCATATCAGTCGATATCCATCTGCAGACCTCGGCACCGGATATTTTTGCCGCCGGCGACTGCTGCTCCTTCCCGCTGTCGATCTATGGCGGCCGGCGGGTGCGGCTCGAATCCTGGCGCAACGCCCAGGAGCAGGGCACATTGGCCGCGGCCAACATGCTCGGCCTCGATGAAGCCGTTTCATCCGTGCCGTGGTTCTGGTCTGATCAATACGACATGACGCTGCAAATAGCCGGCCTTGCCGAAGGGGCCGCCACGCATCAGCGCCGCGACCTCGGTGCAGCCGCCTTCATTCTGTTCCATCTCGATGCCGGCGGACGATTGATCGCCGCAAGCGGCATCGGACCGGGCAATGCGGTGGCGCGCGATATCCGCCTCGCCGAAATGCTGATCGCAGCCGGCGCCCATCCGGATCCGGCCGCACTCGCAGCCAGCGACATCAAACTGAAATCCCTGCTCGCCGCCTGAGCCGGCCGCTATTTTCATAGGAATTGACGATGAAGAAACATAGACGCGCGACCGTCGCCGACCTGCTTGCGGAAAAGGGCAAACGCCAGCTCACCATGCTGCGTGTCACCTCGCTGGAGGAGGCGGAAGCCGCTGAAAAGGCCGGGATCGACATGGTCTCGGTGCCGCCTTCGCTGCTCGGCCCGGTCTTCCGCGAGATCGCGCCTACGCCCTTTGCCATTCCGGGCCTCGAATATGGCGACCACGTCTCGGCCGAGGACTATATCAGGGCCGCCTTCGCCGCGCTGAAAGCCGGCGGCGATGCCGTCTATTGCGCCGCAAGCCTGCAGACGATCCGGCGCATGCGCGACGAGGGCATCCCGGTCTGCGGTCATCTCGGACTGATCCCGTCGAAGGCGACCTGGACCGGCGGTTTCCGCGCCGTCGGCAAGACGGCGGCGAGTGCCGCCGAAATCTGGCGGCAGACCAAGGCGCTGGAAGAGGCCGGCGCCTTCGCCGCCGAAATCGAAGTCGTGCCGGGCGATGTCGCCGCTGCCATCAGCAGCAACACCTCGATGCTGATGATCTCCATGGGGGCGGGCAGCGGCTGCGACGCCCAATATCTCTTCGCCGACGACGTGCTCGGCGCCAATCGCGACCACACTCCGCGCCACGCCAAGGTCTATCGCAACTTCGCCGCTGAACACGACCGCCTGCAGCGCGAACGCATCGCCGCTTTCACCGAATTCGCCGCCGATGTAAGAACCGGCGCCTATCCGGAAAAGCATCATTGCGTCGGCATCGACGAGGCGGAATTGAAGATTTTCCGGGATCAACTGGCGGGCGAGATGGGCAACGGCTGAAGGTCCTGCTCGACCTGTCCTTCGCACCCCGCTGGGGAGAAGGGGGAAGCCTCCATTGGCTTCCGCCTTGGCCTGTGTCAGGAATGATCCGTTCGACCCAACCGGAACGGAGTATTCGGCCCCCTGTGACGATCGGCTTTGCGCATGCGGAATTGATTGCGGTGCTCGTCGCGGTGACGGGGGACGAGCCGCGCGTGATGACCATCCGCTCCGGCAATGCGCTGCCGTCCGGCCCCTTCGAAATGGGCCATCGCACCCTGCAATCGGGCCTGCGCGAATGGGTGCAGGAGCAGACGGAGCATCCGGTCGGTTATCTCGAACAGCTCTATACTTTCGCCGACCGTGACCGCAACAACGACATCCCGGGCGGTCGGACGATCTCGATCAGCTATCTCGGCCTGGTCAACGAGCAGTCGGGCGGTAGACCGGGCTGGCACGGCTGGTACGAATATTTTCCCTGGGAAGACCATCGCCATGGCCGCCCCGTCGTGCTGGACGAGATCGTCGCCCGTCTGAAGAGCTGGGCCGACGCCGATCCGGCCCGGCGCGGCCACCGCCATCGCCGGGCGGATTTCACCTTCGGTCTCGATGGCGGCGGCTGGAACGAGGATCTGGCGTTGCAACGCTATGAGCTGCTTTATGAAGCCGGGCTCGTCGCGGAAGCCGGATGTACCGCCGAGGCCAATCTCGGCCGGGCGATGTTTGCCGATCACCGCCGGATCCTGGCGACCGGGATCGCAAGGCTGCGTGCCAAAATCAAATACCGCCCGGTCGTCTTCGAGCTGATGCCGGAGAGTTTTACGCTGCTGAGACTGCAGCGCACCATCGAGGCGCTGGCCGGACTGACTTTGCACAAGCAGAATTTCCGCCGCCTGATCGAACAGCAGGAACTGGTCGAGGAAACCGGCGGCACCGAAAGCGAAACCGGAGGCCGGCCAGCCAAGCTCTTCCGCTTCCGCCACACGGTGCTCGAAGAACGGGCGCTCGCCGGAACGAAATTACCGCTCTCCCGCAATTGACATATGCTCATGGTGAGAATATCTATTTGCCCATGATATGCTCAAATAGAGCATAATTTGGAGCCGGCCATGAATCACCTTGTTTCCGCATCCTCGCTCTACGAACGCGTCAGCCGCGTCATTCCAAAAGCCGAATGGAAGACGTTCGAAAATGACGTCGACGCCATCCTCGAGCTCAAGCGCCGCCGCAACGCTGTCATTCTCGCCCACAATTACCAGACGCCGGAGATCTTCCACGGCGTGGCGGATATCGTCGGCGACAGCCTGGCGCTTGCCCGCAAGGCGATCGAGGTCGATGCCGATGTGATCGTGCTTGCCGGCGTGCATTTCATGGCCGAAACCGCCAAGCTTCTGAACCCAGAGAAAACCGTGCTGATTCCGGATCTCGGCGCCGGCTGTTCGCTGGCGGATTCGATCACGCCGGAAGATATCGCGCTCTTGCGCCAGGCCCATCCCGGCGTGCCCATCATCACCTATGTCAACACCTCGGCGGCGGTGAAGGCTGCCTCCGATATCTGCTGCACCTCGGGCAATGCCAAACAGGTGGTGGAATCGCTCGGCGTGCCGAAGGTGCTGATGATCCCGGACGAATATCTGGCCCGCAACGTCGCCCGCGAGACCGATGTCGAGATCATCGCCTGGCACGGACATTGCGAAGTGCATGAACTCTTTACCGCCGACGACGTGCGCCAGCTGCGCGAAAACCATCCCGGCGTCACCGTGCTCGCCCATCCCGAATGCCCGCCCGAGGTGGTGGCCGAGGCCGATTTCGCCGGCTCGACCGCCGTGATGTCGGATTATGTCGGCAGGCAGAAGCCGGCCCGCGTCGTGCTGCTCACCGAATGCTCGATGAGCGACAATGTCGCCGTGCATCATCCCGACGTCGAGTTCATTCGCCCCTGCAATCTCTGCCCGCATATGAAACGGATCACCCTGGCCAATATCCGTGCAGCGCTCGAGGAAAACCGCCACGAGGTGACCGTAGATCCGGCGATTGCTGTCGCCGCCCGCCGTGCCGTCGAAAGGATGCTGGCGATATGACCGAAATTCTAAACCATCTCTCTGGGCGCACCGTCATTGTCGGCAGCGGCCTTGCCGGGCTAATGACCGCGCTGACGCTGGCGCCCGAACCTTCCGTCATCGTCACCCGTGCCGCCCTCGGCGCCGAGACATCGAGCGCCTGGGCGCAGGGCGGCATCGCCGCCGGCATGGGTGCCGACGACAGCCCGGCGCTGCATCTTGCCGATACGCTGGTCGCCGGCGACGGCCTTTGCGATCCGATCGCCGCCGCCGGCATCGTTACCGAGGCGCCAGCGGCCATTGCCGCGCTGGAACGGGCCGGCGTGCGCTTCGACCGCAATGCTGCCGGCGAACTTTCGTTCGGGCTGGAGGCCGCTCATAGCCGCCGTCGCATTATTCATGCCGAAGGCGACGGATCGGGTGCGGCGATCATCGCCGCGCTGGTGCGGGCCGTGGCGCAAACGCCTGCCATATCAGTGCTCGAAGGTTTCGAAGCCCGGCGGATATTGATTGATGGCGAGCGCGTTGCCGGCCTGCTCTGCGCGAGCGCTAATGGCGCCGCCATCCTGCCGACCGCGAAAGTGGTGCTCGCCACCGGCGGCATCGGCGGGCTTTACGATGCGACCACCAATCCGATGGGCAATTTCGGCCAGGGGATCGCGCTTTCCGCAAGGGCAGGGGCTGATCTCGCCGATATGGAATTCGTGCAATTCCATCCGACGGCACTCGATTCCCGCCGCAGGCCCTTGGCGCTGGTCAGCGAGGCGGTGCGCGGCGAGGGAGCCTTGCTCGTCAACGAACGCGGCGACCGGTTCATGGCCCGCATCCCGGGCGCCGAGCTTGCGCCACGCGACGTCGTGGCGCGCGCCATCAGCGCCGAAATGGCCCGCGGCGGCCGGGTCTTCCTCGATGCCCGCGCGGCACTCGGCAACCGCTTTGCCGCCCGTTTTCCCCTCATCGCGGCCCTTTGCGGCGAGGCCGGCATCGATCCGGCGACAGACCTCATTCCCGTGCGCCCGGCCGTTCACTACCACATGGGCGGCGTCGCCACGGATGAAAACGGACTGAGCTCGGTCCCGGGCCTCTGGGTGGTGGGCGAGGCAGCCTCGACCGGCCTGCACGGCGCCAATCGCCTCGCCAGCAATTCGCTGCTGGAGGCGGCTGTCATGGGCATGCGCGCGGCGCGCGACATCTCGGCCACACCGGCACGCCCTGCCGGCGCCATCCTCGCCGCGAGGCTGCCGGCACCGGCCGATGCATCGCTCGTCCGGCCGATCGTCTCGCGCCATCTCGGCGTGCTGCGCAATGCGGGCGCCGTTGAGGGCGCGATCGCCACCCTGCTGCCGCTGGCCGAAGGCGACGGGCCTGCCGCCGATCCTGGTATCGTTGCGCTGCTGATCGCCGTCTTTGCCAGCCTGCGGCTGGAATCGCGCGGCGCCCATGCCCGCACCGATTTTCCGCTGAAGCTTGCCCAGGCGAACCGGCGACAGATGCGCCTTTCCCAAGCGCTGGAGATCGCCCGCGACACGCCGACCTATACTCTTGCCCCGCTCTATACTCTTGCCCCGCTCTATACTCTTGCAAGGAGTGCCTGAGATGAACCTCGTTCCGCTTCCGCGCCTGATCGTCGAACCCTTGGTACGGGCAGCCCTGCTCGAAGATCTCGGTCTGGCCGGCGATATCACCTCGGCATCGGTCATCCCCAGCGATCATCGCTCGACGGTCATCATGGCCGCCCGCCAGCCGGGGGTGATCGCCGGTCTCGACGCGGCCGAACTCGCCTTCGCCCTTGTCGATCCGGAGATCGGCATGCGCCGGCATCTCCAGGACGGCCATGCGGTCAAGCCGGGCGACGTCATCGCCACCATCGAGGGCCCGTCGCGCGGCCTCCTGACCGCCGAGCGCACCGCGCTGAATTTTCTCGGCCACCTCTCCGGCATCGCCACGGTGACGGCAGAGATTGCCGTCGCGATCCGCGGCACCAAAGCTTCGGTCGCCTGCACGCGCAAGACGACGCCGGGGTTGAGGGCACTGGAGAAATATGCGGTGCGCGCCGGCGGCGGCATGAACCACCGTTTCGCGCTGCATGACGCGGTGCTGATCAAGGACAATCACGTCGCCATATCAGGCGGCGTCGCCGAGGCCATCCGCCGGGCTCGCGCCGGCATCGGCCATCTGGTGAAGATCGAGGTCGAAGTAGACACCCTTGATCAGCTGCGCGAAGCGATGGAGACCGGCATCGACGCCGTCCTGCTCGACAATATGACCCCGGATCAGCTGCGTGAAGCCGTCGCCATCGTCGCCGGCCGGGCGATCACCGAGGCATCCGGCCGGGTGACGCCGGCAACAGCGGCCGCAATCGCCGCCTCCGGCGTCGATCTCATCTCGGTCGGCTGGCTGACACACAGCGCACCGGTACTGGATATCGGGCTTGATTTCGTCGAGGCCGCGGCCGCGACGGAAACAGGCTCGAAACGGATTGCGCAGGTGCTGTAACGGTGACAGTTTGAATAACGCGCCGCCTCGGAACTTAAAAAACGGCGGTCGCCGAAAGTGTCGGCAAAGCATCTTCTCGGCGAGCGACACACGAAAATGCAAATATTCGCTGAAATTTTGCCTTTTTATAGCAAAACCGCTTTGCGCTGCGGCTTTATAGCTCTAACATGATCTCTGGACCGCCGGCGCGTTTGCGCGCATTGGCTTCAGGGGTGAGAACCGGGATGCAGCGGACATCCGGACATGTGTCGACGAACAGGCTCTGCCTGCTCGGTAGACCGCGATTGCTGGCGGCGGGGAAGGAACTCCCCTTGCCGGAGAAATCTTATTTTCTCCTCGCCATGCTTGCCGCCGAAGTCAATCTCGAACTCGACCGCGAAACCGTCAGGCGGCAGCTCTGGCAATCGGAGCTGCCGGAAAAGCGGGCAGGCAGCCTGCGGCAGCTGTTGGCGCGCATCGAACAGAGCATTCCCGACGACCTTCCGCCGCTGCTTGCCGCAACCAGAACCCATATCGGGCTTGCCGATGGCTGGGAGGTCGACGTCCATATCCTGAAGCAGAAAGGGGCGCTCGCCCCCGACGACAGCGATATGCTGAACGGTGAATTCCTCGAAGGCGTCAAATCGCCGACGCAGGGCGCCGAGGATTGGCTGACCTTCGAGCGCCAGCGGATCGACGAATTGCGCTCCGCCCATCTCACGCGGCTGATCGAAACATCGGAAGACAGATCGGACGAAGAGCAGGTCGCACTTGCCCGGCGCCTCTTGGAACTCGACTCTGCCAGTGAGACGGCTTATCGCGCCCTGATGCGCACCCATGTCAGGATGAGCGACCCGGCCGCCGCCCGTCAGGCCTATTTGAAATGCAAGAGCCAGTTGAAAGATGATTTCGACACCGAGCCGGAGGAAAGCACCACGGCGCTTGCCCGCGAGCTCGGCCTGATCCCCCCGGCCCAAGCCGCCACGCCGGAGCGCCCCTCGGCGCCTGGCATGTCTTCCAATCTGCTTGGCCAGCCGCGCATCATCATCCTGCCGCCGGAAAGCATCTTCACCGATCCGCTAATGGAACGCGTCGGCAGGGCGCTTCTAGAAGACGTCACCATCGGCCTCAGCCAGCAGCGCGGCTTCAAGGTGATTGCGGCGCATACGAGCCTGGAGATCCTCAGCCGCTCGATCGATCCGGCGCGTGCCGTGCCCGGCCCGCTCGACCTCAGCTTCGACTATGCGGTCTATGTTACCATCCAAGGCCGCGACGAGGATGTCTATGCCACATGCCGGCTGACGCGGACGACGACATCGGAGGTGATCTGGGCGCTGGAACTTCCGCTGGTCATGCAGAAGATCAGCGAATCCTTCGCGCATCTGACGCGGCGGATCGTCTCCTCGCTCGCAGACACGATCGAGCGCCACGAACTGGCGATGCCGATCGGCGAGGCGCCGGCGTCTGCCTACCGGCTTTACCTGGAAGGAAAGCGGCTGATCGCCCAGACCGACCTGCAGCATCTGCGCCAGGCGCGCAAATGGTTCAAATCCTCGCTCAACCGTTATGAGCATTTCTCCGCCGCCCATGCCGGCGTGTCGCGCGCGCTCGGCATGGAATGGCTGATCCGCGGCATGCGGGACAAGGAACTGCTCGATGAGGCCAATGGTGCTGCCCGGCTGGCGCAGCAGTCCGACCCCAATAGCGGCCGGGCTTACCGCGAGCTTGGCTTCGTCGCACTTTATCGCCGCCGCTTCGACGAAAGCCTGGACTATTTCCAGCAGGCCCAGGATCTCAATCCCAACGACGCCGACATTCTTGCCGATTTCGCCGACGCGCTTTCCCATGACGGCGATTTCGACCGGGCGCTGGAGCTCAGCCGTGCGGCCTTCAAGCTCAATCCGCTGCCGCCGGACTATTATTATTGGAATCTCGGCGGCATCCATTTCATGCGCGAGGAATATGAAAAAGCGATCGAGGCGCTGGAGCCGGTGAAGACGAAACAGGCGACGGCGCGCCTGCTCGCCGCCTCGCATGCGATGGCGGGCGATACCGGCAAGGCCGGCACCTACGCCAGGACGGTTCTGGAAAACTTCCCGGATTTCCGCAGCGAGGACATTCGTCATTTCGTCCCCGATCGCGATCCCGCTTTCACCGAACCGCTGATAAAGGGCCTGCAATTGGCCGGTCTTCCCTGATTGCACCGCCTTTTAACGAAGCCTGTAACGCTTAAATGACGCAGGTAATGTTTTCCTCCGATGGTTAACGGCAGCAAGGGCTGCCCAATCATCGGAGATAGAACATGAAGGCGAATGCTGAAACCACCGCAGTTCAGACACAGTCCCTGCGCTTCTCTGCAGCTGCCAGAGCAGCGATGAAACAGGACGAACTCACCGTATCCGCCAATGCGCTCGAAAGCCTGACGCATGCGCTGAGATTCCGCTAAGGACAAGATCGGTATGTCCGCTTTCGCCGATCTAGAGCAATTCCAGCAAAAATGCGAAGCGGTTTTGCGTCCGCAATTGCGTGAAAACAACGAGCATTTTCGTGTATCGAAGAAAAACGGAAATGCTCTTGAAGCGCTTGCCGATGACCTCGAACGATCATCGGCCGGCGTCAGCGATTATCATGACCGCGCAGTCACGCCGGCTCAGACACTTGCGGCCGTCAGGCCGCATCTGCGCGAGTTCGGCATCACCCGCGTCGGCCTGCTGACCGCACTCGACATCCTCAACATCCCCGTCGCCTTCGCCACCCGGCCGAACAGCCATACGCTCTCGGTCTTTCAGGGCAAGGGTATCGACAATGATGCCGCCATGACCTCGGCCGCCATGGAAGCGATCGAGACGCGGATCGCCGAAATTGCGCCCGCCGATCTGACCCAGGCGAGCGTCGCCGGCATGCGGGCGGAGCATGCCGCCATGATTGATCTCGACAACGTCGCACGCTGCGCGCCCGACGAGATCGGCGGCGGCCCCATCCCCTGGTGCTCCGGGCTCGACATCCTGTCCGGCAGCAGCGTTTTCGTGCCCTGGTGGCTGGTCGGCCTCGATCATCGCGGCGAACGGCCGCCGGGCTTCGAGCAGTCGAGCGATGGGCTCGCCTCCGGCAACACGCCGTCCGAAGCGGTGCTGCACGGGCTCTGCGAACTGGTGGAGCGCGACGCCTGGGCCCTGACCCAGCTGAAATCGCCCGAGCGGCTGAAGGAGAGCCGCATCGATCCTGCCTCCTTCGGCGATGCGGTCATCGATGTAATGACCGACCGGATCGCGCGGGCCGGCATGCGGTTGCTGCTCATCGACATGACCACCGATATCGGCGTTCCTGCCTTTCTCGCCGTCATCATGCCCGGTAATCTTTCCGACCGCGTCGATGCGCGCTGGGCCCATGTCTGCGGCGGCTGCGGCTGCCATCCCGATCCCGTGCGCGCCGCGTTGCGCGCCATTACCGAAGCGGCGCAGAGCCGGCTGACCGCAATTGCCGGCAGCCGAGACGATTTTTCGCCGCGCGTCTATCAGCGGCTCGACCAGAGCGCGGCGATGCAGCAGGTGGTCGAACTCTGCGAGGGCGGCGGCCGGATGCGCGCCTTCCAGCCGCGTCATCGCCGCCCGGCAACGATCCAGGAAACCATCGCTCTTATCGCCGGCCGGCTGGCGGCGACCGGCATCGAGCAGATCGTCGTGGTGCCCTTTGCGCACCGGGCTCTGCCGGTCTCGGTCGTCAGGGTGATCGTGCCCGGCCTGGAGGTCGATATCTCGGGCCAGTACATCCAGCTCGGCATGCGGGCGGTCAACACTATGAGAGGAGCCCAGTCATGAAGGTGCTGTTCGTCGGTCCGAGCCTTGGCAGCGATCTCACTGCAGCGAGAGCCATGTCCCCGCGCATCGATTTCCGGCCGCCGGCTGCCTGCGGCGACATCCTGAAGGCCGTTCACGACGGCGCCACCGCCATCGGCCTCGTCGATGGCTATTTCGGCGACCTGCCTTCGGTCTGGCACAAGGAAATTCTGTTCGCGCTCGAGCACGATGTCGCGGTTGCCGGTGGCGCTAGCATGGGCGCCTTGCGGGCGGCCGAATGCGCGCCTTTCGGCATGGTCGGGATCGGCTCGATCTTCGAGGATTACGAAGCTGGGCGGTTGCTCGACGACGAGGCCGTAGCGCTGGTGCATGCGCCGCAGGCACTCGGCTGGCTGCCGCTCTCCGTGCCGTGGGTCGATTTCGAACCGACGATCGACGCGCTTCTTGCCGGCGGCGACATCTCTTCCGGTGAACGCAAGAAACTGCTGCTTGCCGGCCGTTTCCTGCATTTTTCCGAGCGCACCTATGCCAAGGTCGTCGACGAGTGCCATTTCCGCAAGCCGCGCCGCGACACCATCCTCGCCGCTATTCGCGGCAATCGCGTCGAGCGCAAGCGCAACGACGCCCGGCTGGTGCTGGACTGGCTGCGCCGGGACGAATTCCTGCCCGTCAACCGTGACTGGCGCTTTGCCGCAACCTCGCATTGGCAGCTGCTGCACGCCGAAGTCACGCGCAATTCGGTTCCTGTAACGCTTGAATAACGGTAACGGCAGAAAAATGCAGTGGTGATGGAATCGCAGGGTTTCACGGCCAAAGGGGCGGAATGATGTTTGAACAACGCAACGAAGGTACCGGCAGCGAATACGCAAGGATCTTCCGGCTGCTGTCGGCGGCCAAGGAGGAGGCTGAAAAGCTTCAGCTGCGTAATCTGATGCACCTGACGAACATGGCGCTGCTGCAGGTCGTCATCGATTGGGACGGCATAGATCCCGACAGGGAGCTAGACGTCAATCTCGAGAAGCTGCTCGGCAGCAAGGCCAAGATCGCAATGAAGGATGCCAGCGAGAATCTGATCCTGATCGATCGCCATTGAAATTGGTGACCGTCAAGCGCGTTGATCCCCATCGATCTCGATGAGTCACCATCAAGCTCGATCAATCTCCATTGATCCGGATCGATCCCCATCGATCTAAATCAATCGGTATATCCTCATGCGGTCCGCCCCGGTCGCGTGAGGGACAACCAGCCTATTCGGCCGCGTCGCCTTCCAGCTGCTCGGTGTTGGCAATTGCCTGGACGAGCTTCAGGATCTTCTTGCGAAGAGCTTCGTTCTTGATCGAAAAGAACGCCGCATTGAGAAGCACGCCTTCGCGCGAAATGATGAATTCCTCGCTGGGGGCCGGATTGTCGTTGGCCGTATCGGGCGTCGACAGATCGTCGAAAAACGTCCGGACGTCGACCTTCAGAGCGCCGGCGATTTCAACCAGCATGCTGGCGGAAACGCGGTTGGAGCCCTTTTCGTATTTCTGGATCTGCTGGAACGTTACGCCGACACGATCGCCGAGTTCCGTCTGGGAAACCTTCCTCAGCAAACGCTGTATACGGATGGTCTTTCCGACGTGGACATCGACGGAATGCGGTTCTTCTTTCATTTGTTTTCCCTCCTGAGGACATCGGATTGATTTATTCGCCAAATCCGTGTCTGACAACTTTTACCTGAGATGGCTAAAGCTAGCAATTGCTTGGTGGTAAGTCGTCCCAAACCGAAACATTTACGTTGCTTCATGCTTACACAAGCAAAAGACATGCCAAAGTAGCACTTTTGCTAGGCACAGCACATCCTTTGATTTCGTGACGTCAAAGCGACCAGAGGCGCTGTGCATTGGCGAAAAGCAGCTTGGACCGCTCGGCCTCGCTGCTGCCGGAAAGCACGGCATGGGTCGCCGCGACCCAGGTGGAGAGGCCGCCGCCTAAGGTGCAGACCGGCCAGTCACTGCCCCAGACGACGCGATCCCAGCCGAAACTTGCTGTGACATGCTCGATATAGGGCCGCAGCGTCTGCGCTGTCCAAGTCTCGGCATCGGCATAGGCAACGACGCCGGAGACCTTGCAGACGACGTTCGGCCGTCGGGCAATCTCCGATAGGCCGGCCTTCCATGGCTCGAAGGCATCCGAGCGGATATCGGGCACGCCGCAATGGTCGAGCACGAACTGCACATCCGGCGCGAGATCGATGAGGGCGGTGACGCGGCCCGCCTGATGCGGCAAGGTGCAAAGGTCGAAGGTCAGGCCGCTGCCGCCGATGCGCCGGATGTTTTCCCGAAACAGGGCGCCTTCCGAGACGTCATCGGGCACCACATGCAGCACGCGGCGGAACCCCTTGACGAAGCGGTCGGCCTTTTGCCGCTCGAGATAGGCGGCAAAGCCTTGCTCCTCAGGCCGGCAGGAAACGATGGCCCCGGCAATCAGGCTGCCTGCCTTTCCGGCGATGCCGGCGATATGATCGGTCTCGGCCTGCATGGCGGCAGGGTCGACGTCGACCTCCATGTGCAGCGCCGTGGTGATGCCGCAGCGCCGCGCCTCGGCAGCATAGGTCTCGTAGAGAAAATCATGATCGAGAGCAGGCACGTCGGAGAGCCAGGGATAGGGCAGCGCCGAGCGATCGATGATATGCAGATGGGTGTCGATGAGCACGCTTTTCTCCTCCAGGATTGGCCTCGCCGCAGCCTATTTCTGGTGAATGGATTATTCAAATAGAAATTCCCGGCTCGTGCTCTAACCCTCTCCCGTGAACGGGGCGAGGGGACGTGCCCTGCGAGAGGTCGTTGCGGAACGGAGAGGTTGCGGCACATCCCCTTCGCCCCGCAAGCGGGGTCCGAAGGACGGGTCGAGACCCGTGGCTCGACCCCGGTCGGTGCCGGCCAGCGGATGAGGGCGGCTCCCCCAGTCAGACGGCATTACCGATATCCGCCCCGGCCAGCAGCGAAAGCTCGGCGACGGTCTTCTGCACCAGCATGATCGTTTGGGTGATGTCAGGCGCCGACGGCGCATTGACCAGCGCGATGAAGGGGCAGGTGAGGGCGGCGATGCAGCGGCCGTCCGGACCCAGCACCGGCGCGGAAAGATTGTAGACGCCAGCGGTCTGGGCGCTCGCCATCATCTCGTAGCCGCGCTCGCGGATCTGGTCGAGACGATCGTAGAATTCGGGCCCGAGTTCGAGATCGGCGCGGCTGCGCACATGTTCCGAAATCATCATCTCCCGCTCCTCGGCGCTGCGGAAGGCGAGCAGCACGTGCCCCGAGCCTGTGTCGAACAGGCTGATATGGGCGCCGATGCGGATCGAGAAACCCCAATAGTCCGGCGCCTCCTGTTGGGCGATGACGACGGCAGCACCCCGATCGAAGACCGCGAGATGATTGGCTTGGCGCGTCCGCTGGGCAAGGTCGCGCATCAGCGGCGTGGCATAGGAGGCGAGCCGGCGCACCGGCGCGTGCAGTTGGGCAAGACCGAAAAGCTTCAGCGTCAGCGAATAGCGGTCGCCATCCAGCCGGGTGACGTAACCGCGGCGCACCAGGCGGTCGAGCATGCGGTAGAATTCGTTGGGGCTGCGATCGAGCCGTTTGGCGATATCGGCCTGGGTGAGACCGCTGTCGACGCCGGCGAGCAATTCCAGGATATCGAGGCCCTTGTCGAGCGCAGGAGCGCGATAGCGGTCTGACTCCTCGGTCTCCATTGCTTCCTCCTGTAAATATCATTCTGCATATACGCAGAACCGCAGCCGGAAAAGGAAAAGTTTGCGCTTGACCCTTGGCCAATCGTCTGTTTGTCTATAAACAGACAAATCATCACTGAAGATCGCCTCGGCAAGTTGAGATATCGCACGCTCGAGAACTAGACCAGGCGGCAGGTTGTATCTTGCCGGAGGGTGGTTAGAGCGCGCAAACTGGGAAAAAGCGCATGCTCAGCCCTCGTCAAGACAAACAGCATTTCGATCGTTCGGCATAGACATTCCAGAAAAGGCCCGTGACATGACAAACAGACTTTCCGGCAAGACCGTTCTCATCACCGCCGCCGGCCAGGGCATCGGCCGGGCGACGGCGGAAGCCTTTGCCGCGGCCGGCGCCAAGGTCCACGCGACCGACATCAATACCGGCGCGCTGGCGACGTTAGCCGCGGAAACCGGGGTTTCCACCCATCAGCTGAACGTGCTCGAGGAGGATGCGGTCAAGGCCCTCGTCGCCGAGATCGGCGCTGTCGACGTGCTGTTCAACTGCGCCGGTTTCGTGCATGCCGGCTCGATCCTGGAGATGAAGGATTCCGATTTCGAATTTGCGCTCGACCTCAACGTCAAGGCGATGATCCGCACTATCCGCGCCGTGCTGCCCGGCATGCTGGAGCGCAAGGACGGGTCAATCATCAACATGGCCTCCGTCGCCTCAAGCATCAAGGGCGTGCCGAACCGCTTTGCCTATGGCGTCACCAAGGCGGCCGTCATCGGCCTGACCAAATCCGTCGCCGCCGATTATGTCGCCGAGGGCATCCGCTGCAACGCCATCTGCCCCGGCACGGTTGAAAGCCCGTCCCTGCAGGACCGGATGCGCGCCCAAGGCGATTATGACGCGGCCCGCGCCGCCTTCATCGCCCGCCAGCCGATGGGCCGGCTCGGCTCGCCGGAGGAGATTGCCGATCTCGCCGTCTATCTCGCCGGTGCCACCTACACCTCCGGCCAGGCAATCGCCATCGACGGCGGCTGGACGATCTGAGCTCAGTTAATGACGCGGCCGGCAAGCATTGCCTGCCGGCAAGATAATCGGCCGATATAACAGGCTTTAAGGAATCGGGAGGAACAACCATGACCCGCATCACCGACCTTCGTGTCTTCGATCTCCGCTTTCCCACGTCGCAAAGCCTGGATGGATCTGATGCGATGAACCCCGATCCGGACTATTCGGCGGCCTACGTCATTCTCGATACGGATACCTCAGGCCTGGCCGGCCACGGCCTCACCTTTACCATCGGCCGCGGCAACGACATTTGCTGCATGGCGATCGAGGCGATGCGCCATCTGATCGTCGGCGCCGACCTTGCCGACGTGCTCGCCCATCCCGGCAAATTCTGGCGGCATCTGACCAGCGACAGCCAGTTGCGCTGGATCGGCCCGGAAAAGGGCGCCATCCATCTGGCGACCGGTGCCGTCGTCAATGCCGTCTGGGATCTGCTCGCCAAACAGGCGGGAAAACCGGTCTGGCGGCTCGTCGCCGACATGTCGCCGGAAGAGATCGCCGACATCGTCGACTATCGTTATCTCACCGATGTGCTGACCCGCGACGAGGCCATCGAGATCCTCAAGCGCGCCGAAGCCGGCAGGGCCGAACGCATCTCCATCCTCGAAAAGGAAGGCTACGCCTGCTACACGACCTCGGCCGGCTGGCTCGGTTATGAGGACGAGAAACTGCGCCGCCTCTGCCAGGAGGCGATCGACGCCGGCTTCAACCATATCAAGATGAAGGTCGGCCGCGACCTCGAAGACGATATCCGCCGCTTGAGGATCGCCCGCGAGGTGATCGGTCCCGATCGTTACCTGATGATCGACGCCAACCAGGTCTGGGACGTCGGCCAGGCGATCGACTGGGTCAAGGCGCTTGCCCTTGCCAAGCCCTTCTTCATCGAAGAACCCACCAGCCCAGACGATGTTGCCGGTCACCGCAAGATCCGCCAGGCGATCAGCCCGGTAAAGGTCGCGACCGGCGAGATGTGCCAGAACCGCATCATGTTCAAGCAGTTCATCGCCGAGGGCGCAATCGACATCGTGCAGATCGATTCCTGCCGCATGGGCGGCCTGAACGAGGTGCTTTCCGTGCTGCTGATCGCCGCCAAATTTGGGCTGCCCGTCTGGCCGCATGCCGGCGGCGTCGGCCTCTGCGAATATGTGCAGCATCTGTCGATGATCGATTACATCGCGATATCCGGCACCAAGGACGGCCGCGTCATCGAATATGTCGATCACCTGCACGAACACTTCCTCGACCCCTGCCGGATCGACAAAGCCGCCTATATGCCGCCCACCCTGCCGGGCTTCTCCATCGAAATGAAACCGGCCTCGATCAGCAACTATACGCTCCGAGGTTAGGAAAACTCCGCCGCGGCGGCAGAGCTTTCATCAAAGGGCCCTGAAGAAGAAATAACACCGGCAGAGAGATAGTCATTGAACACGAGAAATCTCTATTGGGCAGGCGCATGCGCGCACTGCCATCAGGGACGGCTGATTTTCCAAAATGACATGACTCATCGTAGACTCTACGTACATTGTGAAGAGTGCGAATGGGGATGGTTACATCCCTCGGATGTCGGAGACGCCGAGAAAGGCTTTCTTACGCTACTCCAAAATTTCGATACCGGCGATCCGACGTTGGAAGAGATACAGCAAAGCGAATGGCGCAATTATCTTACAGGATCACTGCGTCTATAGGCTCGACGATTACGCCGCATCCCTACCGGATTTGACCGACGTGCTCCGCGTCTTTCGCAACGCGCAATCCATCGATTACGACAAGCCGTGAAATCGCTATGCAGGCTTTCCGCTCCGTTGCTACCATAGGTCAACGTATTCATTGTTGGCCGTAGAATAATTTCCGGATCTTTATAGTCTTTCCCGCCGCCGATTGACTTCCAATCTGAGAGGACTGCTCCAATTCACTTGGAGGCGGCGAAGCTTGCTTTTTACGGCGCTGAGGAATATTTTCGAAGGGTGAATGCGGAGGGGGCCAAGCACCAGCAGGCCAGCAAATTTTATTGAACTTAAACAATAGAATGTTTGCGATCGAGCCATGCCCAAGTTTCACCATGTCAGGAGACTGTGTGCTTATCTGCTGATCCTGGCGGCAATGCTGCTGTCGATCGGCACGGCACATGCCGCCATCAGCGAAGGTGAGAGCGGACGCCGCGTCGCCCTCGTCATCGGCAACTCGGTCTATAAGACGCTGCCGTCGCTTCCCAATCCCGCCAATGATGTCGAAGAGGTGGCAGCCACGCTGCGGGCCGCCGGTTTCGACGTGACGATCGGCGTCAATGTCGACCGCATCGGGCTCGAGGATACGGTGCGCCGCTTCCTGCGATCGACCAGCAATGCCGAGGCCGGCCTGATCTATTATTCGGGCCACGGCATCCAGGTCGGCGGGCAGAATTTCCTCGTGCCGGTCGATGCGACGCTGGAGACGCCCTACGACGTCGAGACGCAGACCATGCCGCTCGACCTGATCCTCAACCATCTCAAGCAGAATTCGCGGGTGCAGCTGATCTTCCTCGATGCCTGCCGCAACAATCCCTTCAACGCCCAAAAATTCTGGATGGCGGAAAAGCTGGAGCCGGTCGGCGCCACCCGCGGCCTTGCGCGCATCGACAGCGATCTCGGCAGCCTGATCGCCTTCTCAACCGAGCCGGGCCAGGTGGCGCTCGACGGCACCGGCGCACTGAGCCCCTATTCCGAATCCTTCATCAAGCGCGCCAGCGAACCAAATAAGGAAATCCGCCAGGTTCTGACCGATGTCCGCCGAGACGTGATCGCCATGACCAATGGCAAGCAGGTCCCCTGGGAAAACTCCTCGCTGATGGACAGCTTCTATTTCATCCCGGCGCCGCCGCCGCCGAGCGTCGAGCCGATGCAGCAGGTCAGCGTGCCGGAAGACGCGGCGAGCACCAAGCTGCCGATCGCGCCGCCGCATGACGAGACCGGCTCGACGCTGCTGGTCACCCTCAACCAGCTTCCGCAGACCGGCAAACTAAGCTTCGACGGCAAGCCGGTCGCCCAGGGCGACAAGATGCCCGCCGCGGCGCTGACGGCGCTGAGCTATGATTCCTCCGGTGTCGCCGCCGGAACCGTCGGCCTGATCGGCTATACCGTCAGCGATCCCTATGGCCAGGCGACCCAGGGCGTGGTCGCCATCACCGTCTCGGCCGATGCCGGCGCCAAGCTAGCCCAGCTCGAACAGCAAAAACAGGTGCGGCTTGCCGATGCCGATGCCTATCTGAAGACGCTGTCGCGCGACATGGATACGCCGATCGGCGTCGGCCCGGTCAAAACAAGCCTGCCGGTCGTTCCGGCATCGGCGGCGGAAATGACCTTCAAGGTCGCGGCCCTGCCCGACAAGGGCACGCTGCGGGCCGGCGACCGGGTGATCGGGCTCGGCCATGTGCTGGAGGCAGCCGATATTCCGGCCCTTTCCTACGAGCCGCAGATCGGCACCGAAAACCAGCCTTTCGCCCTGACGCTGCAGGCCGCCAATGACGATCTCCAGCCCGCCACCATCACCTTCAAGCCAGTGCTCGACGCCTGCGACACCGCTGCCGCAGCACCACTCGACCTGCAGGGCGTGACCGCGGGCAAGCTGCCGAACGAGATCGACCCGAGCATCGCGGTACCTGCCTGCGCCGAGGCGATGAAAACCTATCCCGAGGTGGCGCGCTTCGTCTATCAGCTCGGCCGCGCCCAGCTCGCCAACCGTGACACCAAGACGGCTTTCGCGACGATCAAGAAGGCAATGGATGCCGGGCATGTGCGGGCGATCTACGAACTGTCGAGCCTCTACGAGTTCGGCGCTTCCGTTCCGCGCGATGCCGCCAAGGCAAGCGAGATCGCCAAGAGCGGTGCGGCCAAGGGCGATCCCTTCGCCCTGCACAGTTACGGCAAGGCGCTCTACTACGGCCGCGGCACCAAGGCCGATCAACAGCTGGGATTACGCCTGATGCTGCAAGCCGCTGATCTTGGCCATACCTACGCGATGAACGAACTCGGCTATATCTTCCTGAACGGCGTCAACGTTCCGGCCGATCCGGATCGCGGCATTCGCTTCTACGAGGCCGGCGTCCAGCGCAACGACATCTATTCGCTGAACAATCTTGCGCTCGTCTACCGTTTCGGAAAAGGCGCGCCGGAGGACCTCCCGAAAGCGCTCGACCTTTTCACGCGGGCGGCGGAAGGCGGTCAGCCCTATGCCCCGACAAATCTCGGCCGCATGTACCGGGACGGCGTCGGCGTTGCCGCGGACAAGGCGGAAGCTGTGAAGTGGCTGGAGATGGGCGCCGAACGTGGCGACTATTGGGGCGCGCTGGACCGGGCGATCCTGGCCAAGGAAGACGGTGCCGATGCTGACGGCCTGGCAACGGCCGCCCGTTATTTCGCGCTGGCGACCGCCGTCAACATGCCGGGCAGCGGCGATCCGAAGAACCAGGCAAAGGCGGCGCTCAAGACCTTGCCCAATGCTGCCAAGAAGAAAGCGGAAGAGAGCTTTGCCGCCGAGCTGACCGCTCAGGAGAAAAAGGCGCTTCCAAAAACCAAGTCGCTCGACGACAGGCTCGTTCAGCTCGCCAAGGCGACATGGGTCAAGCGAAATCCGAGGTACGATCTCTTCTAAATGGCGGTCTGGGGGCGCCTTACATGAACAGCAAACTCATCATTCGTGTTCTCATGTGCTCAACCTTCATCGCGGGCTCAGGCGCAATCCTGCAGAGTTGTATCTTCGACCCGGGCGCCAGGACGCTGTTTGCCAGCGAAGAGCCGACGGTCAACAACCAGCCGACGGTAAAACGAACGCCGGCCGTCAAAAAGGTAGCGGCAACGAGCAGTCAACCGGCTTTTGCCCGCTCTGATAATGGAGCCGGCGGGAACTCCGGCTCTAGCTCCGGTGGCATGGGCGGCTCCTCGGGCGGCATGGGCGGTTCTTCCAGCTCAAGCAGCTCATCAAGTTCCAGCAGTTCCTCTAGCTCCAGCGGCGGCACGTCCTGGTCGGATCGCCGCCTGAAGACCGAAATCCGCCGGCTTGGCACTTCGGCTGAGGGTATTCCAATCTATGCCTTCCGCTACATCTGGGGCGGGCCGATGTTCGTCGGCACCATGGCGCAGGACCTGCTGGCGATCAGACCTGATGCGGTCATCGCCACCGGATGGGGCTATTACATGGTCGATTATGACAAGCTCGATATTGCGATGATCTCTGTGCCAGATCTGTCACCGGTGACAGCTGAAGCAGCGTTGGCGCAAGCGGTGAAGGCGGCGCGGAAACGCTCTCCCGTCCCCGTCCAGCCGGCAATCTGATCGAGAGGCCGAGCCGTGCCGATATCGCAGGACAGGGATACCCTTGCCGGGGACCCCCTTGTTATTCAGGCTGCGACCCTTGTCGGCGCCCTGATCGGCATTGCGCTCTCGACCTATCTGCAGCTCGAGCCCGGCAAGGGGATGGCGCTTGCCGTTACCTGTCTTCTCCTGGTTTGGATCGCCGTCGACGGCACGCCGGCCGTTCGTCGCGCCTGGTCAGCGCGAGACAGGCGGCACGAGGCTCCCGCCGCTCGCTGGCGGCGCATCGGAACCAAGCTCGCCGGACTCGCTGCGCTTTTGGGCGCGGTCGTCATTGCCTGCTCCGTCTTTCCGTTTTTCACGCAGTCGCCGGCGGTCCAATGGTTCATCGAGGCCGGCCACACGACCATTCCTATCTCCATCACAGTTGCCGGCGCTACCATTCTCTACGTCGCAGTCACCGATCTCGTCGCCGAAGAACCCGACGATTATCTCCATCAGGTCGGGCGTGCGGTGCTGATGCAGGATTTTCGCGAAGAAGACGTACTGTTCGCACTGCGCCTGCTTATGATCAAATGCTTTTTCCTCGTGCTGATGTTTTCGGGCGGCATAGCGGCGCTTTCCGATCTTGCCGACAGGCCGGCCTGGGTCTTTCCTCCCCTTTCAGCAGCCTGGTTCGAAGGCTTGATGCGGCTTGCCATTCTTCTCGACGTCATCCTTGCAGCCGGCGGCTACATCGCTACCTTCAAGCTTTTCGCATGGCATGTCCGGGCGACGGAGACGACGGCGCTCGGCTGGCTCGTCTGCCTCATCTGCTACGAGCCATTCTTCCCGGCGATTTCACATGCTTTCCTGCCCTATGGCGACGGGCCGGGTTGGCAGAGCGTGATCCGGGAGGGTTCGGCCGTCTTCATTCTCTGGAGCGTCGCGACGCTGTCCTGCACGGTCGTCTACGTCTGGGCGACCGTTGCCTTCGGACCGCGTTTTTCCAACCTGACCCATCGCGGCATCATCACCTCGGGCCCCTACCGCTTCATCAAACATCCGGCCTATGTCGCGAAGAATATCTTCTGGTGGCTGTTTGCGGCCCCGAGCTTTGTCGCCAGCGGGTTTGCCGAAGGACTTGCGCGGGCCGGCATGCTGGCGATCGTCAGTCTCATCTACCTCATGCGCGCCCGCGCCGAAGAGCGCATGCTGAGCCGGGATCCCGCCTATCGGGATTATGTCGAGAGCATTGCCGCGCACGGGCTTTTGGCGATGGCGAAGCGTCGTCTGGCGCCGACGGCGCCACGCGTCTGAAGACCCACAGGATGTAGGCGAGGGTGAGTTTGGCGGAACAGCGTCCCCCACTCCGTCGTCCGCGGGCTTGACCCGAGGACCCATGCCGCGGCTGCTGGTGGGTGCCGCGTGGATGCTCGGCGCAAGGCCGAGCATGACGGAGGACGAGGTGGGCGGAAGTGGCAAATCTTAGCGTGGACACCCACGTCAGGACTGTGGTCCGCGTGCCTCAGACAGCGGCGGCCGCTATAATACTTTGAATGCAGCAGACAGCCGGCGCGAAGCTCCGGTCGATCAGCCATCCAGCCCCCTGAAGCGCACCGGCTGGTAGCCGCGCATCAGCAGGCTGCCGAGCGAATAGGTGTTGCGGCAGACGCGGCCCTTGCAGGCGTTCGGCGAGGCCTCCATCACCTCCACCTTGCGGTCGTCGGTGAAGCGCATGAACAGCAGGACATGCGAGCCCGGCTTGTTCAGCGCGTCGCCCGGCCGCAGCGACCAGGGGTCGGAGAGGCGCTTGGTGATGCCGGGAATGGCGCGCGTCGAGACATGCATCTTCAGGCCCCAGGCATCGCTGACGAAGCCGGAGCAGTCGACGCCGAGGATATTGGATTGCGGCGCGCTCTTGGTGCAGACATTGCCGGCGGTCTGGCCCTTTTCGACGCCGCCGATGAAATTCTCGAGCGGCGTCTTGCAGCCCCAGCAATAGGGAACGCCCTTGACCGTCTGTCCGCGCTTGCCGATCAGGTAGATCGGCCGGCGCAGCCGGTTCATGTTGAGGCAGCCGGGCCCGGGATCCCCGCCGTAGGCGGTTGACGTCACCAGCCAGTTCAGCGTCTCGAAGCCGATCGCCCGCTCGATGACATCGCTGCGCGACTTCGGCACGATCGCCACCTTCGGCGTCCTGCCGGGTTTTCCGGCAACCAGCGGCTTGGCGGGCCGCGCGACGGCAAGCTTTCGGCCAGGGTCGCGGCCGTCGAGCCGCAGCACCTGCGCCCGGCTTTCCTGCGATCTCAAATAGAGCACGTCGCCGCGCGGGCCGATCGCCACGAAGCGTCTGGAGAAAACCGTGCCGGGGTCGATCGGCAGATCGTAGACCCGGTCCATCGCCCCATTCGGCGTGAAGCGCACCACCAGCATGCCGGTGCGCTCCGGCCGGTCGGCCGGCACCAGTTCGACCAGCGCATAGGGGCGGCCCGTCGTGTCGATGTCGAGAAGTTCGACGGTGCCGATCCGCCCTTCCGAGGCGAGCTGCAGCGACAGGAAATTCTCCTCCGAGCTCTCGCGCCGCAGCAGGATCTCCGCCTTGTCGTTGGTAGCCGCGACTTCGGCGACGATATCGCCGAGCCCGCGGCTCGGCACATATTGGATGACCGGCGGGCGGGCGTCGGGCCGGCTGGTGCTGCGGCCGATCTCGTCGACGATGCTGTTCAGCGGCCCCGGCGGCACCGAGCCCATCGAGGCGAAGACCGAGCGGGTATAGTCGTCAGCATCGCCGCCATCGACGGCGCGAAGCGTCTGCGACCGGCCGTCGGCTTCGGTGGAACGCGCAAGCGGCACGACGCCATCCGACCAGAGGTAAAGTTCGTTATGAACGACGGCCAGATCCTCGGGCGCGGTATTGTCAGGCAGCGGCAGGATCTCGGGCTCGGCCTGCGAGCGTTCGGCGTCGACGGCAAGCACGCGGCCGTTGTTCTGGTCGAGAATATAGAGGGTGCCGTCGTCGCCGACGGTGATCGCCGCCGGGCCGGATGCCTCGACTTCCTCATTGGCGGAAATAATGCCGACCGAACGCCCGCCGTCGCCGCCGGGAAGCTCGATCATCACAGTGTCTTTGGCAAGAACCGGCGAAGCAACCGCAAGTGCCGCGGCAATCAGAACATGCGACGCTAAACCACGCATTGCCTCGACCCCCAAAAGACCGTCAAGTCTTTAAAATGGTAGGACAGATGTGGCTTGTCAGCAAGCTGTTGCTTTCCAAACGATTTGGAGATCGGCGCGGGGAATAGTACAAGAACATCGTCGCGAAGATTACTGGCAGGGAATGCTTATGCTGGAATGGAACGGTGACGAACTGGCGCTCGATATCAGCCTGCTGGAGCAGGTGCGCGCAGCCCGGATAGGCTTCTCCGATCGCGTCTGCGCGGCTTCGGCCAGCTCCGACGATAAGCATCTGGCGCAGTTGCGTTCCGAGCCGACCTATCTGATGGCCGAGTTCCTCTATTCAATGAAGGTGTTCGGCATCAGCACGGCTGCGGATATCGAGCGCTTCGCCGATCTGCACAATGATTACGTGGTGTCGCTGACCCGCGATCCGGCCAAGCTGCAGCGCCTCGGGCTGTCGCAGGATCGGGCGCTCGCCTCGATGTTTACCGCCGATACCAAGCCGCGGCTGATCCAGAACTGGGCGGAAAAATCGGGCGCCATCGACCAGTCCAATCTCGCCCGCTTCCTGGTTGCTGTCATGTCGAGCGAGACCTGCCGCAAGACGCTGATCGATTTCGAGACGGCGGGCTTCATGCAGCGCAAGCGCTCGCCCTACGGCACCATGGTTGTCTGGTCGACGGGCATGATCGAGGAGATCTTCGGCGAGATGCTGCGCGATCTCCGCCTCGGCCTGCAGCAATTGAAGATCCTCTGACGACAGCGCCTCCAATCCTCGCGCTAGCGCTCGCGGCCAGCCGATTTCGACCCTCCCAATCGATTGCCACCGAGCGCCGTTGCCATCTTTCCGGCCTCTGCCTATTGTTTCAGCGATTGCCGCGCAATAACGCCCCTAAGACGGATGTGACGACGATGACGAAATTCCGGCTCATAACCTTGTCGATCGGCCTTCTCACGGCGCTGCCCCAGCTCGGCCATGCCGGCCCGGCCGAGGATGCGCTGGCGGCGCGCAACCCCGCGCTTGCCGCCCTGCGCCAGCATGACGAAAAGGCCTTTGCCGCGGCAACTGCGATCATCGCCGATCATGAACGCGCCAAGGGGCTGACACCCGGCGAAACCAAGTTGCCGGACGCGACTTCGCCCGGCCGCGACATGGGCTCCGGCCCCGGCAAAGAATTCACATCAGACAATCCGGATATTCTCTGGCTCTACAATTCCTCGCCCGAGGGCATGAGCGACCTGATCTCGATTTTGAAATCAGCCGGGCAGAAACCCAAGAACTAACCACGACTTCGAAGTCAAAAGGATTGCATCGGACGGCGGATATTGCCGAACCAGAGTCATGCGCAGGTCTTTTCCGGGACGGTTTCTTCCAGGCTCCAAATAATTTGTAACCCTCCCTCAAGCAAGACGGGCAAAGCCATCCCAATTTCGCCGGTCAGTGCTATTCTCATCTTCGACACAGTGTGAGATTGTTCGAAAGAGGAGGTTTTCCAATGCCGAACCGCAAAGCCATCCTAGCCGCAGCCACCTTTCTTTCGTTCTTTGCGGTGGTTCCCGCCGTCGAGGCGCAGAACGAACGCACACTGACCGAAGCCCCGGCCCAGACCGGCCCCGTCAGCATCACCTTCGATCGCGCCGAGGCCAAATACGCCATCGGCGAAGTCGTCGGCCTCTTCATTCAGTCGAGCGAGAATGCCTATGTCACGGTACTGAACGTGTCGCCGAACGGTTCTGTCGTCAAACTTTTCCCGAACAAATACCAGACCGATGCCCTCGTCGGCGCCGGCAAACGCGTGCAGGTTCCGGATCCGGCCAGCGGCGCCCGGCTGCAGGTCTCCGGCCCTGTGGGTCAGGAGCAGATCAAGGTCTTCTATTCCTCCAAGCCGCTCAATATCTTCGCCGATCTCGGCGGCAGTGGCAGCGGCATGTTCCGCTCGATCGACGGCGGCATGGATGCCGTCTCCCGCAGCCTCGAGGAAGCCCGCAGCCTCGGCACCAAGATCAGCAGCAAGACACTGATGCTGACGACGGTCGACAGCCCGGCGGCCCTGCCGCCCGTCACAACCCCGCCGGTTGCAGCCGCCCCCGCGGCAAAACCGGTCGAACAGGCTGCAAAGCCGCCGAAACCGGCCGCCGCTCCGAAGCCGAAGCCGGTGATCAAACAGGAGGTCGCCAAGAAACCGGAGCCGGTGATCGAAAAGCCGAAAAAAGTCGCGCCAAAGCCTGTGGAGCAGGCGACGACGCAGCCGCCGAAGAAATACAAGATCGTCACCAATCTGGCCCCCGGCCAGGAGCTTGCCGCCGACGAGTTGCAACTGATCGGCCCGGCCGACACCACATCATCCACCCGCCCCAGCCAATATAAACAACCGAGCCAGTATAAGCAGCCGGCCCAGTCATCCCAGACCAAGATGCCGAAGATGCCGATGCCGCAGCTCAAGATGCCGCAATTCAAGCTTCCCGGCGGTTTCAGCATCAAGATGCCGCAGCTCAACCTCGGCCGTTCGGCAGAGCCCGGCCAGGCCGGCGAAGGCGAACAGATCGAGGTGGCGAATGCCGATACGCCTGCCTGCACCGCCCTTCTCGACAAGCTGAACACGGCCGTCGCCGCCAAGGATATCAATGCCGCCGCAACCGAGGCCGATGCGATCGCCGTCAGCGCCGAATGCGGCCAGTTCCAGGTGAATGCCCAGCGTCGGGTCGCCGCGCTCCGGCTCTCCGCCGCCCAGGAGATGATGGCCGCCAACCAGCCGGTTGCCGATTACGAGCCGCTGCTGGTCGCCGCAGACAGTCCGCAGGTGCTCTGGCAGGCTTCCGCCACACTCGGCGAGATCTATTTCTCCGCCCGCCGCTTTGCCGATGCTGCCGCCGATTACCAGCAGGCGATCGAGATCATCAAGAACGAGACCCGCACGCCGAAAGCGCCGCCGGCCGATACCATCTCCGATCTCATCCAGCGCGCCGCCCAGGCCCGCATCCTTGCCGCCAACCCTTCGAGCGACAATCCGCAGGGCAGCTTCGTGCCGGCCGAGAAGGATCACCGCAGCGGCGTGCTCGGCGGCATCTATTCGGAAAATGTCCGCGGCATCGTGCCGGTTTCCATTCCGGTGCCGATCACTTTCGATTTCGACAAGTCGAGTTTCACCTCGATCGGCACCGAAGCCGCTGAGGAGCTGCTGGAGGCGCTCAAGGAGCAGAAGCCCGGCCGCGTCATCCTCGTCGGCCACACCGACCGGCGCGGCGGCGACGACTATAACCAGAAACTCTCCGAGCGCCGCGCCCAGGCCGTCGCCGATTTCCTGAAGAGCCACGGCATCGACGCCACGATAGACGCCGAAGGCCGCGGCGCCTCCGAGCCGGTGGACGTCACCGCAACCGCAAACCTCACCGAAGACGATGTCGATGCGCTGAACCGCCGCGTCGAATGGCGTCGCGAATAGCTGGGGCGAGGGGGGAGCTCGGCCATGTCCACATCCGTTTCCATGGCCGCAGCTTTTGCCTTCCTCACCCTGGCGGCCACCACTAGCCTGGCAAGGACGATCGAAGCGCCCGAGCGCGGCGCCGTCCGGGCGGTGCTGATCGGCATCGATCTCTATCGCGACGTCCCGCCGCTGCACGGCGCTGTTGCCGATGCCGAAGACCTTTCGCTGTCGCTTCGTTCGGTCGGCGTCGAGGACATGACGCTGCTGAAGAATGGCGCTGCCGACCGCGAGGGCATCTTCCACGCGATCGAAGCCGTCACCGAACGGGCAGGGGCCGGCGATCTCGTCGTGCTCGGCATTGCCGGCCACGGCTCGAGCGAGCCGGAGCGCGTCAAGGGCTCGAAGCCGAGCGGCCGCGACGAGGTCTATGTGCTGGCCGGTTTCGATACCCGGCTACCGGGATCGCGCGAGCGCATCTTTGGCGACGAATTCAAGGTGCTGATCCGCAATCTCGAGGCCAAGGGCGCCGATGTGTTGTTCATCGCCGATACCTGCCATGCCGGCGGCATGACCCGCGAGGTCGATCCGCGCGGCGCCGAGATCAGCTGGCGCCAGGCGCCGTCCTATACGATCGAGGAGGACGATCTCGCGCCGATTTCGACCACCGCGGATGCGCTCTCCACCGGCTTCGATTTCAAGCGGCTGACCTTTCTCGCCGCCGTCGACGACAACACCAAATCGCCCGAAATATCCATTCCCGGCATCCCGCAGAAACGCGGCGCCCTGAGTTATGCCACCGCCCGCGCCTTCGAAGGGGCGGCCGACCGCAATGGCGACGGCACTGTGACCCGCCGCGAACTCTTCGAATATGTCCGCCAGTCGGTCTATCAGTTCACCGACCAGCGGCAGAACATCTTCACCGAAAGCCCGCCGGGAACCGATCTCGACCGCGCTATCGTCTATGATTATGGCGGCGCCGGCACGCCGGCGGCAGCAGCGAAATCAACCACTCCGCCGCCGGCCGAACCGGCGCCGATCGGTATCGCCGCCCTCGGCGCCGAGCCGGTGCTGCAGAGCATCGAGCCGGCCGTCACGCCGTTCAAGCTGACGGATGGCGCCAATGCCGAACTGGTCTTCGATCCGGAAAAGCACGAGGCGATTGCCGGCGGCGATGTCGTCGCCTCCGGCATCGGTGCCGGCGACATGCCCTTCGTCGTCGACCGGATGGCCGCCCTCGACACGCTGAAGCGGTTATCCGAAGTTAATCCACAGACCGTGCGCGTCACGCCGTCCGACACCGTCCATCGCGAGGGCGAACGGGTCGGCGTCGCGATCTCCGATCTATCGGGCCGCAAGCTGGTGCTTTTCGACGTCACCGGCGATGGAACCGTGCAGTTCCTCTATCCCGGTGAGAAAGACGTCGATGCCGGGATGTCTCAGAATTTCGATCTCGATCTCTCCGTCGTTGCCCCCTTCGGCACCGACCTGCTCGTCGCCGTCAGCTCTGAAAGCCCGATGCCCCAGCTTGTGGAGTTCCTGAAGCAGAACGACCGGCGCCGCACCGCCGGCAATATAGCCAGGCGCCTTGGCGACGTCCTGCCCAAGGCCGCCCGCGTCGGATTTACCGTCCTCTATACCTCCGCCGGAGCCAAGCTATGAGCGCGTCGATCAGCAGGGTCCTCACTATTGCGTCCGTCATGCTGCTTCTGGCCGCGCCGGTGTTGGCGCAGCAGGATACCGATTTCGCCGGCGAGGATGGCGGGCGTGTCATCGGCGGCCAGGCGGCGAAGAAGGGCGAATGGCCCTGGCAGGTCAAGATCCTGGCGCCCGATCCCGAACAGCGCGGCCGCTTCGGCGGCCATTGCGGCGGCTCGCTGATTGCGCCGCGCTGGATCCTGACCGCCGCCCACTGCGTCACCAGCGGCCGCTCCGGCAAGCAGGATCTGTTCGCCCGCGATCTCTTGATCGTCGAGGGCAAGTCGAAGATCGACAAGGTCATCGCGGTCGACGGGCCCGACAAACCCGGCCTTGCTGTCGAAGACGTTGTCATTCACGAGGATTTCGACCGCAAGGTCTTCGCCAACGACATCGCCCTGATCAAGCTTGCCGAACCGGCCGTCTCCAGACCGGCAATTCTCGCCTCAGCCTCAGACGACGAGGTCGAAAGCGCCGGCCACAAGGCCGTCGTCACCGGCTGGGGCTACACCAAGGCCGACCACGGCTGGGACGACAAATACCTGCCGACCGAGCTGCAGGAGGTCGAGCTGCCGATCGTCCCGCGCGAGGATTGCCGTGCTGCCTATCGCGACAGCTCGATGCGGATGAACCCGATCGACGAGCGCAATGTCTGCGCCGGTTATGCCGAAGGCGGCAAGGATGCCTGCCAGGGCGACAGCGGCGGACCGCTGGTCGCCCAGCGCCCGGACAAGCGCTGGATCCAGCTCGGCATCGTCAGCTGGGGTGCGGGCTGCGCCGAGGCCGAACATTACGGCGTCTATACCCGTGTGGCCGCCTTCCGCGACTGGATCGCCGCCAAGACCGACGGTGACGTGCCAAATGTGGAAGGGCCTGCCGCCGGCGATCAGGTCGCGTCGACCACCACCAGTGAGGGAACGAAGCAGAGGAAGTCCGGGCAGGAAGAGGCCAACCTCGCCATCACCTCGCCGACAGGTGAGACCTCGCCGACAGGTGAGACCTCGCCGACAGGTGAGGCCTCGCCGACCGGTGAGACCTCGCCCAACGGCAACACCCCGCCCGCTGGCGCAACCGAAACGCCGAACCCCGACGTGCCGGCCGCAGATACTCCGGCCGACAATCAGCCCGCCGTCCAGCCGGCACCCGTTCAAATCCCCACGATGCAAAGCTCCCCTGGCGACCGCGCGTTGCTGATCGGCATCGACGATTACGACATGCGCGAGGCGAAGCTGACCGGCTCCGCCAGCGACGTGAAGGCTATGCAGGTCTTCCTCGCCAAGACGCTCGCCTATCGTCCGGAACAGATCCACACGCTGACCAACCGCAAGGCGAGCCGCGAGGCGATCCTTGCCGAGATCGACGACTGGCTGGTGCGCCAGTCGACGCCGGGCAGCCGGGTCTTCCTCTATTTCAGCGGCCAGGGTTCGGAGGAAATGGGCGCCGAGGCGACGACGAGCCCGACGCTGGTGGCAGTCGATGCCAAGCTGACACGCGAAGGCGGCAAGGTAACGGTCACCAACCAGATCCGCGAAACCGAGATCGCCGCCCGGCTGAACAGCCTCAAGGACCGCCGCGTGACGCTGCTGATCGACGCCTGCCACGTGGGCCCCGGCAGCCGCAGCGCAGTGGCAGCCCCCGCGGGCACCGTGCGTTGCCTCGGCCCGGCGCTGGCAGCGCTCGAACCGCCGAACAAATCGGGGAAGGAAGCGAAGTTTTCCTTCGGCGGCGAAAACGCCATGGTCTGGTCGGCCGTCAACGCAGGCCAATGGGCGCTCGTCGACCGCGAGGCCAAGGCGCCGGTCGGCGTCTTCACCCGCAACTTCATCGAAGGCGTGCAGGATGGCGTGGCGCGTGCCGCTGATAAGCCGAATGTTAGCAACGCCGCCCTGCTCGATTATGTCCGGCGCAAATCGGACGAATATTGCCGGACGCATGCCGCGGACTGCCGCTTCACGCCGGTGCCGCAATTTTACGGCCAGCCGGATGCGCTCGGCCGCGACGTCATCACCGGCGAGGAGGCAAAGACGCCGGTTGCCGCCGTCGAGAATACGCTGAAAAGCGATAACGACGCCGGTGTCGCCGTCGACATGCTGCCCGGCACCTCGGTCAGCATCGGCGACAAGGTGGCGATGCGCGTCTCCACCAAAAAATCCGGTTACCTGATCCTGGTCGATATCGACGCGTCGGGCAAGCTGACCCAGCTTTACCCGAACAAACGCTCGATGGGCCTGAAGCCGACGGCCAAAAGCGGCGACAACCGGCTCGATCCGGCAAGGCCCGTGGTCGTGCCGGATGCCCGCAACCCCTATATCGGCTTCGAATATCAGGTGGAGGGGCCGGCCGGCGTCGGCATGGTCGTCGCCATCCTCAGCGACAAGCCGATCGAGGTGCTCGACCTGCCGGATGTGCCGACTCCGCTCGTCGGCCAGCGCGCCGCCTTCAACTATGTCTACGATCTCGCCCGAAGCCTCAGGATCGTCGGCGACGACGAGAACGGCGCCCAGGGCAAATGGTCGTTCGATTCCAAATTTTATCGCATCCGCTAAAAGAGGAGGGAACCATGCCGAAATCCACTCTGCTGGCGGGTTTTGCCGCTTTTCTGATGACGCTTGCGCCTGCTCATGCCGGAGACGGTAAGACGATGCTTGCCGCCCAGGCGGGGCTTGCCGTCGAACTGCTCGACCGCACCCTGGCGATGGAAAAGGCGGCCAATATCATGGTATCGCCGGCAAGTCTTGCCGCCGCCCTCGGCTTGGCAGGCCTCGGCGCTTCGGATCAGGGCAAGGCGGCGATCGCCAAAAGTCTGGGTTTCCAAGAGCCGAAGGGACCGGCGACGGTGCTTGACGCCATGGTTCCGGAGAAGCCGGCAGCGTCGGATGCACCTTTGGCGACGGCGGTCGCGATCGTCTTCGACGACCGGCTGGTGCTTGTCCCCGGCGCACTTCCCATGCTCGCCACCCATCACGTCAAACCGACGATCGAGGATCTCGACGGACCGGCATCGGTCGCGCATATCAACGGCTGGGTCAAGGACGCCACAAGAGGCGCCATTCCGTCGATCCTCGACGCTCCCCCCGGCGGCGGTTTCGTCAGCCTCGCCGCGCTGTCCTTCAAGGCGCGCTGGAAGACTTCCTTCGACAGGGAAAGCCCAGCCGCCGCCTTTCAGCGGCCGGACGGTTCGACGATTTCGGTGCCGATGATGCATCTTGCCGGCGACGGGCAAAAATTCCGTTTCGATGAAAAATTCGCCGCCGTCGACCTTGCCTATACAGGCGAGAGCTACAGCATGGTCGTGGTGACGGCGCGCTCAGCCAAGGGCGTCGGCGGCGCCGACCTGAAGGCGCTCACCTCCTGGCTGCAGGGGGAAAAATTCGAAGCCGCCAAGGGCGAAATCTTCTTGCCCCGCTTTTCCCTGAACGACGGGCGTGATTTGATGCCGGTCCTGAATGCGATCGGCCTGGCGCCGGAGCAGGCAAAGGTTGGAGCCTTTCCGGGTTTCACCAAGGAAAACATCCGCTTGTCGCGCGTCCTGCAGAAGACCATGATCAAGGTTGACGAAAACGGCACGGAGGCGGCGGCAGCCACGGCAGCGATCACCGAACGCAGCATCGATCCGAAACTCGTTCGCGTCGTCGCCAATGCCCGTTTTGCCTTCGCACTCAGGGATACAAGGACCGGCCTGCTGCTCGCCGCAGGCCTGATCGGCGATCCGCTTCTGGCCGGCGAATAGGAATTCGGTTTCATGGAAAGTTATGCAGGGGGACACGTGCATGAGAAGTGATCTGATCGCCCGCTACACGATCGGCGAGCCGGTCTATGAGAACGAGTTCATCGTCTATCCCGCTCAGGACAAGCGGATGGACCATGCGGTCTTCATTGTCGCCCCCGATGTGGCGTTGAAACTCGACAAGGCGCGGTTCGAGCGGGTCTGGACCTCGATCAATGAAGCCAAGTCCCTGACCGCACGGCGCTTCGTCGAAATCGAGGACCTCATCCCGCCCTCGCCGGAAGACGATAATTTCTACATCGTCGAGAAGCGGCCATCGAAGACGCTGCGCCAGTATCTCGACGAAACCGAAATGGTGGCCTATGAGCGCGCCGCCGAGATCGGCCGCCACATCCTCGAAGGCCTGGCGACGCTGCACGGCGCCGGTTACGCCCACAATGCCCTGACGGACCAGTGCATCTATGTCTCCGAGGATTATTCCGGCCTGTCGGTCCGGATCGGCAACCTGCACCTGATCTCGAAGATCGGCGAACACATCATCCCGCCTTATGTGCCGGAATTCGGGGCGCCGGAGATCTATGCCAGCGGCACCTTCTCCGCTTCACCGGCCCTCGATATCTATGCCATGGGCATGATCGCCTACAAGCTTTTCCTGCCGCGCCAGACCTATGCCAGCGTCTTCGACAGCGTCATGGTCTGGGAAGACGAGCACCAGCGCGAGCAGAGCTGGAAGAACATCCATCTCGATCCTTCCAATGTCTTTCCCCGCCTCGACGTGCTGATCCCCGGTTTTCCCGAGGGCCTTGCAAGCCTTGTGGAAAGGATGCTGAGCCGCGACCCGGCGGGGCGCCCGCGCACCGGCGCCGATGCACTCGGCGAATACACACGGGTAACGACAGGCATCCAGCCGATGGCGTGGGATCCGCGCGGCGGCATGCAGCAGCAGCCGGAGGCGGCAAAACCGAAAAAGTGGACGCCTGTCAAAATCTCCATGATCGCAGCACTGCTGCTGATCTGCGTCGGCGTCGGTGTGGTCACCATCCCCAAGCTGCTGCGCCCGGATCCGAAACTCGTCGCCGATGTCGGCACCTGGAAGAAGGAAGCCGAAAGCCGCAAACAGAAGGCGATCGCCGCCAAGGCGCCGGAGCGCCCGCCCAGTGACCAGGCCAAACTTTCCTATGACACGGGTGCTGCGGCGCTGACGTCGGCCGATGCCCTGCTCAAGGACGAAGATTACGACAAGGCGCTTCCGGGCTACCAGACCGCCGCCATCAATCTTGGCAATGCACTGATCGCCATATCAAAGGAGGGCGCCGAGAAGGCGAAATCAGCCGCTTCAGCTGCCGGCGGTGACAAGGCGCCGGCTTTTGCCGAGGCCGACGTCAAGATGAAGGCCGCCGCCGACGGTGCTAGCGCCAAGCAGATGCACGCCGCCGTCGACAATTACGACGCCGCGAAAACCGCTTACGACGATCTCGCCAAGGCGCTGACCGCGCTGACGGCGGCCGAAAAGGACGCGACGGCCAAACGCGAAACCGTCAATCGCATCGGCGCCGGCGACAGCCCCGATGTCGCCAAGGCGAGCGGATTGATGACCGAGGCCAAGGCCAAGGCCGAGCAATGGCAGCTTCCCGTCGCGACCTCGGGCTATGGCGACGCCGCCAAACTGTTCGACGCTCTCATCGCCGATGTCATGGCGGCGAAGGACGAGGCCACCGCGCTGAAGCAGAAAGTCACCGATCTCAACGCCTCGATCGCCACTCGCGCCGGGGCCGCCGATCCGACGCTTGCCGCCCTCGCACCGAAGATCGGCGAGGCCGACGGGCGCTACAGCGCCGAGGCCTACAAGCTCGCGGTATCAGCCTACCAGCCGATCCTTGCCGATCTCGAGGCGCTGTCGGCGCGCGGCTTCTGCCCGGTCTCGCCGACCCTTGCCTTCGAGACCGTGCCTGCGGGCAGTTATTCGCTGGATAATGTCCGGCTGATGACCGCCTCGATGAAGGAGCTCGGCGGCATGCTCGGCGTTGCCAATGGCGCCGTGAAGATCGACAAGTCCTTCTGCATGCAGACCAAGGCCGTCACCCGCGCCGAAATGGCGCAATATTACACCGCCAATTCCGATCCCGCCGCCGCCCAGGCCTATGCCGACAGCCCTGAGCAGCCCGCCGACGACGTGCCGCTCGCCGTCGCGCAGAACTATACCGCCTGGCTGTCGAAACAGCTGAACGCCCCCGTCCACCTGCCGTCGGCGACGGAATGGATGGCCAGTGCCACGAAGATCGCCACGGAAAAACTGCCCGACAATGGCGACATCATCCTGCAATGGAGCGCCACCCCCTGCGAAGCCGGCGGCAACGTCGCTTTCATGGCGCAAGAGGGCTCCACCTTCGTCGTCTGCTCGGATGCCTCGGCCGGCGGGATTTTTCGGGTTACTGCGGAGTTGCGGTGAGGAAGCCGCAGCGCGCCGCTGACTATGCGCCAAGAGCGGGCGAGTGCTGATGAAGACTGACACGGCAAGATCTTACACATTGCCGGGAGATCGCATGCGATATCCAGATCAGCGGCACCCCATGGGGGAAGCGGCTGCATCGCTGCCCTTTGATACCACATATCAATACTCTTCACGGTTGTAATCGGGCTGGTTCACCAGGCTCTGCAGGTACGCGCAAAACATCTGCGCCATGGCCGCCGAGAAAGTGGTGATCTCCTCCTCCGTCCTCGGCGTTGCCGAGAAATCCTGGCCGACCGTGCTCAGCGTCGTCATGATCAAGTCACAGGCGACATTGCGAACCGGGTTCGATGCTGCAGGCAGCACCTCGCGCATGAATTCCTCCATGACCGGCTCGGTCGCGCGCTTTGCGGCTTCCGCCTCGGGAGCGTCGCGGTAGAGTGGCGCGGCATCGCTGAGCGCGATCCGAACCGATGCCTCCTCGCATTCCGAGCGCAGGAACGCATGGACCAGCAATCGAAGCCTTTCGAATGGAGGCTTCGTCCGATCGCTAAGGATTTCCGCCAGCATATCGGTCGTCTGCTGCCATTCCTCGCTTTGCAGCCGGAACAAGATCGACGCCTTGTTGGGAAAGTACTGGTAGAGCGAACCGACGCTGACGCCGGCCCGTTCGGCCACGCGCGCCGTGGTGAAGCGATGCGCTCCTTCTTCCGCTAAAACGCGAACAGCCGCCTGAAGGATCGCGCCGACGAGGTCGTTTGAGCGTTCCTGCTTCGGCGACTTTCTTGAAGAAATCCGGGGGCTTGTAACCTTGCTCATCTCGACGATCCGCAATGCGATTAGCGAATGCGACGAATTATTCGTATTTTCCATGGCGACGCAAGAGACATTGCCAACAAGGATTTCGACGATGACAACACTGACAAACGCACCGCTCGCACCGCTGCTCGCTCGCCTCTTCGAAGAGGCCGCCTCGGCAACAAGCCCGGCTCTCTCAAGCATGTCCGGCGAGGAACGGCTGCGCCTTGTGACAAGCAAGACCGAATATCTCGACCTCTACACCAGCCTGAAGGACCTCTGGCTGCCCGTGTCTCGCGAGGCGGGCAATCTTCTCTATATGCTGGCGCGCAGCAGGCGGGCACAAGACATTGTCGAGTTCGGCACGTCGTTCGGCATATCGACGCTTCATCTCGCCGCCGCGCTCCGCGACAACGGCGGCGGCCGGCTGATCACCACGGAATTCGAGCCTTCGAAAGTGGCGCGGGCACGGCGGCATTTGACCGAAGGCGGCCTGATCGACCTCGTCGAAATGCGCGAAGGCGACGCCTTGAGAACCCTTGCCGCCGATCTCCCGGAGACCATCGACCTTGTGCTGCTCGATGGCGCAAAAGCGCTCTACCCTGAAATTCTCGCCTTGCTCGAGCCGCGCCTTCGCCCAGGTGCACTCGTCATCGCCGACAATGCCGACGATTGCCCGGAATATCTCGAACACGTCCGCTCTCCGGCGAACGGCTATATCTCCACACCGTTCGCTGGGGATATCGAACTTTCCATGCGTGCCAGCTGACACGCTGGCCTGGCGTGCCGGTGCGTGGCCGCTCTGCGTCACTGTCTTTACAGGCAGCGTCGCCGATCGGCCCGCCGGCGATCGTGCCGGCCGCCACCACTCCAGAACACTACCTGGTAGACCTGCGCGTCCCAGGTGTTCACCGCAATTTTTTGCAGCGCGATCGGCAGCGGGCAGGGCGGTGTCCATAACCGCCGCGATGGCATCAACGCGCGTGAGCCGGCGGCAACGTCGCCTTCATGGCGCAAGAGGACTCGACCTTCGTCGTCTGCTCCGATGCCTCGGCCGGCTGGATTTTTCGAGCTCGTGCTGAGTTGCGGTGAGGGAGCGATCGGACTGCGCTGGCCTTGCTCCGTGAATCTTTAATCTAGCCCGGAAAGGCTTTCGCCGCGGGCAAACGCCGCCAGCGTCTCTCCCGCCATGCGATAGCGGATCCATTCCTTCTGCGGCGCCGCGCCGATCGCCTCATAGATGCGGATCGAAGGTTCGTTCCAGTCGAGCACGCTCCATTCAAAGCGGCCGCAGCTCTTCTCCAGCGCGATCTGCGCCAGGCGCCGCAGCAGCGCCTTGCCGGCGCCTGAGCCGCGCGCCTCCGGCGTGACGTAGAGATCTTCCAGATAAAGGCCGTTCTTCGCTTGCCAGGTGGAATAGCTGAAGAAATAGACCGCCATGCCGATCGCCTGGCCGTCGCGTTCGCAGATCAGCGCATGCGTGACGGAATCGTCGCCGAAAATCGCCGCACGCGTGCTCTCCTCGGTCGCCTCGACCTCGTCGATCGCCTTTTCATAATCGGCCAATTCGCGGACGAACCGCAGGATCGTTGCCGCGTCCGAAGGCGTTGCGGGGCGTATGGTAAGGGTCATATGAGAGGCTCCCGATCTGGCGCTTGGCGCTCCAGATGAAAGATCCGTTCCGGCCTGTCAACCGTATGAAGTCCAGGACGCGTCTGTCGGAGGGGTCTTTCGGCAGCCTCGCGTTCAAGCAGTGTCGTTAAAATAAATTTCAATTCCCAATTACAAAATACGCGTATATATTGCAGATGGGGATTGCGTTCTCCGTTCCTTGAGGGGTCGAGGACAATGTGCTGGAATACGTCGTCTGCATTCACGCCGGTCGGCCTTTCTTTGGGCAGTCCGGCATCTCATAGGATCGTACGAACGCTGGGTGACGCCGCGTATCTGCTGCTCAACGACTGGCCTTTCGATGACGGCGAGGAATATGTCGCCGCCGTAAAAGCCTGCGTCGACGCCATCAGCGGCAAAATCACACCGCAGCAGTTCCAGCAAGCGCTTTTGCGCGCGGCCGATGAGGCGGGTATTGCCGCTCTCACCGTCGTCCAGCAGGGAGCTGGTGAGCGGTGGCCGGACCTGCCTTCGAGCGCGCAAGGATAGTCCTTATTTCAAAAGTCGCATTGAATTGCGCAGAATTGAACCAGTGATAGGATGTCAGGTGGCTTCTGCGTGCCGCTAAGCCTTCTTGAGGCGAACTAGAATTGTTTTCGGGTTGTCAGGTGCTCGCTCGACATCGACGATACCGGAAGACTTCACGAGATCGCTTAACCTGGGGAAGCCGTAGTTGCGTGCATCAAAGTCGGGCGCTTGCTTCGCCAGATGTGCGCCGACCTGAGCCAGATTGGCTCGGCCGTCTTCATCGGCAGTTGCGACAATCGCTTTGGTCAGCATGTCGCGTGCCGCTTTATTCAAGCCCCCCTTTTTAGGCGTCGCCTTCGCGGCGGCAGGTTTGGCCTGAGCTGGGTTTTGGGCCGGGGCCGCCGCTTCTTCCGCCTGCGCAGCCTGAGCATTGAGCACGTCGAAATAGACGAACTTGTCACAGGCAGTGATGAAGGGGCGAGGAGTCTTTCGCTCACCGAACCCATAGACGGTAACACCTTGTTCCCGGATTCTCGCCGCCAGCCGCGCAAAATCGCTGTCGCTGGAGATAATGCAGAATCCAGAGAAACGACCCGTATACAACAAGTCCATGGCGTCGATGATCATTGCGCCATCGGTCGCGTTCTTTCCGGTCGTATAGGCGAATTGCTGAATTGGCTGGATGGAATGTTCGAGCAGGCATTCCTTCCAGCCCTTGAGGTTGGGGCCGGTCCAGTCACCGTAGATGCGTTTGACGCTAGCCGTTCCGTAGGTGGCAATCTCAGGCATGAGGCCAACGACGATCTTTGACGAAACGTTATCGCCATCGATAAGCAACGCTAAGGTTCCGGAATTTTCTATTGCCATTTACTCCCTCCAAAAATCCAGGAAATACTATACGTTGCGCAGACTATACTGCAACTACGACTATGTGCGAACATGACATTGATAAGGGATTACGGGAACGGTCGAACGCATTAGCTCTCAGGTACGGCTTCTCAGTTCCTTACCTGATGGTGAAGTGAACCGGCGACTGCCGATCGAGCCTCCACTCGACGGTGGTCGTCGAGCGATTTTTTCGCCGTCAATGTGCGACCTGGGAAGCGACCGACATCAATTCCTGCGAATTCGGTGCCTTGTATGTTTGGAACCCAGGCTCCAGAACTTCAGTGAAGCTCCAGCGTACAATGCCCTCCCGGTCGATGAGGAACTGACCGACAAGCTGCCCATGGTCGGCAGTCATCATCTGCTGGTCGGCTTCCGTAACTTGATATCCTTCCTTCTCGTTGAGAAATTCGTCCATGTCCATCACGCTCATGGGCTCGGGCAACTCGCCCGGAAGATCGATCCGTATCGCCATGGCGGCGTCGATCCCGATCTCGGGTAAGCCGAAGGCTTGGTGCGAAGCCCGTACCGGGTCGGAAGCAGCAAGAAGATCGGGTATCGGATGGTAACGGAAATAGAGCCGCGCGCGTTCGACCGGGGTGTTGACCACCGCCAGGGATTGGACGCCTTTCTCACGCAGCATCGGGTTGAGATAGGCCATGGCCGCGACATGGCGCCGGCAGAACGGGCAATGCAGGCCTCGAAACAAGCCGATCAGCAATGGGCTGCGGCCACGGAAATCATCAAGGGCGATCTTGCCCTCGCAGGAGATCGCATCAAACACAACGTTCGGAACCCGGTCGCCGGGTTGCAGCGGATGGTCGACTGAGGGCGTGGACATGGACAACCTCCTCGCTCGGGGATCGGTCGAGCAAAGGCGCCACGTTAAGGCTTCGAGGTCGAGATTGAGCGTTGCAGGGCCTGACCTCTCGTCTTACCGCACCGCCAGGATCCGACCTAAGAATGGCCCCACATTGGCCCGCGGGCAAGCGATAAACCGCGAATCGTGAATGGAAAAGGCCCGTTTTCTGCCAATTCTGATTTTTGAGCGGCTATAGAGGCCGACACTGGGAGCACGCCAACAACCCTTGCGGCCTTGGCAGCTATGCGCCCGATTACCGCCATTGACCAAGGAGACAATCGGCTCAGCAAGCCGTTATAGTTGATCCCGGTACGACCTTCTGGGTGGCCTCACTCGGAATCGCTCACCATTGGCAACGTGTCGTCAACGACGGAGAGCCCGATGTACATTCTTTATGGTGGTGACTTCACCCGTGCACCGCTCGTTCAATGGGTTCTCGAAGAAGGCAAGATCAAATACGAACTTAGAAAAGTCGACATTCTCAATGGCGAGCACCGTTCCGCGGAATTCCTCGCCATAAACCCGGCCGGTTTAGTCCCGGTGCTGATTACCCCAGAAGGCGACGCACTCTATGAGGTCGCTGCACTGATGCTGTACCTGGCTGACCGGCACCGACTCACGGAACTGGCTCCTACGTCGACCGACCCGGACAGGGGGCATTTTCTCTCCGCGATATTCCATGTCGCCGGGGATATACAATCTGAGATGAAGCGCTTCCATTTTCCACACCGCTTTTCCCTGAGAAGCGAAGACAACGCAGGAATTCAGGATTTGGCAAAGTCGCTTGTTCTGAGCCGATTGAGCGTGATGAACACCAGACTGGCTCAAAGAGGTCCTTACGTCTTGGGAACTCGATTTTCCCTTGCGGATTTCTATCTGAGTTTTTGGGTCGCATACCTCGACCGCAAAGCCGTGTGCATGCAGTTTCCGTCGATTGCCAAGCTTTATGATCTGGTTCGCACTCGCACGACCGCAATTCCGTATCTCGAAGAGACCGAGAGGATGGCAGACGCCTATGCGGAGATGATGAAACAAAATCCGAGCGGCGTCATTGCCTGATCAAAGCCCGCGCCGTCCCTGCTCGAGTGTCAAGCTGCTTGCGATCAAGTCCCGAACGGCGTGAAGGTCCGCCAACACACATGCGCAATGGCCAAGAAGATCTGCAGCAGGCTGAACCAGATCGGGCACCATGATGGTCATCGCGCCGGCACTCGATGCCGAGAGAACCCCATTTCGGGAATCTTCAAGGGCAACGCATTCGGCAATGGGCAGGCCGAGCCGCTCGGCCGCCAGCAGATATGGAGCGGGATGCGGTTTTCCCCAGATGTAATCGCCGTAGGCAACAATGGTTTGAAACCGGGCTTGTAACCCGGCCGCCGAAAGGTGCGCCTCGACTGCTATCCGGCTCGATGAAGTGACAACGGCCGAAGGGATCCGCTCCGCGTCGAGCAACGATAGAACTTCCGGCAGGCCAGTTTTCGTTCGTAAATCCGTTTGCACCATCTGCGTGAACAGTTCCGAAGCCTGCCTCCAAAAATCCTCCAAAGGGGCATCCTTGCCGAACCGGGCCAACAGGAGGTCGCGGACATTCGAAGCCGGCAAACCAATGGTTTCCAGATAGGCCCACAGCGGCAATTCGAAACCTGCATTTCGTGCGGCCGTGATCGTCGCATCTCGATACAGAGCTTCTGTATCGAACATCAAACCGTCCATGTCGAATAGCACGGCTTTGGGGATACGGGGCAGGCGCAGCATTTGTGGCTTTCTACAATCGGTATTCAGTGGACTGTATATCGTGTTGCCTTGACTGCACCGTGAAAACACCAAGCGGATTATCCGTTTCTTTGGAAGTGCTGTCCCTCTCGCACCGTGGCCACCGTGCGGGCGGTTTTATACGCAGGAACAAAGTCAAATGCGGTCAATCATCCCCGCTCGTCAATGACTGCGTGGCTGTGCTTTTGCGAGTGCTTCGTCGAGCCATTTATCATGCACGATCATAGGGTCACACTTCGGATAGTAGCAATTCCTGGTCTCGTAGGTGAAGCGGCTCCGATCCATTCCTTGGAGCGACAGGTTGCTTAAAGAATAAGCCTCGGCCAAGCCGACGAAGAGACCGAGCAGGATGACCGCGTAGGTAAAGTGAGGTGTTGTGATCAATCGCACAGCTCCAAAGCCGCGAGCCTACAGAAAGGCTGTTTTCAGTTCGTCCCCAAAGTCGTTAAAATTACAAGCAACAAGCTTTGCCCGCACAAGGAAACCCTCGTTGTGTAAGGCTTCATTGACAGCGCGAAAATGGCATGTAGAAATACACCCAGGCCTTGTGCAGCCTGCCGCTCACGCCACCTGTGGCATGGTGAATTGCATTGAAATGATACCGTTCGATGTCCAGCCCTTGCGGCAATCGGTCAGCAATGTGAGCTCTGATGCAATGATTGCCTGGAGGAACTGGGATGCTGAGAACGCATGGTATCAAAGGCATGGCGAAAGCCCTGCGGCAGGCTCTGAGAGATCGTAACATAGACCTCTCCCACAGCGATTGCCTTGAGCTGATCGCCAAACAATTCAATGTGAGAGACTGGAACGCGCTCTCCGCGGCACTCGGCCAGGACGGCGCGGAAAAGCCGCTTTCCTTCTCGATCTCAGGCGAAGAGATGAAGCTTCACCGGATGACCGAAAGGCTTGATGTCAACGATACCGACCTGTCGGGATCGCGGTTCAACGATGCCAATCTCTCGGGCACATCCTTCAACCAGATCAATTTTTCCGGCGCGAGATTCAACGACAGCAACATGAGCGGCTGGTTCGTCAATGACGTGAACCTCTCCGGCTCGCGGTTTCAGAACATCAATCTCTCCGGCGTCGCTTTCTCCAACTGCAGCATGCCGGGCGCCATGCTGGACGGGGTGCCGCTCGAAGAGATCGTCGAAGCCTATCGAAAATCACAGCTGGCCTGATCTGCCATGAAGCATAAGAACAAGGAATTTCCCCTGCTCGTCACCGACAGGCTGAAGCTGCGCGCACCCGATCTCGCCGACGGTGACGATCTCCACGCGCTGCTGCTCATGCCGGAGGTGACACGTTTTTCCAGCTGGCCGGAAGCACCGGCACGGCCCCACGTCAAGCGCGCGATGAAATGGATGTGCGAAGTCCATGCCAAGGGAAAGGGCTGCGCCTGGATCATGGAAGATCGCGTTTCCGGTCGCTACCTTGGAGCGATCCGCTTCAACAGCATCGAAAGGCACTCCAACTGCGCCGAGATCGGCTACGAGCTGCACCCGTCAGCCTGGGGAAAAGGGCTGATGACGGAAGCGGTGACGGCCGTCAGCCGATGCGGCTTCGAGCAGTTCTCCCTCAATCGCATCGAGGCCTGGACCCTGTCTGGAAACGCGGCATCGGACCGGGTTCTGGAAAAAGGCCGGATTCCGATATGAAGGCACGCTTCGCCAGAAGGCCTGGTTCAAAGGCGTCTTCCACGACTTTCGCATGTTCGGCCTCATAGCCGGCGAAGCGCCTGCGCCGTCGCAACCCGGCTGATTTCCGTGACAGGTGCTGAAAGCGCGTAAGGAAACATTTCCGCCGGAAGCGGTCACGGGAGCCATTGCGCCCGTCCTCAGGCTTTGGTCGCCTCCGCTCCGGTCGTTGGCTTCAGCAGGATGATGAGAAGCAAGCCGGCAACGATGAGTGCTGCGCCTTCGAGATGATAGCGCTGCAGCTGTTCGCCGAGGAAGAGATAGGCGAGCACGGCGATAAAGATCGTCTGGATGTAAAGCAGCACGCCCGCCCGTGCCGCCCCCAGGGCCTCGATGCTGCGATTGAAGAGATAATACATAATCGCGCCGCCGGGGATCGCGACATAGCCAAGCGCAATCAGGCCACTGGCGTTCAGCGTCGAGCGCTCGTCGGAGATAAGCTCAAACAGGTAGAAGGGCAGCGCCGTCAGCACCGCCGCACCGAGGAGGAGGACCAGGAGCGCAAGGCGATTGAGATCGAATTTCGCCCGGCGGAGCAACACGGTATAGAGGCTGAAACAAAAGGCGCCAGCGACGATCCACAGTTCGCCGGGATTGAGGTCGAGACGCAGGAGCGCCGCCGGGCTGCCCTTGATGATGATGACGACGATCCCGAAAAAGGCGAGGATCGATCCGATCACCTGCCAGTGTCCCATCGGCTCAGCCAGCATGAAACGGGCAAGAATCATGGTGATGATCGGGATCAGGGCGATGATGATGCCGGCGGTGGTGGCATCGGCATGGTGGAGCCCGACAAAGATCAGGCCCTGGCAGATCGCAAGCCCGATACCGCCGATGGCGAGCAGCTCGAGGCCGCGAGCCCTCACCAGCGCGGCCATGGCGCCGAAATGCCGGGCGACGATCGGCATCAGGATCGCCCAGGCGATCAGCACGCGCCAGAAGCAAAGCGCCCAGGGCGGCATCTCCGAAGAAACCCATTTCGCGGCGATATAGACGCTGGCCGACAGCAGCCAGCAGAAAACCCCCACGGAATAGGCGGCTGCCAGCGAACCGCCCGCCGCCTGTTCCGTCCCGACCGTGTCGCGATGGACCGCCAAGACATGTATCGCCATGGCTCACTTATGCCACAACTCTCGAGCGCTGCACAGATGATGCGGCAGCACTTCCCGATTGCGGAAGGACGACCTTCAGCAACGGCGGGCCGGCTCCCGACCCTGCGGCCAATACCATGGCCGCGGTGCCAGGTAGCCCTCTCGTCGACACTGCCGGCCTCTCAGGCCTCCGATTTGAGCTTGCCGCCGACCGCCCAGGAATCCTTGGCGATCTCCGAGATCAGGATTTCCACCGATTCCGGCGGGCACGCCAGGGTTTCGACCGCGGCCTTGGTAATTTCGCGCGCGAAGGCGCGTTTCTGATCGTCGGTGCGGCCGGGATGCATCTGCAGGTGAAGAATGGGCACGTTTTTCTCCTTGATCATGTGGGAATGTCCGTCGCCGTGGCGCGGGCAGGGGGACTATGTTGTAAATTCCTAGGTTGATAAATAAGCTGCTGGTGTCGTCATTCGAAACCAACAGGTAGGCAATCATGGACAAGCTGGCCGGCATGGCGATGTTCGTCAGGGTCATCGACAATGGCAGTTTCGCCGCCGCCGCGGAGATCGCGCATGTGTCGCCCGCCATGGTTGCCAAGCACATCAAGACGATCGAGACCCGGCTCGGGGCGAAGCTGATCCATCGCACCACGCGGCGCCATCAGCTGACGGAGGTTGGCCAGCTCTACTACGAGCGCTGCAAGCGCGCACTTGCCGAAGTGGCGCTGGCCGAGGCTTCGGCGAGCGAGCTGCAATCGGCGCCGCGTGGCCGGCTTCGGCTGGTGGCGCCCGTCAGCTTCGGCACGCAAATCCTGGTGCCGACGCTGGTCGAATACCAGAACGCCTATCCCGACGTCAGCATTGAGCTGTCGCTCGACAACAATGTCCATGACCTCGTCGGCGAGGGTTTCGAACTCGGCATCCACATCGGCCCGCTATCGGACAGCAGCCTGGTCGCCCGCCCGCTCACGCCCTATCGGCGGATCCTCGCCGCCTCACCGGAGTACCTTGCCCGCCATGGCCGCCCGGCCACGCCGGAGGCGCTGACGAACCATCTCTGCCTCGGCCACTCCTATTGGCGCCTGCAGGATCGCTGGCACCTGGTCGGGCCGGACGGCGAAATGCGCGACGTGCTGATCTCCGGAAAATTCTCGACCAACCAGGGGGCAGCACTGCGCATGGCAGCGCTCAGCGGCGCCGGAATCGTGCTGCAGCCGGAACTGCTCCTCGCCGCCGATATCACAGAAGGACGGCTCGAGCAGGTGCTGCCGGAATGGTCCTACAGGCCGGTGCCGATGTCCCTCATCTACCCGCCGAACCGGCGGCCGACAGCGATGTTGCGGACGGTGATCGATTTCCTGGTGGAACAATTTGGCTGACGACAAGCGGGGTCACACCGAACGTACGGATGTGCGCTCGACCAGCTTACAGGAGATGACGCGAGTGCTCGGTCGAACATTGCCGCCGGCCACCACGTTGTTCAACCATTCGGCTCCCTGAAAGCCGAGGTGATAATAGGGTAAAGCGGCTGTCGTCAGTTCGGGCTTCAATGCCGTTGAAACCGTCCGAAAGTCGTCGAAACCGACGATGCTGACATCCTCAGGAATTCGCAATCCCAGCGCCAATGTCGCAATGTAGACCTGAATCGCCATCTCATCGTTCCCGCTCATAATTGCGGTGGGACGATTCTTTTGTCGAAGCATTTCGGTTGCCGCGGCAAAGACATAGTTCTCTTCGGCCCCGACCGGTCCCTCCATGCCAAGACGAATGGAGAGATCGTCCTCTCCAAGTCCGACTTCCCCCGTGGTTTGACGGAAAGCCTTCAGGCGAAGTTCGGCGCCCAGCAGAACGGGATTGAGCTTGATATATCCAATTCTGCGGTGCCCCCGTTCGATCAGATAGCGGGTGAGATCCTGCGCTCCCTGAAAATCGTCCGGCTCGATCGATGGCAGGAGTTCGTTCGTTTGCGATCTGCAGTTGATCATCACGGTGGGAATGCTGACATCGCCCGCTTCGGGGTCGACAATGCGGTGGTACATCGTCACATACAGAACACCATCAATGCGATGGGATTGGAATATTTTCCAAATCTCCGCCTCCCGCTCGGAAGAACCGCCTGTGTTGGCCATCAGGATGGTTTTTCCATTCGCATTTGCCCAATCCTGAATCCCGCGCACGATGTCGACCGAATAAGGCGTGGTGGACACATAGTCCGTAATGATGCCGAAGGTGTTCGACCGGCTGGAACGTATCAGCCGCGCAGCCATATTGGGGATGTAACCGAGGTCTCGGATGGCCTTTTCCACGCGCTCCCGCGTCTCTTCGGTTACATAGGGCTCACCGTTTATGACCCGAGAAACTGTCTTATTCGAAACCCCTGCTGCTTTTGCGACGCTGACAATGCTGACCATGCCGGTGGAATCTCCTATCCGGCCTCATATCTAACCCAGACGCATGACAACGTCGACATTTTTCTCTGACAACGTCGACAATGGTGATTGACAACGTCGTCATAGCGCGATTATTGTTCAGGCAATGCAGGCTGGCGGTGAGTGGCGCGGGCCTAAACAGGGAGGAAACGATGAAGAAACTATTTAGTGCCAGCGCGCTTGCGCTTGTGTTCATGGCGGCCTCCGCCCGAGCCGAAACGATCAATGTCCTGGTGGAGGGCGGCGGCGAGATGCTCCAGAAGGCCGTGGCCGAGAAGTTCACCGCCGGAACCGGCATCGAGGTGAAATTTACTGTCGTTCCTTATCAAGGCGTATTCGACAAATTCTCGGCCGAGATTGCCTCAGGCTCATCCGCTTTCGACGTCGTGACAATCGATGTGGTCTGGAATGCAAAGTTCGCTAAACATGTCGAGGACCTCTCTCCCCTTTTCACCGAGGCTGTTCGCTCCGACCTGCCGCCTGCCTTGCTCGCCGACGCCAAGGTCGGAGACAAGCTCATCGGGATGCCGGCATGGGCAAACGCCGAGATTGTCTTCTATCGAAAGGATCTGTTCGATAAGCCCGAGGAAAAGGAGGCCTTCCAGGTGAAGTACGGCTATCCCCTTGCTCCGCCCAAGACCTGGCAGCAATGGCGCGATATGGCTAAATTCTTTACGCGCGACACTGATGGCGATGGCAAGATTGACTTCTGGGGCACCGACACCATCGGCACCTTCTCGGAGGAGTGGATGGCACATGTGCTGCAGGCGGGCTCGCCCGGCGTGATCCTCGACAAGGACGGCAAGGTCATCATCGACAACGAGGCGCACAAGAAGGCGCTGGAATTCTACATTGCCCCGCACTGCACCGATCATTCCGTCCCGGAAAACGTCAACGAGATCGGTTGGGGTGAGGCGCAGAACCTGTTTTATCAGGGCAAGACGGCGATGATGAAATTCTGGGCGCACGCTTACAAGATGACGCCCGAGGATTCAAAGGTCAGCGGCAAGGTCGGCGTCGCTCCGATGCTCGACGGCGATGCAGGAATCGTAGCCATTCCCGGTCCCTGGTATAATGTCGTCCCGTCGACCTCGCAGCACAAGGAAGCAGCGAAGAAGTTCATCGCTTTTGCAATCGCCAACAACGCGTTGGGCATCGAAGCCCCGCTTGGCCTCGCCGCGACGAATTCCGCCTATCGCAGTTACGCCGGCAAGCCCGGCTACGAGCACTTCACGCCGCTGCTTGAGACGCTCAGTGCGCCTGCGACCCAAGGTCGGCCGATGAACGAGAAATATCAGGAAATCGTTGATGAAGCGGTCCTTCCGGCCGTGCAGCAGGCCCTGACCTGTCAGGCGGATGTCGGCAAGATCCTGATGGATGCCAAAGAAACGATCGAGGACATCCTGAACTAACCCGCTATCCTCAACGTCGGCGGAGGAGAAATCCTCCGCATTTCATCAGTTCGGAGACAGCCATGTCGGGTGAAGACCGATTTGTGCTTTACATGCTTGCGCCGGCGCTTGCCATTCTGGGCCTGCTGGTCGCCTACCCGATTGGGCTGCTGGTGTTCGATTCGTTTTTCAAGGTCGACACCATCACCCCCCACATACGCGAGTGGGTCGGGCTGAGGAACTATATCGACGCGCTCACCTCTAGGCGCGTCGCCGAAAGCGCACTGAGAACGATTCAGTATTCTGTCTTTGCGTTGTTCTTCGAGTTTACCTTCGGCTTCTGCGCCGCTCTCCTGTTTTCGGCACTTCCTGGCCAATCGCGCTGGCATCGCACTGTGTTCACGCTGCCCCTGATGGTGCCACCGATCGTCGCCGGCCTGCTGTGGCGCTTTCTGTTGGTCGGCAACATTGGCATTCTTAATTATGGGCTTGTCCATCTGGGTATTATCAGCGACCCCGATGCGATCGCCTGGCTGTCCGATGAGGACATCGTGATTTATTCTGTTTCCTTCGCCGATATCTGGCTGACGACCTCGTTTGTCGCGCTCGTGTCTTACGCCGGGTTGACGAACATTCCGAAAGACTTGCTCGAAGCAGCGCGGATAGATGGTGCGAATGCGTTCAAGCGGTTTTGGCACGTCACCTTGCCGTTGATGCGTCCCGTTATCGCCGTCATCGTCATCGTGCGCGGTGTAGATGCGGCCAAGACCTTCGACCTCATCTGGATACAGACGCAAGGCGGCCCCAATCACGCTTCGGAAGTGTTCTCGATGAACATCTATCAGAGGATGGTTCGTTTCGGCGATCTCGGTGAAGCATCGGCGTCCGGCACCTTGTTCCTATGCGTCATGATGGTTCTGGCCGGGATTGCCTATTGGAAGATTTGGAGGCCGGCCCATGCATAGAGTGTCCCGCCCCAATGTTAGCGGAGCCTTGATTAACGCCGCAGCCCTCGTGCTCGTGCTGTCTTACGCGCTGCCCTACATCTATCTGTTGATGACTTCCATCAAACCGGCGGCCGATGTCCAGCAGATCCCCCCGAGGTTCTTTCCCGCCGTCATAGCGTTCGAGAATTTTCGCGAGGTTTTGCAATCGTCCACTTTGCCGAAGGCCTTCGTCAATTCCCTCACAGTGGCGGTGCTGACGACCGCGCTCTCGCTGGTGGTGGCCGTGCCGGCCGCCTATGTCGCCACCCAGTATCGCCGCCGAACCACGACACTTTTCCTGCTCTTTGCTCTGGTCACCCGCATGGTGCCGTCGGTGTCGCTCGGTGTGCCTCTGTTCCAGCTTTTGAAGTCCATGGGCCTGCTCGACACCATTCCTGGCCTGGTTCTCGCTCACAGCTCGGCTGCTGTGCCGCTGGCGCTGCTGCTCATGTCGGCTTTTTTCGAGAGCGTGCCGAAGGAACTCGAAGAAGCCGCGCGCATGGACGGATGCACACGGTTCCAGGCCTTTCGCAAGATCATCCTTCCGATCATGACGGGCGGGATCGCGGTGACCGCGCTCTTTACCTTCATCACCAGCTGGAACGAGTTTCTCTACGCACTGCTGCTGACGTCTGAAACGACCAAGACGGCGCCGATCGTCATTGCCGAATACAACTCGGTCTATGGGCTTGCCTGGGGAGCGATGACCGCGGCGGCCGTGCTCTATTCACTGCCCGTCATCATCGTAACACTCGCACTTCAAAAACAGATTGTCGGCGGGCTGACGTTCGGCGCTGTGAAGGGATGAGGAGACAAACATGGCCGATATAGAACTGCGCAATATCAACAAGGTTTACGGAAACAGCTTTCACGCTCTTCATGATCTCAACTTCGACATCAAGGACGGTGAGTTCATGGTGTTTGTCGGTCCGTCGGGATGCGGGAAGTCGACGGCACTTCGGATGATCGCCGGCCTGGAGAGCATTTCCAGCGGTGAAGTCAGGATCGGCAATACGGTCGTCAACGATATCGATCCCAAGGATCGCGACATTGCCATGGTCTTCCAGTCCTACGCGCTCTATCCGCACAAGACGGTGCGGGAGAACATTGCCTTTCCTTTGCTGATGGCAGGCCTTCCGAAGTCCGAGATTTCCAGCCGCGTGGACGAAGCCGCACGCATCCTCGAACTGACGGCTCTGCTCGACCGCAAACCGGCGCTCCTCTCCGGAGGCCAGCGTCAGCGTGTCGCCATGGGAAGAGCAATCGTCCGCAAACCGGCGGCTTTTCTGATGGACGAACCGTTGTCGAACCTTGATGCCAAGCTGCGCGTGCAGATGCGCGCCGAGATCGCCAGCCTGCAAAGAAAACTGAATGTCACTACCATTTACGTGACCCACGACCAGGTCGAGGCGATGACGATGGGTGACCGTGTCGCTGTCATGAAAGGCGGCGTGCTGCAGCAAGTCGACACACCGCAAAACCTGTACAATCGTCCTGACAATGTCTTTGTCGCCGCCTTCATCGGATCGCCCTCGATGAATCTCTACGAGGCCGTTCTCAATGGACAGACGCTGACCCTGGGCAGCAACAGTTTCGACATTCCCAACCAGGTTTTCGAACGCCGCCCCTCGCTGAAGGGTACGTCTAACCGTCAGGTGGTTGTCGGTATTCGGCCAGAGCACATGAACGATGCCGCAATCCGGCCTTCTTCGGCCGAGATCTCGGCCGCGGTCACTCTTGTCGAGGCGCTGGGCTCTGAATCCATGGTGCATCTGAATATCGACGCACCTTGGGTGGATGCGGGCGACCCGGACGCCGTCGCCGACATCGGCGACGAAAAAGCTGCTGTAGCCCGTTTTTCTCCGAAGAGCACGGTACGCGCAGGTGACATCGCGCGCATCGCTGTCAATGCCGAAGAACTTCACTTTTTTGAACCGGACACCCGCACCAGCATCTGGTGATGGCATTGCCAGGAGAAAACCAACAATGACTAGCCGATCAATCGCCCCCGATCGCCTGCAACGAACAATGGTTCGTGAAAACTATTACGACGCAACGAAGTATCCCGTCGGGAACCCCTACGAGGACATTGGAGCGGTCATCAATAGCATCATTGCAGATATTAAAAGCAGGCAACCGGTTTCCGACCTAAATGATGGCGGAAAACCTGGAGCAGTGATCTATATCCCGCCAGGCGACTATCGTCTTGTCACTCAGGTCGTTATAGACGTGAGCTTTCTGAAAATTATGGGCTCTGGACATGGTTTTACGTCGTCGAGCATCCGGTTCAACACACCCGCAAGCGAGCTGGAGCACTGGCACGAAGTGTGGCCGGGCGGCAGTCGCATCCTTGTGGACTTGTCTCCAGAGGCCACTGACGGTGAGGCTGCGGGAGCCGCGTTTTATGTTAAGCGCACCGGAAGTCCCCGCATAAGCTCTGTGGAGTTTGCTGACTTTTGCATCGATGGTCTGCACTTCGCTGACGACGGTTCGGGGCAAGATGATCCAGAAAATACCTACAAGAATGGCAAAACGGGCATCCTTGTCGGCAGCGCCAATGACTCATTCCGAATAACAGGAATGGGTCTTATCTATCTGGAGCACGGCGTTACTGTTCATGATGCTGATGCGCTCGCGATAGATAACAATTTCATTGCTGAATGCGGCAACTGTATCGAATTAAAGGGTATGGGCCAGGCCTCGAGAATAACGAATAATTTCGTCGGAGCCGGATATCGGGGACATTCCATTTACGCGGAAAATTACGGTGGCATTCTGGTATCGTCAAACAACATATTCCCTCGAGGCGCTAGCAGCGTCTATTTTTCCGGCGTGGTGCGCTCCTCGGTCACAGGAAATAGATTCCATTCCTTTTATCCCGGAATGTTGGTTTTTGCTGATAATTGCTGCGAGAATTTGGTTTCCTCAAATCACTTTTTGCGAGATCGCGAGCCGTGGGCGCCTATGCAGAAGTACGACAACGGCTTGGATGATCTGTTCGGGCTTTTACGAATTGACGGCAGTAACAACTCGGTAATTGCGAACCACATTTCGGAAACATTGGATACTCAATATATCAGGCCCCTCGGCGTAAAGCCGGTGATCATTAATCTGGTTTCCGGTAGCGGCAATTACATAGCCAATAATCACATTGTGGCCACAACCGAAACATCGCAAATCAATGACGCACCGAACAGTGCCTGCTTTTCAACGCAAGTGGGCGCGTTGCTGTCAACCGACAATCTGAAGCCGCTCGAAGTGACGTCGGTACTGGTGCAAGATGGATCGGTGCGCAATACAGTCCTGGATTCCGGCAATGACGAACAGGTTGTGATCGACAGAAGCGTGAATGCTTTTAGAGGCACTCCATCGTTTAACGCAGTTGTTTCCAATCCCTGATCAATTCCGAACCAATAAACGGCCAGAAGCCCAGTGGCCGGACTGTCGATCGTGCGCCCTGGCGTTAGGTCAAAGAAGCAGTCCAGCTACGACGTTACGCTCGGAAGGAGGAGTGAATGAAGACCAGGGTGCAATTGAGTGCTGAGCGGGGTGCGCGTTTCGAGATCTGGGCCCGGCAAAAACCAGGAAAATCTGCTGCTGAAGATCCCGTCGATGCCTTCGTTTTGCGTGTCGGCGATTGCGTCGTTTACCGGATCGCGCATCTGCCGCCCTGTTTTCAATTCTATTCCTATACCCATTATGCGGCTGGCCCGCTCACGCTGGAATGGGACGACAGCGCAATTGAAATTCCGCTGCTCTACAGCTTCAATTCGGAGAATGTGACTGAGAAGGGCGTGACTTTCCTGGAGTTGCGTGATGGCCACGTCATCGCCCGACCGAGGACATCCTGGCCGGAGTGGTATGAGAGCGATACCAATCGTCCGCAGCTCAGGTTCTCGCCGTTTCAGGCCTGGATGAACGACCCCAACGGGATATGTTTCATCGACGGCCGCTATCATCTGTTTTACCAGTTCCATCCCGTCGAGTCGGAATGGGGGCCGATGCACTGGGGCCATGCCGTCAGCGATGACCTTTACCGCTGGATCCATCTGCCGGTCTTCCTGCACCCGGAGCAGAACCTCTGGTCGCTGGGCGCCACCGGTGGGGCCTTCTCGGGAAGTGCCTTCGTCGGCCAGGACGGCAAGCTCAGCTTCTACTACACAGAACGACTGCCGGCGTATGACCTGTTCAAGGACTACAAGGAAGTTCAGAAAAGAGTGTTGCCATCCGCCGATCTGCTGCGTCCGGACGCCAATAAGCTGGTGCTGGTCGACGGTCCTTCCGGCAGCTCCCATGATTTGCGCGATCCAAAGGTTTGGTACGATGCAGCGTGCGGGGCTTACCGAATGGTGCTGGGCGCCGCGATCGATGGTGATCCCGCCGTCCTGCTCTATGGGTCCGAGGATGGCGAGGACTGGAAATTCATGTCCGTCCTCTATCGCGCTTCCGAGCATTTTCGCCAGCACGGCGCACGCTGCGTGGAGTGTCCGGATTTCTTCGAGCTCAATGGTCACTATGTCCTGGTGATGGGCTTTGTCGGCTACACCGAACCGGAAACCGGCCGTCACAACTTGCTTTACGCCCAGGTTGGCACTTTCGAGGGCGATCGCTTCATGCCGGCGACCCCGGCTTTGCAGGAATTGGATTTCGGTACCGATTTTTACGCGATGCAGAGCTTCCGCGCAAAGGACCGCCAGATCGCTTTTGCCTGGCTCTTCAATTGGGAATTCCGCAAGCCGCCGGGTTCGCCCTATAGCGGCGAGCTATCGCTGCCGCGCGTGCTCGGCCTAGACGCCGAACGGAATTTGACAATGATGCCGGAGAAGGGTTGCCAGCGCCTGCGCGCCCACAACCTTGCACAGACTGCACCTTATCAGTTTGCATGCGAACCAAGGCGCCCCGTCGAATTGTCTTTGGAAGGTGATCTGGATGGAGTTCAGATCGTCGCGCGGGGCAGTGACGGGGAGAGCTTCAGGTTGGCCCACAGCGCGCGGCGGCTTGAGCTGACGGTGGCGGAGGATAATGGTGAGATCAAGTACCGCTCAGCGCCGCTGAAACTCGAACGGTTAACATTGTTCTTCGACCGCGGCGTCGTCGAGGTCTTCGCCAATGGGGGTGCGGTCTGCGGCACCCGCCGCACCTATAAAATCACAGACCTGACCACGCTCGAAGTGAAGTCTGCAGACAGCAGCCGAATCGAAAGCTACGAGGCATGGAGCTATAATTCCGCTTGGAGCAACTAGTATAGGCGACGAGGCGGGCGCAGGCCTCGCCACGACCCAGCCGTCGACAGGGTCATTAACTTCACCAATCACGGCGCGGCGATAGGAGCCGATCCGCTCAGTGGCAAAGCTATTGGGAGGCAAAGCAATGATGGGTTGGCCCGTGTCGCTTGGTAAAGGCCACGCACTTCGGCCTCTATCCTATAAAGCTCGCCAATCTCTCTAACGCCTCCCTCGATGGCGGCGGTTCCGAGCAGTTGATCACCGATCTACTCCGGCAATCCTGCCAATCGCAATCCTTCGACATACCTCGCGAGCAGTGCCTTGTCTCGCCGATGCTGCCTTAGTCGTTGACAACTGCGTTTATTCCGACCAGTTAAATCCACTTTGGTCCCATAGGTGTCCTCATGTTGCCTTTGCACTCCCTTGGCGAGCGCATCGTCGTTCTCGGACCTTCGAATGCGGGCAAGTCAACCCTGGCGGTGGCCCTCTCCAGGAAGCTCGGTCTCCCGGCGGTGCACCTGGATCAACTTCACCATCTGCCGCATACGGATTGGGAGGCTCGCCCCGAAGCTGAGTTCGCAGCACTTCATGATGCAGCGGTGCTCGAAGAGCGATGGATCATGGAAGGCAATTACTCGCGCCTGATGCCGCAACGGCTAGCCCACGCGACGGGCGCGATCCTCATCACCTCAAATCACTGGCTCCGCTTTTCCCGTTATCTCAAGCGCACCCTCGTCAACCGCTGCGACCGCGCGGGACATCTGGAAGGTGCCAAAGACAGCATCAAATGGGAGATGATCCATTGGATTCTCATCAAGACCCGCAACAGCGGCTTCAGATACGCAACCATGCTGCGACAGTCTGGCTTACCGATTGTAGAATGCCACACGGCGAAGGCACTTAATGATCTCTACCGGACTTGGCATTTGCCACTGCCCCGATAGACGCGAAAATCCTGCCGGATTTCTTCAGGCTGGGATGGCAATTGCATCACCCTTGCGGAGCCGCCCACTCGGCCGCCCCGCGTGGTCTACTTGACGACGTTGATGCTGAAAGTCACGTCGCGAACAACGCCGTCGCCATGGGACTCCCTGAAAGTCGCTTTGTCAGGGCCGACGTATCCGGCTGCAGACGTGTAGTAGACAACCATGCCTGCGGTCTTCACCCCAACGCATTTTGGAAACTTCTTCGAATTCGCCAGTAATGACGATCGGCCGGGCTCCCTGGGCCACGTATAAGCGTCCACTCGGCCTCAGGCGACCGACCATCCACCGTCCACCAGCAGGTTCGCGCCGGTGATCAGGCTTGCAGCCGGCGATGCCAGGAAGACGACGGCACCCACCACATCATCGGTTTCACCGATCCGGCCGAGTGGAATGTGATCGAGCGTCGCTTTGCGATTATCGGCATCGGATAGGAAAGGAGCTGTGCCATCCGTGTGGATGAAGGTCGGTGATACGGTGTTTACGGTGACATTATAGGCTGCCCATTCCGCAGCAAGGCAGCGCGTCAGGTGATTGATTGCCGCCTTGCTCATGCAATAGATTGCCTCGCCGCGCAGTGCCACGGTGCCGGCCTGGGAGCTGATGCTGATGATCCGGCCGCCATTGCCTTTGATCATCTGACGCCCGACCGCCTGCGTCATCAGAAAGGTGCCCTTGATGTTGATATCGAGGATCTCGTCAAGATCCTTCTCCTCGACGAGTTCCGCGAGATTACCTGGAGCCACGCCGACATTGTTGACGAGGACGTCGATCCGACCGAATGTCGTCAACGCGGCGTCGACGGCATGCGCGATATGGGCCTTGTTGGGAAGCTCCAGTTCAACAGCGAGGACTTTGCGTCCCGCACCCTCGAGTTCGGCAACCAGATCCGCCGCCGCTGCGACGTCGCGAACCCCCAAAACAATATCGGAGCCCGCCGCGGCACAGGCAAGCGCGCAAGCCCGACCGATGCCACGGCTCGCTCCCGTCACCAAAGTCACCTTGCCCTCCAGGCTGAAGTCCGGCGCATTCTTCTGCATCATCGTTCCTCCTTCGATGAAATCGATTTATGGCAGGGTCGGCCGGCGATGGGCCGACAGCGGTCATTGGCGCGTGGGCTGCGTGCAGCAGTACCCGTCATTCACCGCCGCGCCGGCGGCTTGGTGGCCGCTCGCCGTTGCAGCGCGAAACGGGCGGCCGGGCAGTTGATGTCGGGAACGAGATCGTAGGTCTGCTGGTAGAGGCTCTGCGCCAGCGTTCTGTTACCGCGGTTTTCCGAGGCAAGCGCGGCAAGCGCCGTGCGTTTATAGGCTTCGACGATCGGCTCGGCGGCCTTTGCCAGGGCGGCGTCGTCGGAGGGTTCGGCGCTAAGCGAAAGCGCGGCATAAGTCGCCTCGCCATCGCGGCCGACGCGGCCGCCGACCGCGCCGTTGAAGCTTGCTTCGGAAACCTGGCGCATGCGCCTGGCATTCTTGATGCAGGTGGGGATGCGGGCAGCTTCGGCATTGATGCGCTCGGCCGTCGGCCCGCTCTCCGCGCTCTCGCCGCCGGAAAGGATCACGTAGCCGATGATGCCGACAATGGCGAGATAGACGAGCCCCATGCCGGCGAGGAAGGCCGGCTGCTTGAGCAGCGGCTTCTTCGGCTTGTCGTCACCGGTCTTGGCGGCCTCCTTCTTCGGCGCCTCCTTGGCGGCGGCTTTGACGACGAACTGGAACTCGACATCCTTGCCGAGACGAAAACTGTCGCCGGCTTTCAGCGACGCCGTCTGCAGCAGCGCTTCGCCGCGCAGCATGATCGGGTTCAGCCCCATGCGGCGGATGATGAAGCCGCCGTCGCTCTGTTTTTCGATGCGCGCGTGGATTGGCGCCAGAAACGGATCGTCGACGACGATATCGGCATTAGCAGCGCGGCCGATCGACATTTCGGGCCGGTCGAGCACATGGCTGCGGCTCTGGGTGCCGGGGCCGGTCTGCAGCAGGCTGGGTTTGTTTCCGCGAAAGAAGGAAAAGACCATGATCAGAACATCCCACTCGACATCATCTCGACAATTGCCGGCGCCAGCACCAGAAGCAGGATCGACACGACGATCATCATCGCCGGCATGACAATCTTGGCTTTCAGCTTTTCGCTCGCGCGGTCGGCTTTCTCCCAGCGGCGGAAGCGCAGATCGCGCGCATGTTCGCGCAACAGCTCGACGCGGTTGCTGCCCTCGACCTCGCCCTGGATAACCGCCCGGATGACGCGGATGACCTCCTCGGCGGTCATGCGGGCCTCCAGGCGCTGCAGCGCCTCGACCATGCCGGTGCCGAGCGCCACGTCCTTCAGCGTCTGGTCGATCTCTTCGCTCATCACCGTGCCTGGTGCGGCCTCGGCATAAAGCCTGAGGCTTTCCGGCAGCGTCGCCTGCGCCTGCTGCGTCATGACCACGAGATCGAGAAAATAGGGAAATTCGCGCGAGATGCGCTCCTTGCGATCCTGCATCTTGTCGTCGGCGACCACCCAGAAATAAATGGCCGGGATCAGCCCGAGGATCAGCCCGGCCACCAGCCCGCCGATCACGCTGCCGCTGGCAATGCCGAACAGCACGCCGAGCAGGATGAAGCCGAACAGGCTCATCACGATGAGAAGGGCGATGTATTCCCGCCCCGTCACCCCGCCGAACGGCCGGCCGCCATAGATCAGCTTCTGTTCGAGCTGCGCGCCGTAATCGGCCAGCAGCGGCTCGAAATGGGCGAGCACGAATTCAACCGGCGTGCGCATGCCGATGCTGTCGACGATGTTGGGCGGCGGGCCATCGCCGCCGGCGGAGCGGCGCACCACCTGGATGCTGCCGAGCAGATCGCCGATCCACCAGACGAAGAGGGCCGCGGTAATGCCGGCAAAGACGACGGCGATCGGGGCGAGGGGGATGTGCGACATCATACCGACACCTTCATCATCGAGCGCATCCAGAAGAAACCGGTGGCATAGAGAATGGCGCCGACAATCGCGATGACGATGCCGATGGCGTTGCCGAACACCTTGTCGATCAGCTCGGGTTGGCCGAAGAAGATCATCAAGATCATGAACAGCGCGCCGCCGTTGACGACGCGGAAGTTCATGCGCGCCTGCGACGACGAGGTGCTGATCTTCTGATCGAGCTTCCAGATTTCCTTGAAGGATTTCGACATTTCCGTCAGCGGTTCGGAAATGTCACCGCCCTGGCGGGCAAACAGACCGAGGGCGGCATCGACCATCTTGAAATGCAGGCTCGGCACAGTGCGGCCGTGGCGGTCGAGCGCTTCGACCAGGCCGATGCCGAGCTTCTGTTCGCGGGCGATACGCTCGAATTCGCGCGAGGCCGGCATCTGGCCGGTGTCGGCCACCGCATTGACGGCGATGGCGAGCGGCTTGCCGGTGCGCACCGCCGAGACGATCTGGTCGACGGCATAGGGAAGCTGGGATTCGATCTGCAGCCAGCGGCGCTGCAGGAAATAGCGGATCATCGCCTTGGGCAGGAAGAAGGCCACCGGAATGGCGAGGACGATGCCAAAGATCGGCCCGAAGATCAGCGAGACCACCGCGAAGACGACGATCGCCGTGATGCCGTAGGCAAGGATCATCGTATAGGGCGGAACGGCATCGCGCCCGAAAACCTGCGCGGCCTCGCTGGCGAGCGCGATATCGCGTTCGGTGGCGCGCAACAGCGGCGCCGGCCAGCGCACCGGCGCGCCCCAGACCAGCAGCCCCGCGGTCACCGCGCCGAGAGCGACCGTAAAGATCTGCAGAATGCTGATATCCATGGCTTTTTCCTCAGAGCAATTCCAGGAAAAGTGCGAGTTTTCCGTCCGGAGTTGCGTAAAAACAAAAACTTAGAGCGGTTCTGCGGTTCCGTGAAACGCTGAACCGCTCTAGACGAACATATCGAGTTTTTCGATTTCACCGTCGTCGCCGAACTCGACCAGTTCAGCGACGAAGCTCGGCAGGTAACCGGTGAAGGCATGCACCGCCTGGCCGCCGGCGCGGCCGACGAGATGGAAGATCGGCTCGACGATGACGAGGCCGGTATCCGGGTCGATGCCGATCACCTCGGATATTTCGGTCACGGCGCGCCGGCCACTTTCCAGGCGGTTCAGCTGCACGACGAGTTCGACGGCGGCGACGATCTGCTGGCGGATCGCCATAACAGGCAGCGAACTCTGGCCCTGCAGCACCATCACCTCAAGGCGGGTCATCATGTCCTGCGGCGTGTTGGCATGCGCCGTCGTCATCGAGCCGGCATGGCCGGTGTTCATCGCCTGCAGCATGTCGATCGCCTCGGCCCCGCGGCACTCGCCGACGATGATGCGGTCGGGGCGCATGCGCAGCGCATTGCGCACCAGATCGCGGATGGTGACGCTGGTTTCGGATTCGGCCGTCTTCGGCCGCGATTGCAGATAGACGACGTGAATGCCGTCGAGCTGCAGTTCGGAGGTGTCCTCGACGGCGACGACGCGCTCGCCGATCGGGATGAACTGCGACAGGCTGTTCAAGAGCGTCGTCTTGCCGGAGCCGGTGCCGCCCGAGACGACGATATTCTTGCGGGCGCGCACCGCCGCCTCGAGGAAGGCGCGCATCGGCTCGCTGAGCGCGCCTGCCGTGACCAGCTTGCTGATGTCGAGCCGCGACTTGCCGCCGAACTTGCGGATGGTGAGGCACGCCCCCTTGACCGCCAGCGGCGGAATGACGGCGTTGACGCGCGAACCGTCCGGCATGCGGAAATCGGCCATCGCCTCGCTCTCGTTGATCGAGCGGTTGGAATCGACGGCGATGCGCTCGATCACCTTCATCAGCTGCCGCTCATTAGCGAAGGCGAAGGGATAACGTTCCAGCAGGCCGAATTTTTCGACGTAGATCTCGTCATAGCGCGTCACCATGATTTCCGAGATCACGTCGAGATCCATCAGCTCCGAGATCGTGCCCCAGCGGTACATCAGCTCCTCGATGTTGGAGCGCAGGTGCATATGGGCGATCTCATAGCGGTCGCCGGCATTGAAGAGCGCCTGACGGGACTGGAAGGCGGCACTGAAGCGGGTGTCGAGCTGGGCGAAGTCGGAACGGGTGGATTCGAAATTGAGCTTGAGCTGCAGCGCCGAGATCAGTGCCTTGCCGACATCGAAGAGGCGGCGATTGTCCTGCTCCTCGCGTGAGAGACTTGCGGCATTCGAAGAGGCGTCGCGCCGCCCTGTCCGCGCAATGCGTTTTGCGAGCCACCGGTAGACGGCGTTCTTGATCACGAGGATGACCAGATCCTGGGGTGCGCTGTCGAGCGCCTCCTTGATGAACAGGTCGAGCCGCTCGCGAATGCGGTTTCGCGTGTCCTCGCGGCCGAAATCCGAAGACTTCACCAGCCGGTCATATTGCGTGTCTTTTAGCAGTCGCTCATGAATCTCCATCTGCAACGCCAGCACCCGCTCTTGGTCCGGAAACTGCGTCACCGCTTCCTGAGCCGCCGCTGGTTCAACAAGTTCAATGGTGACATTCGGCACCCAGATCGACATGCCCGCCGAGACCGCCACCGGCGTCCCGGCCCTGAGCGGCTGGTCGTCGACCCGCGTCGGATTGCGGCCATGATGCTGCACCGACCAGCCCTGGCCGGATTTGCGCAGCACGAATTGCGGTGAGGAGACATGGCTGCCGCGCAGCCGCACGACACCGGCGCCGGCCGGCAGCGTCAGCGTGCTGCTCTCGCCGACAAAATAGGTCTCGTTCGAAGAAAGCGGGATCACCTCCCGCCCACTGCCGTCCTCATAGGAAATCTTCAACAGCATGGTCACTCCCCCGCAACGCTTACATGCGCGTCCAGTTGATGCTCGGCAGTTCCTCGACGGTATTGTCGGCCGGATTGCGCAGCACGAGATTGAGGCTGCCGTTCGATTGGCCGAGCGCAAAGATCAGCATCTCGGCTTCCGCCGGCGTCACCTCGACGGTGACGTTGTTGTAAGTGCTGTTGGCCTTGGTGACGGCGCCTTCCGCCGTCGTCGCCGCGCCGACGGCCAGCACTTTGACATTCTGCAGGAAGGTGCGGGTGACAACGCGGGTGCGCGAACTGATGCCGAGCTTATAATCCTGCGCCTGTTTGCGGTAGGCATTGACGTCATTCTCGTCGGCACCCGGATATTGGGTGAGATAGTTCTTTAGCATCTGTTCGACCGGTGAGGCCGGCTGGACTGGTGCCTGCGGCTGTCCGGCTGCAACAGGTGCTTGACCGGGAGCGGCAGGCGCTCCTGGCTGGGTGGCAGCCGGGGGTGCGACTGGCTCGACCGGCTCGTCGACCGTGCCGAGGATATCGACATAGCTGCCCGGCTCGACGAAGTGGCCGACGGCCGCGGCAGCGTTGACGGGAAGGGTCAGCGCCCGCTTGCCGGGCGCGATCATCGTCGTCAGGCGTCCGCCGTCATTGTCGTCGAAATACTGGAAGAGCAGCACGGAGCCGGCCGGAATGTCGGCGGCAGCCGTCCGGTCCTTCAGCCATTCCTGGTAGGCGCTCGCGGCCGGCACCGCGAGCTTGGCAAGCGCCCCGAAACTTTCAGGCAGCATCACCGGTTCGGCGAGCATGTCGGGCGTGATCGCCTGTCCTCTCGTCACCTTCCTGTCGGGCTGGAGCCGCATGAAGGCATAAGCCACCTGCTCGTTCTTGACGCTCTCGGTCCAGAAGTAGAGCAGAACGCCGGTGATGAGCCCGACGATGACGGCGGCAATAAGCTTCCAGTTCATGGTGTTGTTCCTTCGACGAAGGGTTGCCTGATTTGAATGACCTCGACGGTCCGGCCGTCGGTCTTGCTGCTGGTGTAGAGAACGTTGGCCTCGACGCTGCCGCGCCGGCCGTAAAGAGCGGTGACGCCGCTGCGCTCAGCCGGCGGCGTTTCGATGGTGAAGCCGTCGCGGACCAGGAGATCGGCGCGCGCATCCGACCAGCGCAAGGCCGACATCGTGCCTTTCGATACGACCGTGCGCGAGGTGTGGCCCTTGTCGCGATCGCCGATATCGCTCAGCACCTCGGCGCCGGCCGGCGGCCGCAGCGACGGCGGCAGCTTGCCGGCATCGGCCGGCGCCGCAAAGGCCGGCAGTGTCGCGGCGACGTCGTCGAAACGGCTCATCAGCACGTCGGTCACCGGCGCATCGGCGGGCCTCCGGATCATGATCGAGACGCCCGGGATCGGCGCTCTTGCCGAAGGATTGTTCGGGTCCTGGCGTTTGAGATAATCGAGCGCCGCCTCGCCGTCGCCGTCGAAGAACCGCACCACGACGGCGAGATCATCACGGATGCGGCTGACCTTCGGGACGATCAGCATATTGGCGGCGATGACGGCGGTCAGTTCTTCCTTGTCGCTGCTTTTCGGCAGGGCAGGGCGGGTATTGGCGGCCAGCACCCGCAGCCATTCGTCGGTGATATCGGAAATACTGCGGTCGCTCTGATAGGGCGTGAACTCGAGCGGCTGGCCGTTGATGACGAGATCGCGCGGCGCCCGTTCCGGCGCGCCGAGGATGCCGGCCAGCATCGAATTGAATGTCGCCCGGAAATCCTTGTAGACCTCGGCATGGCCCGGTTTGGCCACCACCACGGTAGCGAGCCCGATGACCAGGGCCAAACCCACGAGATGGCCAGCGAAACGGATAGAGATGCGCGCGCCCTGTCTCATCTATTTCGCCCCCGGAAAGACGCCGTCGAAGAGATCGCCGGAATCGTCGGCGACATCGCGGATTTCCCGCCGCAGCGTCGGGTCGTAACCCTTGCTGGTGGTGTCGTTGTTGTGCGAGGCAAACAGCGTCGCATCGTCCACCGTGAAGGCGTCCTTCCAACGCAGGCTCCTGATCGTATCGAGATCGTCGGAATCCCTGAACTTGTAGACGCGGTCGGCCGTTGCGGTGACCAACTGCGGCTTTTCATTGGCGAGGTCGCCGACCATATCGCCAAAGTCGCGGCCGTCGCTCTTCAGCGTGTTCTGCACGTCGTCCCAGACGAAGGTGCGTTGCGGATCGCCGCCGCCTTCATGCGATGGCGTGCGCGAGCAACTCAGGGCGTCCCCTCCCGGCAGTGCCGGCAAGGCCGGGAGCGGAAAGAAGTTCGAGAAGTCGGAGGTGCAATCCAGGCCGTTCGCCTCGGCGAAGGCGGCGTTGCGCATGGCGAGCATGGTTCCGACCTTCTTGGTGGAAATCCTGTTTGCATGGATCATGAAGATGACGACCAGCAGGATGACCGGTGCGGCGAGCACGAATTCGATCGAGGCGAGACCCCGCCGGTCGCGGTGCAGCCGCATCATGAGGCCGCCGGCCGGCGCGCCGCCGGCATGTTCAGTGTGTGTTGACGGCAGCCCAGGCATTGGCTCCTCCCTGGTCGAAGACGCGGGTCAGGCCGTTGAAACTGTCGGCGGCCGGGCTCTGCTTGATGGTGTTCGAAACCTGGCCGATATCATCGGCAAGTGTGGCGGGTGCCAGCGATGCGAGCCAGTCCTGCGTGTAGAGATCGAAGGCCGTGTAATTGTGGACCCAGCTCTGCGCCAAGGCATAGGCCGAGGGTGTCTTGTCCTTGAAGATGCGGATCTGCAGCCTGGCGCGCGGGGCGCGGGAAACGATCGCCAGCGTCTGGTAGTCGTCGAGCTGCTCGCCGCCGAAGGGCGTGAAGTTGAAGGGGATGCGTCCTTTCAGCCAATAGGGCTTCGGGAAGGAGATGACCGGCAGGGGAGCACCCGCCACGGAAATCGCGCCACCGGCAGGGCCGCAGACCTGGTTCCAGATCATGTCGAACTTGCGGGTGAAATCGTTCTCGTCTTTTGTCTGCTTGTCGGAATAACGCGGTGGCACGTCGATCGGCAGCTGGAAGGGGTTTACGACGCCGAACTCGAGGCCGAAGAATTCCTCCGCGACAAAAAAGCTGGCGTCGAGGGTAAGTTCTTCCCACCAGCTGAGATCGGCATATTGCTCGATGATCGCCTTGAACGGGATCTTGCTCAGATATTTCGGGCCGAAGGCTTCGTAGAAGATGTAGAACTCCACCAGCTGATCGTCGATGCCGCTTTCGTGGTTGACCCAGTCGCGGATATGGCTGCCGTCGACGCCGCCGGCGGTCAGGGGACCCTTGCCGTTGGGGAAGCCGCGATTGGCAAACTCGCCACGCATCAGGAACGGGTCCTGCCCTTCCGTGCCCCTACTCATCGCAAGGCACATTTCAGCATAGGCCGCAGCGGGATTGATGCCGTCGCGATCGACCGGCAGGTTGCCGCCAGCGCCTTCTCCGGCGTCGTTGCAGGATTCGCACGGCGGATGGAAGACGACATGATCCGATTTGTTCAGGCGCACCAGATGCAGGGCTTCATTGCCGACCCGCTGCGGAAAGCTCTCGACGAGGTAGTCGTTGAGATCGTTCATGCCGTCGATGATGTCGCTGGATTTCACGATCAGGCCCCAGGGATCATAATCGATCTGTGCTTTTACCGTATAGGCGATCGCCTTGGTGGCCTCCGTCGCCCGGAACCCCTGGAACGCCAGGCAAGCGCCGTAGATGATGCCACCGACGATCGGAACCTTCTGCCAGCCCGGGCAATAGGGCATCGGCGGAAGCGGCGGCAGGAGCGAGGCCGGTCCGAAACCTTCAGTGAAAGAGTATTCGGCGAGTTTCGCCAGAATGGCGGTCGAGCGCAGGGCCAATTCCGCGGTGGTCAGCTGGAAGGCGACCGAGGTCGCCATGACGACGGTGGCCTGCGAGGAGGCGACATTGTTCATCGCCATGATGTTGAGATAACGCGCTTCCCAGTCGGCATGGACGAGAGCAGCGGCGTCGGCCGTGTCCTGGGTGCGCTGCTTGTCGTAGATCATCTGCCCGGTATTCAGGATCCAGACGATCATCAGGGCGAGCGCGATCGTCATGTAAAGAATGATCGGTGACAGGAAGCCGCGTTCGTCGCGGTGCAGGCGCTTGATGAGGGTCGGCGTCATAGCAGGTTCACCTCCGCCTTCGAGATCGTGTAGTAGCGGCCGTCTTTCCTCTGGCCGCGGGCAAAGACCCAGCCGGCATATTCGAGCAGCAGGAAGCGCGCTTCGACCTTGGCGGTCACAGGCACATGCGGCGAGCGGTTGATGGCGGCATAGAACGCCATCTGCGCGCGGTCGACGGTGACCGTGACGTTCTGCGGATCGAACATGTAACGGGCCTGGTTACGCATCGCCCGCCAGTTCTTCGAAAGACCGGAGGCATCGGCAAGGGCCTTCAGCGCCTCTTCCGGCGGCTGGCAGGCGCCGACGCATTTCAGCTGGTCGTAGGGGGCAGCCGGGATCAGCGCCAGGCGGGCAGCAAGATCGGCCTTGCCCGGGGCGGCATCGTCATCGCAGGTCTTGGCGTCGATCAGGCTGCGGATGGTGATCGGAAAGGCCGGGCAGAAATAGACGCGGGCGCTGCGGGCCGCCGCATAGGCGGCATAATGGGTGAAGAGGTGGTTTTTTGCCAGGATCGCGAACTGGAAGACCACGAACATGAAGAAGACGAAAACCGGCGTGACGAGCACGAAATCCATCATCGTCGTGCTGCCTGACATATCGCCGTGCAGCTCCGATATCCGGCGCCGGCGGGCGGAAAGCCGCGGCAGCAGCAGCATCGAGGCAAGCAAAATTACGGCGATCGCGAAGGTGCCGAAGAGCGCGCCGTGATCCTCGGGGATCCAGAAGGTCCGCGAGTGCAAGATCGAACTCCAGAAGGCACCGTCGAAGAGGGGGCGTTCGAGTTCCGCGCGCATTGCCGTTACCTCACGAGTGAAAGAGGGGTGAAATCAGGCATGAACAGGCACCAGAGAAGTCCGAGAGCGGCAGCAACGCCGAAGCGGACGGTATGATGGGTTTCGCGCGGCTTCAGCACCGAAGCTGCATCACGGAAACCGGCAGGCAGGAGCAGGGCGAACAGTCCAACGTTCCTGGCCAGCACGCTCCACTGAACCCGCCGCGCCATCGAGACTAGAGCAATCACGCCACCGACCATCAGCGATGCGAGGGTCACGTCGATGGCGGGCCAGAGGCCGAGAATGGCGCCGAGCGCCGCCATCAGCTTGACATCGCCGCCGCCGCAGCTTCCGGCTGCGAAGGCGATGATGAAGATCATGCCTGAAGCAATCAGGCCGGCAAAGGCAAGGCCGATCCCTGCGAGACCGCCGCCTGCCGCCGCCAGCACGAAGCCGGCAAGCAAGCAGGGATAGGTCACGGCGTTCGGGATGTGACCATGGCGGTGATCGAGCACCGCCGCGGTCGTGGCGCAGGCGACGGCAAGAGCCGCCGCCGCAGGCATCAGGGTCAGATCATAGGTCGTGTCCATGATCCCGACCCACTTATTGACCCGGCTCGGGAATTCTCTCGGCATCCGAGAGGGCCGTGTTCTTTTCGTTGAACCATTCACCGATCTGTTTGCCGAATGCGAGCAGAAGCAGCATCAGCGGAATGACGATCAGGGCGACGGCGAGGACGATCTGGGCCATGTCGCCGCGCTCGTCCTGGTGAAGTGCAATTGCGAGAGTCTTGAGTTTTGCAAACATCTGCGTATTCCTCGTTCCCAGGTTTGTTTCGGATCGAAGACCTTGGTGAAGATAAAGCAAGAATACTCTATCGATCCGAACCAGCACGTTGCTCGTTCCAATGATAATTTCTGCTTCGGTTTATCTTCCCCGGTGGCCAACGCTTGTTGAGCAACACCATTAAGACCCAAGAGTGCGCCCAAGGCCAGCCCTCCGTCAAGCAAACGAAACGAAGGGTTCCAATTGCCTTGGAGGCGTCTCTTGATGAAACAGAGTTGACGACGAAAAATTCGAACTAACCGCTTGAAGGAACTGCAGTTTTACCTTGGATAGGAAATCTGGGCGTGGCTTGATGAACTGCCGCCAACTGCCCCATAATTGGTCAATTCTTTCAAGGCGATAGAATAGATGGATCGGCGCGGCCATATTGACCATCTGCGTGGGGACGCGCCCATGGCGTTGCCTGGCGATCTGGATTAAGCTCATCCGGCATTGTGGGCTTGCCCCTCCTGTCGATCCGGAGAGAGAACGATGGAAACGATGAGCAGCATTTTGATACTTGCATTGGTCCTCATTCCACTGATGATGTTCTTTCCGACCGCCGTTCAGATGATGGCGACACTGTTCGGCATGAGCACAGTTCTTGTCGGGATGCCGCTCTGATGAAGGCCGTTTCAGACGACGCCGCCGAACAGGCAACCTTTCAGGTCCTGACCCGAGCGCTGGACAAGCTGCTCGGGCCGATCCGCTTTCTGCTCGAGGACCCGAGCGTTTCCGAAATCCTGATTAACGGCACATCCGACATCTTCGTCGAAAGGCGAGGCAAGCTCGAGCGCGCCGATACGCGCTTCGCCAGCCGCGAGGACCTGGAATCGGCCGCGCGCAGCATCGCGCAATTCTCCGGCAAGCGGCTGACACCGGAGGAGCCGAGCGTGGAAGCCCGCCTGCCGGATGGTTCGCGCGTGCAGATGATCCAGCCGCCGGCTGCCCGCACCGGGCTTTGCATCTCCATTCGCCGCTTTCTGAAGGAACATCGCAGCATCCGCGATCTCGTCACCCAGGGCAGCCTGACAGAGGAATCGCTGTCGCTGCTGCAAGCGGCCGTCGGGCTGCAGAAGAATGTCATCATCTCCGGCGGCACCGGCACCGGCAAGACGACGATGCTGAACGCGCTGTCGGAAGCCTTTGCCGACCACGAACGCATCATCGTCATCGAAGACACCTCCGAATTGCAGATCCGCAAGGAGCATGTCGTCTATCTCGAAGTGACGAAACCCGACCGCTTCGGCCGCGGCGGCGCCAGCATCCGCGACCTGTTCCGCTCGTCGCTGCGCATGCGGCCCGACCGCATCATCGTCGGCGAGTGCCGCGGCGGCGAGGCGCTGGATATGATCCAGGCGATGACATCAGGCCATAGCGGCAGCCTGTCGACCGTGCATGCGAACACGCCCTACGATGCCCTGCACCGGTTGGAGACGCTGGCGCTGATGTCCGACATCGACATGCCGCTTCGGCCGCTGCGGGCGCAGATTGCCTCGGCCGTCGACGTGGTCGTGCAGATCGCCCGCTTCAAGCGCACCGGCAGACGCCGGGTCATCGAGATTTCCGAGATCAAGGGCCTGAACAATGACGGCCAGTATATCGTCGAGAGCATCTACAAGCTCGAGGGCGACGGCCATTCCAATTCCGATGGCGCCCTTCTCTGGACCGGCGTCGTCCCGAGCTTCGCGTCCGACGCGATCGAAGAACTGCAAGGCGCCGAGCGCGCGGAATGGATGAAGGCCGAAGCCGCGCGGGCAACGGCTTGAAAAGCTGTTGCTGGACGCGACCCGGGAACTGTCTGTCCGGCATGGTGCGTCGAGGGAAGGCAAGCCTGGCTGCGTGCCCGCAGCGCACCCGCGGATGTGCTAAGACTGGGCGTGACATTGACCTTGGGAGGCGGACATGTGCCGAGTTCTTCTGTCTCTGATCTTATGTGTGCTGCCGGGATCGATGTCTTTCGCCGCCAGCCATGCCGCCTTTTTCACTGCCTCGTTTGGCAACAGCGGGTCCGTGAGCCTCAGCCTTGCGGAAGGAAGACCCTCCCTCGACCCAGCTTTCGATTTCGACGCTGTCATCACACTTTCCGAAACCGACCATGGAGGAACCGTTCACTATCGTGACGACGGGCGGCATCAAGCAAGCGTGCGCTGCGCTCAGCCGGCGATGGTTCGGATCAGGCTCGTCGACTATCCCGTGGATGTTTCGGCAAGGCCCGGAAAGGATTGGAAGCACGATCTTTGGGCCGCATTGTGCACGGCTCCGGTTTCCTGAGCAGCGTCAGCCCTTCCTCGGACCAACTTCCATGAACACGTAGGCGCCCTGCCGTCAGAGGGGATCGCGTAGACATCATAGGACGCCTGCGGATCGTCTCCCATTCCCAACGAGCCGGGCGGCATGCCCGACACAACCAGCCCTCGGACCACTGGCCGCTCCCGCAACATGCGTTGAACGGCCTGAAGCGGAACGTGTCCCTCGAGGTAGTATCCTTCGAAAACGGCGGTATGGCATCCCTGCAAGCGGGCGGGCACCGCCAGCCGCGCCTTGACCGCAGCTAGGTCGTCCGTGTCGCGCAGGTCGACGGAATAGCCCGCGGCAGTCATCGCCTTCGCCCATTCATGGCAGCAGCCGCAGTTCGGGTCCTTGTAAACCGTCATCTTTCCAGGCGCGGCAGCATTGGCCCTTCCGCCAAGGGCCAATGCAGATGCCGCCATTGCGATGAAGCTTCTCCTGTGCATCGTCTCCACTCCTCGATGCCCTGTCGCCCGGTTGGATCCGGGCGACAGGGCATATGCTATTTTACTTCGGTGACGGTCAGTTTGCCATTCACGCGTTCGGCAACGAACTCGATGCTCGAGCCTTCCTTCAGCTTTTCGATGAGGGCCGGGTCCTCGACTCGGAAGACCATCGTCATCGCAGGCATGTCGAGGTTCTTCAGATCCTCGTGTTTGATGGTGACCTTCTTCGCCTTGGTGTCGATCTTGTTGACGACGCCCTTTGTGAATTCCTCGGCAAACGCACCGAGGGCCGCGCTGGCTGAAAGCAGGGCGGCTAGACTGATTTTGATCATCGCAGTTTTCATATTCGTGGCTCCTTGCTGGAATTATTTCCCGGCGACGCTGACATCGCCGTGCATGCCGGCTTCGTAGTGGCCGGGGATCAGGCAGGCGAATTTGAACTCGCCGTCGGTGGTGAACCTCCAGACGATCTCGCCGGACTGACCGGCCGGAAGGCGGATGGAATTGGCGTCGGCGTGTTCCATCTCCGGGAACTTCTCCATGACCTTTTTGTGCTCAAGGATCTTGTCTTCCTGATCGAGCACGAACTCGTGGTCGACGGTTCCGGCATTCGTGATCGCGATCTTGACCGTCTGCCCCTTGCGGACGTTGAAGGCGGCCGGGGTGAATACCATCTTGCCGTCGTCGGTTTCCTTCATCGTGACGCGGATCGTCTGCGTCGCCTTCGCCTTGTCGCCAGGCTCGCCAACCGCCATTTTTTCACCATGGCCGCCGGCGTGGCTGCCGGAGGCGAGGGCGGGAGTTGCGAGCGCCGCGAGTGCCAGTGCCAATACATAATTCTTCATGCGTAGATCCTCTTTTGATGTTGGATGTTGATCCTCAGCCGTTCTTCGGCTTCGGCGTGATTTGCGTCTTTGCGTCTTTGGCCTTGGTCGCGTCCGGCAGCTCGCCGGTCCACTCCCAGGCCTGCGTTCCGGGCGGGTTTTCGTACCAGCCGGGATCGGAGTAATCGTCCGCTGAGATGCCTTCGCGGACCTTCACGACCGAGAACATGCCGCCCATTTCGATCGGGCCGTGCGGCCCCCAACCGGTCATCATCGGGACGGTGTTCGCTGGAATGGGCATTTCCATTTCGCCCATGTCGGCCATGCCCTTGGTGCCCATGGGCATGTATTCCGGCTGAAGCTTCCTGATCTTCGCGGCGAGCTTCGACTTATCAGCGCCGATGAAGGTCGGGATGTCGTGGCCCATCGCGTTCATCGTGTGATGCGACTTGTGGCAGTGGATCGCCCAGTCGCCGAGGTATTTGGCGTCGAACTCATAGGCGCGCATGGCGCCGACGGGGATATCGATGCTCACCTCCGGCCACCGTGCTTCGGGCCGCAACCAGCCGCCATCCGTGCATGTCACCTCGAAGTCATAGCCATGCATGTGAACCGGATGGTTGGTCATCGTCAGGTTGCCGACCCGCACCCGCACCCTGTCGTTCCTGGAGACGACGAGGGGGCTGATGTCCGGAAAGACGCGGCTGTTCCAGCACCACATGTTGAAGTCGGTCATCTCCATGATCCGCGGCACATAGGAGCCTGGATCAATGTCGTAGGCATTGAGCAGGAAGACGAAGTCGCGATCGACGCGCATGAACGCCGGATCCTTCGGGTGGACGACGAAGAAGCCCATCATGCCCATCGCCATCTGCACCATCTCGTCGGAATGCGGGTGGTACATGAAGGTGCCTGATTTCACGAGGTCGAACTCGTAGACGTAGGTCTTGCCGACCGGAATGTGCGGCTGCGTCAGCCCGCCGACCCCGTCCATGCCGGACGGCAGGATCATGCCGTGCCAGTGGATCGTCGTGTGCTCCGGCAGCTTGTTGGTGACGAAGATGCGCACCCGGTCGCCTTCGACCGCCTCGATCGTCGGACCCGGAGACTGGCCGTTATAGCCCCAGAGATAAGCGGTCATGCCATCGGCCATTTCGCGTTCGACCGGCTCGGCGACGAGGTGGAACTCCTTGACGCCGTTGTTCATCCGGTGGGGCAGGGTCCAGCCATTGAGGGTGACGACCGGCTGATAATCCGGGCCGGAAGTCGGGTGGAGCGGCGGTTGCATGTCCGCCGATTCCATTGTCGGGGCGTCGGGCAGACCCATCGCCGAGGTCTTCGTCCAGGCGCCGGCCACCAGCAGGGCCGCACTCGCACCGAATAGTTGTCGTCTGTTGAACATGGTGGGTTCCTTTCTCAATGGCCGCCGCTGCTGCCGGAGGCAGCGGCGACTTCGGTCTCTGCCGACACACCGGTCGCGCCGCCGCCGTAGATCGCAGGCGCGAGGTTGGCTTCGGCAAGCCAGAAATCGCGCTTGGCGTTGACGGAGAGCAGGATGGAGTTGATCTTGTCACGCGTGTCGGTGAGCAGCTCGAAGGTGTTCGAGATCATGCCGTTATAGGTCAGCAGGGATTCCTCCTCGACCTTGGTGCGCAGCGGCACGACATTGTTGCGGTAGTGGCGCGCGATGTCGTAGTTCGACCGGTACGCCTCATAGGCGGAGCGTGCTTCCGAGCGGACGTTCACAGCCTTCTCCGCGAGCTGGTTTGCTGCCCGCATGTATGCGAGCTCGGCCTTGCGCATTCGCGCCTTGCCGGTATCGAAGATCGGGATCGCGAATTCCAGCTCGACCTGGCCGGTCGTTCTGGTGGTCTTTTCGTCGTCCTCTAGCTCCCGCTCCGTTTCGAAGCCCGTCAGGATTTGGAGATCTGTGACATAGCGCGTCGCTTCCGTGAGCCCATAGGATTTGGCTGTCGCCTCCAGTTCGAGCTTCGCCACCTGAAGATCGATGCGGTTCCTCAGAGCCTCGGCCTCGATGGTATCGCGTTTGACGACGGACTTGGGCAGCGGCGGCAGGCTGTTCGGGACCTGGTAATCCAGGTCGGTGCCCCAGAGGCCCATGAGCCGCGTCAGTTCCTCCTTGGCGAGACGTGCCGCCAGGCGGGCCTTCGCGGTCTCTCCGGCGAGCTCGGCGACGAACACATGTTCGCGTGCCTGGGCGCCTTTGGTCATCGCACCGGTCTCGCCGAGCTTTTCCGCAAGTTCGGAAGCAGCGTCCGCAGTCGCCTGGGCGCGCTGCAGTTGCCCGACGTTCTCCCAGGCAGCCACCACCCCGATCCAGGCACGCCGCGTATCGACGGCGACCTGAAGCGTTTTCACGGCGGCGGTCAGTTGCACCTGCCGGAAACGGGTATCGGTGATCGCCACGTCCCGCTTCCGCGTCGCGAGCGCCAGGATGTTCGTGGTGATCATCCCTTCGATGGTCTTGAACGCCTCCAGTTCCGGCGTGCCCATGCCTGTCGTACCGATGGAAACGGTCGGGTTGATGAGCATCGTCGACTGCCAGGCATCGGCGGCGCTGTCGCCGAGATCGGCGTAGGCTGCCTGGAGGCCTCTGTTATTGAGCAGGGCGACCTGGACGGCCGTCTCGACGTCGAGGACCTTCTTTCGCGCAAGCAGGCTTTTGACCTCAGCGGCGACCGACTGGGCCTGGTTCTGGTTCTGGATCCAGACCGTCTGCTTGGTGGTCGCGATCGCGGTTTTGTCGGCAACGGAAGCGAAGCCCGCTTGCTTGCTGGAATATTCGGCGCCCGTCACACAGCCGCTCAGCGCCAGCGGGAACGCCATCACGGCGGTTAATTTTCTAAGGCCCATCATGAGGCGTCTCCTTTTGCGGGAGACTGCAGATCGTTTTGTCTGCGCCACGGCTTGGGATCGACCGGCTGCCTGGCAACATAGCCAGACACCGGCGACCGGTATGTAAGCGGGCGCGGCGACGGCTGTTCGACCGCGGCGGAAGACGCCACCACGTCGGGAGGAAGCGTGGATGCGCAGCCGCCGATAACAAGCGGCAGCCCCACCACGAAAAGCGAGGGTTTCATTTGAATTTTCCGAATAAGAGATAGCCTACGGGCGCCTGGCCTAAAGGGCAGGCGACCGGCTGGACCCGATCAAGCGGGTGCGTCTCTATTCAGATATTCGGGGGACGGTCGAGGGTCGGCAGTTCGCCAAGGGTCGTCGACGAAGTGCCGGATCGAGGTCACGACGGGTCCGCCGACGTCGGGGGTTGCACAAATGATGCCAATCCCGCCGCAGAAATCCTTGCAGCATTCCTGCTTCACGAGCTTCGAAGCGCCATCGTCGTCATCGGATACGTCGCCATGCGAGTGGCCGTGATGGGCGGCCTCCGCCATGTCGTGGCCTTCGTGGGATGGCGTCACGTCCGAGACCACCGCTTTCAGCTCGGGAAACGAGGAGCCATGCATCGCGGCGTTGGCGTTCGACAGCGAGTACCCCGCCAGTGATATGATGATCACCAGCCGCATCAACACGAGCAGGCTGCTCACTGTGATTCGGTACATCTTGCCCATTCCCAACGAGCTACATGCAAAGCAGCGCGATTTCAATTACGACCTATGTCTCGTCGATGTTCGAGTCCTTTATGTGGCGCGAACATCACGTTGTGTACAGCTAGGGCTTCCAGCGGTTAGTAGGTCAATAAGGCTGTTCTTCTAACATGATCGATCTCGCATCCTACTTCGGCCTTTTTGCCGCAGCACTCGGCGCGGCGACGATACTGCCGATGCAATCTGAGCCCGTACTGGTCGGACTTCTCCTCACGGGCAAGTTCTCCGTGTCGGGTCTGCTCGCCGTGGCCAGCATCGGGAACACGCTTGGAAGTATCGCGAACTGGTTCCTCGGCCGCGGCATCGAAAAGTTTCGGGATCGGCGCTGGTTTCCGGTCGGTAAGGAGGCGCTCGAACGTTCGTCCCGCTGGTACCGGAAATACGGGAAGTGGACGCTGCTTCTTTCCTGGATGCCGGTGTTTGGAGACGCTCTCACGGTTGTCGCCGGAGTACTCAGGGAGCCGCTGCTTCCGTTCACGATCCTGGTGTTCATCGCCAAGACGGGCCGCTATGTCGTGCTGACACTGGCGACGTTACAGTTCCTGGGCTGACCACTTGCGGCGCGGGAACACGATCCGGTCCACCGTCTCGTCACGGGCGATCAGCGTGTGCCAGGCCGCTGCGGCGAGATGCAGCGCCACCATCGCCAGAATGATCCTCGAGCCGATGACGTGGTAGGGTGCGATCCCGAACCAGAAGTAACTCGCGACGAATCCCATGCAGGCCTGTCCGATGATCGCGGCGTAGAAGGCATGATGAAGGACCGTGGCTGCCCGCCCGGCCCATGTGCCGGGCACGCTTGCCTCGGACGGCTGCAGGACATGAAGAACCAGCCGTACGCCCATCAGCAGGCCGATCGCTATTCCCGCGTAGTTGTGGAGGTGGTGCTGGACGACGTCCCAGGACGACGGCGTTATCCCCATATGGGCGGCATGATGCGTCCGCTCGATGCTGCCGCCGGTCAGGTACTGGACCGGCACCATGAGGGCGACCAGCCAGTGAAGTCCTATTTGAGCCAGCGAATAGCCGCGTTTCATCGGTCCTCTCCCAGCGACAGGCGCAGACTAGCCGGCGAGGGTTAAAGTTTCCTCGTCGGCTGTTGCCAGGAATGCCTAGCCGCCGACGACTGCGAGCAAATCGGTGACATGCAGAGCTGCGTCGACGCATGCCGCCGCTGTGCCGAGGGCTGCCGCGAGATGGCGGCATGAGGGCGTCCGCCCTTGCCGCCCCAGACGAGCACGAATATCCGTCGCCGCTTACATGAACAAGTTCGGACTGCTCTCCATTGAGCGGTCCTATGCCCGGAATGGATGAAGGCTGAAGCCGCCGCGCGGGCAACGGCTTGAGGCCTATCGGCGGATGCTAGCTGGAACTGTTTGTGTGGGGGAGGGGAAGGCAAGCCAGTTGCCTTCCCCGGTGTCTACTGGCGCTTTTTGCGCCAGGGCGCGTTCTTCTGCCAGTCGCCGGCCATGATGCTCCCGTAGGGGATCACCTCGTCGACCACTTCGGCGAGACCGTAGTGCTCGATCTGCGCCCGCACGTTCGCAGCGCTCTTGTAGGCACTCGGCAGTTCCGACACGTCGGCGAAACCGGAGAAGAACCGCGCGTCGAGACCGCTTGTTTCCTTCTCCAGAATAGCCGCGATGTTGTTCGGGCTGAGCCCCCGCGAATCGGCCCCATACTCCGCAGACAACTGCCTCATATGCGCGCTGCGCGAAAAGTTGCGGCCGGCGCCATGCGGCGAGAAGCCGAGGCCATGGGCAGCGTTCGAGCCACGAACGATCAGGATCGGTTCCGCCATATTGAGCGGAATGATGGTCAGATCGGTCGCGTCATGCGCCCAGTTGTCGAAGGCAGGGGTCGCACCCTTTCCGTGGTAGAACAGCCCGTCCGACTTCCGGAAGACGAAATTATGCTCGTTCCAGAAGCGGTCCGCGACCTTGGCCGAGAGCTTTTCCGCCGCCATGTCGTGAAGGACATAGTGGTTCTCTTTCGTCCACTGGCGGATCGTCTGCAGCGCCGACCAGTAGGCATCGCCTTCCTCGGTATCGGCCGGAATCCAGGCATTCTCCCTATGCGTCTCAGGCGAGATGCGTTCCCGAAACTGGTTGGCGACCTTCATGCCCTTGTCGTAGAGCCGCGCTCCCGGTGCTCGCGATCCATGATGGGTCACAAGCGCGGTTTCGCCGGTCGACTTCATCGTGCCGACATAGGCGAAATGATTGCCGTCGCCCTGGGTCGCGAAATGCTCGATGCCGGCGCTCAGCGCACCTTCGCGCAGAAAAGGATTCTGCTGGAACGCCGAAAGCGTCGCCTCGGAAGGCTTGAGCTGCGCGCCGCGCGGACGACCGCCGGGACCGAAATGCGTCACGGCATGCACGGCGTCGAGAAGCGACTTCGGATCCACGCCGGGAAAAATCGAAATCGCCATGGAGCAGCAGATATCGGCCGAATGCATGCCGGGATGGATCGCTTCGGACGCCACCACGCCGCCGACCGGGATCGTTCCGACCGGACCCGCCGGGCAAGCGTCCGGCATGATCGCGGCGGAACGGACGACGGGTGTGCGCACCAGCGCCCGCATCGTCGCATTGACCTTCTCGACATTGTCCTGTTCGAAGGCGTTCTCGGCGCGGATGTTGGAATAGATCTCGATATCGTTATCGGCCCTCAAGGCAAGCGTCGGCCCGGGCTGGAAAGCTTTTGCTGCTTCCAATGCATCCGTTACCGAGCCACCCTTGCTCAAAACCGCATTGGCCGCGTCGAGAGCCGGGCGAAACCACTTCCCCTGGCTCATTCCGGCGCCGATCAAATCCTGTCCGCTCATTACCGCTATCATTGTCTTTTCTGCGTCTGCAGTCCTTCTTGTTCCGTTGCGTTTCTTCATCATCCCGGCGACGAGATGTGGCAGGACAGTTTACTGAGCTACGCGCTCCTTTCGGAAGCACGGGATGATTTGAACACCCGACCTGCCCGCCGGAAATCCGATGGGCCGCTCTTTCCTTGTAGTCCTGCCGGCATTCGCCGAGTTATCCCGTCCCTGCGGAGCAGGGATATGCGTGCCATGCAGCGGCGACGAGGGTGGACGAAACCGGATGGCCCCGCTCGTGCCAGAGAGCGTATGCCCAGGAGGAGTCGAACCTGCCAGACCATCCAACTTTGGAGGCTGTAGTTCCGTCCGGCATTCGCCGCTGCAATTCTCATTATGGCGACAAGTGACCAAAGAAACTTCCAGAGGGACGTGCGATCCCTGCAGGGTTCGAACCTGCCGCGGCCATGTAGTTCCCCATGCATTCGCCATGTCATTTCCATTCGTCCGTGACGACGAGGTGTGGTGAAACAGCCTGCTCTATCCGCTGAGCTACGGGTCCATGAACTGGAGGACCCGACGGGATTCGAACCCGCGACCAGGAGATTAACGATCTGTAGTTTCATCCGGCATTCGTCACGGCTCCCGCGCCGTTCACGGCGGCGCGGGGTATTACTTTCTGCGAGCCCCGTCAGAGCTCGATCTCCTCGATGGCTTTCAGCCAGCCGTCCGCTCCCTTGCGGTTGGCCGCAAAAGCCGTGATCACGCCATAGACGGCATCGGAGAAGCCGCCGATGTTGAGCACGTCTTCTCGCGTCGGCGCCTGTGTCGTGGCATGGGGCTGGATGTCGAGGCAGACCAGCTTTGCAGCCGGGTTGACCCGCTTGATCCTTGCCCATTCCGTCATGACGGCCGTCGGCTGGCCGCTCCCGCGCGCATCCACCCAGGACTCATTGTCCGAGATGAACACCACGAGATCGACCTTGGCCTTCTCGTTCGCCAGCTTCCTCAGCGGTGCGGAGCAATTGGTTCCGCCGCCACCGATTTTCGCCAGCTTGCCGGCATTGGTCATCACCGAATCCCGCTTGTTGAGGCTGACATGCACCACGTCATTTTCGAACGGCAGTACCCGCGCCTTCGGGTTGCGCTGCAGGAATGCCGCGGTCATCAGACCGGCGACGTCGATGCAACGAACCGAGGACGTCGCGCCCTTCCGGTAACCGGTGACCGGCGAGCCCATGGAGCCCGACACGTCGGGGCATAGCACCACACTGCCCGTTAGCGACGGCACGTTAGCGATGGCGATATCCATCGCATCCTGCAGCGCATCCCGCACGACATCCGGAACCTGGCCATCGACCATCTTCCACGCCATCATCAACTGATAGGGGAAGACCTTTGCCTTGCGGATTTCCTCCGGATCGGCAAGCCGCGCCGCCAGCGCCTCGGCAAAACCCTCGACCTCGAACACGCCGTTGCGTGCAAAGGTGTTGAGGTTCTGCCGCACCATCTGCCAGCCGCCCTTGCAGGCGATTTCGACCCAATGCTCCCGCGTCAGCGGCAGCGAGGTCAGCATTTGGAACGGCACATCAGGCACCGGCACCGTCTGGTCGCGCCGGAACGCTTCCAGTGCCTTGACGAGTTCCGGCAGTGTCGCGAAGTCGTGCGGCTTGCCGATCGCCCAAGCATAGAGCGCCTTGCGTTCCTCCGTCGCCGGCTTCGGATGCACCATGCGGATGACGTCGGCGAGCGAAGGATCGTTTCCGACAATCGCACGCAGGATCTGCTCGATGCTGGCCCGTTCGAGCCACGCCTGCACCATCTTCTTCGGGCGTGTGCCGAGCGATTTGCGACCCGTGGCGCCGGAGCGCATGACCTGCACGAAGCCGCGCAGCATCTTGCCGCTCTTCACCACCCGCGGAAATGCACGGGCGAAGGCGTCGCTCTGAAGGCTGGAGAGCATGGCGAGCAACGTCACCGGCATGTCCTTCATGTGACCCTTCTCAGCGGCGTAAACAGCCACCTTGGCGAGAAATTCCGGCTCGACCTCAAGGGCGAGCGTCTTTACCGCATCGAGCTGCTCAGCCCCATCCGCATAGAAGGTGCCGTTGAAGGTGCCGGTAACGGCATATTGCGCCAGCGCCTCACGCGGCGTCAGCCGGTAGGCCGGGGCCGCTTCATGATTTTTTGTATCCGTTCCCGGAAGCAGCTTCCCGAGGTAGGTTTTGAAGATTGCCTTGTTGACCATGACAGCACCTGTTGTTTGGTTCGTGCCAGATACATTTCAAGACGCGTGCCAGTTTGGAGAAAAGAGCGAGAGATACGCGAAATTTCCGCTCATCTATCTGTTTTTAAAGTAGAAATTTTTATGCCTCAGCCGAACGCGATCATGAATTGCGAAAACCAGATCCCGAATATATTATCGCAGATTATCTTACTTTATAATTTTGGATAAGAGATGAAGCGCCGCGTTGCCATCAGCATATTGGGAACCACGCTCGATGCGGGGAAATGGGAAAATCGCTGGAGCCGCTGGCGGCCGAATGTCGCGCTCTGCCAGCAACCGGGCCTGTTCATCGACCGGCTGGAACTGATCCTCGACAACCACTCGCAAGCTCTCTGTCACCGCATTGTCGCCGACATCGAAACTGTGGCGCCGGCAACGGAGGTGCGGAGCAACATCATCAACTTCAAGGACCCCTGGGATTTTTCGGAGGTCTATACCAACCTCAGGGACTTTGCCCGCAACTACAGCTTCGACCCCGAAACGGAAGACTATCTCGTCAACATCACCACCGGCACCCATGTCGCACAGATCTGCTGGTTCCTGCTGACCGAAGCCCGCATCATTCCCGGCCAGCTGCTGCAGCTCTCGCCGCCGCGCGATCGCGAGCCGGAGCAGGACTTTGCCGGCACGCATCGGATCATCGACCTCGACCTTTCCCGTTATGACGAGATCGCCAAGCGCTTCGCTTCCGAGCGGGAAGACGCCGCCTCTTTCCTGAAATCGGGGATTTCGACCCGCAACGCCGCCTTCAACAGAATGATCGACCAGATCGAGAGGGTGGTGATCCGCTCGGCGGCGCCCGTTCTGCTGACCGGGCCGACCGGTGCCGGCAAGTCGCAACTCGCCCGCAGGATCTACGAGCTGAAGAAGAGCCAGCGCAAGGTCAGTGGTCCCTTCATCGAGGTTAACTGCGCGACCCTGCGCGGCGACCAGGCCATGTCCACTCTGTTCGGCCATGTGAAGGGGGCGTTTACCGGCGCCGCAGGCGAGCGTGCCGGCCTGCTCAAATCCGCCGACAAAGGCGTGCTGTTCCTCGACGAGATCGGCGAACTCGGCCTCGACGAACAGGCCATGTGCCTGCGCGCCATCGAGGAAAAGAAGTTCCTGCCCGTGGGCGCCGATCGTGAGGCGTCCGCGGAGTTTCAGCTGATTGCCGGCACCAATCGCGACCTTGGCGAGGATGTCCGCAAAGGCAGGTTCCGCGAAGATCTCTATGCCCGGCTGAACCTCTGGACTTTCCAGCTGCCGGCCCTGCGCGAGCGCAAGGAGGACATAGAGCCCAATCTCGACTTCGAACTCAGGCGCTATCTGGAACGAGAAGGCGAAAATGTGACTTTCAACAAGGAAGCGCGCGACCGCTACCTGACTTTCGCAACTGGCCCGCAAGCCGTCTGGAGCGCCAACTTTCGCGACCTGTCGGCGTCAGTGACGCGCATGGCGACCCTCGCGCCGCATGGGCGCATCACGACCGACGTCGTTGATGATGAAGTCCGGCGGCTGAATGCGTTTTGGCGCAGCTCAAGTGACGACGGCAAGGTGGATCTGATCATTGAAGAAGTGCTGGGAGCGGAGACGGCCGCTCGCCTCGATCGCTTCGACGCAGCCCAGCTTGCCACTGTTCTTCACACTTGCCGTCAACATGCCACGGCAAGTGCTGCGGGCAGAGCCCTGTTTGCGATGTCCCGACTGGAGAAAAAGAGCAGCAACGATACCGATCGCCTGAGTAAATATCTCGCGCGCTTCAGCCTCAGATTCGAGGACATCAGGAAAGCCGGATAGATCTTGGAATATGGCTCTCAAACCAGCATCGACTGCTGGGCGAAGATACCCGCCATCGCGCCTTGCCATGATGCCGTGGTGACCGAGGGCATTCCGGGATTGGCGAGGTCGCCGGCGGCGTAGATGCCGGGCATGCTGGTCTCGCGGCGCTCATCGACCTTGAGGGCGATGCCGCTGGGCGTATCGACTGTGGTGAGGCCCAGTGATTCATGCAGGCTGGCGGACGGCTTGTTGCGCGGATGGGCGAACAGGATGTCGACCGCGACATCGGGGCCGGTATCGAGTTTGACGGTGGCGCCATGGCCCCCGTGATTAACGATCCCGGTGATCCGGCCCTCGACGACAGGTATGTTGCGAGGTGCGAGATCGGCCCGGATATCGGGCGGAATGTCATGACCATCGGCGAACAGCGTCAACCTGTCGGTCCAATCGTGGAAAAGCCTGGCCTGATTGTGCGACTGCCGGCCGGACCAGACGAGGCCCCAATGCTGGCCGGCGACTTCAAAGCCGTCGCAATAGGGGCAGGGCACGATGGAGGTGCCCCAGCTTTCGGCAAAGCCCGGAACATCAGGCATCTGGTCCGCGATGCCATAGCTCAGGATCACGCGGCGCGCCTTGAGGCTTTCGCCATCGCCAGTGAGGACGGAGAAGTTGTCGATTGCGCCGGAGACACTTTCGGCCCGGGCACTGACCAGCTTGATCGTGGGATAACGCGCCAGCTGCTGCCGCGCCTCGGCCAGGATGTCCAGCGGCGGCTTGTGATCGTGGCCGAGCAGACCATGCGAGTGGCCGGCGAAGCGATTGCGCGGTAGGCCGGTATCAAGAACGGTAACCTTGCGGCGGGCACGGCCGAGCTGCAAGGCGGCGGCGAGACCGGCAAAGCTGCCGCCGATGATGATGACGTCATCCATGGTAATGGGCTCCGTGTTGCGGATGGAGGACAGGATAAAATCCACTCTTTGACTTGCATATTTTTGATACTACATGGTATCGTAATGCATGAATAACGATACTGTCAAGGATCATAATTGCCCGTGACCGAAAATAGTCGAGGCCGGCGCGGCCGGCCAGCCAACGAGGCGCTTGGCCAAACGATAGTCGACGCAGCATACGAACTCTTTGTGGAATTGGGTTTTCAAGCGACGACATTGGACAAGGTCACCCAGCGAGCGAAGATATCAAAGCTCAGCATCTATCGGCACTTCGAGAACAAGGAAGCGCTGTTCAGCGCGGCCGTCGCCACTCGCTGCCATCAGTTTGCACCACAAGCCCTTTTTGAAGGCGTCGACGGTTCGGCCGAAGATCAACTCACGGCGGTGGGATCATCGCTGCTTCGCACGCTGTTGAGCCCGGACGTCCGCAGTGTCGAAGCCATGGTCATGGCCGACAAGACGAACCAAAAGTCGTTAAGCAAGCTCCATTACGAAGCCGGCCCCGCCTATGTCATCGCCCAAATCGAGGCCCTGTTGTGTCGGTTGCACGCGAAGGCGGTTCTGAACGTGCCCGATCCTCTCCAGTCCGCCCGCTTGTTTGCCGCGCTTTTCAAAGGATCCGATCTCCTGATTATCGCACGCTTCGATGAGGCGAGAGCAGAGGACGACAAAGAAATTGAAGCCTATTGCCGGTCGGCTGTCGCTATGTTCATCGCCGCGCACGGTCGCAACGACCAGGCGGGGGGATAGCCTGGTTAAAGAACGGATCAGAACAAGGATCATGGCATGACAGAGAAAGATGTTTATCAGGTAGCCGACTGGAAAGGCCAAAGCGGGGAGCGCTGGGTAGCCCACCAGGCCCGGCTCGACGCCATGCTGGCGGTGTTCGGCCAGGCCGCGATCGAAGCCGCCGCGCCCGCGACGGGCGAGCGCGTGCTGGACGTCGGCTGCGGCGCAGGCGAGTCGAGTCTGGCACTGGCCACCCTCATCGGCAGGCAGGGCCAAGTGGTAGGCGTGGACATATCCGAGCCGATGATTGGCAGAGCGCGCGCCCTTGCGCCACAGGATATGTCGGTCGTGTTCCGAGTAGCCGACGCCAGCAGGGCCGAGTTGCCCGAGGGCGCGTTCGACATCCTGTTCTCGCGTTTCGGGGTGATGTTCTTCGATGATCCGACAGGAGCGTTCGCGCACATGCGCCGCGCGCTCCGGCCGGGCGGACGAGTCGCTTTCGTCTGCTGGCGCGGCGTGGCCGAGAACGATTGGATGCGCCTGCCGATGAGCGCGATCAAGGGCATCCTCCCGCCGACCGCGCCGCCCGGTTCCGAAGCGCCCGGCCCGTTCTCCTTCGGCGACCCGGAACGGGTGGCGCGCATCCTGACGGCGGCCGGCTTCACCGATACCGCTATCGCGCCCTTCGATGCGTCCGTTCTGTTTGGCAAGGGTCCGACGCGGGACGCGGCGATCGACGACGCGGTGGAGATGACGCTCGAGGTCGGCCCGCTGTCGCGCGTGCTCGCTGATCAGCCCGACGACATACGCGACCGCGCCTCGGTCGCGGTTCGTGCCGCCTTCGCGGGCTGCCCCGGTGAGCGGTCGGTTATGATCAACGGCGCGACATGGATCGTCACGGCGCGCAATCCGGCAAGCTGACAGGGATTGACCGGCGTTATGGCCCTCAACATGCCACGGCAAGCGCGGCGGGCAGAGCCTTGTTTGCGATCTCGCGACTGGGGAAAAAGAGCAGCAATGACGCCGATCATTTCTTTCCATCCATGGACAAACATTGGCGGTTGACGGCAACGATAGCCTTTATGCGCCATCCTTTTCGGCGCTTGTGGCCATATGCTTAAGCTCGTGCCACAGACTTTCGGCAAAACTGCGCAGGACCGTGAGTTCGAAGCTGTCGTCGCCGGTGCGGGCGATCTGCACGGAGATATGGCCGACCATCGTCATCGCCGAACTGCCTTCCGCAAAAACGGCGGGATCGAGATCGATGGCGGTGCCTTTTGAGAGAAGCAGCCGCGAGGAGCGGCCTGAGATGCCGATGCGCACGCGTCCGTGGCTCTGGTCCATGACGAAGGCTTTTCCCGCGAGTGCTGCCGCAAGGGCGGCGAGACTGGCGGGGGAAAGCGGCGCGTCGCCGGCGACGAACCATTGGCGGAAGCCGGCCTTGCGGATCGAACTTTTCGCAAGGCCGGCTTTGGCCAATTCCGTGGCGAGAGCTGCCGGCTCGATCGTGCCGAGCACGTGCAGCAGATGGCCTTCCGGCAGGGCCTCCAGCCGGATGCCTGTTCCGGCGCTGCCACTATATGCCGTCCCGGCAAGAACCGGTTTGTGCTGGGGTAGATCAGGCATGGAGCTTCTCGTTTTCGGGATCGACAAAGGCGGGATGGCAGAGCACCGCATCGGTGAATTCATTGCGCAGGCCGTTCCAGACCGTCACCTTTTCGCCGATGCGCTCCGGTCCGCGCCGGACGAGGGCCAGGCCGATCGTATGGCCGAGACTCGGCGAGAAGGCGCTCGATGTGACATAGCCCTGATCGTTTTCGAGCGTCGCCGCAGCGCCTTCTGCAAGGATATGCGAGCCGGTGCGAAAGCCGCTTGCCGGATTGAGCGGCTTGACGCCGACGAGGCGTGGACGCTCGGGATCCTGCAGGCCTTCGCGGGCGAGCATCGCCTTGCCGATGAAATCCGGCTTGGTTGATGAAACCATGCGGCCGAAACCGAGATCACCGGGTGTGACCGTGCCGTTGATCTCGGCATGGGTGACGTGGCCCTTTTCGATGCGCATGACGCCGAGCGCTTCGACGCCATAGGCTGAGATGCCGTGTTTCTCCCCAGCCGCCATGATGGCATCGGCAACACTTTCGCCGTAGCCGGCCGGCACGGCCAGCTCGTAAGCGAGTTCGCCCGAGAAGGAGATCCGGAAGAGCCGGCCTTCGAGGCGGCCTGCAAATAGCGACACCTTGCGGGCGCTCATGAAGGGGAAGGCCGCATCGGAAAGATCCTCGTCGACGATTTCCGAGAGGATGGCGCGCGACTTCGGCCCGGCAACCGCCATCTGCGCCCATTGATCGGTCGAGGAGGCGAAGCAGACGTCGAGTTCGGGCCAGAGCGTCTGGGCGCAGAATTCGAGATGGGTCAGCACGCCGGCGGCGAGCGCCGTCGTCGTCGTCATGAAGAAATGGTCGTCGCTGAAGCGGCTGGTGGTGCCGTCGTCATAGATGAAGCCGTCCTCGCGCAGCATGATGCCGTAACGCGCCTTGCCGACGGCCAGCTTGGCAAAGCCATTGCAATAGACCCGATCGAGGAAGGTCGCGGCATCGCGGCCGAAGATTTCGATCTTGCCGAGGGTGGAAACGTCGCAGAGGCCGGCATTTTTGCGGATGTTCAGCACCTCGCGATCGACGCTTTCGCGCCAGGTCGTCTCGCCGGCGCGCGGGAACCAGGAGGAGCGATACCAGAGGCCGGTTTCGACGAAGACCGCGCCGTTCTTTTTCGCCCAGCCGTGCAGCGGCGATTTGCGCGCCGGCTGGAAATCCTTGCCGCGCGAGGCCCCGGTCAAAGCGCCGAAGGAGACAGGTGTGTAGAAGGGACGGAAGGTCGTCGTGCCCACTTCGGCGGGCGATACGCCGCGCGCCTCGGCAAGGATGCCGATGGCGTTGATGTTGGAAAGCTTGCCCTGGTCGGTCGCCATGCCTGATGTGGTGTAGCGCTTGGCAAGCTCGACATGGCCGTAGCCCTCACGCACGGCCAGGCCAAGGTCCTTGAGATGCACGTCGTTCTGATAGTCGACGAAAGCCTTGCCCTTCGAGCCCTTGACCGACCAGAGCGGCTTTGCGTGCTGAGCCGTCTCGGTGGCGGAGGCAAAGGCCGGTTCCGCGGCAAGGCCGATTGCCTGCAATGCGGCGGCGGCCTTTGCCGCGCCATCGCCGAGGCAGGCTTCGGTCTGCGCAAGACCGGCGGCCGCGCCGGCGACGGCAAGACCGTCCTGTGATGCCGGCGCCAGAAAGGCCGAGGTCTCATCCGACCATTGCGGCTTGCCGCCGCGATGGCAGGCAAGATGAATGACCGGGCTCCAGCCGCCCGACATGGCAAGCGCATTCGCGTCGATCCGGCGAATGCCGCCTGCGGTCTCGACGCTGACGCCGCGCAGGCGCTTGCCGCCCTCTGCATCGATCACCCGGGCGCCCCGCAGCACCTCGGCGCGGCCCTGCCAGCTCTTGCCGCCATCGGCGCGGCTGTCGACGATCGCCGCGACTCGAAGGCCGGCGGCTTCGAGGTCGGCGGCGGTGTCATAACCGGTATCGTTGGTGGTGAAGATCACCGTGTTTTGGCCAGGCGCGACGGCCTGCCGATTGAGATAGCTGCGCATGGCGCCTGCCATCATCACGCCGGGAATATCGTTGCCGCCGAAAACGAGCGGCCGTTCCTCGGCCCCCGTCGCCAGGATCGCCTGGCGGGCGACGATGCGCCACAATCGTTCGACGGGACGCTCCGGATCAGGCAACGCCATATGCTTCTGCACACGTTCGACAGCGCCGAAAACATTGTCGTCGTACCAGCCGAAAACGGTCATGCGCGGCAGGCGGCGCACATTCGCCAGCCCTTCGAGTTCGGCCAGCAGCTCGCCGAGAACAGTGTCCGCCGGCTTGCCGTCAATGGTGCCGCTGTCGGCCAGCAGGCTGCCGCCGAATTCGGCGCCTTCGTCGGCAAGGATGACGCGTGCGCCGGCGCGCCCGGCCGTCAGGGCCGCGGCCAGACCGGCGGAGCCGGCGCCGATCACCAGCAGATCGCAATGCGCCCAGCATTTCTCATAGGTGTCGGGATCGGCCTCGTAGGAGGCGCGGCCAAGGCCCGCCGCCTTGCGGATCACCGGCTCGTAGAGCTTTTCCCAGAGGGCCGCCGGCCACATGAAGGTCTTGTAGTAAAAACCGGCGCTGAGGAAGGGCGAGAGCAGGCCGTTGACCGCGCCGACATCGAAACCGAGCGAGGGCCAGCGGTTCTGGCTCTTGGCCGTCAGCCCCTGGTAAAGCTCGATCATCGTCGCGCGTGTATTCGGCTCGGTGCGCCCGCCGCTGCCTGTCGTCACCAGCGCGTTCGGTTCGGCCCCCCCGGCCGTCAGAATGCCGCGTGGGCGGTGATATTTGAAACTGCGGCCGACGAGCTGGATACCGTTGGCAAGCAGCGCAGAGGCGAGCGTGTCGCCCGGATGGCCTTCCAGCGCCTTGCCGTCGAAGGTGAAGCCGAGTGTCTTGGCGCGGTCGATGCGGCCGCCGGAGGAAAGACGGAAGCTCGTCATGCCGGTTCTCCGCCGAGCTTGGCAAGGGCGGCATCCCGAACGCCATGGACCGCATGGGTGACGGTATCGCGCTCGACGATCAGCCAGCGACGGCAGCCGGAAGAGTGGTGCCAGTATTCGCTGTGGCAGCCGCGCGGATTGTCTCTGAGATAGACATAGTCGTACCAGGCATCCTGACCGGCATCCGGCGCCGGCCGGACAAGGTTCGCATCGCCGCGGATCGAGAATTCCTCCTTGGGCCGAGTGCCGCAATGGGGACAGGAAATCAGGCTCGCCATGGTCGAATGTCCTCAGTGCAGATTGGGCTGGGCGCCAACGCCCTTTTCGTCGATCGGGTAGCCGCGCGCAAAGCGGTCGAGCCGGAAGGCGCGGGCGGTCTGATGCGGCGTGTTGCGGGCGATCAGGTGGGCATAACAGAAGCCGGAGGCGGGCGTGGCCTTGAAGCCGCCGTAACACCAGCCGGCGTTGAGATAGAGATTATCGATATGGGTGCGGTCGATGATCGGCGAGCCGTCCATGCTCATATCCATCACCCCACCCCAGGAGCGGAGATAACGCACGCGCGACAGCGACGGGATCATCGCAATCCCGGCCTCGGCGACATGTTCGACCGAAGCCAGATTGCCGCGCTGGGCATAGGAGTTGTAGCCGTCGATATCGCCGCCGAAGACGAGGCCGCCCTTGTCGGACTGGGAGACGTAGAAATGCCCGGCGCCGAAGGTGACGACATTGTCGATGAAGGGTTTCAGCCCTTCGGAAACGAAGGCCTGCAGCACATGGCTTTCGATCGGCAGGCGAAGGCCGGCCATATCGGCGACGACGGTGGAATTGCCGGCCGCCGCCAGCGCCAGCTTGCCGCAGCCGATGAAGCCCCTGCTGGTCTCGACGCCGGTCACCCGGCCGTTTTCGCTACGGATGCCAGTGACTTCGCACTGGGTGATGATGTCGACGCCGCGGCTGTCTGCGCCGCGGGCATAGCCCCAGGCAACCGCATCGTGGCGCACCGTGCCGCCGCGCGGCTGGTAGAGGGCGCCCATCACCGGAAAGCGGGCATTGTCGAAATCGAGGAAGGGCAGCTTCCGGCGCACGGCCTGCCGGTCGAGCAGCTCGGCATCGACGCCGTGCAGCCGCATAGCGTTGCCGCGGCGCGTATAGGCGTCACGCTGCGCGTCGGAATGGAAGAGGTTGAGCACGCCGCGCTGCGAGACCATGGCGTTGAAGTTGAAGTCCTGCTCCAAGCCTTCCCAGAGCTTCATCGACAGTTCGTAGAAGGGATTGTTGCCCGGCAACAAGTAGTTCGAGCGGATGATCGTCGTGTTCCTGCCGATATTGCCGGAGCCGAGATAGCCCTTTTCGAGGACGGCGACATTGGTGATCCCGAACTCCTTGGCAAGATAATAGGCGGTGGCCAGGCCGTGACCACCGCCGCCGACGATGACGACGTCATAATGCGGCTTCGGCGCCGGATCGCGCCAGGCAGGCGCCCAGTTCTTGTTGCCGCGAAGGCCGTTGAGAAAAATCGAAAGAGCGGAATAGCGCATGGGTCACCCGGAAAGAACAGCGGCATGATGCCAGAAAGAGGCGGGCAGACTTGCACAAGAGGGACATGAATCGCTAAGAAAGGGACATGTCCTCAGTTGATAGCAGAAATGTCCAGACGATCGGCTTCATCCTGATTCCGGGATTTGCGCTGATGTCCTATGCCTCGGCGACCGAGCCGTTGCGGGCGGCAAATCTGCTGGCGGGCCGCGAGATCTATCGTCTACAGATTTTCTCGCCGGATGGCGCATCGGCGCTCTCCTCCTCCGGTGTCAGCGTACCCGCCGAACCTCTTCCCATGCGGGGATCGGGTCTTGGCACCGCCTTCGTCTGCGCCGGCGGTTCGCCGCGCGACTGGCGGTATCCGGGCGTGCTCGCCTGTTTGCGGCAGCTGTCGCGCGAAGGTGTGAGGATCGGCGGCATCTCGGGCGGCCCTTATCTGATGGCCGCCGCCGGACTACTCGGCGGCCGCGACTTCACCGTCCATTGGGAGCATGCGGCAGCCCTTCTCGAAGCCTTTCCGGATCTCACGCCGCGCCAGGCGCGCTTCGTGATCGCCGGCAACAGGATCACCTGCGGCGGCGGCATCGCTCCGCTCGACATGATGCATGTGCTGATCGCCGAGCGCATGGGGCCGGATTTCGCCCGTCGCGTCAGCGACTGGTATCTTCACACGGAGGTCAACGAGCCGGCAGCACCACAGCGCGCCTCGCTGGCCGAGCGCTACGGGGTCCACCATCCCGGCTTGCTCAGCGTTCTCGAACGGATGGAGGAGACGATCGAGATGCCGCTCGAGCGTGTCGCCATGGCGCGCATCGCCGGCGTCACCACCCGCCATCTCGACCGGCTGTTTGCCGCCCACCTCGGCACCAGCTTCCTCGATCAATACCGCAAGATCAGGCTGCAGCATGCCCATCGCCTGTTGAAGCAGAGCCCGCTTTCCGTCTCGGAGATCGCGGTTGCCACCGGCTTTTCCAGCCTCAGCTATTTTTCCCGGATGTTCCGTAGCGCCTACGGCGTCACTCCGCGTGAGGCGCGGCGGGAATAGTTTTCTTCACGGTTGAGGAAATTTCACTATGACGATAGGATTGCATCCGAACAAAAGCGCAGGCGGCAGGGGAAAATCCATGAAATCCAAGCGAGAAGCGGCGGAGCAGCCGGAACAGCCGCATGGCGGCCGCGCTGCCTTTTCCCAGGACCCGCACGCCGTTCGGGAACCGAAGGAAAACAACCTCGAAATGGCGATCGGCCATGAGGTGCGCGCCTACCGCAAGAAACTCGGCATCACCGTCACCGATCTCGCGGCCGCCACCGGCATTTCGCTCGGCATGCTGTCGAAGATCGAGAACGGCAATATCTCGCCGTCGCTGACGACGCTGCAATCGCTGTCGCGGGCGCTCGGCGTGCCGCTGACCGCCTTTTTCCGTCGCTTCGAGGAGCCGCGCAATGCCGTCTTCGTCAAGGCCGGACAGGGCGTCGAGCTCGAACGGCGCGGCACGCGCGCCGGCCACCAATATAATCTGCTCGGCCATATCGACAACAATACCAGCGGCGTCATCGTCGAGCCCTATCTGATCACGCTGACGGCCGATTCCGATATCTTCCCGACCTTCCAGCACGAGGGCATGGAGTTTCTCTATATGCTCGAAGGCGAGGTGATCTACCGTCACGGCGACCAGCTTTTTCAGATGCAGCCGGGCGACAGCCTGTTCTTCGACGCCGATGCGCCGCATGGGCCGGAACAACTGGTGAAACTGCCGAGCAAATACCTATCGATCATCAGTTATCCCCAGCAGAACTCACGGGGCTGAATTGCCTTAGAAGAAAACTTTATTCTTCCCAGTTGATGTCCTGATATAGACCTGCTAGTCCTTTCTCAACAAGAACGGAGGCACGCGCTATGTGCGGCATTGTAGGACTGTTCCTCAAGGACAAGAGCCTTGAACCCGAACTCGGGAATCTGCTCTCGGATATGCTGATCACCATGACCGATCGCGGGCCGGATTCTGCCGGCATTGCGATCTATGGCGGTACGGCCGAGGGCAGGGCAAAGATCACCATCCAGTCCGCCAACCCCAGCGCCGATTTCGAGGGCCTCGCCGGCGATCTCGAGAAGGCCGGCATCAAAGCCCACGTGTGGGTCAAGAGCACGCACGCGGTCATCGAGCTTGACGCTTCCAAGCTTGCAGACATGCGCGAGACACTCGAACGGATCCGCCCGGCGGTCCGCCTGATGGGATCGGGCGAAAGCGTCGAGATCTACAAGGAAATCGGTCTTCCCAAGGACGTCGTGGCGCGCTTCGGCGTCCGCGCGATGAGCGGAACCCACGGCATCGGCCATACCCGCATGGCGACGGAATCGGCGGTCACCACGCTCGGCGCCCATCCGTTCTCGACCGGCGCCGACCAGTGCCTGGTGCACAACGGCTCGCTCTCCAACCACAACAACCTGCGCCGCGAACTGGTGCGCGAAGGCATGACCTTCGAGACCCAGAACGATTCCGAAGTGGCCGCCGCCTATCTGACGGCCGAAATGGCCAAGGGCAAGGATCTCGGCCAGGCGCTGACCGGCGCGCTCGACGATCTCGACGGCTTCTTCACCTTCGTCGTCGGCACCAAGTCCGGCTTCGGCGTGGTCCGTGACCCGATCGCCTGCAAGCCCGCCGTCATGGCCGAGACCGACCAGTATGTCGCCTTCGGCTCGGAATACCGCGCGCTGGTCAACCTTCCCGGCATCGAGAACGCCCGTGTCTGGGAGCCGGAGCCGGCAACCGTTTATTTCTGGGATCACGACAAGGCCGCCTGAGGGGCGCTTGAACGCGGGAGGCGGCTGAAACCCTCTCCCAGACAAACGAGGATTCAATGCCTATATTCGACCTTTCCAACACCCCTCTTCGCGAACTGAACAGCGCGCTGCACGCCCTTTCCCAAGGGGCGAACGATACGGAATTCGAAGTCGTCAACCCGCGCGGCAGCCATGCCGTTGCCGTTGGTATCGACAGCCCCGTCACCGTCGCCGTCAGAGGATCGGTCGGCTATTACTGCGCCGGCATGAATGACGGCGGCAGGGTGACGGTTCACGGTTCGGCCGGGCCGGGTGTCGCCGAAAACATGATGTCCGGCACGGTCGTCATCGAGGGCGACGCCAGCCAGTATGCCGGCGCCACCGGCCGCGGCGGGTTGCTCGTCATCAAGGGCAATGCAGCCTCGCGCTGCGGCATTTCGATGAAGGGCATCGACATCGTGGTTCACGGCAGCATCGGCCACATGTCGGCCTTCATGGGTCAGTCCGGTCATCTGGTCGTGCTCGGCGATGCCGGCGATGCGCTGGGGGATTCGCTCTACGAAGCCAAGCTTTTCGTCCGCGGCGAGGTCAAGAGCCTCGGCTCCGACTGCATCGAGAAAGAGATGCGGCCGGAGCATCTGGAGAAGCTCACCGAACTGCTCGAAAGGGCAGGGGTGACGGGCGTCAGGCCTGAAGAATTCAAGCGCTACGGCTCGGCCCGCAAGCTCTACAATTTCAACATCGACAACGCCGACGCGTATTGAGGCGAGGGACACCCATGAGCTATCACAACCCCTATACCCCGCCCCGCAAGTCCGCGACCTTCGACGATTATACGCTCGCCGAAATCCGCCGCGCGGCCGCCACCGGCATCTATGACATCCGCGGCGCCGGCACCAAGCGCAAGGTTCCGCATTTCGACGATCTCCTGTTCCTCGGCGCCTCGATCTCGCGTTATCCGCTCGAAGGTTATCGGGAGAAGTGCGACACATCTGTGGTGCTCGGCTCGCGTTTCGCCAAGAAGCCGATCACGCTGAAGACGCCGATCACCATTGCCGGCATGAGTTTTGGCGCGCTTTCCGGCAATGCCAAGGAAGCGCTCGGCCGCGGTGCGACGATCGCGGGCACCTCGACGACGACAGGCGACGGCGGCATGACCGATGAGGAGCGCGGCCATTCGCAAACGCTGGTCTACCAATATCTGCCGTCCCGCTACGGGATGAACCCTAAGGATTTGCGGCGCGCGGATGCCATCGAAGTCGTGGTCGGCCAGGGCGCCAAGCCCGGCGGCGGCGGCATGCTGCTCGGCCAGAAGATCTCCGACCGCGTCGCCAATATGCGCAACCTGCCGAAGGGCATCGACCAGCGCTCGGCCTGCCGCCATCCGGACTGGACCGGCCCCGATGATCTGGAAATCAAGATCATGGAGCTGCGCGAGATCACCGATTGGGAAAAGCCGATCTACGTCAAGGTCGGCGGCGCGCGTCCGTATTACGACACCGCCCTTGCCGTGAAGGCGGGCGCCGACGTCGTCGTGCTCGACGGCATGCAGGGCGGCACGGCGGCCACACAGGACGTCTTCATCGAGAATGTCGGCATGCCGACGCTCGCCTGCATTCGTCCGGCCGTTCAGGCGCTGCAGGAGCTCGGCATGCATCGTAAGGTGCAGCTCATCGTTTCCGGCGGCATCCGCTCCGGCGCCGACGTTGCCAAGGCGCTGGCGCTCGGCGCCGACGCAGTCGCGATCGGCACGGCGGCGTTGGTGGCCATCGGCGACAATGATCCGCACTGGGAAGAGGAATATCAGAAGCTCGGCACGACGGCCGGCGCTTATGATGATTGGCACGAAGGCAAGGATCCGGCCGGCATCACCACCCAGGATCCGGAGCTCGCAAAACGCCTCGATCCGGTTGCGGCCGGCCGCCGTCTTGCCAACTACCTCAAGGTGATGACGCTTGAGGCGCAGACGATCGCGCGGGCTTGCGGCAAGAACCATCTCCACAACCTCGAGCCGGAAGACCTCGTCGCACTGACGATCGAGGCATCGGCCATGGCGCAGGTACCGCTCGCCGGCACCAACTGGATTCCCGGCAAGGGAGGCTTCTGATTTCACCGGCCGGGCCAAAGTCTCGGCCGTCTCATTTCCATGACCAAAGTGTCTCGAAGAAATCCAAAGGGGAACGAGAATGACACTGGACCTTGCTGCTTTTGCCAGAGACAAAGGCATCAAATATTTCATGATCAGCTACACCGACCTGTTCGGCGGCCAACGCGCCAAGCTGGTCCCGGCTGAAGCGATTGCCGATATGCAGAGAGATGGCGCCGGTTTCGCGGGCTTTGCGACCTGGCTCGATCTGACGCCTGCCCATCCGGACCTGTTTGCGGTTCCCGATGCTTCCTCCGTCATCCAGCTCCCATGGAAGAAGGACGTCGCATGGGTTGCAGCCGACTGCGTCATGGAGGATCGGCCTGTCGAACAGGCGCCGCGCGTTGTGCTGAAAAGATTGGTCGCCGAGGCTGCGAAAGCAGGGCTCAGGGTAAAAACCGGCGTGGAGCCCGAGTTCTTTCTGATCTCTTCTGATGGTTCGGTGATTTCAGATCAGTTCGATACCGCCGAGAAGCCTTGCTACGATCAGCAGGCGGTGATGCGCCGCTATGATGTCATCGCCGAGATTTGCGACTACATGCTCGAACTCGGCTGGAAGCCCTATCAGAACGACCACGAGGATGCGAACGGCCAGTTCGAGATGAACTGGGAATATGACGACGCTCTTCAAACGGCGGACAAACACTCGTTCTTCAAGTTCATGGTCAAGTCGATCGCCGAAAAGCACGGCCTTCGCGCCACCTTCATGCCGAAGCCCTTCAAAGGACTGACCGGAAATGGGTGCCATGCCCACATTTCGGTTTGGGACATCGACGGCAAGGTCAACGCCTTCGCCGACAAGGAAATGCCCTTCGGGCTCTCCGCCCAGGGTAAGACCTTCCTCGGCGGCATCATGAAGCATGCCTCGGCGCTGGCCGCCGTCACCAACCCGACCGTCAATTCCTACAAGCGCATCAATGCGCCAAGGACGATCTCGGGCGCAACATGGGCGCCGAATACCGTCACCTGGACCGGCAACAACCGGACGCACATGGTGCGTGTGCCAGGCCCCGGCCGTTTCGAACTGCGGCTGCCCGATGGCGCTGTTAACCCCTATCTCCTGCAGGCGATTATCATCGCAGCCGGCCTTTCGGGAATTCGGTCGCAAGCCGATCCTGGCCGCCACTACGATATCGATATGTATCGTGACGGGCATACGGTGACTGACGCTCCAAAGCTGCCCCTCAATCTTCTCGATGCGCTGCGCGAATACGAGAAGGACGAAGAATTGCGGGCTTCGTTGGGCGCCGAGTTCTCCTCCGCCTACCTCAAACTGAAGCATAGCGAGTGGAACACCTATTGCTCGCACTTCACCGAGTGGGAGCGGAACACCACTCTGGATATTTGACTTCCCAGCCGCATCCGCGGCCGTCTCCCCGTGCCACGGGCACGGGGTCTTTCTCCATCGTTCGGATCGCCCCATGACCCAGTACATTCTTACTGTATCCTGCAAATCGACGCGCGGCATCGTGGCGGCGATTTCGAGCTATCTGGCCGAGAAGGGCTGCAACATCGTCGACAGTTCGCAGTTCGACGATCTCGATACCGGCAAGTTCTTCATGCGCGTCTCCTTTATTTCCGAAGAGGGCCTATCAGGCACCGAGATCGGCGCCGATTTTGCCACCGTCGCAGCACCCTTCGCCATGGACTATGAGTTCCACGACAGCGAGAGCCGCATGAAGGTGCTGCTGATGGTGTCGCGCTTCGGCCACTGCCTCAACGACCTGCTCTACCGCTGGAAGATCGGCGCCCTGCCGA
>NZ_LODW01000138.1 GCF_002914525.1 Rhizobium hidalgonense | reverse complement strand
AACACCGTGCGCCTTGTCCACCAAATTTAAACCGGACAGCAGTGGGCTTGACCCTGGGATCCACAACCAAGCACACGGCTTTAATTACTTACGACGAAATGCCATCGCTCCTCACACGGTGCCGGCCGCTCAAGGCCTGGGATGACGGAGAGTGTAGTGGGCGTTGTCGCCGCCTTCAAGCCGCCCCCGCCGGATCCCCGATCGGCAGCAGCGCCGGATCCAGTGGCGGGTCTTGCGGGTTTTTCGTATCGGCCGGGTCCTGCGCCGGGGTCAGCGGTGGTTTTTGCTGGATGGGGTCGGGAATGCCGGGGCTCGGCGTCGGGCCGCGCGGGGTGTCGGCATTGGGCGTGGGTATGGGGTCTCTGTTGGGCATGATCGCCTCCTTTTGACAAAAGGAACGGCAGCGCCTGCACTTGGTTCCACTTTCGCTGCCCGGCATTCCCTTGTATGAGGGGTCCACGGCCTCTCCACGAGAGGCCGGGAAACACTGGAACGAGCATGGCCATCCGCGATCGATTTTCGAAGAAACTGAACTGTCCGCAATGCGGCAATGAGGGCTTTGCCGAAGCCTCGGAGATCGACGATCCCAAGCGCAAGCACCCGGATTTCAAGGTCGATCAGCTGCCGCGCGGTTTTGGCGTGCAGCGGCCGTCGAACCACCAGGAAAATTTCATGATCAAGTGCGAATGTGGGCGCAAATTTCCCTTCCGCAGCCTTGCGGAAGCCGCGGCCGACCGGCGCTAAAACTGCCGCTGAAGCTCAGATCCGCTCCAGCACCTCGATGAAGGCTTCGGCGAAACGCTTGAGATGCGCGGTCTCTTCATCCGGCGACTGGATGCGGATTTCCGTGCCGGCATAATCGAGCAGCGCCAGCACGACACGCGTGCCGCTGCCGTGATCGGGAATGCGCAGCACGGCGATGCGCCGGCAATCCTCGATAAGACCGCCGGCCGGCAGGTCGAACAGCAGTTCGCCGCCGGAACGGCTGGCCGCCTGGCGCACCGCCTCGCAAAAGCCGGCATCGCCGCCGGCGTAACCTTCGAGCGAAAGTTCGAGCTCGACGAGCTCCATCGGCAGCATCGGCTCGGTGTGATCGATGCCGCCAAGCGCAGACGCCTGCGGCCTTGCTGCTATCTCGGGTGAAATCATCCCGTCTCTCCTTGCCTTTGAATTCGGAGATGAAACCCCGCCAGAATGGCCTTTTTTGGCCATATCAGCAAGGGCTCACGAAATGGCCGGCCTTTCGCCCCGTCCACTGCCCGAATTCCATTGGATATTCCGAGACAACAGTTTCAATTCAGCCGAATCTTGCCTCAAAGAAATAGAGCATGATGTCGTCCGAAAACCGCTTCACACGTTTCGGCATCATGCTCTAAACAGGGTTATGGCGATTTGCGTGGTTGAGTGCGCGGCGCTGACGAGCAACCGGTAAGTTTGATGGCCATCCGCTTCGACCGTCCCGTTTCCAGCGCCGCCCGCTTTTCGCGGCTGCTCGGGGCGTTTTCCCTGGTGCTGGCGCTGGCGGTGCTGATCGCCCATCGCTTCGGCGGGCTGGCCACCCCCTATCTGGTGCTGCTCCTGATCGCCGCCGCCGGCTTCGCGCTGCTTTCCGCCATGCTGGCCGCAGTCGGACTGCGCAGCCTCTGGGTATCAGGCGCCGAAGGCGGGCTCGCGGCCCTTGCCGCGCTGATCTATGCCGCCTTTCCGCTTGGTATCGGCGCGATGGCCACCGAGCGTTACCTGACGCTGCCCGATATTTACGACGTCTCCACCGATCCGGTCTCGGCGCCGGACTGGCTGGCGGCCCCGAAAGCCGATCAGATCTGGCTGAAGCGCAATCTGGTGACGCCGGAGGATCGCGAACAGCAGATGGCCGCCTATCCCGAGCTCACCGGCCGGCGTTATGAGGGCGCGCTCGACCGCGTGCTGGAGGCGGTGCGCAAGGTCGCCAAGCAGAGCGGCTTTGTGATCGTCAAGACGACCGGCAATACCGAGCCGGACCGCGACCTCGAGGACCGGCCGGCAACGCCTGCGCCAGGCGACGACGCCGTTGCCGATGCGCCGGGCCTCATCCCGGTGCCGACGCCGCGCCCCTATGACGACGATGTCGCCAAGCTGATCCGCGGCGCCAACGGTGTGACGCTGCAGGCGACCAACCGCACGCTGATCCTCGGCCTGCGCTTCGATATCCTCATCCGGCTGCGCGAAGAGGCCGAAACCACCTTCGTCGACATCCGCGTCGCCTCCCGCTACGGCCAACACGACCTCGGCTTCAGCGCCGCCATCGCCGGCGATTATCTGAAGGCGCTGGACGCCGAACTGCTGGGGATTGCGGGTGGGTGAGCAACGGTGGCGCAAAGCGCCAGCAATCGATCCGGCGAATCGATTGCAGTTGCGAACGCCCTGAGCCCAAGCGAAGGGCCGGGATAGGGTGCGGCAGGCTCGACACTATACGGCGCCGCAAACTCGACGGTTCTGCTAGGCTTCTACCCCAACCTCCCTCACCAAGTCAGTTTATTCGAGTGCGATCATTATTTCATTTTGCTGCCGCAAGGCGTCTCTG
>NZ_LODW01000137.1 GCF_002914525.1 Rhizobium hidalgonense | reverse complement strand
TCTGATTGCCGCTCCGCGACAAACTGTGCGGTGCCTTTGATTGTCGCGAATGAGGCTGGCCTGCCGCGCTGGCGTTTGGCCTCCATGGCGGAACGTCGTCGACAGCTTTCGACGTTCATTTCGAAGATCGTTGCGTGATGAACAAGTCGGTCCACCGCGGCACCCGCCCGCAGGTGTCAGGCGAAATGAGAAACTGACCCCCTAACGAAATGAAGAACTGCCCCCTCGTGTGACAACGAGGAGAGATGGATGACAAGTGCGATTTCAGCGCATCCTGCATCGTGGGGAACGATGCAGGGCGAAGATATGCTTGAGGCAGATGAGGTGGTGGCAATGTTGCGGCTGCACGAGCTTGGTTGGGGTGCCAAGCGTCTATCGAAGGAATTTGGATGTGCTCGCAACACTGTCCGTCGATATCTTCGTGAGGGTGGAGCGGTACCCTTCAAGAAGCCGGTTCGGAGGAGTGCTTTTGATGGCCTTGATGATTGGCTTCGTGAACGCTTCTTTCGCCATGATGGCAATGCCGATGTGATCCGGCAGGAGCTGGCGAGCGAGCATGGAATTATCATCGGTTTGCGTTCGGTAGAGCTTCGAGTCCGGGAATGGCGGCGGGAACTCAAGGCGCAAAAGCGTGCGACAGTGCGGTTTGAAACGCCGCCTGGTCGTCAGTTGCAGATCGACTTCGGGCAGACGCGTGTCTGGATCGGTGACGAGCGGCTTCGGGTAAACGTCTTTGTCGCCACGCTAAGCTATTCCAGACGCATTCATATCCGTGCCTCATTGAGAGAAGGGCAGACAGATTGGTTCGAGGGGATGGAAGGCGCGTTTCTTCGGTTTGGCGGCGTTCCCGTTGAGGTTTTGCTGGATAATGCGAAGGCACTTGTCGAACATCACGACGCGGTTAGCCGGGAGGTTCGCTTCAATGCGCGACTCTGGGCGTTTGCCCGTTACTGGGGCTTCGCGCCACGCGCTTGCGCTCCCTACCGGGCGCGAACAAAGGGGAAGGACGAGCGCGGGGTCGGGTACGTCAAGAAGAATGCTATCGCTGGTCGCCGGTTTGAGAACTGGGCTTCGTTCGAGGCGCACCTTGACCGATGGATACGAGAGATCGCAGACCGACGAGAACACGGCACGACTGGTGAAGCACCAATTGAACGCTTTGCTGCGGAGGCCGAAGCCCTTCGGCCGCTATCCGGCCGCGCACCGTTTGGACAACTACGCGACCTCGTGCGCAAAGTGCAGGCGGACTGCGCCATCGATCTCGACACAAACAGCTATTCCGTACCCTGGCGTCTCATCGGCGAGAGCGTCCAAGTCGTTGTATTGGCTGGCCGTGTAATTATCCGTCACGCTGGCCAGGTTGTGGCCGATCATCCTCTCTGCCAGGGACGGCGACAACGGATCGTCGACCGGGATCACTTTGTTGGCGTCGCGGGTAGCGAAGGACTGGTTCGCACCGCTCCAGTCGAGCTGGCACCAGCCGCCTTGCTGCGACCTCTTGCGGAATACGAGGCCGTTGTTGGAGGTGGCTGGTGATGACGACCGTCGATCACGATTTACTCATCGCGACACTCGATCGGCTAAAGCTGACGGCGATCCGCGATCAACTCGACACGTTGCTGGACGAGGCGGCCCGCTCGAAGATGACGTTGCGCGAAGCTCTGGCGTTCCTGGTCTCACGAGAGATTGCCCGGCGCGATGAACGGCGCATCTCGATGTCGAGCAAGTTGGCGCAGTTCCCCTGCGTACGCGAACTCGATGGCTTCGACTTCGAGGCACAGCCCTCGCTGGATCGAGGACAGATCAGGGAGCTGTCAACCTGCCGCTGGATTGCTCACGGCGACACCGTCCTATTCCTCGGACCTCCGGGCACCGGTAAGACGCACCTTGCTGTCAGTCTTGGCCGAGAAGCAATCCGCCAGAACTACAACGTTCAATTCGTCACGGCGGCCACTCTGGTTGCGATGCTCGCCAAGGCCCATAACGATGGCTCATTGGACAAGCAGTTGACAATCCTATCGCGGCCGAAACTGCTGATCATCGACGAGCTGGGATATCTGCCCTTCGAAGCTAACGCCGCCCACCTGTTCTTCCAACTGGTCTCTCGCCGCTATGAAAGGGGATCGATCCTGATTACCTCCAATCGATCGGTCGGAGAGTGGGGGAGCGTCTTTGGAGACCCTGTCGTCGCCACCGCGATATTGGACCGCCTGCTGCACCATTCGACGGTGATCACCATCCGAGGTGATAGCTACAGGCTTCGCGAAAAGCGCCGTTCCGGCCTTCTGCAGAAGGCCGGAACAGCGCTTGAGACAAACGAAACAGCAAATCAATGAAGGGGTCAGTTCTTCGTTTCGCCTACGGGGTCAAATCTTCACTTCGCTTGACAGCAGGCATAGTTTGATAGTTGCAGGATACGTGGTCGGCATCGAGTACCCAACTCACACGTTGGCTCATGATCGCTGTATGAAATGCATCCGGCGCCATGGGCAGGTTTCGTCCTGGCCTGAAGCCATAGTAGAACCCGCAAAGGATAGGCCGTCATAGACGGCACTAAGCACTTCAGCGGCCGCGCCAGCATCCTTCGCACCCGAGGCTCTTCCCGCATCCGTATCTGTCTACACCTCAGATGCGACAGCCGTCGCCTCTTGGGATGCTGGCCAAACGTCACGTTTTGAAGGAAGACTGGCGACGTGCACATTCGATGTCGCCCCCGGCACTGGGGATCGTCTCATCTG
>NZ_LODW01000136.1 GCF_002914525.1 Rhizobium hidalgonense | reverse complement strand
GTGAGCGTACGGTGAGCTGTTTTTGCTGATCGGCCAAATCAGGCGATGTTCTGGCATTAGAACCAGCATTAGTGCTGACATTAATACCAGAACGAAGAGGTTTCATGGCTCGCATAGAGATCATGTCCGGTACCGAGCGCAGACGGCGTTGGTCGGACGAGGCGAAGCTGAGGATACTTGCGGAAGCTGATGAGCCCGGTGCTCGCATTGGCGATGTGGCGCGCCGGCACGACATTCATCCGGGCCAGATCCGCTTGTGGCGGCAATCATTCAACTATGCCGATCGGCCGACGGTGTTCCTCCCGGTGGAAATCACGGAGGAGGTTGGCGTAAGCCAGCCGTCTACCGCATCAACAAGGCCGACGATCGTTGAGATCTTGCTTCGAAACGGTCGGAGCTTGAAGGTTGCGGTTGACGTTGAGTTGAAGCTGCTTGGCCCGCTCGTCGCTTGCGTGGAGGCGGTATGATCGGCCCATCGGGGAATGTGAGGGTCTATCTGGCCTGCGGAGTGACCGATATGCGGCGTGGCATTGATGGTCTGTCCGCGCTGGTGGAGACGGTCGTGAGGGAGGCACCGGGCTCGGGCGCAATCTTCGGCTTTCGCGGAAAACGCGCGGACCGGATCAAGCTGCTTTGGTGGGATGGCCAGGGGTTCTGTCTGTTCTACAAGATTTTGGAGCGCGGATACTTTCCCTGGCCGACGGCGAAAGAGGGTGTAGCGCACCTGACGCAGGCGCAGCTTTCGATGCTCGTTGAGGGGATCGATTGGCGACGCCCGGCGTGGACTTCCGCTCCCGGCCGAACGGGATAAAAGCTATATTTTGCAGGGGCATGGGAAGCTTAACGCTGGTGCGTCAGAGGCAAATCGGCTAGTTTCGCGGATATGGAAACAGCGCCGCTGGACAGTCAGGACGAGCTCAATACTTTGCGCGCACTCGTCGCGGAACAGGCGGCAAAACTTGAGAGCCAGGAAGCCGAGGTCATCAAGCGAGACTCCATAATCGGGCTTCTTCGCGCGCAACTGGAGCTTCTCCGACATCGGCAACATGGCGCGTCTTCGGAAAAGATCGACAGGAAGATCGAGCAATTCGAGCTGATGTTGGAGGAGATCGAGGCCTCCCGGGCCGAGGCTGAACAGCGCTCCGGGAAACCGCCTCTGCCGGAGTTGGACGACGCATCCGAGAAGCCGAAGCGCAAGCCTCTACCCGATGATCTCACCACCGAAGAACTGGTCTATGCAGCTCCCTGCAATTGCCCGACCTGCGGTGGCACTTCGTTCCTGAAGGCGGCCGACAGAGTGGTCCAGGTGCTGGAGCACGTGCCGGCGTCGGTCAAGATTGTCCGGCATGTCGAGAAGCGCATGATCTGCAGGGAATGCGATACGACAGTGGCTGGCGAGATGCCGACCTTGCCGATCGAGCGCGGCAAACCCGGGCCGGGGCTGCTCGCCCACATCATGATCGCCAAATTCGACGATCACATTCCCCTCTACCGCCTGTCAGAGATGTACGACCGGTTGGGGATAGACATCTCCCGATCCGTAATGGCCGACTGGGTCGGCCGGGTATCTGCATTGCTGACACCACTTGTCCTGTTAATCAGGGCCCATATCGCCGCACTCGACCGAATACATACGGACGATACCCCGGTCGATGTTCTCGACCCCGGGCGGGGCAAGACAAAAACCGGCAGGGTCTGGGTCTACATCTTTGACGGCAGTGGCTATCAATCCGCCACTCCCGCAGCCATTGCCTATTACTACAGCCCCGACCGCAGGGGCGCACATCCGGCTGATCACCTGGCAAGCTTCAGCGGCGTCATGCATGCCGACGGCTACGGGGGTTACAAGAAGCTCTATGGCAACCAGATCATTGAAGCCGCCTGCATGGCGCATGTGCGCCGCAAGTTCCATGATGTGATAAAGCTCAAGCCGTCTCCGATCGCTGAGGAAGCGCTGTCACGCATCGGCGCTCTCTACGATATCGAGAACCGTATCCGAGGCATGTCGGCTGACGAGCGGCGCACCCTGCGCCAACACCATGCCCGGCCTGTTCTGGACGAACTCAAGGCCTGGATCGAGGCGACACTCTCGACTTTGCCTCAGAAGCAGAGGCTGGCCGAGGCGATGCGATATGCCCTGTCGCGATGGGCAGCCTTGAGCGTCTACATCGACGATGGCCGTGTCGAAATCGACAACAACATCGCTGAACGAGCCATGCGTCCGCTTGGAATTGGAAGGAAGAACTGGCTGTTTGCCGGCTCGGACAAGGGCGGCGAGCGCATCGCCAACATCCTCACCATCATCGAGACGGTCAAACTGCAAGGCCATAATCCAGAGGTCTATCTGACGGATGTCCTGACCCGGATCCAGGATCACCCCGAAGACCGAATTGAAGACCTCCTGCCTTGGAACTGGACGCCGGCAAAAGCTCGATGCGAGGCCGCCTGATGGCGCGCTCGAGGTTCATCTACACACTCAGCCAAGTCGCCGGCATGATCGGCGAAAACCTCGAACTGATCGAAGAAGTGACCGCAAACTCGGACAACATCTCCGAAGGCGAACTGGTTTACGTCGGCGATGGCAGTGAAGACGGCACGAAGGGTCTGACCGAGAATGGCATCGAAGAACTTCAAAGCCTACTCGCCGACATCAGGACGTGGGACGGCGGTATCCGCGAGTTCCTCATCGACACACAGTGCGATCCTGAAATAATCGACCGCATCATGGCCGATGAGATGAAACGCGGCCTATAGATTCCATCTCTCGACACCCGAAAATGCGTTCGCCGGACGCTTAC
>NZ_LODW01000135.1 GCF_002914525.1 Rhizobium hidalgonense | reverse complement strand
TGAGATGAAACGCGGCCTATAGATTCCATCTCTCGACACCCGAAAATGCGTTCGCCGGACGCTTACAAACCTTGTAGGCGATGCGTTGCCGAGGCGTGACGACCTCGCCCGAACGCAAGCGGCCATCAATCGCCAGTATGTGGTCACGGAGCTCACGCAGAAGCGGCTGCCTGACCGCGTCGGCGTAGGCAATGTGATCCTCGAAAGAGGCAGTGCCTTCCGGCGTTCCTTGCCTTCTCCTCTGTGGTCCTACGGAAGGTTTACGCGGGACAAGATCGATGTCGCCTGTGGTCACAGTATCAGCCATCGGAGCGCTGGGTTCCTGTACAGCTGGTTTCTCCGGACGAAGTCCGACTGAGGCGGCAACTTCATTGAGGATATCAATCGCGAAACTGAGACTGACCTGAAAGAATTCACGGTCCGAACCGGACCGATGCTCCGCCAACCTCTGATGGATCAACCGTTCCGCCCGATAACAATCCGTCACCCGTCTGGACAACAGCACTTCGAAGTTTTGAGGCACTCCCGTTGCTGACGAGATCTCGGCGGCCCTTTCTTCGGGCGTCCGAGTCGTCATTCCGATCTTATACTGGTTTGCGCGATAGGCTGGATTGAATAGGATGTATATGTGCCCTTCAGTCAAGACTTCCTCCCATTTCAGGAATTTACAACGGCTAGCGGGTTCCTCGGTCCTAGGTTCCAACGCACCTCTGGGTGTCGGTCCGTCAATTTCGCCAGTGGCTAGGCTAGCTCGAAGGTGAACCCATTGCTGCCGTAGCAATCTTGTGATCGACCCATGCAGCAAGGCCGTTCCAGAGTTCTCGGTCGAGGCCGACTTGGCAAGCGATCGCAATGATCTGCTGGTATGAGACGGGCGTGATCGCAGATTGGCCCGCGAGACTGGGATCCATCAGACCCCGCTTCGCCTTCCGCGCCGTCGGGAAACTGGGGTGATCGGCAAAGACTGCGAGAGCAGTTCCTTGAAGATGGCGGTGCTTGCCGAGCGCTGCCGCCAGCACGGCGTTGCGCATCCACTGATAGGCATCTCCCTTAAAAGGGCAGGGCGTATGGTCAACACCCGTATCGAGAGCGAAGACCGTTGGGATATATTCCCAGTAACGAATGCCCTTGCCTGTAAGAGCACACTGTGAGCGCACGCCGTTGCCCGGGTTGATCTGATCGACGTAGCTTCCGTTGCATTGGCGCTCGCCAAAGCCTGACACCGCGGTTTGGCTACATTGTCCTCCGGGTTCGGTGAACTTGCACTCGATGACGAGTGCTGCCGCGGAGCCGATAGCAAGTGCATCGACTTGCGTCGGCCTCGGCTCCCCCAGAAGCCGATCAGTATCGGTCCACTCGAGTGTTATCGCCCATGGACCACCCGGCGCCACTCCCACACGCTCGGCGATGGCGTCGAAAATGCGGTCGCGATCTGTGCTCGTTTTGAGTGTGCCGAACACATCGGTTGCGATGGCTTGCGACGAATGCACCTTATAGGCCTGAATTCGGTTGGTTCGGTCACGATGCCAGGGAAACGTCTCCCAGTCCTCGATCGCTCCGTGACTGGCCGGAAATAGATTTTCGCGGACTGCCTGGAAATCGGAGATCATCTTGGGTGCGCCTCAATTCCATCAAGCCAAGAAGATGGTTTCCTCCAATCGAAGAGGCTCAACCGTGCAGGCATTGGTGATGGGGTCGCGTTAGGTGACACTCGGCTTGTCCACCAGCTTCTCGACCAATCGCCTGAGTTCCGACGGGGTCGTTTGGCCAGCCACCACCTCGTGGTAGCCAATTCCGGCGCGTCGCAACGCCTCTTTCTTTACGGCGTCGCGCGCGGCCGCTGCGCCTTGATGATGCGCTCCGCCTTGGTATTCGATGACATGCCGCGGTCGGCAGTTGCTGTCCACGAGCAGTAAGTCGACACGCTTGGAATTGATGCAACTGTAGGCGTCTGGGTCGGCACTTCGCAGGATCTCGCCCAGTGAAACCTGAGCCATCACCTGCCAGGACGAATTGCAGCCGATCACCACACTGTCGAGTTCCCGAAACACCCGGGCTTCGCTCTTGTTCAGTAATGGTTGGATGGTGAACTTCGAGCGCATCACGATACGCAGTTGATCCGTGGCATCGATTGGCCGCAATGGCTGAGCAGCTGGGGTCTGAAGCCAGGGGCCTTGTATGACGCGCTCGTTCCAGCGCCTTTGCTCCGATTGCGACCTGTTTCTCTCTCGCCACGCCAGTCTGCTCGTCGCGGTTAGGTACTGCTCAACGGCCATGCCGATGATAATACCCACGAGCAGCGCGGCGATTAGCAGTTCGGGCTTTTCAAAGTCCGCAATGGTTATGCCGCCCGAAGCGCCGGCTGCGGCAGCTCCGATGATCAGCCAAGGTGCTGCGAACAGCACCGACCTCTGGCGATATTGCATGCCCCTCTCCGGATTTCCCGCCAAGATAGTATGACGCATTTGCGGCGCGCGGAAAGTTATCCAAAAGAATGAGGTCTCACACGCCGCAGACTTCTACCCGACGATCGATTTCCTGTTCCGGAGGGACCGATGAGTCTAGCGACTAGTCGACATCCGTTTCAGCCAGGATTCCTTTATCGCTGGCGCAGCGAAAGCGAGAGTCAGTGCCAGGCGTGTTGCCATGGTGTTCTCGTTTCGGGCTAAAAAGATCGCATAAAGGATCGATCGGAACTCTGCGCTCAGGCGGCTCACGACCAGCATGAGTGCTTCGATATAGCATTTAGTTTCGCGCGTTGGCAGGGGTGTGCAATGAAGCCCCCGCCTTTTCGGCCGCTGCCCGCAGACGCTTGTCTCTGGTCCATAAGACCGCTCGTTGATCGAGGAGAACTGAGGCCATCAAGTGGGCATCTGTATAGCCAATGCCCATACTGAAAA
>NZ_LODW01000134.1 GCF_002914525.1 Rhizobium hidalgonense | reverse complement strand
TTGTGAGCTTTCGGGAGGTTGTCCATTCAAAGCGGATTTAGGAGACTGGAGCTATCACACCTCGAGTCGGAAGGATCGCCGCGAATGAACATTCATAAGAATGCCCGACTGACGCCGTTGCGCCGGGAACAAATGGCGCTTGCTGTTATCGAAGGGCATCTGACCCAGGCTCAGGCAGCACAGGCCTATGGCGTCGCGGCCAAGATCGTCGCCCGTTGGGTCGAGCGTTTCAAGGCCGGTGGTCGAGAGGCGATGCTCGATCGTTCCTCCCGACCTCATGCCATGCCCCGGCAGACCAGTCAGGCGCTGGCGGAGCGCATCATCACGCTTCGCCGCCAGCGCCTGACTGGCAAGCACATCGCGATCGAAACCGGTGTATCTGCAGCGACGGTGAGCCGGGTTCTCAAGCGCGCAGGCCTCTCCCGCCTCAAGGATATCGAGCCGGCCGAGCCTGTGCGTCGTC
>NZ_LODW01000133.1 GCF_002914525.1 Rhizobium hidalgonense | reverse complement strand
CGGAGCGCATCATCACGCTTCGCCGCCAGCGCCTGACTGGCAAGCACATCGCGATCGAAACCGGTGTATCGTAAGCGCGATTTTCGCTGCACGTTGACGCCAACCGGTTGATTGGCATCGGATCAACGTTTGGAGCCGTATTGTGTCAGGCGGCTTCGGTTCTGGCGAAGTTGAACGGCAGCAGGTCGACGATGTCGGCCCTTTCGTCCCGCTGCGGCAACTCAGTGAGCACGTAGCGCAGCCAGGCGAGTGGGTCGACGCCACAGGCGCGGCAAGTCAGCATCAAACTGTAGACCACTGCGCTGGCCTTGGCTCCGTCGGCGGTGTCGCTGAACAGCCACGATTTTCTTCCGGTGGCAAAAACTCTGATTTCGCGTTCCAGAATGTTGTTATCGATCGGGATTCTGCCGTCGCTGGTGTAGCGTGTCAGGTAATCCCATTGGTTCAGGGTGTAGGAGACGGCGTCGCCGAGTTTGGTATCCGGCACGACCTTCGGCGCGATGGCGTCGAGCCACGCCTTTAGGGCCTTCAGGACAGGCAAGCTGTGCTGTTGGCGGAAACGGCGAATGCAATCAGCCGTCGTCTCACCGGCATCTGGGGTTTTGTCTCTTGCCTGCTTTTCAATCCGGTAGAGCTGCTCGAAGAACCGGAGTGCCTGTTCCGGCGGTCCGCCTCCATTCTTCCGGGTTTTGAGAGCCTCGACGAAGCGCCGTCGTGAATGAGCCATGCATCCGACATGAGTTGCGCCATGCAATGTGCGCCACGCGGTGTAGCCATCGGTCACCAATATGCCGCGGTAGTCACCGAGGAAGGCCTGGGGGTGGATCTGGCCTCGGCCGGGCTGATAATCGAGCAGTACGATTGGCTGGTCACTATCCTCGCCACTGCGATAAGCCCACATATACGATGTGCTGGTGGCCTCCTTGTCCTTTTCCTTCAGGACCTGGACTGTGGTCTCATCGCCATGAATGAGAGGCTTCGATCGCAGCCGCAGTTTCAGAGCGTCATAGATGCGATGCAGATGCTTCTCGCTTGAACCGATGACCCAGTGAGCGAGAGCGCCGCGGCTGATCGGCACGCCGGCCCGCTCAAATGTCTGCGCCACGCGATAGAGCGGTGTGCCATCGACGTATTTGTGGACGAGCGCGAAGGCTAGCGTCGAAGCGGTAGCGATGCTGCCCGGCAGGGGCTGCGTCGGCATCGGTGCGATCACGACGGGTGTGTTGATCCCGGTGCGGTCGCAATGGCGGCAGGCATATTTGAACCGGACGTTCTGCAGGACCTTTGCCTTGACTTCGATATGAAGCTGCTCGGTAACGGCCTCGCCCATGCGATGCATTTGACTATCGCAGCACGGGCAAGCCTTCTGATCGTCGGGAAGGTCATATTCGACACGCTCACGCGGCAGGTCTTCCGGCAGAGGTCTGCGGCCGCGCTTTTTTCCCACGGCGCTCTCGACCGCCGGCAGGCCCGTGTCCGGCAGATCGACAACGTCATCACCGTCGCCGCTGTCATCTTCGTCGGCAGCCTCTTCGGCTTCGTTGAAGAGGCGATCAACGTGCTTTTCGCTGCGGGGTGCAAAGCGATGCAGCTTTGCAAGCGCCAACTCCTCCTCAAGCTTGACGACCCGCTGCGAGAGCGCTTCCTTTTCGGCTTTGAGCGCAGCGATTTCGGCAGCATTGGCTGCCAATTGCGCCATCAGTTCTGCAATGCTCGGTTCGCCGGTGCGAGTCATCAGATTCTTGAATCTGAACCGCCCCTGCGCGTCAATCGCTATTCGCCATCCTCAGCCGGCGATCTGATACTGCCGCACCGGATGGCGGATCATCGCATCGATATCGATGCCGTCGAGAATCCAGTGGAGCTGTTCTGTCGTCAGCACAACGACCGGCACCTCGCGGCGGGGCCATCTGAACTTGTCCTCGGTCAACCGCTTCAGGATCAGCACAAAGCCGGACCGGTCGAAGAACAAAAGCTTCACCCGGTCACGACGGCGATTGCAAAAGGCAAAAACCGCAGGAGCAAAGGGATCCAGCGCCATCGTCTCCTGGACCAGGACAGCAAGGCTGTTGATGCCGGCCCGAAAGTCGATCGGCTCGCGATGCAGGTAAACCTTGAGATCAGCGCCAAGTCTGAACATGACCCAGCGCTCCGATGATTGCCGTCAATGCATCTACGTCACCGCATTCCAACGTCAGCTTCACGCCGTTCGGCAGTGACGCGCTCACCTTCGCTGGAGAGGGCAGCGGCCGGTTCCTCTCTGCTTTCCGAGGCAGCTCTTCACCAAACTCAAACTCGTCGCTGGCCGCGGTGATTTGCACCGGAATAAAAGACGATGTCGAAGACGGCGGCGACGCAAGGGGCTGGGTATGTTTCCGCATCCACTTCCAAACGAGGTTCGCGTTGACCCCGTGTTCGCGCGCGAGTTTCGATACCGATGCGCCAGGTTCAAGGCAGGCCGCAATAAGGCGGTCTTTCGAACTTTGATCGAAACGGCGTCTCCCATTCCGACCGACCAGCCGCACGGCAAGTTTTTGACCTTCTTCCATCACTTGGTGTCCACCTATTTTGGTGGACACCTCATGCCAAAGCTCACTCAATTGCAGAAGGTGCGGGGAAA
>NZ_LODW01000132.1 GCF_002914525.1 Rhizobium hidalgonense | reverse complement strand
GTCAGGCCGTCATTGCCTGCGATAACAGGCAATCTCAGCGGTGCGCCATTGGCCCGCTCCAGCGAGACCTCGAGCCCGCCCGCGCCGTTCTCGACGGTGGCGTTGAGCAGGTTCATCGCCGGCGATCCCATGAAGTCGGCGACGAAGAGATTGGATGGGCTGTTATAGATCTCGGCCGGCGTGCCGAACTGCTGCAGCACCCCGTCCTTCAGCACGGCGATCTTGGTCGCCAGCGTCATCGCCTCGATCTGGTCGTGGGTGACATAGACGAAGGTGGTGCCCATGCGCTGATGCAGCCGCTTGATCTCGGTGCGCATGTCGACACGCAGCTTGGCATCGAGATTGGAGAGCGGCTCGTCGAACAGGAAGACCTGCGGATTGCGCACCAGCGCCCTACCCATGGCGACGCGCTGGCGCTGGCCGCCGGAGAGCTGGCTCGGCTTGCGGTCGAGCAGATGGCCGATCTGCAGCATGTCGGAGACCTGCTTGATCGCCTTGGCCCGCTCTTCCTTCGGAACGCCGCGGATCTCCATGCCGAAGGCGATATTGCCCGCCACCGTCATGTTCGGATAGAGCGCGTAGGACTGGAACACCATGGCGATGTCGCGCTTGGACGGATGCAATCCGCTGATGTCGCGGCCGTCGATCCGGATATCACCCGAGGTGATCGTCTCCAGCCCGGCGATGGTGTTGAGCAGGGTCGACTTGCCGCAGCCGGACGGGCCGACCAGCACCAGGAAGCCGCCCTTTTCGAGTTCGAGGTCGATGCCCTTGAGGATATCGACGGCGCCGAAGCGCTTTCTGAGACCGGAGATTTCCAGGAAGGCCATGACTTACCCTTTGACTGCGCCCGCCATCAGGCCACGCACGAAGTAGCGGCCGGCGAGGATATAGACGATGAGCGTCGGAACGGCCGCGATCATCGCCGCCGCCATGTTGACATTGTATTCGACCACCCCGGTCGAGGTGTTGACGACATTGTTCAGCGCCACCGTCATCGGCATGGAGTCACCGGTGCCGGCATAGGCGGAGGCAAACAGGAAGTCGTTCCAGATGTTGGTGAACTGGTAGATGACGGTGACGACGATGATCGGCAGCGAGTTCGGCAGCATGATGCGGCGGAAGATCTGGAAGAAGCTCGCGCCGTCGACCTGGGCGGCGCGCACCAGTTCGGTCGGAAAGGCCTCGTAGAAGTTGCGGAAGAACAGCGTGGTGAAGCCGAGGCCGTAGACGACATGGACGAAGACCAGATTGACCGTCGGATTGCCGAAGCCGAAGTTAAAGCCGGTGGCGTTCTGCAAGGTCACGCCGAAGCGGCCGAGCGAGCCGAGGATCGTCGCCATCGGCAACAGCACCGACTGGAACGGGATGAAGCAGGCAAACAGCATCAGCCCGAACACCAGTGTGTGGCCGGGAAAGCGCCATTTGGTCAGGATATAACCGTTGAGCGCTCCCATGATGGTGGAGATCGCAACCGCCGGCACCACCATCTTGATCGAGTTCCAGAAGTAACCCTTGATGCCGGCGCAGGTCAGCCCGACGCAGGTCTCGCCCCAGGCCTTCACCCAGGGATCGAGCGTCGGCGCCTGCGGCAGCGCCAGCATGTTGCCGCCCTGGATCTCGTCCATCGTCTTGAACGAGGTCGTCAGCATGACGAAGAGCGGCATCAGGTAGAGGATGGCGAAGATGACCAGCAGGCCGTAGATGACCAGGCGGCCAATCCAGCGGGCGCTGTTGCCGCGCTCGACACCTTCAGCTGCCGATGCCGATGAGGACGTGCCGATCGGAGAGGTGAGACTGCTCATCGGGCCTTCTCCTTCAGTTCGGAATAGAGATAGGGCACGATGATTGCCGAGATGGTCATCAGCATGATGATGGCGCTGGCCGAGCCGACGGCCATCTCGTTGCGCTTGAAGGTGTATTCATACATGAAGTTGGACGGCAGCCAGGCCGAGCCGCCCGGCCCGCCCGATGTCAGCGCCACCACCAGGTCGTAGGACTTGATCGCCATATGGGCGAGCACGATGAAGGCCGACAGGAAGATCGGCCGCAGCAGCGGAATGACGATGCGCCGGTAAAGCTGCAAGGGCGAAGCGCCGTCGATCTGTGCCGCCTTCATGATCTCGCCGTCGATGCCGCGCAGTCCCGCGAGGAACATCGCCATGACGAAGCCGGAGGCCTGCCAGACACCGGCGATGACGACGGTGTAGATGACGAAGTCCTTGTTCTTGATCCAGTCGAAGTGGAAGCTCGTCCAGCCGAAGTGGTGCAGCGTCTGCTCGAGCCCGAGGCCGGGATCGAGGAACCACTTCCAGGCAACGCCGGTGACGATGAAGGAGAGCGCCATCGGATAGAGGAAGATCGGCCGCAGCAAGCCCTCGCCGCGGATCTTCTGGTCGAGCAGGATGGCGAGGAACAGGCCGAGGGCCAAGCAGATACCGACATAGAGGAAGCCGAAGATCGCCATGTTGGTGATCGAGGTATACCAGGAGGATGGCGGATCGCTCTCGAAGGTCCAGCGCCACAGCCGCTGATAGGCGCGCGCGCCGGTCAGCGCATAGGAGGGAAAGGTCTTGGAATTGGTAAAGGAGAGATAGGCCGTCCAGACGATGAAGCCGTAGACGAAGACCAGCGTGATGACGAAGCTCGGCGCCAGCACGATCTTCGGCAGCGCATCCTGCAGCCGGCCCCTGATCGAGACGCTCGTCGCTTGTCGCGGCGTCAGAACCGGATCGGTGGTGGCAACTGTGCTCATGGATATCATCTCCTCCCCTGCATCATCGGCCCCGCATGAATGGTCGCAGGGCCTGAAGCTTCCCCGCGAAGTGCGCGGGGAAGCGTGTTCATCGACCGTGATCTCAGCGGGCGTCGTCGATCGCCTGGACGAGCTGGGTGACGGCTTCGTCGGAGCTCTTGATCTGGCCGTGGACGAACTTCGAGACGACGTCCTTATAGGCGTTGGCGATTGCCGGAGGCGCGCCATAACCCTGGGCCAGCGAGCCGAACAGCGTGCCGCCTTCGTTGGCCGCCTTCAGATCGGCAATGCCCTTCTTGCCGCAGGCGTCGAAGTCGGTATCGGGAACATCGGTGCGGGCGGGAACCGAACCCTTGACGACGTTGAAGGCCGACTGGAAGCTCTTCGACAGCGT
>NZ_LODW01000131.1 GCF_002914525.1 Rhizobium hidalgonense | reverse complement strand
CGGCTGGCGCATGGGCTTTGCCGTCGGCAACGAGCGGCTGATCGCGGCGCTCACCCGCGTCAAGTCCTATCTCGACTACGGCGCCTTCACGCCGATCCAGGTGGCCGCGACCCATGCGCTGAACGGCGACGGTTCCGACATTGCGGAGGTTCGCAACGTCTACAAGCGTCGTCGCGACGTCATGGTCGAAAGCTTCGGCAAGGCCGGCTTCGACGTGCCGCCGCCGGCCGCCACCATGTTCGCCTGGGCGAAGATCCCGGAAAAGTTCCGTCATCTCGGTTCGCTGGAGTTTTCCAAGCTGCTGGTCGAGAAGGCCGACGTCGCCGTTGCACCGGGTATCGGCTTCGGCGAAATGGGCGACGACTACGTCCGTCTGGCGCTCGTCGAGAACGAACACCGCATCCGCCAGGCTGCGCGCAACATCAAACGCTGGCTTAGCGGCGACGAGAAATTTGAAATCAACGTAATGAATCAGTGAAAGGATACCCGATGCCAATCTTCGGATCATGCCAATGCAAAGCGGTTACGTACCAGGTTCAGGAAATTGATGGACCCATGTGGAATTGCTTCTGTCAAACATGCCGGAAGTCACACGCCGCTGATCACAATACCGCTGCGAAGGTGAAAAGCGAGCACTTCAAGATCCTTACAGGCCAAGATACGCTTCATAGCTTCGAATCGACGCCTGGAAAGCTGCGGTGGTTTTGTTCGGTATGTGGCTCGCACGTTTATGCGGAGCGGCCGGCCAGCCCGGAGCTCAAAGTCGTTAGAGCCGGCACGTTCGATACCGATCCTGGAAGTGTGCCGATGTCAAACGTATGGGTATCGCATGCGGCACCTTGGCTCGCCCATGATCCATCGAAGGCAAGCTCACCAGAGTTCCCGTAAGTGACCGGGATACTACCTGTCGTAACTGAGGTGGAGCCACGGCGACCGTATATCAAGCGGCAACGCCTCATTCCGTGTCCAGGAGGTTCTAACGCAAACGTGCTGGGTCGGTAAAAGCGGCAGGGATTGCAGACAGTAGGTGCGTTTGCACGGCGAGCCCACCCATTGAGAGAATAAAGTCGTACGAGACAGAAGACTTCTGCGAAGCAATCCAGCCTTCGAGGTTGGGAAATTACGGGTTGTGAGGGCTCAGGACACCGCAGGACTATTTTTGCCCCCACGGGTCCTCAACGACCTCCATTGCGGTGTGAGTGAAAATTGTAAGATTGTCTTATGCGAGAATGTTGGGAGTCCTGTGACATGAAAGTTGTTGTGATAACGGGGAATTTATCGCGCCCCTCGAAAACCCGGGCCGTAGCAGACTTCATGGTGGATCGGGTGCGCGCGTCCGGCAACGAAGCAAGCTGCTGGGACCTTGTCGACCTTCATCCGCACCTTGGGGCAACAGTGTTGCCCTCCAGCGCCGCTGAGATTGTTAAAGCGGCACTCAACGATATTTTGGCTAGTGACGTGCTAGTTGTTGGTAGTCCGGTCTACAAAGCATCTTACACTGGGTTGCTGAAGCATTTATTCGACCTTGTCGACATGAAAGCGCTTAAGGGCCGCTATGTGATCCCTTTTGCAACCGGTAAAGCATCGAGTCACAAGCCGCTCGTCGAAGCCTCGATGGAAGCCTTATTCGACTTTTTCGAAGCGCAAATACATAGCCGTTTCATTTTCGCTCTCGATGAAGATTTTCAGAACGATGCTCTTTCTGAGAACCTGCGCGCGCTTGTCGACAGAGAGCTCGATGCCGCGCGTCGCGCCGTCAGCCCATAATAAGGAGGAGGATTCCATGTCTTTTTCGAGCATAGATGAGGCGATCGAGGCGATCGAAGCGGGCGAGATGGTTATCGTGGTCGACGACGAAAACCGGGAGAATGAAGGCGACCTAGTCGTTGCTGCCGAAAAAATAACAGCTGAGCACATCGCTTTCATGATGAAATATGCGAGAGGCCTTATCTGCGTGCCACTTCCAGCCGAACGTCTCGACAAACTCGAGATCCCCCTGATGGTCACACGTAATTCGGACTCACTGCAGACGGCATTTACCGTTTCCGTCGATTGCAAACACGGCACAACGACAGGGATTTCAGCCGAAGATCGAGCAGCAACCGTCAAGTCGCTCATCGATCCGCAGACGCGGCCGGAAGACTTATCGCGACCGGGTCACATTTTTCCTTTGCGTGCAAATCGTCTCGGTGTCCTGGGCCGTCCTGGCCACACCGAAGCTGCCGTGGATCTTGCACGACTTGCCGGCCTGGCGCCGGCTGGCGTAATCTGCGAGATCGCCAATGACGACGGAACCATGTCTCGACTGCCAGATCTCGAGAAGTTCGCAATCGAACATGGCCTGCACATAGTAACGATCGACGCTTTGATTGAGTACTGCAGGAGTCGTGATACGAGGGTAAAGCGTTACGCGCAGTCCTTTATGCCAACGCGGTTTGGGGATTTCAAGGCAATTGCTTATCGCGATAGTTTGACGGGAACGGAACACTTAGCTTTGACACTTGGCGAGTTGTGCGAGAAGGAAGACGTTCTGGTACGGGTGCATTCTGAATGTCTGACAGGTGAGGCGTTCCGGTCCATGCGATGCGACTGCGGTCAACAGCTCGAAATGGCTCTTCGGGCGGTCCAGTTAGCGGGCGCTGGTTGCGTGATCTACATGCGTGGGCAAGAGGGGCGTGGCATTGGCTTAGGAAACAAAATTGCGGCTTACAGCCTGCAGGATCATGGTCGTGATACTCTTGAGGCAAATCGGGAACTCGGCTTCGCATCTGATTCCCGCGAATATAACGCAGCGGCGGATATCATCCGCGACCTCGGTATCGGCAGCGTTCGGCTTCTGACCAACAATCCTACAAAAATAGAGGCGCTGCGAACGTCAGGCGTCATCGTGTCGTCTCGCCAGAGTCTGATCGCCGCATCTAGCGCGTCCAACATCACTTATCTTAAGACAAAGCGCGATCGGTTTGGCCACCTGTTGGACCAGGACACGTCAGCTGAACACGTCGGCCGGAACAACGTCTTTTCAGTGTTTGGCGCGCAGGTGTTCTCTGGACCCCTTGGATAACGGAGCCGCCCTCGCCACTTACCTGCCGGTGATTGTAGGGGGCCGCCTTTGACCGGCAGAGTCCTAGAGTCTGTCAGCGCTAATCGGAATCGTGCGGAGATTCCCTTGTCTTTGATTTTGTGATTCAAGGTCATTGCTGGTGTGGAGGCCAGCGATGATGGTGCGACCTCTTTCTCTGGATTTGCGAACGCGCATTGCTACAGCGTTGAATGATGGCATGACGGTTCGCGCCGCAGCGGAGCGGTTCGGCATATCGGCTGCGACAGCGGTACGGATCGGACAGCTCGATCGTTCAGGTAAAGGCCTGGCGCCGGCGAAGATCGGCGGCTATGTCAAACCGACACTGAGGGGTGCGGCCGCCGACGCCGTGCGTCAGCGGCTACAAGTCAAGTCCGACTGGACGGTGCGCGCACTGTCGGCGGACCTGAAGGCTGCGGGGATCAACGTGTCTCACGACACCGTCTGGCGCTTTCTGCGCAGCGAAGGCAAGACCTTCAAAAAAAACGCTGGTGGCAAGCGAGCAAGACCGCCCGAAGGTGGCCCGGTTCCGGATGCGGTGGAAGACCCATCAGCATCGGCTTGATCCGGACCGTCTCGTCTTCATCGACGAGAGTGTGCTGCAGAGGCACGGAAGGAGTTCAGTATGAGCTAACCCCGTAACGTGAAGCTGCGTGAATGAT
>NZ_LODW01000130.1 GCF_002914525.1 Rhizobium hidalgonense | reverse complement strand
CAAGGGAATTCACGTGGACTTCAAATCGCGCCAAGGATCATGTGCCTGTTCGTGGCTAAGGGGCGTTACCCGGAAAATCAAAACTCGCGGAGCTCTCCGCTATTCCATATCGCGCCGCGATATCTTCGAGCGCTTCCTGAAAGACGGCCGCGTCGAAGTGGACTCCACATGTTGAGCGGGCAATCAAGCCCCAGGCGTTAAGAAAAAATAGCCTGTTTGCTGAAGGTGACGAGGGCGCGACATACTCCTCATCTGATGATGTCTATAAAAGAGGATTTTGAACCGGATCCTGAGATATCGGACGCCGGGATCGCCTGGCATCGGCTTCGCGGCGCACGGTTTCGTGTTGAAGGTCGGAAAGCTGGATGATCCACGGCGCTCCGGTGCATAACTGGCGAGCGGGAAGGACACCGCTGCTGACCATCCGGTAGGCGGTAGCTCGACTCACCTTTAGAATGTCGGCGGCCTCGTCGAGGGTTCTCTCACCGCGTTCGGCCCGTTCACCTTCTCGATAGACGGAGATGCCGTGGATGTTGCGAAGACTGCAGACGTGGCTTCGCGTCCAGCTGGCGCCATGCCCTGTCCGCTTGCCGGATCGATTCAAGATCGCTGCGATCGACAAATCGGGCAACTGCCTCGCCAAGTTGCGAACGAGATCGACAACATCAGCCTTAACTGCCCAGCGGGTCTGGCCGATCTTGTTTTTCTTCACCGTCATCCGGGTGTGATCGCCACCCTGCCAATGAATGACGAGCGCCAATGTGTCGTCAACGGTATCGACAATGATTTCTTTGATCAGCAGCCGAATGATCTTTTGGCGTGTCTCGATAGACGCGTCGGGACCTGTGCCATGCCTTACTATAGATCGCTACCGAGCATCATCAATCTTGTACGGTCGTCGGCCGATAAAGCAGGCGTGTTACGGTCGGTCGAGAGCATCTCGAACTGGACCTCGAGATCACGCAATAGGATCAGCTTCTCATTCCAGCGCCGCTCCAGTTCGCCGGCGACCAACCGATTGCCCGGATCGACAGCATCATACTGGCGGCGCGCCCTGGCAGCCTCGTATTGTGCTTGCTTGATTAAGTTCTCGAGTTGCTGTTGATTGTCGCTATGACGCTGCGTGTGCGCCTCCATTGCCCGCAAGGCCGCCTCGATTCCCAGAGGTTGCAATCGCTCGAGCACCTCCTGCGCCACGGCCCGATCGACCCGCATGCCGCCGAACCCGATACAGTTGCCGACCGCCATGGCGCCGAACTTGCCGCGACAAACATATCGCTGCGTATTGCCGCCTTTCCCGGAGTATTGAATGTGCAATCGGCGACCGCAGCGACCGCAACGGAATAGTCAGGCAACAAAGCTTGGCGCGCAGTTCAACGAGTTTGGTTGCCGAAAGGCGCGGCGCAGCTACGATCTCGATCGAACTTGCCGCAGGATCAAACATCCATGCCGGAATTTGAAATGAACCACCGTGTGCCAGAATGAGCAGATAGTGAACGCCTTCGTGCTCATGGCTGCCGGTTACCAAGACGGTTTGGTCAACCAGTGGATGGAAGGGATAGGTGACCCTTGCTTCAAACGTCGGAAATCCGGCATTATGAACCCGGCTCGGAAGGCGGCGGCAGGACTTGGGCGACGATCGCGACGCTGCTTCAAACTGCATTTTGCCGCGCGCGGCAAAAGCACGTTTATACTGACCAGCAAACTATGCCGATTAACCGACTTTGCCAACGTTTCCGGCACCATAGCGGCCGCCTAGTCGGCATAGCTTTGGGTCTCTCCGTCGCGAAGGAGAGGACACATGAACGCAACTCAGGATCGCATCGCCCTATGCAGGAAGCTAGTCTACAGTCCACATCGGGACGACGATGCACGTGGCACTCGCTAAGCCTGTTTCGGGATCTGATCGACTGGCATGTCGGCAATGGAATACTCCGCAGGATTAGCGAGGTTCACGTCGACCGCTTCCCTGAGCATCGTTTCAAACACTGGAGACCCGACTCGGGCGATTGATCGGCGCTCCGCCGCTCGCCTTTGGCGTTACGGGAGAATGGCTTAATACCGACCGCGCTTCCTATTCAGCGCAGTGAGCACGAGAAGATCGACGATGCTGGCCGGTCCCAAAAACGGGATGGCAGCTTCTAGAAGTCGATTGAACGGACCGGTCGGGACCGGCGTCCGCACGCGGTGCCCCACGGTCTGTCGGCCTCTGAATTCTGTTCTGCAGGTAAAGTCAGCCGACGCCGTCGCGTATCGCGACTTTGGAGCTCGTTGGGTTCGCTCGCCAGCCCCTTCCTCATGCGATGCGGCTCCGCCCGTTTGCAAGAAACGCTCCGGCGTCCCAATACTTTTGGCTTTGCTCGACGGCGCTGTATCCCGCAGCTTCGATAGCCTTGCTCCGAAACGCTTCCTGCGGGGTCGTCAACTCCTGCAGTCAGGCGCCTTCCGCCGCTGCGTTATGATCCGTCGGAGCCAGACTTTCAGCGGCTGTTTCCGCCGCTGACTTTATGGCTGCGGACCCTCACGGTTGAACTCTCCAACCCGGATTAGTGCCGGTCGAGTTCGGCTTCGACCTTCTTGCGACTGTTGCCTACGTTCTTCACGGTCTTCTTCACCGCTTCCTTGGAAATGCCTTCCTTCCGGGCTTCGTACTTCACCTCGTGATCCTGACCACCTGCGACGCGAGCACGATCCTGGCTGGGGGCTTTGGATGTGGTTGCCATGGTGAGATCCTCCTAATGTCGGTCCTTACGAACGGGCGCCGATTCAATAAGTTCCGGCCTCCGTTATGGTGAGGCGCGCTTCGGCGATGTCGCGGACGCGCTGCACATGGCCTCGGGCGAGATGGTTCACTTCGACGATGAGATCGCGCAAGGCATATCTGCGACCGCAGTTAATCAGTAGCGGACAATTCTTCCCAGGCAGTTGGTACGGCTCGTCGTGTGCCTATGAGCAAACCCATGGATTGATTGTCATAGAAAGCAGGACTAGAACAACAGCGCTAATGCAGGAGCGCTCGGCATCCGAACGCAGAACAAGATCGCGGCGGAAGCCACGCAAGAGCGTCGTCTGCGAAGAGAAACCAAGCGGCTCGGCAGGTTGCGGCTAACCTCTGACCGAGTCGGCACCACGAAGGAGCCAACCCATCGGGGACAGATCCCCCTCAGCCGCTACATCAACGTGATTTGGAGTTTGGAATGGATCAATTTGCTACCGCCGACAACACCTCCGCAGCCGCTCGTCGCCGCGAAGCCAGGATTGCGAAGGGCTACAGCCTTGAGGACCTGGCCATCGCCACCGGACTTACGGTCGAGGAAATCGCAGCGGCCGAGGAACCCCTTCAGATCGTGCCTCAGCACCACCTCGAGCGCATTGAGCATGTGATCTCATAGCTTCCGTCGCCACCGGCACGCGGTCCCGGTTTAGGGGCCGCAGTCAACCACGGAGGGCGCGGAACGAAAGATCGATGCTCTATGGGACGTCCTAGGCGCATTGATGCTCCGCTTCACGCCGACAGAATGCGCAAACTACTTCAGGGCTGCTGGATATGAGCCGGATTGAACAGGATTTGCTCTAGTCGATATTGCGTCCAATTGAAGTGTCATCCGCCATTTTAAGATAACTGCAGAATCACTTAAAGAGAACATGGCACCAATGATCGCACAAACAACCGGTCCGCTTCTGCCAACCGACGCAGTTCCGATTGTCGCGATGTTCTTCTACGATATGGCGCAACTATCTGCTCGGTGGCTTAGAGCCTGACTCGAAAAGGTTTCAATGATATCCGTACCTTGCCAAGCGTCGTGTCAGGACCCGGAT
>NZ_LODW01000129.1 GCF_002914525.1 Rhizobium hidalgonense | reverse complement strand
TGTTGAATCAGCTTCGGTCGCTCTCGTCACCTCACAATCGATTCATCAATCGCAGGACATGTCTAGGTCGACCGCGCGCCAGCGCGACCGCGACCATCAGCAGGACAAAGAGCTTTGAAAACAGGAGACAATCGCACATCCCTGTAGCCAAGAGAGAAATGGCGTATCGCACGGGAGACGCTGCGAGCGCCCAGGTGATAGAGTTTCGCCTTGTGGCTGAACAAGCCAACTTCGATCGCGCAGGCCCGCCGCGCCCGACAGCTGGCCAAAAACAGCGCCAGGAGCTACGACTGGGGCCACGCACGTGAGTATGTCGAGGGCATGTCGCGCATGCTGCAGCAGGACAAACCGGATGGCCACGTCTTGGCGACCGGCGAGACGACGAGTGTCGGCCAATTTCTCGAGCGGGCTTTTGCCGACGTGAACATTACTTTGGAATGGAAGGCGTCCGGCGTCGACTGGCTACGACTCCGCGTCCGGTGCCTGCCTTGTTGAAGTCGATCCTCGATACCTCCGCCCGACGGAAGTTGATCTTCTGCCGGTGATCCGACCAAGGCCCGCCAGAAGCTGGGCTGGCAACACAAGGCCCCGGTTCAGGAGCTCGTCGCCGAGATGGTGCGCGAGGATGTCAAGCACTGGAAGGCCCTGAACAGCCGGGAAGAGCTCTGAGTGTACGACTTGTCCAACAAGAAGATCTGGGTTGTCGGCCATCGCAGTATGGTCGGCAGTGCGCTTGTGCGCAGGCTCCGATGCCGTGCTCTGCGGCAGTGGCGTCAGTTAGCGGGTCGAACGAGGAGCGCGGATCGTGAACCCGCGAGCGCGCAAAAATACGGCATTAGCCGATGATGTTCATACTTCCACCAGGTGCCCGGATTGCGGTACCGAGGCTTCGGGGCATATGTTCCTGATGGTCCTGCTTGTCTCGAATATCTCACGCTTGACGTCTAAGCGTTCGCAGATCGAAAGGTGCGGGATGTGTCATCGTGTGGGTCGGTCCGTCATCGAGGGTTAAATAGACGCACCGATCACTGGGCCGCCACCGTCTCTTCGGATAACTTCAGCTATGGGACCATGCTCTTTCATAGCTCAGGGCCATTCCGCTCGATCAAGGTCCCCGATGGCCAATCACTCATTGAGCATCCTATTGGGAATACTACCAAAATTACGTTTTCACAGCGCGTCGCCGGGAGGTTGAGATAAACATCGGCAAGGGTGGATCGCACGCGTACCCCTTCCAAAACCGTCGCAAGACCATTTCGGCAGAGCCTCAGAACAAGGTTGCGCAACGCCTGCCGAACACCGCCGAACGCAAACCGAACGCCAAGTTGCTGCAGCACTGGGTAAACAATGCGCATCGAATTAATGCCGTACCCCTCAAGATCTGGACGCACGCCCCACAATCCAAGCTCGCATACGAGTAGATCGACCTCGCCAACCCGAACGAAACGACGCAACAACCCCATGTGAGCGGCCACACCGTGCGCATCATAGCCTATTACGCGAAGCTCGGGCCTAGCTCCTGACCAACTACGAGCACCTTCGAATGGAAGGGCGTTGTAAGCTCCAGTTGGCCCATAGGTCTTCCGAAAGAAATCTGCGAGCTCCGTGTGGTCAGAGAGCTCCAACTCGTTTTCCCAGCACACTTTCCACCGCACCTGAGGGCTCATACCATAAACCTCCACTTAATACTCTGTCCAGGCGTCGACAGAGCAACTACTTGATACGCACTCGTTGGGGCGCTTCTAATGGCACTGGTATAAGCTGGTGAAATCATTTGTTTGGATGGAACTCATCCGTCCAATGGATGCGTTCCAATCAATCGGCCTGCCATCGGCTGCCGACGCCAGATGAAGCGGCCGGGCTCCAACTTCTTCGTGAACATGCCGCCTTGTCCATCATGCTGGATCATCTTGATCAGGCATCCAGGACATTGAACTTGAAAAGTTGACCATGACTGAGAGGCTCGCTACTCAGGCAGAAGCAAGCCAAAGACGTTTTCGGCGATAATCAGGCAAATTGTCGAGATCACATTAGAACCCTCGGCGGAACCGGGCTGGTCTATCCCGGCGTCGAAAGTCGTCGAACGACCCGACCTGGCGGAGGGGTTTTTTCGGAATGTTCGGTTTGCGCCCGTCTGATTCCACACAAAATGGGACGCGGCGATAGGCAGCAGCATTCTCCTGTTGAATCTGAAAGGGGTTCCCCTCGCAAAAACGCCCTGGTTCGCTTTGGCTATCGCAGCCCATGGACCGGCACGCTGGGTATCGGCGAAGATTGCCAGAGGACATACTTGCCTGGCGATCCCGACCTCGGGAGAAGATGATGGGTACAGGAATTGATTCGCAGATCAGTGCGTTTCCGGTGCAAGCTTTTAGGACCCCGGACACAGCAAACGCCTCCCAGGACTGGCGAGGCGGCCGCGAGATCGCAATTTTCTCCTAGATAACGGTATGAGGTGATCGTCATACCCTGGTCACCGGATGCCGATCGTCACGCACATGGTCTGGTACAGAGCCGGCGGCGCCGATGAGCCCCCGAGGAAATACTTAGTGACTGGCACGGTTGTTGCGTCGTCTCACGAAAGACAGCCGTTAACGAGAGGTCACGATGATGGATGTATGCTCGATGGGGATGGTGTTGTGCGGTGGGTACCTTCTTGCTGCATCCGCAGGCAGACTCGGCGGCGCTGAGAATGTCTTATCTGACTCGCCTTTGTCCGCGGCTGATGTATCGAGTTTCGAGACTTTCATAGTTCGCAGCCCACCGACATCACTCAATCTGGATCCATTTTATGCCAAATATGCTGACGCAGCGGGCATACCTATTATTTCGTCAAACAAGGTTCCAGACACGGCACTATTGATCTCACGTGACATTGTCCTCTACATGTTGTCAGAACGCCGTGATGTCCGCGATGCTTTAATCCAGGCTGGAGCGCGGGTGGGCGTCATGGCAATTGACGAGACGACGACTGATATTCCCGAGCAGCGGGATTGGAAGAAGCCTCTTCCCGATGATCCACGTCTCACCCCTGACGAGCGGCGGGATTACGCCAACACGATCGGCAAGATGACTGCCCGAGACTACTGGGCACAAAGGGCGCGCGGCATGGGCGGGCTCTACACGACGGGAGCTGTGGAGAATTTGATGGGCGTGCCGGGCACGCGGTATTACGGCGGGAACATTCTTGTTCACGAATTCTCACATAATATTTTCAACGCGCTGCGCACGGTAGATCCTGATCTCGTTGCACGAGTTGAACGTGCCTATTCGCACGCCTACGAGAAAGGCCTCTGGGCGTGTTCCTATATGGAGAACAACGTCGATGAGTATTGGGCCGAGGGCACGCGATTTTGGTTCAATACGAACTTGGCTTACAGCCGAGGCAATCTCACCATTGCCACATCAGAAGATTTCGAGGCTCACGATCCAAGCCTCTATAATATCATGGCCGAAGTCTACCGCCATGACCACCACATTCTGGCGGATGTCTATTACCGGCATTCGGCGAAGTCGCAGTAATGTCCTTTGGTATTGACTGCCGGCCTCATGCTGCAATCCCGCTGGAGACCCGAACTATCGCTGATCGTCCGTAATTTGTCAGAGCCAGCCATAAATTTGAGTTTCCGTTCAATTGAAGCGCCCATGTTGTTCCCACGGGTGCATACCAAGTACTTCGTGGCCGCTGGAATTGGCTCCTTGTGCAACATCGAGACCAAATGACCTGCCACTGAATTTTCATCCGGCGGCGATTAGAGCCTCGGCGGTTTTTGAACCGCTCCCAAACGTTGGACCACCGGATGCTAGAGTTTTCCGGCTTCATTCAGGGAGGCGGGCTG
>NZ_LODW01000128.1 GCF_002914525.1 Rhizobium hidalgonense | reverse complement strand
TTCACGTTACGGGGTTAGCTCATACTGAACTCCTTCCGTGCCTCTGCAGCACACTTTCGTCGATGAAGATCAGCTGTTCTGGATCGAGATTCAGTTGGCCGTCGAACCAGACACGCCGGCGCTTTAGGACATCCGGCTGGTTCCGCAAAGCCAATTTTTTCGCCGATGCCAAGCTCGACGAATACCTCAAAGCCCTTTTCTGTGTAGTACGGCACTTCATTCGGCACGATCATAGTGCGGAATTCAGAAGGGCTTTTTTCGCGCACGAAAACGATTTGTCTAGACATGTTCCGCCTCGATTTCGGAGAATACTTTCGGTTAAAGCGCTTCCACAATATTTGGATGCGTTATTCTTGTTCCAAGAAGACGCTTGTGCTCGCTAATATCGATCCGGGATGGACGAAATACGTCGCGCAACGCGGTGATACTCGCGTACGGGTCTAGCGAACCACAAAAAAATACGTCTATCGCGACCATGCGTTCTTCGTGCCAGGTATTTACGCAAATGTGCGATTCAGCGAGAATTGCGAAGCCCGTGACGCCCCCATCTTCGCTATATTTTCTATAACTCGATTCCAACATCGTTGCGCGGCAGTCATGAACGGCTTGCGCTACCGCCGCCTCAATCGCTTCAGCATTTCCCGTATTTTCTGCATCCCACATATCGATAAAGAGATGGGTTCCGGCGCATACTCGGTCTGAGCTAGGGTAATTTATTCCGCCTTTAGGCGCTCCGTTCAGCATATATATGCTCCGCTTCTTGATCGTGTCCAATGGAGTGGTGTAACTGGATTTCATAGCCATCGGTGATTTCCGGTAGGGTCGGGTTGCTTAGAGCCAACCTGAGGGACACCACCGATGACCGACGACATGATGAACCTGCGCTCACTCGTTGAGAAGAGCGCCGATGCCGATTTGCTGCGCGAGATGATCGGCTTTACTGCCGAGAAGCTGATGGCGCTGGAGGTCGGCACGAAGACCGGCGCGGGCTATGGCGAGAAGAATGGCTTCCGACTTGCCCAGCGTAACGGCTATCGCGACCGGGATTGGGAGACACGGGCGGGCACCGTCGAGCTGCGCATTCCCAAGCTTCGCAGGCAGCTATTTCCCGAGCTTTCTCGAACCACGCCGGATGGCCGAGAAGGCCCTGACTGCGGTCATCGAAGAAGCCTATATCCAAGGCGTTTCGACCCGATCTGTCGATGACCTCGTCAAGGCCATGGGCATGAGCGGCATCTCCAAAAGCCAGGTATCCCGGCTGTGCGAAGAAATCGATGAGAAGGTGAAGGTCTTCCTCGACAGGCCCATCGAAGGAGAATGGCCCTACCTGTGGATCGATGCGACCTCCCTCAAGGTTCGGCGCGGTGGTCGTATTGTCTCCGTCGCCGTAATCATCGCCGTCGGCGTCAACACCGACGGTCGACGCGAGGTGCTCGGCACGTCCGAGGCCGAGGCGACCTGGACGGAGTTTCTTCGAAAGCTGACCAGGCGGGGTCTGCGTGGCGTGAAGCTCGTTGTCTCCGATGCGCATGAGGGCATCAAGGCCGCAGTATCGAAGGTGCTCTCCGCCACCTGGCAGCGCTGCAGGGTCCACTTCATGCGCAATACCTTGGCCCATGCTGGAAAGAGCGGACGCCGAGTTTTCTCCGCCTTCATTGCCACGGCCTTCGCTCAGGACACGCCGGAGGCGGCAAGCACTCAGTGGCGCAACGTCGCCGACCAGATCAGGCCAAAGGTACCGAAGCTCGCCAGTCTTATGGACAGCGCCGAGCAAGACGTGCTCGCCTACATGTCCCAAGCAGCATTGGGCCAAACTTCACTCGACCAACCCGATTGAGCGATTGAACGGCGAGATCAAGCGGCGGACAGAGGTCGTCGGCATCTTCCCCAACGACGACGCCATCGTGCGCCTGGTCGGTGCGCTGCTGCTCGAACAGAACGATGAATGGGCCGTCCAGCGATCCCGCTACATGACACTTGAGACAATCGCCACAATGAGCGATGATCCCCTCATCAGCCTGCCAGCAGCAAGCTGACACTCATCCGGCTGGGATGAGCCGTGGTCGTCTAAGCTCCACCACGTCCTGGGACATGATCCGCTTCTTGCTTTTGCATTGGGTGTGCAGGCGGCATAGCCATGATCTCCGTGGTGGCTTGGAGAATATCCTTTACGGAGGCTTCGTCTGGGCTTGTACCGCCGGCAATTGGATAGATCTCAGAGGACTCGCCAAAATTCCTTAACAACGACAGCATGGGACCGGGCGACACCGCCCAATCCAAATAGGTATATTCATTCCCCTGAACCGTGTTTCTCAAAGGGTGTTGGACGGCCCAGTTCATGCTGATTGTGATCAGAGAGCCCGTTTTCCGCCAGCTTTCTAAGGCCGAAAACAATTGCTGCCTTTCAGCAGCTCCCTCGCCCATGCCAAATAGGAGGGATACCCCAACCTTGATTCCGGCTTCGGACAAGATCTCAACTGCTTTGTCCCCGCGTTCCATCCACGAACCCTTCTTGGTGGCGATGTTCTTGTGAAGACCTCCAACAAGTTCTGGGCGCGGTGTCTCGACCCCGATGAAAAGATATTCCAGGCCCATGCGGCCTAGTCTTCGTGCAAGGGCTGGGTTATTGACAATTTGGTCAATGGTCGCTTGTCCGCCAAGCCGCACAGGATTTTCGAGTGGGTCGAATACCTTTTCAAACTGGGCTACGAGGGCCGAATTCCATCCAAGAAGAGTTGAGTCTTCAATGAACGCCGAGACAGGAAAGTTTTCGCCGTAATCTGCCTTGACTACGCGGCGGGCTGCTGCGAGTTGGCCGCATAACCGGTGGGGGCTTATCTTGAACTGTCGAGGAGGCCCGACAACGCTGATCCTCTCACTGCAGAAGATACAATCATAGATACAGCCACGCCCGATGTCGCTGAAGACGTGCGCGGTAGGCGCGCCACCAAACACGTCAAAGCTCGTTGTAATTCCGAACATTTCGGCTGGGGATGGCATCCCATTATAATCGAGCGGCATGCCCGAAGAGCACACAGTGTGGACCTGATCGTCCATGATTGTGCCGGCGATCCAGTGCCCCGGGGTGGTCGTCAGGTGGCCCAATGAGAATTTCGCCTGCCTTGGCGAAAAACCTCTTGCTTCCAAGGAAGCTACGACGCACCCAATTTCCGCGATAAAGTGTTCACCATCTCCGGAGAGCACGATGTCGAAACAGCTGGAAACTTTTCCGTCAGCAATTAGCCGCAGAGGGGACGCTAGATGATGTCTTACACGATTTTCGTCATCCCGATATATTGTTTCGGTGGCGTGGCGACCGCCAAGAACGATACAAACGTCATCGCCTAGAAACTCTCTGATGTATTTCGCTGTCTCAATCGCACCACGGAAGCATATCGACATCGCTCCTATGAGAACTAAATTGGGCCGGACCCGGACTAATAGCGGCGTTAGCCTTCGCTGCACATCGTCCATGTCAGATAGCAGAAGCGTTGATTGTCGCCTGTCACTCCTGGTGCCGCGCCAATTGCTTTCGCCCCATGCACCTTCCGCCTTGGATGCCAGTGACGCAGCATATCTGCAGGCATTGTAGAGGCTTGCCGGATCGGCGCTTGATAATGCCATTTCGCCCGCCTCGCCGTGAGAAAACTGGGGAGCAGAACACGCGATTACACGTAAGCCCACGGGCTTCCTCCACTATCTGTAATATTTTTTGAAATGATTCGGGCGGTTAAGCGATCTTTTCTCCGGTATTAGACTCGGTCGTATCCGATGGCATAAGTATTGATACAACAAATATGGCTAGTATAACCGCGAAGCACGCAGAATACACCAAGTGGTAATGCCCGGTATATTTGATAATCCGTCCTCCGCCGAAATTGCCTAAGAGCCCGATTTAAAAGAAGTTGAGCGATAACAGGCAGTTGTGATTCCCTATTGGTGCTAAATCAAATG
>NZ_LODW01000127.1 GCF_002914525.1 Rhizobium hidalgonense | reverse complement strand
ACCAGAAAGCATGGCAAAACGCTTGACTTCCAAGACAGTCGCTCTGCCCTGCCGGGCATCTCCCCCACAGGTGGGGAGATTGGCTGGGCGCAATGGCTTGCCCTGCAACTAGCGCACGTCTACCTCGATAGGTTAGAGAGGGCGCGATGATTTAGCCTCCTGCCGATCTCCCTCCTTGTGGGGGAGATGGCCGGCAGGCCAGAGGGGGGGTGCCACACGGCACGACGAAAAAGGCTTACACCGGTGGGAAGTTTTCTGGCAGTTGTACGTTGTGTCGCGGTCGTATGTGTCATCGGGCCGGTCATGTCCTTGATTGGCGGCTGCGCTTTTCCGTATCCCGCAGTTTGGTCGAAATGTCCTCACTCTCAACATCTCGTCATTGACGGAGAGTTCCGATGCGGAGGCCCGGAGCTTCCTCCCACTCCATCGCAAGTGGCGACTCCTAAGCGGCTTCCGCGCGTGGATCCCTGAACGAGTTTCAGATCGGCGCACCGCTTTCCATGACCCGATTGCAATTCGCGCTCAAGCGCCTCGCGATCGTGAGGAAGTAGCGGCGAAGGCGCGCGAGATGCGGTTCGCGTAAGAAATCCCGTCCTCGCAGGAGATCTCGGTCAGATCTGCAGATACATTCGCTTACAAAAATGACGGTTTCCCGACACATCCCAGGTTCAATCATCGACTGAAATGGCGATGCGGCCAACGAGCCGGAACGATCAATTCAGGAAGGATGACATAATGAAAATGATCCAGGCGATAGTGCTCGCCCTTGCTCTCGGCGGCGCGGCGACGGCGCAGGCGGAACAGCCGTTGCAGCGCACCGATCTCATCAAGAATGATATCGATGTGCCCGGCCACGAGGCCGTTCAGGTGCGGGTCGATTTCGCCCCCGGTGTTCTCGCTCCCCGGCATTCTCACCCTGGCGAAGAGATCGCCTTCGTCATCGAGGGAACGCTGGAATACCAGCTCGAAGGCAGACAGCCCGTGACCCTTCAAGCCGGCCAATCCCTTTTCATCCCCTCCGGCGTCGTCCACTCGGCCAAGAATATCGGCAGCGGCAAAGCTTCGGAACTGGCAACCTACATCGTCCGCAAGGGCGAAGCGCTGGTCGTGCCCGCCAAGTAGAGCCAACTCGGATCGGGGCGCGCGGCAAGCGCCCGCCCCTTCGTTCGATTCAGGATGACGCAGAAGCGCGCAGCCTGTTACTGCTGAGGCTGTGCCGGCGGCGGGGTGCCGATCTTTTCCAGAACCTTCTTGGCGAGCGCCGGGTCGCTCTGGGCGGCCGTCAGGATCGAAGAATATTCCTCGACCGAGATGTCGTTGGAGGCTTGGACGGTGTCGACCATCTGCTTCTTGGCTTCTTCCTGCAGCCTCTGCTTCGCAGCCTGGTCCTTAGTTGCGTCGATCTTGGCCGAATATTGCTGGCGGACCTTGTCGACCTGCAGATAGGCAACGGCAAAGGCTTCCAGTTTCTGATCGCTGACCGGGGCGGCCGCACCGGTGCCGCCGCTCTGTCCCTGCATCGGCGCCTGGCCCTGAGCAGGCGGCTGGGCTTGCGCCTGGGCAAGCTCGGTCGCGGATGCCGAACTGAAGGCAAGCAGGCTGAACACCGCGGCGGTCATCGTTGCGAGGGATGTGTAACGAGTGATCATTTTCATTCCTTTTCCGGTGATTTGGACGGCAGCAAGGCCGCCTCGGTCGATCGCTCAGCCGCTAGAAAAGGCTGGCGAGGCCGCGACGATGAAGCCGGAAAAGGGCTCGGTGCGGCGGTAATGGGGCCATTTTCTGACAATTGAGCGGCGACTTTGTGACCAAAACTCAACCCTACCGCGCAAACCTGCGCGCCCCAGCCACGCAGAGAATAACGGCAATCGTGACGGCAAGCATGATCCACGTGACCGGTTCGTGCAGCAGGGTTGCGGCAAGCGCCAGGCCGAAAAACGGCTGCAGCAGCTGCAGCTGGCCGACGGCGGCGATGCCGCCTTGCGACAGGCCGCGATACCAGAAGATGAAGCCGATCAGCATCGAGAACAGCGAGACATAGGCAAGACCGATGAGCGCCGGCGGTTCGATTTCCGCCAAGCTCGCCGGCCGGTAAAGAAATGCCACCACGGCCATCACCGGCAGTGACAGCACCAGCGCCCAGGAAATCACCTGCCAGCCGCCGAGCGTGCGCGACAACCGGCCGCCTTCGGCATAACCGAGGCCGCAGACGACGATCGCCGCCAGCATCAAGATGTCACCGACCGGTGATGCCGTCAGGCCCTGCGTCAAGGCGAAGCCCGCCACCAGCGCACTACCGAGGCCGGAGAACAGCCAGAAGGCCGGCTTTGGCCGTTCTCCGCCGCGGATCACCCCGAAGATCGCCGTCGAGAGCGGCAGCAGGCCGATGAAGACGATGGAATGGGCCGACGTGACATGCTGTAGCGCCAGCGCCGTCAGCAGCGGGAAGCCGACCACGACGCCGAGTGCGACGACGACAAGGGAGATGAGATCGCGTCGGCTCGGCCGCTTCTCGCGGAAGGCGATCAGCAGGCCGAGCGCCAGAATGCCGGCGATTGCTGCCCGCGCGACGGTCAGGAAGACCGGATCGAACTGCATCACCGCCACACGCGTGGCCGGCAGCGATCCGCTGAAGATCAGCACGCCGATAAAACCATTGATCCATCCCGATGCCATGCGGTCCATGATGCGCTGCACTCCTTATTTGCTGCCCCCTTATCGGCCGATAGGACTGTTTATGACAGTGACAGTCTGATACAGTTTTGCAAAACTGTTATGGTTCAGGAAGCAGTACGGATGGATGAAAACGCCGCGGGGCGCACCCGCATCGACATGGTCGTCGCGACGATCCGCCAGCGCATCGCCGGACGCAGCCTGACGCCGGGCGCCAAGCTGCCTTCGGTCCGGGGACTGGCGGCGGCGCTGAAGCTGTCGACCTCGACCGTCGTCGACGCCTATGAGCGTCTCGTCGCCGAGGGCGCGATCCTGGCAAGGCCAGGTTCGGGATTCTACGTCGCCAACCAGGCAGCCCCCTTTGCGCTTGCCGAGACCGGGCCGAAGCTCGATCGCGCCGTCGATCCCTTCTGGATATCGCGGCAATCGCTGGAGGCAGACGAAAGCGACCTGAAGCCCGGCTGCGGCTGGCTGCCGCCCGCCTGGCTGCCCGGCGAAGGCATGCGCCGCGGGCTGAGAACGCTTGCCCGCGCCGACGCGGCAGCCCTTGCCGACTACGGTTCGACGCTCGGCCTGCCGCAACTGCGCCAGCTGATTTCCAGGCGCATGGGCGAACGCGGGATCGAAGCCTCCCCCGATCAGATCATGCTGGCCGATTCCGGCACCCAGGCAATCGATCTGCTCTGCCGTTTCCTGCTGGAACCCGGCGACACAGTGCTGGTCGACGATCCCTGCTATTTCAATTTCCACGCTTTGCTGCGTGCCCACCGAGCAAAGATCGTCAGCGTCCCCTATACGCCCTCCGGTCCCGATATCGCGCTGTTTGCTGAAGTCGTCGCCGAGCATCGGCCGCGGCTCTACATCACCAACTCAGCCATCCACAATCCGACAGGCGCAACGCTGTCCCCGGTGACGGCCCATCGGCTTCTGAAACTCGCCGAGCAGTTCGACCTCACCATCATCGAGGACGATATCTTCGCCGATTTCGAATATACGCCGGCGCCGCGCCTGGCGGCCTTCGACGGGCTCGAGCGGGTCATCCATATCGGCAGCTTTTCGAAGACGCTTTCGGCCTCGGCCCGCTGCGGCTTCGTTGCCGCAAAACCGGAATGGATCGACGGCCTGACCGACCTCAAGATCGCCACCTCCTTCGGCAGCAGTCGGCTGACGGCGGAGCTGGTGCTCAACGTCTTGAGCGACGGCGGCTACCGCAAACATGTGGAGACGCTCCGACAGCGGCTCTCCCGGGCGATGAGCGAGGTCTCGACGAGGCTGAAGGGCTTGGGGATAGTGCCGTGGCTTGAGCCGCAGGCCGGAATGTTCCTGTGGTGCCGCCTGCCCGATGGCATCGATGCGGCCGACGTGGCGCGGGCCGCGCTGGAAAAGCGGATCGTGCTGGCGCCCGGCAATGCCTTCAGCCTGTCGCAATCGGCGACCAATTTCATGCGATTCAATGTGTCGCAGACGCTGGATACGCGGGTATTCGAGGTGCTGGGGGATGTGTTGAAGGTCGCACGATAAGGCTTGCAGCACCACCACCCATCAAAACGACCGATTGACCGCCTTGTCGTTTTCGAGGCGGGTCACGCAGCCTTCGAGCTTGGCGAGCAGCAGATCGAAATCGAGCGGCTTGGTCAGATAGTCCGCCGCGCCGCCACGCAGGCCGGCGAGCGTATTTTCCCGATCGGTCAGCGCCGTCAGCAGGATGAAGGGGATGTTGGAGAACTCGGGGTGGTTGATCTGAATTTCGGCCAGCAGCTGGTGGCCATCCATAACAGGCATGGAAACATCGCTGATGACGATGTCGGGCCATTTCGAAAGGATCATTTCCAGCCCTTCGGCACCGTTCGAGGCCTCGAGCGTCTTGTAGCCGGCTTCGCCCAACTCTTCGACGAGGAGGTTCCGGATCTCGACTTCATCTTCTATGCACAGGACTGTAACCATAAGCTTTTCCCTAAGCTGCGACGTGTTGATCCGACAATAGAGAGCCTATTGGCAGACGAATGGTGAATGTTGTGCCCTTGCCGAGCGCGCTCGTCACCTCGACGGTGCCGCCATGCAGTTCGATGACCTGCTTGACGACATTGAGGCCGATGCCGGTTCCGGCAATGCCCGTCGCGCTGCGGGCGCGATAATAGGGCTGGAACAGTTTCGGCAGATCCTCCGCATCCATGCCGATGCCGCTGTCGGAGATGGCGATCTCCAGCGACTTCTCGTCGGCCCGGGCGCGAACGTGAATGTCGGGCGCGTTGGGCGAATATTTGACGGCGTTCGACATCAGGTTGGTGAACACCTGTTCCATCGCGCTGCGGTCGAACGTCAAGCTCTCGGGTATGGGCTCGAGATCGAGGTGGAACAGATGCGCACGACTGAGCTGGCGCTGTCTGTCGCAGCAGGTGACGAGCAAGGCTTTCAGATCGCCTTCGCTGCGCTTCAGGGTAATCCCGGTTTCGAGCCTGCCGCTGGCGAGGATGCTTTCCATCAGGTCGACCATGCGCACCACCGCGCTGCGGATCACGCCGGCTTTTTCGTGAACGTAATCGCCGCTGACATTGGTGGTCGAGCGGCAGAGCCGCTGGGCGGCGGCGTCGATGATGGCGAGCGGCGTGCGAAACTCGTGCGAGGCCATGGCAACGAACTGGCGCTGGAGCGCATTCACCTGGCGTTCGTGCACCAGCAGCCGATCCAGCTCCTCTCTCTGCCGTTCGATCTCGGCCGTTCGATCGGCCACCATTTCTTCCAGGTGGTTGCGGTGGTGGGTGAGTTCGGTCTGGCTGTCCAGCAGGGTCAGCGAGGTGCGATGCAGACCGCGTCCGAGCCAGAAGACGACAGCGATCAGCAGCGCCAGGCAGCCAAGCCCAGCCGGCGCGATTTGTTGAAGCAGCATGAATCCGGGCAGGATCGGCGGCCAGACGAGATAGCCGATCGTGCCGCCGTCATGGGACGAGACCGGCACTTCGGCCCGCTCGCCGTTACTTTTCAGCGCGAAATGCAAGCCTTCGAGGCGCGCATAATGGGCGATGCTTTCGACGGCTTTTCCATCGATGAACTTGACCGAGACGGCAATGAACTCCTGGCCTGCGTCGATCTGCATTCTGGCCGAGCTCGGCAGAATGGGCCGCGCGCTTGCGATCGCCGGCCGATTGCCGATCATGATCGTGCGAACCGTCGCCAGTTGACCAAGCGGTTTGGTGCCGGGCTTTGCAGCCTGCTCGACAAGAACTGCGCGCATCGCTCCGGCGAGCGCGGTCATTTCCTGGCTGTCGTCGCTGCCAAGCCGCGGCGGCACGGCGTCCGCGCCGTCGCGGAACGCAAACATCAGGCGATTGGTATCGTCAAAGATATAGGTCCTGTCGTGCCCGAAATACCGGCTCGTCCACAGGCCGACATTGTCGAGCAGCCATTCATGGTTCCGCTGCTTGGCATAAAGAAAGGCGTCGTCCCATTTGGCAATGCTCTCCTGTTCGCGGGGAAGCGCCGCGATCTGCTCTTCCAATCCTTGGCCGACAAAATCGGCCTGCCGGCGCAGCGAGAGATCATCGACCTTTATGGCGGCGAGCCACGCAAATCCGCAGAGCAATACAGCCGCCGCGCAGGTGAGTGTCACCAAGACGAAGGTAATGTGGGATGTTAGCCTGACCTTCAATTCTGCAACCTTTTGATGGCGCCCGCTGCCGAGAAATTGACACGCAAAGGTTGACGGAGCGTGAATTATACGCTCCCCTGAAGTCCGCGGCAGGCCTTCGAAGGCAGTCGCGACTCGTCGAAGGAGAAGCGCATGGACGCCGCCGCATCGTCAGATACGTCAGGCATCAGGATCGAACCAATCGCTGCTGCCCATATCGACAGCTTTCATCGTGCGCTCGACGTCGTTGCGCGGGAGAAAAAATACCTGTCCATGCTGGAAGCAACGCCGCTGCCGGAGACACGCGCATTCGTGATGGGCATGATTGCAAAAGGCAATCCGCAATTCGTGGCTATCGCGCAAGACGAGGTCGTCGGCTGGTGCGACATCGACCGGCATTTCTTCCCGTCGCACGCCCATCGCGGCAAGCTCGGAATGGGGATCCTTCCCGCCTATCGCGGCCAGGGTCTTGGACGAAAGCTCATCGAGACGACGTTGAGAGCCGCGCAGGAGGCCGGCTTTATCAGGGTCGAACTCGATGTTTACCAGGACAATCTCCGGGCGCTCGCCCTCTATGAAAAAACGGGGTTCGTGCGCGAGGGCATAATCCGCCGCGCCGCGCGTATCGACGGCCGGTTCATCGATGCGATCGGGATGGCGCTTTTGTTCGAAGAGGATGGGCCGGCATAAATCGGAGTATCGTCAGCGTTTTTGGACAATAGCGCGGCAATCAATTGGATCGGCGCAGCGCTCATAACCTATCCTTAGGGGTCAGCGAACGGGCTTCTGATCGAGTGAATCGCGAACCTGGCAGCAGGCACGAACACTTTCGTCGTTTTAACGATCGGGCATTTGGCCGGTCCCACGGCATCCTCGGTGAGCTCCGCTCGGCGGAGCCGAGATGTGCGCAATCGGTTAAAGGGATTTCGAGCAAGCCGTGGGCACCGTTTAGGACGCCCCGCTCACGAAGTGATCATCGCGCTTCTTAGGAAACACGTCATGCCGTCAGGCTTCTTTCACCCGGCCTGCTCCTATCGGGCGAAAGCCTCGAACGGATTGTCGTGGGTCAGGCGCATCAGGGTCCCGTCGTCCACGCCTCGCCGTCTTAACTCGGGCAGCAGGACCGTGGAAAGATGGGTGTAGGGCTTGGGTGTCCCGCCCATCGGCAGCGCCGGATCGTACCAGCCCCGGTCATGGCTCAACAACAGGCGGTCGCCGCAACCAGCCTCCAGCGCCCTGATCACCAGCTCGGCCACCTCGTCGTCCCCGGCCCGGCCGACATGGTCATACTCGATCCAGGCACCTCGCTGGGCAACGGCAAGATTATAGGCGAAGTCTTTTTCTTCCTGCGTGTGAATGGAGATGAACCTGTCGGCCCGATAGCCTTCCGCCTCGATGACATCGAGCTGATCCATGACGACCCGTCCCCTGATCGTATGACTGCCGATGACGGCGTCCGTCTGCGCCGCGGCGCGCGCCGCTGCCCGCAGGATTTTCGTCTCGAGCGCCGTCATGCCGTCATCACCGGCGCTGAGCTTGATCCAGCCTGCCTGGAACCCGATCTCGTCGATCTGCTCCGTCAGCTCGCGCAGCATCCACGCCTCCAGCTCCCGCTCGGACGCATGGCGGACCCATTCGGGAATCCAGGGTTCACGGTAATTGCCGGTGGGAACGACGATCGGAAAATCCGTCGCCAGTGATACGGCAAGATCGATATCCGCACGGCGTCCGACGCCGCCCGTCGAACATTCGACCAGTGCCGTGACCCCGAGCTTCTTGATGCGCTCGATTTCAGGCGCCATCAACCGAACCACGTCTTCGGTTTCTGCTTCCGCATAACCGGGCTGGTCGGGTGTCCTGAGGTCGACGAAGACGTGCTCGTGCGGCAGGATCATTCCAAGTTCGGGTTTGCTCTTGGGCCCGAGCGTCGTGCGCAGATATTTCAAAGTCTTCCCCCGGTCACGCCAGCTTTGCGTCCAGGCCGACACCGAAGCCTCGACACTGCCGCCAAACTAGATTGTCAGGTCAGGAAATCAATCGCTCACCCGATCGAAATTCTGACAACTGGGACATAGATGCCAACGATTTGGGAGCCGGTTTCTTGGCGCGCTGACTATCGCATGGGAGAGTTATGCCGCATCGGCCGCATCTACTTCGGCCGGCTGATGGCGCGGATCTTGCCGCTGCCGCCGCCACCGCAGAAGAAGCAGTCGCCGCCGTCGGATTCGAGGCCCGAGACGCCGGTGCCTTCGGGCATGTCGAGCCGCTCCAGCACTTCTCCGGTTTCGGGGTCGATGCGCCTGACGTCGCTGTCGTCGCCCTCCCAGGTGCCGTGCCAGAGCTGGCCGTCGACCCAGGTGACGCCCGTCACGACGCGGTTGGATTCGATGGTGCGCAGGATCTTGCCGGTCTCCGGATCGATCTGATGGATCCTGCGGCCGCGGTGCTGGCCGACCCAGAGCGTGCCTTCGGCCCAGGCAAGGCCGGAATCGCCGCCATTGCCGGGCGCCGGGATCGTGGCCAGGATGCGGCCGGTCTTCGGGTCGACCTTGTGAATGACATCCTCGGCGATCTGGTAGAGAAACTCGCCGTCGAAGGCAGTTCCGGCATGAGACGCGACCTCAACCGAGCGCACCACCTCACCGCTTTCGGGATCAAGCGCGTTCAGCCTGTCACCCGAGGCAAACCAAATGTGCTCGCCGTCGAAGGTAACGCCATTGACGCGGTCAGTGCCAGGAAAAGGCCCATATTCACGCAGGATATTCGCAGCTGATTTTTTCATCTTTTCCTTCCCTATTACAATTCGGGCCATCCTAATCGCTCGGTAGCGGTCCGGGGAGTAACAAGATCGTCGGGAAACCCGACAGCGGCGGGCTCATCCAACGCCGTGCCCGCCCACGCCCCAGCGATTGCACCTTGCCGGCACCGGCCAGCGAATCCAGCGCGCGCTGCACGGTGCGGGAGCTGGCCCCGAGCGCGATCGCCAAAGCCGAACTCGACCATGCCTCTCCGTCGGCCAGAAACGCCAGCACCGCTCCATGAGACCCCTCGACGAGTGGCGCCAGAACGGCAATTTCCCCGGCGCCGCACGGCGAAAGCGCAAAACCGCGCTTCGTCGCCGAAACCTCCGCCAGTCCCCGCAGTTCAGCGCGCAGCCGGCCGATCTCGACCCGCAGCCGCGCGCGATGCGATTCATCGGCATGTTTGCCGCGGAAGGCGCGCGTTATTAGCGTGCCTCTTGCCGCATCCCCGGGCCAGGCTTCGGCCAGCGTGCGGGCAAGTGCAAACAGCACTGGCCGCGTCGCCAGCGAAACGGCGGCGCCCGCACTCCACATCACATGGCGGCAGGCATCGACGACAAGCGTGCCGGAGGAAAGCAGCGCCTCCACCTCGGCGAGCAGCAGCGGGTGTTCCTCTCCGTGCGACATCAGCCGTGCCGCCGGGGTGTCGAGCACCAGCGCGGCAGTTTCGACCTCCGCCGTCAAAGCGGGGATAGCGGCCGCGCGCGCCGCGAGCCTTGCCCGATCGAGGGCGCTGCGAGCTGCCTGCGTCTGCAGGCGCCGGACGGCGATGCCGGCCGTCACCAGCTCGTGGGCGGCCCGCAGCGCCGGCGGCAACGGTGTCGGATCGAGGGCTGCGAGCGCGCGCTCGGCCTCGTCGAGGCGGCCGATCAGCACCAGCCTGCGAATGGCGACGTTGCCCGCATGGGCGGCATTGATCCTGTCGCCATGCGCTTCCAGCACCCTGCGCGCCGCTTCCAACGCCTTCGGCGGCCAGATGAGATCACGCGAGACGAGTGCGATCTCGGCCTCGGCGACCACGCAACGCGCCCGCGCCACCGCCTCCCGCGGCCCGAAGGCGCGCGCCGCACTCTTCAACAGGGCCTTGGCGCGCGCGAGGTCGCCAAGCTGCGCCATCGCAATACCGCGCAGCGCAAGCGCCGGCGCATCGTCGCGCAGCGCCACCCGCTTCAGCGCGCCGAGCGCGTCACCCGTTGCCAGCGCCCGCGCCGCTGCTGTGATCAGCGAGTCCATTCAAATCCCGTCACACTTGTCACTCCCGCCATTTCGCTACCCGGCCGTAGTCTTCGTTCAACGGCCGCAACCGAGCCGGATGCTACGACGAGAGACAGGCAAAGGAGAAGACCCATGACGGCAATACCGAATGCGACGCGCCAGCCGTGGCTGGCAGCAAGGCTCGATCTGCTTAAGGAAGAAAAGGAACTGACACGGCGGAGCGACGCGCTGGCGGTCAAACGCCAGCAACTGCCCCGCGTCAGGATCGACAAGCAATACCGTTTCGACACCGAAGGCGGCGGTGCCTCGCTGAAGGATCTCTTCGGCGGGCGCTCGCAGCTTCTGATCTATCACTTCATGTTCGGGCCGGATTACAGTGCGGGATGCCCCTCCTGCTCCTCGATCGCCGACGGCTTCAACGGCGTCTTCGTCCATCTGGAAAACCACGACGTCGCCTTCTGGGCGGTCTCGCGGGCGCCGCTTGAAAAACTTGAGGCCTTCAAGCGGCGCATGGACTGGAGCTTTCCCTGGGCCTCCTCGGACGGCAGCGATTTCAACGCCGATTTCAGCGTCTGGTTCAGCGCCGAAGACCAGCGTCAGGGCGGTATAGAATATAACTATCGCCGCGAACCGCCCGCCCCCGAACCGGTCGCCGGCCAAATCGTGCAGCAATGGCAGCAGCCTGAGGGAGAAGGCCCGGTCGCCCAAATCGCCGCCATGACCGGCACCGATATCATGACCTACACCCGCGACCGCCCGGGCGTCAGCGCCTTCGAACTCATCGACGGCGCCGTCTACCACAGTTATTCCAGCTATGCGCGCGGGTTGGACGGCCTCTGGGGCATGTACCAATGGCTCGACCGCGCACCGAAGGGCCGCAACGAAACCGGAATCTGGTGGCGCCATCACGACCGGTACGGCAAGGAGTGATGCCGATGTTGCTTCAAACCCCTGAGAGAGGCGACGGCAAGGCTGCCCTCAACGCCGCCGAATGGCTGTCGCTGGCCGCCGCCGACGACGGATCCGCCGGTAGATCGAGCGGGAGCATGGCTAGCCCGACCGGCCGGATCGCCGCCCGCGCTGCCGACCGGCTGGCGCTCGCCGCCGCCCCGACGTTCGCGCTCATGGCGCTGCTGACGGTTGCGACCGGCAGCGCTGACATGATCTGCACCACGACGCCGGATAACTTCCCGATCGGCGGAATGGTGCCGATGTATCTGCTGATGAGCGGCTTCCATCTGACGCCCTGGCTGCGGCTCGCCGCCGGCTGGCGGGCCTGAGTCTTCGATAATGACGCCGCCACATCTCTCCGTCATTCCGGTGGCCTCAGGGCTTTGCCCGAGGGATGTCACAGGAATGACGGAGATTGGGATGGCGTTCTCGCCGAACTTTCTGCTGAAGAGTCATGGCGGGGCGATAGGCTTGCCCGCTCAGCAGCACCGCCCCTCAGCCGTCTCCGGCATTATCTCCCTGCAGGCGGACCCAAGTTCACGCCCTCACCTCGATAAACCCGATCGGCCCGCCGGCAACATCATCATCGAAGACCGCGCACGAGAGCTTGCCGCCGAAGACGCAGGCGCTGTCGATGTTGGTGCGGTTTCCTGTCGTCACCGGGTTGGACAGTGACGGTGTATGGCCGTGGACGAGGTGTTTGCCCCAATAGTCTTCAGACAAACCGGGAGGAAACCGGATCCAAAGAAGATCGCCCGCACTCTGCTGTTCCAATGGAAATGCCGGGTCGACACCGGCATGGACGAAGATGCGATGCTGATCGACATGCAGCAACGGACGATCGGCCGCCCATCGCAGATGCTCGTGCGGAACCCTGCCGCCATAGGATATTTCGGTTTCCAGCCCGCCATTGCCGAGCCATTGGGCTCTGTTGTCGCTGTCGGCATAGGCAGCGGCCATCATATCTTCATGATTGCCTTTGAGGCAGATCCACGACCACTGGCCCCAGGGGCCGGCAATGATCCGGTCGAGGACACTTTTGCTGTCAGGCCCGCGATCGACATAGTCGCCAAGGAAGACGACCGTGCCTTCAGACGCATAAGCCTCGATCTGATCGATCATCCTGTTCAGCGGATCGACGCAGCCGTGAATATCGCCTATGGCGAATGTGTAGCGCATATCTCCCTTTTAGCGCCTGTCGTAAGCAAGGTGAAGTCAGGACCACCGCGGCGGATCTGAGAGAAATCTGACTCATTTCCCGGCACTTACAGCGATTGCCTCGCCTTTGGCTTGAGTTCGCATATGGACCGTCGCGAACGTCCGCCCGCCCACCCTCTCCTGTGACTGTCACAGAAAATGGCGTTGGGATGTTCACGCGATACGTTCACGGCTGGGCGGCAAGATAGCGCCTAAATGCCGGATAAGTGATACGCTACACCCACCCGCTTCCGATTGTCTTCCTGCCCAAAACTATGCCATGACCCATCCACCATAAGATGCAACGGAAAAGGCGCGACATGAAGAAGATCGGTTTCCTCTCGTTCGGGCACTGGACGCCCTCGCCTCAGTCGCAGACGCGCTCGGCGGCCGATGCGCTGCTGCAATCGATCGACCTTGCGGTCGCGGCCGAGGAGCTCGGAGCCGACGGGGCGTATTTCCGGGTGCATCATTTCGCCCGTCAGCTGGCCGCACCCTTCCCGCTGCTATCGGCCGTCGGCGCAAGAACCAGCCGGATCGAGATCGGCACCGCGGTCATCGACATGCGCTACGAGAACCCGCTTTATATGGCCGAGGATGCCGGTGCCGCCGATCTTATCGCCGGCGGCCGGTTGCAGCTCGGCATCAGCCGCGGCTCGCCGGAACAGGTGATCGATGGCTGGCGCCATTTCGGCTACGCTCCGCCCGAAGGCCAGAGCGAGGCAGACATGGCCCGCCACCACGCCGAAGTCTTTCTCGAGATCCTGCGCGGCGACGGTTTTGCCAAGCCAAACCCGCGGCCGATGTTTCCGAACCCGCCCGGCCTGCTGCGTCTCGAGCCGCATTCGGAGGGGCTGCGCGAGCGGATCTGGTGGGGCGCAAGCTCCAATGCCACCGCTGTCTGGGCGGCCAAGCTCGGCATGAACCTGCAGAGTTCGACGCTGAAGGACGACGAGACGGGAGAGCCGTTCCACGTCCAGCAGGCCGAGCAGATCCGCGCTTATCGCGAGGCGTGGAAGGCAGCCGGTCACACGCGACAGCCGCGCGTTTCGGTCAGCCGCAGCATCTTCGCACTGGTCGACGACCGCGATCGCGCCTATTTCGGCTATGGCAACGACGAGGACGACAAGATCGGTTTCATCGACGAGAAGACCCGGGCAATCTTCGGCCGCAGCTATGCCGCCGAACCCGACGTTCTGATCCGGCAGCTTGCCGAAGACGAGGCGATCGCCGAGGCCGACACGCTGCTGCTCACCGTCCCCAACCAGCTCGGCGTCGCCTACAACGCCCATGTCATCGAGGCAATTCTGACCCACGTCGCCCCGGCGCTTGGCTGGCGCTGACGCGCCGGCCGGTGGCACCGGGCGCTCACATCCGCCTGTATCGAGCGCGGAATTCGCGAGGACTGCAGCCCTCACGCTCGTGGAAGGCCCGTGAAAAATAGAATGGGTCATCCAGACCGATCATGGCGGCAACCGTTTCGATTTTTTCGTCGGTGGTTGCCAACAGCTGTTTGGCATGGTCCATGCGCGCCCGAAGCTGAAATGCCTTGGGCGGCAGCCCCGTTTCAAGCGTGAACCGCCGGCGCAATGTTGCCGGAGACATCCCGTGCTCGGCGGCAAAGGCGGAAAGGTCGAGCGGTTGCATCGCCCGCCGCCGTAGCGTTTCCACGATGCCGGCCATGTCGGGCCTTTCCCGGCGTTGATCCGCCACTCCAATTGCCTGTCTGGCGGCTGATATGACGATGCGATGCAGCATTAAAGCGGCCGACGCCTGCCCCAGGTGGGTATCGTCAAGCAGATCGGCGTGGAGCGTCCCGAAGAGCCGCGCCACCTCATCGAGGCGATGCAAGGCGACGACCGGATGTCGCTCGGCAATCATCCTCAGCCTGACGAAATCCCGCGTGAATGATCCTTCGAAAAGCGCCCAGCGCTCGTCCCAGCCGCCTTGGTCGGGAGCGTAGGAATGCGCGCGGTTGGGAAACAGCCAGAACAGGGCAGGCCCGGTCAGGCTGAGGCGACCGCTGGCGGCGGTTTCCAGCCAGCCCTGCCCGCGCTCCACCAACACGACGGCGAAACTCGGAAGTTTTCGGTCGGTCACCGCATGGCGGGCATGCTGCCTGCCGCTTCCGGTGACCGCCAGTCCGCCGGCTGCGCCAAGCGGCGTTCTGTAGATGGCTTCGGCGTCTCTCATGATGAGCGAAAAGTCCAGAGAGCTATTTCCTCTATGTCGGTTATCCCTGCAGATCAGCTATTTCTTGGCAAATCAATTCAAGCTGGAGAAGGCTGAAATGTCGATTACCGCCAAAGCCATGCAGAGCCGAACGCCGGAATTTCCCCTTGCCGCCCACGGCAAGACCTTGGCTGCGCAGCGGATGGGCTGGCTCACACCGACCGATCCCGCCATCGGCGTCGACGCCATCCGCCACCGCTACCAGAATGACGGCTATGTCTGGCTGAAAGGTCTTCTGCGGCGAGCCGATGTCATCGATTTCCGTGGCTGGGTCTTCGAACGCCTCGCGGTGACGGGACTGGTCGAGCCCGGCAGCGATTTTTCGCAAGGCATTGCGTCGGCCGCCAGCTTCGACTGGAGCTTGGCGGACCGGCGCCTGATGTCGCTTGTCCGCTCCGCCGCCTATGAAGGTTTTTGCGCGCAGCCACCGCTCACCCGCTTCATGGATGATTTCCTGCAAGGCATCTCCTATCTGCACAAGCGCAAGCTCATGCGTTTCACCCAGCCGGGATCGCCGACCGCCACACCCGCTCACTACGATCTCGTCTATCTCCGCGGCGGCACCAGCCGCCTGGTGACGGCCTGGATCCCGATCGGCGATATCCCTGCCGAGATGGGCGGCCTCGTCTACCTCGAAGGTTCGCACGCGCTGGGCGTCAAGATGGAGGCGGAGTTTCAGGCCGCAAGCGGCGATCTTTCCCCTGAGGAGCGGATCAGTGCCTATAACAGCCACATGAAGGAAGGCGGCTGGGTCTCGAAGGACCTCCCCGATATGGCGGAGCGCTTCGACACCCGCTGGCTCGCCGCCGATTATGAGGCCGGCGACGTTGTGCTCCACTCGCCCTACATGATCCACGCCTCAACCACCAACCAGGACAGCAGCCGGCGGCTGCGCCTCTCCACCGACATAAGATATCAGAATGTCGACGACGAGATCGACGCCCGATGGAACAACCATTGGAGCCTCGGCGATATGCTGTAGCCTGGTTCCAGCGCCCCGATCGGCCGAATTCCGCCGCAGTGAATGCCAGCGCCGGCTGCGCATCAGGCTCGCTCTCCGGAGATCGGACCGGCTGCTGCCAACAGAACAGCGAAGCATCGGGACCTTACTGCCGCCGTGAGCGTTGATGGTCCGAGCCTTGAATCGGTTGCATGACTGACCGACTTATGGCTGGGACCGAACCGCTCGAGTTGCCTGATGCCGCGCACGAACCTGAACGACATCCTGATCTTCATGGCCGTCGTCGATGCCGGAAGTTTTATTGCCGGCGGCCAGGCCATGGGCCTGTCCCGCTCGGCGGCGGGAAAGGCCGTCATCCGCTTGGAAGACCGGCTCGGCACACGTCTGCTCAACCGCACGACGAGAACGCTGAGCCTGACCGATGAAGGGCGGGTATTCTACGAACGCGGCTTGCAGATCCTCGCCGCGGTCGACGAGGCGGAAGTGAGTGTGGGAGGCCGGAGCGACATGCCGCGCGGCGTTCTCAGACTAACGGTACCCGATGCCTTCGGGCGGCTCGTCGTGCTGCCCCTGTTGGAAAAATATCTTCAGGCCTGGCCCGACATCCAGGTCGAAGTGAGCTTTACCAATCACCTCGCCGACATCATCGAGGAAGGCTTCGATCTGGCGATCCGGATCGGCGCCGCTGCGTCGGACTCCCGGCTGGCCTCGCGGGTGATCGCCACCTACGGTACGCGCCTCTGCGCCTCGCCGTCTTATCTCGCCGAGCGCGGCGAGCCGCGCGCAATCGACGATCTCGCAACCCACGACTGCCTGATTTTCGCCAGCCGCAATCAAAGGCAAGGCTGGCGTTTTCGCGGCAAGGGCAGTTCCTGGATCAAGGCGCAGGGACGCAGCCGCCTGAGGCTCGACAGCGCAGAGGCGATCCGCGACGCTGCCCTGGCTGGATTGGGCATCGCGCTCCTGCCCGATTTTCTCATCGCCGGCGATCTCGCCGCCGGGCGTCTTCGGCAAGTCCTGCCCGACCTTGAAGCCGATGATGCTAAGATCGTCACGCTCTATCCCGACAAGCGCCTGCTGGAACCGCGCATCAACCGGTTTATCGATCTGATGGTCGAGGCTTTGGGGCACGAGAGGTCGGGCGCGCGCTCATCGCCTTGATACGGAAGCACCGGCATCGGCAACCGCCCGGTCGAAACCGCGGAAACTTTTCAAGGCAAGGGGAAGCAGCGTTGCGACGAGATAGGCAAACCCGGTGAGCAGCAGCGCCGCGGCAAGACCGATCGTGCTGATCAGCGCGCCGCCGAGGAGACCGCCGAAGGGAATGAGGGCGAAACAGAGGGCGGTGTTCATGGCGATGACGCGGCCCGTCAGCGGCTTGGGGATGCGCTCGAAGATCACCGCCGCCAGGATCGGGTTGAGGAAGCCCGAGGCAAATCCCGCTATGGCCAGGGTTGTAAAGACAAGGCCGAGCGGCGCATCGAGCGCAGTCACGAGAAAACGCGGAAAGCCGGTCAACAGGAATGCCACGGTATAGACGATCAGGCGCGGCATCCGTTCGCCGATTACTGCGGTAATCGCCGCACCTGCGATCGATGCGCCGGCGAATGCCGCAAACATCGCTCCCAGCAGTTCCGGACCATGGCTGGATTCGCGTGTCCAGACAGGCAACAGCACGGCATGATAGGCTTGGTCCAGCAGATTGGTGATCGCCACCATGGCGACGATGCTGACGAGCACGGCATCGCCGCGCAGAAAGCGCCAGCCTTCGCCGAGATCATCGAGATAAGAAGCCCTTTCGGCCGGTCGGGCGCCGGATGCACCGGACGGCTGGGGTTTGCGCTGCATACTGGGGATGCCGACTGCAACGATCAGCGCGGCGGCAGCGAAGGTGGCGGCATTGACAAGGAGCGCCTGACCCGGGCCGACGATCAGGCCGATCAGCGCGCCGGCGCCGGCAGCGCCCGCCGTCGAGGCCAGCCGCTCGATGGCGCTGGCGACGCCGGTCACCCGTTCGAGCGGCACATTGGCGAGCCGGGCGATGTCGGGAACCATCGCCTGCTTGGCGGCGTCGGAAGGCCCACGCAGCACGCCCATGGCAAAAACAATAGGCAGCAGCGCCGGCATGCCCAGCAGGCCGAAAAAATCGAGCAGCGGCACCAGCCCTACAACGGCCACCGAGGCGGTGTCGCAGGCAATGGCGATGCGCTTGGCGCCGACACGGTCGATCAGCGGCCCGCCGAGCGCCTTTGCAACGACATAGGGCAGCATCTCCAGCATAGCCGTCAGCCCTGTCAGGACAGGGCTGCCCGTCGTGCTCAACACCAGCCAGGGAATGGCGATGGTCGACAGCCGTGTGCCGGAAAGCGAACACGTCTCGGCAGCGGCGAGCGCCAGGAACGGCCCGCCCTTCCTCACGGCTCATCCTCCTCGTTTCGATGCGGAAGTCGGCCCGGATAGGGGAAGGCGTGCAGCATGACAAAGAAGGGCACCATGTCAGATTTCCGAGACGCCGCATCGCCGAGCGGCGGGGCAGCCCGCATCGCTTCCAGGATGATGTCGCGCAGCCGTTTCGTCAGCGCCTCGGCCTGGTCAGAGGTCATCGGAATAATGACGTCATCGGCAGCAGTCGCCTTGCGCCATTCGGCCGGCAGTTCGGCATATTCCTCCAGCGCCTGCTGCATCTGGCCGACCTGCAGCGAGAGAGCCGCCTGGTTGAAGGCGATGTCGAGATCCAGCGCCTCCCCCGCCGCTTGGTTCGCCGGCACCGAGGTCAGCTCGTGGCTGGCGCGCCACCAACGGTCGCGCCGGGAAGCATGCGGCGCCTCCTCGATGAAGCCGTATTGGGCGAGCTGGCGCAGGTGATAGCTCGTCGCGCCGCTGTTCAGGCCGAGCCGACCGGCCAACTGCGTCGCCGTGGCGGGTCCGTCGATCCTCAGCATGCCGAGCATCCGCAGCCGAACGGGATGCGCCAGGGCCTTCAGCGCGGTCGGTTCGGGCACGACCCGACTGACGGTGCGGGAGGCGGCGGCGTCTGCCGGAGACTTGGAGTGTGGATCTTTCATGGCTGAAGTGTACAATCGCAAACATATCTTTGCAAAGTTTTCTTTGCAATAATATCTGAAGCTTTCGAATGCCGCTTGAAATCCGGCTACCGCCCTAGTCAAGCACCGTGACGCACCCTAAGACCGTCACCACGATCCGCATGAAATGAGGGGCAAGGATGGTTGAGGAAGCGCAAAAAAACATCGGCACGTGGTACATCGACCCCGACGCCGAAGACAGGATGGCCGATGGACATGCGCCGATCTGGCGCCACCTGATCGACCTCATGCTCGAGCGGGACCTGACCGACAAAAGCGTGCTCGATTTCGGCTGCAATCAAGGCGGCCTGCTGCGGCATCTCTATGCGATCCGCCCCTTCCGCAAGGCGCTCGGCATCGACATCGCCGACACCTCGATCGCCAAGGCCGAGAGGCTGAAGGGCAATCTGCCGATCCAGCATCAGGTCGGCAGCAGGCTGGAAGGCTGGAGCGAAGAATTCGATCTCGCCGTCAGCCACGAAGTCATCTATCTCGTCCCCGATATCGACGCCCACTCTGCCGATATAAGGCAGGCGCTGAAGCCCGGCGGCGTCTATTATGCGGTCACCGGATGCCATACCGACAACCCGCTCTGGCCGAAATGGCGCGAGCTCGTCGCCAACCGTACCAACACAGTCGTGCAGGATCGGTCGATCACCGATTACGGTCGCGCCTTCGAAAAGGCGGGCTTCGACGTCTCCGCCCGCAAACTCGAATATGACGGCTTCATCCCCTTCGTGGCGGACGGCTGGACGCCCGACTTTGCCGATGCGCTGGATTATTACACCCAGACGAAAATCGTCTTCAGGCTGGTGAAGCGCTAGATACCACCGGCTGAAGCCGCATCAGCTCGACATCGAAATGCGGCGGATTGTTCGGAGCGACCTGGACGAAGCGGCCTCTGACGCGGAAGATTTCCTGGATGAGATTGCGCTCGGCCAGCTCGCGCGGCGCGCCGTCGAACCTCAGCTGCCCCTTTTCGAGCAGCGAGATTCGATCACTGACGGCGATCGCCTGGTTGATGTCATGGATCGCCATGACGATGGTCACGCTTTTTTCGCGGCTCAGCCGATGCACGAGATCGAGCACCTCGACCTGATAGCCGATATCCAGGAAGGAGGTCGGCTCGTCGAGCAGCAGGATCTCCGCTTCCTGGGCGAGAGCGGCCGAAATCCAGGCTCTCTGCCGTTCGCCGCCGGACAGTTCGCGAAGGCTGCGGTCAGCCAAATCAGACAGCCCGGTGCTTTCGAGCGCCCATTCGATCGCCTCTTCGTCGCGGCTGTCATAAGAGCGAAACAGGCCGACATGCGGGTAGCGGCCCTGCCGCACGAGCTGGGCGACGGTCATCTCGTCGGGTGCGGTCGGCTGCTGCGGCAGGAAGGCGAGCCTTTTGGCCAGCATCCGACGCGACATGGAGGCGACGGCAACGCCGTCGAGCGATGCCCTGCCTTCGGCTGGCCGGATCAGACCCGCCAGCGCATGCAGCGCCGTGCTCTTGCCTGAGCCATTCGGGCCGATCAGCGCCCGGATCTCGCCCTTTTCGAGCGACAGGCTGAAGCTCTCGAGGGCCTTTCGCTTGTTGTACATCACCGAGAGATCGGAACAGGACAATGGCATTTCGGCCTCACATAGTTTTGCGCAGCAGCGCGAGCAGAAGCGGCACGCCGAAAACGGCCGTAACCACGCCGATCGGGATTTCCTCGGCTTGGCCGAGCAGCCGGCCGATGAGATCGCCGAGCGTGACGATGACGGCGCCGAGCACGATTGTCAGCACAATCGACAGCATGAAATTCCGCCCCGCCAGGAACCGGGCGAGATGCGGCACGATGAGACCGACGAAGACGATCGGCCCAACTGCGCCGACGGCACTCGCCGCAAGCGCGCAGGAGACGACCAGCACGATCGAGAATTGCCTGCGATAGCCGAGCCCGAAGGAGCGCGCGACAGGCGCATCGAACTGCAGCAGCATCAGCGGCCGGGAGATGACCGGCAGCATGGCGAGCCCGACGATGGTGAAGGGCAGCAGGAAGAGCGCGTGCTCCCAAGTGCGGGCGTAAAGGCTGCCCGACAGCCATTCGAGAATGATCTCGATGCGGGCCGATCCCCATCCGGCGATGAGGCCGATCGCCACCGCATGCAGCACCGCACCGACCGCCACGCCGCAGAGCGTGATGCGCAGCGCGCTGAGCCCGAGACGGAAGGCGAGCAGATAGATGACGCCGCCGGCAAGCAGGCCGCCGGCAAGGCCTGCCGCCGGCAGCCACGCGACCGGCAGTTCGGCCAGCGTGTTCGAGCCCGGCTCGAAGATATAGACGGTAAAGAGCAGGAAGACCGTCACCGACAGCGTCGCCCCCTGCGACACGCCCATCAGCGACGGGTCGGCCAGCGGATTGCGGGTGATGGTCTGCAACAGATATCCCGCCAGCGAAAAGTGGATGCCGGCGAGAATGCCGGTGACGATGCGCGGCAGCCTGATATCGAGAATGATCAGTCGCGCTTCCGGCGAGCCGCCGCCGGTCAAGACGGCCGCGACGTCAGCCATAGGGACATCGGCGACGCCGAGGAAGATCGCGGCCGCAAGCGACAGCACCGCCAAGATGGTGAGCACGGCCGCCATGCCAAGGCTTGCCGAACCGGCCGATGTCGATGCCGGCGCGCTCATCGCGGCCCACCCGCAAGGCTCAACCGCCCGCGCTGGACGAGATAGATGAAGATCGGGCCACCAAGCAATGCGGTGACGATGCCGACCGGCAACTCGCGCGGAATGGCGATGCTGCGCGCGAAAACATCGGCGGCGGTCACGATCAGCGCGCCGAGGGCAGCGCTCAATCCGATTTCCCATCCCGTGCCGCGGGGTTTCAGCAGCCGGGCGATGTGGGGAGCGGCAAGACCGACGAAGGCGACCGGCCCCGCGATCGGCGCGACGCCCGCGACCGGAATGACGGCCAGAATGAGGATCAGCGGCTTCCACAGGCCGAGCTGCAGACCCATGCCGGCCGCAGCATGGTCACTCAGCATGAACATGCCGATGACGCGCCGGAGCAGGAGCGCACCGACGACGCCGGTAATCGTCCAAGGCAGCATGTAGAGGAGATGCGACCAGGTGCGCCCCTGGAAACCGCCGGCAAGCCAGAAGAGCAGCGATGCCGATTGCGGGCCGGTCAGCAGCAGCACATAGGTGGTGATCGCGCCCAAAAACAGCGAGACGCTGACGCCGCCAAGCGCAAGCTGCAACGGCCGCCCCTGCCCGCCGCGCGACACCCAGAACGTCACCGAAGCTGCCGCAAGTCCGCCGGCAAGGCCGATGAAAGGATAATAGGCAGGCGAAAGCCAGGGCAGGAAGACGAAACAGCAGACGATCGGTGCGACCGCCCCCGACGTGACACCGGTAATGCCGGGATCGGTCAGCGGATTGCGCGTCAGCGTCTGCAGCACATAGCCGGAAACGGCAAGGCCCGCACCGCCGGCAGCCGCCGCCAGGCTCCGCGGCAGGCGCAGCGTCCAGACGAGAATGGATTCGATCTTGCCGTCGGGCGCCAGCAGCACGCGAAGTGCGGTCTCGACCGAAAGCGTCTTGGCGCCGACCAGCAAGCCGAGCATCGCCGCCAGCATGGCGGCGACGACGATGAGCCCTATGGCCAGGAATGATTGCCGGGGGCTCATCGCAGGCCTTGTCGTTGGGCTTAGTTCTGCAGCTCGGCCGGGATCAGCTTGGCGGCTTCCGCCTTGACGTCGACCGCCGGGAACGTATCGGGATAGAGGTAGTGCGCGGCCTCGCGCAGCACGATTTCGCGAGCGATCGGGCCGTTGGTCTCGACCCACTGGTCGCCGACATAGAAGACCCGGTTGTTCTTGACCGCTGACAGCTGCGACCAGATCGGATTGCTCTCATGCGGGCGATCCGGGCCGGAATCATAAACGAAAATGACCTCGGGATCCTTTTCCAGCATGGTTTCCAGGCTGAGGTCGATGCCGAACTCGCCGCCCGGGCTCTTCGGCCCCGGAATATTGTCGCCGCCGATCGCAGCGACGATCGAGGCCGAGGTGTTTTCCGTGTGGAAGGCGAAAGGCGTCGCGCCGCCCCACATGATCAGGAAACGCGGGTGGCCCTTCGGCGCCTTGGCGGCGAACTCCGACAGATGCTTGCGAAAATCGGCGTTTAGCCGCTCGCCGCGCGCGGGCTTGCCGAGCAGCTTGGAAAGGGCAGCGGTCTCGCTGTAGCTCTCTTCGAGCAGCTCCATATTGTAGGCGACATAGGGTGCGATGTTTTGAAGCTGCGCGGCATTGCCGACCGTATAGCGGCGGATCGCGATGATCAGATCCGGCTTGGCTTCGGAGAGAAGTTCGAGATTGGGCTTGGCGCGCTGGCCGATCTGCTTCATCCCAGAGGTGAGGCCGAGCAGGAAATCGGGCTCGCGGCCTGACGTCATATAGGTGCTGGCGACCGGCTTGATGCCGAGTGCCAACGCAACATCGTCGGCGAAATAGGAAATCGAGGCAATGCGCTTCGGCAGCGCCGGGACTTCGACGGCTACGCCGCGATCATCTACGATGACGCCGCGGTCGTCGACGATCGAGATTTTACCGCCATCATCCGCTTGTGCAGCGCCGGCCGCCAACATTGCGGACAAGCCCAGGGCCGAGAAAAATCTGCGCGCGTATCGAGTCATGTCTGAAAACTCCCCTCTGATGCGCACAGGCTTTAGCCAAAAAAGCGGAGTTTCACAATCATGATTCTTTTGTGCGATTTCGGAGAAGCACCGGCTCCTGGGCTCAATCCTCCCGCAGGGTGAACACTGCGCAAGGATCGGCGATGCCGCGGAGGCTGTGCTCTCCGAGCGGCATCAAGGAAGCCGTCGTATTCGCGGCAAGCGCGCCGGAGATCAGCACGGTCCGGCCGAGCGGCTTGCAGAGCCCTTCAAGCCGACTGACCAGATTGACCGCGGGGCCGATAGCGGTAAAGTCCAGCCGGTCGGCCGCGCCGATATTACCCCAGAGGATCTCGCCGAAATGCAGCGATGCGCCGAATGGCAACGGCGCCAGCCCCTGCGCGTGGCGCACTTGGTCGAGATGGGCCATGCCGGCACGGCTGGCAGCGACGGCCCGGAGCGCCGCCTCGCACGCTTCCCGATCAGCCCGAACCTCGTCGCCGGAAACGGCCGTGACCGGAAAGATCGCCAGCACGCCGTCGCCCATGAATTTCAGCACCTCGCCGCCGAAAGCGTGCACGGCGCCGGCGACGCGGTCGAAATAGGCGTCGAGCGCTGATATCATTGCCTGCGGCTCTGTCACTTGCGAAAGCGCGGTGAAATCCCGCAAATCGGCGCAGAGAAGAGCCGCACGAATGGTTTCGCCGGTGCCGCGGGCAAGCGCGCCCGACTGAACACGGGCCGCGCTGCGCCGGCCAAGATAGGCTTCCAGCAGCGCCGCGCGCGCCTCCCGCGCCGCAAGGGCTGCAAGCGGTGCGGCGGCAAAACGCGCAACCTCCTTCAGCCGGACGGCTTCACCGGGAGCGAATTCGCCCGCCCCTGCCCCCTTGCCGATGCCCGCCCAGCCGAGCATGGCGCCGTCCTGTGAAGGCCCGATCTTTTCCTCCCAAACCGGCCCGAGCCCGGCCAGCCATTCACGCCCGGCATCGCTTTGAGGTGCGGCGGCAAAAGTGAGCGCCTCGATGACCGCGCCGGTCTCGGCCCGCCACAGCCAGGTGCGCCGCGCAATGATCGGATGCGGCACCGAAAGCGTCAGCGCGCCACCGGAAAGCGCCAAGCCATCGGCCAGCAGCCGGCGCCCGAGTTCGGCCAGAAACCGATCGGGCCCAGGCGAAGCCGCAGCCTCGTCAACCAGCCAGGCAAGGGAGGAAGGCAGATCCATGGGTTAACATCGCATCGCCCGGAAACGTTCGCAAGCCCGGGGCATCCGCCCGCTGATGCTCCCGCAGCCCGTCTCGGCTCTTGCGCCCGCCGCTTCTCCCCAAAACCCCTGTCAACCCCACCACCGAAACACCTGTGGAAAACCATTCACCACGGTGGAAAACAACCAGATGAACACTTTAAAATTGCGCGACATTGATTCGATTATGTGCCAGCTTGTCATAAGCGATTGAGGGGTTGCTATGAGCACGACATACTGGCCGAAAGACCCGCTGGACGGGAATGATATGACGCTGCTGACATCGATCCTTCGCCGGTGGTGCGCCCGTTACGGAATCGATTTTACCGCGGAAGAGAGCAAGCGGAAGGCGAAGGAACTCGTCGAGTGGTTCGAGTTCGGCGTCAAGGATCCGGCCGAGCTCGAAGAGCTGATCGACGGGAAATACTGGCTCGTCAGCAATATCTGAGCGCAGTGCTGATTTCCAAGAGAAAAGGCCGGGCGAAACATCGCACCGGCCTTCGTTTGTCTGCCCCTGTCCGAGGCTTTTAGTAGTCGTCCCGCCAGCGGCGCTCGCGATCCCAGCGCCGCTCATGGCGCCAGCGCGGGCCGTCCCAGTCGCCGTGACGCCGCTCCCAGCCCCAGCGGGGCGGGCCGCCGTAGAATGCCACCGGCGGCGGGCGTCGCCAATTGCGCCGGCATTCGCCCCAGCGGGTCAGGTGCCAGCCGCGGCCACAGGCGTAGTCGACCTTTGTGACAGTGCTCTCAACCTTGATTGTCCCCATCGGCATCGCCTCAGCTGTGCCGATCGAGAGGCTGCCAGCGAGCAAGGCAGCCGCGATAGAAAGTGCCTTCATCGAAAAACTCCAATTCATCCAGCCGCAACCACCCTAGGTTCGCCAAATTGAACTGGAGATGAACTGCGCATTCATGTTTACGGGAGAAATAGCAGCGCTTTCCGACGAATGAAGGGAGCACCGGCCGGCCGTTTTTCCCGCAACGGCAAGCGCTTGAGCAGCGCCCCGCCGCCGGCGGAAAATCGTTCATGTCCTGCCGTAAAAAGGATCCGGACCGGGATCGCGACCGGCTGCAACCTCGGTGAGCCGCCCGAGGTAATGGGCCCAGCCTTCCGCATGACCAGCGCATTGATCGGCGCTCGGCAGGCCGGTATGGGTGAGCCGCAGCAGCGTTCCGCCCCCCTGTTCGATCAGGTCGATCTCGACCAGGCTGGAGCCCGGCGGCACCACCTCGCTGCCGTCCCAGCCGAAGCTGTAGGCAAGCCGATGAACCGGCACCACCTCGCGAAACGAGCCGCGCGCAAATCGGGCGCCGGTGACGTTGACGAGATAGAGCCCGCCCGGCTCCGGCTCGACCTCGGCCTCCGTCCCCATCCAGCGCAGGATCTTCTCCGGATCGGTCATCAGCGCGAACACCGCCGCCGGAGGTGCTGCGATATGCGCCTCGCGGTGAACGACGAGGGGGTCTTGCATGTCTCTCTCCCATGGTTGTCATGGCCTGCCCTCGCCTCAGGCGGGATCAGCGGGTCATGCTGTTTTGACGTGGGTGTCCTCACCCGGAGCATGTAGGCAAACGTGTACGTTCAGCAAGGGCCACGGAGACATTCCTCACTAACGCTGACTCGTCACTGTACCCTCCGCTTACTCAGTGCACTCGCTCCTATCGTCGCTGGCCCCCTCATCTGCGTGCCGGCATAGGCATCTGACCTGGGTATGCCGGCACAACCGCCTTGCCGTTCGGGCCACTCACGCCTCGACCATCCCGCATCCGCGATGAAAGCATTTCGCCCTATTGCCAGCCCGCCGCCTTGCCCCTATTGTCCCCGCCGTTCTCAGGGCGGGGTGAAAGTCCCTACCGGCGGTATGCAGTTTCGATTGCGAGCCCGCGAGCGCCTTCTTCGGAAGGGTCAGCAGATCAGGTGAGATGCCTGAGCCGACGGTCATAGTCCGGATGAAAGAGAACGCGCGTTCCTGCCGCCCTTGCGGGCTGTCGGGGACGTTCGTGATCGCCTTGGGTGACGTGTCTGTACGCCAAAGGAGATTACCATGACACCCACCCGTTACGCCTTTATCAAAGCCGGCTGGCACGCCGATATCGTCGACCGTGCGCTCGAAGGTTTCCAACAGCTTGTTCCCGCCGAGCAAATCGACGTGTTCGATGTTCCTGGCGCCTTCGAAATGCCGCTGCTGTCGCGCGATCTTGCCGCGAGCGGGCGCTATGCCGCCGTCATCGCCGCCGCCTTCGTCGTCGATGGCGGGATCTACCGCCACGAATTCGTCGCCCAAGCCGTGGTCGATGGCCTGATGCGCGCCGGCATGGATACAGGCGTACCGGTGCTGTCGGTCTCTCTGACACCGCATCATTATCAGGAAACCGAGCATCATACCCAGATCTACCGCGCCCATTTCGTCGAGAAAGGGCGTGAAGCTGCAAAGGCGGCTCTAGTGATCGGCAAAACCCGCGCCGCTCTCGCCGCATAAGGGCATTCATCTTCCGCCGCCGGCTCGACGAGCCGCAGAATGACAACGAAGACGGCGGGAACCGGTCCCGCCGCCTCATCGGATCGACAGACCTTGCGTCATCCCGAGCGACGCCTTGCGTTACAGCGGAATCCGCAAAGCTAGCCAAGAATAATTGATTCGACGCCCCGCCCGCGCTGTGGTCCACTGACCGCCGACATGTATCGCCATTCTTAACGCATCCAAAACCTCAAGGAGCTGAAGATGAGCAATGCAATGCGCAATGAATCCCCTATCGAAAATTCGCAAACACGGCCCGTCGACACCAAGCTCGAAGTGGTCGTCATCCCCGTTGCCGACGTCGACCGCGCCAAACGTTTTTACCAGAGTCTGGGCTGGCGGCTCGACGCCGACTTCGACAATGATCCCGATTTCCGGGTGATCCAGTTTACCCCGCCCGGCTCCGGCTGTGCGATCATCTTCGGCAAGAACGTCACCGCCGCAGCCCCCGGCTCCGCCCAGGGGCTCTACCTCGTGGTCTCCGACATCGAGGGAGCTCGCCGTGATCTCATCGCCCGCGGCATCGAAGTGAGCGACGTGTTCCATGATGCTGCCGGCGTCTATGCCGGCAAAGACGAACCGTACCTCTTCGGACGGCTGCGCGTCGCCGGCCGCGATCCCGAGCACCGCAGCTATCGCTCCTTCGCCTCGTTCAAGGATCCCGACGGCAACGGTTGGCTGTTCCAGGAAGTCACCGCCCGCCTGCCTGGCCGCATCGACGCCGACGAGACGGCCTTCTCCACATCGAGCGACCTGGCGTCCGCCCTGCGCCGCGCGGCAATCGCCCACGGCGAACACGAGAAGCGCAACGGCGGCAAGCACGACGAGGGCTGGCCGGACTGGTACGCCGAATATATGGTCAGCGAACAGGCCGGCCGGGAGCTGCCATTGTAGGAGACGGCAGACGCTGGGAGCACCTACCTCGCTCTTGGAGTCCGACAGGGCGAGGCTTCTTTCCTTTACCGGGGTGCCGCGCGGCGCCCCCTCTGTCCTGCCGGACATCTCCCCCACAAGGAGGGGGATCGGCTGGGCGTGACGGCTTCCCAAAACAACTGAGTATTGTGATTGTCGATGCCGTTCGAGAGGGAGCGATGGTCAAGCCTCTTGCCAATCTCCACCCTTGTGGGGGAGGTGGCGGCAGGCCAGAGGGGGGTGCCACACGGCATGCCCTCTCCTCTCTCATCCCAAGACACCCTCGGCTCACCAACTCACCTGTAGAACATATCCCGCCACTGCTTCTCACCGATCAGGCAATCCGTCAGCGGCCCAGCTCCGGCGACCGTCTCCATCGTCGGCGGCGGGGACAGGCCGCTGATCTCCAGCACCAGCTTGCGGCGCACGGCGATGGCGAAATCCTCGATCTTGTGGACCGGCAGCACGAAGGCGCCGGGACCGCCGATGACGCAATCGGCGTAATATTTGTCGAGCCCGCCGGGCGCATCGGAAGGACGCAGCATGATGGCCAGCCCATTGATGATCATGCCTGATGCCACCGCCTTGTCGCGGACAGGCGTGACAGGATCACCTGAGTTGTTCGGGCCGTCGCCGGAAACGTCGATCACCTCGCGCCTGCCCTGGAAGGGACCGGTGCTGATCATGTTGGCGCCCTGGTCGATGGCGGTGGAGATCGAGGTTCGCCGCTGCGTGGCGATCGGCCGGGCGTCGAGCTTGTCGGCGAAAGCGATCGCATCCGCTTCCGTCTCGATCACCTGCCAGTCGATCATCGAATCCTGGACGACATAGCCCGCCCATTCGAAATAGCTGATGGCAATCCGGCCGGTCAGACCGCCCTTCACCGCATCGATAAATTCCTTGTGCTTGAGCGCCGCGACATAGCCCTCGCGCTGAATGCCGATCTCTTCGAAATCCATCGACCGCGAGGTGTCGACGGCAAGTACGATACTGACGTCGACCTCGTTTGCCCCTGCCTGCGCTGCCGGGACGAGGCCGGAAAGACCCATGAGCACCGCAACTGTCGTCAGCATCGGCAAATCCCCGCGCCATTCAAGCCAGCGAACTCTAACACAGCTGGATTGTCTCGGGACGCCCGCCCGCGCGCGCGGCTTCAATTTTAGGTGATGGCATCGGGAGCCTCAATGCAGGGGCAGCCACAAGGGGGTCTTCCACGCCTTCAGCGCCTCGAGAAAAACCTGCAGGCGCAAGGGCAGGAAGCGGCGTGTGGGATAGACCGCATGCACGAATATTTCCTCCGATGACCAGTCCGGCAGCAGGCGGATCAGTTCGCCTCTTCTAATCTCATCTTCGCAATAGGTGGAAGGTAGGAGCCCGATGCCGTGTCCGCGATAGGTGAAGGCGCTCACCGCCGCGAAATCCCGGCTCGAGACCGGCCCCGACACCTGCTGGCGGACCGATTTGCGGCCGCTGACGAGATGCCACTCCGCTTCGCCGTTGCGGCCGTTCAACAGCACGCACCGGTGGTCCTTCAGGTCTTCGGGCGTTGAGGGAAGCGCCCTGCCCTTCATATAGTCCGGCGTGGCGACCAGATAGCGCACGCTCTTTCCGAGCCGCTGTGCGACGATCGAGGAGTCCTTGAGCTCGCCGAAGCGGATGCCGAGATCGATATTTTCGGCGATCAGATCGAGAAACAGGTTGGTGACGAAGAGATCGATCCGGATTTCGGGATAGGTCTGCAAGAAAGCCGAAACGAATTCGTAGAAGACCTCCTGTCCGAAGATGACGGGAACGGAGATCTTCAGCAAGCCTTCCGGCTTTCTATGCGTTTCCGTCAATACCTGCTCGGCGTCCATAAGATGGGCGAGCGGCTCGCTGCACTGATCAAAATAGGCGCGGCCCTGCGCGGTCAGGCTGAGCTTGCGGGTCGTCCGCTGCAGCAGCGTCACGCCGAGTTGCTCCTCCAGCGACGTCACCTTCCGGCTGACGGTGGAGACCGGCATGCCGAGAGAATGGGCAGCGCGGCTGAAGCTGGCGTAGCGCGCCACCGTCACGAAAACCGCGATGTCGTTGAGGTCTGCCATGCCGAGATTTTTGCATTAATGCAAAAGAGAATCCAGATATTTCCACCTAATCGAGGAATGGAGTTTTCGCCATATTCACCCTGCGAAAACAACCACAAATCCGATGGAGGCGCATTCGCAGCCGCCCCATCTCGAGCGACCCGGCCTTCGCAAGCGCAAGACCTCCGTTGCCCGACCAAATTATGGAGTTCAACATGACTACCGGAAAGACTGTCATCGTTACGGGCGCCTCCCAGGGTATCGGAGCCGGGCTCGTCAACGCCTTCATCGAGCGCGGCTACAATGTTGTCGCCACCTCACGCCAGGTCAGCACCTCGGATGCCTTGCTGGCTTCGGAAAGACTGGCGCTTGTCGACGGCGACATCGGCAATGCCGAAACCGCAGCGCAGGTGGCAAAAACCGCTATCGACCGGTTCGGCTCGATCGACGGCCTCGTCAACAATGCCGGTATCTTCCTGGCCAAGCCATTCGTCGATTTCACGATGGCCGACTTCAGGACATTGTCCTCGACCAATCTCGAAGGCTTCATCCACCTGACGCAACTGGTCGTCGGGCAGATGCTCACACAGAAAACCGGCGGCAGCGTTGTCAGCATCACCACGCCATTGACCGATCATCCGATTGCCGGCTTCTCCGCCTCGGTATCGATGATGACGAAGGGCGGCATCAACGCCATCTCCAAGAACCTGGCGATGGAATATGCCAGCGAGAGAATTCGCTTCAATATCGTCGCTCCCGGCGTGGTGGACACGCCGCTGCATAAGGACAATCCGAAAGACTTCCTCAGCACGCTGTCGCCGATGGCTGGCATTTCCAACGTCGAGGAAATCGTCGATGCGGTCGTCTTCCTGACCGAAGCTCCGCGCGTAACCGGGGAGGTGCTGCACGTCGACGGCGGCGCACATCTGGGCAAATGGTAAACCAAGTGAAAGCGTTGGCAGCCGGCGCGGAACGACGGCTGCAGGAACAAGGCATTGCGCTTCCCCCGCCGCCGACACCCCTGGGTGCCTATGTCGAGGCGGTCACATCAGGCAAGCTGGTCTTCTTCAGCGGCATGTTACCGGTGATCAACCGCGAGCCGCGCTATATCGGCCGCGTCGGTGGCGCACTGACGGTTGAAGATGGCAAGAAAGCGGCCGAAACGGCGGCGCTCAGCGCACTTGCAGCCGCCAAGGACTATCTCGGCTCGCTGGACAGGATCGCAAAAGTCGTCAAGCTCGGCGTCTATATCGCCACCGAAGGCGATTTCCGCGACCATCCGAAGGTTGCCGACGGAGCGTCGGAAATGCTGCTCCAGGTCTTCGGCGAAGAAAAGCTCTCCGGCCGCGTCGTGCTCGGCGTCGCCAGCCTGCCGCTTGGCGTGCCTGTTGAACTTGAGCTCGTTCTCGAGGTTGAGGATTGAAAAAGGGCCGCCCCTCATCCGCCTGCCGGCACCTTCTCCCCGCAAACGGGGCGAAGGGGATACAACCTCTCCGTTCCCCTCCCACCTCTCGTATGGGGCACGTCCCCTCTCCCCGTCAGAGCGGGGAGAGGGTTAGGGTGAGGGGCTGACGCCGCGGCACCCTCCGGCAAAACCTCACACCGCCACCAACAGCAGCACGTAAGCAATGACACTCACCATCAAGCCTCGAAACGCAAAGGTGACGCAGCGGTATTTGTTGCGGGCGATGGTGGAGAGGATGTTGGCGTTTTCGAGATATTGGTCGAAGAGATAACGCTCGTCGCGCCGGAGTGCCGCCTCGAAGAACATGTCGCGATGACCGGGCCAGGCGCCCCAGAACAGCGAGGTCGAGCTGTTCAAGCGACGCGGCAGCACAACGAGGATGGCCGACAGGATGGAAAAGACCGAGGCTGCGGCAAGCAGGCCCGAGAACAGCATGCCGCCCGGCGTCCCGCCGATATAACGTGCCGGGCTGAAAACCGCCCTCACCTCGCTTGAACTCACCAGAAAGGCGAGCATGAAAGTAAAGATATAGGCGGCCTTCTGATCGGAAATCTTGATCTGATCGTAGAAGATGTCATTGATTTTCTTGATATGGTCAAAATATTCGACGCCGATATCCGCGCTCGACGGCTGGCTCAGCATAACCTCAGTTGCAGTTTCGAATTCGCTCACGTGAATACTCCGCCATCAAGTGTTTCCCTGATATTACACTTGGCTGCGAAAGCAAGAACACGTGTGCAACACGCTTGACTTTTCCACTCTACACAGACAAACGGGATATGGGGTATGGGGTTGAGGTCATGCGGGGGCATTCCAAACACATCTTTCGCGCAGGGGTGGCGCTAGCGCTTGCTCTGCCTGCTTTCGGGCCGCCTGCAATGGCCGATCCCGTGCAGCGCGCAACGCCGGTCGCCGGTTCCGTCATCGCCCGCAAAACCGGCGAAGAGGTCCGCTTCATCGACGTGTCGGACTGGCGTGTCGTCGACATCAATCAGGATCTCCTGACCGGCGACGTGCTGCGCACCAATGCCAACGGCCAGCTCGCCATCGTCTTTTCCGATCACACCCAGGTTCGCCTCGGCCGCAATTCCTCGCTGCAGGTCAAGAAAATGGCCGCGACCGGCGACACGACACTGGAGCTGCAATCGGGAACGATCTGGGCGCGCGCCGAGCGCGGCGGCCAGGGCCTGACGGTCGAGACCCCTGCCGCCGCAGCCGCCATTCGCGGCACGGACTGGACCATGACCGTCGAGGGCAGCAAAACCTCGATGATCGTGCTCGAAGGCCGCGTGGCACTCAGCAACCCGCAGGGCAGCGTCGAAGTGAGCGAAGGCGAAGGAGCGGTCGCCACCATTGGCCAGGCGCCGCGCAAGCTCGTCATCGTCACGCCTGACGACCGCGAGCAGATGCTGTTTTACCTGAACCTGCGCGATGGCTTCGGCCTGATGCCGACCTCGCCGCTGCCGGCAGGCCGCATGGCCGACGAACGCCGCCGGCTGCTTGCTTTACCGCCCGAGCGCCGCACTACCGAGGACTGGCTTGCGCTCGCCGAGGTGCAGAGCGCCTTCGACGGAAGGCAGGTGGCGGCAGCAACCCTTCAGGAGGTTCGCCGCCGCAAGCTGACAGTGGTCCAGAAGGCGCGCGCCGACCTGATCGACGCCACCATTGCCGGGTCCGAAAAGCGTTATGACGATGCCGCAAGGCTGTTTGCATCGGCCATGCCGCATCTCGACCCGGCCCGCCGCAGCATGGCGCAATATGGCGGCTATTTCGCCCGCTCGCTTGCCGATCCAGCCCACGTCGAGAAACCGCCGTCGGCCGCTGTCGGACCCTATGGCGCGATCATGCAAGCTTATACGGCAGGCTTCCTTGAAAATCCCCGCGCCGCCATCGACATCATCAGGCAAGCCGAGAAGCGCTTTCCCGACGATCCCACCCTGCCCGCCATCCGCGCCCAACTCGCGCAGTTGGTCGACGATCGCGAACAAATGCGGGAGGCGGTTGACCGTGCTTTGGCGCTCGACCCGAACCATCCGATCGCCCTTGCCGCGCGCGCCGCCTACAAGGCCGGATACAAGAGCGATATCGACGGCGCCCTTGCCGACCTGAACCGCGCCATCGAGCTTGCGCCTGGCGCATCCGGGTCACTGAACTCGATGGGCCTGCTGCAGGGCGCCCGCGATGCCAATGGTGAGGCAGAAGCCGCTTTCCTCAAGGCAATCGCGCTCGATCCGCAAGATCCCGTCCCCCACGCCAATCTCGCCATCCTCTATCTCGACCAATCAAGGATGAAGGATGCCAAGCGCGAGATCGATGCGGCGCTCGCCGCCGATCCGGGCTTCGACATCGCCCTTCTCGCCCGCGGCCGCTACTACCTGCAGACCGGCGAGCGCGATAAGGCACTGGACGACCTGCTGGCCGCCAGCACCGCCAATCCGGCGCATTCTCAGTCGCAGCTGATGCTCGCCGCCGCCCATTATGAAAAGGGCGACCGCATCCCTTCCGAGCAGGCGGTCGACAATGCCGACAGACTCGACAAGAACGATCCCGTCATTCCGGCCTTCCGCACCGCCGTCGACATCGACGACTATGACGCCGAGGGCGCGATCCGCAACGCGCAGGAATTTCTCCGCCGCTCCAGGGCGCGCGGCGGCGATTACAGCGCGCTCGGCGCCAACGAGGATGCCGGCTCGACGCTCAACAACGCCTTCCGCCTACAGGGCCTGGATGCCTGGGGCCGCTATTACGGCGATGCCGTCTTCAGCCCCTTCGAAGGCACCGGCTATACCGACCAGTCGATCAAGGGCAGCATCTTCCCCTTCAGCAACGCGACTGATTTCGGCGACGACAATATCAGCCAGTACCGCGCCAACACGTCGAGCTTCTCCTCGCTGTTCCAGGGCCTGCTGCTCGATCCGCACATGCTGTCGGGCCGTTCACGCTCGGCAACGCTTCTGCGCACGCCCTTCATCGAAGGCTCGCTCGGCGGCGGCATCACCAGCGTCGACGGCCATACACGCCGCGTCGGCGAGGCCGAGATACAGGGCTTCTCCAACGAGACGATCCCACTCAGCTTCTTCGGCAACCTGACCTGGGAAGAGCTTGCGCGCGACGGCGACTATACTGATTTCGGCGGGTTCTCCACCGATAACAAGATCCTCGGCGGCAACGGCTACCTGACGGCGACGATCACGCCGGACGATAGGGTCGTTGCCTATTTCAACGGCGCGAAACGCGATTATAACCTCGATACGCTGAGCGAGAATTCCCAGCTTTCGACCATTCTGAACGACGGGTTGTTCTTTCCCATATTCGGCGCCGCCGGCCCGCTGGTGCCCGACGAATTGCCGCTCTATCTGAACCGGCGCGACATCATCACGACAACCAATGCCGGCATCGGCTGGAGCCATACGTTCGGCTACGAAAACGTATTGAATGCCGCACTCCTCTATTCCGGCACGCGAACGAAGACGACTGCCGACCTGGCATTCGACTGGGAGATGGTGCCATTCCTCGGCGGTCCCGGCGCCGATATTCGTCCCTTCGGACAAACCGCCCAGGACCAGAGCTCGAAGACCTATGTCGCGGCCCTCAACCACGATATCGGGGTAGGACCGCTGACCTTCCGCTACGGCATAGAGGGCGGCTGGATCGATGCCCATAACAGCGACTTCCTTAACATCGAGGATATCATTCCGCGCCTTCTGCCCGGTGTGACGCTTGGACCCACGGAGACCGATGGCCGTGTCGACATCGGCCGCGCTTATGTCGACGTGCTGCACGAGATCACGCCAGATCTGAAGGGTGAATATGCGCTGTTCGGTACGCGCATGTCTGGCGGCAGCGTCGATGTCAGCCGGCTGGAGCCGCGATTCGGCCTTGCCTGGGCGCCTGTCCAGAACCATTGGCTACGGGCGGCCTTCATGCGCCAGAGCGTTGATACCGGCGTTCCCACCCTCGCCCCGGTCGGCATTCTCGGCCTGCAGCCGAACCAGTTCTCGGTGGGTGTCGAAGGTTATACCGATACGGCGGCGCTGCAATGGGATGCCGAATGGACCGACCGCTTCTTCACCTCGGTCGAATACCAGCACCAGGAACTGCATGATTTCTCGATCGATCTGCCGCTGATTGCGCTTCCGGCGGCCGACAGCCTGCCGCTGTCGCGCGGCAGCATCGACCGCGCCGCCGTCACTGCCAATATTGCGCTCGGCTATGGTTTCGGGCTTTCGGCCACCTATGCCTATATGGAATCGGAGAACAAGGACCCGCTGGAGCCGAATTACGGCGGCTCTCTGCCGTTCATTCCGAAGAATTCCGGCCAGATCGCGCTGACCTGGGTCAACGAGGCCAAGGTCAAGGCGACGGTGGCGGCCAACTATGTCGGCGAGCGCGACGGCGACGATCTCGGCACCAAACTCGACGACTACTGGAGCCTTGACGCTCACCTGATTTGGGAACCGCTCGACAAGCGCATGGCGCTCGAAGCGTCCGCCTACAACCTGCTCGACGAAGACTTCGAAATAACGCCCGGCGTTTCCGGCTGGGGCCGCGCCTTCAAGGGCACGCTCAAAGTCCGATTCTGATGCGGGACAAACCTCGGCGGGCCAGGCATATCACGAGCCGCCATCTCCGGCTGCTCGTGCTGTCGCTGACCACGCTGATCGCCATCTCGCTTCTGTCGCGCCTGCCCGCCTGGTCGCTGCTGGAACTCAGAAGCTTCGACTATCTCTCGACCGTCGACGACCCACGCCCGCCGCAGGGTGGGCCTGTGATCGTGGCGATCGACGAGCCCTCACTGGCCGATATCAACGCGCAATGGCCCTGGCCGCGCAGCCTGCATGCCGAGCTCATCAGCCAGCTGCGCGCAGCCGGCGCCCGTGCCATCGGCCTCGACATCATCATGGCCGAACCCTCCAATCCCGACAATGACGCGGCGATCGCCAAGGCGGTCGGCGCCGATATCGTGCTCGCCGGCGACGAAACGCTGATCGAGACGCCGCAGGCCTCGCAGCTGATCCGTGCCACACCGCTGCCGCAGTTGATCGAAGCGGGCGCGGTGACCGGCATCGCCTCGATCGATCTCAGCGGCGACGGCATCTTCCGGCGCATTCCAGGTTACGAGGACGGCTTTGCCGCGATGCTGGCGAAAACGTCGGGAGCGACACACGCATCCGTGCCGGCCGGTCAGCTCATCCAATCCTTGGGCCCGGCCCGCAGCTATCCCACCGTCTCCTATTACCAGGCGCTCGACCCTGAAAATCTGCTGCCGCCGGATTATTTCAAGGACCGCGTCGTGCTGGTCGGCCTCAGCCTGCAGAATGCGCCCGAGATCGACAAGCGCGGTGTCGATGCCTTTGCGACACCCTATACGGTCCACACCGGCAAACTCGTCTCCGGCGTCGAGATCCAGGCAACGATCTACGACAATATCCGCGATGGCCTGTCGATCGCGGAAGCCCGCCTGCCGACGGTTGCCGCCTGCATCCTATTAGCGGTGCTGCTGGCCGCCGCAACCGTCTGGCGCTCGACAGGATGGCTGACGATCGTGACCAGTGCGGCGGCCCTCCTCGCCTTCGCGGCCGTCAGCTTTGCCGGCATCCGGCTTGCCCATGTCTTCGTCTCGCCACTCGGCCCGACCGTCGCTTATATCTCTGTCGTCTTCGGCCAGGCCGCCTTCGACTATGCCGAGGAGCGCCGCAACAAGCGCCAAATCATCCGCGCCTTCGCCCAATATATCTCGCCCGATCTCGTCAAACGCCTGTCCAACGACCCCTCGCAGCTGAAGCTCGGCGGCGAGCGGCGCACGCTCTCGGTGCTATTTTCCGATGTGCGGGGATTTACCACCATTGCCGAAACGCTGAAGGACGATCCGGAGCAACTGACCGGCCTGATCAACCGGCTGCTGACGCCGCTCTCCGACGTGGTGATGGATCATGGCGGCACGATCGACAAATATATGGGCGACTGCATCATGGCCTTCTGGAATGCACCGCTCGACGATCCCGATCATGCGCTTCACGCCGTGCGCGCATCGCTCGCTATGCAGGCGGCGATTTCGAGGCTGAATAGCCAACTGGAGCGGGAGGCGGCCATATTTGGCCGTAAGCCGCACGTCTTGAAGATGGGCGTCGGCATCAACACCGGCGAATGCATCGTCGGCAACATGGGCTCGACCCGCCGCTTCGACTATTCCTGCCTCGGCGACAGCGTCAACCTCGCCTCCCGCCTCGAAGGCGCCTCGAAGAATTACGGCGTGGCGCTGCTGCTCGGCGAAGAAACCGCAAGGCTGGTCACTGAGACTTACATCGTCGTCGAACTCGACCGCATCATCGTCAAAGGCCGCACCCTGCCCTCGCCCGTTTTCACCGTCGTGCACAAGGCCGATGCCGAAGCGCTCGCCGCCCACCAGGCTTTCATCGAGACGAAATACGCCGGGACGTTGGCGCCGTCTGATCCCGTCTTCGACACGCTGGCTGCCGATATTCCCGAACTTGCCGCCTATTATGCGATCGTTCGGGATGCGCTGACAGAAGGCGGGGAATGACGGATCGGAAGGGCGGGTCAGCATTCGGTGCGAGCAGTTGCTATTTCCTTCTACGTTTATCGATCGCATAGAGGTTGGTCGGCGCGCTGTGCAGCATGACCTCGCGTTCGAAACGGAAGCCGCATTTCTCAAGAACCTGTTTTGACGCTGCGTTGGCCGAGCGAACCAACCCGATCACCCGGTCCGCATCCAAGTCGTCAAAGGCAAAGGCCAGAGTTTCTCTGACCAGTTCTGTGGCATAGCCCCGCCCCCAGCTTTCGGGCTGCAGATGATAGGAAAGATTGAGGCCATCGAAATCTCTGGAAATGGTCACGCCGCCGAAACCGATCAACGCATCCGCCGTCTCGACCGCCCAGCGCCCGAAGCCGTTCTCTTTCCAATGCTTGATATCGCGCGCAAGCCGCTCCGCACTTTCTTCCGGCGAGTCCGGCCGGGGCACGGGCCGATGCGCGACCAATTCCAGCCTTGAAAAAAGTTCGGTCAGGAAATGAATATCCGCCGGCTCAGGAATTCTGAGCCTCAACCTCGTCGTCTGCCTCGTTACCGGCGCCACATCGCCATTGAATTCTCTTTCGCGCATCTCTCATCCAGTTTCGATCAGGATTCGGCCAGAGAATTCCTCTAGCGCGCCGGGACCCGCAGCCTCGAGATCTCAGGAGCGACGACCGCAATGAACAGCCCGGGATCGCCGAGTGCCCTCGCCGAGAGCATCGCCCCATGAACCGAGGCCATCAGCATTTGCGCCTGCTCTTCCGGCCGCTTGTCCAGCCGGAACTGGCCCTGCTCGACGCCTGCCTGCAGCACCAAGGTCAGCCATGCCGCGAGGCCCTGGAAATGGGCGCGGACGCGGGAGGCGACCTCGTCGGGCAGCATCTGCATTTCGCCGGCGAGCATCGCGCAGACGCAGAAGGGCTGCGAGGCGTCGCGAATGCATGTGTGCCAATAATTGACGTAGAAATGCAGCTGATCGGCGGGGCTTGCGGCCTGCTCGCGCAGCGACTGCAGACCCGCCTGCGCCTGCTTGAAGTAGCGCTCCACCAGCACCGCCACCAGTTCGGCCTTTGTCGGAAAATGATGGTGGATGCTGGCTTTCCTGATGCCGATCGCAGCCGAGATGTCGGCATAGCTGAAGCCGTTGTAGCCTCCCGCCACGATAAGCGACTGCGCGATATCCAGGATCTTGTCGGAAGTGGAAGCTATTGATTTCATAGCGTCCCCTACCTTCTGGTAGGCGAATTGTCAAGACTCTCACTGCATCGGTGCTATCACAACAAGGTGTGCGGCCGGCGCGTTGACTCCATTTTGCTATCTACCTACTAGTAGGCAGGCAATCACAAAGGAATCTGCCGATGCAAACTCCATCTTCCCTTCAGTCCAACTGGCTGAGATCCTATTATTTTACCCGTGCCGCCTTCTCGATGGTCTGGATTTCCGCCGCCATCCTCTTTGCCGGACAGTCACGCGCCGTTGCCTTTCTGCTGGTGGTCTATCCCTTGTGGGATGCGCTCGCCAATCTGATCGACGCCAAGGTCAATGGCGGCCTGCAAGCCAACCCGTCCCAAACGCTGAATGTCGCGGTCAGCACGGTCACGGCGCTCGCCGTCATCATCGCGGTCAGCAATAGCACCTACGCCGTCCTCGCCGTGTTCGGAGCCTGGGCGATCCTCTCCGGCCTGTTGCAGCTCTATACTGGCGTGAGGCGCTGGCGTACCGACGGCGCCCAATGGGTCATGATCCTGAGCGGCGCACAGTCGGCCCTTGCCGGCGGCTTCATGATCAGCCAGTCGTTTGGCATCGACGCACCGACTATCCTTGATATCGTGCCCTATGCCGGGTTCGGCGCCTTCTATTTCCTGCTGTCCTCGATCTGGCTTGTCGTCGCAGCCCGTCGCAAGGCGCATGCATAGGCTGCCCGGTCGGCGCGGCGGCGATCAGAGGTTATCGCCGCCGCCGCTCGTTCCCCATGCTCTCGGCGGAGATTTGCGGGAGACGACCACCTTCTTTCACGCTATGAAGGGTGATCGCAGTTCCCGCCCCTAGACCCCGAGGTCACTCCCATGGCTTTGAAAGTTCTCTTCATTGGCGGCACCGGCCAGATCTCCCATCCATGCGTCGAACGCGCCGTTGCCGAGGGTCACCATGTCAGCGTCTTCAATCGCGGCCTGAGAAGCGCCGCCTTGCCTGCCGGGACGACCTCGATCGTCGGGGAGCTTGGATCGGATGCCTACGCCGATCTCGCCAGGGCCAATTATGATGTCGTCTGCCAGTTCATCGCCTTTACCAGGGATGAGGTGGCGCGCGACATCGAGCTGTTCTCCGGCAATTGCGGCCAGTACATCTTCATCTCCTCGGCCTCGGTCTACGAAAAACCGCCGCGTCATTACGTGATCACCGAGGAAACGCCGGCGATCAATCCCTACTGGCCCTACAGCCAGGCCAAAATCGCCTGCGAGGAACTGCTCCAGAAATCCAGTAATCTCGCCTGGACGATCATCCGCCCCAGCCACACCGTCCGCACCGGCCTGCCGATGATGATGGGCGACGCCGACATTATGGCGAGGCGCATGCTGGACGGCGAGCCTATCATCGTGGCGGGCGACGGCCACACGCCCTGGACGCTCACCCGCTCGGTCGATTTCGCCGTGCCTTTCGTCGGCCTTTTCGGCAAGCAAGCGGCGCTGCGCGAAATTTTTCACATCACCTCCGACCGTGCGCATATCTGGGACGATATCCAGAAGACCATCGCGAGATTGCTGGGCGTCGAGGCAAAGATCGTGCACGTGCCGACCGACACGCTGGTCAGATACAATCCGGAATGGATCGGCCCGCTCCTCGGCGACAAGGCCTGGACCGCAATCTTCGACAATTCGAAGGTCAAGCGCGTGGCGGGCGAATTCACCTGCGCCGAGAGCCTGGAGGAAATCCTGGCAGACTCGATCGTACACCTCAAGCAGCGCCTGGCGAAGAGCCGTCCGCCACGGGGTGAACTGGACGCGCTGATCGACAGGATTTGCACGGAGCAAGGTGCTCTCGGCTAGGCATATCTTCCACGGCAGCGCACCCGCAGATGCGCCACCGCTTCGCTTGAACGACCGATTTGAAAATTACCGGCGACTTACGTCAGTTCTTTATCACGTTGATATTGACGGTTACGTCCTTGATGGTTCCTTCGCCGTAGGACACTCTGACCTTATACATATCCTTTCCAGAGTATCCGCTGTTGGAAGTATAATATTCGGACACGCCAGGAGATTTCCTGGAATTGCACCTGATCTGCGGGGCACCTGTCGGGTAATGTGAAAAAATCTTTTCGTTAACAAATTCAACCGAACCGTGCGCCGGGGCTTGCACCAACTTTATCTTCGCCATCGTCGCAGCGGTGCAGTCTGCATTCAAATTGTAAGACTGGCCCATTTTTGTCCGCTCGCCACTCACGGCGCGACTATGATCCGCAGAAATCTGGACACCATCCTTGGTCGTGACACATCCGGAAAGACCTAAAGTTACGGAAAGTATGGGCGTGAGAATATGGTTTGCTCTGAAAAATCGCAACCCCGGCATTCTTCTTTCATCCTCTGGTTTTGATAATATTACAGTTCAGCTCTATCCAACTGGCACCGTATTGCAATGGCTTGAGCCGTTCACTCGATGTTTATCGGCCTTGCGGTGACGATGGTGGGAGTCTGGATGATCTCGCGGGGGTGAATGCCCTGTATCTTGCCGCAATGGAGATCTCGCGGGTGAAGGTAAAGCGGCATCCTCCAACCCTTCTCATTCTGAGGCGGGCAGGCCAAAGGCCGAAGCCTCGAAGGACACGCCGCAACGTTGCTCCTTGCCCCATCTCCCCCTGAGCACCCGCCTCGTCCTTCGAGGCCCCTTACGGGGGACCTCGGGATAAGGCTCTCTTGGGCCTTGCATTCTCCGATTGCACCTCTATTCCAGCCGCCGCGCCGCCAGCGGAGCGTCCTGCCTGTATCCATCAAAATAACGGCCACCGTGCAAGGCGAGCGTCCGGTCCGCCAGATCGAGAAACCGGGCTGCCTCACCTTGCGTCGCCAGGCGGAACGCCGTGTCGAATTCGCTCGCCAATTGCGGGTCGAATGCCCTGAGCAGGCGCGGCGCCCATTTTCCCCGGCCGGCCCATTGGCCATGCCCGAGCAGAATGAGATCGGCGAGTTTCTGGTAGAGATGCGCGGCGATGGCGGCGACCTCTTCGGGCGGGCGCTTGCCGCGCAGATCGTCGGCAAGGTCGGTCACATGATAGCGCAACGCGTCATAGGCCGGCCCGGCCAGCGGTTTCGGTCCTGCCGCCAGCATGCCTGCAGCCTTTTCCTGGATAGCGCGGGCACGCTCGAATTCCGGTCCCAATATGCTGCCCGTCGCAACCATATTGCCCATGATAGGATAACCGCTCTCGGCATCCTGATGAATATAATGCGCCAGCGTCTGCGGATCATGGACGAAAGCCTCGACCGGAAACTCATCCTCCGTGAACGATTCCCGCCAAGCTCTTTCCAGCGCCGGGAACACGATGACCAGATCGATATCCGAAAACTCGGTGCCTTCGCCGCGTATGATGGAGCCGGAGACATAGGCGAAGGCGGCCCCGGCATAGCGGCAGGCGACAGAGCGGCGGGCGGCGGCGAGCGCCCGCTCGGCAAGAATCTGTTTCGCGATATCGTCCATGTTCTCGTCCTCGAATGCCGGAGACGAGCGGCAACAAAAAACCCGCTCGTTTCCGGCGGGTTGGTGTCTTCTGCAATGAACGGAATTCGGTTCACGCGTCTGCCACCCACCGCCAAACGGTGGTCGTAGACATCGTAGAAACTGTGAAAATCCTGCTCATGAATGTAAGTTATCGATCGTGGGCAACAGCGTCAATCTGTCAAGCACGCTTCCCCGCCGCATTGTTTTCCGTTTAAGATCAACGAAAGACTCGTTGAACAGGAAGACCCGCCATGCCCCATCCCGCCACCGTCATTCCGCGTCCCGCACCGGTTCTGCTGCCGGTCGACGGCACCGATGAGCGCTTTCCGGTGCGACGCGTCTATTGCGTCGGACGCAACTATGCCGACCATGCGATCGAGATGGGCCATGATCCCTCCCGCGAGCCGCCCTTCTTCTTCCAGAAGAACGCCGACAATCTGCTGCCGGCGGGAAATGCTTTTCCCTATCCGCCGCTGTCGAACGACGTCCATTACGAGGTCGAATGCGTGCTGGCGCTGAAATCGGGCGGCGCTGACATTGAGGCCGCAGACGCGCTCGACTGCATCTACGGCTACGCCGTCGGCATCGATTTCACCCGCCGCGATCTGCAGGGCGAAGCCAAGAAGCTCGGCCGCCCCTGGGAGCTCGCCAAGGCCTTCGAACATTCCGCCCCCGTCTCGGCGATCGTGCCGGCAAGCCGGCTCGGCCATCCCGCCGATGGCCGGATCTGGCTGGAGCAGAACGGCAGGCGCGTCCAGGACGGCGACCTCAACCAGATGATCTGGAAGGCGCCCGAGATCATCGCCGAGCTCTCGAAGCTCTTCGTGCTGGCGCCGGGCGATGTGATCATGACCGGCACACCGGCCGGCGTCGGCGCGGTTGCGAGGGGCGACCGCATCACCTGCGGCATCGACGGCGTGGCGACGCTGTCGGTCGAAGTCGTCTGAGCGGAGGATGCCATGCCGATCTACGCCCTTGGCGGACTGACCCCGAAGCTACCGCCCGCCGGCCTTCACTGGATCGCGCCGGATGCGCATGTGATCGGCGACATCGAGGTCGGTGAGAACGTCGGCATCTGGTTCGGCTCGGTGTTGCGCGGCGACAATGAGCGGATCACCATTGGCGCCGGCACCAACATCCAGGAAGGCGTGATGGCCCATACCGACATGGGCTTCCCGCTGACCACCGGCGAAGGCTGCACCATCGGCCACCACGCCATCCTCCACGGCTGCACGCTCGGCGACAACGTGCTAATCGGCATGGGCGCCACCATTCTGAATGGCGCGAAGATCGGCAGCAACTGCCTGGTCGGGGCCAATGCGCTGGTGACCGAGGGCAAGGAATTCCCCGATAACTCTCTGATCGTCGGGGCCCCCGCCCGCGTCGTGCGCCTGCTCGACGACGCCGCAATCGAAGCCATCCGCCGCTCGGCGAAAAACTACGTCGCCAACTGGCAACGCTTCGCCCGCGATCTGAAGGTCATTGGGTGAATTGCGGCCGCCCTCGCCCTTCGAGGCCCTTTGCGGGGTACTTCAGGATGAGGCCGGAGAGAGGTGATGGGTGTGCCGTGGGACACCTGTAAAGGAAGGGGTAAAGTCTCACGCTCACCAAACACCCGGAATCCAGCGCCAGCGCACCCGCCCCATATACTCGACATATCCCTCGAGCCCCTTGCGCAATTCCGCCTCCTCCCCCAGCGTCCGGCCGAAAAGCACGACGACAAGCAGGCCGGCGGGGATCAGCGCGTAAAGCGAGCCAAGCGACAGCGCCATTCCGATGCCCAGCACGATGGCGAAGGCGTATCCCGGGTGGCGGATGACGACATAGGGGCCGGTGTCGATCACCTTATGGTCGCGATCGGTTTGGATGCGCACCGTCGGCTCGAAGTGCCGGTTGACGGACTGCGCCCAAGTCAGGCCGAGATAACCTGATGTCATCAGGAGATAGCCGAGAAGGACGACCCAATCGGGCTGCGGCGCCCAAAGGAACCGCCCGTCATCCAAGGCGCCGACCGGAAGAATGGCCGCAAAGAGAATGATCGTCAGTGTCGCCACCACGGCGTCCCAGGCCTTGGTGCCTTTCTGGTATCGGCTGCGCGCCGCAAACAGTTCCGGGTTCACGCGCCAGATCCAGATCATCGCGACAAATGTCAGCGCAAGAAAGAGGCCGAGAAACATCCAGCCGCGCGGCCAATCGAGCCGGCCGGCTGGCCAGAAGAGCGCGGCAAACATCAGGGCTATGGTTATCGCAAGCGATCCGAGCGATGGCGCTGCGGCTGCGAATATCTGACCGGGACGGATGTCCTGCCGTGTCATGACCGCCGCTCCTTTCTCCTCGGGATATGCGCCCACTTCAAGGTCGGGCGATCAGCTCTCGCCCCGAAGCTGGGCTTCGATCGCCGCCTTGTCGATGACCGACCAGACCTCGACGATCTTTCCACCGCGAAATTCGTAGATGACGTTCTCGGCGAAGGAAAGGCGTCGGCCGTTCACGTCGAGCCCGAGGAACTTTCCCTTCGGCGCGCAGTCGAAGCCGAGCCGGCACGCAACGTAAGGCGGATCGGCAACCAACGTCACCACATTGAAATAGAGATCGGGAATCTCATCGAAATCCCGCTCCAGCATTTCGACGTAACCCGACACCCCGAGTCGCCGGCCGTTATGCACCGCGCCCTCATCGACGAACTGCCCGAGTTTCGGCCAGTCCTGCCTGTTCAGGCAGGCGATGTAGCCGCGATAGAGGTCCGAGAGTTCAGTCTTGGTCACGCGACTGCTCCTGTTTGTCGGCAGTTTCTGTGAGAAAGGTAGGGTCGCGGGTTGATTTGGTTACGGCAGTTCCGCTGTCACCATCCACATCGCCGTATGAGACACGAGCCGCCAGCCCGGTCCTTCGACGGTCATGCGCGGAAAGAGATTTGAGACGGTGCCTCAGTTCTTCCCCTCGTTGATGCAGGGTTGAGGTGCCGGTTGCTCCCTCTTCTCCCCACGCGCAACCCGATGGCAACCCAACGAATGAAAGCTGCGTCGGATTGCAACAACGCCCCTCGTATACCGCGTTCGAGTTACCGGAGACTGCGGTGGCGGTTACCTTACATCGTTGAAAAACCGCCCTACTCGGCCGCTTCGAGAAACTGGCTGTTTCGTGAGGAAGCGGCAAGAGCCTGAACCCTGGCTTCCGTCTTGGCGATCAGCTGATAGAATTCGTCCTGCGCTTCGACATCCAGTTGAATGACGGCATTGACGTCGTCGGGCGTATCGCAAACGCAGGCGACGGCCGAAATGGGACAGATGCCGCCGGGGTAACGCTTGCCGGTTCCGCTATAGGCGCGACGGCCCCAACGCTCGGAATAGACCGTTTCTTCCCGCTCGAGATGCAGGATCGTTCCCTTGCAGGCAGCCACAATGGCCGCCTTGCCGTAGGCGAACCAATGATAGTTCAGCCTTCGGAGAATATATTTGCCGGTGATATCTTCGCCAGCCAGTTCGGCAGGGTTTTCAATCATTCTGATCATGAAGGCTTCCCTCAACGTTTGCAGAATATCCTTCATCTCTCTTGACGCGGCAAGTCAAAAAACGCTGCTTTTGGAGACACTTAGTCACAAAGTGTTTCCGATTCTTACATCAGGCACGCATCAAGCACGGTGTTGAGCACGCAATTCTACGTCGAATTTACCGCTATCTGCACTCGAATTTGGCGTTGTTCGCGTTGGAGTCTGAGCGACGGCCCGCCTCAGGAGAACTCACCTGCGCGGGGACCGGCAAGCGTCACGCGCCAGCCCGTGCGCGATCGAAAATCCTGAGTGGCCAGGAACGTATAGCCCGTGGTGCGCCATGGCTTCACCACACTGGTCAGATTATCGAGCACATAATCGCCGCCATCCGTCCGGGCGACGAGAACGACATGGTTTTGATCATGCGGTCCAATGACCACCGAAAGGGCCAGTCGGTTCGATGGAAAACCAGCCTCGATCAGGTCCTTCATCTTCTGGAGAGCGTAGTCCTCACAGTCGCCACGGCCGGCAACCGGCAGAGACCAAACATCCCTGCTTCCGGATGACGGACGATCTTCTGCAGGAATGATGCGTCCGTTGACGGCACGATTGATCTTTTGAAGAAGCGCTATTCCTGCAGCGTCGTTCCGCTGTTGCGCCGCCATCCTGCCGCACAGCCACTTGTACTTGGCGCAGGCTGCGCCGAACCCCACAGGTGCGCCGATGCTTCTGGTCACAGGCAGAGATGATCCGGCAACGGCCTGAAAAGGCAGAAGAATGGCTAAAATAGCAGCAAGAGAAAAGAGACGCCTCATAGCCGATTCCCTTATTTATCCCGCAACAATAGCAGAGTCGGGATAAAAATTTATTAAAATTTTATACTTGAGAATTTAACCTTATTATATAGCCGATACAGATTAACCATTGTTTATTCTTTCCGTTAATTCATCGTTAGTATAAGAATTCCTCCCATTAACATTCGGTTAACCTTTTGGGAGACGTATGAAATGATCAGCAGAGCATCGAAATTCGGCCTTGCCATTGCTTCCCTCCTGGCAAGCAGCAGCTTGGCAACGGCAGCTCCGGCAGTTGTTAATTGCAACAGCGCAGTTCGCGGCACACTCGAATACAGGCTGTGCATGCCGACAAGAGCAATTCAGACCGATAACAAATTCAGTTCCAACGATAGCGATCACGGCAGCCAAAACGTTGGCGGCGGCAAGAAGACATCCAACACCGGCTCGGTCGCCAGCAATGGGAACGATGGCAATGACGGGAGTGGCAATAGCGACAGCGGGGGCAACGGCGACGGCGGTGTTCAAGGCGACGACACCGGCGGAAAAGATCAAGACCCCGGCAAGGATGGCCACCACGGAAAAGACCACCACGGCGGCAAGGATCACGATCATCACGGCCGCGGCAAGGATGGAAAAGATCGCGACCACGGCAAAGATGGCAAGGGCCACCACGGCAAGGACGATCACGGCGGCAAGGACCGCGACGATCACGGCGGCAAGGATGGAAAAGACCGCGACCACGGCAAGGATGGCAAGGGCAAGGGCGACAAGGGTGGCCCTGGCAAGAACGACAATGACGGTTCCGGCAAGAGCGACAATGGCGGCTCCGGCAAGAGCGACAATGGCGGCTCCGGCAAGAGCGACAATGGCGGCTCCGGCAAGAGCGACAATGGCGGTTCCGGCAAGAGCGACAATGGCGGTTCCGGCAAGAGCGACAATGGCGGTTCCGGCAAGAGCGACAATGGCGGCTCCGGCAAGAGCGACAATGGCGGCTCCGGCAAGAGCGACAATGGCGGCTCAGGCAAGAGCGACAATGGCGGCTCAGGCAAGAGCGACAATGGCGGCTCCGGCAAGAGCGACAATGGCGGTTCCGGCAAGACCGACAATGACGGTTCCGACAAGAACGACAACAGCGGTTCCGGCAAGGGCGACAAAGGCGGCCCCGGCAAGGGCTGACCTAACGCCGGCCCGGACTAAACTCAACCGGCGAAAGAATGCAAAAGATGAGGCCGGTCTTCCCGGCCTCATCTTTTGTCACGTTTGAGTTTCCGTCGGCTCCACCACTTTCAGGAAGATAAGCGAAAGATTCTCGCTTTCATGGGAGCCATTCACCCGCTCGGACGCGCGCTGGTTGGATTCCGGCCCGCGGGCTTTACGCCGCACAAGCCTCGCACAATCCGCGGATCTCGATCGTCGTCTTCTCCGGCTTGAACTTCTGCCCGCGCACCCAGCCCATCAACCGGTGATCGACCTCGTGGTCGTGGAATTCCATCACCTGGCCGCAGCTTTCGCAGATGGCGAAGGCGACGATGCCGTGGCTGTGGCAGTCATCGCCCGGATGGGCGCAGGCGACGAAGGAATTGATACTTTCGAGCCGGTGGACGACGCCATATTCGAGCAGCTTTTCCAGCGCCCGGTAGACCTGCAGCGGGGCGCGAAAACCGTGGTCGCGCAGCTTGTCGAGAATGGTATAGGCGCTAAGCGGCCCTTCGGCCTTTTCGAGCACGTCGAAGACCAGCGACTGGTTCTTGGTAAGTTGCGGTGTCGTCATGAGCCTTGTCCTTGCATGACTGCGCGGTGCCGCCTGAGGGGAAGCAGGCTGAGAATGAAGAGGATCAGCGCCGCGACCACGATCGAGGGACCGGAGGGAGTGTCGTAGGTGAGCGAGCCGAACAGCCCGCCGACGACGGCGGCTGCGCCGATGACCGAGGCGAGGACCGCCATGATCTCCGGCGTCGCCGAAAAGCGCCTGGCCGCAGCCGCCGGAATGATCAGCAGCGAGGTGATCAGCATGATGCCGACGATCTTCATGGCAATGGCAATGACGACGGCCATCAAAAGCATGAAGAACAGTCGCGCCCGCTCCGGCCTCAGACCCTCGGCCTCGGCAAGCTCGGCATTGACGGTGGAAGCCAGCAGCGGCCGCCAGAGCCAGGCCATTGCCGCGAGCACGAACAGCCCACCACCCCAGATCAGCGCGATGTCGGTCGAGGAAACCGCTAGGATGTCGCCGAACAGGAAGGCGATGAGATCGATCCGCACCCAACTCATGAAGGCGACCATGACGAGGCCGATCGCCAGCGTGGCATGCGAAAGGATGCCGAGCAGCGCATCGGCCGACAGCGCCTGACGTTTCTGCAGGAAGAGCAGCAGCACCGATACGAGGGCTGCGACGGCAAAGACGGCAATCGTCAGATTGAGTTCGAAGAGCAGCGAAAGCGCGACGCCGAGCAGCGCCGAATGGGCAATCGTATCGCCGAAATAGGCCATGCGCCGCCAGATGATGAAGCAGCCGAGCGGCCCCGTCGTCAGCGCCAGCCCGACGCCGGCGAGGATGGCGCGCACGAAGAAATCGTCAAGCATGACGGCCCTCCCCACTGTGGGAATGAGCATGCGAGTGCTCATGGCCATGGTGATCGTCATGATCATGAGCGTGCGTATGACCTTCATGCGCGTGCTCATGACCAGCATGAGCGTGCTCATGACCATGAGCGTGATGCCCGTCGTCGGGATGGCAATGATCGGTCACGGTGCCGTCGGCATGCTGCACGCGCCCATCCGGCAGGTGTGTATGGTCATGGTGATGGCTGTAGACGGCGAGCGTCTGCGCCGCCCGGCTGCCGAACAGGCGCACATATTCCGGGCTGCGGCTGACGGCTTCCGGCGTGCCGCGGCAGCAGACATGGCCGTTGAGGCAGATGACCGTGTCGGTCTCGGCCATGACGACGTGGAGATCGTGCGAGATCAGCAGGATGCCGCAGCCGCTGGCGTTGCGGATCGACTTGATCAGATCATAGAGCGCGATCTCGCCGGAGAAATCGACACCCTGTACCGGCTCGTCGAGCACGAGCAGATCAGGTTTGCGGGCAATGGCGCGCGCCATCAGGGCCCGCTGGAATTCGCCGCCGGAGAGATGCTGCACCTCGGCGTCAAGCATATGGTCGATACCGGCGGCTTCGAGTGCCGCACGCATGTCACGTTCCGGCAGGGGGCCGGTCAGCGTCATCAGCCGCCGCACTGAAAGCGGCAGCGTCCAGTCGATCGCAAGCTTCTGCGGGACATAGCCGACCTTCAGGCCGGCGAGACGCTCCACCCTGCCCTCATTCGGCTTCAGTACACCGATCGCCGCCTTGGCGCTGGTCGACTTGCCGGAGCCGTTCGGCCCGATCAGCGTGACGATCTCGCCGCGCGAGACGGAAAATTCCACGCCGCGCACAAGCCAGCGGCCGCTTCTGAGAACGCCGACATTTTCGAGCGAAACCAGCGGTTCGCCCTTCGTATTTGCGGGAGAGAACATCAAATTTTCCGACAGCGCTGTTGCATCCTGCTATTGCACACGTTATAGCATAACGCAATTGATGTAATAACATAACATCTGCAATTCAAGCGGAGCATTCGATGAAACGCACCCTGGGCCCAGCCCTGAAGATCCTGGCCTTTAGAATTCCGGTCGCCCTCACTCTCCCGGCGCTGGCGGTCCCCGCCTTGCTCTTTGCCGGCACCATGCGGGCGGCCGACACGCCGGTCGTCGTCACCTCGATCAAGCCGATCCATTCGCTGGTTGCGGCGATCATGCAGGGTGTGGGTGAACCCGAACTGATCGTCGACGGCGCCGCCTCCCCGCATACCTACAGCCTCAAGCCGTCGAATGCGCGCGCGCTGCAGGAAGCCAAGGTGATCTTCTGGACCGGGCCCGGTCTCGAGGCTTTCCTGCAAAAGCCGCTGCAAGCGCTGGGCTCGAACGCCAGCATCGCCGAACTCGACAATGCCCCCGGCCTCGTCAAACTGCCCTTCCGCGAAGGCGGCGCCTTCGAGCCGCATGAGGATGGTGATGAGCACCATGGCGCTTCCGCCGAAGGTGCGGATCACGACCATGCCGCCGACACCGGGCATGATGATGACCACGGACAGGACGGTGACCATGGCCATGGCGCCTTCGACACGCATCTCTGGCTCGACCCGATGAATGCCAAGGCCATGGCTGCCGTGATCACCACAACGCTGGTCGCCGCCGATCCCGCCAATGCGCTGACCTACCAGGCGAATGCCAAGGCGCTTGATGATAAGCTGACGGCGCTGGACAAGGAAATTGCCGCCACCGTCGCTCCCGTCAAGGACAAGCCCTTCATCGTCTTCCACGACGCCTACCAGTATTTCGAGCACCGCTACGGCATCCGCGTCGCCGGTTCGATCACCGTCAGCCCGGAAACCATTCCCGGTGCCGAGCGCGTTTCGGAAATCCACCGCAAGGTCGGCGAACTCGGCGCCACCTGCGTCTTTGCCGAACCGCAATTCGAGCCGCGCCTCGTCAATGTCGTTATCGAGGGCACGAACGCCAGATCCGGCGTGCTCGACCCCGAAGCGGCAACGCTGAAGGCCGGTCCCGATCTCTATTTCACCCTCATGCGCGGCATCGCCGAGAGCATGAAGGATTGCCTCTCCAACGCATGATTGTCATGCGGCGCTTCGGGGAGAGCTGAGGCGGAAAGAGGCGGATGACCCCGTTCCGCCTTTTTTTCGGCCACAACATTGTAATGATATAACATTAAATGTGCGAGGTTTCATGGACAACAGACTTCCGGTCACGGTGCTCTCCGGCTTTCTCGGTGCCGGCAAGACGACGCTGCTCAATCATGTGCTCGGCAACCGCGAAGGCATGCGCGTCGCCGTCATCGTCAACGATATGAGCGAGGTGAATATCGATGCCGCCCTCGTGCGCGATGGCGGCGCCAATCTCTCTCGCACCGAGGAGCAACTGGTCGAGATGACCAATGGCTGCATCTGCTGCACGCTGCGCGACGACCTCTTGAAGGAGGTGCGCGATCTCGCCACCCAGGGCAGGTTCGACTATCTGCTGATCGAATCCACCGGCATCGCCGAGCCGCTGCCGGTCGCCACCACCTTCGAATTCCGCGACGAGAACGGACAGAGCCTTTCCGACGTTGCAAGGCTCGATACGATGGTGACCGTCGTCGACGCCGCCAATCTGCTCGCCGACTACGCCTCGGCCGATTTCCTCGCCGACCGCGGCGAAACGGCAGGCGAAGGCGATACCAGAACCATCGTCGACCTGCTGGTCGAGCAGATCGAATTCGCCGATGTCGTGGTGCTGAACAAGATCGGCACGGCAAGCAAGACGGAACGCGACGCAGCGCGGAAAATCATCACCGGCCTCAACCCGGGTGCGAGGCTGATCGAGGCGGATTTCGGCAAGGTGGCGCTCAAAGAGGTGCTCGGCACCGGCCGCTTCGATATCGACAGGGCCGAGACACATCCGCTCTGGTACAAGGAATTGCACGGCTTCCGCGACCATGTGCCGGAAACCGAGGAATACGGCATCCGCTCCTTCGTCTATCGCGAGAAACGGCCCTTCCATCCGGCGAAGCTGCAGGCTTTCCTCGATAGGACTTGGCCGGGCGTGGTGCGCGCCAAAGGCTTCTTCTGGCTGGCAACGCGCCCGCACCATGTCGGCGAAGTCAGCCAGGCCGGCGCGATCGTGCGCACCGGCACGATGGGTCTCTGGTGGGCGGCCGTACCCCGTGAACAATGGCCCGACGAACCGGGCTTCATGCGCGCCATCGGCCCTTATCTCGACCCCATCTGGGGCGACCGCCGCCAGGAAATCGTCTTCATCGGCGCCGACCCGATGGACGAGGCCTGGATCAGGAGAGAACTCGACGCCTGCCTCATCGAGACCGAGGTCTTCGCGCCCGAGCGCTGGCGCAACCTGCCCGACCCCTTCGCCAGCTGGAGCCGCCAGGCGGCATGAAGGCGACGGCAATCAAACCCTACCGCTGCGTCTGCACGGAGTGTGACCCGTTGCCGCCGATCGAGGGGCTTCATCCGTCGACGCATGAGACTGCGGATGAGACGGCGCGGAAGATAAGGGGATTGCTCGGCATCATCGCCGAACGGGTGATGCCAGGCAGGCAGGGGTGACGGGAACGGCTGGAGGATGAGCGAAAGGCATGAACGAACTGGCGCAGACGAGAGACGTCTCATCAGCGAGCACGCCTGGTTTTGGGCAAGTCACCGGCCTCTCCTTCCTTCGGCGTCGGCGTGCATGGCACCCCCCTCTGGCCTGCCGGCCATCTCCCCCACAAGGGTGGAGATCGGCTGGGCGTGAGGGCTTCCCCAAACAACTAAAACATGGCGATTGTCGATACCAGTAGAGAGAAGAGCGATGGTCAAGCCTCCTGCCGATCTCCACCCTTGTGGGGGAGATGCCCGGCAGGGCAGAGGGGGGTGTCACACGGCACGCCCTTTCCTCCCTTCGTCTCAAAACCGAAAAGGGCGGCCTCAGCCGCCCTCATCCTTGCACCGATCAGCGCCCGGCACTGATGCTGGAGATCACACCGCTGGTGACGCCGATCAGCAGGTAGTCGTTGTCTGCCCGAACCCAGCGATAGCCGCGCGGCGGCGGTGCCAGACGGTAGCGGCGGTAGTCGTTGACGTCGTGGAACCGGCGGCGCTCGCTGGCGTTGACGCGGTATCCCTTCTTCCAATGCGGCCGGACGACCGTCTTCTGAACGACCACCTTCTTGTGCACGACGACGGGCGGACGGCGATAATCGTCGGCGCTGGCCTGGGAGACAACCATCGGCGAGAGAAGGAAGGAGGCTGAAAGAAGAGCTGCAAAAATCTTTTTCATTTGGGGTTCCTCAGTGTTGGGCACAGGAACAAACTAGGGCTGAAAAGATGAACCGAAACTGAAACTTAAATTAAACTTTCGTAATGGAATCCGCGGCGTTGAGGCCAGACTCTCGTATTTTAGATGCAGCTTACGCATCTTGACGACGGCGGCTTTGGCCAAGTCGGCGCGTCGTCCTGCAGATCGGATTCGATTTTCGGAAGGAATGAGCGCAGATTCAAAATCATCAAGCGTCTTGCCCGCATCCCATCCTGGCTTTAGCGCGTTCGAACGTCGCGAAGGGCCGTTCGAGACAAAGCAAAAGATGATGGAGGAAACCATGCCTGGCATCAGCATGCGCTACATCGTCGACGACGTCGACGCGGCGCTGGAATTTTACACGAGGCATCTCGGCTTCTCGGTCGCGCTTCACCCCGCCCCCACCTTTGCCATCCTGACCAGGGACGGTTTTCGTCTGCTCGTCAGCGGCATGGTGGGGCCGGGCGGCGCGTCCCAGGCAATGCCCGACGGGCGAACGCCGGAGCCCGGCGGATGGAATCGCATCCAGATCGAAGTCGCGGACCTGGAAGCGGAGGTCGCAAAACTGCGTCAGGCCGGCGCGCGTTTTCGCAATGAAATCGTCCAGGGCATCGGCGGCAAGCAGATCCTGCTCGAAGACCCGGCCGGAAACCCGATCGAACTCTTCGAAGCGCCGAAGAGATGATTGCTGAGGCGCGCGCATGATCCTGACCTGGCGGGCCGGCACCCGGCATCCCAAGGGAAGAATGGCCGCCCCGCCTTGCTACCTCTGCCCGAGCGTGTAGTTTCGGACTCGGATCAATTCAGAGGTAGGGAAAACATGTCCGAATCCGCGGGCGGGGTCTTCGACTATGTCGGGATACTCGCCGTGCTTCTTCTTGTCGCCGCCAACGGCTTCTTCGTCGCCGCGGAATTCGCGCTGGTGTCGGTCAGGCGCAGCCGTGTCACCGAACTTGCCGCAGCAGGCCGCATGAATGCCTCCGCCCTCCAGCGCGCCGTCGACAATCTCGACGCCAACCTCGCCGCCACCCAGCTTGGCATCACCATCTCGTCGCTGGCGCTCGGCTGGGTCGGCGAGCCGGCGCTTGCCCACCTGATCGAGCCTCTGCTGTCCTGGCTGCCCGGGCAATGGGCGGCAACAGGCGCGCATACCGTCGCCATCGTCATTGCCTTCGTCATCATCACGGCTCTCCACATCGTGCTTGGCGAACTGGCGCCGAAAAGCCTGGCGCTTCAGCGCAGCGAAGCCACCTCGCTTGCCGTGGTACGTCCGCTGGGGCTCTTTCTGGTGCTGTTCAAGCCGGCAATTTATACCCTGAACGGCATGGGCAATTTCGTGCTGCGCGCCGTCGGTCTCCGCGCCGGAACCGGGGAATCGTCCTTCCATTCGCCGCAGGAGCTCAAGCTGCTGGTTGCCGAAAGCCAGGAAGCCGGGCTTCTCAACCAGGTGCAGCAGCAGCTCGTCGAGCGGGTCTTCAACATCGGCGACAGGCCGATCTCCGACATCATGACCCCGCGTCTCGATATCGAATGGTTCGATGCCGACGACAGCGAGGCCGAGATCCTGAAGACCATCCGTGAATGCAGCCACGAACAATTGCTGGTTGCCCGCGGCTCGATCGACGAACCGATCGGCATGGTATTGAAGAAGGACCTTCTCGACCAGGTTCTCGACGGCGGCAAGGTCCGGCCGATGGAGGTGATCAAGCAGCCGCTGGTGCTGCACGAGGGCACCTCGGTCGTGCGCGTGCTCGACAGTTTCAAGGCCTCGCCCGTGCGGCTTGCCATCGTCATCGATGAATATGGCAGCCTTGAGGGTATCGTCACCCAGACCGACCTGCTCGAAGCCATCGCCGGCGACCTGCCGGGATCCAACGAAGAGCCTGATATCGTCGTGCGGGAAGACGGATCGCTCTTGATCGATGCGATGATGCCGGCCTTCGACGCCTTCGAAAGGCTGGGCCTGCGCGATCGTCCGGATGCCGATTTTCATACGCTTGCGGGCTTCGCGCTGCATCAGCTCCAGCACATCCCCGAAGCCGGCGAAACCTTCGTCTTCGATAGCTGGCGCTTCGAAGTGCTCGATATGGACGGCATGCGCATTGACAAGATGCTGGCGACGCGCATCCCTGCGGACGGGGCGGAAGCCTAAAGCGCGTCGCGATCTTTCAGATTCGGTCTTTGCGCTTTAGCTCTTGTTTTTACGCATGTCGTTACCGCAAAGCGCGACATGCTTTAGCCTACCGCCAGCGTCCAGAGCATTCCCGATATCGCACAGGCAAGCAAGGTGGTGATGACCGACGTCTTGAACCGGAAGATCGCGATTGCCGCGGCGGCAGACAGCGCCATTGCCGCCGGCACGGCCGATTGCAGCACGGGGATATCGAGCCGCAAGCCTCCGAGGCTGACGCTCGCGACCTCGGCAAACAGCGTATGCAGGCCGAACCAGATGGCGAGGTTGAGAATGACCCCGACCACCGCCGCCGTGATCGCCGACATTGCGCCTGCGAGCGCGACATTGCCGCGCAATTTTTCGATGAACGGCGCGCCGAGAAATATCCAGAGGAAACAGGGTACGAAGGTCACCCAAGTCGTCAGCATCGCCGCGAGCGTGGCGGCCAGCATCGGGTTCAGCGCTCCCGGATCGCGATAGGCGCCCATGAAGCCGACGAACTGCACGACCATGATCAGTGGCCCCGGCGTCGTCTCCGCCATGCCGAGGCCGTCGAGCATCTCGCCGGGTTTCAGCCAGCCGAAATGCTGCACGGCCTGCTGCGCGACGTAGGCCAGCACCGCATAGGCCCCACCGAAGGTCACGACCGCCATCTTGCTGAAGAACAGACCGATCTCGGTAAGGACGTTGCCCGGCCCAAAGGCGAGATAGAGCGCCGCGACTGGCACGATCCAGAGGGCGAGCAGCACCGCCGACATGCGCAGTGACCAGGCAAGGTTAGGACGCGCGTGCGCTGGGATGCCCTCGCCGAGCGCCGACTCGGCATCGGAGAGCACCGGGCCGCTTCCGGCCTTGTGGCCGCCGCCCGCCTGGAAGGCGGCAAGCCCGAGCCTGCCGCCGAGGAAACCCGCGATGCCGGCGGCAAGCACGATCAGCGGGAACGGCACGTGCAGAAAGAAAATGGCGATGAAGGCCGCGGCCGCGATGCCGACCATCACCCGATTTTTCAACGCCCGGCCGCCGATGCGGATCACCGCCTGCACGACGACGGCAAGCACCGCTGCCTTCAGCCCGAAGAACAGGCCGGCAACGATGCCGACATTGCCGTAGGCCGCGTAGATATAGCTGAGGCCGAGGATCGACAGAAAGCCCGGCAGCACGAACAGAATGCCGGCCACGAGGCCGCCCAGCGTGCGATGCATCAGCCAGCCGATATAAATCGCCAGCTGCTGCGCCTCCGGCCCAGGAAGCAGCATGCAGTAATTCAGCGCATGCAGGAAACGGTGCTCACCGATCCATCGCTTCTCGTCGACGACGATCCGGTGCATGACGGCGATCTGGCCGGCCGGGCCGCCGAAGCTCAAGGCCGCGACGCGCAGCCACACCCTGAAGGCATCGGCGAACGCGACACCGTGATGCCCCTCGCCCGCGTCCTTCTCCGCCGTCTCGCCGGCAGGCGTACTGCCTGTCATCTCTGCCATCTCACGCCCCTTTCTTCGGCGAGGGCCAGTTGTGGGTTTCCTCGGTCGCATCACGGCACCAGCGGTAAAAGGCGTCGTAGAGAAGCATCCCAGCCTCGAGCTGCTCCAGATCGTCGGAATACATTCTGGACAGGCCGAGCGAAGCGGCAAGCAGGCCTGATGCTTCGGGTGCGAGATCGAGCCTTGCGGTGTCGGCCGCCCGGACGATCCTTGCGAGGTGCAGCAGCGGCGCCGATGCCAGGCCGAACTCCTCGATCATCACGTCGAAGGTGCAAAGCTCGCCGCGATGGCTCCAGAACACGCCTTCTATATCGAAGGGCACGGCCTCGAAGCGGTCGCCGACCGCAAGAACCTCGGAGGTCGGCACGAACAGAAAGACGGCATCCGGATCGACGAAGCGCCGGATCAGCCAGGGACAGGCAATGCGGTCGATCTTCGGCCGCGACCGCGTTACCCAGACGGTGCGTCCTTGTGCGTCTCGGCGCGGCAGCTTTGCTTCGGGCACCGCCAGCCCGCCGGCGATCCATGCTTCGAAGCCGCCTTCGAGGCTTTCCGCGTCGATCCCGGCATGTCTGAGATAAGCGGCGACGCCGTGGCTGAGCTTGGCACCCCTCTGGCAGACCACCACGACGGCATCCGCATCGATGCTATCAGCCCAGGATGTAACGTCGGCATGGGTGCGCCGGATCGAGCCCGGCACAAGGCGCGGATCGAGCGCGAAATCCTCCTCCGTGCGGACGTCGACGATGGCAGGCGCACCGGGCGTTCCGATGAGTCGGTTGAGCTTGTCGGGAGAAATTTCGAGAAATGACGGCATGACGCGTCCTCCGTTGATCGGGTTACTGGACGCGATTCTTCAGCATGGCGCCTCGTGGGGTGATCGCAACCCCATACAGAAGCATTGGCAAACGGACCCCGCCCTGTCAAGCACGCGCTTCAGCTGTGGCCCTGCGATCGCGCGGCACGTCGAGGGGCGGAGCCTCGAAGGGGCAGCGCAGCCTTGCTCATTGCAGCCCTCCCGCCAAAGGCTCCTCGAACTGCCAAAACGCTGCTTGCGCGCACCGCCCTCACGCTAAAATTCCTGCCAATACAGGCGCTTCAGTCCCGACATGGAACAAAAAGCCCACTTCGGCATTCTTCTGTCACCGAAAGAGGAGAAAGTACCATGACGTACGACCCCAATAATGCCAACGACCCCAACCGCCCGCTGAACCCAAATCTGGATCTGCGCACCACGCCGAGCCCGCGCACCAATAATACCTGGGTTGTCTGGGTCGCTGCATTGGCCGTGATCGCTGTCGCTGCATTCGCCTATTCGCAGTGGAGCACCCCCGGCACATCTCCGGATACGACAGCCTCCACGACTCAATCCGAGCCTGCGCCGGTCAAGCCGATCGCCCCGACCGACAACAGCGCAACGCCCGCACCGGCACCGGCACCCGCACCAGCCACTCCGCCGGCCGCCCCTGCCCAGCAGTAACCCTGCTCGGCGCATAGAAGCTGGAAGCATCCCTGGCGTGCCGTATCCGACACGCCAGGGATGGTCCACGCTTTTGATGGCCATGATCCGGAAACGACCCCGCTTTCGGGGCTATGTGCCGGCACGGGGGCATCTTTTGCCAGCAGCCCTTGAACCTCGTCGAACAAGACTTACATTTCAGTTATCGAGCTTGTCTCCGACGGCTGACCACGGATGTACTGGCAGCCGTCGTCGAGATAAATCGAGGAAGGTCGGTGCGAATGTCGCCCGGCCTTTTTTGTTGTCCTTCATCGCCCAACCGACTCGGCCTTCGCAGACTCGACGAATTCGCCAAGATTTGGCTCAGAGACTTATTTGGGAATCCTGTTATAGAAGGATTGCGAATCGTAGACGCACTCATAGTCGAGCAGGCAGAGCTTGCCGTCGCCGTCCTTGATCCTCGCGGTGTCGTATTTATCGCCCAGACTGCATCTCGCCGGCGGATAGCGGAAACTGCGGCCACCGAAACCCATGCGCACGAAGACCTTCTTGTCCTGGCGGATGATCTGCGCAAGCTCCCCGCAGCTATGATCCCTGGCATTAACCTCCACCGCCTCGGCAGCAAGGCCTGTGGAGGGAAGCAACAGCGCGACGGCCCGAACAAGGTTTTTCATGGAAACTCCTGAACATCAGAGGATGGAGATAGAGCACACGCGTCGATGCCGCCAGCGCCAACGCCTTGAATAATAGCCTTTAACCGCCCGGACAAAATTTGTCGCGCAATCGATCGTGCCAGCGCACATCCCGATCCGTCAAGTTGCTTCGCCTATCCTACGGGCCATGAAACCGACCTTTGGACGCAAGCGCCCCGCATTACCCCGAAAGAAAGCGGATCGAGGCCGCTCCGGCGCCTCAGAATGATGCGCCTTATGACTGGCACAGGATTGGCCGATACGCCAGAAACGGCGCCCTTTCCCTTCTGATCGCCACAAGGCTTGCCGTTGCGGCCATACATTTCGCCGCCCTCGACACACTCTTTCTCGGACTACGCATCGCCCATGGCGGCGATGGCGGCCATGGTGATTTTCATCCTTGGAGCCCTCTGGCTCCTCGGCGTGAAGCCGACCGACCGCGACTGAGGCGCCAATCCTGCCGTTCGACTATCAAGGGAAGTTATAGGACGAGGCGGGGTCGAGGACGCAGGCATAGTCGAGAATGCACTGCTTTCCCTCGGCATCGCGAAAACTGGTCGTGGTGCGTTTGTCGCCCAGGCTGCACTGGGCCGGCGGATAACGGAAGCTGCGGCCGCCGAAGCCGACGCGGACAAACACCTTTTTGCTCTGGCGAATGATCTGCGCAATCTCGCCGCAGCTATGATCGCTTGCTTTGACGTTGATCACGCCGGCGGCAAAGGCCGGCACCGGCAGAGACAGGGCGATCGCAAAAATGACGCTTCTCATGGACCCCTCCCGACATGCAAGACGAAGATAGGGCGCGCGTATCGAGGCGGCCACACTTGCGTACAAATCGGACTATCTCGCCCGCTTCCGCGAAAATTTCCGACAGGCCGGAAAACCCGGCCTGAATTCGAAAACATCAATCTTTTCAAGAGATTTGGTGGGTGATGTAGGGCTCGAACCTACGACCCGCTGATTAAGAGTCAGCTGCTCTACCAACTGAGCTAATCACCCGTTCGCGCTTGGCTGCGCGGTGTGACGGGGCGTATAAACAGGATCGGCAGGCTTGTCCAGCGCATCGGCGAAATTTCTTTGGTTAATCGCGAAGATTTTTCGGCATGGCTGAAATGCTGGGCACAATCCGGCAAACCGGAATCGAGTTTCGGAAAGGATTATGCGCAGATTCAAAGCGATAGAGTGCCGCGCGTCCCCTCGGACGGACGGCATCTCTTATAAAATCAAAGATCGAGCGTGCCGCTCGCCAGCCGCACCGCCTGGCCGCCGATCCGCGCATTGGAGATCGTCCCGCCGTCGACATCGATATGCAGATGGATGAAGGATGGCCGGCCCATCTCGACGCCTTGCTCGATCATGATCGGGTGATGCCCGTCCGTCAGCCGGTCGAAATGGTGGATCGCGCCGGAGAGTGCCGCCGCCGCCGAACCGGTGGCCGGATCTTCGACGATACCCATGGCGCTTGCGAACATGCGCGCATGGAACTTGGCGACGTGGTTGACACCGCCGCGGCAATAGACATAGGCCGAAGCAAGCGCACCCTCGACGAAGGGCACGATCTTTTCCCAGAGCTGCGGATCGAATTCCACCCGCTGCGCGGCTCCGACATCGTGCACCGGAATGAGCAGGAAGGGAACGCCGGCGCTCCAGACCGACGGCACGTGATTTTCGAAGCCGATCTCTGTTACCTTCAGCGACAGCGCGTCGGCCATGCCGAGCTTGTCGAGCGGCATGACGGCCGGCTGCGATTTCCGCGGCAGGTCGAATTCGGCAAAGCTCGCCTCGCCCTCCCTCAGCCGCACAGCACAGCGCACCGGCCCGACATTTTCCTCAAGCACCGTCACGAGATCGAGCGTCGCCGCGCCATGCGCCCGTTCAGCCAGCGCCACCGCCGTGCCGACCGTCGGATGGCCGGCAAACGGCAGCTCACGCCCCGGCGTGAAGATCCTGAGCTTTGCCGCATAGGCGGGGTTGCTCGAAGGCTGCACGAACACCGTCTCGGAGAGATTGATCTCCCGGGTGATCGCCTGCATCGCCTCGTCGCTGAGATCGTCTGCGTCGAAGATCACCGCCAGCGGGTTGCCCGCAAGCTTTCGATCGGTGAACACGTCATAGACGCTGTAGCTTCGCGCCACATCGGCCTCCTTGAATCGGTCATCGCGCCGCCAACCTGCCCGACCAAACGGCCGAGTGCAAGGCGGTAAGTCAGATGGATGCAAGGAGCCAAGCTGGAGCGTGTCCTTCGAGGCTCCGCCTTTGGCCTGCGCGCCTCAGGATAGGGGGCGTTGGAGGATGCCGCGCTGACAATAGCGCTTGGTCAAGAATGCCGCGCCCTCTCTCCAGCCGCCTCTTAAGCGCCCGCCTTGCCGAAATACCAGTCGATCACCGGCAGCATGGCGACGTTATAGGGATAGGCTGCATGATCAGCCGAGCGGATCGCCACCGCGCCAGCGATCTCCTTGTCTTCGGCGACCAGCATGTGGGCCTCGATCCGCTTTACCATCTCGACTGCCGTCATGTCGAAGCGGAAGAGGCGCATGAGCGTCACCGTCCGATTGGCGTGGCTGGCATAGAGACCCTGCCCCGCCACGGCATCCGAAAGATCGAGGCCTGTCTCCTCATGGACCTCGCGGCGCATATTCGCTTCGATGTCGCAGCGCCCATCGACGATGTCCTCGGGCTCCAGCGAGCCGGCGGCGAAATAGACCTGACCGGGATTGGCGGTATGGGCGCCCATGCGGATCGCCACCAGCGCGCCGTCGGCGCTTTCCAATATCGGATAGGCGAAGATGTGGATGCCGCCCTGACGCTCTGGCTGGCGGCGCCAGTACATGAAGGCGGAAAAGGGAGTGGCATAACCCTCGCCGGAAATCCCGTCTTCGCCGAACGACAGTCGCTGCTGGAACACCAGGCGCCCATCGAAGAGCGCCGGGTTGGCGGCCGTTTCCTTGGCCCAGTTCTCGCGGATCGCCGCTTGCTCGGCAAGGACGAAGGGATGGCTGCCGGGCAGGACGCGCAGATCCACGCCGGCGATCGGGAAGACGGTGGCTTCCGGCGGCCAGCCGGCGAAATCGTCGGGGAAATCGCTGTTTGCAAAATTCATGTTCAAATTGGTTTTCATGGTCGCTTTCAGGGAAGATCCAGTGTCATGACGACGGGGCAGTGATCGGACGCCTTCGGCCGGTCCCAGCCGGTGCGGGGATAACGCTCCACCTCATGCCCCGGCGGGAAGATGGTGCGATAGGGCTGGCCACTGCGGATGATTTCGGGCCGACGGCCGGCATTATGGGCGGCGAGATCAGGCGAAAGCCAGAGATAATCAAGCTGGCAGAGCCACTGCTCCTGCGGCCCGCGCGTGTGATAGAGCGTCCAGCGGTCGAGAGCCTCGCGCCGGCGCACGACGTTTTCCGCAAAGCCGTCATGGCTGAAAACGTCGAGCGCGCTTTCGGCCTCCACCTGATGCTCGAAACGATAGCTGGTGCCGCGGCGGCCGATGACATCGACGCGCTCCTGATAATCGTTCATGTCGCCGCAGATGGCAAAGCTCTTGGTGCCTGCCTGATCGGCACCAAAGCGATCTTCGATGATCCGGCGCACGGCGCGTGCCTCGGCGCGGCGGATCGGCATCGTCGATTGCCGCCCATCCAGCCCGTCGCGCGGATTGCCCATCGATTTGAAATGCACGACGTAAAGCGAAAACGGCCGGCCGCCGATCAGAAGGTCGAGCTCCAGGCAGTCGCGTTTGAAGATCTTGTCGTCGATGCGGTTGGTCAGCGCCAACTCCTCGTCGAAGAGATCGAGGTCGCGATAAGTCGTCATCGCATGGCTGCGGATGTCCCTGAGTTCGATCTTCTGGCCGTCGCGCGTTTCCTCGCGCATCAAGACGGCGACATCGATGCCGCGGCTGTCATTGCCCTCGACCAGATATTTCTGCCGGTAGCCGTTTCCGACCATGCGGAAGAGATAGCCGTATTCGAAGGCCTGGAGGGCGGCCATATTGTCGATCTCCTGCAGGCAGAGGATATCGGCATCCGCATCGGCGATCGCCAGCGCCGTCATCTGCCGGGTGTCGTCGGTCGCGGCGATCACTCGCGCCTGCTCGAGCTGCTGGTAGACGCCCTCGCTCGACACTTGGAAAAGCTTGATGACCCGGTCCTGGCGCAGCTGGTTGCGGAAGCCGGTAAAATCGAAACGGGTGAGCAGATTTTCAACGTTGAAGGTGGCGAGGCGAAGCGACATGGCAAAGGTCCGGTTGCGTGCGGTACCTTATCCAGCAAAAGCCGCAGGAAAAGATGGCAGGGCCAAGAAAAATGCGGATAACTGCCCCTTTTACAGCCCCAGATGCAATTGCTTGCCTCCATCAAAGCCGCCACCCCGCGCGGATGACGACGCGCACCGCATCGCCGGGCACGACAGCCACACGGCTGAAGACGCGCAGCGTCTGGCCGTTGCCGAGCGTCAGCTTGACCGCGTAACGTTCGCCCTCGAACAGCACGGCTTCGACGGTCGCCGGAGCCCCCTCGCCGCCGATGATCACATCCTCCGGCCGCACCAGAATATCGGCGGCATTCTTGAGCGCCTCTGCGGCCTTGATCGGCAGGACCTTGATGGTGTCGCGCGCCGGAAAACCTTCCGGCAGCTTCATGCCGTTGCGGGCCGGATGTAGCCGAGCTTGAGAAAGCCTTCCTGGCCCTTTTCGGAGAGCACGTAATCGACGAACCTCTTGGCGGCATCGGCATTTTTGGTGCTGGCGAGGATACCGACCGGTTCGGTGACGGCCGATACACCTTCGCTCGGGAAGACGAACTCGACCGGAGCGCCCTTGGCTTTCTCGCGGATCGGCAGGTAATCGACGACCATGCCGTAAGCCTTTTCGCCCGAGGCGACCGACTTCAACACGGCGCCGTTGCCGCCGGCGGCGATTGCGCCGTTTTCGGCAAGCGACTTGTAGAAATCCCAGCCGAGGCCGGGAACGGCGGCCAGCGTCTGAGCGTGAATGAGGGCGGCACCCGAAGCGAGCGGGCTCGGCATGGTGACGAGGCCCTTGGCTTCCGGCTTCGTCAGGTCCTTCCAGCTCGTCGGCCTCATCGCCGCCGAGGTGTTGTACATGATTCCGGTGGTGATTAGCTTGGTGGAGTAATAATAGCCGTCGGCGTCATAGAGGGCGGCGTCGTACTGAGCAGCCTCCGGCGACTTGTAGGCGAGCAGCTTGCCGTCTTCCTTAAGGCGCTCCAGCGTCACGACGTCGGCGATGAGGAGGAGATCGGCAACAGGGTTGCCGGCCTGGATCTCGGCCTGCAGCTTCGCCATGATCTTCGGGGTGCCGTCGCGCACCCAGTCGACCTTGAGATCGGGATGGGCGGCCATGAAACCATCGACCGTCGCCTGCGCGTCTTCGTTCGGCTGGCTGGTGTAGAGAACGAGATTTGCGGCCGAAACCGGAATGGCAAAGAGGCTCGCGGCGAGAAGAGCTGCGGCGGAAACGATCGTCTTCATGGGAGGGGTCCTCGGGAATTGCTTCCCCCTCCCTTATTAGGGGTCGTTGACAGAGATGTGACAGGGCGCAGCGGCTGCGCTGCACCCTATACGCCGCGCTGGCGTTACTTCGCGGCCTCTTCGATGAGTTCCGCCACCTTCTGCGGCTGCGAAACCATCACGACATGGGAAGCACCGTCGACCACGACAGTGTGCTTCGAACCTGCTCGCTCGGCCATGAAGCCGAGGGCCGCGGCCGGGATGTTCTTGTCGCCGGTGCCGTAGACAAACCACGACGGCAGCTTCTTCCAGGCCGGCTCGCCCGACTTTTCGTTGAGGGCCGCGTCAGTAACCGGCCGTTGCGCCGCCGCCATCAGGGCCGCCTGTTCGGCCGGCACGTCGCTGGCGAACTGGTCATGGAATTTGGCCTGGTCGATATAGAGATCGACGCCGCCTGCGCTGAGTTTCACCGGGGCGCCAAGTGCTTGACCCAGCGTGCCGCCGGGAAATTTGCCGGCGAGATCCGCAACCGATTCCCCTGCATCCGGCGCGAAGGCCGCGACATAGACCAGGGACTTGACGTTGTCATGGCCGTTCGCGGCGGTCGAGATTACCTGGCCTCCATAGGAATGGCCAACGAGGACGACGGGGCCGGCGATGCTGCCGACGACATCGGAAACATAGGCGGCGTCGCTCGAGACGCTACGCAGCGGGTTGGCGGCAGCCACGACCGGGAAGCCGTCCTTACGCAGGATTTCGACGACGTCATTCCAGCTGGATGAATCGGCAAAAGCACCGTGAACGAGGACGACGGTCGGCTTGGCCGGCTGAGCGACGGCAGCACCGGAAAGAAGAGCGCCCGCCAGGGCGGCGACAGCAGCAAACTTGAACATGGGTCATTTTTCCTTCATCGGTTGAGCATTGGGAGCCGAACCGGGAGCGACAGGCGTCAACAAGCTCCCTCCGGACATTTAATTTGTAAGCGATTTTCTTGTGCGCTATATAAATAGCCAACCTTGTTTGCGACGTCAATAGCTTGCAAATAGATCGCGCACAAATTATATTGAAGTGAGAGGAGAGCGTGATGAAAAACACCGGAACGAATGATCTCGCCGACGTGCCGATGATCGAAGAAATGCTTTGTTTTTCAATCTATTCGGCAGGCCACGCCTTCAACCAGCTTTACCGCCCCCTGCTCGACGAGCTGGATCTGACCTATCCGCAATTCCTCGTCATGACCGCCCTGTGGACTCGCGACGATCGCACGGTGAAGGATCTCGGCGAGACTCTTTTCCTTGACTCCAGCACCCTCACCCCGCTCTTGAAGCGACTTGAAAATGTCGGCCTCGTCACCCGCAACCGAAATCCCGCCGATGAGCGCCAGGTGCTCTTGCGTCTGACGCAGAAGGGACTGGCCCTCAAGAGCCGTGCCGGCCATGTGTTCGACTGCATCGGCAAAGCCGTCGGTCTCGACGCCGAGACCGTGAGCAAGATTCGCGATACGATCGCGTCGCTCCGCGACAACATTCACAAGAAGGACAAGGACGAGACCTGAGCCAAGGCGGCGTTCACGTCGTCGCCACGCCAGGACGATTTCCATCGACAAGCCGATTCCATATTGTACGATCTGCCGCGTGGCCCAACGGCCCGTGACCGATCGGAGTCTCAGCGCCCGCAATCCTGCCTACCCCTCACGCAGGCGTGAACACGCCACCACTGTCATTCTACCGCGTTGAGAGACGTCAATCCCGTTTCGATGAAGGAGGAGTTTCAATGGAATATCGTCTGCTTGGCCGTTCCGGCCTGAAGGTTTCGACTTTGACCATGGGCACGATGACTTTCGGCGGCGTCGGCTGGGCGAAGATGGTCGGCGATCTTGGCACCTCCGAGGCGAAGAAGATGATCGACATATGCATCGACGCCGGCATCAACCTGATCGACACCGCCAATGCCTATTCCAACGGCGAATGCGAAAACATCATCGGCGAGGCGCTGGCCGGCAAGCGGCCGCAGGGCGTGCTGCTCGCCACCAAGGCAAGATTCGGCATGGGCGACGGCCCGAACGACCGCGGCCTGTCGCGCTACCACCTGATCCGCGAATGCGAGGCGAGCCTTAAGCGCCTGAAGACCGATGTCATCGACCTCTATCAGGTGCATGAATGGGACGGCCAGACGCCGCTCGAAGAGACGATGGAAGCCCTCGACACGCTGATCACGCAGGGCAAGGTGCGTTACGTCGGCTGCTCAAACTATTCCGGCTGGCACATCATGAAGGCGCTTGGCATTGCCAATGAACACCGCTACCAGCGCTTCGTCAGCCAGCAGATCCATTACACGCTGGAGGCCCGCGATGCCGAATACGAGTTGCTGCCGATTTCGATCGACCAGGGCCTCGGCGTGCTGGTCTGGAGCCCGCTCGCCGGCGGCCTGCTTTCCGGCAAACACCGCCGCAACCAGGCTGCCCCCGAGGGCACGCGCCAGTTCGCCGGCTGGACCGAACCGCCGATCCGTGACGAGAACCGCCTCTGGAACATCGTCGAGACGCTGGTGGCGATCGGCGAGGAGCGCGGCGTTTCCGCAGCACAGGTGGCGCTCTCCTGGCTGATCGGCCGCAAGGCGGTCACGTCAGTCATCATCGGCGGGCGCACCGAAGCCCAGTTCCGCGATAATATCGCCGCCGCCGAACTGAAGCTCACGGTAGAGGAGCGCGAACGCCTCGACGCCGTCAGCCTGCCGCCGGTGATCTATCCCTACTGGCATCAGCTGAACACCGCGAGCGACAGGTTTGGTGAAGCCGATCTCGAGCTTTTCGGCCCGCATCTCCAGCAATAGGCAAGCATGGATCACGCATTGCACGGTGAAAGTTAGCGTCATAAAAGATGCACTTTCGCCGTGTTAGCGTAAGAGCCCGCTACTCACGCGAGGTTCGCCATGCTGAAGAATTACAAAGTCCTGAAGGGTACGGCGAGCGCACTCGCTCTTGACGACGACAACGATCCCCACATCGAGATCCGCATCGAGGCGAACGGCATCAGCTATCGCATCGCGCTCAACGTCCGCTCCAAGGAATCGCCGCACGACCTGCTCTATGCCAACATCGTCGATTTCAAGCACCCGGCGCTGACGCAAGCACTCGAAGAGCTGCCGATGGGCCTGACCGACATCGGCAAGGACCGTCGGGCGATCGATTATGTCCGTGGCGGGCTGATCGAGCGAGAGGACATGGATGTCGCGCCCTTCCAGCTCTCCGGCCCGAAGAACGATCTGCGCGAGTTCATCGAGCCGATCGTCGAGGAAGGCATTGCCAATGCCGATATCCATTTCTATGCCTTCGGCGAGGCCTGGGGGCCCGAAAACAACAAGCCCGATCAATATTTCGATTTCGAGCCGGGCTACGGCATTCACGACATCCACATGAACCAGGGTGACGGCGGCAGCTTCAAGGCCACCAATGGGCCGAACCAGGACGGCGCCCTGCTCGTCCATTTCAACGATACCGACGAATGGGCGGCGATCTTCCTCTGCTTCCAGTCGCAGAACTGGAATACCGATGCGCAGACCGGCCATCCCGTCTCCGACAGCCGCGGCGGCCAGGGCCGCGGCGAAGGCACCCGCCGGCCGCAGCCGGTCGTCGCCTCGTCGCTGCGCATCCTCGCCGCGCTGATCAACCCGGTGAACGGCGAAGACGGCGCCGAGGCCGAGACGGTGACGATCATCAACCGCTCAGACATGGCGGCATCGCTCGACGGCTGGACGCTGGAGGGCGAAAACGGCAGGACCCAGACGCTGTCGGGAACGCTTGATGCAGGCGAGCTACGCACCATATCGCTCGATGCCGCCGCCGGCGGCCCGCAGCTCGCCAACCGGGGCGGCGACATCATCCTGCGCAACACCGACGGCGCAGTCGCCGACCGCGTCGGCTACGGCAAGAGCGAGACGGCAAACGAGGGCTGGACGACGATCTTCTGACTGGCGCAAGCGCGCATCCGGCTGAAGGGCAAGAGGCTCGCATCCTTTTCATTGCTGCGTTCGCCATAGGAACGAAGGTGCTGTGGAATACTCCTCTGCCCCGCCGGGCATCTCCCCCTCAACCTGCGGCGATCACCCGCCAATCTCAGCCGAGATCAACGCGCCCAGCCGGCCGATGCCGTCCTCGATCATCTGCTCGTTGGCGCAGGAAAAGCTGACGCGGAATGTGTTGGCGCCGGAGCCGTCGGCGAAGAAGGCCTTGCCCGGCACGAAGGCGACCTTGGCGGTTTCGAGCGATTTCGCCAAGAGCTTGGCGCCGTCCATGCCTTCCGGCAGCGTGATCCAGATGAACATGCCGCCTTCCGGCTTGGTCCAGCTGGTGCCTTCGGGTAAATATTTTTCGAGCGCTGCCAGCATGCAGTCCCGGCGCTTCATGTAGGCTGCCTTGATCTTGGCGACCTGGGCATCGAAGCCACGCTCGGCAACATCAGCGATCGCCATCTGGTTGATCGTCGAGGAATGCAGGTCGGCCGCCTGCTTCATAAGCACCAGCTTGCGGATGACGGGCGCATTGGCGACGATGAAGCCGACACGAAGGCCGGGCGCCAGCGTCTTGGAGAAGCTGCCGCAGTAGATCGTGCGCGTATCGTTGATGTTGCCCTTTTCGGCGATCTCGAGCGCCAGGATCGGCGGGATCGGCTCGCCGTCGTACCGCAGCGACTGATAGGCCGCATCCTCGATGACGGCGATGTCGAGCTCTTCTGCGAGCGCCAGCACCTTCCGGCGGCCCTCGAGATCGACCGTTTCGCCGGTCGGATTGGAAAAGTCGGCGGAGAGATAGGCGAACTTCACCTTGCCGCCGGCAGCACCCGCGGCCGCGCGGTAAGACTCCGGCGTCCGGTTGCCGTTCGGCGCCAGCTGGTCGTATGTCAACTCGTAGGCGTTGAAGGCTTGCAGCGCACCAAGATAGGTCGGCCATGTCACGAGCGCGGTATCATCAGGCGACAGGAACAGCTTGCCGAGATAATCAAGCCCCTGCTGCGAGCCCGAGACGATGAAGACATTGTCGAGTTCGCAGGGGATGCCGAGATCGGCCATCTGCCGGACCAGCCATTCGCGCAGCGGCTTGTAGCCTTCGCTGACCGAATATTGCAGCGCCGAATTGACGGCAGCGCCATCGAAAATATCGGCATAGGCCTGCTTGAATTCCTGATCGGGAAACAGCGCCGGATCGGGAATGCCGCCGGCAAAGGAAATAATATCGGGCCGGTCGAGAAGCTTCAGGAGCTCGCGGATTTCGGACGCGCGCATGCGCGACGAGCGCGACGCAAACATGGTGTCCCAGTTCAGCATGGAGGTTTCCTCGCATTTTCTAATATCCGCAGCTGATCACGCGGGGAAATTTATGTCAACAATACTGACCTATTTTCTTGTCACTACGACAAAGTTTGGAGACTAGGTATTCGAAAGCCTGGGGCAATTGGGCAGACGTGGGAGGTTTCACGCAAACTGGCCCGCCCCCCGTTGCGTGAAAATTTGCCACTCCGAGCGACTATTCCTCTGATCAAAAAGCCGAAACCGGCCGATTCAGACCTTTCCAAAACCGGCCCGGGGGAAGTAGTGTGCCGCCCATTATTCAATGGACTATCAAGGTGCCAGCATGACCGCGACGTCGACCTCTCCTGAAATCACAATCGAATTCCACAAGTCTCCCGTCCCCGACGCCGATCGCATCAAGGCACTGGAAACACCCGGCTTCGGCAAGATCTTCACCGATCATATGGTGCTGGCACGATGGACGGCCGACAAGGGCTGGCACGATGCGAAGGTGACGCCGCGTCGCCCCCTGGAACTCGATCCGGCAAGCGCCGTGCTGCACTACGCCCAGGAAATCTTCGAAGGCATGAAGGCCTACAAGGCAGACGATGGCCGGATTCTGCTGTTTCGGCCTGAAGAGAACGCCCGGCGCTTCGCGCAGTCGGCGGCCCGCATGGCGATGCCTCCTGTGCCCGAAGAACTGTTCCTGAAGGCGGTCGAAGAGCTGGTCCGAGTCGATAAGAACTGGATACCCTCGGGCGACGCCAGCCTGTATCTTCGCCCCTTCATGTTCGCCAACGAGGCGTTTCTCGGCGTTCGTCCGGCGCAGGAATATGTCTTCTGTGTCATCGCCTCTCCGGTCGGCGCCTACTTCAAGGGCGGCGCGAAGGCCGTCTCCCTCTGGGTCGAGACCGAATACACCCGTGCAGCCAGCGGCGGCACCGGCGCTGCAAAATGCGGCGGAAACTACGCAGCCAGCCTCGTGGCGCAAGCCGAGGCGTCGAAGAAGGGTTGCGATCAGGTCGTCTTCCTCGATGCCGCGGAGCATCGCTGGGTCGAGGAACTCGGCGGCATGAACGTCTTCTTCGTGATGAACGATGGATCGATCGTCACCCCACCCCTTGGCGGCACGATCCTGCCGGGCATCACCCGGGCCTCCGTCATCGTGCTCGCCGAAGAACGGGGCTTGCGGGTGGAGCAGCGCCCCTACTCGTTTTCGGAATGGCAGGACGATGCCGCCAGTGGCAGGCTCGTCGAAGCGTTCGCTTGCGGCACTGCCGCGGTCCTCGCAGGCATCGGCCTGGTTCGACATGCCGGCGGCGAGTTTCTCGTCGGAGACGGACAGACCGGCAAGCTGACCAGCGAACTGCGCCAACAACTCGTCAGCCTGCAGAAGGGCGTAACGAACGACGAGCACGGCTGGACGCGCCTCATCCCGGCCTAAACTCCAGACCTTCCACACAAACGGCGGCGCCGACAGCGACATGGTGGGCGCCGCTCTCGGCCTCGCCTGCAAAGCCGTCAGGCCGGCGGCAGCCCTCAAAATCCTCACCGCCGATGCGAACATCTATGCGACTGCGAGCGCCATCATGCGGCTATCCCGCGCGATGCCCGGCTCAAGGGCTCGAGCGCGTCGTCGACATCGATAAAAAGACTGGCTTTGTTGTGACCCAGGTGCTCGACGACGGCGGGCCACGCTTCTATCACAGTGTGGGGAATGGGAATCCGGCCCTTGGGATGGCCGAATACCGGCATGTGCGGGCGGGTACTGAATCAATGGCGAAAATGACGATCTCGCTTCCGGATCATCTGGCGGATTACGTCGCACGCCGTGTTGCAAGCGGCAGATACAGCAGTGCCAGCGCATATCTGGCGGAACTCGTCTTGAAGGACCAGAACCACCGAAAGCTTGATGACGACGAACTGCGTGATATCCTGAGGCAGGCTGAGGGGAGCGGCATCAGCGACCGGCGCATTGCCGATATTCTGCTGGAAACGAAGGCGAAGCTGCGTGACACCCACCTATAGGCTGACCCGAACCGCAGACGCTGTGCTATCAGGCATTGACGAATATGCCAGCCTGCATTTCGGCGAGGCGCAGGCGGATGCCTATCTTCTCGATTGGGACAGGATCTTCGTGCTTCTCTCGCGCGCGCCTTCGATGGGAGACCAGTGCGACGAACTCGGCGCCGGGCTTCGCCGCCTCCTCCACATGCGCCACGTCGCCTTCTACCGCGAAATACCGGACGGCATTCTCGTCATCGACATCATCGGCGCCGACCGGCTTCCCGATAGACACCTTCAATCCAACCGACGATCGGCCGGCCCGCATGCCTCATGACACGACCTCCGCCTTTTACGAGGAAAACGCCGAGACATACGCCAACCGGGCGCGCGGCCTGCCGAAACGGCAGCTCGATGCCTTCCTCGCCGGTATCGCACCGGGTGGCGCAATCCTCGAACTCGGCTGCGGAGGCGGCCAGGACAGCGCCTATATGCTGTCGCAGGGTTTCGACGTGACGCCGACGGATGGCTCGGCCGAGCTTGCAAGGCAGGCGGAAGTGTTGATTGGCAGGCCGGTGCAGGTCATGCTGTTCCAGGAGCTCGACGCCGACAGCGCCTTCGACGGCGTCTGGGCGCATGCGAGCCTTCTCCACGTCCCTAGGCTTGAGCTGCCCGATGTCTTCGCCCGCATCCGCCGCGCACTCAGATCCGGTGGCCGCCTTCACGCAAGTTTCAAGGCGGGAGAAGCGGAAGGCCATGACGGCTTCGGGCGTTACTACAACTACCCCTCCTGCGAATGGCTGTCGGCGCTTTTGACGAAAGACGGCTGGCGAAACCTCGCCGTCGAGGAAAGCGACGGCGGCGGCTATGACGGCAAGCTGACCCGCTGGCTCACCGTGAGTGCAGAACGATAGAGGCCGGAGCTTTCGCCCCGGCCTCTTATATTTATTTCATCGGAACCGCTTAGTTCACGCTCTTGTCGACCAGCTTGTTCTTGCCGATCCAGGGCATCATGCCGCGCAGCTTGGCGCCGACTTCCTCGATCTGGTGGCTGTCGTTATTGCGGCGGATGCCCTTGAAGCGGGCAGCGCCGGACCGGTATTCCTGCATCCACTCGGAGGTGAACTTGCCGGTCTGAATGTCCTTCAGGACGCGCTTCATCTCAGCCTTGGTTTCTTCGGTGATGATGCGCGGACCGGTGACGTATTCGCCCCACTCGGCTGTGTTGGAGATCGAATAATTCATGTTGGCGATGCCGCCTTCATAGATCAGGTCGACGATCAGCTTCACTTCGTGCAGGCATTCGAAATAGGCCATCTCAGGCGCATAACCGGCTTCCGTGAGCGTTTCGAAACCGGCGCGGATGAGCTCGACCAGACCGCCGCAGAGAACGACCTGTTCGCCGAAAAGATCGGTTTCGCATTCTTCGCGGAAGTTGGTTTCGATGATCCCCGAACGGCCGCCGCCGACGCCGCAGGCGTAGGAGAGCGCGAGTTCAAGCGCATTGCCGGACGCGTTCTGGTGAACGGCCACGAGGCAGGGAACGCCGCCGCCCTTCTGGTATTCGCCGCGAACCGTGTGGCCCGGGCCCTTCGGCGCGATCATGACGACGTCAACCGAAGCCTTCGGCTCGATCAAGCCGAAGTGAACGTTGAGGCCGTGAGCAAAGGCGATGGCGGCGCCGTCGCGGATGTTCGCAGCGATATCGGCCTTGTAGATGTCGGCCTGCAGTTCGTCGGGGGTCGCCATCATCATCAGGTCGGCCCAGCCGGCAGCTTCGGCAACCGTCATGACCTTGAAGCCATCGGCTTCGGCCTTCTTGACTGTTGGCGAGCCGGCCTTGAGGGCGATAACGAGGTTCTGGGCGCCGCTGTCCTTGAGGTTCAGCGCATGCGCACGGCCCTGCGAGCCGTAGCCGATGACTGCGACCTTCTTGGCCTTGATGAGGTTGAGATCGGCATCACGATCGTAATAGACGCGCATTTGAGTTCCTTCCCTTTGCTTGTCTTGTTGACTGTCAATAAAAACGAAAATCAGCCGAGAACCGGCATCTCCGCCAGAACCTTGTCCGTGCCATGCAGCCGGAGGAAGGCGGTCACCGCCCTCTCCGCCTGGCGTGCGGTATCCTTGAGGCCGGGTTCGCCGAGCAGCATGCGCACATGCAGGTCGGAAACAACAAGGCCGTAAAGCGTATGATAGGCCTCGTCGGCATCGGAAAAGCGAAGCAGCCCTGCCCTCTTTCCGGCATCGATCAGCGCCATGGCGCGGCGGTCGATCTGGCGGCGGCCGCGCTCGAGCAGCAGTTTGCCGAGCTTCGAGCCGTCGCGGTTCGACTGGCCGATCGCCAGCCGGTTCAGCGCCAGCGAAACGTCGCCGGCGAGCACCTCCAGCAGGTCGCGCGCGAAAATCACGACATGGTCGTGCAGGCTCGCCGCCGTCAGCCGCTCACCATTGCGCTCGAAGGTGCGCACCTTGCTCGCCTGGTAGGCGATCATCGCAGACAGCAGCCCGTCCCGATCGCCGAACCATTTGTAGAGGCTTTCCTTCGAGCAATTGGCGGCACGCGCCACACCCGAGGTCGTCAGCGCCTTCTCGCCGCCATCGACAAGCAGCCGCAGCGCCTGCTCCAGAACGGCGTTCTGGCGCGGCGAAAACTCGCTCGGCTCTGCGGTATCGACGGACACGGTCACGACTCCCATATACGTACCGTACGGTACGGTTCGTGAGCTTTATGCGGCAATCCGACCGAGCCGTCAAGCGGGCCCGGCAGATTTTTATACGGGAAAGCTCAGGGAGATACCAGAATGGGATAGGCGCACATCGGTCAGCATCGCATAATCTCACTCCATGCCATTGCCGGGAGCTTTCCATGTCGCGCTTGCCTGCCGCCCTTCTCCTCGCCGGAGCAGTCGTCCTGGGAGCATCACTTCTCAGCGCCGGCGCCTTCGCGCAGTCGGAAAACGAGGTCTACGACAGGATCGAGGAACTGCACGGCAATGCCGAGGCCTTCGACCGGCCGCTGCGTCAGCTTGTCCGGGCCATGCGCTCAGATGATGCCGAATCCATTGCCGGCCTTGCCGAATATCCGCTGACCGTCAAAGCCAACGGCGAGACCTATGATGTCGAGAACGCCGAGGATTTCGTCGAGAATTTCGACGATCTGGTGACGCCGGAGACGCGCCGCGCCGTCGGGCGCCAGCAATATCAGGATCTCTTCGTCAGCAGCGACGGCGTCATGCTCGCAAACGGCGCCGTCTGGATGGGCGCGGTCTGCGAGGATAATGCCTGCGGGGACAGCCATTGGGCGATCATCGCCATCAACAATTAGACGATGCCGAAGATCGGATAGGCGGTCCTGCTGCGACGATGTCAGCCATCGCTGCGAAGCTTGCGCGCCAGTGCCTGAAGCTCCTTGAAGGCTTCATAACGCTTGCGGTGGAGATCGGAAATCTCACCTTCACAAGGCTGAAAACGTGTTTCCACCCTAGTGAGCTCGCTCATCGCCGCACCGACATCGGCAAATCGCCGGCCGGCGACGGCGCCGAGGATGGCCGCTCCCAGCAACACCGGCTCTTCGGCCTTCGTGGCCACCACTGGCTTGCCGCTCGCATCGGCGAGCACCTGGCGGACGAAATCGTGCTGGCCGGCGCCGCCGCTGATGACAATGTTTTCGACGGTCACACCCGCCTCGGCCTGCGTTTCGGTGATCTGCCTGAGGCCGTAGCCGATGCCGCAAAGCCCGGCGATGTAGAGGGAGACCAGGCTTTCGACATCCCGCTCCATGCCGAAACCGGCGATGATCGCCCGAGCATGCGGATCGGCAAAGGGCGCACGGTTGCCGAGGAATTCGGGAACGACGTGCAGCCCCGCCGCCAGCTTGACGGCATCGGAAGAACGGCCCGCCTTTCCGGCGGCCATGTCGGCAAGCAGGACCGGCAGCGGAACGCCCGCGCTCTTCGCAAGCTCCCTCGCCTCGCCGGCCGCCGGATGGAAGGAGAGGAGATGGTCAATCGCCGCGCCGGCAGCGCTCTGGCCGCCCTCATTCAGCCACAGGCCCGGGACCATTGCCGAATAATAAGGTCCCCAGACACCGGGAACGAAAGACGGTTCTGCCGTCGAGGTCATCGTGCAGGACGAGGTCCCGAAGACATAGGCAAGGTTGGCCTGCGGATCGGCGCCGACAGTTCCGACACCCCCGGCATGGGCATCGATCAACCCGGCAGCGACGGCCGTTCCGGGCGTCAGGCCGAGCTGCTCTGCCGCATTGGCGGTCAGTCCCTCACCGAGCGCCGAACCGGGCTCGACGATAGACTTGCCGATGCGGGCAAAACCTTCCTCCGCCAGCACGCCGAGGCCGATCTGGTGGAAATAGCTGCTGTCCCAACGCTTTTCATGGGCGAGATAAGTCCACTTGCAGGTGACCGTGCAGGTCGAACGCGATAGATCGCCGGTCGCCCGCCAGGTCAGGAAATCCGCAAGATCGAAGAATTGCCAGGCGGCATCGAACACCTGAGGACGGTTTTCCTTGAGCCAGAGAAGCTTGGGCGTTTCCATCTCGGGCGAAATGCGGCCGCCGACGTAACGCAGCACGTCATGCCCGAACGCATTGATGCGCTCCGCCTGCGGGACGGCGCGATGGTCCATCCACACGATGATATCCCGGTCCGGATCGTCCGAAGGCCCGACGGGGAGCGGCTTGCCGCCTTCGCCGAGGACGACGAGCGAGCAGGTGGCGTCGAACCCCAAGCCGACCACCGAAGCCGGATCGACGCCGGCTGCGGCAACCGCCTCCCGCACCGCCGCGCACACGGCGCTCCAGATTTCTCTGCTCGATTGCTCGACGATGGAACCCGGTTCATGAAACAGGCTGATATTCCGCTTGGCAGAGGCAAGCATGCTGCCGGCCATATCGAACAGGCCCGCCCGGGCGCTGCCGGTGCCGACATCGACGCCGATGACATATTTGGCGCCGGCTTGCGGGGTATGAGATGTGTCGCTCATGGTCTCTCGTTTCAGATCGCCAGGGATCGGGTGATTGGCAGCTGCGGCCGGTTTTCAAGGTCGTCCAGGGAGGCTGACATTACGCGGTCGCGATGACATGACAAGGAGGGCGAGGCGTGGGCCAGGCCGAGCCCGGCCTCTTTTCGGGACGATCGCCGTCACAGCCTCTCTCCGACATTTTCCAGAATGGCGGCGAGCTCATCTGCTCCGGTCGCAATGGCGACCGCTCCGGCAGCATCCAGCACCGCCCGGCGGCCAGCTCTCGGATCGGTCGGGTCGACGAATCCAACCGCTATCATGCCTGCGGCTACCGCTGCCGCCACGCCATGAGGGCTGTCGTCGATCATGACGCATTTGGCCGGCCGGGCTCGGAAACGCTCGGCGCAATGCAGCAGCAGATCCGGCGCCGGCTTCGGCCGGGGGACGACTTCGGCGCTAAAGACGCCCTCGCCGAAGGCGTTCCACAGATCGAGTTTGCCCAGGCTGTTGCGCAGCCGCTGCATCGTGCTGTTCGATGCGACACATTTCGGCCGGTTGAGATTGTGGACGATGGCGGAGATACCTGGAATGGGCGTCAGCGAGCGCGCGAATTCGTCGAACAGGTGCAGATGCCAGGTCTGAAACAGCGCGGCTATATCGATGATGCCGTAATCGCGCCGGCACATCTCGGCGATGATGCTCTCCGAATTGCCGGTGAATTTGACATGGGCCTCCGCTGCGCTGATTGCGATGCCAGCGCCTTGCAAGGTTTCCGCCAGAGTGCGGCTGGCGATCGGCTCGCTGTCGATTAGCACGCCATCGCAATCGAAGATCACGAGGTCGATATTATCCATGGCCCCGGGCATGCCGGAATAATCGATGCGGCTATTGAGCATGCTCACCCCGCGCTTGCAAGGCGAGGTCCGGCCGGTCGGTGGTGATCTGCCGGATCGGTTTGGCAAGCCAGTATTCGAGATCGCTCAATTCGTTCGGTACCCAGGCGCCGAGACTGTCGAGCGGCACGAGTTGAGTGATCTCATCCCACTGCGCCAGAAGCAGCGACTTTTCGACGGCGATAATATCCGAGCATTGCTTCATCAGGCTGAGACCGCTCGCCAGGCCGAGACGCGCGGCCGACTTGGCATCGACGGACGACAAGGTGCGAATTCCAGGGGCGGCCTTGCGAATATCGACAAGCACATCAGGATGAAAGCTCGTCAGGATCGAGCGCTCAGGTAGACCAAGCCGCTCGACCGCGGCAAATGCCCTGGCGGCAAGCCCCTCATAAGGCGTTCCATCGGCATGGGTCTTCAGTTCGATATGAAGCTCGAGCATGGTATCCTTGAAGACGGCAAACACCTCTTCCAGCGTCGGGATCGTCTCCCCATCGCTCTCCTTGAGCCTGATTTCACGATGTTTTCCGGGGCCGAGATCGGCGACCGACCCTTGCGCATCCGTGGTACGCTCGAGCGTCGGGTCGTGAATAACCAGCATCTCGCCCGAACGCGTCAGGTGGATGTCGAACTCCACGCCGTCGACTGGCATTTGCGCGAGTTTGCGGAAGCCCGAAAGACTGTTTTCGGGCCAGAGATTGCGGCCACCGCGGTGGCCGATAATATGCACCATCGTCTGAATTTCCTTGAGATTCGGCGTGTTACTTTCCGGAGTCCACCAGCCCCTTGGTGAACCAGCGTTGCATGAAGAGGATGACGGCCGCAGGCGGAAGCATGACGAGCAGCGCAGCGCTCATCGCAATGTTCCAGGCAGGGGCGGAGTCCGAGACGGGGACGAGTTGCTTCAACCCGAGCACCGCGGTTCCCATCTCCTTGTCGGTCGTAAAGAGCAGCGGCCACAAATACTGGTTCCAACCGTAGAGAAACAGGATGATCGACAGGGCGGCGATGTTGGCGCTCGACAGCGGCAGGAGGATATCCTTGAAAAATTTCAGCGGGCCGGCACCGTCGAGTTTGGCCGCCTCGCAGAGTTCGTCGGGAACGGTCAGGAAGAATTGCCGGAACAGGAAGGTTGCCGAGGCAGAGGCGATCAGCGGCAGGATCAGGCCGGCGTAGCTGTTGACCATGTTCCATTTCAACGAGGCTTCGATGCTGTATCCCGTCAGCTGTTCGATGACGCCGGACAGACCGATTATCCCGGCGAGCCAGCGAACCGGCCCGGCGGCATCGGCGACTGCTTCATAGGTCGGAATGATGCGGACCTCGACCGGGAGCATCAGCGACACGAAGATCAGCCAGAACGCCGTCATGCGAAGCGGGAAGCGGAAATAGGTCACGCCGAATGCGGCGATCAGCGAGATCGCCAGCTTCCCGATGACGATGCCGGCGGTGACGATGATCGAGTTCAGGAACAGCTGGGAGAACTCGCCCTGCTGCCAGGCGGCGGCGAGGTTTTCGAAGAAATGCGAACCCGGCATCACCGGGAACGGCGCCTGCTGAACCTCTTGCAAGGTGAGCGAGCCGGCGACGAATGCGAAATAGAGCGGCAGGCAGACGAAGACCGCGCCGATGAGCAAGACCGCATGGCAGAAAATCGAAAGACCGAGATGGCGTTCGGGCATGACTACACCTGATAATTGACCCTGCGCTCGAGGGCGCGGAACTGGACGATGGTGAACAGGATGGCGATCAGCATCAGCAGCACGGACTGAGCGGCCGACGAACCGAGGTCCAGTTGCACGAAGCCATCCTGATAGACTTTGTAGACCAGGCTATTCGTCGCCCCCGCCGGGCCGCCGCGGGTGACCGCGTCGATGATGCCGAAGGTCTCGAACAGCCCGTAGACGAAGTTCATCACCACGAGGAAGAAGATCGTCGGCGAGATCAGGGGAAGCGAAATCGTGAAAAAGCGCCGGACAGGCCTTGCGCCGTCGAGCTTTGCCGCCTCCAGCAGCGAGACTGGCACGGCCAGCAATGCGGCGACGAGGAAGATATAGTCGTAGCAGACGTTCTTCCAGACCGACGCGATGGTGACCAGCAGCTGCGCATCCAACGGACGCCGGTTCGGATCCCATTCGACTCCGAGCCCATGTAGGAACTGCGCAATCGGCCCAACGGCCGGATTGAACAGGAAGGCCCAGATCACCCCTGATATGACGGGGGCGATCGCATAGGGCAGCAGAATGATGCTCTTATAAATCCCCCTGCCCCTGATCACGAAATCGGTCGCGAAGGCAAACAGGCCGGCAAGCAGAAGCGTCGCGGCGTTCTGGGCAATGGTGAACCACAGCGTGAACAGCGCGCTTCCGCGATATTCCGGACTTGCGAACAGATTGGAGAAATTCTTCACACCGACGAAAATCTCGGTGCCGCCGAAGGGATCGACCTGAACGAAGGCCAGCGACAGCGCCTTGTAGGAAGGGATGAAAAAGAAGAACAGGAGGATCAGCAGCTGCGGCGCGACCAGGCCGAAAGCGAGCCAGGGCTTGTTGAAATGAGCCGACTTCAACCCGGCCTCCGAGGGCTGCGCGCTCCTCCGGCCTGTCGACAGAATATCCGGGATGCGAAGGCGCCTGGCGGCGCCCTCCATCTTTCCGAAGGTTCTACTTTGCTGCATGAAGCTGCTCGTACTGGCGAAGGATCTGGTTTCCGCGCGCCGCCGCCGCATCCAGCGCCTGCTGCGGTGTCTTCTGGCCGGTCCACACAGCCTGGATCTCTTCCACCAGAAGCGCCATCGACTGATTATGATTGCCGAAGCGGAAGCCGCGCGAATTGTCCGTCGGCGTTCCCCGCGTGAGCTGAAGAATGGCGATCTCGCGGGTCGGATGATCCTTGAAATAGCCCTCGGACTTGGCTTGTTCATAGGCGGCGTTCGTGACCGGAACATAGCCGGTCTGCTTGCTCCACCAGACCTGCGTCTTCGGCGAAGCGAGGAAATTCAGGAAGGCGGCGGCACCCGCATATTCTTCCTCCGATTTGCCTTTCAGAACCCACAGCGCGCCGCCGCCGATGGTGCTGTTCTTCGGCTCGATGCCCTCCTCATGCGGCAGGAACGTCGCGCTCCAATTGAATTTTGCGCCGCTCTCGACGGCGGCATGGGCCGCGGTGGAAGCGACATAGGTCGAGCAGGTTCCAGAGGTGAACAACTGGTCGGGCGAGAGGCCCTGGCCGGCGATCTGCAGAATGCCGGCGTCGAGCCACGTCTTGAGGCGTGCCACCTGACTGACGACGAGCGGGCTCTTGTTGAAGGTGAACTCGGTATCGAGACCGCCGAAACCATTCGCCTTGGTGCCGTAAGGCTGGTCCTGGATCGCCGCATAGTTTTCGATGAGGCTCCAATAGAAGTCGTTTGCGAGCGCCATCTGGCACTTCGAAACGCCCTTCTCCTTCATGGCGCCGAGCTGCTTGTCGAGCTCCTGCCAGGTCTCGCCCGGCTTGTCGAAGCCGGCCGCCTTGAAGTGATCGGCATTGTACCAGAAAATCGGCGTCGAGCTGTTGAACGGCATCGCCGCCGGCTTGCCGTCGACGAGATAGAAGCCGGCCACCGGGGCGAGGAAATCGTTCCAGTCGATCTTGTAACCTTCCTTCTCCATCAGCTCCGGCACCGGAATGATGGCGCCGGAATTGTACATGGTCAGGAAGCCCCGCTCGGCCGCCTGGATCAGCACCGGCTGCTGGTGCACGCGGTAGGCGGCCACCATCGCCGCCATGGTCTCCTCGTAATTGCCTTTGCCGATGCCGACGACCTCGTATTTGTCCTGCGAGGCGTTGAAGTCGGCAATCAGCTTGTTGGTGATCTCGGCGAGGCGGCCGCCGGCCGCATTCCACCATTCGATCTTGACGCGATTAGCCGCGCTGGCGTCGCCGGAATTGGCCAATCCGAGCGTCACCAGTGCAGCACCTGCCGCGAACGACCGGATCCTCCGCCCCACGCGGACGCCTATTGAAGACTTTGCCGTCATTGTCGTTTTCCTCTCCATTGCCATTGTTCGCCGACCGGCATGTTAAGCGCCGATCAACCCCTCCCAGAGTGGCGATAAAACAAGGTTGGGGTTACTTGTTACAAATGTCAATAGCGTGTTACAAATGTATGACGATGCCAGAGGAGGATGCCATGGCAGCTATTGAACTGATCGATCTCAAGAAGAACTACGGAGCGGTTCCGGCGGTAAAAGGGATCAATCTGACCGTCGCAAACGGCGAGATGATCGTGCTTGTCGGGCCTTCCGGCTGCGGAAAATCGACTTTGCTGCGGATGATTGCCGGCCTCGAAGCCATAAGCTCCGGGCACCTCAGGATATCGGGCAGCGATGTCAGCCATATCGATCCGGCCGACCGCAACATCGCCATGGTGTTCCAGAATTACGCGCTCTATCCACACATGACCGTTCGGCAGAATCTCGAATACGGGCTCAAGAACCGCCGCGTGCCGCGCGACGAGATCGACCGACGGATTGCCAATGCCGCCGGCATCCTGGAAATCGGCGACTTCCTCGAGCGCCGCCCCCGCCAGCTTTCGGGCGGACAGCGCCAACGCGTTGCCATGGGCCGCGCCATCGTCCGCGATCCCGCCGCCTTTCTGTTCGACGAACCCTTATCCAACCTCGATGCGAAGCTGCGCGTGCAAATGCGCGTCGAAATCCGCAGGCTGCAGCGGCAGCTGAAGACCACGAGCCTCTATGTCACGCACGACCAGCTCGAGGCCATGACGCTCGCCGACAGGCTGGTCGTCATGAACGGCGGCCGGATCGAGCAGGTCGGCACACCGATCGAGGTCTATCGTCGCCCCGAGACCGTTTTCGTTGCCGGCTTCATCGGCTCTCCGCCGATGAACCTGATCGATCTCGACGAGTTGGGACCTTGTGACCTCGCGCTACCCAAGAGCACGGATCTTATCGGTATCCGGCCGAGTGCGATCAGCCTCGGCGACGGGTCAACCCAGGATCTCCGGTTCGACGCCAATGTCGAATTGATCGAAACCGTTGGCGACGAGAACAACGTGCATCTGCGCATCGATGGCAGCGACAAGCGCATCGTGGCGAGCGTCCCCACCGATCGGCGTCTGCAGGAAGGCGATCGCATTTCGTGCCATGTAAAAAGGGGCGGTTTGCATCCGTTCAACAGCACGACAGGCCGGCGAACCGATTAAGGAGGAGGAAGCAGAGGACGACTGACCCTTGCGATTGACAAGCGTCAGGGATTTGAGATCCATGGCCATCGAATTGGAGGCGCAGATTATTGCATGTCACAGAACCGAGGTGCTTCTTTCCAGCCCATAGCGCTCCCCGATGAGCAGATGCAGGTGCGCGTGGTCTGGCTCTATTACATGGAGGGACGCACCCAGGGTGAGATTGCAGAAGCGCTTTCGACCAACAGGCTTCGTGTCAACAAGATCATCGCCGAGGCGCGCCGATCGGGCCTGGTGACAATCACCCTCAATTCTCGACTGACCTCCTGCGTCGCCCTGGAGCAGCAGCTGGCGGCGGAGTTCTCGCTCAACCGGGCGATCATCGTGCCGACCCCCGAAGACGAGGAGCTGATCCCCGTTCTGCTCGGCCAGGCGGCGGCCGACTATCTCGTCCAATTGCTGAACGGCGGCGAGATAAGCGGCGTCGGCGTCGGATGGGGAGCGACGCTTCGCGAGATGGTGCGTCACATGCCGTCGCTGAGACGGCCCGATATCTGCGTCAACTCTGTCATGGGCGGGCTGACCCACGGCATTGAAATCAATACCTTCGACATTGCCAGCGATCTTGCCCGCCAGCTCAATGCCGAATGCTCCTATCTTGCTGCGCCGATCTATGCCGGCAGCCCCGAGTCGCGGATGGCGATTATCAGGCAGGATGTCTTCGAGACGGCCTTTCGGCAGATCGAAGCCAATGACGTCATCGTGCTCAGCATCGGTGACATGACCGAACGTTCGCTGCTGATGCGCTACGGCTTGCCGAGCAGCATCAACATAGAGGAACTGATCGCAGCCGGCGCCTGTGGTGACGTGCTCGGCCAGTTCGTCGACAAAACCGGGCGGCCGATCGAACACGCGATAAACAGATGCGCGATCGCTCCCGAGCTCGAAGCTCTGCGCGCCATTCCGAACGTCATCTTCGCATCCGGCGGCCTGAACAAGGCGCAGGCTATTGCCGCCGTATTGCTGTCCGGTCTGGGGAACGTGTTGATCTGCGACGAAGAAACGGCCCGGCAAGCGCGACGGCTTGCGCTCGATCTCCGGGCGCGCAGCGGTTCATAGAGCCGTGGCGCAACCGGCAGGCACCGAGGGAGGCTCTGCCGGCGCCGCCTTGTCGATTGCGTAGAGCTTCGCGAAGCCGGCATCCTCAATCAGCGTCAGCCCCGCCGGCATCAAGGCGCCGACATAGCGGTCGGGAATATCGGCATTGGCAACGAGGATGAAATCGAAACGCCTGCGCCAGTCCAAGAGATAAGGCGCATAGCTTTGATATTCCCGCATCATGGCAGGGCATGAAAGCACGCTGATCGGCACCAGATCGCCCTCGGGAACCGCGATCTCCGACCAGGGCGGCAGAACGGAGAGCGGCTGCTTGCCTTTGGCCGTGAAGAGCGTCGGCACGAAAGCATGCGAGAAGGGTACGGCAAGCGTCGGCAGGTGCCGGAAGCTATCCAGTCCCCAGGCAAAATGCCGGTTGGAGCGGGCAAAATCGCTGACCATCTCGGGTTCGTGCCCCAGAGGCAGAACGGCCGCGCCGGCCGGCACATTTTTCAGCACGGCCTCGACGGCAGCGGCATCCTTCTGTGCCAGCCACCAATTCCAGCCGATCCAGCCGGTCCGGCCAAAAACCGCGAGATTGACGACAAGCGCCAACAAGAGCGCCTGCCGGCGCGTCAGATTGGCGAAGGGGCACGCCATCGCCATGGAGACGAGCGCCGTCATGATCGGAAAACGCCAGCTGATCCAGCCGGTACCGAGCATGTGGAGCGGTGCGACACAAGAGAGCAGCAGCAAACCGCAGGCGGCGACGGCAAGGCCCGCATGCATGCGGATATCGCCTGCGCGAACGGCGCGGGTGCAGATGAGGATCAGCGGCAGAACCAGCAGGACATCCACCACCGGGACGTAGGTGGTAATGGCGGAAAGCAGGTTCATGACGATCGGGACGACGCCGTCGTTCCAGACAAGGCCGAGACCATCGCCGCCGGCGTTCGGCAAGGCGGTCGTGCGCAGATAAAGTGCGAGCGGCGGCAGGGCGCAGGCGCCAATCGCCATCGCCAAACGGCCGGCGAGCCTCAGCAGCCCTGCCTTCGATCGCACTATGTCGAAACGCCAGGAAAATTCGAGGCCGCAGACGATCGCCATATAGAAGCCGAGCGAGAAGATGTGCATCGCCGTCAGCAGCAGCGCGGCGGCAAGCCGCCAGGCAAAGAGCAGAACCGGATTTCGGCGCTGCAGCCGCAGGTCGGCGCAGGCGAAGAACAAGGCCATGCCGAGGCCGATCTGAAAGTTGATGAAGCCGCCGATCATCGTCGCGCACCAGCCAAGCGACAGCATGGCGATCTGCCAATAGTACCGGCCGCCGAAAAGCGCGCGGTGCAGACTGATCGCGCCGAGCGGCGGCAACACGATCGCCAGGAAAAGCAAAGCCCGCGCCAGCCTGTCGGCGCCGACCAGCGGCCCTACCGAAGTCGCCAGAAGATCGATCCCGACATTGGTGAAGGTGCGGTTCCAATCGATCGCGTAGATTTCAGGAAACGGCTGCTCGCCGATCCCGCCCGAAAGAAGCCAGATACGGGCGTAGTGATTTGCATAGTCGAGAACCGGCGGAAAGCGGAACAGCACCACCAGGGCCGTGGCAAGCGCGACGAAAGCAATGATCGCAATCGTGGAATCCTGCCTGGCAACCAGTTCTTCGGGCCCGGCTGCCGCGTGAACAGGCGCAGTAATCCGGTCCATCATCCGATCCGGCTGTTCTTTTGCGAGCGCGGCTCGCCGGATGCAAAGGCCGCATCCAGCGCGGAGCGCTTGTCGCCGGCGCTCATCTCCGAGAAAGCCGTCGGCAGTTCGGCCTGATCGCCGCCCCGCAGGATCGTCTCGATCATGAACATCGGCCGCCGCTTGCTCTCCTGCACGAGACGGCCGAGATATTCGCCGATGATACCGATGCAAATCAGTTGGATGGCGCTGAAGGCGCTGACGGCGGCCATGACCGATGACCAGCCGGTGACCGTCTCGTTCTGGAGCCAGCGAACGAAGGTAAAAACGAGCAACGCCATCGCGACTCCGGCGCTGATCATGCCGAGCCATGTGGCGATGCGCAGCGGCGTCGTGGAAAAACTGGTGATCGCATCGAGCGCGAAATTGATCATCTTGCGCAGCGGATATTTCGTCGTGCCGGCAAAACGGGCGTCCCGCTCGTAAGGCAGAGCCACCTGCCTGCCGCCGATCCAGCTGACCATGCCGCGAATGAAACGATCACGCTCCGGCATCGCCAGCAGAATATCGACGACGCGCCGGCGCATCAGCCGGAAATCGCCGGTATCGCGCGGAATGGTCACGGAAGCGAGCCTGGAGAGAGCGCGATAGAAAAGCGAAGCTGAGGCGAGTTTGAACCAGCTTTCACCCTCGCGGCGCGTGCGTTGGCCGTAGACGACGTCGGCGCCACGTTCCATGATCGGCATCATCATCAAAAGCAGTTCGGGCGGATCCTGAAGATCGGCGTCGATCAGGAGCACACGCTCGCCCCGCGACGCCGAAAGACCCGCCGTTGATGCCAGCTGGTGGCCGTGATTGCGCAGGAGACGGACGCCGAGCACCTGCGGCACTTTTGCCGCCAGATCCGAAATGATCTCCCAGGTGCCGTCGGACGAGCCGTCATCGACGAGGATGAGTTCAAAGGCGTCGCCAGCAACGCTCTGCGCGGCAGCGGCAGCGCGGCGACAAAACTCGCGCAGCCCCTCTTCCTCGTTGTGACAAGGCGCGACGATGGAAAGAGACGGTGCTTGCGTCATGCGGACGGCGGTGCCTGCTTGATTGATAGCGCCAGCCTAGCCGGGAAACGTCAAACATCCTTTAATGGCCGGTTGGTCGCCGCCGAGCGTCCGTGAACTCTATTCCGCCGCCATGATCTCACGCCCGCCGTCGACATCGCGGGCCGGCGACGCGCCGTAGAGGCGGCTGTATTCGCGGCTGAATTGCGACGGGCTCTGATAGCCGACGCGGTGGCCGGCCGTGCCCGCATCAAGGCGCTCGACGAACATCAGCCGGCGCGCCTCGTGCAGACGAAGCTGCTTCTGGTACTGGACCGGCGTCATCGCTGTGACCGACTTGAAATGGTGATGGAAGGACGACACGCTCATGTTTACGCGCTCGGCAAGGTCTTCGATGCGCAGCGGCCGCGCGAAATTCTCCTTCAGCCAGGCGACGGCGCGCGCAATCCTGTTGCTGTGGCTGTCTGCCGTGGCGATATTGATCAGCCGGGCGCCGTGCGGGCCGGTCAGCACCCGGTAAAGGATTTCCTGCTCGATCAGCGGCGCCATAGCGGGAATATCGCCCGGACGATCGAGCAAGCGCAGCAGGCGGACAGCGGCATCCATCAGCTCCGGCGGCGCGACGTTCACCACCATCCCGCGCTGCCCGTCGGTATGCGCGGCCGGGCGTGGAATGTCGATGCGGCTGAGCAACTCCAACAGCTTCTCGGAATCGATTGCCAGCCCGAGACAGAGATGCGGCACTTCGGGGCTTGCCTCGGTGACCCGCCAAGCGACAGGCAGGTCGAGCGAGGTCAAAAGATAGTCGCCGGTGCCGTAGCTGATCTGCTCCGTACCGAGCTGCAGGCTCTTGGCCCCCTGCAGCACGAAGGCGAAACACGGGCGGTAGCTACTGTGCAAGGGATCGCTGGGCTTGGACCGGCGGCTGACATGAAGATTGCCGATGGCAGTCGAGAACTCACCGTCGCCAGGTGCAAAGCGCATCGCGATGTCGACGATTTCCTGATAGGGGCTGAAGGGCAAAGTCATGCGGCAACTCTTTCTTTCAGCTGTCTGACTGTCAGCTGTCTGACGCGGGCGATACGCCCCTATTTAGAGTGTCTTTGCCATTTCGCAAACAGGCGGGCGCCTCACTTTTGGAGGATCGTGCAAGAAGCTGAGAGGATCGCTCTAACGCCCTTGCCAACATCCGGGCAATAGTCCGCCATCCCGCTCAACCCCTCGCAAAACGAAAAGGAAGGTTCCCATGCCTATTGCAAGAGGCTACGCTGCCACCGACGCTTCCAAGCCGCTGACCCCTTTCACCTTCGAGCGCCGCAACCCGAACCCCGATGACGTCGTCATCGACATCAAGTTCGCCGGCATCTGCCATTCGGACATCCACACTGTCCGCAACGAATGGAAGAACGCCGTCTATCCCATCGTTCCCGGACATGAAATCGCCGGCATCGTCTCGGCCGTCGGCTCCTCCGTCACCAAATTCAAGGTCGGCGACCGCGTCGGCGTCGGCTGCTTCGTCGATTCCTGTATCGGCTGCGCCGAGCGCGACCTCGATCGCGAACAGTACATGCCGGGTCTCAGCGGCACCTACAATGACTTCGAAGCTGACGGCAAGACGCGCACCCAAGGCGGCTATTCCGACTCGATCGTCGTCAAGGAGGGCTATGTCATGTCCATCCCTGACAATCTGCCGCTCGACGCCTCCGCGCCGCTGCTTTGCGCCGGCATCACGCTCTATTCGCCGCTGCGCCACTGGAATGCCGGCCCCGGCAAGAAGGTCGCGATCGTTGGCATGGGCGGCCTCGGCCACATGGGCGTCAAGCTGGGTTCGGCCATGGGCGCCGATATCACCGTTCTCTCCCAGAGCCTTTCCAAGAAGGAAGACGGGCTGAAGCTCGGCGCCAAGGAATATTACGCCACCAACGATCCGGAAACCTTCACCAAGCTCGCCGGCACGTTCGATCTCATCATCTGCACCGTCAGCGCCGAAATCGACTGGAACGCCTACCTCGGCCTCCTGAAGGTGGATGGCTCCTTCGTGGTCGTCGGCGTGCCTGAGAACCCGATCCCGGTGCATGCCTTCTCGATCGTTCCTGGCCGCAGGAGCATCTCCGGCTCGATGATCGGCTCGATCAAGGAAACCCAGGAAATGCTGGATTTCTGCGGCAAGCACAACATCGTCTCCGAGATCGAGAAGATCAACATCGATCAGGTCAACGAAGCCTATGAACGCGTCCTGAAGAGCGACGTCCGCTACCGCTTCGTCATCGACATCGCCTCGCTGGCGGCCTGAGGATAGTAAGAAGGTGGCTCGAAAGAGCCGCCTTTTAGGCGGACTCACCACCCTCATGCTGAGGTGCGATCCGAAGGGACTCAAAGCGTCACCCGCAAGCGCCAATCTCGCCCGCCCCCCCCCCGGAACGCCGCAGCCGGATTCGAGCCTGCATGCCGTGGGGTCACCCTTCTGCCCTGCCGACCAGAGGGGGTGACCACACTGCATGCCCTCTCCTCAATTGCGCTCGGCACCGGGATCCGGCACGCCCAGATCAAAATCACGTTTCACACACTCCTCCGCAACCGCAGCAGATATTCCGCCCCGTTAAACGGATTAGGCCCCGAACGCCCACGCAAGCGCGGCGGACCCGCCGCCGAAGCGTAATGATCGAAAGCGGTTTCCATCGTTCCCGCCCCGCTCGTCAGGCCTGGCAATTGCTGCTGGACGCCCCGCACCATTTGAGAGGCCAGGGTGCCGTCCAGTCGGGCGACGCCGTCGGCGATCACCGAATCCGTCGTCGTCGCGGCCGCTTTCGCAAGCAATGTGAGAACACGGCTCAAACTTTCCGCCGGCGCCTCGATATGAAAGTGGTCGACCGGCTCACAGAGCCCGGTCTGCGCCGCCGATAGCGCCGTGGCCAGCACCCAGGGCGTCAGCTGGCGGAAATCGGCGGCGGTGCTTGCCGGCGAGCTATGCCGGGCCGCCGTCATCGCTACGTGGCAATCGATGACCTGCCAGCCTGAAATACCCTGTTTCAGCGTTTCGAAGACGGTTTCCTCGACCGCCCGGTAAAAGGCGACCGGCATCTGGCCGACATCCACTTCGAGCGCGAAGCTGTTGCCCGCCCCGGCAGGACGCGGCTCGACACGCAGGCCGATGGTGGCGAAAAACGGATTGGGTTCCTTGAAGAGGATCTGCAGGCCGGTTCCGATCCCCACAGGCCTCTCGGCCAAAATGACGGTGCTCTCCTCGAACCCAGCCTCGAGGCCGAAATCCGTCAGCAACGTCGATTGGATCACCTCCTTCTGCACCTCGCCATAGAGCGAGACGAAGACATCGTCCGTCTCCTCGTTGCGGCGCAGATTGATCAGCGGATCCTGTTCGGCCATCTGGTTCAGCGCCAGCCACAGCGCCGCCTTCTCGGAAGGGCGGCGGGCAAGGACGCGGGTTTCGAGCGTCGGCGGCGCGAAGTGAGCCTGTGGGCCAACGGGATCGCCGCCCACCACGTCGCCGATGCGGGCGCTGGCGAGACCGCTGACGCGTGCGATCTGCCCGGCGCGGAGGCCATCGGCGCCATGGACCCGGCCGTCCTCGAAGACCTGGATCCCGGTTACCCGTTCCGGGCCTTTCGGCAGATCCAGATATTGCCGGAGCCGGACAGTGCCCGAGGCCAGGGAGAGATAACAGAGTTTTTCCCCGCCCCAGCCGTGCTCGATCTTGAAGATTCTGCCGGCAATCGGCCCATCCGGGTCGGGGCAGCGCTCGGGCAGGATCGTCGCAATGGCCGATGCCAGGGCAGGTATGCCGACGCCGGTCATCGCGGCCCCCGCAAAGACGGGATGGACGAGACCGCGCGCCACCTGATCCGCCAGAGAGCGCCTGAGCCTTTCCCCAGTCAGCCGATCGGACGCGAGCACATAATCATCAAGCAGTGCCTCATCATTTTCGCCGAGCACCTCGCAGAGCACCGAAAAAAGCGGCTCGTCTCTCGCAACGAGCGCTTCCACCCGGGCAGATTTGCTGCCGGCATCGACGACGGACGACATGGCAATCGGCCGGACCGAGAGCTGCGCGGCAAGCGCCTCCAGTACCCCCAGATATCGGGCACCGCGGCGATCGATCTTATTGACGAAGAAGACGAAGGGAATCTTCAGCCGCCGCAACGCCCGCACCAGCACGCGAGTCTGCGCCTGCACGCCTTCGACCGCCGAAACGACGACGACCGCGGCATCCAGCAATCCCAGCACCCGCTCGACCTCGGCGATGAAATCGGGGTGGCCGGGTGTATCGATCAGATTGACGATCCTGTCGCCGATCGCAAACGACACCACCGCGGCCCGGATCGTGATGCCGCGCTGCCGTTCGAGTTCGAGATTGTCCGTCTGTGTATTGCCGGTATCGACGCTGCCGAGCTGGTCGATGACGCCGGCGTTGAAAAGCAGTCTTTCGGTAAGGCTAGTCTTGCCTGCATCCACATGGGCGAGGATGCCCAGATTCAATGTGCGCATGAACCACCAACTTCTCAGAAATTCGGATGTGATTTTCGTGAGAAGTGCGTTGGCGCATTGGAACCTCTGTCGGCTAAAAACGACGGCTGCGTCACCCCAGTGGTTTTGGGAAACGCGGGCCAAACCTAAGGGCGTGTATAAAGATAAGTCAAGCAGGGCCATGTTACCCTTCCGTCGTATGGCGAAAACCAGCTCAGGCCTGTGGCAGAAAATCTAGCGTGGAGACGTCACCCCACCCACCTCATCCCTGTGCTCGTCACAGGGATCCAGCCACCGCGCGTCCGCGCGGTGAATAACTCACCGTGTTCGGGAAGAGAGTCTCCCGCGCCCAAGGACTTGGGCGCACTGGATTCCTGTGACAGGCACAGGAATGAGGGAGGAAAGGTGGAGCACTGCAACAAGGATCCGTGGGGATGCCCTGCTGACAGCAAACCTCACCGATCAATGGCAATACTGCTAACGCTATCCATGCCGCTCACCCGCGGCACATCAGACAGCATCGTTCCACGAGCCGATTAGGGGCACAGCCTTTAGTCTCCCGCCTACGCCTCCTCCCGCATCGTCTCCCGCTGAGTGATCAGCCGAGCGCTGTGCTGGCCGCTGAGATAGATCCACAACCAACTCCAGGCGACGGAGAAGCGGGAGCGGGTTCCGATCAGGAAGTAGATGTGGGCAAGGCCCCATATCCACCAGGCGATCCAGCCCTTCAGCTTGATCCGGCCGAAATCGATGATTGCCGCACTCTGGCCGATCGTCGCCAGGCTGCCCTGATGCCGGTAGCGGAAGGGCCCCGGCGCCGGTTTACCCGAGAGACGCGCGCGGATGACCTTGGCGACGTAGCCGCCCTGCTGCTTGGCGGCGGGCGCGATGCCCGGCACCGGCTTGCCGTCCTCGCCCATGACGGAGGCGGTGTCGCCGATGACGAAGACATCGGGCAAGCCAGGCGCGCTCAGACCCTTTTCGACGGCGACGCGCCCCGCCCGGTCGGCCGGCACGTTAAGCCATCGGGCCGCCGGCGAGGCGGTGACGCCCGCAGCCCAGACGATCGTCCGGCTGGCAACGAAGGTCTCGCCGATTTTCACACCGTCGGCGCTGCACTCGGTCACCGCCCTGCCGAGATGAATCTCAACTCCGAGTTTCTCCAGCGCCTTCTCGGCATAGGCCGAAAGCTCCTCGGCGAAGCTGGGCAGCGCCCGCGGGCCGGCCTCGACCAGCACGACGCGGGTCTTGCGCGTATCGATGTTGCGGAATTCCTTCGGCAGGGTGAAATGCGCGAGCTCGGCGATGATGCCGGCAAGCTCGACGCCGGTCGGCCCGGCCCCGACGATGGTGAAGGTCAAAAGCGCGTCGCGCACGGCAGGATCGCTCTCCATCTCCGCCTTCTCGAAGGCGAGCAGCACGCGCCGGCGGATCGTCGTCGCATCCTCCAGCGTCTTCAGGCCCGGCGCCACCGGCTCCCATTCGTCATGGCCGAAATAGGCATGCGTCGCCCCGGTCGCCAGCACCAGCGTGTCGTAACCCAGAGTTATGCCGTTGCGGAGGGATACCGTTTTCGCGCCGCTGTCGACGCCGGTGACTTCGCCGAGCAACACCGTCACATCAGGCCGGTCGGCATACAGGCGGCGGATCGGCCAGGCGATCTCCGAGGTGGAGAGGATGGTCGTCGCCACCTGATAGAGCAGCGGCTGGAAGAGATGATGGTTGCGCCGGTCGACGAGCGTGATCTTCACACCCGCCCCTTTTAACCCGTTGACCAGTTGCAGCCCACCGAAACCGCCGCCGACAACGACGACGTGATGATCGCTCATGACATGCCCCTTTGCGCCATTTTGCTCAAAACCAAATGTGGCCATCGGCCCAATGGTTGCAACCGCCGTTTCGGCATGTCTCCCCTGCGCCGATCGCAGTCGACGGCGCTGAGATTGTGGGCTTATGGAGCGGAAGTCCGGCGGCGTCATAGCTGCCCAGAGCGAGCTTCGGCTTGGGTGCGACGCAGATATGCCCCTGTGAATGGGGTCGCAAGACGGCGCCTGCAGCCCGTTCACAGCGGCATATGCTTAACGTGCCAAATCAATAGGGACCGACGCACTGGCGACGGGGTCCGTGATAGGGCTGGAAGCTATTGTCGTACGCCCTGTACGAACGATAACGGGCATAGCACCAGCTCTCGTGGCTGCCGCCCCCTCCATAATAGGCGGACGACGCATAGGCCCGATAGGGCCTGCCATAGTAGCCGCCGTAATAACCGTAAGGCCGGCGGTAGCCGTAGGGCGAGCCATAATAGCCGTAAGGCGACCCGTAATACGAACCGTAATAGGGCTGCGCCAGTGCGCCACCGATGATGGTGCCGACGGCGAGGCCGCCCAGGGCCCAGCCCCAGCCTGATCCATTGTGATGATGGCCGTAATACCCACCTCCGCGGTAGTAGCCGCCGCCTCCGTGGTAGCCGCCACCCCAGTGCCCACCACGGCCACGCCATTGCACATGTTCTATCTGCTGCTGTGCTTCGATCCTGGGTGGGTTGATAGCCGGAAATGCCTGAGCCGGCGTGATGCCGGGGACACCTATGATCAAGCATAACGCGGCGACGCTTAGCTTTCTCATGACTGTTCTCCTCTGCTCCTCCAAGAGAAGGAAATATCCTCCCCTCCTCCTGAACCAAAGGTGAACATAATATATCGAAAAACGTTCCGTATCGAGACAAATAAATCGCTATCGATAGGGCCGAGTACTATCGGCTTTTCCCGCAATCGAACCTTGTTTTTTCCAGCATGACACCTTCACCTAGCGTAGCCCACCGGTATCGCCATTCCATGTTTCAATTCTTCCATCGAGATCGACGCCGAGACGTCGAAGAGTTCGAGCTTGCGCACGATCTGCTTATAGATCACGTCGTAATGCTCGACGCGCGGCAGCACGATCTTCAGGATGTAGTCGTGATTGCCGGTCAGCCGGTGCGCCTCGACGATCTCGGGAATGTCGGCGATGATCCGGCGGAAGGTTTCCGTCCATTCATCGGAATGGTGCGCCGTCTTTACCAGCGCGAAGACCGTGGTCGGCACACCCATTTTCTCCCGATCGAGCACGACGATGCGTCTGGCGATATGGCCGCTGTCTTCCAACCGCTGGATCCGCCGTGAGCAGGCCGACACCGAAAGCGCCACGCGCTCGGCCAGATCGGTCACGGATATGCCTGCATCTTTCTGCAGCATGTCGAGAATGCGTCTGTCGCGATCGTCAAGCATGCGTAAATCACCTCCCGCCCCAATTTTGCGCGTTCTCTCCAAATCGCGCAAAATAATAGCATGTATTGGACGCGCAGGACAAATAAAGCAAACACACCGCGCGGGCATTGCGGCATTATTTTCGCAACTCGAAGCATGAGGAGCATGAAGAGATGGATACGATCGGCCTGATCGGCGGCATGAGTTTCGAAAGTTCGGCGGTCTACTACCGCCTGGTCAACGAGATGGTGCGCGCCCGCAAGGGCGGCCTCGCCTCGGCCGAGCTCATCCTGCATTCGGTCAATTTCGAAGCGATCGTCGCTCTTCAGAAGGCCGGCGACTGGGATATGGCCGCCCGCCGCCTCGCCGACGTGGCTCTGCGCCTTCAGGTAGGCGGCGCCGGCTGCGTCCTGATCTGCACCAACACCATGCACCTGATCGCCGATGAAGTCGCGGCGAAGATTTCCGTGCCGCTGATCCACATCATCGACGAGACGGCGAAATCGCTGCATGCGGCCGGCCGCAAGCGCCCGCTGCTGCTTGCCACCCGCTACACGATGGAGCACGGCTTCTACGCCGAGCGCATGAAGGGCCTTGGCATCGACATCATGGTGCCCGACGCCGCCGACCGCACCACAGTACACGACATCATCTTCAATGAGCTCTGCGCCGGTAGGGTACACGACAGCTCGCGCGAAAAGCTGATCGACATCATCGACCGCGCTGTCGACAACGGCGCCGACAGCATCATCCTCGGGTGCACCGAGATCTGCCTGATCCTCGACCCCAACCGCCTGCCGCTGCCGGGCTTCGATACGACTGCGATCCATGCCCGGGCAGCGGTGGAATTCGCTCTTGGGGCAGAGGAAGAAGTGGAAGAGGAAGCCGCCTGAGGTGGCTGACAATTTAGTTGACTCAGTCAACTAAATGCATGACAAAGGTCTTCATTCGGAGACTTTTGTCAGTTTGTTGACACCGTCGGCCAACCCTTCTTTCGTCATGCTCGGGCTTGCACCGAGCCTCTGCTTCCGGTTGATCGTGCAGCAGATCCTCGGCACAAGGCGAGGATGACGGCGAGCAAGGAGCGGGGCTTGTCACCAACCTGACAAGATCTCCCTTTGGAGATCACCATGTCCGACATCGCCCTCATCGAAACAGCCCGCGATTTCAACCGCTTCTATACGAATTTCCTTGGCCTCCTGAACAAGGCCTATCTCGACTCGCCCTATACGCTGACGGATGCCCGCATCCTCTTCGAGATCGGCTCGCATGACGGCGTCAGTGCCGCAGCACTTGTCCGCGACCTGCATCTCGACGCCGCCTATCTCAGCCGCATCCTCAAGCGTTTCCGCGCCGAAGGGCTGATCAGGACCGATCCCGATCCGGCCGATCTGCGCAGCCTAATCATCAATGTCACCGACCGGGGACGCGAGGAGTTCGAGGAACTCGGTCGGCGCGCCAATGCCCAGATCGCCGCCCGTTTTGACAATCTCGCGATCGGCGAGCCGCAAGCCGTCGTTTCCGCCATGGACACGATCCGCGCCCTGCTCGACCCGGCGGCCAAGCCCGCACCCGCCATCATCCGCGCCCATCGCGCCGGTGATATCGGCTGGATCGTCCAGAGCCAGAGCCGCTTCTATACCGCGGAATATGGCTGGGATCTGCGCTTCGAGGCGCTGGTCGCCGAGGTCGCCGGAAAATTCCTCGCCAATTTCGATCCTGCGCTCGAATATTGCTGGATCGCCGAACGCGGCGGCGTCAATGTCGGCTCCGTCCTCGTCACCAATGGCGGCGACGGCATCGCCAAGCTGCGACTGCTCTATGTCGACAAATCAGCCCGCGGCCTCGGGCTTGGCAAGCTGCTGGTCGACGAATGCATCCGCTTTTGCAGGCAGAAGGGCTACAGCGAGCTCCAGCTCTGGACCAACGACATGCTGGAAACCGCCCGCGCCATCTACGTCAAAACAGGCTTCCGCCTTGTCTCCGAGGAGAGACATCGAATGTTCGGTCCGGAAGCCAACGGCCAAAACTGGGTTCTGATCTTGTGATTCACCTCCCGCTTGCCGCGGCGCAAAATTTTGCTTGATTTGGAAACGATCGTTTCCTAATTAGGGGCATGAACACAATGACCCTCGACCATCAAGCGAAGTCCCGGGGCCGCGGCCGTCCGCGGGAATTCGATGCGGAGGCCGCCCTCGACGCCGCCCTCCGCGTCTTTTCTGAGCGTGGCTACAACGCCGCATCGATCAGCGAACTTACCGACGCCATGGGGCTTGCATCAGGCAGCGTCTACAAGGCCTTCGGCGACAAGCGCGGCATCTTCCTGGCCGCCTTCGATCGCTACCGCGCCGTACGCCGCGGCCTGCTCGGCGCGAAACTCGCCGGCGTCGAGACCGGCCGCGAAAAGCTCCATGAGCTGATCACCTTCTTTGCCGGCTCTTCGCACGGTGAAATCGGCAGGCAGGGGTGCCTCGTCGTCGGCAGCGCCGGCGATCTCGCGCTCTTCGACGAAGAGGCGGCCGAGCGGGTCGCCACCGCCTTCACGACCGACGAGACGCTTCTCGCCGACCTCATCCGCCTCGGCCAGTCCGACGGCTCGATTTCGGCGGATCTCGATGTCTCGGGGGTAGCACTTGCCCTGCTCTGCCTCACCAAGGGCATGCGCGTTATCGGCAAGGCGGGACGCAGCGGCGAGCAAATGGCGGCGGCTGCCGAAGCCGCGATGAAGCTGGTGACCTGATACTTCCCGGAGAAATGCCCGGCATTCCCCGGCGGGAAATGGGTGGCCGGCGGCAAGACGATTTGCGACTACATTTTTCATTCATACCGGAGTTTCCAATGAGCGTTTCAGCCACCACGCCGGATAAGGCCATTCCACGGGCGCTATCTCCCTGGCTCACCTTTCTTTTCGCCGCCGCCTGCGGGCTGGTGGCCGCCAATCTCTATTACGGCCAGCCGCTTGCCGGCTTAATCAGCGCCGAACTCGGCTTCACGCCGGCCGCCACCGGCCTGATCGTCACGCTGACGCAGATCGGCTACGGCCTCGGCCTGCTGCTGATCGTGCCGCTCGGCGACCTCACGGAAAACCGCCGTCTGGTGCTTATGCTGATCGCCGTCTCTGCCGTTGCATTGATCGGCGCAGCACTGTCGTCGACGCCCACGGCCTTCCTCGTCGCCTCGCTCTGCATCGGCCTGTCATCGGTCGCCGTTCAGGTTTTGGTTCCCTTCGCCGCGAACATGGCGCCGGATGCAACGCGCGGCCAGGTCGTCGGCAATGTCATGAGCGGCCTGCTCTGCGGCATCATGCTCGCCCGCCCCTTCGCCAGCTTCGTTGCCGAGGCCTCCTCCTGGCACATGGTCTATTACATCACCGCGGTGCTGATGCTCGTGCTCGCCATCGTCCTGCGCGCCAACTTGCCGGTCCGGCGGCCGAAGACGAAACTGCGCTACGGCGAGCTGCTCGCCTCTATGGCCCATCTGGCGCTCACCTCGCGTGTGCTGCAGCGCCGCGCCCTCTACCAGGCCGGCATGTTCGGCGCCTTCAGCCTGTTCTGGACGACGACGCCGCTGCTGCTCGCAAGCCCGGCTTTCGGCCTGACGCAGAACGGCATCGCCCTCTTCGCGCTCGCCGGCGCCGCCGGCGCCATCGCCTCACCGATCGCCGGCCGACTTGCCGACCGCGGCATGACGAAGATCGCCTCGACCATCGCCATGCTGCTCGGCATGGCGTCCTTCCTGATCAGTCATTTCGCAAACGACGGCTCGCTCACCGCCCTGATCCTTTTGACCGTGGCCGCGATCACGCTCGATTTCGGGGTCACGACTAATCTCGTCTGCGGCCAGCGCGCCATTTACGGCTTGAACCCGGAACACCGCAGCCGGCTGAACGGCCTCTTCATGGCCACCTTCTTTGCCGGCGGCGCGATCGGCTCGGCGCTCGGCGGCTGGGCCTATGCGACCGGCGGCTGGACGATGACCGCCTGGATCGGCTTCGCCTTCCCGGCCCTCGCCTTCCTGCTGTTCCTGACGGAGGGCCGCGGCAAATCGGCCTAGATGTCGGCAGAATCGAAACGCGAACGGGCGGCGCGAACGGCATCATGATTCGCCTCCGCCCAGTTCAACAGTTGCGACAGCGGTTGGTAGAGCGAACGGCCGAGTTCCGTCATCGAGTATTCGACGCTGGGCGGCTTGGTCGGGAAGACTTCGCGATTGACATAACCATCCCTCTGAAGGTCGCGCAGCGTCTGCGTCAGCATGCGCTGCGAAATATCGGGAAGCATGCGCCGCAGTTCGCCGAAGCGGCGGGGCTCGGCTGCCAGCACTTCGAGCAGCAGCGTCGACCATTTGCCGCCGATGTGCTGCATCATGTCCCTGACCGGGCAGTTAGAAAAATCGAGGCCGGCGAGATCGATCTCGCGCCGCATCCCCGGCATCCTGTTCTTGAGGCTGAAGACCTCGCCGCTCATCTGCTGGTTCCCTTTTGGTAACTTGCAGCCCAAAAACTGCCTCCTTTACACCGCGAAGTCAATTCCTATTCTAGTGTTAGTCTCTTTTTGAGACCGCCGTCAAACGCAGAAGGAAATGACGTATGAGCGAAACCATCCTGGTCACCGGTGCTGCCGGACAGCTCGGCCAGCGTGTCATCCACCACCTCATCGAAACCTACAATGTCGCCCCGGGCAGGATCGTCGCGGCAACGCGCAGCCCCGAGAAGCTCTCCGCTCTCGAAGACAAGGGCGTCGTTACCCGCAAGGCCGATTTCGATGATCAAGCCGGCCTGGAGAAGGCTTTTTCGGGCGTCGACCGGCTGCTGATCATCAGCACCGATGCGCTTGATACCCCCGGCAAACGCCTCACCCAGCACAAGGCCGCCGTCACTGCTGCCGCCAAGGCAGGCGTTAAGCACATCGCCTATACCTCGATGCCGGCGCCAGACGATTCGCTCGTCACCTTCGCACCCGATCACCTCGGCAGCGAAAACACCGTTAAGGCAAGCGGCATCGCCTATACGATCTTCCGCAACGCCTGGTATCACGACAATTACCTGCACGGCATGCCGCACAACCTGCAGGGCGGCAAATGGTACAGCGCCACGGGCGACGGCAAGGTCTCGACCATCGCGCGAGACGACTGCGCCCTGGCTATCGCCGCAGCTCTTGCCTCCCGCACATCCGAGAGCGCCACCTATACGCTGACGGGCACGGCATCGCTGAACAACCGGCAGATCGCCGCCATCGTTTCCGAAGCCGCCGGCAAGCCACTCGACGTGATCGACGTCAATGACGAACAGCTCGGCCAGGGTATCCGCGGCGCCGGTCTCCCCGGCTTCGTCGCCGACATGCTGGTGTCAGCCGACGCCAATATCCGCGCCGGCAAGTTCGACATCGTCACCGGGGACTTCACCAAGCTGACGGGCAAACAGCCGCAGACGCTGAAGGATTTCTTCGTGGCGCATAAGGCTGCGCTGACGGCGGCCGGCAGCCATTGATCTCTCATACATCCCCGCGCAACATCGCAGGGATGCAGTGCGAGTGAGGAAGCTTCACGTCAAATAAGTTACGCACGGCACGGACGCGCCGTGCGTGAATTCCTGTAAAATCGCGCGGGCCAAGCCCTGAGGACAGAAATGACGGAGGAGAGGAAGTGCCGTGTAGGCCCCCCTCTGCCCTGCCGGGCATCTCCCCCACAAGGGTGGAGATCGGCAAGAGGTTGGACCTTCGTTCCCCCACTGCCGTAGCGCAGCAGCTATACGGTAGTTATTTGGGGAAACCATCGCGCCCAGCCGATCTCCCCACCTGTGGGGGAGATCGGCTGGGCAGAGGGGGTAACCCCAGGCACTGCTGGACGATACTGTCAAACCACCTGCCCACAAGCACGGCGGAACCGCCGAACCGTTTCCGCCATGCCATATTCCAGTGCATCGGCGGTCAGTCCGTGGCCGATCGAAACCTCAGCCAGATCAGGAATGCGCTTCACCAGCTCAGGCAGGTTTGCGACCGTCAGATCATGCCCGGCATTGACGGCAAGGCCGATCGCCAGAGCCGCATCCGCCGTCTTCCCCAGCGCTTCGAGAATCGGGCCCGCCCGTTCCGGCGCGTCGTAGCAGCCGCCATAGGGGCCGGTGTAGAGTTCGATCCGGTCGGCGCCGACCGCCTTGGCGATCTCGACCGCCTGCGCATCGCCATCGCCATCGGCAAACAGCGAGACCCGGCATCCCATCGCCTTCAGCCGCGCAACGGCATCGGTCAGGAAGGCCTGGTATTTGCGGAAATCCCAGCCGTGATCGGAGGTTGCCTGCGCGGGATCGTCGGGCACCAGCGTCACCTGCTCTGGCGCGGCGCCGGCGCAGAGCTCGAAGAATTCCTCGGTGGGGTAACCCTCGATGTTGAACTCGGCCGCGGGGAATTCATCGTCGATCAGGTTGCGGATGACGGCTAAGTCGGAAAAACGGATGTGCCGCTGGTCGGGGCGCGGGTGCACGGTCAACCCGCTGGCGCCGGACTTCAGCGCGATACGCCCGAGCGCTTCGACGCTCGGCCAGGGCAGGTCGCGTCGGTTGCGCAGCATGGCGATGGCGTTGAGGTTCACGGATAGCTTGGCGGGCATGATTTATATCCATCGGTCACGGGAATAAGAGGCCCTGCTTTTAAGCCAAGTGCCGCGCGATGGCCAACGAGATTCGCAGATGGATGCGATGCAGATCGCTCATGGAACGTGGCGTCCACCCCGCGCGCGTACTGCAAACAGCAATTCCCGTCGCCTTTGAAAACGACCGGAAAATACTGCAGCGCAGCAGATGTTTTGCTGCAAACACACAAGGCAACCGGTGCAAAATATGCCGTCGCGTTGCTATCCCATTTAAAAGAGATTATTTTTAGCACTTATAAAAAAGATCGTTCACGCATAACGTGGACATTGTGTCGCGTAAACGTAAGCCGCGTACTGCTTCTTTCCCACGATAAGAAATGCCTAGAGGAAAACCCCACTCGCCGCGCCCGGGAAGCAACTGGCAAATCCGCATGAGGTGCAACACGATGCCCTAGGAGGGTTCATGCCAGACGGTTCCAAACGCCTGTTTGCTACCGCCGGTATTGCGTCGGAGGCCCGGTCGAAATACCGGTTTCTGCCTTCGGCCGCGCTGCCGCCGGATCTACCGGACGGTCCGGTGCCAATCGCCGATATGGCCAACGCATTCGGCGTTACGCACCGGACACTGCATTTTTACGAAGAAAAGGGATTGATTTCGGCCAATCGCATCGGCCTGATGCGGGTCTACGGTCAGGACGACGTGATGCGCATGGCGGTCATCACCGTCTGCCGGGAGACGGGCATGCCGATTGCCGTTATCCAGGAACTGATGGACGAGCTTCGCAAGGCCGATTCGCAGGAAAGGGCCGAGGTGATGTTCCGCGAGGCCTTGCAGGTGCGCAAGCGCGAGCTGACGGCCGAGATGTCGACGCTGCACCGCCAGCTCCAGCAGGTCGGCGACCTCCTGGATTTCGACGGCAGCATCGAAGAGCCGCCGCTGAACGACAACCAGGACAGCGCCGGCCTGACCCCACAGGAGCGGGGCTGCCTGGAACTGATGGCGGAAGGCTATTCCACCCAGCGGATCGCCCGGGCGCTCGACCTCAAGCATGACGAGACCCGGGATCTCGAAGCCGGAATCATCTTGAAATTCCGCGCCAACAACCGCTTCCAGGCGATCGCCAAGGCAGTGCTGCTCGGCATCGTGCAGGCCTGACGCGCCGCATACAAGCCTGGACGTCCCCGACGGCCGCCACCGTCGCTTCCCCTCCAATCCGCTCAGCGAACGATCGTCAGCGTCTCCGCCGCGCGGGTGATCGCGGTATAGAGCCAGCGTTCCCGTGTATCGCGAAAGGCCCAGCTCTCGTCGAACAACACGACGTCGTTCCACTGCGAACCCTGCGCCTTGTGAACGGTCAGCGCATAACCGTAGTCGAACTCGTCGTAGCGCTTGCGGGTGTTCCAGGGGATCTCGCCCTCGACATCTTCAAAGGCCTGCTTCAGGAGCTTGATCTTCGCTGCCCCGCGGTCCATGTCGTCGTCTTCGGGACGGACCAGCAGATTGATGCCGGGTTTGGTCGTTTCCTTGGACGAGGTCATCACCTGCCAGAGTGAGCCGTTGAGCAGGCCCTTGGCGGGATCGTTGCGGAGGCAGACGAGCTTGTCGCCGGTCTGCGGATACTCGGCATTGAAGCCTTTCAACTCGCGCAGGCGCTGATTGTAGCGCCGCCGCGTCCTGTTGGTGCCGACAAGCACCTGGTCGGCTTTCATCACGAGATCCTGGGTAACCTCGTGCTTCGAGATCACCTTGGCCGTGCCGTAATCGCCGTACATCACCTCGTTGCCTTCGCGCACCTGCATGGCAAGCTTGATGATCGGATTGTCGCGCGCCTGGCGGTGGATATCGGTGAGCAGGTAATCCGGGTCCTGATTGGTGAAGTAACCGCCGCCGCTGACCGGCGGCAGCTGGCCGGGATCACCGAGCACCAGGATCGGGGTGCCGAAGCTCATCAAATCCTTGCCGAGCGCCTCGTCCACCATCGAGCATTCGTCGACGATGATCAGCGCGGCTTTCGCGACCGGGCTCTGCCGGTTAATCGAAAACATCGGCGCGATCGAGGTCTTGCCGGTTTCCTCGTCCTCCACCGCTTCCTCGCCGCGCGGGCGATAGATCAGCGAATGAATGGTCTTGGCGTTGGAGGCGCCGCGCGAACGCAGCACTTGCGCCGCCTTGCCGGTGAAGGCGGCAAACAATACGTCGCCATCGACATTCTCGGCGAAATGCCGGGCAAGCGTCGTCTTGCCCGTTCCGGCATAGCCGAACAGGCGAAAGAGTGGCGAACGCCCTTCATTCAGCCATTTCGAAACAGCCTTGAGGGCTTCGTCTTGTTGCGGCGCAAATTGCATGATCGGACGACTTGGCAGGATTCGCAGCCGTTAGGCAAGGCGGAAACTGATGCGGCAGAGCCGATGATGGCAGATCCCGGCGCTCAGCCGTTCCAGCCTCGGTCCGCGCCGCTCGTGGCCATCGACGGGTCCCGCCCGATGGCATCGGTCAGAAAATCCAGAACCGTCTTGACGCGCAGCGGCATGTTCCGTCTCGAGGGATAGACGACGGTGATCGGCAGGCGGCTCGGCCGAAAATCCTCCATCACCGGGATCAGCCGGCCGGCGGCGATATCGGGCATAGCGATGATATGGGAGAGCACCGCCAGTCCGGCGCCGGCAAGCGCCGCCCTGTGAATGGCGACGGCGTTGCAGGCGGTCAGCCGCGGCGAGATCCGAACCGAAATGTCTTCCGAGCCGTTCGAGAACGACCATATGTTGGCCCCGCCTGCCCTGCTGTAGCACAGGCATTCATGGTCCTTGATGTCCTTCGGAGCGAGCGGCGCCGCCCTGCGGGCGAGATAGGCGGGAGACGCTACGAGGAAGGCCGTCGTCCAGCCGAGCCGCCGGCAGACGAGGCTGCTGTCGGCGACGGAGCCGAGGCGCACTTCGAGGTCCAAGCGCTCCTCGATCATATCGGAGCTCTGCTCCCTTAAGAGCAGTTCCACCGAGAGCTTCGGATGGGCGGATAGAAGATCGCCCAGCAGATCGCTGAGATAGAGGCCGAGTGGTGCCGGAACGCTGAGCCTGACCTTTCCGGAAGCCATGGCGCCCTCCGATCCGGCCGCATCGCCGAGTTCCTCTACTGCTTCGAGTATCCTTAGGGCCATCGGCAGCATGCGCTCCCCCTCCGCCGTCAGTGACAGGCCGCTCGTCGTGCGGTGCAGGAAGCGGGTGTTGAAATGGCCCTCGAGGGCTGCCACCTGCCGCGACACCGCCGGCTGGGTCACGTCGAGATCGTGCGCCGCCGCCGAAAACGAGCCCGTCTCCACGACGCGCTGAAAGGTCCGCAATGCCGAAACGATATCCATCCCTGCCCCCTCATACTTTTGCACATAGGCTTTATGTCGCCAAACTAAGCGAGAATGGCTTTACAGTCCAGCAATTAAGGATATCTTTTATCCATAAGGATATTGAATATCCTTAATTAGAGGAGAAAGACATGACCCAGCGATTGAACTACGCCCAGCAGTCCCCCGAGCTTTTCAAGAAGTTCATGGAATTCAGCATGGCGCTGCGTAGCAGCGTGATCGACGAAAAGCTGCAGGCCCTCATCGAGATCCGCGCCTCGCAGATCAACGGATGCGGCTTTTGCCTCGACATGCATGTGAAGCAGGCAAAAATCCATGGTGAGAGCGAGCTGCGTCTCCATCACGTCGCCATCTGGCGGGAATCGAACCTGTTCGTTCCCCGCGAGCGCGCAGCGCTTGCCTGGACCGAAGCGCTGACGAAACTTCCCGAGGGCGGCATTCCCGACGAGGTCTATGAACGGGTTCGCGGCCAGCTTTCAGAAAAGGAAATCTCCGACCTGACCTTCGTCGTCATGGCCATCAATGCCTGGAACCGCGTCAATGTCGGCTTCAAGACCGTTCCCGGTTCTGCCGACAAAGCCTACGGCCTCGATAAAGCGGGCCTGAACTAAACCTTACAATTCATTGAGAAGATTCACCTTTGACGCTGCCGCATCCCGGCAGCGAACGGAGATCCGTTATGAAAATCGTCGTCATCGGCGGAACCGGCCTCATCGGTTCGAAGACTGTCGAACGCCTGCGCAAGCGCGGGCATGAGGTGATTGCCGCCTCGCCGAACTCAGGCGTCAACACGATCACCGGCGAAGGGCTGGCAGAAGCGCTTGCGGGCGCCCAAGTCGTGCTCGACCTCGCCAATTCGCCGTCCTTCGAAGACAAGGCCGTGCTCGAATTCTTCGAAACCTCGGGGCGCAATCTTCTCGCCGCCGAGAAGGTCGCGGGCGTCAAGCACCATATCGCGCTTTCGGTCGTCGGCACCGACCGCCTGCAGGAAAGCGGTTATTTCCGCGGCAGGCTCGCCCAGGAAAAGCTGATTGAAGCCTCGGGCATTCCCTATACCATCGTGCATTCGACGCAGTTCATGGAATTCCTGAACGGCATCGCCCAATCCGGCACGGTCGGCGAGACGGTCCGCCTGTCGCCGGCCTATGTGCAGCCGATCGCTTCCGACGACGTTGCCGACGCCATGGCCGACGTGGCGCTCTCCGCCCCAGCCAATACGGCGGTCGAGATAGCAGGTCCGGAACGGGCCCGCCTGAGCGAACTCGTTGCCCGCTACCTGAAGGCGACGAAAGACCCGAGGACCGTCGAGGCCGACGCCGAGGCGCGATATTTCGGCGCAAGGCTGAACGATCGGTCGCTCGTCTCCGACGACAATCCGCGGCTCGGTACGATCACCTTCGAAGAGTGGTTCGCCAGATCAGCCCAGTCGAAGTGATTGCCTTGCCTCAGGACGCGGCCGCTCGGGCGCGTCCTCTCCATCCCAGCAACAAAGGAGATTCCCATGATCAGAGCATCAGTCATCGTCGCCGCCCTCGCCTTTCTCACAGCCACCGGCGCTGCCGCCCACGACAGCGGCAAATCCGCGAAGGTGACGCTCGTCTATGAGCACGAACTGCCGAACGTACCGGGCAAAAGCATCAAGGGCGTGCTGGTCGAATACGGCCCGGGCGGCTTCTCCGAAGGCCATACCCACCCGGACTCGGCCTTCATCTACGCCACTGTGCTCGAGGGATCGATCCGCAGCCAGGTCAATGACGGCCCGGTCAAGGTCTTTCAGGCCGGAGAGAGCTTCTCGGAAATGCCGGGCGACCGCCATGGCGTCAGCGCCAACGGCAGCGAGACGAAACCCGCCCGCCTGCTCGCCGTCTTCGTCGTCGACACCGACCAGAAAGAACTGACATTCCCGCTGCAGAACTGATGGTCCCCCGCGCAAGTCGATGCTTGCGCGGCTGGCCGACATGCTGAATCATGTGCCGCCCGCCCCCTTCCGGAGACAGACAGAGATGATCTACGACGCGCTCTTCGGCAAGCCGCTAATATCCCTCATCGTGGTAGGCTTTGCCGGCATCCTCGTCTGGTACTTCCTCTCCAGCCAGCGGCCGACGACGCGTCTGGTGGTGCAGATCCTCTTCTTTGCCGTGATGACGCTGATCCTCGTCGGTAGCGGCATGGAACCCCACCGCTTTCAGGGCTATCAGTCCGAAGACCCGCAGGCCCTGCTCGTCATTGTCGCCAAATCGCTTTGGTGGGTCCACCTAGCATGGGCCGTCATCGGTTTCATCAGGCTTTATCTGGTGCTGGAGGGCAGTCCGCGCGAGGCGCGCCTGCTGCAGGATCTGGTCATCGGCGTCGTCTATATCGGCATGGCGCTCTCGATCCTCGCCTTCGTCTTCGGCGTGCCGATCGGAACCCTCGTCGCGACCTCAGGCGTGGTCGCCATTATTCTGGGTCTGGCGCTGCAGAACACGCTCGCCGACGTCTTTTCCGGCATCGCGCTGACGCTCGGCCGGCCCTATGTCATCGGCGACTGGATCCTGTTGAGCGACGGCACGGAAGGGCGCGTCGTCGAAAGCAACTGGCGCGCGACGCACATCCTGACCAGCGCAAACAATATCGTCGTCCTGCCGAACAGTTTTCTCGCGAAGCTCGGCCTGACCAATGTCAGCCGGCCGGACGAGACCCATCTCCTGATCCTCACAATCCGTATCGCCCCGACGCGGATGCCGGCATCGGTCCGCAAGATCATGCTCTCTGCTCTCACGAGCTGCAATACGATCGTGCGCGATCCGCCGCCGGTCGTCGCCTTGAAGGGGCTGGATGCCACCGCGCTCGAAGTCGAGCTGCAATTCCGGGTAACGAGCCCCAGCCAGCGCGTGCCGGCGCGAAACGAGGTGCTCGATCTCGTCTATCGCCATTGCAAATCCGCCGGCCTGCTTCTGGCCGTTCCGCCCGCAGCCAGTGTCCTGACCGCCGATCTGCCGACGGAAGAAAACGCCAAGCCGCCGAGCGTGACGCCGCTCGCGCTGATCGAAGCTATTCCGGTGTTTGCAACGCTGACATCCGATGAAAAGCAGAAACTCGCCGAAACCACCGCCGTGCGACAATTCCGCAAGGGCGATGTGATCGCGCGGGAGGGCGAAATGCTGCCCTCGCTGATGATGGTGCGCGCCGGCATCATCGTGGCGCGGCGCGAAGGCGAAGAGCGCGGACGGTTTGCGCCGGGCGATTTCTTCGGCGAGACCGGCCTGCTTGCCGGCATGCAGGAAGTCTGCGCCCTGGAGGCCCTGACCCCAGTGACCGTCTATGAAATCGACCAGGAGGCCTTCGCGCCGCTGCTCGCCGAACGCCCCGCATTGGCCGAAGAGATCGCCGAAGCCCTCGCCGGCCGCGCCGAACGCTTCCGCGATGGCGCCGCCCTGCCTACTGAACAGGCCCGCAACGCCCACGCCATCCTGAAGACCATCAGGACCATCTCCAGGGCGTAGCTATTGGCTTTACAGTCGATGACGACGCAATAACTCGAAGATCATAGGATCGGTGAAATTCGCAATAGGATCGTCACTGATGTCTGTTTTTCGATGATACTCACCTGCATCAAACGCCTCATATATCCCGTAAAATGGTTCCGGTAGCTCTGTCGCATTGGATTCTCCCAAGCCCGTCAGCACGCCAGACCATAGGTCGTTCATGAGTCGATCACAGACTTCATAAGACAGCTCTCGATCTTGATATTTTTGCGCAATCCGAAGAGCCGTGGAATTGTAAAACTCCCAATTGGCCATAAAGCCAGCCCATTTTCTTATATCGCTATCAGCAATACGGACCTCCGCCAGAGCGAGACTTGCATGAGGAAAGTTTCTAGAAAATCACACATCTTCGTCATTCAAAAAAGCGGTCATCCCTATTTGTCAACCGGACCCAAATTTAGACGGCGCCCTCAGCCGGCGCGCTTCAGCACCCATTCGAAGGTGCTCTGCCAGAGGTCGGGTCGCACCTCCTCGGATAGGATGCCGACTAGATCGGAGAGCCGGACGCGCCTCAGCGTATCGCGCCAGGCCTCGTCGGCTTCCCACATGATGCGCGCGACCGCACAAGGCTTGCTATCGCAATAGCCGGCCGGCCGGCACGGGTTGTTCTCCCGGATGTTCGTGCAGGTGAAGCTGCGCGCCTTTCCCTCGACCGCTTCGACGATGTCGAGGAAGTTTATCTCGGAGGCGGATCTCGCAAGTCTGTAGCCGCCGCTCGGGCCGAGCGTGGTATCGACGAGGGAGGCTTGCGAAAGGCTTTGCAGCGCCTTGGAGAGATATTCCTTCGGCAGACCATGAAGCTCGGCGAGCGCCTTGGTGGAGAGATACCTGCCCTCGGGCAGGCCCGCGAGAATGGCGCAGCAGTGCAGCGCCCACTCGACCTGGCTTTTCAGGATCATTCAGCAACTCGTCATGGCTGGTTCTGCGAACCGAATTAAGGATATAGAATATCCGCAAAACAGCATGATGTAAATGATCTGACGGGGCAGACTGTAGCGTTGAACTGGGGGCGCGCTTCCCCTGCCACGACTATTTTCGCTGGATGGGGAATAAAACCGCCTCGTCCGGTGTCTCATCTCAGGTATCGCAGAATTGCGTGCCCAACCTCAAGGAGAGACATCATGACATCCGTGAAATTCCTGTCCGTCGTGGCGGCAGCCGCCCTTGCCGCGACCGCCGCCTTCGCCGCCCCTCCCGTCAAGGAAGTCGAATCGGCCAAGGGCAAGGTGCTTGCCGGCGAAAACGACATGACCCTCTACACCTTCAAGAAGGACGCCAAGGGCGTTTCCAACTGCAACGACGATTGCGCCAAGAACTGGCCGCCGCTGATGGCCGCTTCCGGTGCCAAGGCCGATGGTGCATATTCGATCATCGAACGCAAGGACGGCACGAAGCAATGGGCCAAGGACGGCATGCCGCTCTATTACTGGGTCAAGGACAAGAAGGCCGGCGACATCACCGGCGACGGTGTCGGCGGCAATTGGGATCTCGCCAAACCTTGATAGTCTGGGCCTTGAAGCCAAGGAAGCCGGAGTGAAGATACCCGCACCCGAAACATTCGAGGGCGAGATCCTGGCCCTCCTGCCCTCGCTCAGGCGCTATTCGCGCAGCCTGACGCGTTCGGACGCCGATGGCGAGGATCTGCTCCAGGACTGCGTCGAGAAAGTGCTGGCGCGCCGTGGCCAATGGCGCGGCCTCAACCTGCGCGGCTGGGTCCTGACCATCATGACCAATCTCTACCGCAACGGCCGGCGCGGCAAGGCGCGCGACGGCCTGGTCGAGCTTGATGCCGCCGGGGATATGGCCGCTCCCGAACCCCCGGCCGATCCGCTGGAGCGCGCACGGCTCGATAATGCATTGAACAGCCTTTCGGAGGAACACCGCGCCGTGCTGATGCTCGTGGTCATCGAAGGATACACTTACAGCGAGGTTGCCGCTTCCCTCGACATTCCCATCGGCACCGTCATGTCCCGGCTGTCGCGCGCCCGCCGGCGCGTTGCCGAGCGGCTGAAGGCCGACAACGTCATTACGCTTCGGAGACCGAAATGAACGAAGCCAACCCGATCGTCACCGAAGCCGATCTCCACGCCTATGCCGACGGCCAGCTGCCGGAAACCGCGCGTGCCCGGATCGAAGCATTCCTTGCGGATAATCCCGGCGAGGCGGCGATGGTCGCCGAATGGCAGGCGCAGAATAGCGGCATCCGATCACTGTTCTCAGTCTACGAGAAGGCAAAGGACACCGACCCCCTGCTCGTCGCCCACACACGCGCCGTCTCCTCTCCGCCGAAACGCTGGGCGATCGCCGCCGCGGCTCTCGTCGTCTTCGCGCTCGGGACCGTCAGCGGCCACTATGGCCCGGCACTTCTAACAAGGCCGGACCTGCAGCTTGCCAGCTCCGAAACCTTGCCGAAACAGGCGGAGACCGCCTTCATGGTCTACGCCGCCGAGGTTCGCCACCCGGTCGAGGTCTTCGCCGACGAGGAGGCCCATCTCGCCACCTGGCTCGGCAAGCGCCTGGCGATCCAGAACCTGAAGATCCCGAACCTGCAGCCGCTCGGCTTCAAGCTGGTCGGCGGCCGCCTGCTGCCGGTCGATGGCAGGCCCGGCGCCATGTTCATGTACGAGAACCAAGGGGGCGAACGCCTGACCGTCATGGTCGGCCGCAACAAGGAAAACCGCACGACGAGCTTCCGCTTCGCCTCCTCGGGCAATCTCGAAACCTTCTACTGGATCGACGGCGAACTCGGTTATGCCGTCACCGGCGAGATCACGCGTGAGACCCTGCGCGGTATAGCCGAGGAGTGCTACAGGCAGTTTCCGTCGTGAAGATCAGCGCAACGGATCGTTGATGAGTTCGATCCGCTGCCCATGCGGCGTCGCTTCCGCGGCCCGCTGCCAGCTCTGCTGCAGGTCGAGAATGACGGATGCATCCGCTATGCCGCGGCTGACCAGCAGTTCGCAAAGGGCCGCCACCCAGCAGTCGAAATAGTCGCTGCCATCCTCCGCGCGGCCGGGCTCATGCAACTCCTTAGACAGGGCCTCGGCCCATTCGCCCCAGGCGAACAGCCCCTTCTCATGCAGATGCACCGTCATGGCGAAAGCGTCGGCAGCCCAAGGCTCGGGAAAAACCGGATCACCCTCCGGCGACCTCGGCAAACCTGGCGATTGCGCCAGCTGAGACCGCGTTTCACACACGCTCAAGATAGCTCTCCCACGCATCGATCGAGACCGTCAGCAATGGGTCGGCCCCCTCGCCCCAAATCTCCACGCCGTCGAAGACGACGGTATAGAGCCATTGCGGGTTCTCGCCTTTGCCATGGGCATTATCATCGGGGAAAACGAAAGAGCCCTGCACAGCCTCGACGACACCTGTCCTGGCGCGCGCATAGCGCGGCAGCCGCGTATGGGTCGCCGGATTGAAATTTTTCGTCCGCACCGCCTCACCCACCGCAAAGAGCGGCGCGACCTCGACAGGACGATCGCAAGGACCGCCTTTCGCCAGAGCCGCCGACACCATATCCGCCTTCAGCACCCGCTTCGGCGCCGTCCCCTCCCTCAATTTTCGCCCGGACGAGAGCTCCTCGCGCGTCGCAAAGCCGTGCCGTTCCAGCAGCGTCTCGACGCCGCGCATCCAGATCTCATAATAGCTCGCCGCGAGATAGGCAGCCGGCGGAATATTCTCGCGCGCATGCCGGCTTTCATCGATCGTCCAGGCGCCGAAAGCGCCGCAGGAAAGCGTGATGCCGAGCGCCCGCTTTTCCCATTCGGCATGGAAATAGGGCTCGTCCTTTTCGGGCGCGACAAGCCCAAAGCCCATCTGACCGCCGAGATCATGCGGTCCGTTCATGGCAGAACCTCCGGGCTGCCGGCTGCTGAAATCTTCGAGCTGCCTGCAACCGCCGTGCCGATCATCGCATCGCGGCTGACTAGACCGGCAAGCGATTGCTCATCCATGCCTTCCGTGCCTGCCGGCCGCTCGGGGATCACGAGATAACGCAACTCCGCCGTCGAATCCCAGACCCGGATCTTCTTGCCCTCAGGCAGCGTCAGCCCGAATTCGGCCAGCACGCCGCGCGGATCGATGACGGCGCGCGAGCGATAGGCCGGCGCCTTGTACCACACCGGCGGAAGGCCGAGCACCGACCAGGGATAACAGGAGCAGAGCGTGCAGACGATGAGGTTATGGGTCTCGGGCGTATTGAAAACGGCGCGCATATGCTCGCCCTGCCGGCCGGCATAACCGAGGCTCGCAATCGCCGCCGTCGCATCGCGCTTCAGCCAGTCGGCGAAATCGGCATCGCTCCAGGCTTTGGCGACGACATGCGCACCATTGCGCGGCCCCACCTTCGTCTCATAGGTCTCGACGATCGCATCGATCGCCGCCGGATCGATCAACCTCTTCTCCGTCAGCAGCGTTTCCAGCGCTTTTACGCGGGCCTGCATGTCGGAGTAGTGGTTGTCGTGATCGTGATGATGTTCGTCATGGTCGTGCAAGGCAATGTCCTCCCGAAACGGCGACTGAAAAGTGAGCGAAGTCCGCGTCTTGCTCCCTCTTCTCCCCAGCGGGGAGAAGGTGGCCCGAAGGGTCGGATGAGGGGGCCGCACGGCACGCCATTCATTGTTGCCCTTCGCTTACGCTCAGCGCATTCGCTCCTATTGTCGCTCACCCCCTCATCTGCCTGCCGGCATCTTCTCCCAGCTGGGGAGAAGGGGAATCGCGGAAACGTCTCGCCCTTTTTTAAACCGTCGCCCCTCTTTCTACCATACACCACAACTCCGCCAAGCCCTCCTATCCGCCTCAAGCTTTTCCGCTAATCTCCTGCCATGAACATCCTGATTCTCGGCGCAACCGGCTTCATAGGCTCCGTCGTCGCTGCCCGGCTTGCGGCCGATGGGCATGCCGTCACCGGGCTCGGCCGCAATCCCGCGCGTGCCCGCCTGAAACAGCCGGCGATCGATTGGCGGCGGGCCGATCTGTCCCGTATGGCCAAACCCGAGGACTGGGGCGATCTCCTTGAGGGCCAGCACGTCGTCGTCAATTGCGCCGGTGCGCTGCAGGACGGTCTTTCCGATGACGTGGCGGCGACGCAGGCCGATGCAATGCTGGCGCTCTATTCCGCGGCCAAACGGACGTCGCGGCCTCTGATCGTCCAAATCTCCGCAAGGACGACGGGCGCGGCGGGCAATCTGCCTTTTCTCGCCACCAAGCGGCGGGCCGATGAGGCGCTGGCGGCAAGCGGTCTGCCTTATCTCATCCTGCGCCCTGCCCTGGTTCTCGGCCGCAATGCCCATGGCGGCTCGTCGCTGCTCAGGGCGCTCGCCGCCAGTCCCCTGGTGCTTCCGCTCATCCATGCCGACAGTCCGGTCGAAACGCTTGCTGTGGACGATGTGGCGGAAGCCGTATCGCGGGCGGTCACAGGTGACCTCCGTGGGAATATCGATCTCGCCGCCGATGAAATCCTAACGCTCGCCGAGCTCGTCCGCCTGCACCGGCAATGGCTGGGCCTGCCGGCTGCCCGCGTCTTTTCCCTTGCCCCGTGGCTTGCGAGGCCCGTGACGTGGCTTGCCGATATGGCCGGGCTGCTCGGCTGGCGTTCGCCGCTGCGCTCGACGGCGATGACGGTCATGTCGGAGGGCATACGAAGCGCCAAGGCAGAAAGCGGCCTCACCACGACATCCGCGGCCGCAGCGCTCTCGGCCAATCCCTCCGGCGTGCAGGACCTCTGGTTCGCTCGGCTCTATCTCCTGAAGCCGCTGACTATAGCAGGCCTCTCCGTCTTCTGGCTGCTCTCCGGCCTGATCCCGCTGCTGGCGCTGGAGAAGACATCGGCCCACTTCCTGCCGTTCATGCCGGACGCGACGGCCACGGCTCTGACGCTTGCGACCTGCCTCATCGACATCGCACTTGGCGCCGCCGTGCTTGTCCGTCCGCTCGCCAAACGCGCCCTCCTCGGCATGCTGGCCGTCTCTTTCGCTTACCTCATCGGCGCCAGCCTGCTCGAACCGGCGCTTTGGCTCGATCCGCTCGGCGTCCTCGTCAAGGTGCTGCCGTCGATCCTGCTGACGCTGACGGCGCTTGCCACGCTGGATGAACGCTGATGCTGGAACAATGGCTGCTGCTTGCCCATGTCATCGGCGCGACCGCGCTCTTCGGCACCGGCGCCGGCATCGCTTTCTTCATGGTGATGGCACACCGGACGCGAATCCCGTCCTGATCGCCCATGTCGCCGCGACCGTCGTCGTCGCCGACACCGTCTTCACCGCCACAGCCGCCGTACTCCAGCCGGTGACCGGCTATCTGCTGGCGCGCTCGATCGGTTGGGAGCTTTCGGAAGGCTGGATTGCGCTTTCGCTGACCCTTTACGTCGTCACTGGCCTGTTCTGGCTGCCGGTCGTCTGGATCCAGATCCAGCTTCGCGATCTCGCCCGCGCCGCCTCGGCTTCCGCAAGCCCCTTGCCGCCTGCCTATTTCAGCCTCTACCGCATCTGGTTTGCCTGCGGCTTTCCGGCCTTCGCAGCCGTCCTCGGCATTCTCTGGCTGATGCTGACGAAACCGGCGATCGCTCTATTTTAGCATCGGCCAGAGGCTCGCCACCAAGAGTACCGCCATGCTGATATTGAACCATTTCAGCCGCACCGGGTCGGAAAGCCATTCCCTGAGCGCCGAGCCGAAGCCCGCCCATGTCGAAACGCTGGGAATATTGACCGCCGCGAAGGCCAGGCCGACGATCAGCACGCTGACGAGATAGAGCTGAGGATTGGTATAGGTCGCCATCGCCGTGACCGCCATCACCCAGGCTTTCGGATTGACCCACTGGAAGGCGGCTGCCGCGAAAAAAGACATCGGTTTTACGCCGCTCTTGCCTTCACTCAGCGACCGCGATGAGGCAATCTTCCAGGCAATCCAGACGAGATAGGCGCCGCCGGCAAATTTCAGCACCGTATAGGCGACAGGCACCGCGTGCAGCAGCGCGCCGAGCCCCAAGCCGACGCCGATGAGCAGCGAGAAGAAGCCGACACCGATGCCGAACATATGCGGGACGGTCCTGCGGAAGCCGAAATTCACGCCCGATGCAAAGAGCATCATATTGTTCGGCCCCGGCGTGATCGACGTCGTGAAGGCAAAGAGGACGAGGGCGAAAAACGTATCCAGCGGCATGAAACCTCCCGGGGACCGGCCATTCTTCGGAGCCGGTTTTATTTAGGTCAATCTAGCTGTCCTAAAGTGCCGATGCCATTCCATCATTGTCATGGTGACAGGATTACTTGAAAGATAGGAATTGGCCGCAATCTCCTGCAAAATGGAAAAGATCATGCAAGACGACCCGATCCCGACAATCACCTTCCCGAACGGCGCGCAAGTGCCGGCGCTCGGCCAGGGAACTTGGGCCATGGGCGAGGATGCCGGTCATGCAGGCGCCGAGGTCGAAAGCCTGAGGACCGGCATCGATCTCGGCATGACGCTGATCGACACCGCCGAAATGTACGGCGACGGCGACGCCGAGGAGATCGTCGGCCAGGCGATCAGCGGGCGGCGCGACGAGGTGTTTATCGTCAGCAAGGTCTATCCATGGAATGCCAGCCTGAAAGGCACGATCGAAGCCTGCGAGCACAGCCTCGAACGACTGGGCACCGACCGCATCGATCTCTATCTCCTGCACTGGCGCGGCAACTATCCGCTCGCCGAGACCGTCGCGGCCTTTGAAAGGCTCAAGGCATCCGGCAAAATCGGCGCCTGGGGCGTCTCCAATTTCGACACCGACGACATGGAGGAACTGCTCGGCGTGCCCGACGGCGCCAATGTCGCCGCCAACCAGGTGCTCTACAATCTCGCCCGCCGCGGCATCGAATTCGATCTGCTGCCCTGGTGCCAGAGCCGCGGCATTCCCGTCATGGCCTATTCGCCAATCGAGCAAGGAAACATACTGCATAATGCGGAGCTGATCCGCATCGCTAAGGCCTATCAGGCAACGCCAGCGCAGTTGGCGCTGGCCTTCCTGCTCGAACGCGACGGCGTCATCGTCATCCCGAAGACCTCGAATGCCGAACGCGTTCGCGAAAACCGCGACTGCGTCTCGCTTGAGATCACCAACGAGGATTGGGAAGCGCTGGACGCCGCCTTCCCGCCGCCGGCAAGGAAAAAGCCGCTGGAGATGCTTTGATCGCCAGCGGCTCGAACTGTTTCCCAAAGCCCGCCAACTCCTCTTCCGTCATGCTCGAGCTTGTGTCGAGGATCTGCGCCGTTCCATACGCAGCAGATCGTCGGCACAAGGCCGAGGACAACGTCGAGTCAATATTGGGGACTCACATCCCCTGCGCGCCACGGTTCATCGCGGCAATACCCGTGCGGCAGACCTCGATCAGGCCGAGCGGCTTCATGATTGCCACGAACTGGTCGATCTTCGACGACTTGCCGGTGATCTCCAGAATGAAGTGATCGATCGTCGCGTCGACCACCTTGGCATGGAATGCATCGGCAAGACGCAGCGTCTCGGCGCGCATCTCGCCTTCGCCGATCACCTTGACCAGCGCCACTTCGCGCTCGATCGGCCGTTCCTGACCGAGTTCGCGGGCGCGCACCGTCAGGTCGACGACGCGATGCACCGGCACGATGCGCTCGAGCTGCGCCTTGATCTGCTCCAGCACGTGCGGCGTGCCGCGCGTGACGATGGTGATACGGGAAAGATGCGCTTGGTGTTCGGTTTCGGAGACCGTCAGGCTCTCGATATTGTAGCCGCGGCCGGAGAACAGACCGATGACCCGGGCAAGAACGCCCGGCTCGTTGTCGACGAGAATGGAAAGCGTGTGACTTTCGATCGCCGCCGTTTCGGGCGAGATGAAATAGGCGGAGCCCGTGGGCTGTAGGTGTGCGTTCATGGCGATGGTTCTTTCCTTTATCAGACGAGCGCGCGGCCCTTGGCGTCGATCGCATTGGCGACCGCTTCGTCGGTGGCTTCGTCCGGCAGCAGCATTTCGTTATGGGCCTTGCCCGAGGGAATCATCGGGAAGCAATTGGCGAGATTGGCAACACGGCAATCGAAAATGACCGGCTTTCTGACTTCGATCATCTCCAGAATCGTGTCGTCGAGATGCTCCGGCTTTTCACAGCGCAGGCCGACGGCACCATAGGCTTCCGCCAGCTTGACGAAATCGGGCATCGCCTCGGTATAGGAGTTCGACAGACGGTTGCCGTGCAGCAGTTGCTGCCACTGGCGCACCATGCCCATATATTGGTTGTTCATGATGAAGATCTTGATCGGCGCGTCGTGCTGGATCGCTGCCGACATTTCCTGGATGCACATCTGGATCGACGCGTCGCCGGCAATATCGATGACCAGGCTTTCGGGATGGGCGATCTGCACGCCGAGTGCAGCGGGCAGGCCGTAGCCCATCGTGCCGAGGCCGCCCGAGGTCATCCAACGGTTCGGCTGCTCGAACCCGAAGAACTGCGCCGCCCACATCTGGTGCTGGCCGACTTCGGTGGTGATGTAGGTATCGCGGTCCTTAGTGTGGGCATAGAGCCGCTCCAGCGCATATTGCGGCATGATGACATCGCTGCTTTTCGTATAGGCGAAGGAGTTACGCGCCCGCCAGCGGGCGATATCGGTCCACCATTCCTCGATACGACCCTTCTCCGGTTTCTTCGGCAGCGCCCGCCACAAGCGAACCATATCTTCGAGAACGTGGCCGACATCCCCGCGGATGCCGATATCGACGCGGACGTTCTTGTTGATCGAGGAAGGATCGATGTCGATATGGATCTTCTTCGAGTTCGGCGAAAAGGCGTTGAGGCGGCCGGTGATGCGGTCGTCGAAGCGCGCGCCGATGCAAACCATGACATCGCAGTCGTGCATCGCCATGTTGGCTTCGTAAGAGCCGTGCATGCCGAGCATTTTCAGCCAGTTCTTGCCCGAAGCAGGATAAGCGCCGAGGCCCATCAGCGTCGAGGTGATCGGGAAATCGGTGAGCTCGACCAGCTCGCGCAGCAGCTTGGAGGCCTCGGGGCCGGAATTGATGACGCCGCCGCCGGAGTAGATGATCGGACGGCGCGCATTCGCCATCAGTTCGATCGCCGCATGGATCTGGTTGAGGTCGCCCTGGATCTTCGGCTGATAGCTCTTCTGAATCGTGTAATCCGCGGGCGGTGTGTAGGTGCCGGTGGCAAACTGTACGTCTTTCGGAATATCGACGACCACCGGGCCCGGACGGCCGGACTGGGCGATGCGGAAGGCCTCGTGAATGACGGCGGCGAGCTGGTTGACGTCCTTGACCAGCCAGTTGTGCTTGGTGCAGGGCCGGGTGATGCCGACCGTATCGCATTCCTGGAAGGCGTCGGAGCCGATCAGCGGGGTCGGGACCTGACCGGTCAGGCAGACGAGCGGGACCGAATCCATCAGCGCATCCTGCAACGGGGTGACCGCATTGGTAGCGCCCGGACCCGAGGTGACCAGCATGACGCCGACCTTGCCGGTGGAGCGGGCATAACCTTCGGCCGCGTGGCCTGCCCCCTGCTCGTGGCGGACGAGGATGTGCTTGACCTCGTCTTGCTGGAAGATCTCGTCATAGATCGGCAGGACCGCGCCGCCGGGATAGCCGAAGATATGTTCGACGCCATTGTCCTTCAGCGCCTTGAGAACGATCTCCGCTCCCGTCATCCGATTGCCTGCCGCCTGGTTGTCCGTGCTCATCTGTCTGTTCCGTTTGATGCTGGGATTTGCGTTTGTGGCCGGAAGCCCGAATTTCGGGCATAAAAAAAGGCCCCGAAGGAGCCTGTCATCTAGCGCATGGGTGGCTACCGCCGGATGGTTACACCATCCTGCCCATGCGCTTTCCCACCACGATAAGAGCCGTTGCGATTTTCATGGTCGGAAGTGATAGACAGAAAATTTCGCAGCGTCAACGCATGACGCGATAAAAAACTACCCCCCGCTGGCGTCCCGACAAATCGATAGGATGAAGGATTTGTTAAAGGATGGGCTTTATCCTTAGGCCCCATTGCAAGGAGTAGCCCTTTGCTCAACAACGACTTGCGCATGTCAGCCACGGCAGGCGATCACGATCGCCGCGATGGCCATGCGCCGGGAAATCGCTTTCTCGGCCGCGTCGTTGCGTGCAGCGGCTCGCGGGCAACGATTGCCGCCGTCGCCGAACAAGGCGGCACCGATCTCACCGAACTTTGGTCCGTCGGCCGGCTGATTTCGATCAGCGTCGGCCGCAACCGTGTCGTTGCCCTCGTCTATCAGATGAACACCGGCGGCCATGCCTGGGGCGAAGGCCAGGACAACAATTTCAAGATCGAGACCGAACTGCTCGGCGAAGTCCGTGTCGATGAGGACGGGCGTGAGGAATTCTCCACCGGCATTTCGCGCTATCCCTATCTCGGCGCCATCGCCCACCGCATCCGCTCCGCCGACCTGATGCGCATCTACGATGCCGGCGAGGGTACGACCGCCATCATCGGCAAGCTGACCCAGGACGAAAGCATCGACGCGGCGATCCACATCCCCTCGATGCTCTCCAAGCATTTCGCCGTCGTCGGCTCCACCGGCGTCGGCAAATCGACGGCCGTGTCGCTGCTGCTGCACAAGGCGATCGCGGCCAACCCAAAGCTGCGGGTGCTGATCCTCGATCCGCATAACGAATTTGCCGCCGCATTTCCAAAGCACGCCGTCACGATCGACACCGATACACTCGACCTGCCCTTCTGGCTGATGCGGCTGGAAGAATTCGCCGAAGTCGTCTTTCGCGGCCGCCCTCCGGTGCCGGAAGAGCTCGACATGCTGCGCGATATCTTGCCGGAGGCCAAACGCGCCTTCCGCGGCAGCGACAATTCGCTGGTGCGTCGCACGACGGAAAAGAGCTCGATCACCGCGGATACGCCGGTTCCCTACCGCATGGCCGATCTGCTGGCGCTGATTGACGAGCGCATCGGCCGCCTGGAGGGGCGCTCGGAAAAACCCTTCCTGCGCTCGCTGAAGATGCGCCTCATCGCAGCGATCAACGATCCGCGCTATCACTTCATGTTCTCCAACAACACGATCAGCGACACGATCACCGAGACGATCGCGCAGATCTTCCGCATTCCCGGCGAGAATCGGCCGATCTGCACCTTCCAACTGGCCGGCATTCCCTCCGAGGTGGTCAACTCCGTCGCCTCCGTGCTCTGCCGCATGGCCTTCGAGGTGGCGCTGTGGAGCGAAGGCGCCATCCACATGCTCGTCGTCTGCGAGGAAGCTCACCGCTACATCCCCTCCGATCCAACGCTCGGCTTCGTGCCGACGCGCCAGGCGATCGCCCGCATCGCCAAGGAGGGCCGCAAATACGGCGTCTCGCTCGGGATCATCACCCAGCGGCCGGGCGAACTCGATCAGACGATCCTTTCGCAGTGCTCGACGCTCTTTGCCATGCGCCTCGCCAACGACCGCGACCAGGAAATCATCCGCTCGGCGATCCCGAATTCGTCGATCTCGACGACGAGCTTCATCTCCTCGATCGGCAACGGCGAGGCGATTGCCTTCGGCGAGGCAATCAGTGTGCCAATGCGCATGCGCTTTTCCCGCGTCGACGAAAGCCTCCTGCCGAAGGCTGCCAGCGCCAACAGCAAGCACAGCGAGGAAGATCCGGATACGGTCGATCTGCGCAAGATCGTCACCCGCATGCGCGCGGTGAGCGTCGGGCCCGACATTTCGAATTTCCAGCAGAGTTACGCTGCGTCCGCCGCAGTCCCCGACGAGGTTGAGGCGGCCGATGAGGATATCGACGCCAAGCCCTACACTCCGCCTGCCCCGTCGGCCGCGCCGCTCGAATCCTACCGGCGGGAACTGCTGCCGCAGACGCCGCGGCTCGACCCCGCCGCACCGCCAGCGATCGATCCCCGGCTGGACGCGCTCCGCCGCGAGATGCGCCGCGAAGAGCCGGTCTTTCCCCGGCCCGCACCTCCAGCCGACCAGCCCGCGGTCACCCGCAGGGAGCCCGGCACGTCGCTGCGCGAAAGCATTCTGAAAAAACCGCTGAGCGGCCTTTACACCAAGGATTGACGCTCCAGAGCTGCGAGCGGCTCGGCGACGTCGAGTACGCGTTGCCGCTCCGTCGGCCCAAGCGGCAAGAGAGGCCGCGGCAGCTCTGCTGCGGCCAGCAAAAGGTACTCGACCAGCGTATAGACTACACGGACGCTTCCGAATTCCTTGAACAACTTCCAAAGCGGCTCCAGCAGCCCATCGAGCCTGCGCGTCTCATTGTCGTCGCCTGCAATCGCCGCCTTGGTCAAGGCAAGGGCAGTACGCGGCAGCAGACCGGCGATGACGCTGTACCAGGCGTCGGCGCCCGAAAGCAGCGCTTCGGCCGCGCCCCAGTCGCCGCTATAGCCGATCGCGAGACCGGACTTCTCACGTAATACCGCGAGTTCCCCCCGCACATCGCCGTCGGCCGGCAAGGGCATCTTCACCGCCTTGATCGTCTCGATATCGGAGAGACGCTGCAGAAGGTCCCGGCTGAAGGTGAAATGCGTCGTACCGGGATTGTTGTAGATACAAAGCGGCAGCGTCACCGCCTTGGTGACCGCAAGGAAGTGCTGGTAGGCTTCTTCCTGGGTCAGCGGCGTATAGGACACGGGCGCAAGCAGAAGCGCGTCTGCACCAGCGGTCGCGGCATCCCTGGCGAGATCGACGGCATGGTCCGTCCTGAGAGCTCCGACGCCGACGACGATGGGAACACGACCTCTAACGCATTCGACCGCAGCTTGAACGGCGCGCAGTCGCTCCGCTTGCGTGAGAAAGGCGTAGATCCCGGTGCTGCCGAGAAGGCCTATGGAGGCGACGCCGGCGTCACACAGCGGTTCCAGCAGACGGCAGAGGGAATCGGTGTCCACGCGGCCATCCATATCGGCCGGCGTTGGCGGAAAGGCTGAAAGACCATGAAACGGCGAAGCTGAAGTCATGATGTGGTCCTCTGAAAGGCAGTCAATGTGAAAACAGCAGGCGCGATCCGGCGCCGGAAAGCGGGGGCGCGGCGCTCCTCATTCTAAACCGCCAGCCGTTCCCAGCTGTCGTCCATTTGGTTGCGGAACCATGTCATTTGCCGCTTGGCATATTGCCGCGTCGCCGCAGCACCCTTCTCCAGCACCTCGTCGCGCGTTATCCCGCCATTCAGCATCGCCGCAATCTGCGATACCCCGATCGCCTTCATAACCGGCGCCGTGGCCGGCAGGTCGAGCGCAAGCAGCGCCCTCACCTCGTCTTCCGCGCCCTGCTGCAGCATCTGTTCGAATCGCCCATTGATGCGCTGATGCAGCACTGCCCGGTCCGGCAGCACGACGATCTTGCGGGCCTCAGCACCGTCGATCACCACCGGTCCCGACCGGCCCTGGAAATCGGCGATCGACCGTCCCGTCGCCTTCACCACTTCAAGCGCCCGGACGATGCGCTGCCCGTCCTGGCGGTTGAGACTGGCCGCCATGGCGGGATCAGCCTCGGCGAGTTCCGCATGGAGACCCTCCGGCCGCTCCTCCAGCAGCCGGGTCCGCAGCTCCTCCCGCAGCGCCTCCGGTATCTCGGGCATATCGGAGAGACCGCCAGTCAGCGCCTTGAAATAAAGCCCGGTGCCGCCGACGAAGACCGGCAACTGTCCGGCCGCCCTCAGCGTCGGCAAGAGCGCCGAGACATCGCGCAGCCAAGCGCCGGTGGAATAGGCCGCACCCGCCGGCACATGGCCGTAGAGATGATGCGGCACACCCTGCATCTCGTCTTTCGACGGGCGCGCGGTCAGCACCCGCAGCGTACCGTAGACCTGCATGCTGTCGGCGTTGACGACCACGCCATCGTGGCGCTTGGCCAATTCGACGGCGAGCGCGGACTTGCCGCTGGCGGTCGGCCCGGTTATCAGGATCGCGTTCACTGTGCTCAGAAGGTTTTCCATCATGGCCCTCGTTGCCACGCTTGTTGCCAATCCGTCAAATCCCGTGCTGACACCCAAGATCGCCGAACAGGCGGCCGAGGCGGTCGACGCTTCCGGCCTCTACTGGCTGGCCGACGGTATCGCCTGCGATATCGCCTTGCGTGACGGCACGGATGCGCAAGCGGCCGAGGCCAATATTCTTGCCGTCATAGCGAGCGCGCCGATCGACCTCGTCATCCAGGAGCAGGAGACCCGCCGCAAGAAGCTGCTGATCGCCGACATGGATTCGACCATGATTGGCCAGGAATGCATCGACGAACTGGCCGCCGAAGTCGGCCTGAAGGAGAAGGTCGCGACCATTACCGCCCGCGCCATGAACGGCGAGATCGCTTTCGAGCCCGCTTTGCGCGAACGTGTCGCCCTCTTGAAGGGCTTGCCGATATCCGTCGTCGATGAAGTGATCGCCAAGCGCATCACGCTGACACCGGGCGGCCCGGAACTGATCGCCACCATGAAATCGAAAGGTCATTATACCGCCCTGGTCTCCGGCGGCTTCACCGTCTTCACCAGCCGCATCGCCGCCACCCTCGGTTTCGATGAGAACCGCGCCAACACCCTGCTCGAAGATGGCGGCATCCTCTCCGGCTTCGTCGCCGAACCGATCCTTGGCAAGCAGGCCAAGGTCGATGCGCTGAACGAGATTTCGGCTCACCTCGGCATTTCGCCTGAAGACGCGATCGCCGTCGGCGACGGCGCCAACGACCTCGGCATGCTGCACCTTGCCGGCGCCGGCGTCGCCCTGCACGCCAAGCCCGCCGTTGCCGCCGAGGCGCAGATGCGCATCAACCACGGAGATCTCACCGCGCTGCTCTATATCCAGGGCTATCGGAAGACGGATTTTGTGACACTTTGAAAGCTCCGCTCATCATCTCTGCGCGGTTACTAAATCAGAAACCCGGTCGATTGCGGTCCACCGGCACACTGTCGAATGCGTCGGCATGAAATATGGCGCAAACGCTCGCCCCAATCTCCTCATCCCTGTGCTCGTCACAGAGATCCAGCGCGCCCAAGTCCTTGGGCGGAGAAGATCCGGTAGCTCTCGAAACTCGTTCACCGCGCGGACTCGCTGTGGCTGGCTTCCTGTGACAAGCGCAGGAATGACGGAGGAGAGGTTGAGCGAGAACAGGAAGGCGGCGGCTAGTTGCCGCCCTACCTCCTATTCCATCGGCACCGCCACAAACCGCAGATCGCCATTCGCCGATGCGATCATCAGTTGGGCGTTGCGGCGGCCTTCCTGCTTCAGCGACTTCACCTTGGCGGCGACCGCGTCCGGCGACTTCATGAACTCCTGAGCCACCTCGACGATCACGTCGCCGGGCTTCAGACCCTTTTCGGCCGAAGCGGAGCCGGGCGTCACCTCCGTCACGACGACACCGTCGACGCTTTCCGCAATGCCGAAAGCCTTGCGCGTTTCGGCGCTCAAAAGCGACAGCGACAGGCCGAGCACGTTCTTCGGCGTGGCCGCATCCGGTGACACCTGGCCCTGGTGTTGGTCCGGCGCGGGCGCCCCCGGTGCGGGCTGGGCCTGATCGCCGGAATCCGGCTCGTCCATGTCATTATTTTCGCCGGGATCCGGGGTAATCACACCGTCATCCTGCGAACCGTCTGGCGCCGCGTCGCCGGATGCTGCCGCCTGATCGCTGTCCTCGAGCCGGCCGAGCTTCACCTTGACGGTCTGCTCCTTGCCGTCGCGCAGCACCACCACGTCGACTTCCTTGCCGACCGTGCTTTCCGCCACGACGCGCGGCAGGTCGCGCATTTCGCTGACGGTCTTGCCGTCGAACTTCAAAATGACGTCGCCCGCTTTGATCGAGCCATCATCGACCGGGCCGCCCTTGATGACGCCGGCGACCAGCGCACCCTTGGCGGTGTCGAGGCCGAGGCTGTCGGCAATATCGTCGGTGACCGGCTGGATGCGCACGCCGAGCCAACCGCGCCGCGTCTCACCATATTCGCGCAATTGATCGACGACGCCGGAGGCAAGTTCGGAGGGTACGGAAAAGCCGATGCCGATCGAACCGCCGCTCGGCGAAATGATCGCCGTATTGATGCCGATCACCTCACCCTTCATGTTGAAGAGCGGCCCGCCGGAATTGCCTTTGTTGATCGCCGCATCCGTCTGGATGAAGTTGTCATAGGGGCCGGCATTGATATTGCGGCCGCGCCCGGAAATGATGCCGACCGTCACCGAACCGCCGAAGCCGAAGGGATTGCCGATCGCCATCACCCAGTCGCCGATGCGCATTGTGCTGGAATCGCCGAATTTCACCGATTTCAGCGGCGACTTTGGCTCGACCTTCAACACCGAAAGATCGGTCTTGGTATCCGTGCCGATCAACTTCGCCTTGAGCTTCGAACCATTGGCGAAGTTGACTTCAATATCGTCGGCGCCCTCGATCACGTGGTTGTTGGTGACGATATAGCCTGTGGGATCAATGACGAAGCCAGAGCCGAGCGAGCTGACATTATGGTTGCCGCCCTTGTTGCCCTGCTTCTTGTCGAAGAAGTCGTTGAAGAATTCCTGGAAAGGCGAGCCGTCGGGCGCGCGCGGCGCCGGGCCGACGCCCTCGTCGTCCTTCACGTTCTGCGAGGTCGAGATGTTGACCACGGCGTCGAGCAGCCCTTCGGCGAGATCGGCGACCGAAGCCGGACCGTTGTTCGGCGCACCGGCCTGAATTGAGGGGGCCGGCTGTGGTGCAGCTGTTGCAGGCGGCGTGGGCACAGGAGTAGCCGGAGCGGGTGTAGCAACGCCGGGCGCTGTCGTCTCAGGCGCGATTTGCCCATAGGCCACCCCATTCATGCCGGCATGCGCAAGAATTGCAGCGCTGGCCATAAGCGCGAGCGTTCGTCTGAAGGGCGAGCGATTCGTGGGGGCCATTAAGCATCCTCATAGGGGGTAAATGCGCACATTGAGCACCAGCATAAGGCGGAATGATGGAGGGCGAAATCACCTTTTCGCGAAATCCCCGTGCAATGTGACGTCGCCTCGCAAAAGCCCGATTGTCTCAATCATTCCACGAAAAAAGGGCCGGCTCTCGGGCCGGCCCTTCGGAATCGTCGGGGATGCGGGTGGCGCCCCTTGCCGTTAGTTCGCCGGCTGGGGGGGTGCTGGCGGAGCAGCCGCGCCGGGAGCTGCCGCAGCCGGATTTGTCGGCGCTTTCAGGGTGCCGGCGGCATTGTCGAAATAACGGAAGAATTCCGTATTCGGCGACAACACCAGCGTCGTGTCCTGCGATGATAGCGCTGAGGAGTAGGCGGCCATCGAGCGATAGAACTCGAAGAAAGCCGGATCCTTGCTGAAGGCGTCCGCGAAGACACGGTTGCGTTCCGCATCGCCTTGACCGCGCAGGATTTCCGCGTCGCGCTGGGCACCCGCGGTAAACTCGACGACCTGGCGGTCGGCGACGGCCCGGCGCCGCTGGCCTTCTTCATTGCCCTCCGCGCGGATGCGCTCGGCTTCGGCCAGGCGTTCCGAGCGCATGGCGTTGTAAGTGTTGGGCGCTACCTCGGGAGAAAGGTCGGTGCGGCGGATGCGAACATCGTCGATATGCAGGCCGAGATTTTCGGCATCCGTGCGCAGGTCGTCCCGGATCTCCAGCATCATCGCGACACGCTCTTCCGAGAGCGCTGCATTATAGTCGCGCAGACCGTAGACGCGGCGAAGCGATGAATCGAGCTGCGCCCTCAGCCGCGCTTCCGCAGCCTCGCGATCGCCCGATACCGTTTCGCGGAAGCGGCGAACATCCGAGATGTTGTAGATCACGAAGGCATCGACGTCGAAGGTCTGGCCGTCCTGAACCTGAACGCGGATATTGTCGAGATCGAGCCTCAGCGCCTGTTTTTCGACCAGCTGGACGCGGTCGGCATCCATGAAGCCGAAGGGCAGCTTGAAATAGATGCCGGGCTCGGTCTTGACCGACTGAATCTGGCCGAAGCGGACGACGATCGCCTGCTCGCGTGCATTCACCACGAAGATCGACGAATAGAGCCCGACCAGCACGATGGCGAGGATGAGGAGAATGATGGGAAGTCTGTTCGATGTCATGGTTCAACCTCCCTGCTGAGCCGGCTTGCTGAGCTCATTGAGCGGCAGATAAGGCAACACACCCTGCTTCTCGTCGATGATGACCTTCTTCGAGCTCTTTAGTACCTGTTCCATCGTTTCGATGAACAGCCGCTTGCGGGTCACTTCGGGAGCCTTCGAATATTCGTCGTTGATCGCGCTGAAGCGCTGTGCCTCACCTTCGGCCTCCTTCACGACACGGTTCTTGTAGGCGGCTGCATCTTCACGAATTCGCGCCGCATCGCCTCGCGCCTGGCCGAGCTTCTGGTTCGTGTAGCGGTTGGCGTCTTCGATCGTGCTGTCGCGGTCGCGGCCGGCACGCTGTACTTCTTCGAAGGCATCGGCGACTTCGCGCGGCGGCGCCACGTTCTGGATCGTCACGCCGGTCACGGTCACACCGGCGCCATAGCGGTTCATCGTATCCTGCACGATATTGAGCACATCCACTTCGATCGGCTGGCGATTGCTGCGGAAGGCATCCTGCGCCGGACGACGCCCGACAATTTCGCGCATGGCGCTGTCGGAAACCTGCTGCAGGGTCTCTGCCGGATTTTCGACGTTGAAGAGATAGGCCTTCGGATCACTGACCGTGTAGAAGACGGCGAATTGCACGTTGATGACGCTCTTGTCGCTGGAGAGCATCAGGCCGTTCGAAGAGGATGCCGAGGTCGCCCCGATATTCAGCTGTTGCACGGTCACCTTGACCGTCTCGACGCTTTCCATCGGCCAGAAATGGAAATGCAGGCCGGGCATCGAGATCTCTTCCTTCGGCTTGCCGAACCGCAGTTCGACGCCGCGTTCGTCCGGCTGCACCACGTAGACGCACTGGATCAGCCAGAAGATGGCAACGACCGCCGCGACGATCACCGCCACGCCGCCGTTGAAACCGCCGGGCACGATATTGCGCAGTTGGTCCTGTCCGCGCCGGATAATGTCTTCCAGGTCAGGCGGTCCGCCCTTGCCGCCGCCACGCGGGCGGTTCGGCCCCTGGCCCCATGGTCCCTGATTATTACCGCCGCCGCCGCCCCAAGGGCCGCCGCCGCCATTCTGATTGCTCCAGGGCATCAAAACCTCGTTGTTCGTTAAGTCTTCCACGCATCCGGAACCGTGGGGGCTGACCGGCGGGTGCGTTGGTGACCGTTATAGGTATCGCCGCATCGGCTTTCAACGCAACGTGAGAAACTTGGTCAATTTAATTGGAAAATAGTTCATTTTCAGGCGCGTCGGCGTTCATAGACAACGAAGTGCGTGGGATATGTATCCTTCTCGCCGGCAGGAACCGCGATCGCCTCCCCGGCCTGCCAGATATCGGCATCGATCGCAGGAAACGACGCATCCCCGGCGAGATCGGCCTCGACATGGGTAATGCACATCCGGTCGGCATGGCCGATCGCCTGGGCGTAGACCTGCCCGCCGCCGATAATACAAATCTCGTCGGCGCCGCTTTCGCGCGCCAGCTTTTCGGCCGCCGTCATCGCCTCGGACAGCGAATGTGCCGTCTGCACATCTGGATGGTCTATCGTCGCCTGCCTGGAGATTACGACATTCGGCCGCCCCGGCAGCGGCTTGCCGATTGAGTTGTAGGTTTTGCGGCCCATCACCACGGGCTTGCCCAATGTCAGCGCCTTGAAGCGCTTGAGATCGCTCGACAGCCGCCAGGGCATATCGCCGTCGCGGCCGATGATGCCGTTACGGGCAACGGCGACGATGATGGTCTTCAGAATGTCGGCCATGGAATATCCCGGATCAGACGGCGATCGGCGCCTTGATGCTGGCATCCGCCTCGTAGCCGATCAGCTCGAAATCGTCGAAGGTGAACCCGAAGATATCCTTCACATCGGGGTTGATGCGCATGAAGGGCAGTGGCTTCGGTCGGCGCGCCAATTGCAGCTTCGCCTGGTCGAAATGGTTGTGATAGAGATGGGCGTCGCCCAGCGTGTGGACGAAATCGCCGGGTTTCAACCCTGTCACCTGAGCCACCATCATCGTCAGAAGCGCATAGGAGGCGATGTTGAAGGGCACGCCGAGGAAGATGTCGGCCGAGCGCTGGTAGAGCTGGCAGGAAAGCTTGCCATCGGCCACGTAGAACTGGAACAGGCAATGGCAGGGCGGCAGCGCCATCTGGTCCACTTCGGCCGGGTTCCAGGCAGAGACGATGTGGCGGCGCGAATTCGGGTTGTGGACGATGCCTTTGACGAGATTGGCGATCTGGTCGATATGGCTGCCGTCGGGCGCCGGCCAGGAGCGCCACTGGGCCCCGTAAACCGGCCCGAGCTCGCCGTTTTCGTCGGCCCATTCGTCCCAGATCGAAACGCCGTTCTCCTTGAGATAGCGGATATTCGTCTCGCCCTTCAGGAACCATAAAAGCTCGTGAATGATCGAGCGCAGATGCAGCTTCTTGGTGGTGAGTACCGGAAAGCCCTCTTCGAGGTCGAAACGCATCTGATAACCGAACACCGATCGCGTGCCGGTGCCGGTGCGGTCGCCCCGGTCGGAGCCCTTTTCCATTACATGGCTAAGCAGATCGAGATATTGCTTCATGGCGCGCTGATTCCGTTTCGGCCAATTTAAGCTCCTGGCAGCAGGAAACCAATCACCGGCAAGCATTTTCCCAATGTTTCTGATGGGGCGCATAACGCTTTTATGACGTTTGCTCTTTCCTTGGGCTGAGGAAACCACTATATCAGCCTTGCCGGCTTTCGGGCCGGCTATGGCGATAAATGAGCGGTGTAATAAACCTATTGGACCCGGGGGCGGTACCCGGCGCCTCCACCAAAAACCGGCGGTCCGGAAGGCCGGCTTTTGATGGGGGCGAAACAGGATCGACAAGGGTGTAAAGATCGTCTTTTTGCTCGGCATTGTACCGCCGTTATCGGGCTAAAATTGTAGTTGCAAACGACAACTATGCGGAAGCTCGTCTCGCTGCTTAATCGCAGTGTGACACTTCAAATCAAGCCCTAGTGGTTCGCACCTCTAGGCGGGGTCCGAAGGCACCTGGCAACAGAAGCCTTCACCTTCTCCCTGCCGCCGAAATCATGTATGCTGTTGAAAAACGTGACTCGGCTCCGGCCTTTCCCAAGGCGCCCGGACGTGGCATATAACCTTGTGAAAAGACTTCCGAACCGACGAAAGACAGGAAAAGCATGGGGCAGGACCATATCCGCTACGACATTCTGGCACAGGATGCACTTCGCGGCGTCATTCGCAAAGTTTTGGCGGAAGTCGGAGCGACGGGCCGCCTGCCCGGCGACCATCATTTCTTCATCACCTTCCTCACCGGTGCTGCCGGCGTGCGCATCTCCCAGCACCTGAAATCGAAATATCCCGAGCAGATGACCATCGTCATCCAGCACCAGTTCTGGGACCTGAAGATCACCGAGACGCATTTCGAGATCGGCCTTTCCTTCTCCGACGTTCCCGAAAAGCTGGTCATCCCGTTCAATGCGATCCGCGGCTTTTACGATCCCTCCGTCAATTTCGAGCTCGAATTCGACGTGCCGCTCGCCGATGGCGAGGAACTGCCGTCCGGAGAAATTACCGCCTACCCTGTCGACGCGGCTGGAAAGCCGGATGAGGCCGCCGGTGCAAAACCTGCCGATGGCGAAGAGAAAAAGCCGGGCTCCGTCGTCTCGCTCGACTCCTTCCGCAAGAAGCAGTGATTTGAAGGGAGGCAAAGCCTCCCTTTTTCATAAGGATTCTGGCCCCGAAATGAGTGCCGAGATCGTCAATCTGCGCCAATTCCGCAAGAAGCAAGCCCGCTCCGAAAAGGAGGCGCAGGCCGAACAGAATCGCATTTCCTTCGGCCGCACCAAGGCGGAAAAACAACTCACCCGCAGCCTGAACGAAAAGGCCGACAAGGCCCATCGCGACGGCCGGCTTGAGACCGATGATGACGGCGCGTGAAGCTTTCAAGCAAAGCTTGAACAGCCGGAATGGTTCCTGTCGTGGCCTCTGCACGCTTTCAGGCGACAGCCATTGAGATCAGCCACTTGCGCGGCTTCCTTGAATCGATCTGCCAACCAATCAAGGTGTGAAGCCGCTTCATGATCCGCAAGCATTCGGCGACATTGCACGGCCATCGCACCAGTTTTTCGCTGGAGGATGAATTCTGGACCGAGCTGAAGACGATCGCCGCCAGTCGTTCGATGCCGCTCGCCGCGCTGATTTCCGAAATCGATGACCGTCGGCCGCCGGACAGCAATCTGTCCTCGGCGCTGCGGCTCCACGTGCTGGCCTGGGCGAAGGCCGCCGCCAACCCCCAGCCGTAACGCGGGGACTGCTCCCATGTCGCTCGAAACACGCGGCACTTTGGGAGCAGGAGGTCAGCGAACCAAGCGGCTAGCGGCCCGGAGGGATTAAACTCGATCCGCTATTGCGCCTGGACGCCCGGCACCTGGTCGAAATTGAGCGAACCGGGCGGTCCGCTGCGTCGCGCTGCTTCCGCCTCGGCGGCAGCCCTCGCCTGCTCATCCGCCTTGGCTTTGGCTTCCGCCGCGCGTGCAGCCTCCGCCTCGGCAGCAGCCTTCTGCGCGGCGGCTGCCTGCGCCAACGCGCGCAGCCGCTCTTCCTCCGCCTGCCGTTGTTGCTCGATTTCGGCCGCCTTGATGCGCTGGGCGTCGTTGAACCGGTAGAGCGCCGCCTCGCGGCGCAGCCGCTGCTTTTCGAGCACAATTGCCTGCAGCCGCTCGACGCGGCGGCGCTCGCGCTCGAAGGCGCGCAACGACAGATAGCTGGTGATATCGGTCACATCCATCGTCTTGCCGGGCGACGGCAGCATGCCGGAAAAATTCAGCCTGAGCGCCGGCTCGGCGCCGGAAAGCGCTTCTGCGCCTGGATTGAGCCCAACCCCCAGCGTCGCGCTGATCCGTTCCTCCGGCAGCGCGATCTGCGCATCGGCGGTGATGCGGGCGAGATCGTTGGCGATGGTGACATTCTGCACGCGCAGCGTCCCGTCGGTGATATTGAAGGGGATGCCGAGCGGCGGCAGCTTCGCCTCGCCGTTGCTGAGCAGGGTCTCGACGATCGGATGCACCTTGCCGGCATTGATCTGCTCCTGCATCGTATCGGTCGCGGCAAGCAGCGGCGGAAGGATGGAAAGGTTCAGCCCGCGTATGCTGGTATCGCCGAGCCTCAGATCCCCCGAACCGTTCAGCGAACTGGCGATCTCGGCGATCGTCTTGCCCGAGGCTTCCATCGACAGCGACAATCCGAATTTGCCATTGGCGATCGGCGCGCCGTCGCGCAGCCAGACGACGCCGGCAAGATCGGAATCGGCAAGCGCGAGCTTCGTCTGCAGGAAACCGGTGCCGTCGGCATTGGTGAACAGTAGATTGCCGGAGAGCTTTCCGCCGTCCCAGTTGCCGGCCATGTCGTTGAGCTGCAGCTCGTCGCCCTTGTAGGCGACGTTGCTGGTGAAGTCGGTGACCGCCGTTTCCGGCAGACCGGGCCAGAACTGCTTGGCCGTCAGCTTGACCTTGACGTCGAGATCCTTGAAGACGGGCAGCCCGAGCGGCGCCGTCGTCAGCGCGCCACTGGCGGGATCGACGATCTGACCGAACACCGCCTCGCCAAGCCAGCCGGCATCGGCCTTGGAGAACGTCAGCTCTCCGTTAGCCGTCGTCTTCACAGCCTTCCGGTCGAAGCTCAGCGCGCCTGAAAACTCGTTGTCGGCCGCATGCCCCTTGAGATCGGAAAGGACGATCTTGTCGCTATCGACATCGGCATCGACCTGCAGGCCGAACGGCAGCCCGGCTCCCGTCTGCGGCAGGGCGATCCCGTTCATGATGAGATAGGGGTCGAGATCGGCGCTGTCGAGCGAGAGTGCGATCTTGCCGTTCATGAAAGTCTCCGGCCGGACATCGACCTTGCCGTTAGCGGTGAACGAGGTCCGGTCGGTCGCAAAGGTCAGTGCAGCGTCGGCGGGATCATTGCCCGATGCCTTGACCTTCAGCGTCAGGCGGCCGTTGGCGCCGACATCGACCGGCAGCGGGTCGAGCCCGGCCTGGCCGAACAGGACCGACGGCACAGCATTTTCGAGCGTCGCCTCGAGGCTCGTCGTACCGTTGCCAGTCAGCGCCAGGAGATCGGACATGCGGTAGTCGAGATTGACGCGGCTGCCGTTGGACACGCCGGCAAGCGTCACCGTCAACGCATTCCCCTCATCGCCGCCCAGCGTCAACGCGCCGCGCAGCGCCGTATTACCGTACCAACCGGCATTGCGCACCAACCGGTCGAGCGCCGGGTGACCTGGCAGGTGCTCGCGCAGCATGGTGAAAAAGCCGCCGGGATCGGCCGATTTGAAGGTGATCTCGCCCGCACCCTTGTAATCGAGTAGCGAGCCTTCCGCCTTGCCCGTCGCCGTCAGTTCGGCGCCTGCAATATTCTTGATCGCCAGCCTGTCGACGGCCAGTGCCCCGTCGGCAATCGTGAAGGTGGTATCAACATTCTCGGCCTCGACGCCGAAGGCGGTGAACTTGTCGGCTTTGAGCTGGGCGGCGATCCTGTGGTCGAGCACATTGTCACCGGCATCCTGGCCGGTCATGAGCCCGCTCAGCGCCTGCAGCGCGTCGAGATCCAGCGTATCGCCGTTCAGCGCCACCGACAGGGTCGGCGTCTTACCCTCGATCGCCTGCCGCTCCAGCCTGCCCTTCAGGGTCGCCGGTCCGATGGCAATCTCAAGATTTTCGAAACGCTGCAACTCGTGCGTCAGGCTGACATTGGCAGAAAAGCCCGCCTGTCGTAATTGCCTGATGGCCGGATCGACCGAGCCGGCAAGCCAGGAGGCAAGCCCCGTCGGCTGGCTGGAGGCGACCACGATCTGGCCGTTGAACGAGGCCTCGCCCTGAAGCAGGAGTTTGCCTTTGCCTTCCACCTGCGTGCGCCCCGGCAGCGTGCCGGTGGCGCTGTCGATCATCCAGCCGGTGCCGGCCGGTTCGAGCTCCAGTTGCACGTCGCGCAGCGTCGTATCGCCGGCGACGATCGCCGGCAGCTTGACACTTGCCTTGCCCGGCACCTGCGGGATCGGCACCTGCCCGATGACATCGATCAGCGAGTTCAGTCGCTGGCGCGCCGAAACCGCCGCATCGCGCGTCGTCTTGCCGGCCGCGCCCTGATTGCCGATGCGGTTGACGTCGATCTGCTGCCCGTCGGCTGTCAACAGGAATTCCGGCGCATTGCCGGTATCGAGCGTCGCCTCGCCCGATATGACGTAGGGGTCGTCCGTCGGCCCGATCTCCATCCGGTATTCGGGAATACGGATGCGTTCATTGGTGAGCTCGAAGCGGCCCTTGACGCGTGGCGGCTGCTCCTTCTTGTTGGCGGGCTTGGCGCTGTTGCGGTTTTCGATCGCCGCCGACAGCTGCCCCTGATAGTTCGGCTTGCTGTCGACGAGCTTCAGTTCACCATCGAGATCGATGCTGACGGGGTGACTGTCCGGCGAAAGCTTTGTGCGCATGCGCAGCACGCCCTTTTCGTCCGGCTGACTGCTCGAGATCAAAAAGCTGCCGTGCTCGCCGTCAAGCGCCGCATCGCCCTCGATGCGCCACGGACCGGCCAGCGACTTGGCCGACATTTCCGCGTTGAGGCCGGTGATGCGACGGGAGCGGCCGGACTGGTCGTCGATGAACTCGACTTCGCCGCCATTGACATGCACGTTTTCGAGAACGACGTTTTTCGCCGGTATTTCGGCGCGGCTGCCGCGCATCCAGTCGAGCGTGCCGTCCTTGAGCAATCTCAGACGCACCTTCGGATTGACGACGCGCATGTCGAAGATCAGCGCCTCGCCCGACAGGAAAGGCGCAAGCTCCGCATCCATGGAGAACTGCTCGACCTTGACGATCGGCGTGCCGTCCGCTTCCTGGCCGACGCGCACGTCATGCAGCGTGACCGACGGAAACGGCAGGAGCCGCGCATCCACCGTGCCGTAGACGGTGACTTTCTTGCCAATGATGCGGCTTGCCTGATCCTCGAAATTCTTGCGGAAATCCGTCCAGTCGATGAACAGCGGCGCAAGCAGCGCCACAAACAGCACTACGACGATCACTCCCCCCAGAAAGACGAGGAACCGGCCTACCAATGCAAGGATTCTCCATTCGGGAATATCTTGCTGACACTAGCGCTATTCATATCGGGGGCAAGGCCCAAGTTCATGAGAGTATTCCGTTTTCAGCCATGGTGAAAAATCTTGCCGGGATTGAAGATATTGTCCGGATCGAGCGCCTGTTTCACCTGTCGCATCAAATCCACCGTGCCTCCCAGCTCCTGCTCGAGGAACGCCATCTTACCCTGCCCGATCCCGTGTTCACCGGTGCATGTGCCGTCCATGTCGAGCGCCCGCCGATTGAGCCGCTGCACGAAACTCTCGGCCTTGGCGATGTCTTCGGCGCTTTTGTCATCGAACAGCAGCAGCACATGGAAGTTCCCGTCGCCGGCATGGCCGACGATCGGGCCGAGCAGTCCATGGGCCTCGATATCGGCCTGCGTTTCGGAAACACAATCGGCAAGCCGCGATATCGGAACACAAACATCGGTCGAAAGTGCGGCAAGCCCGGGCGCCAGCGCCCTTGCCGACCAATAGGCATCGTGGCGCGCCTTCCAGAGCTTCGTACGTTCCTCGGCATTGGCGGTCCATAGGAATTCGCCCCCGCCGCATTCCGCCGCGATCTCGCCAAAGGCTGCCGATTGCAGCGGCACCGTCTCGTCGGTACCATGGAATTCGAGGAAGAGCGTTGGGCTTTCGGCATAGGAAAGCTTGGAATAGGCATTGCAGGCCCGCATCTGCATCGTATCGAGCAGTTCGATGCGCGCCACCGGAATACCCATCTGGATCGTCATGATGACGGCATCGCAGGCAGCCTTCACGCTCGGAAAGGCGCAGGCACCGCCGGCGATCTTCTGCGGAATCGCCTGCAGGCGCAGCGTCACCGAGGTCAGGATGCCGAGCGTGCCCTCGGCGCCGACGAAGAGTCGCGTGAGATCGTAGCCGGCTGAAGATTTGCGGGCGCGCCGGGCCGTGCGGATCTCCTCGCCATTCGCGGTGACGGCGGTGACGGCAAGGACATTGTCCTTCATCGTCCCATAGCGCACGGCATTGGTGCCGGAGGCCCGCGTCGAGGCCATTCCGCCGATCGAGGCATTGGCGCCGGGATCGATCGGGAAAAACAGGCCGGTATCGCGCAGATGGATGTTCAGCGCCTCGCGCGTCACACCCGGCTCGACGGTGCAGTCGAGATCCTCGGGATTGACCTCGAGCACCCGATTCATGCGGCTGAAATCGATCGAAATACCGCCATTTGCGGCATTGACCTGGCCCTCCAGCGAGGTACCGACGCCGAAACCGATCACCGGCACCTTATGGGTCGCACACGCCCGGACCGCCGCCTTCACGTCCTCGGCACTTTCGGCGAACAGTACACCGTCCGGCAGTTGGGGCGGGATGTAGGTCGTCGTGTGGGCATGCTGTTCGCGAAAGGATTGGCCAGTCTGAAAGCGCTCGCCGAAGCTCTGCTTGAGAAGGCCGAGCACGGCTGATATCCCCGCCTCGTTGCGTGTGCCGGCTTTCGCGTCCTTCAGCGCCATCCCTTTGACCTCCCTGCTACAGCGCCGCGCGTCTCTTCAGACGCGCAAAGGACGCTGTAGAACTTTCAAATTGCTGCATAATTTCATCCCTAAATCGATTTCGATTTAAGGAATTATGCAGCAGGCTGGGTATGCGGCAAGTCAAAGCGGCTGTCCAGTTAAGAATGGCAGAAGATTTCATTCCCCTTTTCTTATACGCCCGTCCGGAGCCTAGACGATCGGTGGGTTGAGCCGCGCAAAACCCTCCTGCCGCCGATAGGGGAAATAGGGATAGGGCGCCGTCACGGCGCTGACGGCGTCGAGCCTTTCGACTTGCTCCTCGGAGAGGTTCCAGCCGACCGCGCCGAGGTTCTGCCTGAGTTGCTCCTCGTTGCGGGCGCCGATGATGACACTCGATACCGTCGGTCGGCCAAGGAGCCAGTTGATCGCGATCTGCGGCACCGTCCGGCCTGTCTCCTCCGCAATGCTATCCAGCACCTCGACGATGTCGAACAGCTTTTCGTCGTCGACGGGCGGGCCGTATTGCGCCGTCTCGTGCAGCCGGCTTTCCTTAGGCAGGGGCTCTCCGCGGCGGATCTTGCCGGTCAGCCGTCCCCAGGCGAGCGGGCTCCAGACGAGGGCGCCGACGCCCTGGTCGGCGCCGAGCGGCATCAGTTCCCATTCGTAATCACGCCCCGCCAGCGAATAATAAACCTGATGGGCGACATAACGCGGATGGCCGTGGCGCTCGGGGGCGGCGAGCGATTTCATCAGCTCCCAGCCGGCAAAATTGGAAACGCCGAGATAACGGATCTTGCCTGCCGCAACGAGGCCGTCGAGCGTCGAAAGCACTTCTTCCACCGGCGTCGAGGCATCGAAAGCGTGAAGCTGCAAAAGGTCGATGTAGTCGGTGCCCAGCCGGCGCAGCGCATCCTCCGTCGCGCGGATCAGCCGCGCCCGCGATGTTCCCCAGTCCTGCGGTCCCTCGCCCATCGGCAGTGCCGTCTTCGTCGAGATCAGCGCGGCATCGCGCCGGCCGCGGATCGCCTGGCCGAGCACTTCTTCGGAAGCACCGGCCGAATAGACGTCGGCCGTGTCGAACAGAGTGACACCGGCTTCGAGGCAGATGTCGACCAGCCGCCGGGCCTCCCCGGCATCGGTAGTGCCCCAGGCCCCGAACAGTGGACCGCTGCCGCCGAATGTGCCGGCGCCGAAGCTCAAGGCCGGCACCTTGAGGCCGGATGCGCCGAGATTTCTGTATTCCATGGATCTGTCTCCTTCGTTTCCACTGAGATAGACCTTGGTCAATTGGTGATATAGATTGCCTATGAGCAAATCATCTGTGACTTGAATTCATCATGAGCCGTCAGGACATCAATCGCTCCGGCGAAATGGAAGTCTTCGTCAGCGTCGTCGAGCGCGGCGGTTTTTCCGCGGCCGCTACGGCGCGACGCATGACGCCGTCGGCCGTCAGCAAGCTCGTCGCCCGGCTGGAAACACGCCTCGGCGCTCGCCTGGTCAATCGCTCGACGCGGAAGCTGCAACTGACGCCGGAAGGCTGCGCCTTCTATGAGCGCAGCATCGCCATCCTTGCCGATATCGCCGAGGCCGAGCGCCAAGCCTCGACCGGCGAGGAAGCCTCGGGCCGCATCCGCATCAACACCAGCGGCTCCTTTGGAAATCATGTGCTGGCGCCGCTGGTGCCGGCCTTCATGGCGCTTCATCCCGCCGTGACGCTGGATATTTCCCATACCGACAGAATCGTCGATCTGATGGAGGAGCGCGCCGACGTCGCGATCCGAGCCGGCCCCTTGAAGAATTCCAGCCTGATCGCCCGCAAGCTCGGCGCCACCGGCAAAATCATCGTCGCCTCGCCGGATTATCTCAAGCATCACGGTGAACCGCGTAGCGTCGCCGATCTCCACCGCCATTGCCGCATCGGCTTTTCCTATGCCCGCGCCGTCGAGGGCTGGCCGCTGCGCGAGGACGGCGAAACGGTATCGGTTCCGATCACCCCTGGCGTCCAGGTGGGAGACGGCGAAGCCATGCGGCATCTGGCATTATCCGGCGCCGGCCTTGCGCGGCTGGCAGCCTTCACCGTGCGCGCCGATATCGACGCCGGGCGCTTGACGCCGGTGCTTGATGAGGCCAATCCCGGCGATCTCGAAGAATTCTACGCTGTCTATATGGGCCAGGGCGGCCCGCTGCCGACGCGCGTGCGCGCCCTGCTCGATTTTCTCGCCGGCCATGTGCGCCTCTGATAAATTTCGCCCAAACCGCTCTCAAGCGACGACTTGGAAAAACAATAACTTGAAGCGGCCGGATGAATCAGTTTGGCATCCCCGCGGTCGGCGAGAAGCCAGATTTCGCAATTGACCGCGCGCCTTTCACCCACCTATACCAGACCCGCGCCAGCCGGTCCTTGCAGCCGGCCTCTCTTCGTCATGCCGGAGCTTCCTCCCATCTTCAGCCTCAGGGCTTGGCACCGGCCAGGAAAGATACGGGGATACATGCCATTCAGCGACGCACGCCGCCTGTTGCGGGATGCCGGCCTGTCGAAATGGGCGCTGCTACTCGCGCTTTCCACAGCCTTCACCATCTTCCTCGAACTCTTCGCCCTGCCCGCCTCGCTGCTGATCGGGCCGATGGTGGCAGCGCTCCTGCTGGCGCTTACCGTCGGCAAGGGAAAGCTCCGCGTGCCCTTCTGGCCGCTGCAGTTCGGCCAGATCCTCGTCGGCCTGATGATGGCGCGCACCATCACGCCCGACATACTCGGCACCATGGCAAAAGACACGCCGCTTTTCCTGCTGTTCATCTTCTCGGTCATCGCCATCGCCACCGGCCTCAGCTGGCTGCTGACACGCTGGCAGGTGCTACCCGGCACGACCGCGGTCTGGGGGTCTTCGCCCGGCGGCGCCTCCGCCATGGTCATAATGTCGGAAGCCTATGGCGCCGATGCCCGCCTCGTCGCCTTCATGCAATATCTGCGTGTCGTCTTGGTTGCCGTCGGCGCCTCGGTGATCTCGCGTCTTTGGGTGGCGGCCGACGGCGCCGAACCGCCGCCGCTCATCCTCTTCCCCGCGGTCGACTGGCCGGCCTTTGCTGCAACGATGGCGTTTGCGGCCATCTGTGCCTATGGCGTGCGCCGCCTGCGCATTCAGGGCGGCACGATCATCGTACCGCTCTTTCTCGGCGCATTCCTGCAAGGCGTCGGCCTCTTGAAAATAGAGTTGCCGATGTGGCTGCTCGCAGTCGCCTATGCGCTCGTCGGCTGGAGCATCGGCCTGCGTTTTACCCGTTCGATCATCAAGCATGTGGCGCGCGCCCTGCCGAGAGTCTCCGCCTCCATCCTTCTCCTCATGGTGATTTGTGGCTTGATGGCAATGGCGCTGCACAAGTTTGCCGGCATCGATCCACTGACGGCCTATCTCGCCACCAGCCCCGGCGGCGCCGATTCCGTCGCCATCATCGCTGCCGCGAGCGATGTCGACGTGCCCTTCGTGATGGCGATGCAGACCGGCCGTTTCCTGGTGATCCTGATGATCGGCCCGATGCTGGCCCGCTTCATCGCCAGCCGGTCCGGACTTGCGGAAAATCCCGCATAAAGCGCGGGGCGGACTTGTGGGCGAGCGTTGCCCACTGCCCAGGTGTCATTCCATAGGCCTTCTTGAAATGCCGGTTGAGGTGGCTCTGGTCGGCAAAGCCGGTCGCCGCCGCCGCGTCCGAAATCCCCTCTCCTGCGCCGATCATGGCGCGGGCCCGCTGCAGCCGCCGCATCAGGAGATAGCGGTGCGGGCTGGTGGCGAAGGCCACCCGGAAATGCCGCGACAGCGCGAAACGGTCGAGCCCCGTCACCGCTTCCAGCTCGCCTGAGCATACCGCTCGGGTCGCATGCGCCTCGAGATAATCCCGCGCCGCCCGTGCCTGCCGCCAGGCGACAGCTCCGAGCGGCCGGCGCGGCATCTGGGCATGCCTGGACAGCCCGCCCGCCACCCTCGACACGAAATCGTCGACGAAAAGCTCGTCCAGCTCGCGATCGAGTTCGCCGAGTGCGGCAAGCAGCACACCCGCCAGCGCCGGATCGCCGATGACGGGTTCACCGATGAAAGGCAGGCCGACGCCATCGGCCTCCAGGCATTCGAGAAGCAGCGACGGCTCCAGGTAAAGCATGCGATAGTGCAGGCCGTCCTCGGTCCCGGCCCCGCCGTCATGCTCCTCATCGGGATGCAGCACGATCACTTGGCCCGGCAGGCTGAAACGTCGCTCGCCGCGATAGCGGAAAGTCTGCACGCCCTTCAGCGTCACGCCAAGTGCATAGGTGTCGTGGCGGTGCGGCTCGAAGGCATTGCCTGAAAACTGCGCCTCGATGCGCTCGATGCCGGGAAAGGCCGGAGCCGCCAGGATGGCGTTGCCGGACGGTCCCGCGCACAAACGTTCAAGACCTTCGAAGGCCTGTGGATGTAGATCCTGGCTCAAAGCGCCCGATACTCCATAACCCGAGGTGAAAGACAGTCAGATGTTTGATACCAAAATTGCCGTCGTCCTGCGAAACAATCTTGCCGGCTGGCAGAAGCTGAACGTTACCGCCTTCCTGATGACCGGCATCGCCGGCGGGCATCCCGAAATCATCGGCGAGCCCTACAAGGACCGCGCCGGCAATCTCTATAATCCGCTGTCGATCCAGCCGATCATCGTACTCTCCGCCGATGAGGCGGCGATGTCGACCATCCATCGCCGTGCGCTGGAACGTGACGTCACCGCCTCTCTCTTCATCGAGGAGATGTTTGCGACTGGCCATGATGCCGCCAACCGCGCCGTCTTCGCCGAATTTACGCCCGACGACGCCAAGGTGGTCGGCATCGCAATACGGGCCGAAAAAAAGATCGTCGACAAGATCACCAAGGGTGCGACGATGCAGCAGTAATAAAAACGGCCGGGCATAGCCCGGCCGCTTCAAAGACGGAAAAATCCGGCTCAGCCCTGTGTAATCGGCGCGATCTGGATCTCGACGCGGCGGTTCTGGGCGCGGCCGGCCTCGCTGGCGTTGGAGGCGACGGGCTGCGACGGGCCGAAACCGACAGCGGAGACGCGGCGCTGGTCGATACCCTGGCCGCCGAGATAATCGGCAACAGAAAGCGCGCGGCGCTGCGACAGGTCCTGATTGTGCTGCAGGCTGCCGGTCGAATCCGTGTGGCCGTTGACGTCGATCAGCGTGCGATTGAATTTGCGCAGCACGATCGCCACCGAATTCAGTGTCGGATAGAAGCCCGGCTTCACCGCGTCCTGGTCGACGTCGAAGGTGATGTTCGACGGCATGTTGAGGATGATGTTGTCGCCGTTGCGGGTTACCGAAATGCCGGTGCCTTCGAGCTGGGCGCGAAGCTCGGATTCCTGCTGGTCCATGTAATTGCCAATCGCGCCGCCGGCGAGCGCGCCGACACCGGCGCCGATCAGCGCCGCGTTGCGCTTACCGTGGCCGCCGCCGCCGACAGCCACGCCGACGAGAGCGCCGCCAAGCGCGCCAAGCGCCGCGCCACCCGCCGTATTGGAAACCTTCTGTTCGCCGGTATAGGGGTCGGTGGTGGTGCAGGCGCTGAGATAGCTTGCTGCAACAGCCAGAAGTAGGAATTTCTTGATCATGGACAGGATGGTCTCCGTTCGAAGCTGATGCGAGCAAATGGCAAGGATTGCGGCAAGAAAATGAAGATGCTCTCTTGATAAGGGAATTTCAGGCGCCAAAACAGCAGCCGTGTTGCGACGATGCGCTGATATCACCAGTTTTAGCAACTCGACTAAGCTTACAGCCGGCAGGCAAGACGGTCAGCCCTCATGGTGAGGAGGCCTAAGGCCCCCTCAGCCACGAGGCTGGTAAGGGCACACCACTCAGAAATTCCGGAACAGCTGCCGTACGGTATCGTAAGTGGCATTGGCGATGTTCAGAGATTGCAGGCCGAGCTGCTGCTGCGTTTGCAACGCCTTGAGCTTGCTCGACTCTTCCTCCATGTCGGCATCGACGAGCCGGCCGATGCCGGCGGTGTTGTTGTCGTGCAATTTGGTGGCAAAATCGTTCTGAAGGTTGATGCGTTTCTCCAGCGCGCCGAAGGCCGAGCCGACCGTCGTCAGCTGTGTCAGTGCCGCATCGACGACACTGATCATTTCGCCGATCTGTCCCTTCGTCGTGGCGGCCGAAAGCGAGATGACTACCTGCCCGGTGGTGGTACCATTCTTGCTTTCCATCAGCACATAATTCTGCGAGGCGCCAAGCTCGGTGGCGAAATGGGCCGATGTCAGTACGCCGTATTCCCCCGAACCGGTGGCGCGATCGTCGATCAAATAACGCGCGTCCTTGGAGGTCGTCGCCCCCACAGGCGTATTGTCGATATGGTAGGTCAGCATACCCACGGAGACCGTGCCGTCGGCATTGCGGATGAAGGAGGCCGGGATCTGGCGCGGCTGCGTCGGCGTCGCGTCGTTGTTGAGGATCACCCAATTATCGCTGTTGAAGGTTGCCGATTCCGAAACGCTGCGCAGCTGCTCCTGCAGCTGCTTGATCTCTTCGTTGACCTTGTTCTTGTCAATGCCGTCTTCGGTCGCGGCAACCAGCTTGGCCTTGATCTCGGAGACAACGTCGATGACGTTCTCGACGCCGGTATAGGCCGTGCCCATCGTCGCCGCCGCCATGCCGAGCGCATCCTGGATCGCCGAAACAGCCTTGTTGTCGGTGCGGGCGGTGGTGGCGACCGACCAATAGGCGCCGTTGTCGGCGGCTTTAGCGACACGCGTGCCGGTCGTGATGTGGTTTTGCGTGACCGTCATATTCCGGTTGATATCGCGCAGCACATGAAGCGCCGCGTCCACGGAGACGCGCTGATAAATACTCACGGGAACTAAACTCCAAAACGCAAACAGGACGCAAACTGCACAAGAAATGAACCGTTGCCGCGCGGACATTCATGTCCGGGGTCGCTGGGAGTCCAGCGCGTTGCAGCCTTCAGGAAAACGAAGAAGACCAGCCGGTTGCTGGCCACGATCATTGCCGTTTATGCTTAACAAACGGCTAAACTTCAGAAGAAATTTATCTTATTTTACAAGGTTTCATACATCATAACAAACGCCGCCGAATGGGGACCCGGCAGCGGTTTCAATTCGGACAAAGACCTATTCGGCGGCCTGCAACTGCTCCTCGTCGGGCACGGCCCGTGGCCGCGTGGCGACCGCCATCTCTTCGTGCAGCCGGGCTTCCTCATGGGCGTGCGGCTTGCCGAAGCGGGCAAGCAGCAGATAGGCGACCGGCGTGATGAACAGCGTCACCAGCGTCGCGAAGCCGAGACCGCCGACGATTACCCAGCCGAGTGCGACGCGCGCTTCCGCACCCGCGCCATGGGCAAAGACCAGCGGCACGCCACCGAGGATGGTGGCGATCATCGTCATCATCACAGGGCGGAGGCGCAACGCGCAGGCCTTTTCGATCGAGGATCGCACGTCCTCGCCCCGGTCGCGCAGCTGATTGGCGAATTCGACGATCAGAATGCCGTTCTTCGCCATGACACCGACCAGAAGCACCAGGCCGATCTGGCTGTAAATGTTGAGGCTGGAGCCGGTGATGATGAGCGCGAAGACGGCGCAGGCTAGGCCGAGCGGCACCGTCGACATGATGATCAGCGAGGACAGAACGCTTTCGAACTGCGCCGCCAGCACCAGGAAGATGATGACGATGGCAAAACCGAAGGTCAGCGCCATGCCGCTCGAATTCTCTTCCAGCGTCGCAGCTTCGGCGAGCGGCAGCAGACGCGAGCCCGCTGGCAGTAGCGGCGCGGCAAGTTCAGTGACCTGCTTGACCGCATCGCCGAGCGACATGCCGTTCTTCAGGCCGGCGGTGATTGCCACCGAGGCCAACTGCTGCTCGCGGTTCAGCTGCGGCGCGACCGAACCTTCCTTCATCGTGGCGATGACCGACATGGGCACGATCTTGCCGTCGCCGGTTTTCAGGAAGACGTTTTCGAGGTCTGTGGGGTCGTCGATCGGCCGCGTCGTCGAGGTCAGCAGCACGGGATAGGATTCGCCGTCGACAAAGACGTCGACCACCGAGCGCCCTTCGAGCAGCGACTGGATCGCCGTCGAAAGGCCGGTTATGTCGATGCCGAGATCGGAGGCACGCTCACGGTCAATCGCCACCGAGACCTGCGCCTGGCTGGGCTCGTTGGTCAGGCGCGGCGTATCGTATTGGCCGGTGGCATCGAGCGCCTGGACCAGCTTGGCGGCCGCCGCCGTCAGCGCCTCGTGATCATTGCCGATCAGCGCCATCTGCACGCCACTGCCGGCGCCGCGGATGCGCAGGCTGTTAGAAGAGATGGCGTTGCCGCGCAGCGCCGGCACCCTTGCTGCCGCCTGGTTGATGTCGCCGACGATCTCCGCCTGCGTCCTGTGGCGCTCTCCCCAGGGGGCGAGCGTCAGCACCATGAAGCCGCTGTTCAGCGAACCGCCCTGGCCGGAAATCGAGAAGATGTTGCGGATGTCGCCGCTGGTCACCAGCGGCTGCAGATTTTCCTCAACGAGCTGCATCTTGTCACGGGTATATTCTAGGCTCGATCCCTGCGGCGTCGTCAGCCGCATCATCACCATCGACCGGTCCTCTTCCGGCGTCAGTTCGCTCTTGACGGTCGAAAACGCGATAACGGCTGCACCGGCAAAGATCACTGAAAACAGCAGGACGACGAAGGGCGCATTGAGACAGCCGTGCAGCGCCCATTTGTAGAGCCGGGCGAGCGCGCCGCCGAAGCGGCCGAGCGCGCCATGATCCTCGAGCATCGGCTTCGTCAGCATACGCGAGGCAAGCATCGGGCAGAGCGTCAGCGCCACGATCGACGACAGGCCGACGGAGAAGGCGAGGACGAAGCCGAATTCACGGAACAGGCCGCCGACCTGTCCCGGCAGGAAGGAGAGCGGGATGAACACAGCCGCCAGCGTCGCGGTCGTCGCGACAACAGCGAAGAACACTTCGCGCGTTCCAAGCACGGCGGCCGCCCGCGGCCCCATGCCTTCGGCGCGCCGCCGCACGATGTTTTCGAGCACCACGATCGCGTCGTCGACGACGAGGCCGGTTGCCAGCACGATCGCCAGCAGCGTCAGGATATTGATCGAGAAACCGACCATATAGATCGCCGCCAGCGTTCCGATTAGCGCAACCGGCATGCTGACCGCTGGGATCAGCGTCGCCCGCCAGTCGCGCAGGAAGAGATAGATGACAGCGGTAACGATGACGGCGGCGAGCACCAGCGCCAGTACCACCTCGTGGATCGCACCCTGGATGAAGACGGCATCATCGCTGGTGATCGCGATCGTCGTGCCCTCGGGCAGCGTCTTCGACAATTGCTCGACGGCGGCCTTGATGCCGGTCGAGATGTTGAGCGTGTTAGACTGCGCCTGACGGATGATGCCGAGGCCGATGCCGGGCTTGCCGTTGGAGCGCAGCGCCGTTTCGCCGTCGCGCGGTCCGAGTGTCACCGTCGCGACATCGCCGAGGCGGACGCGATCCTGCAGTATGACGTTGGAAAAATCCGCCGGCGTCTGCAGGTTTGCGGTGGCGCGCACCACGATATCCTGCGTATTGCTCTTCAGGGATCCCGCCGGCACGTCGAGAGCTGCATTGTCGAGCGCCTTCGTCAGGTCGCCGATGGTCAGCCCGCGGCTCGCCAGCGCCCCCTGGTCGACATCAACCCGGAAGACCTTCTCCTGGTCGCCATATTCCTCGACATCGGCGACGCCGTCGACGGAGGCGAGGCGATCGATCACCTCGTTTTCGACGAGCTGCGTCAGGTCGTCCATGTTGAGCTTGGTGGAGGTGACGGCAAGTCGCATGATCGCCGAGGAATCCGAATCCGCCTTAACGATCTGCGGCGCGTCCGCTTCATCGGGCAGGTTCTGGGTGATGCGGCCGATCGCGTCGCGCACGTCGTTGGCGGCAACCGCGAGATCGATCGCATCCGAGAATTCCAGCGTTACCCGGCTCTGGCCGAAGGAAGAGGTCGAAGAGATCGATTTCAGGCCGCTGACGCGCGCGACCGCGCCCTCGATCACCTTGGTCAGTTCCTGATCGATCGTCTGCGGCGATGCGCCGTCGAAGGTCGTGCGCACGGTGACGACCGGACGGTCGACATCCGGCAGTTCGCGCACCTCGACGCCGACGTAAGCCGCAAGGCCGGCAACGACCATCAGCGTGTTGAACACCAGCGCCAGGATTGGCCGGCGAACGAAAAGCGCGGTGAAGCTCTGCTTGCCCGAGGCCCTGTCCTGATGAATCTCGGTCACGCTCATTGGGTGACGGCCTCCCCATTCGAGGCCATTTCAGCGGAAACGCGCACCGCCCCGCCCTCGCGCACGCGCTGCAGGCCCTGGGTCACGATCTTGTCGCCGTCCTTGAGATCGGCTTTGACGAGAACGAAATCCGGATTGCGCTGCACGACGCTGACCCGCACCTTGTGTGACTTGTCGTCGTTAACCAGCCAGACGAAGGACCCCTGCGAATCCCACTGTACGGACTGCGGATCGACCGCCGGATATTTGTCGCCGGGAAATTTCATGCTGACGCTGAAGGACATGCCCGCGCGCAGTTCATCCGAACTGTTGTCGATCTTGGCGCGCAGGCGCAGCGTACGGCTTGCCGCGTCGATGCGGTTGTCGACGGCTTCGACCACGCCGGAAAACATCTGCCCCGGCTTTGCCACCGACATTGCCTCGACCGGCTGGCCGACCGACACCGTGTTGGCGAAGCGTTCCGGCACCCAGAAATCGACGAGGATTTCCGAGCGGTCGTCGAGCGTGACGATCGGGATGCTCGTCGTGACGTTGTCGCCGATATTGACTGGTACGATGCCGACGATGCCGTCGATCGGCGCAATGATGTTGCGCCGTGCGAGATTGAGTTCGGCAGCTTGCAGCTGCAGTCGCGCGCCCTGCTCGGCGATCTCGGAATCGAACACGTCCATGCGCGACACGCTGGACTTGATGTTGTGATAGAGATTGGATTTTTCGACGGCGGCCTTGACCGCTACATCAGCCTGGCCGCGGGCGATTACCTGCTCTTCGCTGTCGAGCTTGGCGAGCACCTGGCCAGCCTTGACCTTGTCGCCCGACTTGATGAGGATTTCGCGGATGGTGCCCGATGCCTGTGCGGTCACAGCGACCGAACGGATCGCATCACCGGTGCCGATGGCGTTCAGCCGGTCGTTGACGACGCCCTGGACGACGGCTTCAGTCGCGACAAGAATGGCGCTGTTGCGCCCGCCGCCATTGCGGCGGTTCTGCCCCTGACCTTGTCCGTCGCCACGCTGCTGGCCTTGCACCCGGGCGGGAGCGTCGGCATCCGCCGTCTCCTCAGCCTTCGGCGCGATCTTGGAAACGATGCCGTCTGGAATACCTGCATCGCGCATCATATCGCCGGCACCGGGCACAAAGAAAACCCACGCGGCAAAGCCGGCAGCGATGACGATGAGTGAGAGTATAAACTGCTTCCAAAAGGCCATTCACGTCTCCGGAGGGACTCGAGGTCGGACCAGGGTCGGTCGAAAGAGGCGCTGCGGGATCAAGGTCCCGACTGATGCGACAATATCGCGCGTTTACAGCTTACCGGCAAGCATAAGCAGCCGGCATTACCGATTTGTAATATCAGGAAAGAATGGAAATAACCCGGCCGCTCACTTTTGCTTGAACGAACACTCGCCATGTCTTTGACGCCGCCGATTGACGGGCGGGATGCCGTGCAAAATCTCTGCCGATGCGGGTTGAATGTCTATCGACGCATCGACCATCGCAAACCGATGACGGCCGCAATCCCCAGTATCGGCCACACCGCCCAGAACTGCCCCGTCCAGGTGAAGAGGTTGATGCCGACAATGCCGAGCGCCACGATCGCCAGCGAGGTGATCTTCCGGTTGAACAGGATCTGATTGCGATTCCAGGCGAAAGCCGCGACGACGGCGAGCGCAAGCACCGGAAAGCGCGCCCAGAAAACCCCCTGCCACGATAAAAGATTGATGCCGATCAGCACCGCCGCGATGACGCCGAGCACAGCGAACTGTCTGCGTCTGCCAGGTCGCGGGCTTGCTTCGGCAATCTCAGCCGCCGGCTGCGGACGTGCTGGGCCTGGTCGTTGGGGAGGCGGCATCTCGTCCTTGGCATCGCCGATCTTCACCGCGTAGCTCGGCACGCCTTCATCGACGTTCTTCACCATCAGCGGCCCGAGAAATTCAAAACCGACCGCGACCTTGTTGCGGACCTGATCGTAGACGGTGCTTGATATAACGATGCCGCCGGCGGAAGCCGAGGCCTGAAGCCGTGCGGCGATGTTGACGCCGTCGCCATAGATGTCGTCGTCTTCGACGATTACGTCGCCGAGATTGATACCGATGCGGAACAGCATGCGCCCGTCTTCCGGGCGGCGGGCGTTGAAACCGGCAAGTTCGTTCTGGGTATCGACAGCGGCGCGCACCGCCTCAACCACGCTTGGGAAATCAGCGATCAGCCCGTCGCCCCAGGTATTGATGACACGGCCGCCATGGCTTTCGATCAGGCGCCCCATCGCCTCCCGGCAGCGCTTCAGCGCCGCAAGCGTCCCCTCCTCATCGGCCCCCATCAGACGGGTATAATCCTGCACGTCAGCACAGAAGATCGTCGTCAGCTTGCGCCGCGTTTCACCCATGGTCTCTCGTCTCCGCGCTGTCCGCTCCCGGAAGGTCGCTGCAAACGTCGAATGTCGGTGAGTGATGGGCGATTGCAGCGGCGGTAAACTACTAAGCCTTTGTCTTCGTTACCATCGATAATTGCACCTTATCGTCGGCAAACAACGCGGCTTGGAGACATATCGGGGATCATTGAACGATCTTGCGCGGGCTCGCCGTGTGCTCCCTCGCCACGGTGTTCGAACTATCGATCTCCTGAAGCAACACGTCGTAGCCCCAGAGATCGGCGAGATGCTGCAGGACAAGCCTCGTGTCGGCCTCCTGAAGATAGCTTCCGTTCATCATGATATGTTGCAGCAGCAGGCGGCGGTCACCGGCGAGGTCGACGTCGACGATATCGATGGCCGGATCGGTCCAGCCGATGTCGTATTCGCGGGAAAGCTGACGGCGGATGCGCAGGTATCCGCGCTCATTGTGGATCGCCGAAACCAGAACCCCTTCAGTCTGCTCCGGATCATCGTAGAGATGGAACAGCCGCAACTGGCGGATCAGGTTCGGGCTGAGGAATTGGCTGATGAAACTCTCGTCCCGGTAATTGGCCCAGATGTCGCGCAGCACGGCCATCGCATCGCCGCGTCCTGATATATCGGGGAACCATGTGCGGTCTTCCTCCGTCGGCTTCGTGACGATCCTCTCGATATCCTGCATCATCGCAAAACCGAGCGCATAAGGGTTGAAACCCGAGAACCGCCGATCGTCATAGCTCGGCTGGAACACCACGTTGGAGTGCGATTTCAAGAATTCGAGGAAGTTTCCGTCGCTGATCTGCCCCCGCTCATGAAGCCGGTTCATGATCTGGTAATGGACGAAGGTCGCGGTTCCCTCATTCATCACCTTGGTCTGCCGCTGGGGATGGAAATATTGGGCGACATGGCGGACGATGCGAAGAATTTCGCGCTGCCATGGCTGCAGCCGCGGGGCGGTTTTCTCGAGAAAATAAAGGATGTTGTCCTGCGGAAGACCAAGCGCGGCACGGCGCTTTTCCAGGCCGCCGTCGCTCGCCTTTTTGGCCTTGCCGACGGGAACCGTGCGCCACAGATCGTTGAACATCTGCTCCTCGTGGGCCCGGCGCTCCTGCTGCCGCTTCTCCTCCTGGCGAAGGTCTATGGTAGTCTTGCCCGCATATCGATGCACCCCATGTGACATCAGCGCATGCGCCGCATCGAGCGTCCGCTCGACGGCCGTCTCGCCATAACGCTCCTCGCAGCGGGTGATATATCCTTTGGCGAAATCGAGGTAATCGAGGATTCCTTCGGCATCGGTCCAAAGCTTGAAGAGATAATTGTTCTTGAAGAAGTGGTTGTGGCCGAAGGCCGCGTGCGCGGTGACGAGCGTTTGCATCGTCGCCGTATTCTCCTCCATCAGATAGGAGATGCAGGGAGAGCTGTTGATGACGATCTCATAGGCAAGGTCGCGCATGCCGCGGCGGTAAAAGGCTTCGTGATGCGCGAAGTGCTTGCCGAAGGACCAATGGCGGTAAAACAGCGGCATGCCGGTCGAGGAATAGGCATCCAGCATCTGCTCCGAAGTGATGACCTCGATCTGGTTCGGATAGACGTCAAGGCCGAGTTCGCCGAGCGCGATTTCCTCGCAGGCGTCGTGGATGCGCTGCAGCGTTGAAAAGTCCCAGTCGGCCCCCTCGAACAACAGCCGCTCTTTCGGCCTCATTGTCATGGTCATGGCGTCACCCTCGACTGCGCGTCACGCTTCTGGAAGAGATCGTGGAAAACCGGGAATATTTCGCTTCGCCGGCAGACCTTGCGCATCGAAAGCGGCAGCAGCTCGGAGCGGATGCCGTCATAGAGCATCCAAAGCGGTGAACGGGATACCGACGAATCGCCGCCTTCTTCGCCGACCTCGATATAGGCGAAATACTGGCACAGCGGCAAAATCTCGCGCAACAGCTGACCGCTGAGGTTGCCGTCCGAATGGGCGTTGTCGCCGTCAGAGGCCTGGGCGCCATAGATATTCCACTCTGCCGGATCGAACCGCGCCGCGATGATCCCGCGCATGGCCGCAAGCGCGCTGGAGACCAGCGTGCCGCCGGTCGCCGGACCGTAGAAGAAGGTTTCCTCGTCCACTTCTTCGGCCTTGTCGGTATGGCGGATGAAGACGATCTCCACCTTCTTGTAGCGCTTAGACAGGAAAAGATAGAGCAGCAGGTAGAACCGCTTCGCAAGGTCCTTCATGTGTTCCGACATCGAGCCGGAGACGTCCATCAGGCAGAACATCACGGCTTTGGCCACTGGCTTCGGCTCGTTCTCAAAACGGCGATATCGGACGTCGAGCGGATCGATATAGGGAATGCGCCGGCTCTTTTCCGTCAGGGCTTTGAGTTTTACCTCCAGCCCTAGGCGGGTCTCATCATCCTCGCACTCCTCGATCTGTCGCTGCAGGGCTTCGATCTCTTCACGACGTGGACGGTGAAGCGCGACACGCCGCATCATCGCCAGCCTCGTCGTGCGACCGACGGCAATATTGGACGGCGATCCGGACACGGAATAGCCGGCCCGGAACGGCGTTTCCTCTTCAGTTTCGGCTAGACGCCGTTTGGCAAGATCAGGCAGTTCCAGGTCATCGAGAAATACATCGAGGAACTCCTCGCGCGTCAGCACGAAACGGAAACCGTCCTCACCATCACCTTCGCCGGCATCTTTTGGTTTTCCGCCATTCCTGCCCGGCGGCCGCGGAATGATATCGCCTTCGACGAAGGCCCTGTTTCCGGGCAGGATGTGATCGGCGGTGCCGCCTTCGCCCTTTCGAAGGCTCGGCTCGGCCATTCCGTCGATCGGCAGGCTGATCTCACCGCCGTCGAGCACATCGCGAATGTTTCGGTTTTGCAGAGAACGCTTGACCGCCTGCTGCACGGCGCCTTTCATGCGCCGAAGAAACCGTTGCCGATTTTCCAGACTTTTACCGCGCGGATTTAGCCGACGGTCGACAATGTGCATAGTGGCTCCACATTAACTTGCCTGTTTGACGCGCATGTACCATTCGACGAGGCGCCGAACCTGCCTCTCCGTGTAACCCCGCGCGGCCATGCGCGAGACGAATTCACTGTGCTTTTTTTCTGTCTCCGAATCCTTCTTCGAGCCGAAGGAAATCACCGGCAAAAGATCCTCAACCTGCGAGAACATACGTTTCTCGATCACTTCCCGGATCTTCTCGTAGCTCGTCCATGACGGATTTTTTCCGCCGTTTGCTGCCCGCGACCGCAACGAGAACTTGACGATTTCGTTGCGGAAATCCTTCGGATTGGCAATTCCTGCCGGCTTTTCGATTTTTGTCAGTTCCTGATTGAGGAGCTCGCGGTCGAGAAGCTGGCCGGTATCGGGATCCTTGAAGTCGACGTCTTCGATCCAGGCATCGGCATAGTCGACGTAGCGGTCGAACAGGTTCTGTCCGTAGTCCGCATACGATTCAAGATAAGCCTTCTGAATCTCATTGCCAATGAACTCTGCGTAGCGTGGCGCAAGATCGGCCTTGATGAATTCCAGATAACGCTTCTCGACATCGTCGGAAAACTGCTCGCGGCGGATCGCCTGCTCCAGCACATACATCAAATGGACAGGGTCGGCGCCGATATCCGTTGTATCGTGATTGAAGGTGGAGGCGAGCACCTTGAAGGCGAAGCGGGTCGAAATCCCGTCCATGCCCTCGTCGATGCCGGCAGCATCCCGGTATTCCTGAACGCTGCGGGCGCGCGGATCGGTTTCCTTCAGGCTCTCGCCGTCATAGGTGCGCATCTTCGAGAAGAACGTCGAATTCTCGTGTTTGCGTAGGCGTGAAAGCACCGAAAAGCGAGCCAGCATTTCGAGCGTTGCCGGGGCGCATGGCGTATCCGCGAGTTCCGATCCCTCGATCAGCTTCTCGTAAATCTTCTGCTCTTCCATCACCCGGAGGCAATAGGGCACCTTGATCACACAGATACGGTCGATGAAGGCCTCGTTGTTCTTGTTTGCCTTGAAGGTCTGCCATTCCGCTTCGTTCGAATGCGCCAAAACGATACCCGAGAAAGGTATGGCGCCGATATTCTCCGAGCCGATATAGTTGCCCTCCTGCGTCGCCGTCAGCAGCGGATGCAGCATCTTGATCGGCGCCTTGAACATCTCCACGAATTCGAGGATGCCCTGATTGGCGCGGTTGAGCCCGCCCGAATAGCTGTAGGCATCGGGGTCGTTCTGAGAGTAAGTTTCGAGCTTGCGGATGTCGACCTTGCCGACCAGCGACGAAATATCCTGATTGTTCTCGTCGCCGGGCTCGGTCTTGGCGACGGCGATTTGGCGCAACCGCGAAGGTTGCACTCTGACGACACGGAAGCGGGAAATGTCGCCGCCGAAGTCGTCGAGCCGCTTCAGGCACCACGGGCTCATCAGCCCGTTCAGGCGCCGTAGCGGAATGCCGTATTGTTCCTGGAGCAGCGAACCCATTGTCTCCGGATCGAAGAGGTTGAGCGGGCTTTCGAAAACGGGGCTGATCTCGTCGCCCGCTTTCAGCACGTAGATCGGATGAACCTCCATCAGCAGCTTCAGCCGTTCCGCCAGGGACGACTTGCCGCCGCCGACCGGCCCGAGCAGATAGAGGATCTGCTTGCGCTCCTCGAGCCCCTGCGCCGCGTGCCGGAAGAAGGAAACGATGCGTTCGATCGTCTCTTCCATGCCGTGAAAGCCGGCAAAGGCTGGATAGATCCGGATGGTCCTGTTCATGAAAATCCGGCCGAGCCGCGCATCCCTGGCGGTGTCGACCATCTGCGGCTCGCCGATCGCGGCGAGCAGGCGCTCGGTCGCATTGGCATAGGCGATCGGGTCCTTTTTACAGAGATCGAGATACTCGGCCACCGACATATCGGTTTCGCGGCGCGCTTCGTAACTGCGCGTAAACGCATCGAATACGGATTCGTTCAGCATGGGCCCTCCAGTAAGGTTATGCCGCAGGCTCAAAGTCGTATAACCATCGAGATGGCTACGACGTTCCTAAGAATCAATAATTTCGTAGGTATATTCGACGCTCACCGGCAGGTTCTTGCAACGCACAAAAACGTGCATGCACCGGTTATTTTTACTCTACGAAACTGTTTCTCATTATAGTTGAAAAAAGCACCCGTGCGGTATCAGCACATTTCGCGACGTGACAGAAAGATGAAAAGGGTGTGCAATGTCGCCCGTGATTCGAGTTTCGGAAAATCGACGATTGGCAGTCAAATCTGCACAGAGTCGATGCCGGACAGCACGTGCCGATCCGCGCCTGAGGTGATGGAAACGGCCGCATCACGGCCGTAAGCCAATCATTCGAATCGGTCGCCGCCGGCGCAGTTCAGCCGTTGAATGCCTTCTCCAGTGCGGCGACATCGATCTTGACCATGCCGAGCATCACCTCGGTTACGCGCCCGGCCCGCTCGCGATTGTCGTCGGCGATCATTTCGGAAAGCATGCGCGGCACGATCTGCCAGGATAGACCCCAGCGGTCCTTCAGCCAGCCGCAGGCCTCCGGCGTGCCGCCATTGGCGAGAAAGGCATCCCAGACTCGATCGATCTCGTCCTGGCTCTCCAGCAGAATCGCGATCGAAAAAGAATGGTTGAAGCTATCGAGCGGGCCGGCCCTCATCGCCAGGAAGGCCTGATCGCCAAGCGTGAACTCGATCAGCTCGACGCTGCCAGGAGGTCCGCTCGGCGTTTCCGCCGGAAGGATGGTCGTACGGCCGATCCTGGAATCCGGGATGATGGACACATAGAATTCGACGGCTTCGCGCGCTTCCTCAGCGAACCAGAGATTTGAAACGACCTTCGCCATGATACAGCCTCCTTGTTGACGATTGATCCGGACCACTGTCCGATGATCCAAGGACGCCCCGCCGGCGTGGGTTCCGACAGAGGGCGGCTGAAATTTTTCGGTCGTGTTGCCGCTTCCGTATCCAGCGGCCCGGCCGCCATGCAAACCCCTTGGGATAGCGGCGACTTGGGAATGAAAGCAGAACATCTTTTCTGGTCTTTCCTTCCCGAATCACTACATTACGCGCCATGAGCAATAGTTTCGACGATATCCCCTTCTTCGACGAAGAGCCGGGCGAGATGGCGCGCAAGCCGCAGCCGCCTGCCGCGCCCGCCGGAAGGCCGCCTGCCACCGGTGGCATTGCCGCCCGCGCCATGGCGGCCCGCGACGGCGGCAGCCGGCCGGATTATCTCGCCGGTCTGAACCCCGAGCAGACCGAAGCCGTCGAAACTTTGGAAGGCCCTGTCCTCGTGCTTGCCGGTGCCGGCACTGGCAAGACGCGCGTGCTGACGACGCGCATTGCCCATATCCTCAATACCGGCCGTGCCTTCCCATCACAGATCCTCGCCGTCACCTTCACCAACAAGGCCGCCCGCGAGATGAAGGAGCGCATCGCGCTACTGGTCGGCGGCGCCGTCGAAGGCATGCCTTGGCTCGGCACATTCCACTCGATCGGCGTCAAACTTCTGCGCCGCCACGGCGAGCTCGTCGGCCTGCGTTCCGATTTCACCATTCTCGATACCGACGACGTCGTCCGCCTGATCAAGCAGTTGATCCAGGCCGAAGGCCTCGACGACAAGCGCTGGCCAGCCAAGCAGTTCGCCGGCATGATCGACACCTGGAAAAACAAGGGTCTCGCGCCGGCCGATATCCCCGAGGGCGACGCCCGCGCCTTCGCCAATGGCCGCGGCCGCGACCTTTATTTCGCCTATCAGGCGCGGCTGACCACGCTGAACGCCTGCGATTTCGGCGACCTGCTGATGCATCCGATCGCGATCTTCCGCAAGAACCCGGATCTCCTGAAGGAATATCACGGCCGCTTCCGCTATATCCTCGTCGACGAGTACCAGGACACCAACACCGCCCAATATATGTGGCTCCGGCTTCTCGCCCAGCGCGCCAAGGGAGAGCAGCAGAATGTCTGCTGCGTCGGCGACGACGACCAGTCGATCTATGGCTGGCGCGGGGCCGAAGTCGACAACATCCTGCGCTTCGAAAAGGATTTTCCCGGCGCCAAGGTCATCAAGCTCGAGCGCAACTACCGCTCGACCGAACATATCCTCGGGGCCGCCGCCCATCTGATCGCCCATAATGAAGGGCGGCTTGGCAAGACGCTGTTCACCGACCGTTCCGATCCCGACGACGTCAGGGTGCAGGTCCACGCCTCGTGGGATTCGGAGGAGGAAGCCCGCGCCATCGGCGAGGAAATCGAGCAGCTTCAACGCGGCAAGCATCTGCTCAACGACATGGCGATCCTCGTGCGCGCCTCCTTTCAGATGCGCGAGTTCGAAGACCGCTTCGTCACTCTCGGCCTCAACTACCGCGTCATCGGCGGCCCGCGCTTCTATGAGCGCCTCGAAATCCGCGATGCCATGGCCTATTTCCGCCTCGTCGCCCAAGCCGCCGATGATCTCGCCTTCGAGCGCATCATCAACACGCCGAAGCGCGGCCTCGGCGACACGACGGTGCGTGCGCTGCATGACTATGCCCGGGCCCGCGATATCCCGATGCTGGCGGCGGCCGCCGACATCATCGAGACCGACGAGCTGAAGCCGAAGGCGCGAAAAGCCCTCTTCGACGTGATTCAATCTTTCCGCCGATGGCAGGAACTGCTTGAAAACACGCCGCATACCGAACTTGCCGAGCAGATCCTCGAAGAGTCCGGCTATACCGATATGTGGAAGAACGACAAGAGCGCCGAAGCGCCCGGCCGCCTCGAGAACCTCAAGGAACTGATCCGCTCGATGGAAAGTTTCGAGTCGATGCGCGGCTTTCTCGAACACGTCTCTCTTGTCATGGATGCCGAGACCAACGAGAATCTCGATGCCGTCTCGATCATGACGCTGCATTCGGCAAAGGGTCTTGAGTTCGACACGGTCTTTCTGCCCGGCTGGGAGGAAGGCCTCTTCCCGCACCAGCGCTCGCTCGATGAGAGCGGCCGCGCCGGACTGGAGGAAGAACGTCGCCTCGCCTATGTCGGCATCACCCGCGCCAAGCACCGCTGCCACATCTGGTTCGTCTCCAACCGCCGCATCCATGGCCTCTGGCAATCGACCTTGCCCTCGCGCTTCCTCGACGAACTGCCGGAAACCCATGTCGAGGTCGCCGAAATGGAGCAGAGCTACGGCGGTTACGGCCGTGGCGGCTACGGCCAGTCCCGCTTCGACAAGGCGGAGCCTTTTGCCAATTCCTACTCCACCCCCGGCTGGAAACGCGCCCAGGCCAACAAGACCGACGCCACGCGCGACAATTGGGGCAGCCGCTCCGGCCACGCCGTCGAACGCATCGGTTATGGCGAAAGCGGCCCGAAGGGACGCACGATTGAAGGCGAACTTGTAGCGAAATCCACCTCGTCGGAACCGTCGAAGTTCACCCTCGGCGACCGCGTATTCCACATGAAGTTCGGCAACGGCAATATCACCGGCATAGAAGGCAACAAACTGACGATCGAGTTCGACCGCGCCGGGCAGAAGCGGGTGCTGGACGGGTTCGTCGAGCGCGTGTGACTCGGGATCAGCATGGCGTGAAAACGCTCACCCGAGCATCCGCATTCTTCCAAGACCCAGGACGTCGTTGACGAGCGCGATACCTATGCCCGCGGCAACGATTCCCAATCCGATCAGAAAGAGCCGGCGCGATCGATCGTATTTGACGGCAAAGAGGGAGTCGCGTGACAAGAGGTCCGCAAAGACCTTCACCTGAATGGCTATGCCGATGGTCAGGAACAACATCGGCGGGATATCGATGCGGCTCCAGTCATTGGGATTGGAAACCCAGACACTGATGAAATTAAGCGAGAAACCGAGGATAATCCCGGCCGCCGTCAGCGATCCGTTGCGGAACGTCGCATCGATCTTCTCGTTAGGCTCTGCCTCGGACATGGTTTCGCTTCCGGCTTGCGTCTGAGCAAGAAAGGCAGAAATCTCGGCCGGGAGCAAGATCGGCCGAGAGTATGATGCCGAAAAGTGAAAGCGGTTTTCGGGCGACGTCATGCTCGAATTCCTTCCGGCATCGCGCCTCCGGCACGACGAACGAACGCCGTCGCGGCGGGCATCCGGCGCAGCGCTCAACGCCCGTTCCGTAAACTGGACCGGCGACCGCATGTGTCGCCGGCGCAAAACTCTGCTCGACCGAACCAATCGACCATAAAAATACAATGATTTTAATGATTTATGCTTAGCGGCCAGAAAGTTAACGTGTCAAAACGTCGCTTTGACGCTTTCCGCAAATCAGCTTAGCCTGGAAGACGCCCGTCCATGAAAGGCGGGCTTCACGACGAACTTTTCGAAGGAGGTTCAAGTGACCAGTGTTTCATCTCTTGGCAGCACATTATTCCAGTACCAGTCTCCGCTTTCCAGCCTCGACAAGAATGGCGATGGCGTCGTTTCGGCGGACGAACTCGCCGCCGCATCGCAGTCCTCGTCATCCGGCACGGCTGAGACCCCCACCGACAGCGGCGACAGCAGTGCCGATATCCTCAAGAAGATCACCGGCGACATCCTGTCGCTGATGCTGTCCCTGCAGAAGACCGACGGCAGCGACGATCAAAACGACGGTAGCGATCAAAGCGACGACTCTTCCAACGGCGTCTTCGCCTCGATGGATACCAATGGCGACGGCAAGTTGACCGAGTCTGAATTCCTCGCGGCCGATCCGAGCAGCATCAATACGTCAGGCGACAGCGATCCGCTCCTGACCAAGGTGTTGAGCGACATGCAGACAGCCCTTCAGGCCTACCACAATACCTACGGCTCTTCCGCCGCCGCGGCCGATACGGCAACCGACGAGGTGACCGCGGCCTAGTCGGCCGGGATAAGGCTCCGCCGGGGGGAGCCTCGATCCTTCTTTACCGCAAAAAAGCGCGCCCTTTCAGGCAGCCACGTTTGCGGCCGTCGCCGGCTCTGCCGGCTTGCTGCTAGCTGCGATCCCGCATCATCATTTGAGCCTTGCCCTCCATTTCAGCACGACAGCCACTCCGGATTCTCTCAATGATTGCATTAGGATATGCTGTTTCAGTCATTCGCTACCGCTAGTACCAGAATTAGCACTTGCATCTGCGCCCCCGGAAATTCACTAGTTTATATGTTCAATGTGCTTGGCGTCTTACACTGAAATAAGCGAAGGGATTGGCCTTGATGAAAGCGCTGCTGCTCGTCGATATTCAGAACGGCTTCTGCCCGGGCGGCAATCTGCCGGTGCCGGATGGCGACAAGGTGGTTCCCATCGCAAACAGCCTGATCGACAGCGGCAAATACGACCTAATCGTCGCCTCGCAGGACTGGCATCCGCCGGGCCATGGCAGTTTCGCCTCTGCCCATCCGGGCGCGGCGCCTTTCGAGATGGGCGAACTCTCCGGCAAGCCGCAGATGATGTGGCCCGACCACTGCGTCCAAGGTACGCTCGACGCCGAATTTCATCCCGCGCTGAAATCCGCTGAGATCGATCTGATCCAGCAGAAGGGCGAGGATCCCGATATCGACAGCTACTCGGCCTTCCGCGACAACGACCGCGATGCCTCGACAGGCTTATCCGATTTCCTCGAGGACCAGGGTGTCACCGATCTCGACGTCTGCGGGCTGGCGACCGACTATTGCGTCAAGTTCTCCGCGCTCGACGCGCTGGAGATGATCCCCGGTGTCCGCGTCCGCTTCATCGAGGATGCAAGTCGCGGCATCACCCCCGACGGCGTCGCCGCCGCCATCGACGAAATGCGCTCGCACGGCATCGCGATCATCGACAGCTCTAAGGTGCTGACCGGTTAACTCACGCTAAAACGCGTCGCAATCTTTCAGACCATCTTACTTCATAACATAGACGTCGTAGGTCTCATCGCTCCCGGCAGCCGGGCCGAAGCGTTTGACGAACTCTGTCGCATTCTGGAAAGCAGAAATATCCTCCGGCGTTAGGGACAACCGCCAAACGTAGCTTTCCCGCAAGGAGACGGGTGCAGCAATCTGGTCGAGCCGCTGCGAAAGAAGAATGACGACAGGCACCTGCTCACCCTGCTGCAATCGACGTGCCGCTTGCAGTATATCGGCAAGGCTGAGCGAAAGCCGCGCGTTGCGGGTATATCGCACGATGGCGCCGAACCGCTCCTCCCGCAGAAGATAGGTGCGATTGGAAACATAATAAGGCAGCGCTTCCACGAGATAATCGGGATCTGCCATGATGATCGCATCCTTGAGATCGGGGCGCGATTGAATGAACGCACCGAAATCCTTGCTCCGGCTGAAGGGTATTTCGGCCACGAAGGTCCGATTGACCTTTTCGATACCGGACACGACCTGCAGTGCCAGCAGTACCAGGAAGCACAGGCGCCCGAACTTTACGCCGCCGCCGGCAGCCTTGATGGCGGCAACGTCCGCTCCTACACGTTGGAAGGGTGTGGTCGAGGCGGTCATCGCGATCATGAAAACCAGCCAGAGCGCCTGATGTCTGTATCCGCCGGGATAGACAAGCGTAAAAAGCAGCGACAGTCCTACCAGCACCAGTCCAGCTGCGATCATTGCCGGCCGTCGGTTTGCCAACGCGATCAGGCTGCCGTAGATAAGGACGGACATCAACGCGGCGAAGATACGGAACGCCAACGGATAGGCCATCATCAGTTCAAGAATGCTGTCGGGATAGAACGACATAAAATGCGAACTAGGCAGGGCCAGGGCACGAAGGGCAAGCACAGCGAAATTCTCGCCGCTGAAATCGTTCTGCCCCGTATCATTGAAGGTTGGATAGACAGTGAGGAAACACAGAACAATGCCAACCGCGGCGACGGCAGCGGCTGTCGCGAGGGCTCGATATTCCCTCAAAGGAGGCCTTGGCCGCACCAGCACCAGATCAAAAAACCAATAGGCCAGGAAGCCGCCGACAAGGACGACCGAATGGACGTTGGTATTCGCCAGCAAGGCAAACAACAGGCCGATCGATAGTCCGGTGCGTGCTCCTTTCTCCCAGGCCAGGACGATCAGGAAAATCAACAGCATGCTGATGCCGTAATTTCGCGACATCGCAGCGTATTCGAAAATCGAAAAGCTGCCGAACAGTGAAAGCAGCATGATGGGAAGCGGCAGTTTCAGCCTGAAAACAAGAAGATAGGCTGCTGCCGCCGCAATCACCAGCGCCACGGACTTGAGGACGACGGGTGAGCCGACCACGACATAGGCCGCGCGCAGCAGGATATACCAAAGAGCAGGATGCCCCTCGCCATGCAGCTGGCGAAGCATATCGGCGAAATTGTCGCCCTGAAGGGCCAGCGACAATGCACGGACCTCGTCGCGCCAGACGGTTTCGGACCAGCAAAGTGCAGACGCAAGCGCAAGCCAGACCAAAAAAATCAACGGCTTGCCGAGCTTCGCAAAACGCGGCTCATCAACAACAGAGACAATCAAGGCCAAATGACACGCAACCCGGTGAATGACAGCGTGACGACCATATCGGCAGCGACATAATTTGGCGTTAAGTGAAGGCTCTGATTTTATTTTCACGTGCTAGAGTTTTTGTTTTCTCTCTCGAGAAGATGAATGTCCTCGGCCACGTCTTCCATTCTCTTCAACAGGGCGGCCTGAGCATCTCTCAGCCCTCGATTGTAGAGGTACGGCGCGATCTCCTCGGTGAATCGAGCAGGAATTCGGCCGGCAAGGCGCCGATGGGGTCGAGTTCCCGGTCGAAATAGGCGCGGATGCGCGAAACGATTTCAGCCTTTTCTTCCTTCGAAAACTCGATCCTCTTCATGGGTTCCTCTTTGCCGGTGCGATCAGGGCTTTGATGGTTCAGCGAAATCGATTGGTCAATCAACGAAATTCAATTGCCGCGGCTACCCTTAGACCATAAGTGAAAGCTGAATTTCCAACAGGATCACCTATATGAATCGCGCCGACTTTGTTGAAGGTTTGCGGGGCGGCTCCGCTGTTGCGCTTGCATCGGCGCCCTTTGGCGCTCTCTTCGGAGCGCTGGCGGTCGAAAACGGCATGTCGCTCTCCGAAGCCGCCTTCATGAGCGCCACCGTCTATGCCGGCGCCAGCCAGATGGTCGGCATCGAACTCTTCGGTCACAATGTCCACGCCTGGCTGATCGTGCTGTCGATCCTCGCCGTCAATTTCCGTCACGTGCTCTATTCGGCGGCGCTGGCGCGTTACATCGGCCATTTCACGCCGGTGCAGAAATTCTTCACCTTCTTCCTGCTCGTCGATCCGCAATTCGCCGAAGCGGTAAAGCGCGCCGAGACCGGCCGGCAACTCGCCTTCGCCTGGTATTTCGGCTTCGCCATCATCATCTACATTCCTTGGGTGCTGATCAGCGTCGCCGGCGGCATGCTCGGCGGCTTCATCGGCGATCCCAAGGCCATAGGCCTCGACATCCTGCTGCCGGCTTATTTCCTCGGCATCGTCCTCGGCTTCAGCAAGCGAGACAATTTCCTGCCTGTGGCACTCGTCAGCGCGGTGGCGTCCGTATTCGCTTATCGCTATGTCGGCTCACCCTGGCATGTCAGCCTGGGGGCTGCTGCCGGTATCGTACTCGCCGCCGTACTGCCTTTGCCGCCGCAAGAGCCTGATCTCGAAGCCGACGCCCTTCAATCCGAAATGCACGAGGTCTGAGCCATGGAATTCGATCTTCACATGGCGCTCGTCATCCTCGCCGCAGCAGCCGCGACCTTCGCCACCCGCATCGGCGGCTATATCCTCATCACCCGAATGAAGAGCATTCCCCCGCGCGTGGAGGCGGCGCTGAATGCCGTGCCGGCGGCCGTACTGACGACGCTGGTTGCCCCTGCCTTCTTCACCGGCGGCTGGGAATCGAAACTGGCGCTAATCGTCGCCCTCTTCATCGGCCTGCGCTTCAGCCATACATGGATGCTGGTCGCCGCCTGGATCGTCGTGATGAGCTGGCGCCACACGATCGGCGCCTGAGCACCGGCTCTAAAGCCGGCGCAGAACTCAAGGCATTACAGCGTCGGCGACACTGTAATGCCGTTTTCTCAGTATTCCAGCGGCAGCGTCGCGTTCTCGAGCCACGCCCTGACATCGTGATCGTGGATCAGCGGCATCAGCGCCTCGCACGTGCGGCTGTGATAGTCGTTGAACCAGTGCAGTTCGTCATGGGTCAGAAGCTCTGGAATGACGAGGCTGCGGTCGATCGGGCAGAAGGTCAGCGTCTCGAAACCGAGCATCGCCATGTCGCCGCCCTCGATCTCCTCGGCTCCACGCACATAGATCAGGTTCTCGATGCGGATGCCGAAGCCGCCGGGCCGGTAATAGCCCGGCTCGTTCGACAGGATCATGCCGGGCAGCAATTCCTGCGTCGAAAGCCTGGAGATGCGCTGCGGCCCCTCATGCACCGAGAGATAGGAGCCGACTCCATGCCCCGTGCCGTGCGCGAAATCGGCCCCTGCCCGCCACAGCGCGATGCGCGCCAGCGGATCGAGGTCGCAGCCGCGCGTCCCCTTCGGAAAACGTGCCGTGCTGATTTGTATCATGCCTTTCAGCACCAGCGTGAAGAACCGGCGATGCTCCTCCGACACCGCACCAATGCCGACCGTGCGGGTGATGTCGGTCGTGCCGTTGATATATTGCGCGCCGGAATCGATCAGGAAGAGCTCGCCCGCCTCGATCATCCGGTTGGATTCGGTCGTCACGCGGTAATGCATGATCGCCGCATGTTCGCCGGCACCCGAAATCGTGTCGAAGGAAATGTCCTTCAGCGGGTTCTGCATGCTTTGGCCGACGCGGGCACGCACCGCTTCGAGGTGCTCGGCGGCAGCAATTTCGCTCACCGTGCCGGGTTTTTCCTGCGAAAGCCAATAGAGGAATTCAACCATCGCCGTCCCATCCTGCAGATGCGCGGCGGCCGAGCCGTTGATTTCAACGTCGTTCTTTACCGCGCGCGGCAGCTTGGCGGGATCAGCACCCTCCACCCCTTCGCCGCCCGCCTTGCGGATAATCTCGGCCAGCGCATAAGAGGCGATATCCGGGTCGATCAGAACACGGCCCCCGTCCCTGGAAACGGCAGCGAGCCTCTCCTCCAGCGCCGAGGGCGGCAGCTGTGTGCAGATCTGCGCGAGATAGGCCTCGGGCTCGATGCCGGTCTTGCGCTTGTCGAGGAAAAGATCGGCCCGCCCATCGGCATGGACGATGGCGCGCGCCAGCGGATGCGGCGTATGCGGCACGTCGGCGCCGCGAATGTTGAAGGTCCAGGCGACCGAGGAGGGATCGGCGATCAGCACTGCCGCCAGATTCTTCTTCGAAAGATCGGCGGCGATCGTGGCGATTTTATCCCTGGCAAGCACGCCGGCCTGGCCGACATTCTGGATGCTGACCGCGCCGAGCGGCTCGGCCGGCCGGTCGCTCCAGAGCTTGTCGAGTGGATTGTGCGGCAGGAAGACCAGCGTGCCACCGATCTGGGACAGTGCTCGTTCCAGACGGCGCACCTCGGCACCCGCGTGCAGCCAGGGATCGATGCCGAGTCGAAGGCCCTTGGCTCCGTTTGCGGCCAGCCAGAGATGCGGCGGCTCGTTGACGAGATCGCCACCCGAAAAAACCGACCCGTCGACCTGTTCGGCAAGCTGCGTCACATAACGCCCGTCGACGAAGACGATCGCCTGCGTGCGCAGAACCATTGCAACGCCGGCCGAGCCGGTGAAGCCCGTCAGCCATGCCAGGCGCTCCGAGCATGCGGGAACATATTCGCCGTTGAATTCGTCGGCACGCGGTACGAGGAAGGCGTCGATGCCGAGCGAATCGAAAGCAGCGCGCAGCGCCGATACCCGATCCCTGCCGAATTGAGGCGTGGAGGTGACTTCGAAGGACTGGAACATGCTGGAAACTCGAATGGTTGAGACGAATCCGGTAAATGGGATGGCGGCCATGTTAGCGAAATTTCAATCGATGGGGAGAAAAAGCGACGAAACGAGTCGAAACCGTTGGTGCCGCTCAATATTTTGACAGAACTGTGACGCGAAAAGTTAATTTGGCACGCTTTATGCATTGGCCGCATGGCTCCCATGAGCGAAACCCCCTGCCTCCACTTTTCAGAATAGCTATATAGGCGACATCGAACGGTTCGCGATGAACCTGCAACAAAGGAATTTTTGAAATGACCGCCTCTCTCTCGCGCTTCGCATATAGCAGCCCGGTGCAGGCTGGCGAACGCCAGACCGTACGTCACGTCATCGGCGCCCGCCGGCCGCAGAACGACGACAGCCTGAAGCTGCTCGGTACCGGCCAGCGTGCCACGCGCCACAACGGCGCCCCCAGCTACGCGTTCTAAGTCTGAAAGCCCGTCCGTCTCCTCCCTCCCGGACCGGCCTATTGGAATGCAGTAGAGCCCGCTCGAGCGCTCCTCCCCTTGAGCTCGCGGGCATTGGCCGGATAGACCGGTCCAAGGCGGTGCCATCGGCACCGCCTTTTTTGTTGTATTCGGAAGACTTTCCTTTCAGGGTAGTGCGAGAAGCGCAGGACAATCCCCTCGCCTCACCACCCAAAATCACGGCCGATCGAAATGGATCGTCACCCAGCCGTTCCGCCAGATCGTCCGGACATGTCGAAGCCTCGCGCCGCTATAGGCGGCGATCACCTTCCAGCGTTGCGCGGCGAGAATCCCCGAAAGGATCACCGATCCGCCGGGCGCAAGATGCGTCGCAAGCTTCGGCGCCATGCGCATTAGAGGCCGGGCGAGAATGTTGGCAATGATCAGATCGAAGGGACCATGCTCGGAAAAGGCCGTAGAATGAAAGCCCGGCGCGGTGCGGGTGACGATGCCTGAGGCGATGCCGTTGCGGCGCACGTTTTCTGCCGCTACCCGCGTCGCGATCGGGTCGATATCGGTCGCCAGCACCGGGATGTTTTTAAGCTTGCGCACCGCAATCGCCAGCACGCCGCTGCCGGTGCCGAGATCGAGCGCATTGTGGACCGGGCGCGAGCGCACCACGGCGTCGATTGCCTCGAGGCAGCCGGCCGTCGTGCCGTGATGGCCGGTTCCGAAGGCCTGGCCGGCATCGATCTCGATGGCGATATCGCCCGGGCGCACCTTATCGCGGTCATGCGAGCCGTGCACCAGGAAACGGCCTGCCCTGACGGGCTTCAGCCCCTCCAGCGATTTCACCACCCAGTCGACATCTGGAATGACTTCCCGCTCCAGGCGGGCACCAGGAAAGGCGCTCTTGAGAGCTGCCTCGACGCGGGAGCGCACATCGGCCTCGTCCTCGGTCATCATATAGATCGAGGCTTCCCAAATATCTTTTTTCTCATCAATTTCGGTGGTGCCGATGGCAAAGTCTTCTTCGCCGAAGACCTCGCTCAGAAGGTCGAGAATCTCTTCAGCCTTGCTCTCGGTCGTCGTCACGTAAAGGCGGATTTCACTCACGATAGGCGGTCTTTCCCGTTTCCGTTGCCCGCCACGGGTCGAGTCAACGCCTCATCACCTGAAGCCATCACCCCTTGTTGACGAGATTCTCCAGCTTCTTTACCGCCGTGTCCGGATTTTCGCCATAGGCGATCGTTCCGGCAAATCGCCCGGCCGAATCGAGCAGGAAGACCGAGGCGGTATGATCCATCGTATAGTCGCCGTTCGGATCCTTCTCGTCGATCGGCACCTTCTTGGCGTAGACGCGGAAACCCTTGATGACCTCGGCAATCTTGTCGGGCGCGCCTGAAATGCCGGTGATGCGCTTGGAGACGTTGGAAACATATTCGTTCATGATCTCGGGCGTGTCGCGCTCAGGATCGACGGTGACGAAATAAGCCTGCAGCTTGTCGCCCTTCGGGTCGACCTTTTCCATCCAGCCGTTCAGCTCGAAAAGCGTCGTCGGGCAGACTTCGGGGCAATGGGTGAAACCGAAGAACAGTGCCGTCGGCTTGCCGCGCAGCGCCTGCTCAGTGATCGGCTGCCCGCTCTGCGAGACTAAGGTGAAGGGTACGCCGTAGGGCGATTCCGCCACGACATCCCCGGACTTCGTGGGGTAGAACTGAACCGCGCCGAGAACGCCGGCAAGTATCAGGACGCCGACCCAGACGGCGATGCGGAATGTCTTCATTGGCGTGATCCTCGCTCCAGGCGGATGTGCCGCCCGCCCTTGCCCGCGTGATATAGTCCCGATCGGACGCACGCAATTCAAGAATATGTTTCCCAAGCCGTGATGAATTGTCTCACCGGTAGAAATTGCCACGGTAACGAAGTCCCTGCCGAACCTCCATGGACAAAACGTCCCACGCATTTCAACAGCTTACCTTTAAAGCGCGTCGTATCAAACTTGCCTCATACGACGGGCTTTGGCTTTTTGTTTTCACGCATGTGGTCATCCCCCGCCGCACATTTCAGGGCGACATGCGTTCGAGAGGCGGGCAATCGCAAAATACATATCGTTAGGAAAGACTTAAGCCGTCACATCTATATTTAAAAGCCATCGCTTCTCCCGCCGGGGACAACTGGGAAGAATTCTGATCATGAACAACAACAATGCCATCAAGCAGTCGGGCTCTTATCTCGAAATCGTTTCGTTTCACCTGGGCGATCAGGAATTCTGCATCGACATCATGGCCATCCGCGAAATCCGCGGCTGGGCGCCGGTGACGCCGATGCCGCATACCCCGCCTTACGTGCTCGGTCTCATCAACCTGCGCGGCGCGGTGATCCCCGTTATCGACATGGCCTGCCGCCTCGGCATGAAGATGACCGAGCCTTCCGAGCGCTCGGCGATCATCGTCACCGATATCGCCGGCAAGCTGGTCGGCCTGCTCGTCGAACAGGTTTCCGACATGATGACCATTAAGAGCGAAGACCTGCAGCCGCCGCCGGAAATCATCCCGGAAGCCCAGCGCGCCTTCTGCCGCGGCATCGTCGCGCTTGAGAAGACCATGGTCTGCTTCCTGAACCTGGATACGGTTATTGCCGACGAACTGACGCAGGCGGCTTGATATTATTTATACTGATGTTGAAAGGCCCGGCTCGTCCGGGCTTTTTTGTTTGGTGCGGTGCGCGAGCGTGGCAGGGTTCAGACTCTCTTGTGGGCAGGGATTAGGGCGGCATATTCTCCGACCAGAACCTTCCGCCTACGGCTTCCCATTCTTCCACGTCACGTTCTGCCCATAGAGCGGAATCGTCGAAATCGACATCTTCGCCGAGCCATCCGTCAATTCCCTGGAATGGGCGAGATAGATCAGCGTGTCGTTGGTCTTGTCGTAGATGCGGTTGACGACCAGCGTCTTCCAGATCAGCGACATGCCCTGACGGAACACTTCGCTGCCATCCTTGGACAGGTCGATATTGCCGATCTCGATCGGCCCCGTCTGCCGGCAGGCTAGGGAATTGTTGGAGGGATCTTCGAACCAGTTGCCGTTCTTGAACCGGTCGATAAGGCTGCGGTCGAAATAGGTGACGTGGCAGGTGACGCCCTTTACCTCCGGATCGGAGACCGCCTCGACGATGATGTCGTTGCCGATCCAGTCGACGCCGACCTTGCCGACGACTTCGGCCGAGGCAGCACCTGCGGAAAGGGCAGCGAAGGAAAAGGCGGCGAGAAGAAGATTGCGCGGTTTGGACATGGCGGCTCCCTGAGTGATCCGCATTCTAGATAAGTGCGCCCCGATGCTTTGCAAGAAATGGCGGCCTGAGGAAGCGATCAGCTTTTCCGGCACGTGCAGGGCTCGTAGGCCTGCGCCGTCAGCCGGCCGGGCCGCATACCGATCAGCGCGGGTATGGCGTGAACGGCATTGGCCTTGACCGCTTTCGCCATCTCGATGGCAGCGGCCGCGCAGACGACGGCGTCCTCGACGGCGTTGTGGTGCACGAAACGCAGGCCGAGATGCTCGGCGATCAGGTTCAGACGATGCGAGAGGAAGTGCGGCCAGATCCGCTGCGCCATCTTCAAGCTGCAGAGATAGGTCAGCTCCGGATAGGATTGCCGGTAGTGATCGAGGCTCGCCCGCCAGACGCTGAAATCGAAAGCGGCATTATGGGCGATCATGGTGGCGCCGCTGATATCGTCGTGGAACTCGTCCATCACCTCGGGAAATTCAGGTGCATCCTCGACATGCTCCGGCCGAATGCCATGGATCGCAATGTTCATCCCGGAAAAGCGCATGTCCCGCGGCCGGATCAGCCGTTCCTCGACACGAGTGACCCTGCCCTCCTCGATCCAGGCAAGGCCGACGGAACAGGCGCTGCCGCGCTGTTCGTTCGCCGTCTCGAAGTCAATCGCGATGGTCTTCAAATCAGTTATCCGAATCATTTCCCGGAGAACAGAAATACCGTCCCGGTTCCGGCCGCGCAAATTCGACACGACGCACGGTTGACTTTTCAACCGACATATCGAAACTTTCCGCCATGATCGGTTCCGTGACCATGGCAGCGCTTATCCATCACACCACCACCCTGAAGGGTACGCGGGAGCGATGGCGCGTTAGCAGCGATCCGATCATCCCGAAAACCCTGCCGAGGCGAGCAGGGTTTTCAGAAACTCGGGCTCTCCTCCTGAAACCAACGGAGAGCAGCCATGTCCGAAAATGAAGAGAATGAGCCTGGCCGCCGAGCGCGCCTGCCGGACGGCGTCCTTGTCCGCGCCGTCCGCCTTTCCGATGCGGAAGAGATCACCGATCGGATAAATCTGCCGGGCTATCGCGCCGGCACCCTGCGGCCGCCGTACCAGAGGGTCGAAGAGGTCCGCAAATACATGGAAAATCCGTCGCCGGATGCGCTGAACCTGGTCGTTACCCTCAATGGTAAGATCGTTGGCAATGGCGGTCTCAACCGCCTCTCCGGCCGCAGGCAGCACGTCGCCAGCATCGGCATGGGCGTGCATGACGATTTTACCGGCCGTGGTTTCGGACGGATCCTGCTCGGCGCTTTCACCGACGCCGCCGACGACTGGCTGGATATCAAACGGCTGGAACTGACGGTCTACACTGACAACCTTGTCGCCATCGGCCTCTACGAGAAGTGCGGCTTCGAGCGGGAAGGCCTGCTGAGGGCCTTCGGTTTTCGATCGGGACAGTATGTCGACGCCTATACAATGGCCCGGCTCAGGCTATAAGCTACGCGAGGCTGGCGGCACCGCCGTCGGCCTCTCACCCGCTGATCAGTGCCAGCCACTCGTCCTCGTCCATCGTCTGCACGCCGAGTTCGCGCGCCTTGTCGAGCTTGGAGCCGGCGCCGGGGCCGGCGACGACGATGTCGGTCTTCTTCGACACCGATCCCGCGACCTTGGCGCCGAGGCTTTCTGCCCTCGCCTTCGCCTCGTCGCGGGTGAATTTTTCCAGCGAGCCGGTAAAGACCACGGTCTTGCCGGCGACCGGGCTGCCTGTCGTCACCGGCTGCTCGGCCTGCTGAGGCGTCACTTCCTCAAGCAGCCGGGTGATCACCTCGATATTGCGCGGTTCCTTGTAGAACTCGACCATGGCACGCGCCACCACCTCGCCGATGCCCTCGATGGCATTGAGATCGTTCCAGGCGTCGCCGGAAAGCGGCGCTGCCTCCGTCATTGCCGTGGCAAAGGCTTCGTAAGTGCTGTAGGAGCGCGCCAGCAGCTTTGCCGTGGTCTCGCCGACATGACGGATCCCGAGCGCATAGATGAAGCGATGGAGTGCAATGCTGCGCCGTTCGTTGATCGCCGCATACAGCTTGCCGACGCTGACCTTGCCGAAGCCGTCGATATTCTCCAGCTTGGTCAGCGATTGCTGCTGGCGCTTCTCCAGCGTGAAGATTTCGGGCGCGGTGCGGATCTGCAGCGACGCGTCCTCATGTTCGAAGAAGAAGTCGATCTGCTTCGAACCCAGCCCCTCGATATCGAAGGCATTGCGCGAAACGAAGTGTTTCAGATGCTCGGTCGCTTGCGCCCGGCAGATGAAACCGCCGGTGCAGCGGCGCACCGAATCCATCTTGCCGGTCTTCTCGTTGACCTCGCGCACCGCATGCGAACCGCAGACCGGGCAGGTTTTCGGAAACTCATATGAGCTGGCGGCAGCCGCGCGTTTTTCCATCACCACGTCGAGGATCTGCGGAATGACGTCGCCGGCGCGCTGGACGATGACGGTATCGCCTTCGCGGATATCGTGGTCCTCCGGCCGAATGCGCTCGCCACTATTGCCGATACCCTTGATGTAATCCTCGTTGTGCAGTGTCGCATTGGTGACGACCACGCCGCCAACGGTAATCGGCTTCAGCCGCGCCACCGGCGTCAGCGCCCCGGTGCGGCCGACCTGGATCTCGATCTTCTCGACCTCGGTGAAGGCCTGTTCGGCCGGAAATTTGTGCGCGGTCGCCCAGCGCGGCGAACGCGAGCGGAAGCCGAGACGGGCCTGCAGCTCGAGACTGTCGACCTTATAGACGACGCCATCGATGTCGTAATCGAGATCCGGACGCTCGAGGCCGATCTCGTCATAATGCGCCAGGATGTCGGCGACCGAATTCAGCCGCTTCATCAGCGGGTTTACAGGAAAACCCCAATCCTTGAAGGTCTGCACCATGGCGAACTGCGTATCGGCCGGCATTTCCGACATTTCGCCCCAGGCATAGGCGAAGAATTTCAGCTTGCGGCTCGCCGTCACCTTGGCATCGAGCTGGCGCAGCGATCCGGCGGCCGTATTGCGCGGATTGACATAGGTCTGCTTGCCCTCCGCTTCCATCTGCCGGTTCAGCGCCAGGAAGTCGCTCTTGGCCATATAGACTTCGCCGCGGATCTCCACGACCGCGGGGACACCCTTCGGCAGTTTATTCGGGATTTCCGCAATGGTGCGAATATTGGCGGTGACGTTTTCCCCCGTCGTGCCGTCGCCGCGCGTCGCAGCTGTCACCAGCCTGCCGTTCTCATAACGGATCGACATCGACAGACCGTCGATCTTCGGTTCGGCGGTAAAAGCGATCGACTGGTCCGGCAGGCGGCCGAGGAAACGATAGACGCCGGCGACGAAATCCTGCACGTCCTCCTGCGAAAACGTGTTGTCGAGCGACAGCATCGGCCGTGCATGGACGACGGGCGAGAAGGTGACGGAGGGTGCTGCCCCCACATGCCGCGACGGGCTGTCCTCGCGGATCAACTCGGGAAACCGCGCCTCCAGCGCATCGTTGCGGCGCTTCAGCGCATCGTAATCGGCATCGGAAATCTCCGGCTGGTCCTTGCCATGGTAGAGCGCGTCGTGATGCGCGATCTCCTTTGCCAGCCGCTCGAGTTCGGCGGCAGCCTCTTCGATCGTCAACGTGTCGACGGCGGAACCTTCGGTGGACATGGAATATCACTCCAGGGAATCTGGCCAGAAAATCTCGATTGTTTTTAGAGCAAAATTTCTGGATGAAAAGAGAGGCGGAGTATGTCGCGCCGGGAAGATTGCCTTGCAGCATTGACAGGCCCCTAACCCCTCCGCCCTCATTCCTGTGCCCGTCACAGGAATCCAGCCACGGCGCGTCTGCGCCGTGAATGACTATTTTAATAAGAAGGGTCTCTTGCGCCCAAGGACTTGGGCGCGCTGGATCCCTGATGAGGGAGTGTGGAGCAGCGCACGCCAAACTTACAGCCGCCGACTGCACTAATGGGTCAGAGCATGTGCAGGCGCTTGCCCCGCCCTATTCCCAATCCCTCGCATTGCGCAGCCGAATGCCGCTGACATGCAGGGTGGTGTCCCAGAGGCTCTTCAGCGGCCGCAAGCTGTCGACCACCCGAAGTTCCACCCTGCGCGGCGCAAATACCCGATCGAGCCGTGTAATAACGCTCTTCCCCATGGGAATCACGCGTCTGCGGGAAACCCACATGCCCGTATCATTGAGGTCTTCGAAATCCTCAGCCGGAAGCTCATAACGATGGATCGCCTGCGCCTCGAGCCGTTCCAGCCAATGACGCTCGATGAAGGCCACAGCCCGCCAATCGCCGAGCCAGCGCCGTCGCTCTGGCTCCGACGTCTCTGCTGTCGCCCAGAGCAGGATGCGGGGACAGTCGCGGGGAAAGAGATACATGAAGTCGTAATCGCCATCGATCGCCCAGACGAGCGGACCATTCAGCCATTCCCGGCCGACCGGGCGGACGGAGGCGATACGGACCGGGCGCGGTTCGAACACGGCGATATCGGGATCATCGCTGAAGTGGAAAAGACGCATGGGCTACGGATCGCCGCTGATCGGAATACTGCGGATAGCGTGAAGCGGAATATTTGTCACCGTTGCCGGTGCGGCCGATTTTGGCGATCAACCGTTGCCGGCCAGAAGCCGCTTGGCGGCCGCCCTCGCCTCTTCGGTTACCGAAGCGCCGGCCAGCATGCGGGCGATTTCCTCGGTGCGGTCCTTCTGCGCCATCGTCGCCACGCGCGTGGCGATCTTTTCCGATCCCTCGGCGGCCGGCCCCTTGGAGATCAGAAGATGCGTCGCCGCCCTTGCCGCGACCTGCGGCGCATGCGTCACCGACAATACCTGCACCCGATCGGATAGCCGCTTCAGCCGCTGGCCGATCGCATCGGCCACGGCGCCCCCGACGCCGGTGTCGATTTCGTCGAAGACGAGCGTCGGGGCCGATCCGCGATCGGCGAGCGCCACCTTCAGCGCCAGCAGGAAACGCGAGAGTTCGCCGCCGGAGGCGACCTTCATGATCGAGCCCGGCCGCGTGCCGGGATTGGTCTGGACATGGAATTCGACGATGTCGATGCCTTCGGCGAGCGCCTCCTGCCCGTTCGTGGTGATCTCGACCATGAAACGGGCGCGTTCGAGCTTCAGCGCCGGCAGCTCCGTCATGACGGCCGCAGCCAGTGCGGTGCCGGCGTGATGGCGCCTGTCGGAGAGTGAGCGCGCTGCCGCATCGTAATTCTCGTGCGCCAGGCCGACCTCGGCTTCGAGCCTGGCAAGCCGCTCCTCGCCCGCGTCGAGGTCGGCAAGATCGGCGATCATGCGCACGGCAAGTGCCGGCAGTTCGGTGACCGGCACGGAATATTTGCGCGAGGCGGCCCTGAGCGCGAAAAGCCGCTCCTCCACCCGCTCCAACTCCCTCGGATCGTATTCGGTCTTGCGCAGCGCCGCCTCGACTTCCATTTGGGCGTTAGAGAGCTGGTCCAGCGCGGCATCGAGCAGCGTCACCGTGTCTTCGAGCAGGCCCGGCGCCTCATGGCTCTTGCGCTCCAGCCGGCGCACCAGCGAGGCGATATGAGGCACTGGCGAGGCATTGCCGTTCAAAAACTCGGACGCCTCGGCAATATCGCCGGCGATTCGCTCGGCTTTCATCATCTTCTGCCGGCGATCGGCGAGTTCGTCCTCCTCGCCATCTTGCGGCGAAAGCTTCTCCAGTTCCGCGACGGAGGAGCGCAGATAGTCGGCTTCGCGCGCCGCACCTTCCACCTTCTCGCGGTGTTTCTTCAGCGCCCGCTCGCTGTCGCGCCACAGGCGATACAGTCGGGAAACCTCCGAAACCTCGTCGGTGAGGCCGGCGAAGGCATCGAGCAGAGTGCGATGGGCATTGGTGTCGACCAGGGCGCGATCGTCGTGCTGGCCGTGGATTTCGACCAGCATCTGACCCGCTTGCCGCATCAGCTGCACGCTGACCGGCTGGTCGTTGACATAGGCCTTGGTGCGCCCGTCGGCCGATTGCTGACGGCGAAAAATCAGGTCGCCTTCGTCGTCGATGCCGTTTTCACGCAGAAGCCTGCGGGCGCCGTGATCCATGCCGACGTCGAACACCGCCGTCACCTGGCCCTTGTCCTCGCCATGGCGCACCAAGTCGCCGTCGCCGCGCCCACCGAGGGCCAGCGACAGGCTGTCGAGCAGAATGGATTTGCCCGCCCCGGTCTCGCCCGTCAGCACGGAGAGGCCGGTCTCGAAGGCAAGATCCAGCCGCTCGATCAGGACGATATCGCGGATCGAAAGCTGGATCAGCATTGGGCTTATGAACCGAGCAGGAGTTTCTTGCCTGCTGCAGCGATCCACGAGCCCTTGTTTTCCCGCGGCTCGGCGCCACCGGTCTGCAGCAGCTTGTAGGAATCGGCGTACCACTGGCTGTCGGGATAATTGTGACCGAGGACGGCAGCCGCCGTCTGCGCCTCGTCGACGATGCCCATTGCGTAATAAGCCTCGACGAGACGCGCCAAGGCCTCTTCGATCTGGTTCGTGTTCGGATATTTCTCGACGACGATGCGGAAGCGCGAGATCGCGGCGAGATATTCCTTCCGCTCCATGTAGTAGCGGCCGATCTGCATTTCCTTGCCGGCGAGCTGGTCGCGCGCAAAGCGGATCTTGGCCTGCGCGTCGTCGACATATTCGGAGTTCGGATAATTGTCGATGACGGCCTGCATTGCCTCGATCGTCTTGGCCGAGGCGCGCTGATCCTGCGTCACGTCGACGATCTGCTTGGAATAGGTGAGACCGATGAGATACTGCACATAAGCGGCATCCTGGGACTTCGGATATTGCGACATGTAGCGGTTGCCGGAGGCAAGCGCATCGTCCAGCTTGCCCTGGCGGTATTTGACGAAGGTGCTCATCACAAGCGCCTTGCGCGCCCATTCGGAGAACGGGTTCTCGCGGTCGATGGCATCGAACTTGCGCGACGCTTCCGCCATGTTGCCGGCCTTCATGTTGGCAAGGCCCTGGGTGTAGAGCACGTCAGGCGGATCGGTTTCGAGGCCGAGCTTGGTGATGTCGATATCGGGATCGGACTGGCAACCGGATATCGCGGCGCCTGCGCTCAGCACCAGAAGCGATGCGAACAAAGCGCGCGCTGTCTTCATCATACCGTCAGATCCTGCATAACCCATTCGAAAGAACCCCACTGCCGCCGCTCGCTCCACGGCAGCCACGCCTCGCTGGCGTTTCTAGCCATAAATGTGCATCAAGAGCAACGCAATGATAAGGCATTAACGCATTTTTGTGGCAGCACCCGGGGAATGACCGGCTTTTCCTCTTCTTCCCCGACCTGTGGCAGTAAAGCATCTGACCCGGTGGACATAAAAAAACCGCCTCCGGGAAAGAGGCGGCCTGGTCTTGAGAATGTGCTGGAGGTCATGCCGACCAGGGAGCGAATTCCGAAGCGTTGACCGCGATCAGTTCGCGGGCGGCGACGCGCTGGCGCGGTATCGACGTCTCCACCACCTCATAGGCGGAGGGATCGGCGAGCAGCGCCTTCAGTGCATTGGCATTCATCTTATGGCCGCCGCGATAGGAACGGTAGCAACCGATAAACTGAACGCCGGCAAGCGACAGATCGCCGACGGCATCCAGCGTCTTGTGGCGGACGAATTCGTCCTTGGCGTAACGCAGGCCTTCGACGTTGATGACGGTATTGTCGTCCGAAATGACGACGGAATTTTCGAGCGAGGAGCCGAGCGCGTGGCCCGAGGCCCAAAGGCGCTCGACGTCGCGCATGAAGCCGAAGGTGCGAGCGCGGGAAAGTTCGGTCTTGAAGACCGCCGCGGTCATCTCGCCGGCCCACTTCTGCCGGCCGATCAGCGGGCAGTCGAAATCGATCTCGACTTCGAAGCGCGTGCCGTCATAGGGGCGGAATTCGCTCCAGGAACCGCCGTGTTCGATTCGAACCGGCTTGGTGATCCGGATATAGCGGCGCTTGACGCCGAGCGAGACCAGACCGACCTGCTCGATCGCCTCGACGAAGGGCAGCGAGCTGCCGTCCATGATCGGCATTTCCGAGCCCTGCACCTCGATCACAACATTGTCGAGGCCGAGCGCATAGATCGCCGCCATCACATGCTCGATCGTCGCGACCGAATGGGTGGGAGAGAAGCCGAGCACGGTGCAGAGGTCGGTATTGCCGACCTGCGAGGAGACGGCCTTGAGTTCGGTGATGTCGCCATTGGCATGCAGGCGCTGGAAAACGACGCCGGTATCCGATTCGGCCGGATTCAGAGTGATCGAGACATTAGCGCCAGAATGGACTCCGATGCCCGAAAGCGTCACGGGACGCGATACCGTCGTTTGAAAACCCAGCAAGCCAATTGCCATAAATTCTGCCTTTATTCTTCCGCACCGGCAGTCTGCCCAATCGGCGCGGTCATCGTTCATTCTATACAACGAGCCTGTGGAAAGGACTCGTGGGGCAGTTTCCTTGCACCATACTTACGTGTGCCGGCGCTCCAATCCAAATCACTGTTTCTTTCGCTTTGTTACGAAGTCACACGATTGAAATCGCTTGCGAATCACGGGCTGAAAAACAGCAATGCCCGGGACCTGGATCCCGGGCATAAAAGCTGCTGATCAGCCGCTCAATTCGATTGGCGACGCAGGAACGCCGGGATTTCCAGCTGGTCGTCTTCCTGCATCATCCGGGCCTGCGGAACCGCCCGGCCCTGCTCGTCGAGATTGCCGCGGCGCGGTGCGTAGAGGCTCGCTTCAGGCGACAGCGGACGGCGCTGCTGCGAAGCGGCCGGCGGTGCGGCAGTCATGTCGGCGGCAACGGCTTCGTCGTCGCGGCGGCCAAGCGAATTGGTGATTCGCTTCAGCAAGCCCATCGGACCGCGCTCTTCCGCTGCGTGCGCGGAAGCCGGCTGCGTGCGGTGGTCGAGTTCGGCCTGGACGACCGGCGGGAAATCCTCGACCTTCGGCATGCGCATCGGTTCGGGCGCCTGGCGGATGATCGGCTCCTGCCGGACCGGCTGCTGCTGGACGGGCTGGCTCATGACCGGCTGGCTCATGACGGGCGCCGGAGCCTGCTGCTGCACCTGAGGACGCAGCACCGGAGCTTCCGGTGCAGGCGCGAAGATCTTGCTCTGCGGACGGAAGGTTTCCTGCTGGACCACAGGCTGCTGTACCGGTGTGGCGGCACGCGGGGCCGGGAATTCGAGCTCGCGTTCCATCTCGGTTTCGCGGATGGTCTGCGCGATCGGATCCATGACCTTCGGTGCCTGCATCACGGGGGCAGGCTGGACTGCGGCCGCTGCCGGAGCAACAGCCGCGGAGGGACGGATAGCAGGCCTCGCGGCCGGCTGAAGGTTGCGCTCGGCTGCCTCGCTGATCGCCCGGTCGATACCGGTTGCGACGACGGATACGCGGATAATGCCTTCAAGCGATTCGTCGAAGGTGGCGCCAAGGATGATGTTGGCGTCGGGATCGACTTCCTCGCGGATGCGGGTCGCGGCTTCGTCGACTTCGAAGAGGGTGAGGTCGCGACCGCCGGTGATGGAGATCAGCAGACCCTGGGCGCCCTTCATCGAGGTTTCGTCGAGCAGCGGGTTGGCGATTGCGGCCTCGGCGGCCTGCAGCGCGCGGCCGGAGCCGGAGGCTTCGCCGGTGCCCATCATAGCGCGACCCATTTCGCGCATGACCGAGCGGACGTCGGCGAAGTCGAGGTTGATCAGACCTTCCTTCACCATCAGGTCGGTGATGCAGGCAACGCCCGAATAGAGAACCTGGTCGGCCATCGCGAAGGCATCGGCGAAGGTCGTCTTGTCGTTGGCAATGCGGAAGAGGTTCTGGTTCGGAATGACGATCAGCGTATCGACAGACTTCTGCAGTTCCTGGATGCCCATCTCGGCCAGGCGCATGCGGCGCCCGCCTTCGAAATGGAACGGCTTGGTGACAACGCCGACCGTCAGGATGCCCTTGTTGCGGGCGGCCTGTGCGACGACGGGCGCAGCGCCGGTGCCGGTGCCGCCGCCCATGCCGGCGGTGACGAAGCACATATGCGTGCCGTTCAGGTGATCGATGATCTCGTCGATGCACTCTTCGGCGGCCGCCCGGCCGACTTCCGGCTGCGACCCGGCGCCGAGACCTTCGGTGACGTTGGCGCCGAGCTGGATGACCCGTTCGGCCTTCGTCATGGTCAGCGCCTGGGCATCCGTGTTGGCGACGACGAAGTCGACGCCCTGGAGACCGGCGGTGATCATGTTGTTGACGGCGTTGCCGCCACCGCCGCCAACGCCGAATACGGTGATGCGCGGCTTCAGCTCTGTGATGTCAGGCTTTTGCAGCTTGATGGTCATGGTACCTGTTCCTTCTCTCTCTGGCCGCATCGCCACGCCGGCCAATCACTCAATTTCAGAAGCTTTCCTTCAGCCACTGGCCCATCCGGGCTATGCGGCTGTTATTTCCCCCAAGCGACATGAGCAGACCGCTCTGTGACGCATGTGTCTCCATGTCCGCGACCTGCGGATAGATCATCAGTCCGACGGCCGTCGAAAAGGCCGGGCCCTTGGCCGCCGTCGGCAGTCCCGAGACGCCCATCGGACGGCCGATGCGGACGTTGCGGGCAAGGATGCGGCGCGCCACATCGGCAAGGCCGGTCAGTTGGCTCGCGCCGCCGGTCAAGACGACGCGCTTGCCGACGATCGGGCTGAAGCCGGAGCGCTGGATGCGGTCGCGGATCAGTTCCATCGTCTCTTCGATCCGGGCCGAAACGATGCGCGAAACCAGCGCCCTCGGCACCTGCGACGGCTGGTCGCGATCATCCTCGCCGATCGGCGGGATCGAGATCAGCTCGCGCTCGTCGGAAGAATTCGAAAGCGCCGTGGCATGCACGACCTTCAGCCGCTCCGCGTCCTCGATGCGGGTCGAAAGGCCGCGCGCCAGATCGGTTGTGACGTGATGGCCGCCAAGGCCGACGGCATCGGTATGAACGAGCTTGCCTTCGGCAAAGACCGAGATCGTCGTCGTGCCGCCGCCCATGTCGATCGCCGCGCAGCCGAGCTCGACCTCGTCGTCGACGAGAGCCGCAAGGCCCGATGCATAGGGCGTCGCGACGATGCCCTCGACCGACAGATGCGCGCGGTTGACGCTGAGCTCGAGGTTTTTCAACGCCGAGCGCTCCGCCGTCACGACATGCATATCGACGCCGAGCGCATCGCCATACATCGCCAGCGGATCGCGGATGCCGCGCTCGCCGTCGAGCGAAAAGCCGGTCGCCAGCGAATGCAGCACCGAACGGTCCTGGCGCAGCGACTGCTGGCAGGCGGCCGACAGCACCTTCTTCAGATCATTGAGTTCGACTTCCTGGCCGCCGAGATCGATCGTCGCGGTGTAGATGTCGCTGCCGAGTCGACCGGCCGTCAGATTGACGATCAGGCTCTCGACTGTCAGCCCCGCCATGCGTTCTGCCGCGTCGACGGCCAGGCGAATGACGCCTTCCAGCGCATCGAGATCGGCAATTACGCCGGTCTTGATGCCGCGGGAACGCTGGTGCCCGATGCCGATGATCTCGATATTGTGCGTGCGGCCCGGCAGGATCTGGCTTTCCTCGCGCGGCGTCAGCCGGCCAATCATGCAGACGACCTTGGTCGAGCCGATGTCGAGCACCGAAACGACATGCGACCGCTTCGACGAAAGCGGCTTCAGGCGCGGCAATCCGAAATGGGATGAACCGAACAAGCTCATATATTTTGCCCCGCCTTCTTCAATTCCTTGGTACGCTCCGTCACCGCCGTCTGCCGGCGGACCGCAGCCTCCGGCGTCAGCTGAATTGCGGTCCTGTCGGACAGCCTGAGGTCGACCGCAGCAATGTCCCGCTCCAGGAGCTGGTGCTCCTTGTCGAATTTCGAAAGCGTTGCCAGCGCCTGGTCGATACCGTCTTCCGGCAGCTTGACGACGACGCCATTATCCATGTGCAGGTCCCAGCGACGGCCTGATATCCAGACATAGGCCTTCACGCGGGCCTTCACGTCGGGCCACTTGGCGAAGGCGTCGTCGAGCGACGCCGCTGCCGTTTCCGCATCGCGACCAACGACGAGCGGCAGCGCCGAAAACTTGTTGTCGCGTAGCGGTGCAATGACGCTGCCATTCTTCTCGATCAGCGACAGCTCCTGCCCGTGCTGCCAGATCGCGTAGGCTTGGCGCTCCTTGAGCTTTACCTCGATCGTCTTCGGATAGATCTTGCGGACCTCGACACTTTCCACCCAGGGCAGATGCGCGATCTTCCGGCGGGCGGCATCAACGTCGAGGGCAACCAGCGAGGTGGTGCCGTCGAGGCCGATCAGCTGCAGGATTTCGATTTCGGAGGTCTCCGAATTGCCGGAGACCTTCACGTCCTCGATTGCAAAACCCGCCGCCGTCGTCGTCGCCTGCGCGACGGCTTCGGTGTGGCCGCCAAGCGACATGCCGTAAAGCCCGGTCGCAGCCAGGAAAGCCAACGCCGAAACCGTGCCCGTATGGGCCGGGATGTAGATGCGGCCGCTGCCGAGGCTGATCAGGAAACGGGTGACGCGGCGCAGCGGACGCGGCAGCACGAACCGCTCTTCGGCTTCCATGACCGGGAGCACGGCATGATGGCTGGGGCGCCCTATCCTCTTGACTGTCAACGCAAACAAGACGCGTCCTCCACCATCCACCGGAGAAACTCACCAAAGGAATAACCGGCATGACCGGCCATTTCGGGCACAAGCGAGGTTGGAGTCATGCCTGGTTGGGTATTGACCTCCAGCCAGATGATTTCGCCGTCTTCGGAGAAACGATCGTCGTAACGAAAGTCGGACCGACTGACGCCGCGACAACCGATTGCCTGATGCGCCCTTAGGGCCAATGTTTGTATTTTTTGGTAAATATTCGGTGAAATTTTCGCCGGGATGACGTGTTTTGAACCGCCCGCCGCGTACTTGGAATCGTAATCATAAAAATTGTGGCCCTGCGGCACCACCTCGGTGACACCGAGCGCCGTCTCACCCATGACGCCACAGGTCAGTTCGCGGCCGTAGACGTAGCGCTCGACGAGCACCGCTTCGCCATAGTGCCACTCGGGCGAACTGACGACCTGCGGCGGATGCGCCTGATCTTCCGTGACGATGACGACGCCGAAGCTCGAACCCTCACGCACCGGCTTCACCACATAAGGCGGCTTCATTGGGTGCGTCGAGGGAAAGGCGAAACGATTGATGACTTGTGATTCGGCGACCGGAATGCCGGCGGCGGCAGCGACAAGCTTCGCCTTGTCCTTGTCCATTGCCAGCGCCGAGGCAAGCACACCCGAATGCGTATAGGGGATTTCGAGATATTCGAGGATGCCCTGGATGGTGCCGTCTTCGCCGAAAGGCCCATGCAGCGCGTTGAAGACGACATCGGGCTTCAGCGCAGCAAGCTTCTCGGAAACGTCACGCGCGACATCGATGCATGTCACGTCGAAGCCTTCCGCTTCGAGGGCCCCTGCGCAAGCCTTTCCCGAGGAAAGGCTGACAGGCCGTTCCGAGGAAAATCCGCCCATCAGGACCGCGACATGCTTGCGACTCATCAACACCCCCAAAAATAACTTTCATTCTCGAAATAGACGCTTGCGCGAAGCTGTCGGCGCCGCGTCAGGCCTTTGCCCGACCCGAATGCATTAGAGCATCATTATGGTTAATGAAGTGTTTACTTTCGTTAACTTCCTCTTCCCATGCGCGGCATTTGTCCGTGCCGACAAAAAAGCCCGCGCAAAAAAATCGCGCGGGCTCAACGGGATAGCTCCGGATCCTGCAGTCAGTCGGCGTCGTCGAGGAATTTCCAGACGAGACCGCCGAGCGCGCCGCCCGCAAGCGGTGCAATCCAGAACAGCCAGAGCTGCTGCAACGCCCAGCCGCCGACGAAAAGCGCCTGGCCGGTGGAACGTGCCGGATTGACCGAGGTATTGGTCACGGGGATGGAAACGAGATGAATCAGCGTCAGCCCGAGGCCGATCGCCAGCGGCGCGAAGCCCGCAGGCACCCGGCTGCCCGTCGATCCCAGGATGATGATCAGGAAGAACATTGTCAGCAGCACTTCGATCAGCAGTGCCGAAAGCAGCGAATAACCGCCCGGGGAATGATCGCCATAGCCGTTGGCGGCAAAGCCGCCGAGTTCGAAACCCGCCTTGCCGGTGGCAACGAGATAGAGCAGCGCTGCCGCGGCGACGGCGCCGACAAGCTGGACGGCGATATAGGGAAGGAGGCGCACGGCGGGAAACCGTCCGGCAACGGTCAGACCAAGGGAGACGGCGGGGTTGAAATGGCCGCCCGAAATGCCGCCCACGGCATAGGCCATGGTGAGCACGGTCAGGCCGAAAGCAAAGGCCACCCCGACAAAACCGATACCTAGCTCGGGATAGGCCGCGGCCAGGACGGCACTGCCGCATCCGCCGAAGACAAGCCAGAACGTGCCGAGAAACTCGGCAACCAGACTCTTTTGCATGCGCGCCTCCTCAACCTCAACCTCAACCAGAGAGGTCACAGTGAATCCGCCACAATTCGAGACCGGTCAAGCCGGCGGGAAATACTTCGGCAAGCTTCACGCAAGGATCGTGAAACGGCGCTTGCGAGGAAGCCTGACGGCCAGCGCGGCTTTTTTATTGATGCGGCCGACACTTCCGGGTAACCGGAGCATTCAGGTAAAGCGGGGAACAGATCATGCGATGCCTCATTACCGGCGCGGCCGGCTTTGTCGGCGGGCCTCTCGTCGACAGACTGCATCGAGAGCGGCTGTGGGAGCTTCGGGTGACGACGCGATCCGCAACCGCCAGGTTTCCGGCAGATATGCGGAATTTCCCCATCGACATAACAAGCGAAACGGACTGGACGGCAGCTCTCGACGGTGTTGATGTCGTCGTCCATCTCGCCGCCCGCGTGCACATCATGAATGACCGCGCAGCCGATCCCCTGACGGAATTCCGCCGGATCAACACCGCCGCCACGCTGAACCTCGCCGAACAGGCCGCACGCGCCGGGGTAAAGCGGTTCGTCTTCATCAGCAGCATCAAGGTCAATGGTGAAGAGAACGACAGGCCCTTCCGCCACGACGACACGCCGATGCCGCTTGATCCCTATGGCGTTTCGAAGATGGAAAGTGAAATCGGGCTGCATGAAATCGCCAAGCGTACAGGCATCGAAGTCGTCATCATTCGGCCGCCGCTCGTCTATGGGCCCGGCGCCAGGGGCAACTTCGCCCTGCTCGTCGGACTTGTCCGCAAAAGAATACCGCTCCCCTTCGCGTCACTGAAGAACCGCCGAACGCTGGTTGCGCTTCCAAATCTCGTCGATCTGATCGTCGCGGCGATGACGCACCGGGGCGCTGCCGGCCAGACCTTTCTCGCCGGCGACGGAGAAGATCTTTCAACGCCCGGGCTCATCGAAGGGATTGCCGCAGGCTTGGGTGTCAAACCGATGCTGCTCCCCTTCCCGCCCGCACTGCTGCAGCTGGGCGCGAGAGCAACGGGAAAAGACGCCGTCTACCAGCGCCTTTGCGGCTCCCTGCAAGTCGACATATCCCACGCCCGCAACGTGCTCGACTGGTCGCCCGTCGTCACCCCGCGCGAAGGTCTGAAGCTTGCCGTGACGTAATACTTATTCGCTGGTGACGCCGTGGAACGGGCGCACTTCGCGGCCGGGCATGAAGACGCCGAGGCGCTTGATTTCCCATTCGAGCTTGATGCCCTCTTTCTCGAAGACCTCGCGGCGCACCTGTTCGCCGAGATATTCGAGATCGTAGCCGGTCGCCTGCCCCATATTGATCATGAAGTTGCAATGAAGCGACGACATCTGCGCACCGCCGATAACGAGACCGCGGCAGTCCGCCTCGTCGATCAGCTTCCAGGCCGAATGGCCCGCCGGGTTCTTGAAGGTCGAGCCGCCGGTCTTTTCGCGAATCGGCTGTACCGTCTCGCGGTGATTGCGAACGGCGTCCATCTCGGCGCGGATCTGGGCGCGATCCTCAGGATAGCCCTCGAACAGCACCGAGGTGAAGATCAGGTCGGCAGGCGCTGTGGAATGCCGATAGGAGTAGCCCATCTCGGCATTGGAAAGCACGTGCTTGTTGCCCTTGCGGTCGACCGCGTTGACCTCGATCAGCCGCTCGCGCGTCTCGACGCCGTTGGCCCCGGCATTCATGCGCGCCGCGCCTCCGATGCTGCCCGGAATACCGTAGAAGAAATGAAAGCCTCCGATGCCGTTGTCCATCGCCATCGCCGCCACATGTTTATCCGGGCAGATGGTGCCGGCCAATATGCGGTTTTCGCCGGCAAGCTCCACGAAGCCGAAGCCCTTGGCCGACAGGCGCAGCACGACGCCAGGAATGCCGCCGTCGCGCACCAGGATGTTGGAGCCGACGCCGACCACCGTCAGCGGCACCTCTTCCGGCAATATCTTCAGGAAGGCGACGAGATCGTCGATGTCGTGCGGCTGGAACATCAGTTCGGCCAAGCCGCCGGCCCTGAACCAGGTGACGCGGTCCATGGGGGCATCCGGGGTGATACGACCGCGAATATCCTTTACACCGTCTCCAAGAGACGCGAGAAGCTTTTCCCCATTCACCTGTTTCATGCGGACTTTCCCGATAGGCCTTCCAGTTGCTTGGGCAGCGCCGCCGCCCAGGATGTGATGCTCCCAGCCCCCAACAGAACCACGAAATCGCCAGGCTTTGCAACCTCCGCAACCATCTGCGGCAGAAGTTCCGCCGAGGTGAGAAAGCGGGCGTCGCGATGGCCGCCGGATTTGATCCGCGAGACCAGCGACACGGAATCGATTCCCTCGATCGGATCTTCGCCCGCCGCATAGACCGGCGCCAGGAAAATGCTGTCGGCGTCGTTGAAGCAGGCGGCGAATTCCTCGAACAGGCTTGCCAAGCGGCTGTAGCGGTGCGGCTGGTGAACCGCGATGATGCGCCCCTTGCAGGCTTCGCGGGCAGCGCGCAGCACTGCCTTGATCTCGACGGGATGGTGGCCGTAGTCGTCGAAGATCTGCACCCCGTTCCATTCGCCGGTCAGCGTGAAACGGCGCTTGACGCCGCCGAAGGAGGCGAGCCCCTTGGCGATATCGGCGCTCGATATGCCGAGCCGGTTGGCGACGGCGATCGCCGCGGTTGCGTTGGATATATTATGCCGCCCGGGCATCGGCATGACCAGCCCCTTGAGCTCGATCACCTGGCCGGTGCGGCGGCGGCGAATGGCGACATCGAAGATCGAGCGTGTGCCGTCGATGCGCACATTGGTGAAGCGCACGTCGGCCTGCGGGTTCTCGCCGTAAGTGATGATCTTGCGGTCCTCGATGCGACCGACGAGCGACTGCACCTCGGGATGGTCGAGGCACATGACGCCGAAGCCGTAAAACGGCACATTCTCGACGAACTGCCGGAAGGCGGCGCGCACGGCGTCGAAATTGCCGTAATGGTCGAGATGCTCCGGGTCGATATTGGTGATGACGGCGACATCGGCCGGAAGCTTCAGGAAGGTGCCGTCCGATTCGTCCGCCTCGACCACCATCCACTCGCCCTCGCCCATACGGGCATTGGTGCCGTAGGCGTTGATGATGCCGCCGTTGATGACGGTCGGGTCGAGACCGCCGGCTTCGAGCAGCGTGGCGACCAGCGAGGTGGTGGTCGTTTTGCCATGCGTGCCGCCGATGGCGATCGCATTGCGGAAACGCATCAGCTCGGCGAGCATTTCGGCACGACGCACCACCGGCAGCAGCTTTTCGCGCGCGGCGATCAGTTCCGGATTGCTCTTCTTGATCGCCGTCGAGACAACGACGACTTCGGCATCACCGAGGTTTTCCGCCCGGTGGCCGACAAACACCTCGATGCCTTTATCGCGCAGGCGCTGGACATTGGCGCTGTCTGATTGGTCCGATCCCTGCACCTTATGGCCGAGATTGTGCAGCACCTCGGCGATACCGCTCATGCCGATGCCGCCGATACCGATGAAATGGACGAGACCGATCGCCTTCGGCAGTTTCATGCGCGTGTCCTCTTGAATTCCGCTATTGTCCGTTTGGCGGCAATAGCCTCAACCATGTCGGCAAGCAAGTTCGCGGCATCGGGTTTGCCGGCGCGTTTCGCCGCCGCCGCCATATGCGCAAGCTTTTCCGGGTCGTTCATCACAGCTGTCAGGATCGCCGCGATCTTCTCCGGCGAAAGCTCCGACTGGGAGATCACTTTCGCCCCGCCGGTGGCCGCCAGTGCGGCGGCATTGGCCGCCTGGTCGTGATCGAGAGCATGCGGGTAGGGCACGAGCACGGCAGGCCGGCCGATGACCGAGATTTCCGAAACGGTCGAAGCGCCGGAACGGCAGATGACGAGGTGCGCCTTTGCCAGCCGCTCGGCCATGTCGGTGAAGAAGGGGGCGATGTCGGCCCCCATCTCCAACTGCGCGACACAGCCGCCGACCATTTCCATATCCTCGGGGCGCACCTGCTGGGTGATGCGCAGCCGCAGGCGAAGCGCGTCTTCGAGCAGGCTGATCGCCGTCGGCATCGCCTTGGAGAAATATTGCGCACCCTGGCTGCCGCCGAAGACGACGAGATTGAAGGCTTCGCCGGTATGCGAGGGCGTGTAAGGCACCTCGGCGGCGGCGATGATTGCCGGGCGGACCGGATTGCCTGTTGTCACCGTCTTCTCCGGGAAGGCGCCGCCGCCTTCCGGCAGGAAACCGCCGGCGATACCCTGCACGCGGGTCGCCAGGGCCTTGTTGGCGCGGCCCATTACGGCATTCTGCTCGTGGATCATCGCGGGCACGCCAAGCCGGGTGGCGGCAAGCAGCGGCGGCACGGTGGGATAACCGCCGAAACCGACGACGATGACAGGCTTCAGCCGCTGGATCAGCGTCTTTGCCGCCCGCATACCGCTCCACAGCGTCCACAGTGAACGGGCGACGGCAGCCGGATTCTTCGAGCCGATCGTTGCCGACGGCACGACATGGATCTCCTCGGCCGGGAACTTGCCGGCATAACGCTCGGCCCGGCTGTCGGTGACGAGATGCACCGAATAGCCGCGGTCCTTCAGCTTAAAGGCCAGCGCCTCCGCCGGGAACACATGGCCGCCGGTTCCCCCGGCGGCAAGCAGCACGATGCCTTTGCTCATAAGCTTTTACTCCGCCGGCATGCCGTGCGGGACGCGGAAAAGGCTCCGATCCTGCGCACGTTTTTCCGGTCGATGGCGCGTCAGCGCCAGAATGAAGCCGGCGGTGACGCAGATCGCCACCATCGACGAGCCGCCGTAGGAAATCAGCGGCAGCGTCATGCCTTTTGCCGGCAGCAGTTCGAGATTGACGCCGATATTGATGATCGACTGGATGCCCATCTGCAGCACCAGGCCGGCAACGGCGAAGCGATTGAAGTCGTTGCGCTCGCGATAGGCATGCGAGAGGCCGCGCAACACCAGCACGGTAAACAGCGCCACCAGCGCCATGCAGAAGACAATGCCGAACTCCTCAGCCGCGACCGAAAAGATGAAGTCGGTGTGCGCATCCGGAATGATGCGCTTGACGATGCCCTCGCCCGGTCCCTGGCCGAACCAGCTGCCGCGGATGATCGCCTCGCGCGCCGTGTCGATCTGGAAAGTGTCGCCTTCGCCGGTCATGAACTTGTCTATTCGCAACGCCACGTGCGGGAAGACGTAATAGGCGCTGAGCAGGCCGCCAGCACCACCAATGCCGAGCAGCATGATCCAGATCCACGGCATGCCGGCCATGAAGAACATCCCGCCCCAGACGGCCGTCGTCAGGATGGTCTGGCCGAGGTCAGGCTGCGCGACGAGCAGCGCCGCGACAATGGCAAACAGGATGATGGCGAAGAGATTGCCGGGAATTTCCGGCTGGCGCGCATGTTCGGCAAACAGCCAGGCGCAAACCACGACGAAGGCGGGCTTCATGAATTCCGACGGCTGGATGGAAAGGCCGGCGATCCAGATCCAGCGCCTGCCGCCCTTGACCTCCTGCCCGACGAACAGCACCAGCACCATCATCGCGAGCGAGATGATCAGCAGCAGGATCGCCGTTCTCCGCACCTGCCGCGGTGTCAGGAACGACAGTCCGAGCATGACGGAGATAGACGGGATCATGAAGGCGGCATGGCGCTTGACGAAGTGGAAGGGCTCGAGCCCGATGCGCTCGGCAACCGCAGGAGAAGCCGCAAACGACAGCATGAAGCCGATGCCCATCAGGAAAATGAACATCGCCAGGAAGAAGCGGTCGATGGTCCAGAACCAATCGGCCAGAGGCCCACGTTCCGCGCGGCTTACCATGTCATTTCTCTCCTGTTGCCGAACGGATCAGCATCGCAATTCCGTCAAGTGCTGCCACGTGTCCGACGAAGGCTTCACCCCTGACTTCGAAATTCTTATACTGGTCGAAGCTTGCGCAAGCCGGGGATAACATAACGACCGAAGCGGCCGCCTCGTCGCGCTCGGCATCGGCCGCCGCATGCACAACCGCTCGCTCCAGCGTGCCCGAGATCTCGTAAGGCACGGCCTCGCCGAGCGTGGCTGCAAATTCCGCGGCCGCCTCGCCGATCAGATAGGCTTTGGCGATGCGCGGGAAATAGGGAGCAAGCGTGGTGATGCCGCCTGATTTCGGCAGGCCGCCGGCGATCCAGTAGATGCGATCATAGCTCGAAAGAGCAGGTGCGGCAGCATCGGCATTGGTCGCCTTGGAATCATTGACGAAAACGACGCGGCCACGCTGCCCCACCGGCTGCATGCGGTGCTTGAGGCCGGGGAACGAGGCAAGGCCGGCGCGGATGTCGTCAGCGGAAACACCGACGGCAAGGCAGGCGGCCACAGCTGCGGCGGCGTTCTGCGCATTATGGCTGCCGCGCAGCGTCTGGACGCCGTCGAGATCGGCGAAGGGCAGCATGGCGCCACCGGCTGCCTGAATGAGCCTGGTGCCCTCGGCGTAAATGCCTGATGCCACCACGTTGCGGCGCGAAATGCGCACCACCTTGACGCCTGCCCGCTCGACGCGGTCGGCAATTAAGGCCGAATGGCTGTCGTCGATGCCGACGATCGCCACATCGCTGCCGGCGACCAGCCGTTCCTTGATGTCGGCATAATGCTGCATCGTGCCGTGACGGTCGAGATGATCGGGTGTCAGGTTGAGCAGGATGCCGGCCGAAGGGTTCAGCGTCGGCGCCAGATCGATCTGGTAGGAGGAGCATTCGACAACGTAATAACGCTTGGCCTTCGGCGGATCGAGCGTCAGAACGGCGGTGCCGATATTGCCGCCGAGCTGCGTGTCATAACCCGCCGATTTCAGAATATGGGCGATCAGCGCCGTCGTCGTCGACTTGCCGTTGGTGCCGGTGATGGCGATGAACGGGCAATCCCGCGCATGGGCGCGGCGCTCGCGCACGAAGAGCTCGACATCGCCGACAATATCGACGCCGGCGGCGCGCGCAAGATCGACGGTCCAGTGCGGCTTCGGATGAGTGAGCGGCACGCCGGGCGACAGCACGAACAGCGCCTGCTGGCTCCAGTCGATAGTGTGCAGATCTTCCGTCCTGATGCCTTCGGCCGAAGCCTTGGCGACGCTGTCCGGATTGTCATCCCATGCGGTCACCTCGGCGCCGCCTGAAACCAGCGCCCGGGCGGTGGCGAGGCCGGAGCCGCCGAGCCCGAAGAGCGCGACCTTCCTGTCCTTGAGCGTCGTGATCGGGATCATCGCCGCCTCACCGGAGTTTCAGCGTCGAGAGGCCGAGCATGGCAAGACCGACGGCAATGATCCAGAAGCGGATCACCACCTGGCTCTCGGTCCAGCCCTTTTTCTCGAAGTGGTGATGGATCGGCGCCATCAGGAAGACGCGCCGGCCGGTCATCTTGAAGAAGCCGACCTGGATGATGACCGAGAGCGTCTCCATGACGAAGAGGCCGCCGATGATCGCCATGACGATCTCGTGTTTGGTGGCGACGGCGACGGTGCCGATCGTACCGCCGAGGGCCAGCGACCCCGTGTCGCCCATGAAGATGGCGGCCGGCGGGGCATTGAACCAGAGGAAGCCAAGGCCGGCGCCGATGACAGCGCCCAGCACGACGGCAAGCTCACCGGTGCCGGGCACGAAATTGATCTGCAGGTAGTTCGCAAAAACCACGTTGCCGGCGAGATAGGCGATGACGCCGAAGGAGGCGGCGGCGATCATCACAGGCACGATGGCGAGCCCGTCGAGGCCGTCCGTCAGGTTGACGGCATTACCGGCACCGACAATGACGAAGCCGCCGAAGACGACGAACATGATGCCGAGATTGATCATGAAGTCCTTGAAGAAAGGAAAGGCGATCGACGAGCCGAAGGTCGAACCGGCAACGCCCGAGGCAAGGGCAGTACGCATCATGAAATAGACGGCGATGCCGGCAATGACGAATTCGATGCCGAGGCGCGCCTTGCCCGAGAAGCCCATATGGCTCTGCTTCGTCACCTTGAGATAGTCGTCGTAGAAGCCGATCGCGCCGAAGCCGAGCGTCACCAGCAAGGTGGCGACGACATAGACGTTGGAGAGATCGGCCCAGAGCAGCGATGCGCCGACGATGCCGGCAAGGATCATCAGCCCGCCCATGGTCGGCGTGCCGGCCTTCTTGAAATGGGTCTGCGGCCCATCGGCGCGGATCGGCTGGCCCTTGCCTTGCCGGATGCGCAGCGAATTGATGATGGTCGGCCCGAACAGGAAGACGATCAGCGCTGAGGTGAAAAGAGCGGCGCCTGTACGGAAGGTAATATATCTGAACAGGTTCAGAAATTTGAAATATTCCGACAGTTCGACAAGCCAGATCAGCATTCAGGGCCCCTTGTTTACCCGATCAAAGTTCGCGTTGCGTGTCGGAAAATGGCGGGAACTTGTCAAGGAGCGCGGCGACGATCTTGCCGAAACCGATGCCCAGAGACGATTTCACCATCAACACGTCGCCCGGTGCGACCGAGTCCAGTACATAATCCGCCAATTCGCCGGTGTTCTCGCGATACTCGACATGGACGCTTTCCGGCAATGATTCCTTGAGCGCCGCCATCTCTGCGCCGGCGAGCCAGACATGTGCGATGCCGGCTGCAAGCAGCGGCACGGCGAGATCGGTATGGACCTTCTGCGCATAGTCGCCCATCTCCAGCATGTCGCCGAGCACGGCGATACGGCGCCCGCGGCCGGCCGGCTCGGAGGCCGCCAGCAGTGCGATCGCCGCCCGCATCGAAGCTGGATTGGCATTGTAGCTCTCGTCGATCAGCGTGAAGCTGTCCCTGCCATTGCCGATCGAAAGGCGGTGGCGCTTGCCCCTGCCCTTTTCCGGCTTCAGCGTCGCCAGCGCTTCGATCGCCTTTCCCATGTCGGCGCCGACGATCCTGACGACCCCGAGTGCTGCGAGCGCATTTTCGGCGATATGGCGGCCGGGCGCGCCGATCGCGACCTCCAGCGTCTCGCCGCCGATCGTCAGCCACAGCGTCGAATTCTCGTCCGAGCCGTTGAATTCCGCCAGCCGGAATTCAGCCTTGGCGTGCTGGCCGAAAGAATGAATATGCTCGATGCCGAGCGACTGCGCCGTACGATCGAGGAAATTAAACTGGTCGTTGTCGCGGTTGAGCACGACATGGCCGCCGGGCTCGAGCCCTTCGAAGATCTCCGCTTTGGCGGCAGCGATCTCCTTGATGTTCTTGAAATTGCCGAGATGCGCCGGTGCGATTGTCGTGATGATGGCCACATCGGGACGGATCATCTCGACCAGCGGCCGGATCTCGCCGGGATGATTCATCCCGACTTCGAAGACACCGTAATCCGTATCCTCAGGCATGCGCGCCAGCGTCAGCGGCACGCCCCAATGGTTGTTGAAGGAGGCGACGGAAGCATGCACCTTGCCGGAGGACGACAGCACGTGCCGCAGCATTTCCTTGGTCGTCGTCTTTCCCACAGATCCCGTCACCGCAATGATCCGGGCCTTGGAGCGCTGGCGCGAGACAAGGCCGAGCCGGCCGAGTGCGGCGAGCACATCTTCGACGACGATCATCGGCACCGTCAGCCGGCCCATGGCCGGAAGCCGCGCCTCACTGACGACGAGAAGGGAGGCGCCGTTCGCCATCGCCATCGATGCGTAGTCGTGACCGTCGACACGGTCGCCCTTGATCGCGAAGAAAGCCTCGCCTGGAGCAATCGAGCGGCTGTCGATGGAAATGCCGGTGATGCCTTCGGGCAGGGCGCCGAAGGGGCGCCCCGCCATTGCTGCGATCATATCTTCGGTCGTCCAGAGCCAGCTCAAGATTGCAGTTCCTCCAAGGCCTTGCGCACCTCCGCATGATCGGAGAACGGCAGCGTGACCGTGCCGATTGTCTGCCCTTCCTCATGCCCCTTGCCGGCGACGATCAGCGTATCGCCGGATCTCAACATGCCCACAGCCTCGCGGATCGCCGTGGCGCGATCGGCAATTTCCGAGGCGCCCGATGCTGCCGCCATGATCTCCGCCCGGATCGAGGCCGGCTCCTCCGAGCGCGGATTGTCGTCGGTGACGATAACGACGTCGGCAAGTCGGCAGGCGATTTCGCCCATGATCGGCCGTTTGCCGCGATCACGGTCGCCGCCGCAGCCGAAGACGACGACGACACGGCCGGTGGTGAAGGGCCGGACCGAGCCCAGCACGTTTTCCAGCGCGTCAGGCTTGTGGGCGTAGTCGACATAGGCGAGCGCACCGTCTTTCGTATGGCCGACCAGTTCGAGACGGCCGGACGCGCCGACGAGCTTCTCGAGTGCGGCCATCGCAACCTTCGCCGCTACGCCGGTCGACATGGCAAGCCCTGCCGCAACCAGCGCGTTGGCCACCTGGAAATCGCCGGCCAGCGGAATGTCCACCTCGAAGATCTCGCCGTCGATATGGATTTCGGCCGTCTGCTTGTGGCGGAAGTGCTCGACGCGTTTCAAGGAGAGGTAATCGCCCTTGCGCCCCACGGTGCGCACGTCGTGACCGGCTGCCGCAGCCGCCTTGATCGCCTCAGCCGACCACGGATCGTCGGCAAAGATCACCGCCGGTGCACCCTTCGGCAGCAGCATATCGAAAAGCCGCATCTTGGCGGCCATATAGGCCTCGACCGTGGGATGATAGTCCATGTGGTCGCGGCCGAGATTGGTGAAGGCGGCGGCGGCAAGCTTGACGCCGTCGAGCCGGCTCTGGTCGAGACCGTGGCTGGAAGCCTCCATCGCCGCATGCGTGACACCTTCGCCGGCGAGTTCCGCCAGGAGCTTGTGCAGCGACACCGGATCGGGCGTCGTCAGCGAACCATATTCGTTGCGAGTCGGCGAGACGACACCGGTTGTGCCGATCATCGCCGCCGTAAGCCCTGCATGCGCCCAGATCTGCCGGGTGAAGGAAGCGACGGAAGTCTTGCCCGCCGTGCCGGTGACGGCGACCATGGTCTCCGGCTGTCTGCCGAAAAAGCGCGAAGCGGCGATCGACAGGAAGCGGCGCGGCTCCCTGACCACAAGCACCGGGATGGAAGCCTCGACGGCCTGGGAGGCGACCGCGACGGCGGCACCCCGGCCGGCGGCATCGGCGATGAAGCCCGCACCATCAGCCTTGGTGCCGGCGACCGCCACGAAGACATTGCCCGGCGCCACATGACGGCTATCTGAAGACAGGCCTGAAATATCGAGCAGACCTGCCGGGCCTTCGAGCTGTGCTTCAATTTCCGGAAACTGATCTCCGGCCAGGTCTCGCAATTTCATCGAATGCATTTTTCTCTCTTGAAGCCGGTCCACCCCTCGCGAATCGGCGTCGATATTCATTCACACTCAATAAGACACCAGCAAGGCCGATCCGCCCTCCCCGAATTTCGGCTCGATGCCGAGGATAGGAGCTGCGCGGCTGATGATCTCGCGGGCGATCGGGCCTGCGGTACCGGCAGAGATCGTTCCGCCATATTGCTTCTCGCCGGTTTTCGGCTCGTCGCAGAAGGTGATCACCGCATATCTCGGATCGTTGATGGGGAATGCGGCAATGAACGAGTTGAAGTTCAAGGTCGCGGAATAGCGGCCGTTCACCACCTTGTCGGCCGTCCCGGTCTTGCTGCCGACGGCAAAGCCCGGCACGCGGGCGACGCGGCCCGATCCCTTGTATCCATTGAAATCGAGCAGATAGCGGATTTCGTCGCTGGTCGTCTTTTTGATGACCTGCGTGGCGATCTCATCGGCCTGGTCGCGCGTGCGCGGCAGGAATGTCGGCTCGATCAGCTTGCCACCATTGACGAGAGCCGCGGCCGCCACCCCTGTCTGCAGTGCCGTCGTCGAGACGCCGTGGCCGAAGGAAATCGTGATCGAGTTGATCTTCTTCCAAACCCTCGGCTGGCTCGGCATCTTCACCTCAGGCAGTTCGGTCTGCATCTTGGTCAGCAGGCCGAACTTGGTCAGATAGTCTTTCTGCGCGTCGATGCCGACGATATCGATGACGCGCGCCGTGCCGATATTCGAGGAATACTGGAAAATCTCGGGTACGGTCAGCCAGCGGCGCTGACCGTGGAAATCGTGGATGGTGAAGCCGCCGATATAGATCGACTTGCTGGCATCGAAAGTGTCGGTCATCTTCACCTTGCCGGTGTCGAGCGCCATCGCCAGCGAAAAGGTCTTGAAGGTCGATCCCATTTCGAAGGTGCCGTTGGTCATCCGGTTGAGCCAGCCCTCTTTAGCCCCTTCCTGCGGATCGTTCGGATCGAAATCCGGCGCCGAGGCCATGGCCAGCACTTCCCCGGTATGCACGTCGATGACGGCAGCACCCGCCCCCTTAGACTGGAAGTTGTTGACGGCGTTGACGACTGCGTCCCGGACGATGTTCTGGACGCGCAGGTCGATCGAAAGCCGCACCGGTTCAAGCGGCTGGTCGCTGGTCATGCCGACCGAGGCCAAATCGGCAAGCCCCTGATCGTCGATATATTTCTCCATGCCGGCGACGCCGCGGTTGTCGATATTGACGTAGCCGAGGATATGCGCGGCGGTCGAACCGCCCGGATAGAAGCGGCGCTTTTCCGGCCGGAAGCCGATGCCGGGAATGCCGAGTGCCAGGATCTGGCTCTGCTGCTTCGGCGTCAGCTGCCGGCGCAGCCAGGCGAAATGCGAGGTTTTGACCGAGAGCTTCTTATAGGTATCCCGGACGTCGAGTTCGGGCAGAACAGTCGCAAGCTTCTCGACCGCCTCGTCGGCATCGACGATCTTGTTGGGTTCGGCAAACAGCGAGACGGTGCGGATGTCAGTCGCCAGCACCTCGCCGTTGCGGTCGAGTATGTCGGGGCGCGAGGCCATCAGCCGATCGGGCGGCAGGATGCTGGAGACGACTTCCTGATCCTTCATCGCATATTCGACGAGGCGGCCGCCGATAATCACGTAAATCCCCATGAAGCCGAGGATCAGCAGGCCGACACGGCTTTTTGCCTGCCCCGACTTCTTCTTGCGGGATCCTTCGATCGCTAGGCCGGCGGGCGAAGGACCGCCGAACCGGTTATAAACGCCGGCGGAGAAATGCGCTTGGCTCTTCAAAACCATGATGCGGGAAAGAAACGACATTATTCCACCGACCCTGTTTCGATCTCGTCTGCATCGTCCTCCGGCTCGGCGCGCGGCGCGGGCTTGGGAACGGGCTGCGCCTTCGTCGCGACCGTCGCGCCGGCCAGGCTCGCGCCTTTGGCGCCGGCCTTGGCCTCGGTCACGTCGGGCACGGGAACCTCGGACTTCAGCATCGGCAATTCCTTGGCATGCACCAGCGCCGTCGATTGCGTCGGTTGCAGCTGCAGTTCGTCGTCATAGGCCTTGACCAGCCGCTCTAGCCGGTTCGGCTGCGATTGCAGCGCCCAGTCGGCCTTGAGAAGGTCGATCGTGTCTTCCTCGAGCTTGATCTCGGCTTCGAGGCGATGAACCTCCTCGAGCTTCAATTCGGCGCGATGCTTGATCGTGTAGGTGACGGCGGCGGTGGCCGTCATGACGCCGATGAGTACGAGATCGAACGTTTTCAGCATATCAACCTCCAAGCTTTCCGAGACTGGCGAGATTGGGAAACCCGAAGAGCGACATATCCGCAGCCTCGGCGGCGGCATCCGTCCTCAGGCCGGCGCGCAGTTTGGCGGAGCGGGCGCGCGGATTGATCTCCGCCTCCGCCTCGCTTGCCGAAACCATCGGCTTGCCGATCGCCGCGAAAGTTGCCGCCCGCTCGTGCGCGACCGGAAGGTGCCGCGAGCCAGATGCCTTGCCGGCGCGGTCGGAGAAGAATTTCTTGACGATGCGGTCTTCGAGCGAATGAAAAGTGACGACAACGAGCCGGCCGCCCGGCTTCAGCGCCGCTTCCGCCGCAAACAGCGCTTGCGCGAGTTCGCCGAGCTCATCGTTGACGAAGATGCGCAAAGCCTGGAAGACGCGCGTTGCCGGGTGGATCTTGTCCTTCATCTTGCGCGGTGTGACCAGCTCGATGAGGCCGGCAAGATCGCGCGTTGTTTCGAACGGCTTTTCCTCGCGGCGCTTCTCGATCGCATGCGCGATGCGCGGCGACTGGCTTTCCTCACCGAGGAAATGAAAGATGCGGATGAGATCGGCGACCTTGGCGCGATTGACGACATCGGCCGCCGAAACGCCTGCAGCCGACATACGCATGTCGAGCGGCCCGTCCTTCTGGAAAGAGAAGCCGCGCTCGGCCTCATCGATCTGCATGGAGGAAACGCCGATATCGAGCACGACGCCATCAAGCCCACTTTGCGGCGCATGATCGGCAAGATGCGAAAATTGCGAATGAACGAGCTTGAGACGGCCACCATGGGCGGCAACCATTGCCTGGCCCGATGCAATCGCGCTGGGATCACGGTCGAGCGCGATCACCTCGGCGCCGGCCGCAAGAATGGCGGAGCTATAACCACCCGCACCGAAGGTACCGTCGAGGATGAGCTTGCCGGGCGCAGGCGCCAGCGCTGAAAGCACCTCATCGAGAAGAACAGGAATGTGACGAACCGGTCCGCCACCGGCATCAGTTGAACCTCCGCCAGGATTCGCCACCATTCCGTTCCCTCGTTCTTTCAGGAACGCTTGCCCGCCAGCTTGCGCTCCCCTCGTGCCTGCGCCTGCGCAGCCACAAAAGCCTGCGGCTGCCAGAGCTGAAAATGATCCGCCCGACCGACGAAAGTCACTTCGTCCGAGATGCCGGTAAAGCCGCGAATGAAATCCGTGACCATCAGCCGCCCCTCGGCGTCGAGCCTCATGAAGACCCCGCCTCCATGAATGAGAAGCGACATCTCGTTCGCATCCGGCGAAAACGGATCCTCCGCAGCAATCTGCCGTTCGAATCTTTCGAGAAGATCCGGACCGCCGACACTGATCGCCGGAAACACAAAGTCCTGGAAGCAATAGAGCTCCAGAACATTGCGCTGCACCAGCACGGAACGGAACGCCGAAGGCACGGAAACCCTGCCCTTGGCATCGATCCTGTTGGTCGCATTCGAAAGGAAGCGGCTCATCACACGAAACATCCGTTCCCGCAGGGATCCGGACCAAAAGACGCCCGAAACTCCCGATATCAGGCACAGCTTCGCAAGCCGGACGAGTGAAAACCCCTCCGACGCTTCCGGAGAGGAAGACGCCTTTGCTTTGCGATGAATGGGCAGGTGATTGCCCCGGTGCAGTGCGCATTTGGGATAGCATGGGACCATATGGGCGTCAATGGGATACGCCCATTTTGCAATAGACGCATGATCAAAAATTTATAAGCCGTTAAGTTTAACAAAGGGTTAGGATCGCCCTCTCGCGATGGCGCGCAGCGGCGCTTTTGAAAAAAGAATTTTCAACAGGCGGAGTGCATAAGCATCCACTTGAAAACATTCTATTTCAGCAGTTTACGGGGAAGTGATTCTTGAAGTCAGGGCTTGATCGCGCCACAAGAGTTAATCGCCAGTTGGCCTGTAAGCCGGGTTCTGTATGGCTCCGGCGTGAACCGGAACGTGGCAGCCATTCCTCTGGGACAGCGCTCGCACGCTGCCTCGCGCAACCCACCCGGATGACTGGCCTGGAAACCGGCCGGAAGGCCTTTCGGCCGCCCGCGTCATCCCTATTCGGTCTTGCTCCCGGTGGGGTTTACCGTGCCATTTCCGTTGCCGGAGATGCGGTGGGCTCTTACCCCACCCTTTCACCCTTACCTGTCATGACAGGCGGTTTGCTTTCTGTGGCACTTTCCCTGAGGTCGCCCTCGCCGGACGTTATCCGGCACCGTGTTTCCGTGGAGCCCGGACTTTCCTCACCCTACCGCCTTTCGGCATTGATAAAGCGCGGCTGCCCAGCCAACTGGCAGGGCTCCCATAAACGACAGAAACGGTAATTGCCACCGAAATCAGAATTTAATTAGCGAAATTGCGGTGTGAAATCCGTGGAGTAGCCCTGTTCGCTGATTCTGCCTGCTAAAAGCAGCTCGGCCCCAAGCCGGCCGATTTCGTCCGAGCTCTTGGCCGAGGTGCCGGCGCAGCCCGTCAGCACCGCGATTCCAGGCGATGAAGTATAACCGATCATCGGGTAGCCGCTTTGCGTCTGCGACACGACGCAGGCTGCCGTCGAAATCGAGAGCGGCGCCATGTCGGGCACGAGAGCTTCGACGATGCGTTCGAGATATGCGCGAACGGTCTCGCGCCCCTCGGTTCTGAACCAGGCGCGCATCTCCATCTCGTCGCCGAGCGCCAGATCGTCGGGGTCGCCGCCGATCTTCAGGTAGAATTTGCCGTCGGGATAACGGATCGGCGGCAGCAGATAAATATGGATACCGGGCACATCGAGAATGAGCGAGGGCATGGCCGCAAGACGCGCCGCATCGGTCTCGCTCACCTCGAAAAGCGTTACCGTCCTACCATAAACCGTCATCGCAACCGGACGCGCCAACAGATTCTGCGCAATGGAAAATCCGCCCGCTGCCAGCAACACCTTTTCACCGCGATAGCTCCGACCGCCTGCGGTCCGGACGACAGCCGACCCGCCCTCGCTGCGGATCGAGACGACATGGTCTCGAATGATGGCGGCACCTGCCTTTTCCGCCAGCATCGACTGTGCCTTGACCAGGCTGCGCGGGCTGATATGGCCGGCGCCCTTCGCCTCGAAGACGCCGGCGGCGCCATCGGGAAAGGCGAAGAAGGGAAAGGCGGCCTTCAATCCGGCCTCGTCGAGAAGACTGGTCTCGACGCCGAGCGAAACGGCGGCCTGCCGGGTTCTTTCGAGATAGTCGCTTCCGTCAGGCGCGACAACGACACAGCCGATTTCTCTATAGAAGTCGACGGCGCTGTCGCGGGCAATCTCGTCGTAGCGGCTGATCGAGCGATTGGCCAGCAGCGCCCAGTCGCGATCCGGATCGATGGTGCGGGTGATGCGGCCTTCGTCGTAATGACTGGCAAAGACGCCTTGATGCGTCCTGCGGTCATCGGGCTCATCAGGGCCGATGACGGCGACGCCATCCGTCTGGCGTGCCAGATATTTTGCGGCCGCGGCACCCATCATGCCGCGGCCGATAACGATGAACCTGAAATCGACTGCCATATCGCACCTCGCTAATTTCGAGCGATACCATGGCAATCATCCTGAATCATCCAGCTCTTGTCAGGGATAAACGCTTCAGGCTCAGAGTATTGCCAGAACCTTGCCGCAATAGGACTTGGACACCGGGTTCATGCGCGTGGCGCCATGGCCGGCATTGTATTTGAGGATGGTGTTGCAGGTCTCGCCACCACCGAGATCATGGGCGGCAGCCAGATATTTCATGCCGTACTTGATGTTGGTTTCCGGATCGAACAGGCCCTTGGCGGCGCCGGAATAACCCATCATGCGGGCCGTTGCAGGCTTGATCTGCATCAGGCCGATTTCACCGTGGCTGCCGCGCGCATTCGGATTGAAATTGCTTTCGACGCGGATGACCGCGGTCGCCAGCGCAACAGGTACATTATATTGGTTCGCATATTTGCTGATCAGCGCGGAATAGGAATTGGCGGAAACATCGGCGACGGGATAGCCGCTCTGGCGCTCGACCGTCTTCAGCGGGCGTTCCGCCGTCTTGAGCGGACGCTTCGCCGGCTTGACCGAACGTTCCGCTTTCTTCAACGGACGCTCTGCCTTCTTCGAAGGACGCTCGACTTTCTTCACCGGCGCATCGGATCGCACACCCCAATCATTCGCAAAGGCAAAGCTATTTCCCGCCAGCACCATGCCAACGCACGTTGCAGCAACAACAATCAGTTTTCTCATGTAGTCTTGAACACTCCGACCCAAAGAATTTCCAGACGGCGCGCCTCGCTGTCATAATGAATTCTAGATCAAAGAGCGATCTGAATTCACGGTAATTCTTATCGTTTCACATAACGCCCGCGGTTTAACTCGAAAACAATCACGAGACCGCTTGGCGGACGTTCTTAGACCATCGCAATGAGGAGATAATAGGGAAATGATGTGGCAGGCCGAATTTCGCGCTGCAATGCGAAATTCGGCGTTTCAGTAATTGCCGAGGAATCAGGAATAGCGCGGCAGCGCCGACAGCAGCCGATGCAACGTGTCGATCGTCGAGAAATCGGCGATGCCATCCACCCGTTCAGGCCGGAAATGGCGCTGGAAAGCTTCTACGTCGCCCGCCGTCTTGTCGGAAAATTGGCCTGTGATTTCAGTGCTGTATCCATAGAGAGACAGCATTGACTGCAGCGCTTCGACAGGCTGGCCGGCATCACCCCGCTGGAAGAAGCGCCCGCCGGTGATCGTTGCCGGCTCGACCCAGTGCCCGATGCCCGCCCTGTGGAGCTCGGCCCAGGGGAATTTTTCGCCCGGATCGACCTTGCGGACTGGGGCCACATCGGAGTGCCCAAGGACTCGTTCCGGTGCGATCGACCAACGTTTGACACAGTCGCGACACAATTCGATTACCGCGGCGATCTGTTCTTTCGGATAATCGGGAAGCCCGCCGGGGTGGCCGGCATTGGCGATCTCGATGCCGATCGATAGCGAATTGATATCCGTCTCGCCGTGCCAGCTGCTCTTGCCCGCGTGCCAAGCACGCCGGACCTCCGGTACGAGCTGCACCACCTCGCCGTTCTCATGCACGAAGTAATGGCTGGAAACCTGGCTCTCGGCGCGACAGAGCCAGTCGAGCGCGCCGAAAGCCGTCGGCATGCCGGTATAGTGCAACAGGATCATGTCCGGACGACGCCCGTCCGCGCGCTCGCCATGGTTCGGCGAAGGCTGCACGCGGGCACTCCCGCAGTCGGCCTCGAAAGAGGTCATGCGGCGCGGCGTTCCTTCTCGATCGCCTCATAGGCGGCGTTCAGCGCCGCCATGCGCTCATTGGCAATAACATGGAACTCCCTCGGCACGCCGCGCGAGATCAGCCGATCCGGATGATGTTCGCTGACGAGACCATGATAGCGGCGGCGGATGGTCGGGAAATCGTCCGAGGGCAAAACACCGAGCACCTTGTAGGGATCGCCCCCGGACGAGACGTGACGGGCGGCAATCTGCTCGAAGCGCGTCTCGCTCATCTGGAAGATCTCGCCGATATGACTGAGGAAATTCAATTCTTTCTCGTGGATCAGCCCATCGGCTTTGGCGATATGGAAGAGACCGTCGAGCACGTCTTCCAGTACCGTGCAATTGGCCGCGCAGGTAACGCAGAGCGTCGAGAGCCGTTCGGCATAGGCTTCGTAGCCGGCCACGTCCTGGCGTGCGAGGTTGTAAAGCCTGGCGACGTTCTTTGCCTGGTCTTCAGGGAATTCGAAGATTTCGCGGAAGGCTTCGACTTCCTTCTCGCTGACGATGCCGTCGGCCTTGGCCATCTTGGCCGACAACGCGATGATCGCCACGGAGAAAGCCACCTTGCGCCGGGTCTCGGGATCGCCTTCGAAAACCGTTCGGATAGCCTCGACGACCGCAGACAGCGCATTGCCCGCGGTATTGCCAATGGCATTCAACAGTTTTTCCCAGAAGGACATCGAAATCTCTCGCATGCTTGTCGACTTATATGCAAACAGCTTGACCAAAGAATCGTAGCCTTTGCAAGGCGACTATTGGTCGTAGGACCGAACACAGTTTTCACGATTTGGTAATTGTCGCAACGCAGCAAAGGTTCCTCGTGCGCTCGGCACCTCCGCTTCGCAGCGCGCCGCGCCGGCAATTTCCACAAGAGTTCTCGGCAGTCAGAACGGGCTTGAAACGATTATATCAGCTCTTAGGGTCGCCGCGCGGCAGAAAGGCGCTTTTTCGTAAATTCTTTACTTTACAGGCTCCTTTCCCTGCCGCATCCATGCCCTCATGCATGTTGCCCGGAAGTGTGCAGCGGGTCCGGGATAACGACATGCATGAAAACAATGCACTGAAGCGCGTCGCTCGAGTCGAATTCGATGCGACGCCTATAGCTGACGCCGCCGCACCGAAACGCCATAGGAGGGATCATGGCCAAGCAGAAAGTTGCAATGCTGACCGCCGGAGGCCTGGCGCCCTGTCTTTCCTCCGCCGTCGGCGGCCTCATCGAACGCTACAGCGACATTGCCCCCGACCTCGATATTGTCGCCTACAAGTCCGGCTACCAGGGCGTATTGCTCGGCGACAGCATCGCGATCACCCGCGAGATGCGCGAAAAGGCGCCACTGCTGCATCGTTATGGCGGGTCGCCGATCGGCAATAGCCGCGTCAAGCTCACTAATGCCGCCGACTGCGTCAAGCGCGGCCTGGTCAAGGAAGGCGACAACCCGCTCAGGGTCGCCGCCGAACGCCTCGCCAATGACGGCATCACCATTCTCCACACGATCGGCGGCGACGACACCAACACCACCGCCGCCGACCTTGCCGCCTATCTCGCCGCCAACGGCTACAACCTCACCGTAGTCGGCCTGCCGAAGACCGTCGACAACGACGTCGTGCCGATCCGCCAGTCGCTCGGCGCCTGGACGGCCGCAGAGGTCGGCGCACATTTCTTCGACAATGTCGGCAATGAACAGACGGCCGCGCCCCGCACCCTCGTCATCCACGAGGTCATGGGCCGCCATTGCGGCTGGCTGACGGCCGCTACCGCCCGCGCCTATCTCCAGCGCACCAGCCGCAACCAGTATGTCGATGGCCTGATGATGGACGCGCATCTCAAAAGCATCGACGCCGTCTACCTGCCTGAAATGGCCTTCGACCTCGACGCCGAGGCCGCCCGCCTGAAGGAAAGCATGGACCGCAACGGCCACGCCACCGTCTTCGTCTCCGAGGGCGCTTGCCTCGACGCCATCGTCGCGGAGCGCGAAGCCGCCGGCGAGACCGTCAAGCGCGACGCCTTCGGCCATGTGAAGATCGACACGATCAACGTCGGCGCCTGGTTCCAGAAGCAGTTCGCCAGCCTGCTGAACGCCGAGCGTTCTCTCGTGCAGAAATCAGGCTACTTCGCCCGCTCGGCGCCTGCCAATAGCGACGACCTCCGGCTGATCCAGAGCATGGTCGATCTCGCCGTCGAAAGCGCGCTCAACAAAGTCTCCGGCGTCACCGGCCACGATGAAGCGCAAAACGGTAAATTGCGCACTATAGAATTCCCGCGCATCAAGGGCGGCAAGGCTTTCGACCTGTCGACGGCATGGTTTGCCGAAGTCATGGACAATATAGGCCAGAAATACAAAGAAGCGTGATTGACGGATGGTTAATATGGTGTCTTTGCTTGTTCCTGAGGAATAGGAGGAGACACCATGTCACTTGAAGCCTGGTTCGCTTTTGCGGCCGCATCCGCCATCATGCTGGCCATTCCGGGGCCGACGATACTGCTCGTCGTTTCCTATGCGCTCGGTCATGGACGCAGGACTGCGTTTGCGACGGTGGGCGGCGTGGCACTTGGTGACTTCACCGCGATGACCGCGTCTCTCTTTGGGCTCGGCGCCGTCCTGGCCGCCTCCGCCGCGCTTTTCGCCGTCTTGAAGTGGATCGGCGGCGCCTACCTGATCTGGCTGGGAATCAAGCTGTGGCGGGCTCCAATCATCGGCGAACTTGTTGCCGACAACGACAATCTGCCGGAGGAAAAGTCGCTCAAGATTTTCCTCCACGCATATGTCGTCACGGCGCTAAATCCGAAGAGCATTATCTTCTTCGTCGCCTTCGTGCCGCAGTTCCTCGATCCCGCCTTACCCTTCTTCGGGCAGATGGCGATCATGGAAGCGACCTTCCTGGTGCTGGCGATCCTCAACGCCGCCACCTACGCGTTTCTCGCCCATTCCGCTCGTGGACTGATTCGCAAGGCAAGCGTCCAGCGCGCCGTAAACCGGACGGGCGGCACTCTGTTGATCGCCGCAGGCGCCGTAACGGCCGGCTATCGCCGCATTGCGGCTTAGAAATCCGGGTATCGCCCTGTTTCAGCTTGGAAATAATCCGTGGTTGCCGGAATGCCACAAATAGGTTAATGGGGTCGGCAGGGTTTAAGCTTTTTAGTAACTTTTATAACGCTGCCGGGGCGGCGCGATTTCACGAAAGTGGCGGAATGGTAGCGATCGGATTGTCCGGCCTGAAACGCAGTCTTGTCGTTTCGACGATACTCTGCGGCGTGATGACGGGATGCGCCAGCGTCGAATACACCTCCCAGGCCGAACTGACAGCCGCCCAGACCGTGGTGCCGATGCCGAAACCCGGTGAAGATGCCACACTTGCGGCTATCCCGACAGCGGAGGGCGCGGCCGGTCAGGTCGCCGGTGCCACCATTCCCCCGGCATCACCCTCACTGACCGCAACGGCGATGCCGAGCGTGACAGCCCCTCAGCCTGCCGATCTTCCCATGCAGCCGGCGGCCTATGCGCAGATCCCGCTGACGCCCGAGATGACGGCGATCCAGTCCGTGGTGCCGACGCCGCGTCCGGGAACCCCGGCGCAGCCGACGACGCAGCTCGCCTTTGCGGCGACACCGCAAAACAGTGCGCTTGCAGCACTTGCCGCAGTCGACACCACACCGCGTGCCAGCATGGATTACGGTTTCGACGAATCCGGGCCGATCGATCCGCCGACGGCACCGCCGATGTTCAGTGACGACGACAAAGACGATGCGCCGACGGTCGAAAAGAGCTTCGTCACCAAGCTCATTCAGAAATATTCGAAGCTCTACGAAATTCCCGAGACCCTGCTCCACCGCATTGTCCATCGCGAGAGCCGCTACAATCCCAAGGCTTACAACAAGCGCGGCTATTTCGGCCTGATGCAGATCAAGTACAATACGGCCAAGTCCATGGGGTATGACGGCGCTCCGGGCGGTCTCTTCGATGCCGAGACCAATATCAAATATGCCGCAAAATATCTGCGCGGCGCTTGGCTCGTCTCCGACAGCAGGGAAGACGATGCCGTGCGCCTCTATGCGCGCGGCTATTATTACGACGCCAAGCGCAAGGGCATGACCGACATCGCCCAGGGCAACTATTAAACAATAAACGACTGGAACGACGGAAGTCGCCTATGGCTGCGGCTGCGCTGGCTGTTGCGACACGGCCTGCTGTTGCGGTGCTCCCGTTTGCGGCAAGGCCCCCAGAACAGCCTTGAGAAGCGTCTGCGGCTGATAGCCGAGCCAGCTCGGTGTCAGGCCGAGTCTCACGACGACCAGATCGGCAGACGGCACGATCGCCATGCTCTGCCCATCATGCCCCGTCAGCCAGAACGTATCCTCAGGCAGCCCAGATTTAGCATTTGAACCGCCGGGCGCCAGCCAAGCCTGGCCCTGCGTATAGCGGCCGTTCGACGCTGCCGTCGGCGTGCGCATGGCGCCGACAAAACCCTCCGGCAGCAGCCGCTGGCCGTCCCAAACTCCGTCCTGCAGCAGGAACTGCCCGAAACGCGCCCAGTCATGCGCCGTCGCATAGAGATAGGAGCTTCCGGCAAAGGTGCCGCGCGCATCGAGTTCGAAGACGGCGCTCGTCATGCCGAGCGGCGAAAACAGCGCGTCGCCAGGATAGGAAAAGGCCGCCTGTGCATTACCGACCCTATCCATCCAGATGCGTGACAAAAGCACCGCCGTGCCGCTCGAATAGCGGAAGCGCTTGCCGGGCTCTGCCTCCATCGGTGCGTTGGCCGGCAGCGATACCATGCCGGGATCGAGATAGAGCATGCGCGTCACATCGGCGACATCGCCATAATCCTCGTTAAAGGCAAGGCCGCTCTCCATGCCGAGCAGATCGGAGACCTTGATCTTGGCGCGCCCGTCGTTCTTCCACTGCGCCAGCAAATCGTCGTCGTCGAAGGAAATCTTGCCGTCGAGCATCAGCCGGCCGACGATCGCAGCATTCACCGTCTTCGTCATCGACCAGCCGATCAGCGGCGTCTTCGCGGAAAAGCCGGGACCATAGGCTTCGGCAACAATGCGACCATTGCGCACCACCACGATCGCCCGCATGGCCGGGCCGGCAAGCCGGGCATCGGTAAGCAGAGCGGCGATCTTCGCGTCACGCCGATCGCCGGCGCCCTCCACCTCCGGCCATAGGGCCTCGTTCACCTCCACCCCCGCCGGCACATCGAAAGGCACCGCATTTGCCGCCGCCTCGAAATTGCCATCTGGCACGCTCGTACAGCCGAAAGCGCCGCGATACAGCGCATAGCTTGGCGCAAATAGTCCCAGGAAACGCGCCGTCACCCGGCCGTTGTCGCGGTCGACGCTGACGCGCACCAGCCGCAGCAGCGGATTTCCGGGCGCCTGAACATCATCTTCGAGCACCTCCTCGGCCTCCCGGCCAGCGATGAAGACATTGGAACAGACGATCTTGGCCGCATAGCCGTCGCCGACACGCAGCAGTTCCGGCGGCCGGACGAAGAGCCAGCCGCCGGCGCCGATAACGAAGAGTACGACAAGGAGAGCAAGCGCCTTCAGAATACGCAGAACAAATCGCATGGCATTCCTCCATACCGGGAGAGAAGCAGGAATCACAGGCGCCGGAAAGAGGCCGCAGCCAAGAACAGCCGCCATTGCGATCACTTTACCGGGAGGGCGATCTTTCCGGAGAACGGCGCCCCACAGCCCACGTCATCAAACTGTAGCAGTGGCGCGCTACACGCCCTGAACGCTAAAAAGGTGACAGACTCATGTCAGAATTTGCACCGGATGCCGGCTTCCGCAAGAACCGGAAACTCAAGGACGCCCTTCTCCGCCACAAGGCTTTTTCGAAGGATGGATTTTCCGAGCGTCTCTTCGGCCTTCTCTTCTCCGGCCTCGTTTATCCGCAGATCTGGGAGGATCCGGATCTCGACATGCAGGCAATGGAGCTGAAGCCCAACCATCGCATCGTCACCATCGGCTCCGGCGGCTGCAACATGCTCGCTTATCTCTCCAAGGCTCCGGCCTCGATCGACGTCGTCGATCTCAACCCGCACCATATCGCGCTGAACCGCCTGAAGCTTGCCGCTTTCAAGCATCTTCCCGGCCATACCGATCTCGTCCGCTTCCTGGCCATGCCGAACGAGAAGTCGAACAGCCGCGCCTATGACCAGCATCTCGCCGCCCAGCTCGACGAGGCGACCCGCAGCTATTGGAACGGCCGCAAGTTCGGCCGCCGCCGCGTCACCATCTTCGACCGCAACATCTACGAAACCGGGCTGCTCGGCCGCTTCATCGGCGCAGCCCACCTTCTTGCCCGCCTGCATGGCGTCAAGCTGCGCGAGATGACCAAGACCCGCTCGATCCGCGAGCAGCGCCAGTTCTTCGAAGAGCAGATCGCGCCGCTGTTCGAAAAGCCGGTGGTCCGCTGGATCACCGGGCGCAAGAGCTCGCTCTTCGGCCTCGGCATCCCGCCGCAGCAATATGACGAGCTCGCAAGCCTCGCCGCCGATCATTCGATCGCCCCGGTCTTGAAGCACCGCCTGGAAAAGCTCGCCTGTCATTTCCCGATGCGCGACAACTATTTCGCCTGGCAGGCCTTCGGCCGCCGCTATGGCACGCAAGAGGAAGGCCCGCTGCCGACTTATCTGAAGTCGGAGCACTACCAGGTGATCCGCGCCAATGTCGATCGCGTCAACGTCCATCATGCAAGCTTCACCGAGCTTCTGGCCCGCGAGCCGGCCGCCTCGCGCGACCGCTACATCCTGCTCGACGCGCAGGACTGGATGACGGACGAGCAGCTGAACGACGTCTGGCGGGAAATCACCCGCACGGCGCGTGACGGCGCCCGCGTGATCTTCCGCACTGCCGCCGAAAAGAGCATCATCGAAGGCCGCCTGTCACCCTCGATCCGCGACCAGTGGGATTATTTCGAGGAGAAGTCGCGTGAACTGACGGCGCTCGATCGCTCGGCAATCTACGGCGGCTTCCACATTTACGGGAAGAAGGCGTGAGCAAGGTCGGTACCGAGACGGCAGGAAAGAGCAACGAACATGCCAGCCTGATGGATGGCATGTACCGCTACCAACGCCACATCTACGACCTCACCCGCAAATATTACCTTCTCGGCCGCGACAGCACGATCCGCAATCTCGACGTGCCGGACGGCGGCACCCTGCTCGAGGTCGGCTGCGGCACCGGCCGCAACATGGCCTTCGCCCACAGGCATTTCCCGACCGCCAAGCTGTTCGGCCTCGACATTTCCCAGGAAATGCTGATTTCGGCCCGCAAGACCTTCGCCACCAAGGCGACGATCCCGGAATTCCGCGTCTCCGACGCCACGGCGTTCACCCCGCGCGAATTCGGGGTCAGCGGCTTCGACCGCATCCTGATATCCTATGCCCTGTCGATGATCCCGGACTGGGAACGCGCCGTCGATGCATCGATCGCCGCACTCAATCCCGGCGGCCAGTTGCACATCGTCGATTTCGGCCAGCAGGAAGGCCTGCCGGGCTGGTTCCGGCGCATGCTGCAGTCATGGCTTGCGAAATTCCACGTCACCCCGCGCCCCGACATGCGCGAGGTCCTGGAAGCGCAAGCCCATGAAAACAGCGCAAGATTGGTGTTTGAAACCGTCGGCGGCGGTTATGCCTGGCGGGCGGCGATTATCAGCAAGCGCTCATAATTCACTTGAAACTAACCGTTTTTTTACGTTGATATGGTGAAAAGAGGGTTATCCTCTGCTGACTCGTCATTTCCGAAGGTCAAGCTGTGGGGCAAAGAGATCATTCGAGTTACGACGGGACGCCCATGCGCCGGCTTTTGTTTTGCGTTTTGCCCCTGGCCATCATGCTGGCCGGCTGCACCTCCTCTGGTCATGACTATCTCGAAACGGCATCGATCAAGCCCAAGACGCGCTTCAAGGACACCGATCCTCAGGACTTCGGCCCAAAGCATCCGCAGCAGAATGCGATCCATGGCATCGACATCTCCAAATGGCAGGGCGATATCGACTGGGCGACGGTGAGGAATTCCGGCGTCGGCTTCGCCTTCATCAAGGCGACGGAAGGCAAGGACAGGGTCGATCCGCGCTTCGACGAATACTGGCGCGAGGCGCGCGCCGCCGGCATCCCGCACGCCCCCTATCATTTCTATTATTTCTGCTCTTCGGCCGACGAGCAGGCCGACTGGTTCATCCGCAACGTGCCGAAGGAGGCCATGCGCCTGCCGCCGGTGCTCGACGTCGAATGGAACGCCGAATCGAAGACCTGCCGCTACCGCCCCGACGCGGAAACGGTGCGCTCCGAAATGCAGCGTTTCATGAACCGGCTGGAGGCTTACTACGGCAAGCGTCCGATCATCTACACCTCGGTCGATTTCCACCGTGAAAATCTCGCCGGCTACTTCCAGGATTATCATTTCTGGGTCCGCTCGGTGGCAAAACACCCCGAAGTGACCTATTCCGACCGCCGCTGGGCCTTCTGGCAATATACCTCGACCGGCGTCATTCCCGGCATCAAGGGGCCGACCGACATCAACGTCTTTGCCGGCAGTGCAAAGAACTGGAACAATTGGGTCGCGACCGTTTCCAAGGATAGAAATTCTTAGTAACGTCTTGCAATGTTTCTTGCTTCCGTCACATTCCTCTGTGAAAGCGACGGCAATCTGTTTGATATAAGGACCGCATCCATGCACCGCTCGCTCGCAAGCCGCTCTGCACTCGCCCTTCTGTTTGCCCTCGCCCTCGCCGGCGGCGCGGCCGCCCAGCAGGCGCCGGACTCAGCCCCGGCCGCGCCTTGCGGCGGCGATCTTTCCGCCTTCCTTGACGGCGTCAAGAAAGATGCGGTTGCCACCGGCGCAAGTGCTGCAGCCGCCGACGCGGCCCTTGCCGGCGCCGAGATCGACCCCAAGGTCCTCAGCCGGGATCGGGCCCAGGGCGTCTTCAAACAGACCTTCCTCGAATTCTCCCAGCGCACCGTCAGCCAGGCCCGCCTCGACATCGGCCGCCAGAAGATGAAGCAATATGCCGACGTCTTTGCCCGCGCCGAGCAGGAATTCGGCGTTCCCTCCGGCGTCATCACCGCCTTCTGGGCGATGGAAACCGATTTCGGCGCTGTCCAGGGCGATTTCAACACCCGCAATGCCCTGGTGACGCTGTCGCATGACTGCCGCCGCCCGGAGCTTTTCCGCCCGCAGCTGATCGCCCTCATCGAGATGGTCCAGCACGGCGATCTCGACCCCGCCACCAATACCGGCGCCTGGGCGGGCGAGATCGGCCAGGTTCAGATGCTGCCGCGCGACATCATCGCCTATGGCATGGACGGCGATGGCGACGGCCATGTCCGCCTGAAGCAGAGCGGCCCGGACGCCATCCTGACGGCGGCGAAATTCATCCAGCATCTCGGCTTCGAGCGCGGCCAGCCCTGGCTGCAGGAAGTCACCCTGCCCGATAATCTGCCCTGGGAGAAATCCGGCCTCGGCGGCACGATGAAGGCAGGCGAATGGTTCGCGCTCGGCGTCAAGCCGCGCGACGGCAATACCGCCTTCGGCAACCTCGAAGGCGACCTCGTGCTGCCGCAGGGCCGCATGGGACCGGCCTTCATCGCCTACCCGAATTTCAAAATCTATCTCGAATGGAACAAGTCGTTCATCTACACGACCTCGGCCGCCTATTTCGGGACCCGGCTTTCCGGCGCTCCGACCTATCTCAAGGGTGTGCCGGAACAGGGGCTCGCCAACGACCAGATGAAGACGCTGCAGACCAAGCTGCAGTCGCTCGGTCATGATGTCGGCGAGATCGACGGCATCCTCGGCTCCGGCACGCGCGTCGCGATCCAGAAGGAACAGCAGCGTCTCGGCATTCCGGCCGACGGCTGGGCGACGCCTGCCCTGCTCAACGCCCTCTGATCCCACGGATGTCGCACCGCTGCCCGCTTCGCAAGAAACGGGTGGCGCTGGCCGCAGTCTGCCCTAAACATAGTGGTGAAGAATCGCCGCCCATTATCGGCAGACGATAGGGCGGCGAAGCGGCCTTGCGTGGAGGAACCGGCATGGACAGCAGGATGAATGCCTGGACCTGGAGCCTGCTGGTCCTGCTCGGCCTGATCTGGGGCGGCTCCTTCTTCTTTGCCAGCATCGCCGTCCAGCATGTGCCGCCACTGACCCTCGTCTTCCTCAGGCTGCTGCTTGCAGCCCTGGCGCTGCATCTCTATATCGCCGGCCGTTTCGACATCTATTCGATCCTCAAGGCCCGCTGGCGTGAATTCCTGATCCTCGGGCTGATCAACAATGCCCTGCCGCATGCGCTGATCTTCTTCGGCCAGACCCGCATCGGCGCCGGCCTCGCGGCGATCCTGAACGCGACGACGCCGATCTGGACCGTGCTCATCGCCAATTATTTCACGTCAGACGAAAAGCTGTCGTCGGCAAAAATCGCCGGCTGCCTCGTCGGCCTGGCCGGAACGATCGTGCTGATCGGCCCCGGCATCTCGGCCGGTGGCGAGGCGCCGCTCTGGGCGCTGCTTCTACCGGTACTGGCCGCCATCTCTTACGGTTTCGCCGCCACTTACGGCAAACGTTTCAAGACTATTCCCGCCCCGGTCACCGCCGCCGGCCAGCTGACCGCCTCCTCACTGATCACTTTGCCGCTATCGCTGCTGGCCGATCGTCCCTGGACGCTCCCCTTGCCGGAAGTCGATATTCTCCTCGCCATCCTGGCGCTGGCGCTGGTATCGACCGCATTCGCCTATATTCTCTATTTCCGGATCATGGCGGCAGCCGGTGCCACCAACGCCTCGCTCGTCACCCTGCTGGTGCCGCCGAGCGCCATCCTCCTCGGCGTGCTATTCCTTGGCGAAAGGCTGGCACTCGGCGAACTCGCCGGCATGGCGCTGATCGGTTTCGGACTCGTCATTCTCGATGGCCGCGCCTATCGCGTGCTGATACGCACCGCCTGAAAGTCGGTTGCAGTTTCCCTATATTTTCAACCGCTTGCGCGCCGGCCATGTTTTAGGCGCATAGGTAAATCTGTGATCGCCGGATTTAACGCCACGTTAAAAATTGTGAACAAAAATTTCGCGATAATTACATATTGATTTCAATTACTTGCGGAAATGCTGTTCGACTTATCCACCGCGCCCTTCTGCAGCGCAGCATAGAATTCGCTTTCCAACCGACATATTTCAGACATAATATCGACCGGTTAACGCGAGGAGACAGACATGGGACTCACGCAATCCTTGAATGTTCTGTTGGTCAGTGCAGCGTTTGCTTTCGTCTTGTCCATGCTCTTCATCTGAGCCGGCCGATACCGAGGCGTAATGACTGGTAGTACCTGAACTCCCCTGATCAATCCGCCAATAAAAAAAGCGCATGTCCCGCCCGACATGCGCTTTTCACTTTTGAACTCGAAAGATCAGGCGGCCGCGCCCGCACTTTTCGCCGCCCGCCGCGAGAGACCGAGATTGTCGAGCACAGCGGAAACCAGCGGCGAACGGTTCATTGTATAGAGATGGAACTCATGAAGGCCCCGCCGGACGAGATCGTCGATCTGCTCGGCGGCGACATCGGCTGCGACCTTCGCCCGTTCTTCGGGCTTGTCGTCGAAGCCGGCGAAGCGCTCGTCGAGAAAGGCCGGGATGATCGTGCCGCAGGCACCGGCGAAACGCTTCAACTGCGTCAGGTTCTGGATCGGCATGATACCCGGCACAATCGGGATCGAGATGCCGGCAGCGCGCACCTTCTCCAGGTAGCGCTCGAAATTGTCGTTGTCGAAGAAGAACTGCGTCAGCGCCCGGTCGGCGCCATTATCGGCCTTGCGCTTGAGCATGTCGATATCGGCAGCCGTATCGCGGCTCTCCGGGTGTTTTTCAGGATAGGCGGAGACCGAAATCTCGAAATCACTGATCGCCTTGAGGCCAGCCACCAACTCCGCCGCATTGGCGTAGCCGCCGGGATGCGGCTGGTAGGGCGCGCCTGCGCCTCCGGGCGCATCGCCGCGCAACGCCACGAAATGCGTCACGCCGACCTTGCGGAAGGTCTCGATCATCTGATGCGTCTCTTCCTTCGTCGCGCCGACGCAGGTCAGGTGCGAGGCGGTGGCAAGCGGCGTCTGCGACAGGAACCGTGTGACGGCAGTCAGCGTCGGCGCCTTGGTGGTGCCGCCGGCCCCATAGGTCACCGAGACGAAATCCGGATCCCAATCCTGCAGTTCGCTGACCGTCTGCCAGAGCTGGCCCTCCATCTCTTCCGATTTCGGCGGAAAGAATTCGAAGGAAATCCCGATATTGCGGCCGCGTTCCTCGTTATTCAAAGCCATGTCATACTCTCCCGGCAAATGTAGGTTCGGCGCCTTCGCTTAGTTGCGAAGCCATGAGGCGCCTCGGATCGCGCGCGAGCCAGACGGTGACCGTCAACCCCTGCCCGCTCTGCTGACCCGGATGAAGATCGACGACCTGCTCGACGTCGAGCCCGGCCCTGTGCAGCCAGTCGGATATCGCCTGGTGCGAAAAACCGAGACGGACATGCGCATGCTCGTCGCGGAGATATTCGAGCGTGTGCGGCGCAAGGTCGATGACCACGAGCCTGCCGCCCGGCCGCAGCATGCGCGCCGCTTCGGCGATCGCAATCTCCGGCTGGTCGAAGAAATGCAGTACCTGATGGATCGTCACCAGGTCGAAATCCTGGCCTTCGAACGGCAGGTTGAGGATATCGGCGTGGCGCACGGTGGCCTTGGTGATGCGGGATTTGTCGAGATTGGCGCGCGCCACGCTTAGCATGTCGCGGCTGGCATCGACGCCGATCGCCCGGCGGTAGAACCCCGACAAAAGCTCGAGGATGCGGCCGGTGCCGGTGCCGAGATCGAGCAGCGAATCGATCGGCTGGCTGCCGAGCAGCCGGATGACGGCGGCGTCGACCTCTTCATCGGCGGCATGCAGGCGGCGAAGCTCGTCCCATTCCGCCGCGTTGCGGCTGAAATAGGCCTGTGCCCGCTCGGCCCGCTGACGCTTAACCTGCGACAGCCGTTCGCCGTCGCGAAGCACGGTCGGATCGTTTTCGGAGACATGCTTGAGCAATGCCCGCACCAGCATGGCCGCCTTGCCGTCCTGCTTGAGGCGGAAATAGGCCCAGGCGCCTTCCTGGTAGCGTTCGATCAGTTCGGCCTCGCCGAGCAGCTTCAAATGCCGGGAGATGCGAGGCTGGGATTGGCCGAGAATTTCGGTAAGATCGGTCACCGTGAGGTCGCCGCCGTCGAGAAGCGCCAGAAGACGCAGGCGCGTGGGCTCGCCGGCCGCCTTCATGACGTCCACCAGGCCATCCAGTCCTAGCTTCAAGGGTTCGCTCATCTCTAGTCCAATCAAGATATAAAGATATCTTTATGTGATTTGGATTACGGTGACAAGCGACAATTCGCACTTGAGCGAAATTGCCTGCTCAAATTGCGACAGCGGGAATACAAAAAAAGCCCCGGCCGAACCGGGGCTTCTCGACTGCAAAAACGGCTGCGATCAGCGCGTCAGGCGCTTATGAGCCTGGCTGCCTGGGTTGAGCGCGTCGGGACCGAGACGGCGAATCTTGTCCTGTTCATAATCCTCGAAGTTACCTTCGAACCATTCGACATGGCCTTCGCCTTCGAAAGCCAGAATGTGCGTCGCCAGACGGTCGAGGAACATGCGATCGTGGCTGATGATGATGGCGCAGCCGGCGAACGCCTCAAGCGCGCTTTCCAGCGCACCCAGGGTTTCCGTATCGAGGTCGTTGGTCGGTTCGTCGAGCAGCAGAACGTTGCCGCCAGCCTTCAGCATCTTGGCAAGGTGAACGCGGTTGCGCTGGCCGCCCGAGAGGTTGCCGACCTTCTGCTGCTGATCGCCGCCCTTGAAGTTGAAAGCGCCGCAATAGGCTCTGGAGTTCATATCGAACTTGCCGAGCTTGATGATTTCGGCGCCGCCCGAGATTTCCTCCCAGACGGTCTTGCTGCCATCCAGTGCATCGCGGCTCTGGTCGACGTAACCGAGATGGACCGTCTCACCGATGCGCACGGATCCGGCGTCCGGCTTTTCCTGGCCGGTGATCATCCGGAACAGCGTCGTCTTGCCGGCGCCGTTCGGGCCGATGATGCCGACGATGCCGCCCGGCGGCAGCTTGATCGACAGGTCGTTGATCAGCGTGCGGCCCTCGAAGCCCTTGGTGATGCCTTCCATCTCGATGACCACCTGGCCGAGGCGCTCGCTGACCGGGATGATGATCTGTGCGTCGCCGGGGCGCTGCTTTTCAGCCGCTTCCACCAGTTGTTCATAGGACTTGATACGCGCCTTGGATTTGGCCTGACGGGCTTTCGGGCTAGAGGCGATCCATTCCTGTTCGCGGCTGATCGCCTTCTGGCGTCCTGCCTCTTCCCGGTTTTCCTGCTGCATGCGCTTGGCCTTGGCGAGCAGGTAGGCCGAGTAATTGCCTTCGTAGGGAATGCCGCGGCCGCGGTCGAGTTCGAGGATCCAGCCAGTGACGTTGTCGAGGAAGTAGCGATCGTGGGTGATCATCATCACGGCGCCCGGATAGTCACGCAAATGCTTTTCGAGCCAGGCAATCGTCTCGGCGTCCAGGTGGTTGGTCGGTTCGTCGAGCAGCAGCAGGTCCGGCTGCGAAAGCAGCAGGCGGCAGAGCGCGATACGGCGGCGCTCGCCACCCGACAGGCTGGTGACATCGGCGTCGCGTGGCGGGCAGCGCAAGGCTTCCATCGCCATCTCGACCTGGCTTTCCAGATCCCAGAGGTTCTGGCTGTCGATGATGTCCTGGAGCTTTGCTCCCTCTTCCGCCGTCTCGTCGGAATAGTTCATCATCAGCTCATTGTAGCGCTCGAGTACGGCTGTCTTCGAGGCAACGCCTTCCATGACGTTTTCGAACACCGTCTTGTTGGGATCGATGTGCGGCTCCTGCTCGAGGTAGCCGACCGTCGCTCCTTCGGCGAGCCAGGCTTCGCCGGTATATTCCTTGTCCTGGCCGGCGATGATGCGCAGCACAGTGGATTTACCGGCGCCGTTTGGCCCGAGAATACCGATCTTGGCATCCGGGTAGAAGGAAAGGTGGATGTTCTCCAGGATCTTCTTGTTGCCATAGGCCTTGTTGAGGCCGGACATATGATAGATGAACTGACGTGCCATGCTGCGCTGCTCCGGGCGGGAAACTTCGATTGTGCCGCTATGTAGGCGAAACAGCGCCTGCGGGCAACGCCGAAACCCGGTTTAGGCAGGATTTCCGGTCAGAAGCCCGCAGCGTCGACGACGCCCTCGTCGCAGCCGAACGTCGTTTTTCCCGCGCCCTGGATCAGATCCGCAAGGCCGGCGCTTTTCGCCGACGCCGCCCCGGCGGCTTCAGAAAGCCCGATCGTCAACCCGCTGACCATTTTGACATTGCCGGCCCGCCGGCAGCTCATCTTGACGCGATCGCCGGCACCAGGGCCGAAGCTCTTGTCGAAAGCCGCCTTGATTGCCTCGGCCTTAACCGGCTTGCCGATATTGGCGGCGAAGAGATCGCGCACGGCCGAGGTGTTGAGCGCGCCCAGAAGATGCACCCCGACGCCGAAATAATCTTCGGCGCTCATTTTCGTACAGGTGCCGTGCTTCGTCCATTCATGCCGTTCCAGGCCGGATTGTGTGCCGGGCATCGCCTTGGACAGCGCCGCCTGCGTCTCGGCCGAAAGCGTCACCTCAGGCAATGTGTTCCACTTGCCGTCCTTGTCGGCAGCCTTCTGCTCGGCGCTCACGCCGCAATAATCCTGCCGCATCGGCCAGAGCCCGTGCAGCGAAAAATTCGTCGCATCGGGGCGCTCGCCGGTCTGGCTGGCGCATTCAGCTTTCTTCTGGTTCGTCTGGCAAAAGGCCGGCTGCCAGCTCGCCGCCAGAATAAAGCGGGTCGTCCCGCCGCCCTCCTGCGCCATGGCGGCGCCGGCAATTACCATCGATACGGCGACCGTCAAGGTACGCAACTGCATGCTGCTCATTTCAACCCCCAAAAAAGAACAATACAGGAACAAATAAGCACGAAGATGAAAAGTCCGCAACCCTGAATCGTAGCGTTGCCGCATTTTGTTATCGGATGAACCCGGAATGGATGTTGCTTTTGGACGCTGATCTGGTCTGTTGCGTCGGGGAGGATCCAGATGTTTTCTGAAACGCAAAGGCTCGCGGCGCCGGGAGCATCGCTCGCCTATCACCATGCCGAGGCCGCCGGCCCGGGGCGCGGCATCCTGTTGATATCGCACGGTCTCGCCGAACATTCGAAACGCTATCTCACTTTTGCCGAAGCGATGGCGGCGCGCGGTTATCACGTCTATGCCCATGACCACCGCGGCCACGGCGAGACGACGGCGCCCGACGCGCCGGTCGGCCGTTTCGCCCGGCGGGGCGGCGTCGACAGGGTGACCGGCGACGTCCTTACCATGCGCGCCCACGCGGCCATGCTCCATCCCGGCCTGCCGGTCATCCTCTTCGGCCATTCGATGGGCGGCCTCATCGCCCTCAATACAGCCGTCACGGCGCCGGCCGATTTCGACGCCGTCGCCGTCTGGAATTCGAATTTCGCCGTCGGCCTGGCCGGCCGCGCCGCCCAGGCGATCCTTTTGGCCGAGCGCATGCTGAAGGGCTCCGATGTGCCGAGCGGCCTGTTGCCGAAGCTCACCTTCGCAGCCTGGGGAAAATCGATTCCGGGCCGCCGCACCGAGTTCGACTGGCTGTCGCGCCTTCCCGGTGAAGTCGACAAATATATCGCCGATCCGCTCTGCGGCTTCGATGCTTCGGTGTCGCTGTGGCTCGATCTCTTCGAACTGACGTTTCGCGCGCCGCAGAAGCTCTATTTGGACCGGCTGCCGCGCGATATGCCGATCCATCTGGTCGGCGGTGGAGAGGATCCGGCCACCGAACGTGGAAAAGCCATCCTCTGGCTGTCAAACCATTTGAAAGCCTGCGGCTTCTCTCGTATCAGCACTCAGATATATCAGGACATGCGGCACGAAACGCTGAACGAGATCGGCGCTGATGCAGCGATTGCAGCCTTCGTGGAATGGTGCGACGAGGCCGTCGTAAGATCCTGAGCGAAAGAGATTCCGTCATGAGCAGCACCTCCGCCCGCCCTGCTTCCTCAGCCTCCGAGGTGACGACGGGGCTCGCGCTGATGTTTCTGTCGGTGATGTTTTCGCCGCTCATCGATATTTTCGCCAAGCTTGCGGTTGTCACCATCCCGTCCGCCGAGGTCACCGCCGGCCGCTTCGTCGTGCAGGCGCTGTTCATGCTGCCGATCGTCATCTGGCGGCAGAGCTTTGCTGATTTCTCCTGGCGCCAGAGCCTGTTCCACGCTATCCGCGGCTTAATCATCACCGTCTCGATGATCTCTTTCGTCACCACGCTGAAATACATGGCGGTTGCCGACGCGATTGCGATCTTCTTCGTCGAGCCGATCATCGTGACGATCCTCGGCGGCATTTTCCTGAAGGAGACGATCGGCTGGCGGCGCTATACCGCCTGCGGCGTCGGCTTTTTCGGGGCCATGCTGATCATCCAGCCGAGTTTCCAGGAGGTCGGCTTTATCGCCCTTCTGCCTGTCCTTAGCGCCCTCTGCATCGCGATCTTCGTGCTGATGACCCGCGTCCTCTCGCACCGGGAAGATCCCTGGGCGATGCAGTTCCAGATGGGCATCTGGGGTCTACTCTTCTGCACTATCCTGCTTTTTATCGGCGAAGGAAGCGGCTCCGATCTTTTCGACCCCGTCATGCCGGTGGGTAGCGCCTGGTTCTACCTCGCCGGCGTCGGCGCCATGGCCGCGATCGCCGGCATCTTCGGCGTCTATGCCTATCGCGCAGCACCGGCCTCGACGCTGGCGCCGCTGCAATATTTCGAGATCGTCTCGGCGACGATCTTTGCCTGGCTGGTTTTCGGCGACTTTCCGAATGCGGTCAAATGGCTCGGCATCATGATCATCATGGCATCGGGCTTCTACATCCTCTGGCGCGAGCGCCGCTTTGCTTCAAAGCCTGTATCCGATACATCTGAGGTGACGCTGGCGCCGTAGAAACCGACGAGGGAATATGACGGAGACGACGAAGAAGCCGCCGCTTGCCGGCATCCGGGTGATCGAGCTTGCCCGGGTGCTCGCCGGCCCCTGGGCGGGGCAGATGCTCGCCGATCTCGGCGCCGACGTCATAAAGGTCGAAAACCCGGACGGCGGCGACGATACCCGCCAATGGGGCCCCCCCTTCGTCGAAGGTGCCGATGGCAAAAACCTCTCGGCCGCCTATTATCACGCCGCCAATCGCGGCAAGCGCTCGATCACCGCCGATCTGAAGACCCCCGAAGGCCAGGATCTCGTCCGCCGTCTCGTATCGACTGCCGATGTAGTGATCGAGAATTTCAAGCTTGGCGGCCTCGTCAAATACGGCCTCGATTACGACAGCCTGCGCAAGCTGAATCCGAAGCTCGTCTACTGCTCGATCACCGGCTTCGGCCAGACAGGCCCCTATGCCGGCCTCGCCGGCTATGATTACATCGTCCAGGGCATGTCCGGCTTTATGTCGATAACAGGCGAGCCGGACGGCCAGCCGATGAAGGCCGGCGTTGCCATCGCCGATATCTTCACCGGCATCTATGCCGTTTCGGCGATCGAAGCTGCGCTGATCCACGCGTTGAAAACGGGCGAAGGCCAGTTCGTCGACATGGCGCTGCTCGACGTGCAATCGGCCGTGCTCGCCAATCAGAACATGAACTACCTGGTCTCCAGCGCCGCACCGACCCGCCTTGGTAATGCCCATCCGAATATCTCGCCCTATGAGGTCGTGCCGGTGGCGGACGGTTATCTTATTCTCGCGGTCGGAAACGACGGCCAGTTCCGCCGCCTCTGCACCATCCTCGGCCTGGAGACAATTGCCGGCGACGAGCGCTTTTCCACCAACAAGGCCCGCGTCGCCAATCGCGGCGATGTCCGCCTTCTCATCTCCACCGAGACGCTGAAATGGCAGAAGGCGGATCTCCTGAAAGCCTGCGAGGAGAATGCGGTTCCATCAGGCGCGATCAATACGATCGAGGAGATGTTCGCCGACCCGCAAATTGAGGCCCGCGGCTTGCGCATCGACCTTACGGACGCCGCCGGCACCGTAATCCCCGGGGTCAGGACGCCCGTGGTGCTGTCGGAGACGCCGTTGCGTTACACCAGGCCAAGCCCGCGTCTCGGCGAGCATCAAACAGAAATTCTGGCGGAACTCACCGAGCTTGAGAGGAAGGCATCGTCATGAAAAAGGCATCACTATGAAAAAGACGGGCGGGGAACTGATTGTCGAGGCGCTGAAGGCGAACGGCGTCAAGCGTCTGTCCTGCGTACCAGGCGAGAGTTTCCTCGCCGTCCTCGACGCGCTGCGCGACAGCGAGATCGACGTGCTCGTCTGCCGCCAGGAGGGCGGGGCGGCGATGATGGCGGATTGCTGGGGCAGGCTGACCGGAGAACCCGGCATTTGCATGGTCACCCGCGGCCCCGGCGCCACCAACGCCTCCGCCGGCCTGCATATATCGAAGCAGGATTCGATCCCGATGATCCTCTTCATCGGCCAGGTGCAGCGCGAAGCCCGCGAGCGCGAGGCCTTCCAGGAGGTCGAATTCCGCCGCGCCTTCACCGAATTCGCCAAATGGGTGGGCGAGATCGATGATGCCGCCCGCATCCCCGAATTCGTCACCCGCGCCTTCGCGATCGCCACCTCCGGCCGCCCCGGCCCCGTGGTGCTGACGCTGCCGGAGGATATGCTGCGCGACGAGGTCGAAGTGCCCCGCGCCAAACACTATGTCAGCGTCGAGGCCCATCCCGGCCGCCGCCAGATCGACGACTTTTATCTAAGACTCTTGAAGGCCGAGCGGCCGATGGTGATCCTCGGCGGCACGCGCTGGGATGCCGATGCCGTCGCCGATTTCGCCATCTTTGCCGAGCGTTTCCAACTGCCGGTCGGCTGCTCCTTCCGCCGGCAAATGCTGTTCGATCATCTCCATCGCTGCTATGCCGGCGATGTCGGCATCGGCATCAATCCGGCACTCGCCAAGGAGATCAAGGAGAGCGACCTGCTGATCCTGCTCGGCGCCCGCATGTCGGAAATGCCCTCCTCGTCCTACACGCTGATCGACATCCCCTACCCCCAGCAATCGCTCGTGCATATCTACCCCGATGCCTCCGAACTCGGCCGTCTCTACCGCCCGGATCTCGCGATCTGCGCCGCACCTGCCGATTTCGTCGCGGCACTTGCCGATTTGGAAGCACCGGCCGAGCCGCACTGGGCGGAACGCACGCAGCGCATGCACCAGGCCTATCTCGCCTGGTCGAAGCCGCCGGCGACAGGCCCAGGCGCCGTCCATATGGGGCCGATCATGGAGTGGCTGGAGGCCAATACCGGGCCGGACACGATCTTCACCAACGGCGCCGGCAACTACGCCACCTGGGTGCATCGCTTCCATCGTTTTCGCCGCTTCAATACCCAGGCCGCCCCCACCTCCGGATCGATGGGTTACGGCCTGCCCGCCGCCGTCGCCGCCAAGCGGTTGTTTCCCGAACGTGAAGTCATCTGCTTTGCCGGCGACGGCTGTTTCCTGATGCACGGCCAGGAATTTGCCACCGCCATCCGCTACGGCCTGCCAATCATCGCGGTCGTCGTCAATAACGGTATCTACGGCACGATCCGCATGCATCAGGAGCGCGAATATCCCGGCCGCGTCAGCAATACCGATCTGACCAATCCCGACTTCGCAGCCCTGGCCCGCGCCTATGGCGGCCATGGCGAGACGGTGGAAAGCACGGAGCAATTCGCGCCCGCCTTTTTGCGGGCGCGCGAAAGCGGCAATCCGGCGATCATCGAGGTGAAGCTCGATCCTGAAGCGATCACGCCGACACGCACGCTGTCGGAAATCGCGCAAACAAAAAGCCGGTAGGTCCGTGACTGACCCCAATCAGGGTCAGTTCACGCACCCACCGGCTTCGAGGAACAGACCTGCGGCGACCTTTAGTCGATCGCGGCCGTGACGATGAACTCGACCTTGTATTTCGGGGCGGCGAGCTTGGCTTCGCTGGTGGCGCGGGCCGGCGGATTGGCCGGATCGATCCAGGCTTCCCAGGCGGCGTTCATCTCGGCAAAATAAGCGATGTCGGAGAGATAGATGATCGTTTGCAGGATCTTCGACTTGTTGCTGCCGGATGCAGCCAGCAGCCGGTCGACTTCGGCAAGCGAGGACTTGCACTGATCGGTGACGCTTTCGCCCTCGCCGACCTGGCCTGCGAGATAGACCGTGTTGCCATGAATGACGGCGCCGCTCATGCGCGCGCCGACGTCGATACGCTTAATGCTCATTGTAGTCTCCTGAGTGAATGGAAGGTGGCGGCGCTGCGGTCCAGCGCCGGAAAATCGGCAGCCGGAACGAGCTTAGCTACGGATATGGTGGGTCTTTTGGTAGATCGCCGTCGAGCGGGCGCCGGAGCGGCAATAGCCGAGCATCGGCCGCGGGAATTCGTCGAGCGCATCGACCATACCCTGCACCGCTTCTTCGGTCACCCCCATCGGCCCGACAGGCACATGAGCGATATCGAGTCCAAGTTCTCTAGCGCGCGCCTCGATGACCGAGAACGACGTCTGATCGGGGCTCTCATGGTCGGGGCGATGGCAGACGATCGATTTGAACCCCAGCGCCTTGATCTCGTCGAGCTCCTCAAGCGTGATCTGGCCCGAAACAGAATATTCATCGTCGATCTGGCGAATATCCATCGTCTTGTCTCCTCAAAATCGTGGGCTGAAGGTCTACGACGGGAGGCCGGCAAGCGTCAACAACACTTCACTTACACAAAGGCAAAGGTTAGCGCGTAGCTGCGGCTTTCGCCGGGCGCCAGCATGTTGAACTCGCCGGCTGCCTCAAGCTCGTCGCGCAACACCCAGCGATGCGAAACCGGCTCGATGCCGATGATATGAGCCGGCGCCTTCTGGTTTCGCCAGACCTGCAGATAGGGCAGCGTGTCGGCGCGGAAACGGACACGGAGCGTCCTGCCGCCGATCGCAGCGATCGGTCCGAGGCGGATTTCCGCGAAGCCCTCCTCCGTCGCCGGCGCCGGCACGCAGAAGATGCCGCCCGGCTCCTCGCCGAACGTCCAGGGGAAACCGCCATTTTCCAGCATCTGGCCTTCGAGCCGTGTGTCCTCGTCCAGCCATTTGCCGCCGGTGTTCATGTGGTACATCAGGAAGGTCGGCACCGTCTGGTCGCTGGTGTTGACGACCCGGTCCTCGAGCTGCACCTCACCGGTCGCCCCGTCGATTCGCCATAGCCGCTCGATGCGCTGCGGCAGTCCCTCGATGGTTACGATGTCGATGTCGGCGCGGCATTCGGCATTGCCCTTCTCAAACTTCGTCCACAGCACCTTGGCCGCATGGCCGGAGGCCGATCCGTGCAGCGGATAGACATTACCGTGGGCGCGGCCGGCGATCGGCTGGCGATGGCGGATATGGTCCGGCCCGCAGGTGAAGAGGAAGCCTTCGAGCGAGTGATCGATTCGCGGATCGCCGTCGTCGGGAATGGCGCGCTTCGGCGCGATGTCGACACCTTCGACGATGCATCCGCCGATATCCAGCACCGATGTTTCATCCAGCATCAGGTGCGGCCCGCTTGCGGCGGCAAATTCGATCATCGCAGTCTCCTTGAGGGTTTATGCCCGCCTCAGCGTTAGGTTTTGCGCCGTCATTCGTCAATCGGCGCCATTCCCATCTTGTGTTTTTGCCGCAACCAGGGATTTTGCGGAACTGACACGGAGACGCAAACGTTTATGAGTAAAAGGAAATCTTAGTGATTTTCATATTTTGTTCAGCACGCTTTCATAAATTCCACACTAGCGTCAAAATTCGCAGGTGTGTGTCGGCCAGTCACTGTTCGAGGTGTGAGACGTGAATCGCTTTTTGAAGTCGGCATTTTCGCTTGCGGCCGTGCTGGCAGCCATTACGGCGGCAGCACCGGAGGCCGGCGCGCAGCAGTTCCGCGACCGCCGCCAGAGCGACGTCGTGCTGGTCACGCCGACCGGCGAGATCCTCGATTATGTCCCGCGCGGCTATAACTACGCCCGCGACCGCAGCGGCAACCGCGTGCTGATCGATGACTACGGCAACGTTGTCGCCACCGAGATGCGCGCCCGCGGCTACTATCCGCCGCGGCCCGGTCCGCGCGATGTCTATGCCGACCAGGGCGGCAACGATCCCTATTATGCCGACGACAACACCTATGGCGACACGCGTTATTCCGAGCGTGGTGCGGTCACCGGCGGCATCCCGCGCGATGCGGCGATCGAACGCCGGCCGCTCGGCGAGCAGCCTTATCCCCAGGACAACAGCATCGGCAATCCGCAGTCCGGCGACAACTATGCCTCGATCGACCCCGACCAGCAGATCCCGCCCGCCGACGCGCCCACGGCCGCGCCTGATGAACCGGTTATCACGCTGAAGAACAAGTCGAAGCCCGAGATCGTCGCGTTGCAGGTCTTTCTCGATCGCGCCGGCATCTCGCCCGGCGTCATCGACGGCCATATGGGCTCGAATGTCACCAAGTCGATCTATGCCTATGACCAGATGACCGGCTCCAAGCTCGACCCCAACGACACGGATGCCATTCTGGAAGAACTACGCATGAACGGCGGCCTGCCCGTCGTCAGCTACACGATCACCCCGGCCGATGCGGCAGGCCCCTTCGTCGCACAGATCCCGGAAGACTATTCGCATAAGGCGCTGCTACCGTCGCTTGCCTATACATCGACCACCGAAATGCTGGCCGAGCGCTTCCACATGGACGAGGCCTTCCTGAAGGAGATGAACCCCGGCGCCGATTTCAGCGTTGCCGGCACCGTCATCAAGGTCGTCAATCCGGGCGAGCCGAAGAGCGGCGAGGTCGCCCGCATCATCGCCGACAAAGCCCGCAAGCAGGTCTTTGCCTATGACGGCGCCGGCAATCTCATTGCCGCCTATCCGGCATCGATCGGCTCCACCGACACGCCCTCGCCGTCAGGCACCGTGACGGTCGAGCGCGTCGCATTCAATCCCGGCTACACCTATAATCCGAAGATCAATTTCCAGCAGGGCGCCAACGACAAGATCCTCAACATTCCGCCCGGCCCGAACGGCCCCGTCGGCACCGTCTGGATGGCGTTGTCCAGGCCGACCTACGGCATCCACGGCACGCCAGAGCCTTCCAAGATCGGCCGCACCCAGAGCCACGGCTGTATCCGCCTGACCAATTGGGATGCGACCGAGCTTGCCAAGATGGTTAAGCCGGGAGTGACGGTCGAATTCGTCGATTGAACCCTATTGCAGCAATGTGGCCGCCGGATCGCTCCACAGACCGCAACTGAAATGTGTCGCGAAACTCCAACCGTTGCGAGTGAGTTTCTCGACGGCCTACAATGGCTTTCGGAAGAACACGACGCGCTGCGTCTCCTCAAACCCTAAAGCGGTATGGAGCGCATGGCTGGCTGAATTCTCAAGCAGCGCGTCAGAGCCAAACTCGACACAGCCAAGCGACTTCCCCCAATCGGCAACGGAATTGCAAAGCAACCGTGCGATACCCTTTCGCCTGTCAACGGGGCGGACATAAATGCCTTCGAGAAACAGAACGGGTGAACTGCTGCATCCGTTCACATAATCATGTCGCAGAGTGGCCTCAGCAAACCCGACAGCTTCATTCGCAGCATTTCGAGCTATGAACGCGACGGCTTCTCCACTTTCTGAAAGAAACGCCCGGCCCAACTCTGCTCGATGATCTTCAAGCGAGTGATGCGGCCATAGCGCAAGGCGAAGCTGCGCCCATGGCTCAACATCCTTTATAGTCCCAGCCTCAATAATCGCTTCCATATTGCGGTTCCCTTCTTGTCGGAAAAAACCCAATCAAAGCGACAGTTTTGCGTCCCATGCCACAAGGGATTCGGCACCAGTATCTACTGGATTTCACATTTCGGTTAGGGGCTGGGGATCGCTTCGACGGCCTTTTTCGTGCGAAGGATGTTCAGGCCGCCGTGGCCATACGGGCCGAGGCCGTTAGCCTGACCGGCATTTTGCTCATTATTTCCTCGGCAAAGCATGTGGCATTCTCACGCGCCTTGTCGAGATTGCTGACGCGCGCGGGGTCGACCGTGTGCAGCGTGCCGCCACAGTCGAAGATGTCGCGGAAGGCCGAGCGTTCGATGATCGCGGTGTCCAGCACCGGCACATGCCGCTCGCTGAGCAGCGACTTGACGAGCTGCAGCGCCCGGGTCGTCACCATCGAGTTGACGCGGGTCAGCACCACCGAATGACCGATCTTGATGCCCGCCTTTTCGTCCAGATACTGCAGCAGCTCGAGCACCTGTGCGCCGCCGCGCGCATCCATTGCACAGCCCTGGATTGGGATCAGCACATGATCGGAAAGGCCGACGGCTGTGGCAAGCAGCGGATTGCGCGCACCCGGCAGGTCGACGATGAAATAGTCGGTATTGTGCTTGTTCTCGCTGATATGCAGCGGCAGCGAGGCCGTGGTCACGAAATCGATCACCGAAACATTGGGCACATGACCGGATATGTCGTGCCAGCGCGAAATCCAGTGCTGCGGATCGGCGTCGAGAACGGTGACGCGGTAACCCTTGCGGGCAAGCTCGGTGGCGAGCAGGAGAACAGCGGTCGTCTTGCCGGCGCCGCCTTTGGTGTTTGCAAATGTAATGACAGGCATGTTCGGTCCTCGGGAGGAAATAGCGCGAGCCGGTATCGCTCTCTTACGCACTGTCGGAGCATCGTGCGGTTAAGCTATCCTTTACAATCATGGTTAACAAATCCCAAACGCGCCCGCCGAAATTGCAGCCTGTATTTTTCACATCCCTAAAATTGGGGATGCCGCCACTACAAAAAAGCCCGGAAGACCAAAGCCTTCCGGGCCTATCCGCAGGCTCGGCATCTAGCTCAGAAGCAATCCCTGAAAAGCGCCTTGGTATTTTCGAGCGTCAACGCCACCGGGTTGCCGCCCGCGCTCGGATCCTCGATTGCCATGGCCGACAATTCGTCGATGCGGTCGGGGGCGATTCCCATCGCCGACAGAGTCTCCGGCACGCCGAGCTCGGAGCGGAGCTTCAATACATAGTCGTAGAAGCCGTCGAAGCCGCCCGAAATACCGAGATAAGCGGCGGCGCGGCAGATCTTCTCCTCGATCGCCTTGCGATTGAAGCGCAGCACCGCCGGCATCACCACCGCATTGGTCATGCCGTGATGGGTGTTGTAGACGGCGCCGATCGGGTGCGACAGCGCATGGATGGCGCCGAGCCCCTTCTGGAAGGCGACCGCACCCATGGCGGCAGCCGCCATCATGTTGGCGCGGGCTTCGAGATCGGTGCCTTCCCTGTAGGCGCGCGGCAGGAATTCCTTGACGAGCCGCATGCCTTCGAGCGCGATGCCGGCCGACATCGGGTGATAGAAGGGCGAAGAATAGGCCTCCAGGCAATGGGCGAAGGCATCCATGCCGGTGCCGGCCGTGATGATTTTCGGCATGCCGACCGTCAGTTCTGGATCGGAGATGACGACGCCGGGCAGGAACTTCGGATGGAAGATGATCTTCTTTACATGCGTTTCGGAATTGGTGATGACGCTGGCGCGCCCGACTTCCGAACCGGTTCCGGCCGTCGTCGGCACGGCGACGATCGGCGCGATGCCGTCGATACTCGCCCGCGTCCACCAGTCGCCGATATCCTCGAAATCCCAGACCGGCCGGGTCTGGCCGGCCATGAAGGCGACGCACTTGCCGAGATCGAGACCAGAGCCGCCGCCGAAGGCAACGACACCGTCATGACCGCCATCCTTGAAAGCCTTGACACCGGCCTCAAGGTTCTTCTCGTTCGGGTTCGGATCGACATCGGCAAAGATCGCCCGGCCAAGGCCGGCATCTTCGAGGATGTCGAGCGCATTCTTGGTGATCGCCATCGAGGCGAGACCGCGGTCGGTGACGAGCAACGGCTTTTTGATGCCGAGGCTCTTGCAGGCGTCCGCCAGTTCCTTGATCCGGCCCCGGCCGAGCTTGACCGAAGTCGGGTAGCTCCAGTTTGCGGTGATGTTGCTGCTCATGCTGTGACTTTCTTCAGGTGGAAGGATTTCGGACGCGTCAGATTCTGGAAACCGATGATCGACAGCGAGCCACCGCGGCCGGTCTCCTTGACGCCGGTCCAGCAGAGCGCCGGGTCGAGATAGTCGGCGCGGTTCATGAAAACGGTGCCGGTTTCGATCTCCCGGCCGAGCCGCGCCGCCCGTTCGACATCCTTGGTCCAGAGCGAGGCGGTCAGCCCATACTGGCTGTCGTTCATCAAGGCGAGTGCTTCCTCGTCGCTCTTCACCTTCATGATGCCGACCGCCGGACCGAAGGTCTCTTCGCGCATGAAGGCCATGGAATGGTCGACATTGACGAGAACCTGCGGCGCGAGATAGGCGCCGCCGTCATCCTGCGGAAAAAGCTTGGGATCGACAAGCGCCTTGGCGCCCTTGGAAACCGCGTCCGCAATCTGCTCGCGCACCACCTTGGCGAAGCGCTTGTTCGCCATTGGCCCGAGCGAAGTCTCGGGATCGAGCGGATTACCGAGTTTATAGTTCGACGCCCAGGCGACCGATTTTTCGACGAAGGCGTCGTAGAGCGATTCATGCACGTAGATGCGCTCGATACCGCAGCAGCACTGGCCGGAATTGTAGGTCGCGCCGTCCATCAGCGTGTCGACAGCCGCCTCGAGGTCGGCGTCTTCCATGACGTAACCCGGATCCTTGCCGCCGAGTTCGAGGCCGAGGCCGGTGAAGGTGCCTGCGGCGGCCCGCTCCATCGAACGCCCGCCCTCGACCGATCCGGTGAAGTTGACGAAATTGAAGCTGCCGGCGGCAATCAGCGCCGACGTGGTCTCATGGTCGAGGAAAACGTTCTGGAACACATCCTCGGGAACGCCGGCCTCGATAAAGGCCTGCACCAGCCGTTCGCCGACGAGCAGTGTCTGAGAAGCATGTTTCAGCACCACGGTATTACCGGCCATCAGCGCTGGCGCGATCGTGTTGATCGCCGTCATATAGGGATAGTTCCAGGGTGCGACGACGAAGACAACGCCATGCGCTTCGCGCTCGATGCGGCGCTCGAAGCGGTCGCTCTCCTCGACGATAACAGGCGCCAACGCATCCGCCGCGATCGAGGCGACATAGTTGGAGCGCTCATTGAAGCCCTTGTATTCGCCGCCGTATTTGATCGGCCGGCCCATCTGCCAGGCAAGCTCAGGCACGACGGTGTCGGACATCTCGTTCAGCCGCGCGGCACCCTTCAGGACAAGCTGGACTCGCTCTTCAAGCGGTCGTCTCGCCCAGGCCTTCTGGGCCTTGCGGGCGCGCGCCACCACGTCTTTGGCGGCATCGAGCGAAAGCGCCGGACGTTCAGCGTAAACCGATCCGTCGACCGGTGAAATGCATTGGATCATTGCCATGATCGGTTCCTGTCCTCGTATTGATCAAAATTTCGTCGAGGGCATAGCCCCTCACCCGCCTGCCGGCACCGACGGGTCGAGCCGTGGTCTCGACCCGTCCTTTGGACCCCCGCTCGCGGGCGAAGGAGATGGTCGCAACCTCTCCGTTCCTCGCCAACGTCTCGCAGGGCACGTCCCCTCTCCCCGTAAAACGGGGAGAGGTTAGGGTGAGGGGCAAGCCCGCAAATGCCTATTAAGCTCTTTCGAAACCGCGCGCCACTTCCCAATCGGTGATGCGGCGGTCGTATTCTTCCTGCTCCCATTCAGCGGCACGGGTGTAGTGGTCGATAACGTCGTCGCCGAAGGCTTTGCGCAGCATCGTCGATTCCGTCATTTCAGTCGTTGCCGCGCGCAGCGTGCGCGGGATTTCGCGAACACCCTTGCCGCCATAAGCGTCGCCGACGAACGGGGCTTCGAGCTCCAGCTTGTTCTCGATCCCGTCGATACCGGCGGCAAGCAACGCGGCGAAGGCGAGATAGGGATTGAGATCGGAGCCACCGACGCGGCATTCGATGCGGATGCCCTTGGTTTCCTCACCGCAGAGGCGGTAGCCGGCGGTACGGTTGTCCTTGCTCCAGATCGCCTTGGTCGGCGCAAATGTGCCGGCCATGAACCGCTTGTAGGAATTGATGTAGGGCGCCAGGAAATAGGTGATCTCGCTCGCATGGGCGAGAAGCCCGGCGATATAATTGTGCATCAGCGGCGACATGCCATATTTGCCGGTGTGATCGAAGAACAGCGGCTTTTCTTCCAGGCTCCAGAGCGACTGGTGGATATGCGAGGAACTGCCGGCGGCGTTGTAATTCCACTTGGCGAGGAAGGTGATAGCCTTGCCCTTCGACCAGGCGATTTCCTTGCAGCCGTTCTTGATGATCGCATGCCGGTCGGCCATGGCGAGCGCATCGGCATAACGCACGTTGATCTCCTCCTGGCCGGCGGAAGCCTCGCCCTTGGAGTTTTCAACCGGAATGCCGGCGCCCTGCAGCCCGGTGCGGATCGCCCGCATCACCTCTTCTTCCTTGGTGGTCTGGAAGATGTGATAGTCCTCGTTATAGGCGCTGGCGAGCTTGAGGTTTCGGTATCCCGCGGTATGCGCCGCCTCGTAGCTCTGGTCGAACAGGAAGAATTCGAGCTCGGAGGCCATATAGGCTTTCATGCCCATGTCTTCGAGGCGCTTCACCTGCTTCTTCAGGATCGCGCGCGGCGAATGGGCGACTTCCTCATGGGTGTGATGATCGAGCACGTCGCAGAGCACCAGCGCCGTGCCATCGAGCCAGGGAATGCGGCGCAGCGTCGCAAGATCCGGCTTCATCGTGTAATCGCCGTAGCCTTTCTCCCAGCTAGTCGCCTTGTAGCCGGAGACGGTCTCCATCTCCATATCCGTAGCTTGCAGGTAGTTGCAGCTATGCGTTTCCTTCCAGGCGCTCTCGACGAAATATTCCGCCTGAAAGCGCTTACCCATCAGCCGGCCCTGCATGTCCACCTGGCAGGCCAAAACCGTATCGATGCGCCCTTCGGCAACATCCTTCCTGAGATCGTCGATTGTGTAGCTGCTCATGATTGATCCGCCTGAACGAGAAATGGGAAAATCGGAAATCGGGGCAACGAAACGGCATACCATCGCCGCTTTTTCCGGCCGGATGCCTTTTCGTTGGACCGCTGGCGGGGCCGCGAATGCGGCCCCGCCACTTGAGAGGGAAGCCTCGATGCTCAGTGTCCGCCGCTTTCACCGACGGCTGCTTCGGCCGCCGCGATCTCGGCCTGGCGTTTTGCTACGTCGGCTCCGATCGGTGGGCCTTTGAAGCGCCGGCTTTCAAAGCCGAACCAGACAATCGCGGTGACGAGGAGGAAGCCGACGGTAATGTAGAGCGCCCATTCGTTCGGCGGCTGAATGCCGAGGATGAAGATTAGGATCATCGCGATCACAGTCAGCACGGCAAACAGCTTGAAGACGCCTTCGCCGAGGTTCCACGGACCCATCTTGTCCCACTTCGATGTACCCCAGGCGAAGAGACCGAGCGTGATCGGGATCGCGAAGGAGAAGAACAGGAAGATGACCGTGCAGGAGACGACGATCGTATAAACAGGCGTGTCGCCGATCGTAACGAGCGAGGAGCCCCAGACAAACAGGACCGACAGGATCGAACCGGTCCAGATCGCAGCCACCGGCGTGCGGTACTGCGGGCTGACCTTCGACAGCGCCTTCGAGGCTGGCAGGCCACCGTCACGCGAGAAGGCGAAGATCATCCGCGAGACCGAGGTGACGGTCGCAAGGCCGCACAGCCACTGGCTGACCAGGATGGCGAGATAAAGAATGTCCTTGACGATCGGGTTGACCTGGCTGTCCATCGCCCAGAAGAACACGTTCCAGCCCTGCTTTGCCGCATCATCCATATTCGGCAGCATCAGAACGAAAGCGCACAGCATGATGTAGCCGAACAGCGCCGACCACAGGACCGAGGCGACCATGCCGCGCGGCACCGATTCGGCGGCCTTGACCGTCTCTTCCGACGTATGCGCCGAGGCGTCGTAGCCGGTGATGGTGTAGATCGGTAGCAGCAGGCCGAGAAGGAAGACCCAGGCACCGGAGGTGGAAGGCCAGACGTTGCCGCCGACTTCGCCGGAATAGTTGGCGAAGGTGAAGAGACGGCCGAATTCATAGGAGGGTGCCGCCGCCAAGCAAACCACTGCCAGCGCAATCGAACTCGCAAAGATCAGATAACCTGAAAAGTCGGTCAGCTTGGCGGTCAAACCGATGCCCATGTGGTTCACGAGCGCCTGCGCGCCGGTGATGATCACCAGGAAGATGATGCGCACCGTCGTCGTGTCGGTCAGGCCGAAATAGGTGGTGCCGAAGGAACCCATGAAGAAATAATAGGTACCAACGTTGATGGCGCCGAGCACGGTGACGAGACCGAGCAGGTTGAACCAGGCGGTCAGCCAGCCGGTGAAGCGGTTACCGAGGATCGAGCCCCAATGATAGAGCCCGCCGGCCGTGGGATAGGCCGAGCTGATCTGCGCCATGGCAATGGCGAAGACGAGCGAGATGAAGCATCCCACCGGCCAGCCGATGCCAATGGCGGCTCCGCCGGCACCGGAAGTGGCCTGCGCCAGCGAATTGATGCCGCCGGAAAGAATGCAGATGATGGAAAATGAGACGGCGAAGTTCGAGAACGAGCTCATGCGTCGTTCGAGTTCCTGGGCATAACCCATGGAATGCAGGATGTGCACATCCTGCTTCTTGTCCAGATCGGTATAGTCCGACATGACTTCCCCCTGTTCACGATCGGCCGCGGGATTGCGGGCCGGTTCAGTGCCAAATTGCCCGCGGCATTTGCGCCGTGCGGACGTCCGCAGTTAGACTGCTCCCTCGGGTCTTCTTTTTATCAGGCGTCCAGGCTTTGCTGGATCAGCCCTTTTAGATAGTCGGCCATGACCCCTTGGCCGACATCGTCTGCGACGAGGTCGTTGCGGACCTCGATCATCACATTGCGCAAGCCGTTCGAAAGCCCGTGCAGGATCAGCGTGTGGGTCACGCCGTCCTCGGGCCCGTAAGGCTGGTTGCGTTCCGTCCTGTAGAGCGGCGCCTCGGTCGCAGCCGCCAGCATGCGGTCGGCGAGCCGGCTGTCCTCATCGTGCAATATGCCGAGTTCGACGGCACGTTCGCGGCCATGATAGACCGGCGTGAAGCTGTGGACCGTCACGATAATGCTGTCCTGCCCCCTCGCCCGGCGATCGCGGATCAGCCCGCGAATGGCGTCGTGGAAGGGCACGTAGAGCGCGTCGGTACGGGTAAGGCGCTCTTCGGCGCTCAGATCCTTGTTGCCGGGAATGGCGTAGATCTCGCTCGTCTCCGGCATGGCGCCGGGAGAACTGGGTGGCCGGTTGCAGTCGTAGATCAACCGTGAGAACCGCTGATAGACGAGCGTCGCGTCAAGGCCTTCCGATATGCCGCGAGCGACTGCGAGAGCCCCTGGATCCCAGGCGATATGGCTCGACAGGGCTTCGTCAGGCAAGCCGAGATCGCCGAAAGATGCGGGAAGCGCGTTCGAAGCGTGCTCGCAGACGATCAACACCGGGCTCCGGCCGTCGACCCGCTCCATTCCGACGCAGTCGCCGTCCGCTTCGCTGAGGATTTTCGGCCGGGCCAGCACCAAAGGCGCCACTCCTTATCCATTAATAAAATATTTAAGAAAAGAATTCTTCAGGTTTCGCCCCCTGTCAAGCGTCCTCTGAAAATTTCTTTTCATGACAGCAGTTGACATGGATTATGACAGCGTTGTTAAATTTGGTTGGGAAAGTGGCGCTAGACCATCCCGGGGAGCATTTAGGTGACAGTTGCGTCGAAGACGGTTTCGGACGTTATACACTCGCATTTCGGGGTCTTGACGCGCGCCGAAAAACAACTGGCCGAAAGCCTTCTCGACAACTATCCGGTTTCCGGCCTCGGCAGCATCACCACCATCGCCGAGAACGCCGGCGTCTCGACGCCAACAGTGGTGCGTATGGTGCAGAAGCTTGGCTTCAAGGGCTATCCGGACTTTCAGGCGCATCTGCATCTGGAGGTCGAGGCGACGATCTCGAACCCCATCGCCAAGCACGATCGCTGGGCCCAGAACGCGCCGGGCACTCACATCCTCAACCGTTTCGCCGATGCCATCATGGGCAATCTGCGCCAGACGCTGACCGATCTCGACACCGCGACCTTCGACAGCGTCGCCGCGCTGCTGTCGGACCGCAAGCGCGGCCTCTATTTCGTCGGCGGCCGCATCACCGGCGCGCTTGCCGAGTATTTCTTCACCCACATGCAGGTGATTCGGCCGGCGACGACGCTGCTATCGTCGAACTCCAGCAGTTGGCCGCAATATGCCCTCAACATGAATGCCGGCGACATCCTGATCATCTTCGACATCCGCCGCTACGAGCAGGAGATGGCGAGCCTTGCCACCGCCGCCCGCAAACGCGGGGCCGAAATCGTCGTCTTCACCGATCAATGGGGCTCGCCCGCCGCCAAGCTCGCCCGACATGCCTTCCGCGTCCGCATCGAGGCGCCGTCGGCCTGGGATTCCTCCGTGGTCACCCTCTTCATCGTCGAAGCGCTCATCGAGGCCGTTCAGAATTCCACTTGGGACGAGACGAAGGAGCGCATGAAGACGCTTGAGGGCTTGTTCGAGCAGACCAAGCTTTTCCGCAAACCGGGTTAGGAGGGACAAGACAAACAGAGGGCAATGAAGGACGGATTTTCCGCAGAAACAGGTAGTGCCGTCGCAAATAAAACACGTGTCGCAAACGCCTGCTATTCATAGCAAAGTTAACGTCATCCACCCGTCACACAAGCTTCATGTAAGCTGATTAACAGCATCGCCAGACACTGAAAACCCGAAGGAGAACAACAGTGATCTCTAACATTTCTCGACTTCTGTCGCTCTCTACTGCGATGATCGTGGCTTCGACCGCGATTGCCGCTGCTGAGCCTAGCGCTGAACTTATCGCTGCCGCCAAGAAGGAAGGCACACTGACGACGATCGCTCTTCCGCACGACTGGTGCGGCTATGGCGATGTCATTGCCGGCTTCAAGGCCAAGTATGGCCTCGAAGTCAACGAACTGAACCCGGATGCCGGTTCGGGCGACGAAGTCGAAGCCATCAAGGCCAACAAGGGCAACACCGGACCGCAGGCTCCCGATGTCATCGACGTCGGCCTCTCCTTCGGCCCATCCGCCAAGAAAGACGGCTTGATCCAGCCTTACAAGGTCTCAACCTGGGATTCCATTCCGGATAGCGCCAAGGATGCCGAAGGCTACTGGTATGGTGACTATTACGGCGTCCTCTCGTTCCTCGTGAACAAGGACCTCGTCAAGGAATCACCGGCCGACTGGGCCGACCTGAAGAAGAGCGACTATGCAAACACCGTCGCCCTCGCAGGCGATCCGCGCACCGCCAACCAGGCTGTCCAGGGGGTCTATGCCGCTGGTCTTTCCGCATCCGGCGGTGACGCAGCCAAGGCTGGCGAAGAAGGTCTGAAGTTCTTCGCCGAACTCAACAAGGCCGGCAACTTCGTACCGGTTGTCGGTAAGGCGGCTCCGTTCGCACAGGGCTCCACGCCAATCATCGTCGCTTGGGACTACAACGCCCTTTCTTGGGGCCAGAGCCTCAAGGGCAATCCTCCGTTCGAGGTCATCGTTCCGAAGACGGGCGTCGTTGCCGGTGTTTACGTCCAGGCGATTTCGGCTTTCGCTCCGCACCCGAACGCTGCCAAGCTCTGGATGGAATACCTCTATTCCGACGAAGGTCAGCTCGGCTGGCTGAAGGGCTATTGCCATCCGATCCGCTTCAACGATCTTGCCAAGAACAACAAGATCCCGAAGGACCTGCTCGACAAGCTGCCGCCGGCAGCTGCCTATGAAAAGGCCGTCTTCCCGACGCTCGAAGAACAGGCCGCCGGCAAGGAAGCCATCACCAAGAACTGGGATTCCGTCGTCGGCGCCGCCGTCAAGTAATCTCCGATCCGGCCTCCCCGCTCAAAAGGCGGGGAGGTTTTCTCACTCCGACGCCCCAGGATGAGCTTTTCCATGAGCACCGTTTCAACGCCTATGGTGCGCAGTGCCCCCTTGATCAACAGAGATCGCGTGATCGACTGGCTGGGCATTGCACCCTTTATTATTTTCTCTTTGCTGTTCCTGATCATCCCCACGCTTTATCTTGTGGCGGGCGCGTTTCTGACGCCCGAAGGCAATCTCACGCTGAAGAATATCGGCGATCTCTTTACTCCGTCCATCATGAGCGCTTACTGGATCAGTATCCGCGTCTCGGTCGCCTCCGCGCTCGGCGGTGCACTGATCGGCTTCTTTCTCGCCTGGGCCGTTGTGCTCGGTGGCCTGCCCCCCTCGGTCCGCTCGACGCTTCTGACCTTTTCCGGCGTCGCCTCGAATTTTGCCGGCGTGCCCCTTGCCTTCGCCTTTCTCGCAACGCTCGGCCGCACCGGTCTTGTGACGATGTTCCTGCGCGAGTGGTTCGGTTTCAATCTCTACGGCACCGGTTTCAACCTTCTGTCCTTCCTCGGACTCACCATCACTTACATGTATTTCCAGATCCCGCTGATGGTGCTGATCCTGACGCCGGCCCTCGACGGCATGAAGAAGGAATGGCGCGAAGCCTCTGAGATTCTCGGCGCCACCAACCGCCAATACTGGACCATGGTTGCCCTGCCGATCCTGTGGCCGAGCCTGCTCGGCACGACGCTGCTGCTCTTTGCCAATGCTTTCGGCGCCATTGCCACCGCCTTCGCGCTGACCGGCAGCTCGCTCAACATCGTGCCGATCCTGCTCTACGCACAGATCCGCGGCGACGTCCTGCACAATGCCAACCTCGGCTATGCCATCGCGCTCGGCATGATCGTCATAACAGGCGTCTCGAACATCCTGTACCTCATGCTGCGCATGCGCGCCGAACGGTGGCAGAAATGAAAGCTCAACGTTTCGGAGCCTGGCTCGCCATCATTCTGGGCGCTTCCTATTTCGTCATTCCGTTGATCGGCACCATCGAGTTTTCGCTGCGCATGCGCCGCGGAGAATACAGCCTGGATGCCTATGAGTCGGTTTTCTCAGACATTCAGTTCCGCGAGACCTTCGGTTATTCGATGTTGATGGCGTTGCTGACCATTGTCTTCGGCATGCTGCTCGTCGTGCCGACCGCCTATTGGGTGCGGCTGCGCCTGCCGCAGATGCGCCCCGTCGTCGAATTCATCACGCTGCTGCCGCTCGTTATTCCGGCGATCGTCATCGTCTTCGGTTACCTCAGGATGTACAACTCGTCATCCTACCTGCCGATGACCGGTTCGACGACCGGCACCAACATCCTGCTGGTCTTCTCCTATATTACGCTGTCGCTGCCCTATATGTACCGCGCCGTCGATACCGCCATGCGCGCCATCGATGTCCGCACGTTGACGGAAGCGGCCGAGAGCCTCGGTGCCCGCTGGACGACGATCATGTTCAAGTGCATTTTTCCCAACGTCATGAGCGGGGTGCTCTCGGGCGCCTTCATCACGCTGGCGATAGTCATGGGCGAATTCACCTTCGCCGCCCTGCTCAACCGCCCGGCCTTCGGCCCCTACCTGCAGCTTGTCGGCGCCAACAAGGCCTACGAGCCTTCAGCGCTCGCCGTCATCGCCTTCTCGATCACCTGGCTCAGCATGGGCCTGCTCAACCTCGTTTCCCGCTTCGGCAAAGCCCGCCCGGCAAAGGCTTAAGGTATCCGGCTCATGTCTTTTCTCACTCTGAACAACATCCAGAAGTCCTTCGGCCCGGTTCAGGTCGTCAAGAACTTCAACATGAACATCGAGAAGGGTGAGTTCGTCTCCTTCCTCGGACCGTCGGGCTGCGGCAAGACGACCGTTCTGCGCATGATCGCCGGCTTCGAAACGCCGACCGGCGGCACGCTGACCATCAACGGCAAGGACCAAAGCGCGCTGAAGCCGAACCAGCGCAATATCGGCATGGTCTTCCAGGCCTACGCGCTGTTTCCCAACATGACGGTGCACGACAACGTCGCCTTCGGCCTTAAGGTCGCTGGCGCCCCCAAGCCGGAGATTGACGCCCGCGTTAAGGAAATGCTCGGCCTGATCAAGCTCGATCACCTGGCCGACCGCTTCCCCTACCAATTGTCGGGCGGCCAGCAGCAGCGCGTTGCGCTCGCCCGCGCGCTTGCCGTCAAGCCGCAGGTGCTGCTGCTCGACGAGCCGCTCTCAGCACTTGACGCCAAGATCCGCGTGTCGTTGCGCGAGGAAATCCGTCAGATCCAGCAGCAGCTCGGCATCACCACTGTTTTCGTCACCCACGATCAGGAGGAGGCGCTATCGATCTCCGACCGCATCGTCGTTATGAATGCGGGCAAGGCTGACCAAATCGGCTCGCCTTTCGAGATTTACAACACGCCGGCAACACGCTTCGTCGCTTCCTTCGTCGGCACGTTGAACCTGATCGAAGCCAAAGTCGTCGATCCCGACGCCAATCTCATCCAGATCGGCGATCAGAAGATCACGCTAAAACAGTCGGTCGCAGCCCAAAAGGCCGGCGAAACCATCTCGCTGGCACTGCGCCCGGAAGCGGGATCGCTCTCCGACACCGCCAGAAGCGATACCGCGCTGACCGGCCAGGTCGTCTCAGCTCACTTCCTGGGCTCGGTCATCCGTACCCGCATGAATGTCGGCGGCAACGTCATCTCCTTCGATATGTTCAACAGCCCGGGCGTAACTCCGCCGCAGGCCGGCGAGACTGTGACGCTGCGTTTCATGGCGGCCGATCTGCTGGTCATCCGCGACTGAGCTTGACAGACCAGCATGCAAAGGGCGCCGCAAAAACGGCGCCTTTTCCGTTACTCAGATGAACCCGTATCGGTGAATCTAAGGGTGCGGCCATGTTCCGATGGCATCCCGTCTCCTTACAGGTCCATCGGCCAGGTATCGGAGAGGCGGTAGCCGGCCTGGAACGGATCGGCCGGATCGACCATGAGCTGCTTTGTGCCGATGACCCATGCACGACCCGAGATAATCGGGATGATGCCGGGCTTGCCGTTGATGTCGACTTCGCTATCGATGCTGCAATGGAACTCCGTGTCCAGCAGCGACGTGCCGACGAATTTTTCGCCTGCCTTCATCTGACCCTTGGCGTGGAGCACGGCCATGCGAGCCGAACATCCCGTGCCGCAGGGGGAACGGTCAATTTTGCCCGGACGGATGGCGACCGCGTTCTTACCCCAGAACGCGCCATCCCTCATCTCAACCGGATCGGTAATTTGGCAGAAGGAGATGTGGCCCCAATCATTGCCTGGGTGCTTGAAGCCAAGCTGCTCGTTGGCGGCTTCGGTGATCTTGACGCCCATGCGGGCGATATCGCGGGCGTGGTCCGGTCGAAGGCTGAGCCCTACGGACGCCGCATCGACGATAACGAAACTGTCCCCGCCATAGGCCGTATCGACCGTGACCGTGCCGATACCTTCTACCTCAATCCTGGCATCGAGCTTATCGGCAAAGGACGGGACGTTACGGACGCGGATGCGTTCGGCCTTGCCGTTTCGGCACTCGGCCTCGACCTCTATCAGGCCGCCTGGGGGTTCGAGGATCATCCGCGTGATCGGCTCCTGCATCGGGATGATGCCGGTATCGAGCAGCACAGTCGATACGCACATGGAGTTTGAACCCGACATTGGCGGGGTGTCGGCCGGCTCCATGACGATCCAGCCCATCTGCGCCTTGGGGTGCTTCGGTGGGACAAGCAGATTGACATGGCGGAACACGCCGCCGCGGGGCTCGTTCAGTACGAAATTTCTAAGCGTCTCATCCTTAGCAATCCACCGCGACTGCTCCCACACCGTTGCGCCGGGTGGCGGCGCGACGCCGCCAACGATGACGTCACCGACCTCACCTTCCGCATGGCAGCTGACGATATGCACGATCTTGGAAGTACGCATTGGTGTTCCCCGCTCTTATTGATCGAGACCGAAGCAATTCCAGCAAGCGTCGCAGCAGTTTTGCAGCCGCAGCGCACGAAAATCTCATGAAGGAGGTTATGCTGCGACAATTAGAATAACGTATACGATCTACAATAACGGAGTCAAGCGTAAGTCTACCAGGCAGAGCGATAGCCGATGAACAGACGGCGGCTTCCGACAGGACTTTCGCTGGTAACCTGAGGTCGACCAGCTAAAGGAATGGACGCAGTGCCGTTTGTAAGCCGGGAGCGCTTATGCAGAGTCGGACACCCTTGGCATCAGAGGGGCCTGCCTGTCTCTCCCGCAGGCATCCGCAGCGACGCGCGCCGAAGGCGTGCGACGTCAGCAGTGCCGACACCGGGCCGATCATCACCGCGCCGTGATTTGGAATTTGCGCCAATGCCTTCCGAAAAGGACCCGGTTTTCGGCCTATGCTCGGATCGCCTGGTCGTCCACATCGAAACGGTGGACACGAGCCTGATCCGGCGTCGCATAGACGATCTCGTCGGGCTCGTACTGGTGTTCGCCGAAGAGGCGCGCCGTCAGCAGGCCGCATTGATCGGATTCCAGATAGATGATCGTATCGGCGCCGAGATGCTCGACATGCACGACCTTCGCCGCCCAGGTCCCCTGCTCGCGCGACAGCGTCATATGTTCGGGACGCACGCCGATCGTCTTGGCGCTGTGGTCGCCGACCTTCTCGGCCGCGATGAAATTCATCTGCGGCGAACCAATGAAGCCGGCGACGAAGACATTGGCCGGGCGATTGTAAAGCTCCATCGGCGAGCCGATCTGCTCGATCGCGCCGGCATTCAGCACCACGATCTTGTCGGCAAGCGTCATCGCCTCGACCTGGTCATGGGTGACATAGATCATCGTCGCCTTCAGGCTGCGGTGCAGCCGTGCGATTTCGAGGCGGGTCTGGACGCGCAAGGCCGCATCGAGGTTCGATAGCGGCTCGTCGAACAGGAAGAGTTCCGGTTCGCGCACGATGGCGCGGCCGATCGCGACGCGCTGGCGCTGGCCGCCCGAAAGTTCGGCCGGCCGCCTTGCGAGGTAGGGCGCCAGCGACAGCATGCCAGATGCCTTGCCGACGCGCTTGTCGATCTCGTCCTTGGCAGTGCCGGCCTGCTTGAGGCCGAGCCCCATATTGTCCTTGACCGTCAGGTGGGGATAAAGCGCATAGGACTGGAACACCATGGCGATGCCGCGCTTGGCCGGCGGCGTCAGCGTCTCGTCACGGCCGTTGATGACGACGGCGCCCGACGTGACGTCCTCGAGGCCGGCAATGCTGCGCAAGAGCGTCGACTTCCCGCAGCCCGACGGCCCGACGAAGATGACGAATTCGCCGTCCTCGACCTCGAGATCGATGCCCTTTAGCACCTCATGCGTGCCATAGGTTTTGCGGATGGATTTGAGTTGAAGTGATCCCACTGATTTTTCCTTACAATCTGACCGGCTGGCCGGTACGCACGCTCTCGTCGGCGGCAAGGCAGACGCGTAGCGACGCTATCGCATCCGCCATATGGCGATTGAGGTCGAGATCCTCGCGGATCGCCCTCAGCACGAATCCCTGTTCCAGGTCGCAGAGCGCCTGATGACCGGGCTCGCCCGTCATCTTCATATCCTGGTCGGGCCGGATGAATTTGCCGTCCGGGCCGGTCTCGGCGGTATGCAGACGGATCACGGAGGTCTTGGTGTGCGTGTCGATATCGTCGGACTTGGCGTTCGGATCCATGACGATCGAGACCGCGCCCTTCGGCGACATCACATCCTTCACGAAGAAGGCCGTCTCCGAGATCATCGGTCCCCAGCCGGCCTCGTACCAGCCGACCGAACCGTCTTCGAACAGCACCTGCAGCTGACCGTAATTATACATGTCGGCGGCGATCTCGTCGGAGAGGCGCAGCCCCATGCCGCGCACCTCGACTGCCCTGGCATCGGTGATCTGGCACATCACGTCGACATAGTGCACGCCGCAATCGACGATCGGCGAAGTGGTCTGCATCAGCGACTTATGCGTCGCCCAGGTCGGTCCGCTGGACTGCTGGTTGAGGTTCATGCGGAAAACGTAAGGCGGGCCAAGCTTGCGCGCCTCTTCGATCAACTTCGTCCAGGAAGGGTGATGGCGAAGGATATAGCCGATCACCAGTTTGCGGCCCGCCTTCTTCGCGGCCGCGACCACGCGCTCGGCGTCGGCGACGGTTGTCGCCAGCGGCTTTTCCACGAAGACGTCGCAGCCGGCCTCGAAGGCGGCGACGGCATAATCGGCATGGCTGTCGGAATAGGTGTTGATCGAGCAGAGATCGGGCTGCAGCTCGGCAAGCGCCGTCGTGAAGTCGGGATGGATCGTATAGGCCTGCAGCTCGGGCTCCAGCTTCGGCGTCGAGCGGTTGACGAGCCCGACGATCTCGAAACCCGGATTGTTGTGATAGGCAAGCGCATGGCTGCGGCCCATGTTGCCGAGGCCGGCAACGAGGACGCGGATCGGTTTTTCCTGACTCACTTGACGGCTCCTGACGTGATGCCGCGGATCAGCTGCCGCGAGAAGATGACGTAGAGAACGAGGATCGGCAGGATCGCCAGCGACAGTGCCGCCAGCACCGCATTCCAGTTGGTAACGAACTGGCCGATGAAGATCTGCGAGCCGAGCGTCACCGTCTTGGTCGCCTCGGACGGCGCCAGGATCAGCGGAAACCAGAGGTCGTTCCAGATTGGGATCATCGTGAAGACGGCGACCGTCGCCATGGCCGGGCGCACCAGCGGCAACACCAGGCGGAAGAAGATCGCATATTCCGAGAGCCCGTCGATGCGCCCGGCATTCTTGAGATCGTCCGAAACCGTGCGCATGAATTCCGACAGGATGAAGATCGCCAGCGGTATGCCCTGCGCGGTATAGACGAGGATCAGCGCCGTCAGCGTATTGACGAGGCCCGCCGCCACCATGCCCTGCAGGATCGCCACCGTGCCCAGACGGATCGGGATCATGATGCCGATCGCCATGTAGAGCCCGAGCAGCATATTGCCGCGGAAGCGATATTCCGAGAGCGCGAAGGCTGCCATCGCACCGAAGAGCAGCACCAGCAAGATCGAGACGATCGTGACGACGAAGCTGTTCTGGAAATAGACGGCGAAATCGCCCTGACCCAGCACCGTCTGATAGCCGACCAGGCTGAAGGTCGACGGCGTCGGGATCATCAGCGGCTCGCGGAAGATCGAGGCGCGATCCTTGAACGAGTTGACGATGGTCAGGAATACCGGAAACAGCGCGACCAGCGTATAGGCGCTGAGCGCCAGGTGCACGAGGCCGGTGCGGATGGGAGATGTGCGTGCTTTGGACATGCGCGCTCCTCAGAACTGGTAGCGGCGCATGCGCCGCTGGATGACGAAGAGATAGAGCGAGACGCCGGCGAGGATGATGAGGAACATCACCGTGGCGATCGTCGCGCCCATGGAGCGGTCGCCGAGCTGAAGCTGGAAACCGAAGAAGGTGCGGTAGAGCAGCGTGCCGAGAATATCGGTCGACATGTCAGGTCCGGCAAGCGCTCCCTGCACGGTGTAGATCAGGTCGAAGGCATTGAAATTGCCAACAAAGGTCAGGATCGAGATGATGCCGATCGCCGGCAGGATGAGCGGCAGCTTGATCTTCCAGAACTGGGCCCAGCCGGTGATGCCGTCGCATTCGGCCGCCTCGATCACCTCTTCGGGAATGCTGAGGAGCGCCGCATAGATCAGCATCATCGGAATGCCGATATATTGCCAGTTAGAGATCAGCGAAACGGCGATCAGCGCAGGACCGGACTGGCCGAGCCAGGGCGCAAAAAGCCATTTCGCACCGACAAGGCTCATAAGCCAAGGCGCCACGCCCCAGATCGGCGAAAGGATCAGCTTCCAGATGAAGCCGACGATGACGAAGGAGAGCAGCGTCGGCAGGAACATCGCCGTGCGGTAAAAGGCGACCCCGCGCAGCTTCGGCACCGAAAGCAGGGCGGCAAGCGCCACTCCGATCGGGTTCTGAACGCACATATGGATGGCAAAAAAGATCAGGTTGTTGACGAGGGCATTCCACAAATCATGCGCCCAGCGCGGGTCGCCGAACAGCACCTTGAAATTCGCCAGCCCGACGAAGGCCGGCTGCCCGTCGACGATATTGTAGAGCGAAAGCCTGAGCGTTTCGATGAGCGGCAGCACCATGACGGCGGAATAGACGATCACGGCGGGCAGCATGAAGACGAAGATGTGCCAGCGCACCGGGCGCTTGATCGGGACGATATCGATCGCGTTGTCGGTTTGGCTCATGGCTTCTGCCTGTTCTTGTCGACTGGCCGCAAGGCGCAGCTGAGATGGAAAACGTTGCGCCTCGCCTCAGCCTTTCTCCGCTTGGCGGGGAAGGCAATATACCCTGCTTGAATGCCAGTCGGGTTGGGAGGTCGCTTGCGAGTCTCCTTCTCCCCGCTCGCGGGGAGAAGGTGGCCGGCAGGCCGGATGAGGGGCTGCAAAAGCCGCCCCTCGTCACATCACTTGGCCGGCTTGTACCAGCTGTCGAGGCCCTTCTGCAGCTTCTCGGCGGCGACCTTCGGCGTATCCGTGCCGTTGATCACGTTGGCCGATTCCACCCAGGTCTCGTTTTCGAGGTTCGGCGTGCCGCGCGACAGGATCTGATAGGTCGAGCGCATGGTCGACTTGTACGGGCCGCGCCAGGAGACGAACTCCTGAGCGAGCGGATCGGACATCTTGACCGGGGTGGAGTTCAGGCTGAAGAAGCCCGGCAGTGAGTTCGCATAGATGTCGGCGAACTCGGGCGAAGCCACCCAGCTGAGGAACTTCTTGGCTTCCTCGGCATGCGTGCTCTTGGCGTTCAGGGCGACGCCGATGTCCGGATGGTCGGAGATGTAGCCGGTGTCACCGGCCTTCGGAACCGGCGGCGGGAAGGCGCCCATCTTGAACTGCGCTTGGCTGTTGAACAGCGAGATTTCCCACGAACCGGCCGGGTAGATGGCGGCGCGGCCGAGTGTGAAGAGATTCTGGCTGTCCGAATAGGTCTGGGCTTCGAAACCGTCGCCGAGATAGGGCTTCCACTTGGCAAGCTCTTCATAAGGCTTGACCCATTCGGCGTCGGTCAGCTTCTGCTTGCCTTCGATCAAGGCCTTACGGCCTTCCTCACCCTTCCAGTAGTTCGGGCCGATATTCTGGTAGCCCATGGTGGCGGCCTCCCAGAGATCCTTGGTGCCCATGGCGAGCGGGATGTAGGTGCCGTCGGCCTTAATCTTGTCGAGCGCTGCGTAGAACTCGTCCTGCGTCTTCGGCACGGAGATGCCGAGCTTGTCGAAGGCGTCCTTGTTGTAGATGAAGCCGTGGATGACCGATGCCATCGGCACGCAGAAGGTCGACTTGCCGTCGTCCGTAGACCAGGCGGCCTTGGCGACCGGAGAGAAGTTCTCCATGCCAGGCAGACTGGTGATGTCGACGAGCTGCTTCTTGTTGAAGAGCTCGAGCGACGTGAACGGACGGCAGGTGATGATGTCGCCTGCGGAACCGGCATCGAGCTTGGCGTTCAGCGAAGCATTGTATTCGGTCGGCGCGGTCGGCGAGAAGACGATCTTGATGCCCGGGTTCTTCGCTTCAAACGCCGGAATGATCTTTTCCTGCCAAATCTGCAGGTCGTCGTTGCGCCAGCTTTCGAGCGTCAGCGTGACGTCGGCGGCATGGACGAGACCTGCCGATGTCAGCAGGCTCGAGGCAAGCAGGAAGCTTTTCAGAGCAGTGTTTTTCATTTCCCTCTCCTGTGTTTTAAGCGCCCGACGGCGCTGTTTTGATCTGAAACAAGCAGTTGGCGTGCCTGAGGAAACACCCAAACGCCCCTTGGAGGACCGCCAGCGACTGCCGGTCCCGAAAGCTCGATGGACGCGAAGGCGGATCGCCTGCGGCCGGACTGCGCGCTTTTCCGTGACCTGCACCGGACGCGCGAAAATAATCGGAAAGCCAATGGATGCCTGAATTCCATCGCCGGCCCGACAGGGCCGCTGGCATTCTGGCAATCATCTTCGAAGCGGTTCCGGCTTGGCTTTGCTGCCGGTTTTCGTGGGCTTCGAAACGCTGTTCCCTTTTGTTGAATTAAGGCCAAAAAAATACCAATTGTCCAGACGAATTTTAACTTTTAGGCCGACATGGCTTCATTAAAAATTTTTATCTAGTAAAATCAAATAGATAAAAATCAAAAATTTCTCCGTCATTCGCACTTGGTAAATGGTATTTTTTTGGTATTGTATGAAAAACAGGTGGGAACGGCGTATTCGGAGGTCCGATGACGGAGCTTGCAATCGGGATAGATGGCGGCGGAACGAGCTGCCGGGCCGCGATCGCGGACAGAAACGGCACTATCATCGGCCGCGGCAAATCGGGGCCTGCCAATATCCTGTCCGATCTGGACAATTCTCTTCTCAATATCGCCGACTCCGCCCGGCAGGCTTTGCGCGATGCCGGGCTCGCCGCGGAAACCATCTCCTCCGTCGCAGCGGTGGTCGGAGTCGCTGGCGCCAATGTCACGGATTATGGCCAGCGAATCGAAAAGGCCCTGCCCTTCGCCGAAGGCCGCGTTGTTACCGACGCGCTGATCGCGCTGCAGGGCGCGCTCGGCGATGCCGACGGTATCGTCGGCGCCTTCGGCACCGGCTCGGTCTATAATGCTCGGAAAGATGGTCGGCTGAACGGCATCGGCGGCTGGGGCTTCGTCGTCGGCGACCAGGCAAGCGGCGCCCGCCTCGGTCGCGACCTCATGGAGCGGTCGCTGCTCGCCCATGACGGCGTGCGCCCGGCATCGCCGATCACCGATGCGGTCATGGCCGAATACGGCAATGATCCCGAGCACATCGTCGAATTCGCCCATTCGGCGCGACCGACGGATTTTGCCCGTTACGCGCCTGTCGTTTTCGAACATGCCGCCAAGGGCGATGCGGTCGCGGTCGGCATCGTCACGGACGCGGCAACGGCGATCGGCGAGAGCCTCGAAGCCTTGCTTTGGCCCAATTGCCCATCCATCTGCCTGCTTGGCGGTCTTGCCGAAGCCTATGAACCCTGGCTTTCCCGCTATAGGCCGCTGCTAGCCAAACCGAAAAACGATGCCCTTCACGGCGCGGTGGAACTTGCGGTTAAGCTCCTGAACGAGCGACAGAGAGGTTCGGCATGACCGATGATCTCGCCACAATCCTCTCCCTGGAACGCCTGCAGGCGGCCGGCACCGGCCCGCTCTACGTCAAGCTGCGCCGCACGCTCGAAGAGGCCGTGCGCGCCGGCACACTTGGTCACGGTGACGCGCTGCCGCCGGAGCGCGACATCGCCGAACTTGCCGCCGTCAGCCGGGTCACCGTGCGCAAGGCGATCGACGAACTCGTCGCCGACGGTCTGTTGGTGCGCCGCCACGGCTCGGGCACCTTCGTCGCAAAGCCGGTGTCCAGGGTCGAGCAACGGCTGTCGCAGCTCACCTCCTTCACCGAGGACATGGCGCGCCGCGGCATGTCCTCTCGCTCCGAGTGGCTGCATAAGGGCATCCATACTCCCTCACCCGATGAAATGATGATCCTCGGTCTGGGCACCGATGTGAAGGTTTCGCGCCTCTCCCGCCTGCGCATCGCCGACGACCAGCCGCTGGCAATCGAGAATGCCAGCGTCTCCGGCGAATTCCTCCCCGATCCCTCCGTCGTCACCACGTCGCTCTATGCCGAGCTCGAACGCCTGCAGGTCCGCCCGGTGCGCGCCGTGCAGCGCATCTCGGCGACCAATATGAAGGAAGCCGACGCCCAGCTTCTCGGCGTTTCCGTGGGTGCGGCCGGCTTGTCGATCGAACGCATTTCCTATCTCGGCTCCGGCCGCGCCGTAGAGTTCACCCGCTCGCTCTATCGCGGCGACGCCTATGATTTCGTCGCCGAGCTGACGATCGGGGTGAGCTAAGGCTGGACATCTATCAAGCAGAAGGAATTCACTATTTCCTTTTCCAGGCCGCGAGCGCCCCTTCGTCCATCAGCTCGAAGAATTCCGGCCCGTCTCCAGTGATTCGCCCTTTGAGTAGACCGATTTTGAAAGAAGATCTTTCAATCGGAACGACCCTCGCCACGGGCTTGCCCCCTTTGGCGATGATCACCTCATCACCTGAAAGAACGGCATCGATCAATTTCGACAGGTCGGCCTTTGCTGCGCGGATGGTTACTTGCATTGCGGCCTCATTCCTAAGAATGCCATTCCATCGTCATTTCCGCTATCGAATTCAAACAGTCTGACCACGGGAAGTTATCAAGCCACATCAAAAGCATGAAGCCGGAATCACTTTCCGGCTTCATCGTCTCTTGATTCATTGCATTAAGACGCGGCAAGCGGTCGTTACGCCGCGTCGTCGATCTCCTCATCCGTCTTGCGCGGCACATAATTCAGCACCGGCCCGAGCCAGCGCTCGACTTCGGAAACCTCCATGCCCTTGCGCTTGGCGTAGTCTTCGACCTGATCGCGCTCCACCTTGGCAACGCCGAAATAATAGGAGTCGGGATGGCCGATATAGAGGCCGGAGACCGAGGAGCCTGGCCACATCGCATAGCTCTCGGTCAGCTTCACGCCGGCCGTCTTTTCCGCGTCGAGCAGTTTGAAGAGCGTCACCTTTTCGGTGTGGTCTGGCTGGGCGGGATAACCGGGCGCCGGGCGGATACCGGCATAGGCTTCAGTGATGAGATCCTCATTGCTGAGTGTCTCGTCCTTGGCATAACCCCAATATTCCCGGCGCACCTGCTCATGCATGCGCTCGGCAAAGGCTTCGGCGAAACGGTCGGCCAGCGCCTTGACCAGGATCGAGGAATAGTCGTCGTTCGACCGCTCGAAGCGTTCGGCGATGGCGATTTCCTCGATGCCAGCCGTCACCACGAAGCCGCCGACATAATCCTGCACGCCGCTTGTGACAGGCGCGACGAAATCGGAGAGCGCCACGTTTGGCCGACCATCCCGCTTCGAAAGCTGCTGGCGCAGCGTGTAGAAAGTGGCAAGCTCCTGGCTGCGGCTCTCGTCGGTAAACAGGCGGATATCGTCGCCGACGGCGCCGGCCGGCCAGAAGCCGATGACGGCGCGCGGGCGGAACCACTTTTCGTCGATGATCTTCTTGAGCATCGCCTGCGCATCGGCCCAGAGCGCACGCGCAGCCTCGCCCTGCTTCTCGTCTTCGAGAATGGCGGGGTAGCGGCCGCGCAGTTCCCAGGTCTGGAAGAACGGCGTCCAGTCAATATATCGGGCAAGCTCGGCCAGATCGTAATCCTCGAACACTTTCGTGCCGAAGAACTCAGGCTTGGTCGGCTGGTAGGCGGACCAATCGACCTTATGCGCATTGTCCCGGGCCCGTGGCAACGGCAGGCGGACCTTCTCGGCCTCGCTGCGCGCATGGGCGGCCGCCACCTTGGCATATTCGGCCCTTGTATCGTCGACATAGCCCTGGCGCGTTTCCGGCGACAGCAGTGCCGAGACGACGCCGACGGCGCGGCTGGCATCGGTGACGTAGACCGCCTGCCCCTTATTGTAGCCGGGGTGGATTTTCACGGCCGTATGCACGCGGCTGGTCGTCGCCCCGCCGATCAGCAGCGGAATTTCGAAGCCCTGACGTTCCATCTCGGCCGCGACATGCACCATCTCGTCGAGCGACGGCGTGATCAGGCCGGAGAGGCCGATGATATCGACCTTTTCGGCAATCGCCGTTTCGAGGATCTTCGTCGCCGGCACCATGACGCCGAGGTCGACGATCTCGTAATTGTTGCAGGCAAGCACGACGCCGACGATGTTCTTGCCGATATCGTGCACATCGCCCTTGACCGTCGCCATCAGGATCTTGCCGGCCGAGCGACGTTCTTCGCCGCCGTTCAGGCGCTTTTCCTCTTCCATGTAGGGCAGCAACACGGCGACCGCCTGCTTCATGACACGCGCCGACTTGACCACCTGCGGCAGGAACATCTTGCCCGAGCCGAACAGGTCGCCGACGACATTCATGCCGGCCATCAACGGGCCTTCAATGACATGCAAAGGCCGGGCGGCCTGCTGGCGCGCTTCCTCGGTGTCAGCCTCGATATATTCGGTGATGCCGTTGACCAGCGCATGTTCAAGACGCTTCTCGACGCTCCATTCGCGCCACGACAGATCCTGGACGCGGCCTTCCCTGGCACCGGCGCCACGGAACCGTTCGGCCACTTCAAGCAGCCGCTCGGTGCCGTCGGGACGGCGGTTCAGCACCACATCCTCGCAGGCCTCGCGCAGTTCGGGATCGATATTGTCGTAGACGGCGAGTTGGCCGGCATTGACGATGCCCATGTCCATGCCCGCCTGGATGGCGTGGTAGAGGAATACGGCATGCATCGCCTCGCGCACCGGCTCGTTACCGCGGAACGAGAAGGACAGGTTGGAGACGCCGCCGGAGATATGGACGAGCGGCATGCGCTCCCGGATCGTCCGCGTCGCCTCGATAAAGTCGACGCCGTAATTATTGTGCTCTTCGATGCCGGTCGCGACCGCGAAGATGTTCGGGTCGAAGATGATGTCCTCTGGCGGGAAACCGATCTTCTCGGTCAGCAACTTATAGGCGCGCGTGCAGATTTCCACCTTGCGCTCATAGCTGTCTGCCTGTCCCGTCTCGTCGAAGGCCATGACGACGACGGCAGCACCATAATTGTGCAGGAGCCGCGCCTGGGCGAGGAAATTTTCCTCGCCTTCCTTCAGCGAGATCGAGTTGACGATCGGCTTGCCTTGGACGCGCTTCAGGCCAGATTCGATGATCGAGAATTTCGAACTATCGATCATGACAGGCACGCGGGCGATATCGGGCTCGGCGGCGATCAGGTTGAGGAACTCGACCATCGCCTTTTCGGAATCGATCAGGCCCTCGTCCATGTTGATGTCGATCACCTGGGCGCCGTTCTCGACCTGGTCGCGCGCCACATCGAGTGCCGCCGTGTAATCGGCATTGGTGATCAGCTTGCGGAACTTCGCCGAGCCGGTGACGTTGGTGCGCTCGCCGACATTGACGAAGGGGATGTCCTTGGTCAGCTCGAAAGGTTCGAGACCCGACAGCGACATGAAGGGGCGATGCTCGGGGATCGGACGCGGCTTGTACTTGGCGACGGTCTCGGCGATCGCCTTGATATGCTCAGGCGTCGAGCCGCAGCAGCCGCCGACGATATTGACGAGGCCTTCGCGGGCGAAGCTGTCGATCTGCGCAGCCATCAGTTCCGGCGTTTCGTCGTACTGGCCAAACTCGTTCGGCAGGCCGGCATTCGGATAGGCGCAGATGAAGGTATCTGCGACACCGGAAAGCTCCTGCAGATGCGGGCGCATCGCATTGGCGCCGAGCGCGCAGTTGAGGCCGATCGTGAAGGGATTGGCGTGGCGTACCGAGTTCCAGAAGGCCGACGGCGTCTGGCCTGACAGCGTGCGGCCGGAAAGGTCGGTGATCGTGCCGGAGATCATCACCGGCAGGCGGATCCCCTTGGCCTCGAAACGTTCCTCGCAGGCAAAGATCGCCGCCTTGGCGTTCAGCGTGTCGAAGATCGTTTCGATCAGGATGATGTCGGCGCCGCCGTCGATCAGCCCGTCGATCTGCTCGCCATAGGCGGAACGCAGATCGTCGAAAGTGACGGCGCGGAAGCCGGGATTGTTGACGTCGGGCGAGATCGAGGCGGTGCGGTTGGTCGGCCCGATGGCGCCGGCGACGAAACGGCGGCGGCCATCCTCGCGCTCGGCGCGCTGGGCGGCCCGGCGCACAATCTCGGCACCTTCCTTGTTGAGGTCGTAGACCGCGCCTTCCATCTCGTAATCGGCCTGCGCGATGCGCGTCGAGGAGAAGGTGTTGGTCTCCAAGATATCGGCGCCGGCCTTGGCGTAGCGGTAATGGATCTCTTCGATCGCATCCGGCTGGGTCAGGATCAGAAGGTCGTTATTGCCCTTCTGGTGACAGGCGCAGCCGATGAAACGGGTTCCGCGGAACTGGTCTTCGTCATAACCGAGCCCCTGGATCTGCGTGCCCATGGCGCCGTCGAGGACAAGGATGCGCTCGCTCGCGGCCTTTCTCAAAGCTGCGAAAACTTCATTGCCGTCACGTTTGCCCGTTTCCGGACCAAAGAGGGTATCAAACACGGGAAGGCTCCTTGACGTCGTAAGACCAGTCTTCCAGATCACATAAAGATATCTTTATGTCAATATATGCCTATCGATTTCGTGCTTCGCAAGTCTTCAGCGATGACAGACTCGCCCGACCTCTATATAGGCGTTTGCGACGCCTGTGCACGAAATCGGAGGAACATCATGGCACCCGCAACCGGCAGCCCCGTGCTTGGAAACTGGACAAGCCGTGCCTATCATCGCGGCTGGCTGCTTGCCCAGGCAAACGGCCTCTTCGATTTCTTCCAACATAATTCTCGCAATCCCAAGGGCGGCTTCTACGACCTCGACAATGTCGGCCAACCTCTCGATGCCGAGGGCCAGGTTCGCAGCATCCATATCGCGGCGCGCGCCGTGCATTGTTTCTCGATCGGCACGCTGCTCGGCCGTCCGGGTGCTAGCGATCTCGTCGACCATGGCATGGACTACCTTTGGAACCACCATCGCGACCGGAAAAACGGCGGCTATTTCTGGTCGCTTAACAATGACGGTCCTGTCGACACCAACAAACAGGGTTATGGCCACGCCTTTGTGCTGCTCGCCGCCTCATCCGCCAAGACGATCGGCCACCCACTCGCCGACGGCATGCTCGACGATATCACCGAGATCCTGAACACCAGGTTCTGGGAAGCGCGGCACGGCGCCATCGCCGAGGAATTCACCGCCGACTGGCAGCCGCTCGACGGCGGCGCCTATCGCGGCCAGAACTCCAACATGCATCTGACCGAAGCGCTGATGGCCGCTTTTGAGGCCACCGGCGACCGGGAGTACCTGACCAAAGCCGAAAGCATCGCCGATCTCGTCATCCGCCGGCTGGCCGGTTCCGTCGACTGGCGCGTCGCCGAGCATTTCGACGCCGAATGGAAGCTCGACAAGACCTACTATCATCCGAACGAAATGTTCCGCCCGGCCGGCACGACGCCCGGCCACTGGCTGGAATGGGCCCGCCTGATCCTGCAGCTCTGGGCGCTCGGCGGCAAACGCATCGAATGGATGCCGGACGCGGCGAAGGCGCTCTTTGCGCAATCCATGGCGCTCGGCTGGGACAATGACAAGGGCGGCTTTTTCTATACGCTCGACTGGGACGACAAGCCCGCCAAGCGCAACAAGCTCTGGTGGCCGGCTTGCGAAGGTGCGGCTGCCGCCCATTTCCTCAACGAACACCTGCCGAGCGATTTCCACGAGGAGAGCTACCGCAAGATCTGGAACGTGATCGAACGCGCCTTCATCGACCACAAGAACGGCGGCTGGCACGAGGAACTGACGGAGGATCTCGTTCCCTCGCATTCGCTCTTCCCCGGCAAGGGCGACATTTACCATGCTTTGCAGGCCTGCCTCATCCCACTCTTCCCCGCAACCGGCAGCCTGACGAAGGGCATCGCCGAGGCCGGCGGCAAGCTCTGAGGTCAGTGGTTCGACGCCCGCCGGCGCAGCAACGGCCCGCTCAGAGCGGCGCGGCGAGCCGCAGCGTATCCAGATCCTTGGCAAGCATCAGCGCCAGCGCCTCGACCGCGAGATTGTGGTCGTCGCGCTGCGGCAGGCCGGAGACGGTGACCGCGCCGATGCAGCCGGTGCCCTTGACGTTGATCGGAAAACTGCCGCCATGCGGCGCATAGTCGGCGCCATCGAGCCCGTTATCCTCGACCGTCTTGCCGTCTTTCGCGAGCTTCAGGCCGGAGGCATAGCTGCTGCGGAAATAGCGCAGCACCATGTTACGCTTGCGCCGGACCCAATTGACGTTATCGGGCGTCACGCCCGGCAAGGCGGCATAGAAGACCGGCATCGCATGCAGGGTCACATCGATCGCGATGCCGAGGCCGCGCTCGGTGGCGAGTTCCTGCAGGAGCTTACCGAGCTGCCATGCCGTCGTCAGATCGAAGGCGTCGAAGCTCAGCGCCTTCTCCTGCTCGGCGATCCGGCTGAGATCCTGTTCGATTGTCATGGCTAAGCACTCCTCTGCCGTGATGATCCGCTGGACCATTCTTGCCGGGAGCAAAAAAGTAAAGCAAAAACTTGGGGCTACCCCATGACTCAGAGCTTCGGCGTCAGCATCTCGAAACGATCGCGGATGGTGGCGCAGGTATCGCCGCCGAGCCGCGCAATGGCATCGACCGCAGCCGGATCGACATGCAGCCGCTCCGGATCGACGACGCCGTCGCGGTAATGGGCATAGACGATCTCACCCAGGATAATCTGCCGCGAGCGGCCAAGCTCCAGCGTCACATGCCGCCGGCATTCGAAGGCAGCCGGTGCCTCGGCGATGAAGGGCGAAGCGACTTTCTCGCCCGGCACCGCCGTCAATCCAGCTTCCTTCAGCTCGTCGACGCCGCGCGGATACTTGCTGCCGCAGACATGCATTGCCTCGGCGATGGCGAAGGAGACGATGTTGACGGTGAAGACCTCGGTCATACGGATATTGTGACCGGTATCCTTGAACGACATGTCGGCATTGTTTTCGACGCCGATCGCCAGGATCGGCGGATCGGCCGACAGGCAATTGAAGAAGCTGAAGGGCGCCGCGTTGATCCGGCCATGCTCGTCGACCGTCGTCACCAGCGCGATCGGCCGCGGGATGATCGTGCCGATCATAAGCTTATAGCGTTCGCGCTCGCCGAGCTTTTTGAAATCGAAGGAAACCGCCATGAGGCTCAGCCGATTTTCAGCGCCGGCGAGAAGGCGCTTAACGCGCCCACAAAAGGTTTCGGCAGCGGCGAGGCATAGGAGCCGCGCTTGCTGGTGGAAAGCCCGAGCGAGACCAGCGCCTCGGCCTGCTTGACGGCGGCGGCCACACCGTCGACGACGGGCACGCCATAGATCGCCTGCAATTGCCTCGCCAGATCCGTCATGCCGGCGCAGCCGAGCACGATCGCCTCGGCGCCGTCGGCAAGCGCCCGCTCGATCTCGGCTCTCAGCTTGCCGATCGCATCCGAGGCAGCGTTCTCCAGCTCCAGCACCGGAATATCGGAGGCGCGCACTTTGGCCCGGTCGCCCATGCCGTAGCGGCGCACAAGATTGTCGATCAGCACCCGCGACCGCTCCAGCGTCGTCACCACGGTGAAGCGCTGCGCCAGGAAGCCGGCGGTCACGACGGCGGATTCGCAAAGACCGAGAATCGGCACATCGGCGAAACTCCGCGCCGCTTCGAGCCCGGTGTCGTCGAAGCAGGCGATGACCGCCGCGTCGTAGCCCGCCTGCCGCTCCTTCAGTTCGTGCAGCAGTCCGGGGATGGCCAGCGCCCCGTCATAATGGCCCTCGATCGAAACGGGCCCCATGCTGGATGTCGCGGCAATGATCTCCGTGCCGGATGCCGCCACCGCGCGGGCGGCGGCCGCGGCCTTCTCGGTCATGGAGGCGGTGGTATTCGGATTGATGATGAGAATGCGCATGTCAGCTAATCTTTGCCTGCCGCCGGCTGAGCATGGTCATGATGCCGAGCGCGATGAGAATGATGGTGAAGGAAAACAGCGTCGTCACCGTGCCGAGCGCATAGAGCACCGGCGTCGTGACGTTGGTCGTCATGCCGTAGATTTCCAGCGGCAAGGTATTGTAGCTGCCCGAGGTCATCAAGGTGCGGGCGAATTCGTCATAGGAGAGCGTGAAGCCGAACAGGCCGACGCCGATCAGGCTCGGCGCGATCATCGGCAGAACGACGTGGCGGAACGTCTGCCAGGAGGTAGCGCCAAGGTCGCGCGCCGCCTCTTCATAAGCAGGCGAGAAACGGTTGAAGACGGCAAACATGATCAATACGCCGAACGGCAGCGTCCAGGTCAGATGCGCGCCGAAGGCCGAGGAATACCAGGCGGGCTTCAACCCTCCCTCCTGAAAGACGACACCGATGCCGAGCGAAATGATGATCGACGGCACGACGAGGCTGGCAACGGTAGCGTAGAACAGCGCCGTCGAACCGCGGAAACGGCGGCGGAAGGCAAGGCCGGCAAGCAGCGAGACAACGACGGTCACCGCCATTACCATCAGCCCGAGGGTGAAGGAGCGGCGGAACGAGGCGCCGAAATCGCCGACCGCCTGCTTCTCGAACAGGTTGAAGAACCAGTGCGTGGAAACGCCGTTCATCGGGAAGGTCAGGCCGCCGTCCGGCCCCTGGAAGGAAAGGATCAGGATCGCCGAAAGCGGGCCGTAGAGGAACAGCACGAAGACCGCGAAGAAAATCGCCAGCAGATAGAATTCCAGGCCGCGTTTCTCGTGGCTCATCTCAAAGCTCCTTGCGGATATCGACGACGCGCAGGATCGCCGCGACCATTAGCAACACGACAGCGAGCAGCACCACGGCATTGGCGGCAGCCGCCGGATATTGCAGCAACGACATCTGGTTCTTCATCATCAGCGCCACCGAGGCGCTCTGGCCGCCGGACATCACCTGCACCGTCGAAAAATCGGCCATGACTAGGGTGACGACGAAGATCGTGCCGATCGCCATGCCGGGCTTGGCCAGCGGAATGACGACGTTCCAAAGCACCTGCCAGCCCGACGCGCCTGCGTCGCGCGCCGCCTCGAACAGCGACCGGTCGATGCGCATCAGCGTGTTGAAGATCGGCGTCACCATGAACAGCGTGTAGAGATGCACCATGGCGAGTACGACGGCGAAATCGGAATAGAGCAGCCATTCGATCGGCTGCGGGATGATACCCATCTTGATTAGCGACGAATTGACGAGACCATTGCGCCCGAGCACCGGGATCCACGAGATCATGCGGATGATGTTCGATGTCATGAACGGCACGGTGCAGACGAGAAAGAGGATCATCTGCGTCGAGGTCTTGCGGATGTGGAAGGCCAGGAAATAGGCGACCCAGAAACCGATGACGAGCGTCAATAACCAGACGATGGCGGTGAACTTCAGCGTGTTGAGATAGGTCTTCCACGTCACCCATGAACCGAGCGTATCGGTGTAGTTCATGGTGAGAAAATCGGGATAGAGACCGGCGAAATCGTAATCCCAGAAGCTGACAATGCCGATCATCGCAATCGGCAGCAGGAAGAAGAAGCCGAGAATGACGAACAGCGGCGTCGCCTGGAGATAGGAGATCGCCGAGGGGGAAAGGCGCAGGGCGCGGCTGCGCGTCGGCTGCGAAGCCGGATCCGTCTGCTCTGAAGCGATGGTCGCCATCCCTTGCCCTTTCATTTGTCGAAGTGATGAAAGGAGGGCTCACAAAAGACCCCTCCCCAACCCTCCCCACAAGGGGGAGGGAGCTTTGTGCCGCACTGCCTCACCTGACCCCCTCCGCCTTGTGGGGAGGGTTGGGGAGGGGAAAACGGCAAACGCCGACTTGGCTTTAAGCCGCGATGAACTCGTTCCAGCGGCGGACCATGTAGCGGTCTTCGTCCATGACCGAGTTCCAGCAGGCGACGGCACCCATCCGGGCTTCGAAGGAGCCGCCGTCGCGAACCGCACCGGCCTTCTCCATGACCTTGCCTTCAGGAGACAGGATGTCGCCGGTCGCTGCCTTGCCTTCGATCCAGTAGCCCCATTCGTCGGCCGACATGAATTCCTTGGCGGTGTCCATGCAGGCGGAATAGTAGCCCTGGCGGTTGAGGTAGCCGCCGACCCAGCCTGATGTGTACCAGTTGATATATTCATAAGCCGCATCGAGCTCGGCGCCCTTGAGATGCGAGGCGAGGCCCAGACCGCCGCCCCAGGCGCGATAACCTTCCTTCAGCGGCTGGAAGGTGCAGGCGATGCCCTTGGAGCGGACGGCGGCCACAGCCGGCGACCACATCGACTGGATGACGACTTCGCCCGAGGCCATCAGGTTGACGCTCTCATCGAACGACTTCCAGAAGGCGCGGAACTGGCCGTCGCCCTTGGTCTTGATTAGGAACTCGATCGTCTTGTCGATCTCTTCCTTCGTCATGTTGCCCTTGTCGGCATATTTGATCTTGCCGGCGGCTTCCATGATCATCGCCGCATCCATGATGCCGATAGACGGAATGTTGAGGATCGCCGTCTTGCCCTTGAAGGCCGGATCGAGAATATCGGCCCAGCTGGTGATCGGACGGCCGGTGAGATCGGGGCGGATGCCGAGCGTATCGGCATTGTAGATGGTGGGAACCATCGTCATCCACTGCGTCGGCTCCTTGGCGAACTTCTTGGAACCCTGCGCCTCGACGAAGCCGACCGTGTGCGGCGCCGTCCCCTGGGCAATCACACTGTCTGCCTTCAGCTTGCCGTTGATGAACAGCGGCACGATCTTGTCGTAATATTTGAGCTTCTTGACGTCCATCGGCTGCAGAACGCCGGTTGGAAACACCTTCTTGGCGATCCAGTATTCGATGTCGGCAATGTCGTAGCTGTCGGGCTGGGTGACGGCGCGCTGGGCAGCGGCGTCGGAATCGGTCGCCGTCATCTCCAGCGTGATGCCGAGATCGGCTTTGCACTTCTCGGCGATGGCATTGATGTTGGAAACGCCGGTGCCGAACTGGCGAAGCGTGATGTTGGTCTTCGCCCAGATGGTGGGAAAACCGGTGATGGCGCCGGAGCCGGCAATGGCGCCGACGGCAGCGGCACCCGTCTTCAGAAGCGTGCGGCGGGAAAGACCCTTCTCCGCCTTGGTCGATGTCATTTCAGTCGTCATGTCAGTTCCCCTTTTCTTGATATGGAAGGTACATGGTTATTGATGGTGATGGCTTATGCAGAAGGTCGGCCGAGCAGCACGGCATCGTCGAGCGCCCAGCTGAGCGCGACGGTATCGCCGACCGAGACCGGCCGGTCGAAATAATCGCCGTCGTCTGATATGACGGTGAAGTCGTCGCTGCCGGCGCCGAGAACGGTGATCTTCACCGAAGAGCCGCGATATTCGATATTGGAGACGATGCCGTTGAAGCCGAGCGTCCATTCGGTTGCCACCTTCAGCAGCACGCGATCGGTGCGGATGCCGATATCGATAGCCTCGCCGACCTCCCTGCGCTCGCCCCGTACGGAAAAGCTCTGCCCCTCCGGCACGGTCATGACGAGCACGCCGTTCTCGCTCGATGTTACCTGGCCGGAAAGCACGTTGTGATCGCCCATAAAACGCGCGACGAAGGCGGTTGCCGGCTTCTCGAAGACCTCGCGCGGGGCGGCCGCCTGCTCGATCCGGCCGTCATTCATGATCACCATGATATCGGCGAGCGCCATCGCCTCTTCCTGGCTGTGGGTGACATGCACGAAAGTGATGCCGAGCGACTTCTGCAGTTTCTTGAGTTCGGCGCGCATGCGGATCTTCAGGAATGGATCGAGCGCCGACAGTGGTTCGTCGAGCAACAGCGCCTCCGGATCGGTGATGAGCGCGCGCGCCAGCGCCACGCGCTGCTGCTGGCCGCCGGAAAGCTGGGCCGGGCGCCTGTTGGCATAGGGCTCCATCTGCATCAGCCTCAGCATTTCGAGCGCCTTGGTTCGCCGCTCCGCCTTGTCGACGCCCTTCATCTTCAGGCTGAAGGCGACATTGTCGATAAGGTCGAGATGCGGGAACAGCGCGTAGGACTGGAACATCATCGCCGTGCCGCGCTTGGCCGGCGGAAAATCGGTGACGACTATTCTGCCGAGCCGGATATCGCCCGACGAAATGCTCTCATGGCCGGCAATCATGCGCAGCGTCGAGGTCTTGCCGCAGCCGGACGGGCCGAGGAAGCAGCAATAGGAGCCGGCCGGAATCTTCAGGCTGATCGCATCGACCGCGGTCGTCGCCCCATAAACCTTCGAAACGGATACTATATCGATCTCTGCCGCTTTCGACATCATGCCTTCCCCTGTTTGGGAAAAGGCGATGCACATGCCGTGCCAATTCGCTGACAACTTCTCAACGTGTTGATAATCAGCGGCTTTATCTGCCACACATCCGGGAAAGGTAATTTATGAGCAGAAAGGCGTCTGCACAGGATTTAGGCTATCGTCTGCAATTTATGCAGATGATCGTATACAATACGTCCCAAGCTTCGAGCACAAATTCCGTTTAACTTTTGCGAGGAAGCCGGATATGGTTTGCCGATCATCAGGAAATCGATTTTCATGAAATCCGCTGCCAAGGCCACGCAGGCCGAAGACTCCGCTGAAACCAGCACACAACTGATCCGCGATTCCATTCGCGTAGCAATCGTCGAGCGCAGACTTTCGCCCGGCACAAAGCTATCGGAAAACGATGTCGGCAATCTCTTTAATGTCAGCCGCACGCTTGCCCGCGCGGCGCTACAAGCACTATCCTATGAAGGCCTCGTCAGCGTCGCGAAGAACCGCGGCGCCTTCGTCGCCTATCCCTCGCCCGATGAGGCTCGCCAGATCTTTGCCGCCCGCCGCCTAGTCGAGCCTGGCATATTGCGCGAAGCGGCGGCGCGGATCACCCCCGATGACATCAGCCAGCTGAAACAGCTTCTGCTGGAGGAAGGCCGCCTGATGAGCGAGCGTGGCCAGACGGCACGCCGCGCCGAGATCAAGGCATCCGGCGATTTCCATCTGCGGCTGGCGGAAATCTCCGGCAACGCGATCATGCAGCGCTTCATGGAAGAGCTCGTTGCCCGCTCATCGCTGGTGATCGCGCTTTATGGCCAGTCGACCGTATCGAGCTGCGGCCATTCCGAACATGGCGACATCATTGCGGCGATCGAAGGCGACGAACTGGACCGCGCCTGCCGGCTGATGCTGCATCACATCGCCCATATCGAGGCCGATCTCGACCTGCGCGAACGCAAGAGTCTCGGCCTCAAGGAAGCCTTCGAGCTTTAGCAATACCCTTTAGAGCGGTTCAGGTTTTCGTAGAAGCGCAGAATCGCTCTAACCTTTTGTATTTGCACAATTCCCGGCAAAAGCGCTTCGCGCTTTGCCTGGGAAAACCGCTTCGCACTTTTCCTGGAGTTACTCCAGACAATCGGCATGCGGAGACGCCGGACACACAGCTTCGCCACGCCCCGTCGCGTTACGCGCAGGCCCAATCCCTACCAAGGCGTCTGCTTCGGCAGCATCTCGAAGGCCGCAAAGATATCCTCCGCGGTCCTTGGCTCGCTGGAGCGCAGTTTGACCGTCCCGTCGCGCCCGATCAGGATCAGCCCGAACTCGCCGGACGGCGGCCCCTGCAGCCGCTCCCTGACATCGTCGGCATCGAGTTCGGAGCCGTCGTCAAGCAGCGAGAAAGCGCCGCCGCCGGCGATGATGAAGACCTCGACGTCTTCCTCGATGAGACGCATATGCGCGTTGCGCAGCCATTCGTCCTGGATGACGGCCCGGTCGTCCTGGGCGTCGGCAAAGATGATCAGCACCCGCTTCCTGTCGCGAAACTGCTCGAGCGACTGCGGAAGTTCCGGCTCACGCCGAGGCGTGCCGATGATTTCATGAACGATAGATTTCAGCATGGTGCTCATTCCTCACCCGCACTGGCGGCGGGCATGCCGGTAAACGGCTGGCAATGGGCGAGGTTCCGCCAAGGAGCGGAAAAGGATCGCAGCCCTGGCCGCGATCCTCATCCTGTCAGTCGCGGCTCTGATCTTCGGCCGCGTGGGCCGAAACGGCGACGAGATCGACCGTGCCATTGGCAAGGAGGCGCTTGCGCACCAGCACGCGCATGACGCGCGCCGCCGTCGAGAAAGTCATCTGGTCGAGTGGGCCTTCGCCCTCCCACGGCTTGGTCAGCCGCTCGGTGACGGCGCCGACGATGTTCATCGGCACGATGTCGGTGCATTCGCGCATAGCCTCGAAAACGAAACCGATGGGGATGACTCGTCCTTCGTAGGTTACGATCGGTTCGGTCAATTCGCTGTCCCATTCCTCGAAGGCGTAGAGCGCTTCACGAAACAGCTGCTGGAGGGTAAACGGCGCGTGGCCGTCATGAAGTGGCGGCAGGGCATTCATCATGTCTGTCTCCTCTTGATGGGTTGAGGCCAAAGTCCTCCGGTATCGGTCGCGCCAACGCGGGGAATGGAAGGTTTTGCTGCCCCTGCGAACCGAATAACACTATTGATTCTATAGACTAACGCGCTGGGGTAAAGCCCAATTATGCGCCATTCCGGAAGCCAATTCCATAACGCACTGATTTTCTTGCGCGTTTTAGACGAAATTTTCTCAACGACGACCCTTCCTGAAAATCCATGCCACCGCCTGCAGATCGCCCCGCAATGGCACGATCAGGCGAAAAAACCCTGAAAATTCACGGAACTTTTGCCGCTGTAATTTGTTTTGTCCTCACACTTTGCAAAACAGTCTGGGGTAACCACCGATGACGCAAATCCGTGAACCGGAGCGCCGAAGCAGAATCCTGCGCGGCCGCCCCTATAGCCTTGATGAATTCGCTTCCAAATATGGCCTGGGTGGCGAGCAGGCCGAAAGCCTTTTCACCCGTTTCGGGCCCTCCTCGATCGAACTCGACCTGCTGATGGCCGCCAAGCGCCGCCTGCCCGTTCGGCAGGACGCACCAATTCCGCAGGACAGAATTGCCGAATAACACCTTGATCGAACGGAATTAACAGATGAGCGACCGACGTCACGAATGGATCAGCAAGAGAGCCTACGCCATCTGGGAAGAACAGGGCCGTCCCGACGGACGCGGTGACGATCACTGGCGCCAGGCGGTGGCCGAACGCAACGCACTGGAACGCACGCAAGCCTCTGTCGACGGCCGCGAGGTGTTGGTGAAGTTCCGACCAAAGCCGCCGCGGCCCGAACTGCCCCGCCAGGATTGGGTCAATCCATCGACGAAGGTTGGCTGATCCCAATCGCGTTGTCAGCGCTCGGCATCATATGGCACCCGGTGGCCGCTAAACGGCACACCGATCAGCGCGCATTCTTGGCTACACCATAAGGGGCCTGGAAGGACAATGGCGGATGGCCAGCCCGATCCTTCGAGGCTACGCCCCGCGGATTCGCTATCCCTGCGTGCATTCGCGGCTGCACCGCTCACCCTCATCTGTCTGCCGGCATCTCGCCCGCTGGGGAGAGGAGAATCGTGGAAGCGCCTCGTTCCCCTTAAGCCTGTGCTACAGGAATGATGACCGTGCACTTGCGCCCTTCTTCCCAGTGGGGAGAAACTGCCCGCAATGATACAGCGCAACCGATTCCCCGACCGCCACTGCTCCGGCTGGAAACGATTCATCAAGCATATTGGCATAAATCCATGGAGTACCGGCTTTCCGTCTGTCCGCCCGCGACATTGCCGCTCGACACTCTCTTCGCAAAATCGGAAACGGATGGGAATGAAAACGCGGTCGCTCGCAGGACACGGATTTCATCTCGCCGTGGCCAATCCCGGCGCTAGGCCTGTGCTGTAATCTCGGGGAAAAGCCTGAACGCCCTGCCGGGGGCGGCCATGTCAGAAAACCTTGTTTTCCACGCTAAGCGCCCTGTGGACCTCGGTCCAGAATAGCGCCAGGGGGGTGTCGCCGTTGCGTTCGGCAACGAGGGCGCGGATCAGCGCTTCGGAGCCCGCCATGTCCTGCCAGCTTGATTTCAGGCCCTTTGCGGCCTGTTGGCATTCGGCAATCTCGAAGGGTCTCTTGCTGTCCATATGAGGTCTCCTCGTGGAAAGGCGCTAGCAGGCGGAGCCGGGGTTGTCATTCCCCGCATATGTGGGGATGCCTTGTATTTAAGACAGTCCTCACGGTAGGATTGAGGGAATTGGGGCAGTGGAAATGATTGAGAATACCTATAGCGAAAAGTTCGAACCCGCCTTCGAACAGATCAAGGCCGCGGCCAACGTGGATGCGGCCATCCGCATTCTGCAGGCGGAGTATGGGCTCGATTTCGTCACCTACCACCTTGCCCAGACGATCGCCAGCAAGATCGATTCGCCCTTCGTGCGCACCACCTATCCGGATGCCTGGGTCTCCCGCTATCTGCTGAACAGCTATGTGAAGGTCGATCCGATCGTCAAGCAAGGCTTCGAGCGTCAGCTGCCTTTCGACTGGAGCGAGGTCGAGCCGACGCCGGAAGCCTATGCCATGCTGGTCGACGCCCAGAAGCATGGCATCGGCGGCAACGGCTATTCCATTCCCGTCGCCGACAAGGCGCAGCGCCGCGCGCTGCTGTCGGTGAATGCCCGCATCCCGGTTGACGAATGGACCGAGCTTGTGCGCCGCTGCCGCAACGAATGGATCGAGATCGCCCATCTGATCCATCGCAAGGCCGTCTACGAGCTGCACGGCGAAAACGACCCGGTGCCGGCGCTGTCGCCGCGCGAGATCGAGTGCCTGCACTGGACGGCACTCGGCAAGGATTACAAGGATATCTCGGTCATCCTCGGCATATCCGAGCACACCACGCGCGATTATCTGAAGACCGCCCGCTTCAAGCTCGGCTGCGCCACGATTTCGGCGGCCGCCTCACGGGCGGTGCAGTTGCGCATCATCAATCCCTGAGAATCGCAATCGATTTTGCGAAAACAAGATGTGTCGATCCAAAGAAGGATCGCGATCCTTCCCGGCCGCGCCTCGATTTCGCGTGTCGTGACCACTCCTGATACTTTCGGGCTAATCCCCTCATCTGGGGGGGCCCATCTGAGGGAATTTCCGATCCGGCCCGGCTGAACCATTCTGCTCTCCACGAACTTGAAAACGCTGGAGGGCAAAATGTTCGTTATCATTCAGGCACATGAGTATCAGAAATACGCTGCCGTACTCGACCAGATGTTTCGCCTGCGCAAGAAGGTGTTCGCCGATACGCTCGGCTGGGACGTTCCCGTCATCGGCCCTTACGAACGCGACAGCTACGACGCGCTGGCTCCCGCCTATCTGGTCTGGTGCAACGACAGCCGCACCCGTCTTTACGGCGGCATGCGCCTGATGCCGACGACCGGCCCGACCCTTCTCTACGACGTCTTCCGTGAGACGTTCCCCGATGCCGCCGATCTCATTGCGCCGGGTATCTGGGAGGGCACGCGCATGTGCATCGATGAGGAGGCGATCGCCAAGGATTTCCCCAATATCGATGCCGCCCGCGCCTTTTCGATGATGCTGCTTGCGCTTTGCGAATGCGCGCTCGATCACGGCATCCATACGATGATTTCCAACTACGAGCCCTATCTCAAGCGCGTCTACAAACGCGCAGGCGCCGAAGTGGAAGAACTCGGCCGCGCAGACGGCTACGGCAAGTACCCCGTCTGCTGCGGCGCCTTCGAAGTGTCGGACCGCGTGCTGCGCAAGATGCGCACAGCCCTCGGCCTGACCCTACCCCTTTTCATCAGACATGTTCCGGCCCGCTCGGTCGTAACCCAATTCCTGGAGATGGCAGCATGAGCCGCATCGTTGAAACCGCATTGCAGAAAGATATCGGCGCCTTGGAGCGCCACGTGCTCGCCTCCCGCGACATCGCCACGCAAATTGGGGATCCCTTCCTCTCCTATCTTCTCTCGATGGCGCTGTTCACGATCTACGAGAAGAAGGCCCATCACGAGAACGAGGCCCTGAAGAGCAACTTCAGCTGAGGGCGTGACCCCCTCCGTGCGCCTGAAGAGGAGGCAAGTCTCCCGGCGCCTCGCGCGCAGCCGCAAAACCAGTCCCCGTTTTGCGGCTGCGCGCCCCTATCATGTCATCAAGGAATCGCCCTCATGACATCAAGGAATCTATGGTCGAGATTAGCGCGTCGTGCATGTAGGGCTTCGGCAGGAAAGCGGTATTGGCGGGCAGCGCCATCGGGTCGAGCCGCACCATGCCCGAGGTGATGATGATGCGGATATTCGGCCGCATCGCCCTCACCCGCTTGGCAAGCTGGATACCGTCCATCGAACCGGCCATGTTGACATCGGTGAACAGGATATCGACATCCTGCCGGCCCTTCAGCACCACCATCGCCTCGTCGGCATTGGCCGCCTCCAGCGCTATATGGCCGACATCTTCAAGCACATCGAGGACACTGAAACGGATCAGCGGCTCATCCTCGACGATAAGCACCACGGCACTGTTCAACCCCACCATCTACGATCGCCTTCTTCATCGAATCCAATCTCTGTAATTGTCGCCGGCGCCACAAGGTTCCAGTGCCCGCATCCATGAAATATGCATCGTCCACAGATGCTTGCGCTCTGCGCTTGTGGCTCCCTGCAATTTGCGTTAGAGCGAACCGATGCTGCGGGAACCATTGCCCCGGCATCACGGTGCCGGCCTCCGGCACCAAGGCGCCGGACACCGACGCTGAGGGCCTGTAGCTCAATGGTTAGAGCCGGCGGCTCATAACCGCTTGGTTGGGGGTTCGAGTCCCTCCGGGCCCACCATTCCCTTTTTTCGCCGTTGATTTTCCACGGTTTGTAGCCGGACGCGAATTTTCGGAATTTTGACACGAGAAACCGGAATTTTTGAAATTCGAGAACTCGTGTCAAATCGCCTTCAAAGACCCCTCAAAGGTTCGTTAGAACGCCATCGCATCCACGGCCAGTTCATCTGCCGGATTCATAGAGTGGCCATTCCCGGCACTTTCGTTGCGCGTCATCCAGCCTCGTACGTCAAATCTGACCACCCAAATAGACAGCCGCAGATGAATCTAGATATTTAGTTTTCAAAGAATCGGGTTTTATGGCGGGGCGAATGACGGACCAGTCACCAAGGAAAGCAGAGTCATGGATGATCACTTCACGCAGTACCTCAAATGTGATGTGGAACTGAACTTCACCGGACCATCACCCGCAGTCCTGAATAAATGGGCGGCCGACGTCCTCAGGGCTTTAGCCGATCGGATCGAAAAACAGGAATTTGACGATGGCCACCATGAGGTCAAAGACCGCGTTGGAAAGCCTGTAGGAACGATCTACGTTGATTACAGCGAAGGCGACGAACTCTGAGTGAAGATGGGCGGTGAGATTATCTTAGCCTGACGATACGCCCGCGTCTTACCACCGGCATGTCTTCCTTATCGCCGAAGAACTCATTGCTCTTGGTGATCACCACTTTTCCGTTTTGGGTCGGAGAGACTGATGTCGCCGGGACCAACTGCCCTCGATACACGAGAGTAACTTCCGCTCTCCAGGGCATCTGCAGAAGCCTGAATATTAGTTGATACACCTTCATAAGCTTGCCCCCTTGTCCGATCCGAGAATGGACCGAAGATCTCGAGTAGACAAGAAATGATGGGGCGGCGGGCTAAGCGCATGCTGTAATTGCGGATGCTAGATGTCCGGAAAATCCCCACTTTGGGACGTCACGTATAGTAATGCGTTCTTGAATTGAAGCTGATTTAAAGGCGCTCTACGGCGTGCATCCAAGATAATTGGCTCGATTATTGTTCTGCCGACATCCCCCCTCGTCGCGTCCATCCGCGTATGAAGATGAATACCCAATTGAGGCGATATTGGCAGAAAGACCTGGGATCCCTGTGCCGTGATGGTAAAATGCGCTACTACGTTCGAAGCGAGCTGAATGCTTGGATTCATCACGGTAACCGGATCATCCCCCAATAAAAACTCGCCTTCATGCAGCTTATGCAGATAAAGATCGGCACGCTGCAGCACTAAGGCCAGATTGAAGACTTCACCCGGCATCGCGAACAACCTCATATCCCTCAAAAGGTCTTCGCCATCACCCGCCTTCCCAAGAGGACGCATCTTGTTCGCGGGGTGAGGCAATGTCGGAATGAGCCTGCGCAAGTCCTCCTGCTGCTTAAAAAACCTCCCAGGCGTTCGATACCACTGCAACACGACGAATGCCACGAGCGCGAAACGTTGCTCGGGCTGCAAATCGAGGCGCTCCGTCTGAACAATATCCTTGATGATGTCTCCAGCGGGTGTCTCAAATGATCTACCGAGCAACTCTTCCAAATCAGGGACAAGCGTAAGCGCGAATTTCCGTGCGCCTTCTGAAGCGCAGTGCTCTGAGGCATGAAGTGTCCACCAAAAGATA
>NZ_LODW01000126.1 GCF_002914525.1 Rhizobium hidalgonense | reverse complement strand
ATGGCCATCCCGGGGCTCGATCCCAGCTTCCCCTGCAGTAAAGCACAGATTTGAGAGACAATTCCTGTGGCCTCAGGGCCTTGCCCGAGGGATGTCACAGGAATCCAGCGCGCCCAGGTCCCTGGGCGCGGGAGATGCCTTGCCCCTAGAGCAGTCATTCACCGCGCCGACGCGCGGTGGCTGGATTCCTGTGACGGGCACAGGAACGAGGGAGGAGAGGTGAGTGCCCGGCAACAATTGTCAGTGGGGGCTCCAAGGCAGAGCGAGCCCACCCCCTCACTCCACCACCAACCAACCCGAATACCGCACAATCAACCCCGTCAGCCGCCCGCCGATCTCCACGTGGAAATGGAACCGCCCATCACGCTCCTCCTCATAGGTATCGCCACCCGGCGCCAGGAACAGCGGCAGCGGAATGCCGCAAAAGCGCCAGCCGCGCACCACGAGCCGCAGCTTCTGCCCCTCCGGCACCAGCGCCAGCAGCACCCGGAACGGCCCGAACACTTCGGCAAGCAGCGGCTGGTCGCCGCCCTTGTCCGCGGCCTGCCAGCTGCGAAACGTCTTGCCGCCGAAACTGCGCGTCCAGACCTCCCTGTCGCCGTCGGTCACAAACCGCACCGCCACCGGCACATCCTCGCCGGCGGCGGGAAAGCCGATGAGGCCGGCAATCAGCCGGGCGATGAGACCGCCGCCGCGCTCGATCCGCGCCCGGCCGGAGGCAAGGCGGGTGCCGCCGCCATGGATTGCCGCAAGCGCCGGCGGCAACTTCTGCCAGGCGTCGCCGAGGACCCGCCGGTAGAGCGGCTGGACCTCATCCTGGTAATCCAGCCGGATGCCCGAGCTGATCGAAAAGCGCTGGAAGGCCGTTTCGAAATCGGCAAGCCGCAATTCCCCCGCCGCCGGCCGGGCGCCGCTTTGCGGCCGCTGGCCTTCGAGCAGCCGGCGCACCAGCGCCTCGACTGCGATGACCGGAATGAACGGCCCGTCATCGCCTTCGGCAATCAGCGACCAGTCGGCCGTCAGCCGCCGCCCGTCGCGATCGAGCCCGCCGGCGCGCACGAACATGCCGCCGCGATGGGCGCCGAAAGCGAGGCGATGGCTGGCCACCTGCAGCACCCGCGAAAACGGCGTGAGCGAGGGCAGCAGCCGCAGCTTCACCAGCCGCGCGGCAAGGCCCAGCAGCCGCTGCAGCGCCTGCGGCTCGGTGCCGACGCCGGTGAAGGTGGATTGCAGGCCGGCAATGTGCTGGGGCAGCAGCGCCAGATCGGGCGCATCGACCAGCAGGAACGTCCGGCTGGCGAGCGGCGCCACACCGGGCGGCGCGATCGTCACCCGCATCTGATCGATCAGCCCGCGCCCCTCGGCCGGCTGGCCCTCGCGCAGCACCGCCACCGGCTTGCCGGCATAACTCGCGATCGCTCTGACGACATTGAGGCCGATCTTGACATGCGCCGACGGGGCAATGCCGGCGGCGACACTTTCGATGCGGGAAAACTGCGGCGCCATCGCCTGCAGCGCCGCAAAGGACAGCGCCGGCAGGCTGCTCAGCCCCGAGAGCACGAAGGTGCCCTTGGCCTTGGCTGCCGCATCCAGCCCGCCGATGCCGGCGACGAAACCGGTGCTGTCAGCGAGATCGGCATAATCGATGCCGAGATCGATGCAGGCCTGCACCACTCTATAGGCATCGCCGGTGAAGCTCTGGAACGGCCCGGAGGCATCGACGACGAGATTGGGCCTGAGCCGCGTCAGCTGTTCTCTGAGATCGCCATTGCGATCGAAGGCCACCGCCTGCAGCCACGCCCCGAGATCGTTGCTGCCCAGCCGCCCGGCGCTGCCTTTCGGCGACCTGAGATCGGCAACGAAATCATCGGCCTTTTCGAGCGACCGCCCGCCGATCAGCAGCCGGATCCGCGGTTCCTCGCCGAGCAGCCGGGCGAGCCGGCCGCCGAAGGTGCCGTAGCCGCCGATGATCAGCAGGGAAAGCCGCTCGGCGCTCATGCGATGAAGCGGCCGCGCTGCTCCGGCGTCGGCACCATGCAGCTTTGCCGCCCGGCGATCTTCAGCCGGTTGCGGGCGATGAATTCATAAAGCCCATCGGCCGCGCGCCGCGGCAGCAGCCGGAACAGCCTGACCAGCGAATAGGGAAAGCCGAGCCCCGCCACCATGCGGATCGACCCATCGGATTTGAAGAAGGCGCGGCCCCCGTCGATGAAAATATTGGTTTCGTAATCGCGGTTATCGAGCCCGTAATGCCGATAGAGCGCCTGCCCGAGCGGCGTCTGCGCCGCCAGAAACCGGTAGCGCTGCCGCCTGTCGTGCTTCAGCGCGAATTTCACCCAGCCGGAGCAGAACACGCATTCGCCATCGAATACGATCAGCGGCCGGTCATCGGCAAAGGCGGGCACGGCGGGATCGTTGCGATAGCTGTAATCGGCGCGGCCCATGCTGATCTCCCCTCCGCCTCTCATTTATCCCGGCCGGTAGCTGGCGGCAAGCGAAGGCGGCCCATCCGCCACGATCTCGCCGCGCTCCACCAGATCTTCGATATGGGCGAGCACGGAAAGGGCGGCCGCCCCATGCAGCTTCGGATCGGTATCGCGATAGATCGCCTTCACCATCTCCGCTATCCCCCGATCGCCGGCCGCAACCCGCGCCAGCACCGCCCGCTCGCGCTTCAGCCGATGCGCCTTCAGCGCCGGCAGGAAAATCTTCGGCTCGTTGACCGGCCCGCCATGGCCGGGCAGCAGCAGGCCGTCCTCGCGCTCTATCAGCCTGTCGAGCGACGCCATATAATCCCCCATCGACCCATCCGGGGGCGCGACGATCGAGGTCGACCAGGCCATGACATGATCGCCCGAGAACAGGATCTCCCGGCCTTCGAGCGCGAAGGCGGCATGATTGGCCGTATGCCCCGGCGTCAGCACCGCTGTCAGCGACCAGCCATCGCCCGCAATCGTCTCGCCGTCGCCGAGCGCCAGATCCGGCACGAACTCCAGATCCGAGCTTTCGGCAAAGGGGTTGACCTCGCCGGCCCGGAGCCGCCGTGCCGGCCGATGCGGCCCTTGCCCCACCGTCACCGCCCCGGTTGCCGCCTGCAGCCGGCGGGCCAGCGGCGAGTGGTCGCGATGGGTGTGGCTGACGAAGATATGCGTCACCTCACGGCCGCCAAGTGCGGCCATCAGCGCCTGATAATGCGCCTCGTCCTCCGGCCCGGGATCGATGACGGCAAGCGAGGAGGTGCCGACGAGATAGCTGTTGGTGCCGAAAAAGGTGAAAGGCCCGGGATTTTCCGCCGTGACCCGCGCGATACCGGAAACAACCGGCACGGCCCGCCCATAGGCCGGCTCGAAAGCAAGGTCGAATGCGGGGCTTTCCATGCGGGACGATGATCTCAGGGTGATAATAACACCTCATGCTAGCACGCCGCCCGCCACTTCGCGCGCATAAATCTGCCGCAGGCGCAACTTAGTCATTGTGACAGGCAAAGAGCTTTGCTAATCAGGCGCGATCTGAGCAAGCGGTTCGCCGCCCAAGCTCTGGTGGGGCGTCGCCAAGCGGTAAGGCAACGGTTTTTGGTACCGTCATCCCTGGTTCGAATCCAGGCGCCCCAGCCATCGTTTCGATTACCAGAACAACGTTTTCGAATTCTAGCGAATGCAGCCATAGTGGGCTATAGCGATCATAAGAGCGCGAATCATAACAGGGATTCCGTCGCCAACTAAATGATGCGGCCAGGACCATAATGTCCAGGCAATTCCATGTTCAGGAAAGCTCGCCGATCTACCCATAGAACGTATTTTCTCGGCGTCGCCGACAAAGGTGCAGTTTTTTTAAGACTGACCAGGATCCAATTAACGTCGGGGAAACATTATTGTGATCTCGTTTTGTTCTCGATGACGTCTTTTCCAAACTCCTAAAATCTGGCACACACTCAAGGCGAAGTTACTGCTTCGAAAGGATCCAAAATGGCATATCGAATCGCCGATCTTGTTGATTTCCACTGAGAGCTGACCCGGCGTTTCCACCGAGAATTGACCCGCCTTTTAGGTATCGTTCT
>NZ_LODW01000125.1 GCF_002914525.1 Rhizobium hidalgonense | reverse complement strand
GAACGATACCTAAAAGGCGGGTCAATTCTCGGTGGAAACGCCGGGTCAGCTCTCAGTGGAAATCAACAGTCTAGCAGATCTGAAAACACATCGATCGGAACGGTCGCAAAGGTCGCTTGGCCTTTCTCAAAGACCGGCACGCTGAGAATTGTGCGGCCACGCTCGCGTATTGACTTAATGCCGTCAGTTACCAACTTCCTTATATCGCCGGTGCCAGCGCCGCTTGCGAGCGCTGCCAGTTCTCGCGGTACCTGTTGGATAAATGGAAGGAAATCCGCTTCGCCGACAAAACCTTGCCGCATCGCGGCTGTGGTCAGTCCAACGGCGCCGCAAGTTCTCAATCCTGCTGATCGAAACAAGCTCGCGATACCATACATGTTCTGGCCTGCGAAAGTGTTTGGTTTTTGAAGCAGGTGGTCTTTTAAGGTTTCCACATCCTCCGGAGAAGGGGTCGCGGGATTTGAGCGCTCGGCGCTTCGTTGCGCACCGGTCAAAGTTCGCTTCTGGTCGAAGCGCGGCGCTCGGCGCTTCGGCAGGTACGAGAATTCGTCTTCGAGGACACGATAGAAGCGCTCGATGACCTCGCACACGAATTCAGCGCGCTCAAGAGTGATCGTTAATTCGCTGTCCTCCTTGAGAGCAACGATGGTACTGCTGCGGCGGGCGTTGTTTACGAGGAAGCGTCTGAGGACATTCTCGTCTACGTGCCGATAGTCGATCTTTCGACGTTCCAAGTGATCCCAAAATACGGAGAGTATTCGGGAATGCTTTAAGCACGTCGACGACGGGTAGCGCGAAGCCATGAAATTCAAATACAGCGTGATAGGTAAGACTAGGCCACTCTTGCTATTTAATACCAGGGGATGTCCCCGTGCGTCGATGTCACCGAGAAAGTGGTATTCGTCAGCAAGTCTTACCTTTGTCTCGTACAAGCGCTCGACGTCAGTCATCTACGAACCTCATCAAGCAGATCAAGAAGATTGGTTCGTCGGCCGGTAACCAGGTAGAGCTCGTCGCAGATCCTTTGCATTGAGTAAATCAGGTAGGCGTTCTGTTGAGCCAATGCATCGTTCGTCTTCCTCAGTGCATCGTTGGCTTGCTTGTAGTCTTTCACCTCGTCACGAAAAGCGCGCTCGAGCTTTTTCCTCTTATTCTCGTATTGCTCGAGGTAGGCGCCGTACTTTCCATTTGGCGAGACCGTTGACTTGGAACCCAGTTTGTAAAGGCCCAGATCCTCATGTTCCCAAGCATGAAATTCTGAAGGGTTCGTAGGCCAATACTCTGTATCAGGTAGATCGCCGCGGAGACGTCGATTCAGCAAGTAATCCATGAACTCGAGCTTGCGCCGGAAAGCCTCTACGGTGAGGGCCTCCCGCTCGTGGTCAGGCAATTTGTTCTTGTCGCGTCCGTGAGGAGCGTCAGGAAACCGAGGGGTCCACTCATCAAGCGTAGTGACGCGTCGATCTACTTTTTTCTTTCTACCCAAACTGAGCCGCCCATTTCCATGTTACCTTCTCCTCGTAGCCGCGCAGGCCGGCAAGGCGTTCCTCTAGTACCGTGCGCTGTTCTCCTCTCGCTCGTTTTAACGCGCTCTCGCAACGGGTAATTTCCTCCTCCCAGTAAGGCCACAACTCGGGGAGAAGAAAGTGATGGATGCAGTTTCCGCAGGTGAGATCCTCGGCGAAGGCGTGGTCAACGTCGCTGAACGTTTTGATATCTACCTCAAGAGCTTTGGCTTTTGCTTTTAGGCAGTTGGCGGCCATCAGACAATTTAGCGTCCGATCGCAGGTGCAGAACCCATTGCCTTCCGGATGCGGGCGAAACGCTTTCCCTTCAGCCAATTGTCTAATTAGAGAGTTCAACGCATCATCCGCTGCGACCGCGTCATGGACGTCAACCACGTTGCCAAGTTGTTCTGTTATTTTTGCCAAATCGCGCATGAGGTGCAGACCTGCGACGCCCGCGAGCTTCGTCTCACCCTTCGAGGCAGAAAGAAGGATGTCAAAAACAAAAGCGCGACCAATTTCCTCGAAATCTTCCATCCGGGTGGCGTCTTCGGACCGCCCGCGGCTTTCCTTCGCCGTCGCGTTTGCTTCGTCCAGGAGCTGCAATGAATTTCTAGCCGCGGTCGCGAGATAGGCTCTGGTCACATCGAGATTGAGATGCATCATGTGTAGCGATAGTGCCGGCAGGCTCGGGAACCGATAACGGTAGAAGTATGTGATCGCGAAGAATTTTCGAAACTGATGTGCCGCGAGTTCGGTTTCGGTGCCGTCGGTAGAATTCTGAACTTGAAGCCACCTGCCGTATGATTTCAGGCGCCTGGAAAGATCGAGGTCAACTGCGCCGCCAAGAACCGGGTCCAATATGTCGAATAGGTACTCGCTGGCGTGTCCTGTCGCCTTCTTGAGATTCTCCATCACGTCTATCGCAAGCTTAACCGTTCCGGATATCGGAATTGTCGCCGTATGAGCACCTTTGCCGACGGACCGATTTTTCAGCTTTCGAATTGGTGTCCGCAACCACAGTTGGCCCTGCTTATCGGTGGTCACCGAGCCGACATGTTGAGAGTCGATCTCATCCTTTCGCCGAGCTGTTCCCATGGCATACACGCACGAGACCGCGATTGGTATGAATACTAGAGCCAGAGTTCGAAGCGAAACGGCCTCTGATAACTCGGTGTTTTGTGTGTAGTCACTGCTCAGGCGATTGAGCCCGAGTGAGGAGAGACGACTATCGATAAATGTTCGATCAGCAAGCGGAAGGATGAACCCTGGCCTTAGCTTAGCGACGAGATCGATAAGGAATGGCGTCAGTGGATCCGTGAGAAATTGCAAAGACTTGCTGAGCAGATGGACGACTTGATTAGGGTGGAGTTCCTTGGTTGAGCCCTTGTCTTTCGACCACTTTTTGACCTCTCGCTCGATCTCTCTTCGATTAACATACGCGCGGAACGGTATCGGATCGTGGGATAGTACGTCCCTAAGTTTATCTAGCCAAAGCCAGGGTTTCAGAAGTTCCGTTGCTCTGCTGAGAGATAGTTTCTTGGTCGAGGTTCGAGCCACCTTGGGTTTGCTAAGTTCACGGAACGCAATGCCTTGGGCGCCGAAGTATTCCTTAAGTCTCTTGACCTCTTCGGGGGGCACCGATGCAATGTGATTGACCCCGAGGAGCCTTGCAACTGCGTCGAAATCAACTTCTTTACGTATGTTCAAAGGGATCGAAAGGCTTTTATCAGCGAAAGCTGACATAACTGTCGTCGTTCGTTCGCTGTATTGAACGAGGTTATAGTGGCCCCCATTCTTTAATCGCTCAACATATTTTCGCTTGACTTCGGGCGCGAGTTTGCTGTTGCGATCGATACCCATGGCAACGCGAGCGCGGACAAACGTTAGGAGTGATGCGTAAACTATAGCAAGCGCTTCGCGAGAGGTTATCCATCCTCTCGGTCTGGGTTGTACGCACTCGCTCAAAATAAGCTTGATCGTAATGAGATCATATTCAAATTCGGGATCTGTAAGGAGCCTTTGATTAGGGTACGGAGTGATCGGTACGGCGAAGTCGATCACTGCTGGCCGCCTTTTAGTCCGCGACTTGTTCCCAATGTCGGTAAACCATCGGCTGTCGCTTGCCACACAGTCTACAAAGCAGGGGGGCAAGGCCATGTCTGCGAAGATCTGGTGATGCTGAGAGCCTGACTCGAAAAGGTTTCAATGATATCCGTACCTTGCCAAGCGTCGTGTCAGGACCCGGATGTGGGCGATACTAATCCAGGCCTCGGCTGATGCGACGGACTTTTCCCAGTCCTTCGCCAGTCGTCGGCATCTGCCAAGCCATGCGAAGGTGCGCTCCACGACCCAGCGACGCGGCAGAACCTCGAAGCCCTTGGCCTTGTCGGTTCGCTTGACGATCTGGAGAGTGAACGCAGCGATCTTTTGCAGTGCGCCCTTCAGCTTCGGTCCGGCATAACCACCGTCGGCGAAGATATGCCTCAACCATGGCCAGCGCCTGAGAATGGTTTTGAGGACGGCAGGCGCGCCGTCGCGATCTTGAATATCGGCGCTGTGAACCATGAGGCCGACCATCAGTCCGAGCGTGTCGACGACGATATGACGCTTGCGTCCCTTTATCTTCTTGCCCGCGTCATAGCCCGAAATTCCGCCGCTTTCCGTGGTTTTCACGCTTTGACTGTCGATCACGCCCGCAGACGGCGAGGCTTCCCGGCCTTCCAATTCACGTGCCTCCATCACAAGATGATGGTTGATCCGGCCCCATAAGCCTGTCGCTCGCCATTCGTAGAAATAAGACTGCACAGTTGTAAAAGGTGGAAAATCTCTGGGCATCATCCGCCACTGGCACCCCGTCGTGGCGATGTAAA
>NZ_LODW01000124.1 GCF_002914525.1 Rhizobium hidalgonense | reverse complement strand
CTGATCCTTGTTGAAAGGACATCAGGGAGGTTTTAGCCATGTTGCTGAACTCCAGTCAGAACCTCCCTGGTGAAGTGATCCATGTCGGGCGCTTCTTGGGAATAAAGGCTCTTGTCGCCGCATGGCCGGCGACAGCGCGTGCCGCGCCCATTCGCGCGGCGGAGGAAGCCGGAATTCCCGTGATTGCCGTACTCCACTGACAGATTGCCCTTCCCCGCTTCAGGCAGTAAATGTTCGCTTCCCGCTTCCGTTGTACAAATCGATGACGGCCGCGCGGGCAAGAGGCCGCGAGATCAGGAAACCTTGCAGGCTGTCGCACCCAAGGGCCACTAAGGCGTCGCTCTGTTCGTCCGTTTCCACTCCTTCAGCCGTGGTCTTTAGACCTTTCGCTCGGGCCATATTGATCATCGCCTCGATGAGCGGCTTGCTCTCTCCTTGCACTGAATCGATGAACGACTTGTCGATCTTGATCCTGTCGATCATGACATTCTGCACTCTCGAGAAGGATGAGTAACCCGTTCCGAAGTCGTCGATCGCGATTCGCACACCCGCATTTCGGAGCATAGCAATGTTCCGATCGCTGTGTGCTTCTCCACCAAAAGCCAAGGTCTCGGTGATTTCTATTTCCAGCCTCTTCGGATCGATGTTCCATTTCGCCAATCTGGACAAGACACGAAGGGCATAACCGTCGGAACAGAGTTCCAGCGTCGACGCGTTGATTGCCATCGAGATGGAAGGAAGGTCGGCCATGACACTGCAGGCATCTTCGAGCACCATGGCGCCGACTTCCTGGATAAGGCCGATTTCCTCGGCAACGGGGATGAAGACGTCCGGAGCGATGAAACCTTGTTCAGGATGCTTCCAGCGGGCAAGCGCTTCCATGGATGACAGGCCCTTGTGCTCCGCCGAATATACCGGCTGATAAAAGGTCTCCAGCTGAGACCTCGTCTCGAGCGCCAGTCGAAGGTCTTGTTCAAGCTTCCGACGCCTGCGCAGCAGTTCGTCCATATGGCCTCCGAATATCGCGAAGGTGTTCCGACCCGCAGCCTTTGCGTGATAGAGAGCTATGTCAGCCTGACGGGTGAGTTCCGATGGATCCGCCGGGCCGGCTGCAAGCGCAGCTCCGACACTTGCACCAATGACGATATGGGCTCCATCGATCTCGAAAGGCTCTCGCAGACGCTGTACGATCCGTGCGCAGGCGGCGTCGGCCAGTTGACCGTCGGCTTCTTCGAGCAGCACGGTGAATTCGTCACCTCCGATGCGGCCGATGAGCGCCGCCGGCATGATCTCGTTCATGCGCTGGGCCACGAGTGAGATGAGCTTGTCCCCCGTCGGGTGCCCGAAAGTATCGTTGACCGCTTTGAACCGGTCGAGGTCGATGAACAGCACGCAGTGGCACTGGTTCTGGGAAGCCGCCCCAAGCCGGGCGGCGAGTTCGGTGCTGAAATGGGCGCGGTTGAAAAGGCCAGTCAGCGGATCGCGCGAAGCCAGACGCTGGAGCTCCTCACGACTCGAGGCGAGGCGTGCTGAACGTCTCCAGATCGCATGCCCGAACAGGTTGGCCGCGACGAAGATGGCAACGGCGGCCAGGCCGACAGCCGGCAGGGTCGCTTCCATCACACTCGCACCAGGACGAAATGGGCGCCAGGTGAAGTAGCCGATAGCGGCGCCCGAACGAGACTTCAATGGAACGAATGAGTGCTCGGCGTCGGTCGGAGCGTCATCCGAAAACCGCATTTCGGTAAACTGGTAGTCCTTTCCGATCTCGGATACGAAACTTCGATCGAGGAACCTCACAGCGACATGGAGATTTTGCTCCCCCGGCTGTTGCTCGATGTCGCCCGTGTCCGAGACGATTGGCTTGACGCTCACGATCGCCGGTCGCCGCCCTACATATGTAAGGTCGCTTTCGCCGATTGAGAGCACCTGGTCCGTGACCCCTTCAGCGTCGCCAGCGGCAAGTCGTTTCTGCAATGCATCCGCCAGCGGCGTATAAGCGGCGCGGAGATCATCCGGCGTCAAAGCGCTATCCGAGGGCGCAATGAACTCATAGATCGGGCTATGGTCGGCCGAAAGTACGATGGCCGCGTCATGCCCGAAGTAGGTGTGCATCCAATCGCCCAGGTTTGACTTGAGCCATTCCAGATCCCGCGCGTCGGTTTTACGAACAGCGTCGTCCCAGACCGTCGCGCTCTCCTGATCATGAGCAACGCTAGCCTGCATCTTCGAGACGATCAGTTTGACGAGATCCCGCTGGCGGGCCTCCGCAACCATATCGGTCTGCCCTGCGGCCCATTGCAGGGTACCAAAAAGAACGCAGCCTATGATCAATGACGTGGCTGCCGGGAGAACCCATTTTAAAACCCACTGCGACCGCGCCTGCCAATTCATCTGCATTACGTCCTTCTATGTTCGCAGACCGTAAAACAGGGAGCGTTAAAGCACGCGGAAGGGGTTTGGTTAGCACTTCCTTTCAGTCTTGTCGGCGGTGGATGACATGCCTATCCATTCTACGAAAGGAGAGGGTCTATGTCGGACGAAAGTCCCTTTGCGCCCGCACAACAAAGGTGGAGTGTAGGCATGTTGAAGGAGATCTTCCAACATTGTCGGCGGCTGGGATTTGCCCGCTACGAACTGAATGTAGGAGAACGGCAGTGATTACTAGCGTAGCCCCTTCATCTGGTTGACGTGGCGAGAGATCTGCAATGATTTCAGGTACAGATGAGGATCGACGAAGGGCCTTTAATTCTGACCAGCCTTTGGTCTCAGTGGTCATCCCGGCCTTCAACGCTTCCACCTATATTGAGCGCACGCTTCGCTCCGCTATGCACCAGACCTACACTGCCTTGGAGATTATCGTCGTCAATGACGGTTCCACGGACGACACGGCAAAACTCGTCGAGCAAACAGCGATGTCGGACTCGCGCATCCGCCTCCTGTCCACACCGAACCGCGGTGTCGCGGCCGCAAGGAATACTGGGATCGAGGCATCAACAGGTCGATTTGTGGCATTCCTCGACGCAGACGATCTCTGGCACCCCACGAAAACCGAAAAGCAGGTGAACGCTCTTAAGCGCTTGTCCTCGCGGTGGGCTGCGGTCTACACGCTGCACTACGTCATCAACGAGGACGACGAGATCATTCGCCCCGGCAGTTCCGATATCGCCAGAGGATATATCTATGCCCGGCATCTGAATCTTAAATATATAGGTAATGGAAGCGCGCTTCTCGTCCGTCGGGACGCTGCGCTTGAGATCGGTGGGTTTGATAGCTCATATGCGGCTGCCGGCATTGGAGGCTGCGAAGATCTCGATTTCGAACTCAAGCTGGCCGCACGCTACTTCATCGAAGTCGTTCCCGAGCGGCTGGTGGGATATCGAAAGCATCCCGGCAGCATGTCGTCCAATCACCTGCGAATGGGCAAAAGCGCCTTGGAAGTCGTTAGGCGTTCGGTGGCCGCAAACCCGAATCTCCCCCGATACGCGATCGGAAGTGCAATCGACGCCACTCGCAAATATGCGTTTTGGGAATTCCGACAGGCTCGGCGAGCTTATTTGTCGCTTTTGACCATTTTGCCGATATTGCGAAGCGATCCGCAGTTCGTGGTTCGGCTTCTTCGCGAGAAGAGCCTGCGTGTGATGCAACACCGTCGTCCCGCATCGGTCATAGCGATCGGCGAAGATTCACTGCGAATGAACACGGTGAAATTCTACGATCAGGTTGTTCCTTCGTTTCCGGAATGCCCCAACAAGACGTCGCGGTTTAGACGTCACCTGATGCGGCTGGCTGCGGTGGACGCAAGTCTGAATTCAACTCTTGCACCCGAGGTGGAAGAGAACCTGATGACGGAATGATGGAGAAACCGCGGGCCATGGAAGCAGGCCCGCGATTCTTTCATGCTATTATTGGACGACTTCAATTACCGCGCGGGTCTTCGGATTGACGAGAACACGCTTCTTATTGACGACTACATAACCGTAATCAGGTTGATCAGGGATTGTGTGGATCTCGACGGTGTCAGGAAGCGTCGTGCCGACTGCGACGTCGCCTTCAAACATGACGGATGGCGTTTCCTGTTTCATGACGTAGGTTTTGACCTCGCCGGGAACGACGACCGTCGTCGTCTGGGCGACCGCCGTTCCGCCGAGCGCCAGAAACACCGATGCCGCAGAGATGACCAGTATTTTCATGTTATCCTCCCAGGATCTTGAGTGTCACGGCAAAACGCTACCGGCAGGATATGGTTCCTCCGTCGGAATGACTGCAGGTACGTTCGGGCAGTCGGTAGGCGACATTTGCCAGCATGATCTGCAGAATGTCCGATAGTTGAACGGAGACCGCGCTCAACGGAACATCACGGCCTCGATGGCAATACGGCGATGTCCGTTATAGTATCGAGATCATCCGCTCGCGGCTTGATGGATCCGGTGCAACATGATCATGAACCCCTTTTCCAATTCCAGCCGCGCCCGAGAACGCTTTCTCGAA
>NZ_LODW01000123.1 GCF_002914525.1 Rhizobium hidalgonense | reverse complement strand
TTCGTCGGGAGCAATTTAGATGAGGCAATAACCCATTCTCAGGGAGCAGTTCAGGCGAGGCAATGCGCGTCTCATCCTGATCGCCGCGCTATACTCCATCGCCCGGAGCCAGGCCCGCGCCTCAATGGAGCAATCGACGAACTGCAGTGGCGGCGTCAACACCGTGCCTGACGCGCTTTTGCGGAGTCTACGATGCCGCGACGTTTCAAAGGAAAGTTCGGTAATGGACGCAACCTCAAAAGATACCCTGCTCGGTCTGGACCATGAAACCAGGGCATTTGCATTAGTTGGCCGTTTCATGAGCCACTTCGCGCTGCTCGAAGCCGGGATCAACACGGCGCTCGGCAACGTCCTTGAGCTACAGAGCCTGCAGCAAGTTGTCGTAACTCGAAACATGGCGTTCGACGAAAAAATTAAGACCCTTCGTACCCTCGTTAGAATAACAATTTTGGACCCTGTCGAAGCGAAACGATTTGATGCTCTCGCCATAAGGGCAAGAAAGTTAGGCGAAACTCGAAATGTCGTTGCACACACTCCATTTCGCGCAAGCCCGACATCCGATGGCGTGGAATTTTTGAGGGCAAACCGACGAAGACGAAACATGAAGGTGTGGAAATCTCCGCTACATCATGAGACGATCTAAGTTGCTGTTCCAGTTACAAAATTTGCAGGTCATATCGATTTCCACCGAAACGTGGAAATCTTTTTAGTTTGCAGGCGTAAGAGTTCCTGTTGTTTGCTCAGCGCTGGGCACAAAACCCGGCCCCGCAAATCCGCTTGGAACCCGCGCCATCTACCTTGCCGACGGTTTGCTCCGCATCCACGGAACCAACGACCCCTCCTCCATCGGCACCAATGCGTCGAGCGGATGCTTTCGGATGTACCGCGAGGACGTCGAGGAACTTTACAATCTGGTCCAGCCGGGGACACAAGTGATCGTCCAGCGGTGATCGGATCGGGTGGAGCCCCCAGCTGACCCCCTCTCCAAGCTGCAGCTGGCGCTAGGCTAGCTTTAGTTAGTTTAGCCGGTTCAGCTACCTGGCAAAGCACGGCGTAAAATCGCATGTCCCCATGGAACTATTGGCCTCAGGCCAGATTTCACAATTATCTCAGGGATGGAGCGAATTGACGGCACAATCCCAGAAGGTAGTAGCGCATCGAAGTGCGCTCGGGCGGCTATTCCGTCTGGCTCTCGACCCCACGCGTAGCAAACTTCTGCGCGGCCGGGATGAGCGTTTGTATCGACGCATGGCGCGGATACATGGAAGACTGTTGTCAACGATGAACGGATGGCTATTGATTTAAGTGCTGCAAAGGGCTTGCGATGGCTGGCGATCATGGCCGTCTGCGCATGCTGTGCCTGTACGACCACACAAACACCGAACACGTATCGCAGCAAAGGATATGTTTCTCAGAAGGTTTACGGTGTGAAGACGAGCCCGCGACACGCCCACGGCAGGAATATTCGCAAGGGTGGTGGCCGTTATACCGTCGGCAAGCCCTACGTGGTGAAGGGCAAACTTACTCACCGAAGGAGGACCCGAGTTACGACAGGAATGGTGTCGCTTCCTGGTACGGCTCAGCGTTTCATGGTCGCTTGACTGCAAACGGCGAAGTTTACGACAGGGATCACCTTTCCGCCGCGCATCCCACCCTCCCTTTGCCCAGCTACGTGAGGGTGACCAATCTTGAAAACGGTTCTTCGCTCATCGTGCGTGTTAACGATCGCGGTCCCTACCATAGGGGCCGCATCATCGACGTTTCCAGCAAGGCGGCAGATTTGCTGGACCTGAAGCACCATGGCACGGCCTATGTTCGGGTCCAGTATGTAGGCCGCGCCGGCTCGGACGGACATGATATGCCTTTTCTTATGGCTTCTTACGTCACGAAGGGTGATCGTCTCAGGGACATCAAACCAGAGCCCGACGTGACGGTAGCCTCGAACCAATCGACCGGCGATCATTTGGGGAGCCACAGCAAGTTCTTCTCGTCGTCACGGGCGAACCCTGCCATCAAGGCGATGAGCGCCTCCTACCAGCCGGGGGCAATCGCCGCGGCGGCGTTTCAGACATTCGGGCAATTCGTGATGTTACCTGAGATCGGCACTACTACCTTTGAGCGGACGCCCGAATTCGCTCCATCGATGCCGCCACAAAAATACTGCTTGAACAAGGATAGTGATGACGGTGAGCGCGGCTCCTGCGAGGTTCAGGCTCTCCCGTTACCGGGCGTCAAACGCAATGTGCGTCTGACGGTGGTTGTCTCCGTAAAGCGACGCCGCTCTCGACTAAGAGGCCACCGCCGGCGAGGAACAGCAATGGTTCTTCCCCAGAGTGCGCAAGAAGCCGTCACGAGACATGCCCACCTGCGGCGATAGTGCCAAGATAACCGCCGAAGCGCCCGAGCCCATGATCGCGATCCGCATGCCTCCGACGCCAAAGCCGTGGTTGTAAAATCGATATAGCAATTCCACCGCCACAGAGCAGAATCGAATGCTAAGTCCGGGGTGGCTGCGCATCGCAGGGTCGTGCGCGACAATTGAGCGCTTTTGCAGCCAAACGCTCGTCTAACGCCAAGTTTTTTGAGATATTGAGCATGGCAGATCGCCTGATCTGCCAAATTTTCGGCAGGGCTTGCCGCGTTGTCCAGAAAATGGCCGGTCGGCGCCGGGCTGCGGCTCAGTCTTCGCGCGATGCGCGGGGTTGCGTAGGCGATCTAGGCCGATGTGAAGACCGTGATGTAAACATACAAAATTTGCAAGGGGATCGCTATTGGAGGCGCGCCGGAGGGCCGCAGACATGGATAAGCCGCCGAGTGACAAGTTCGACAGCCTGACACCACCAAAATGGTGGCTTCTCTATTGCGGCACCCCCAAAATGGTGGTGCAACCATAAACTGCTGTTTGCCCGTTTTTAGAACTTACGCACCATTGGAAGGTAATTGCGATAAATCCCTCCTATACCTTGGGGGAGAAATCGACTTTTGGGATCCCTATCCGCTTGAACTTTCCAAAGATGGGATTTTGAGTTCTTGGAATAAGCGGCTGCGCGCATTGGGCAGGATATACTTTACTCGTGGCTCCCCAATAAAGATCTGGCGCTCACGGAAAATCTCCCAAAAAATCACGATTGTCTTTTGGCGCTATTTCGATCATTTCGACGTGCTGGGATATTCACTTGCGAACAAGTCAGCGAAGACGCCCAAATCATCGGAGATAATTCGCTTTGAAACTTTTCGCGTGGCTTTCCTGGATGAATTGTTCGAATGAATGGACGCCTTTCCCTTCCGAAGAAAATGGAAACCTTGGCGGCATAGTCATGCGACGGCGTGGCACGAAATTTCTATTGGTTGAAACTCGCGTTCCGACGCTAGATGAACAACGTGAAGCACAGCTCTACTACGCCATACGTTAGGCGGGGGCTGCGCGTTACCATACAGACTGGCGTGGGCGCCTTCATCCTGCGTTCAGGCTCGATGGTAGAAACTGACGCATCTTCTTGGGGGTGTTCACCATGACCAGAGATCATTTCGCTGCGATCGATGCACCATTGCAGAACGAAGATATTGTGATCTGCAAAAGGGTCTTCGATCATATCTGCGCGACCGGACACATAACGGGCGGCGACGCCTGCGACGAGCTCGCAACCCAGATAATTTATTTCTATCAGCATGGCGTCACGAACGAAGACAGCTTGGAACAGTTACTCGCGCGGGTTGCCAACAAACAAAGGCAGACATGAGTATTCCGAACATGCCCGCAGGCATTTCGTGTAGGGCGGAACGATAGCTTATCGGCAGCGTTGTGCCCGGACACTCAAGGTCCTGGAGGATAACATGAAAATACTGCTCATCTCTGCCGCATCGCTGTTTTTGACACTCGGGGGAGCGGCGGTCGCGCAGACTACGACGGTCGTCGTTCCTGGCGAGGTCAAAACCTACGTCCTCAAACAGGAAACGCCATCCGTCATGTTTGAAGGTGACGTTGCAGTCGGCACGGCGCTTCCTGATACAGTCGAGATCCACACAATCCCCGATCAACCTGATTACGGTTATGTGGTCGTCAACAAAAAGCGTGTGCTCGTCAATCCGAAGACCCGCGCAGTCATTGAGGTCGTCGAATAAGTTGAAAGAACCGCGGGCCTCTTCCAAGGCCCGCGAGTTCTCTGCGCAGGCCCATCTGGAAGATAAGCCAAGCCACGGCCGAACGGCCCCGACTGACAGATATGGTCTGCGGCATCTCGTCAGTGGACGGCGGCAATCACGGGAATTCCGGCTTCCTCCGCCGCGCGAATGAGCGCGTCACGCGCTGTCTTTGCGGGGATATTGCCTTGAATGGCATCCAGGCAGGTTTTTACGGCCGCAATATATTCCCTGCCGTCGTCTGCCGTCCATGCGGCGACAAGGGCCTCGGCAACCTCGCCAAGTGATCGGATCAGCCTATGCTTTTCCTGACCGCTCATCACAAGCATAAGAGGGGCGAAATCTTCGCTTCCATGCCAATCCACGATACCAACCGTTTGCATTAATAGCCGCCCTTTATGCCCAAGAAGCGCCCGACATGGATCGACAACGCTTCATCAGGGAGGTTCTGACTGGAGTTCAGCAACATGGCTAAAACCTCCCTGATGTCCTTTCAACAAGGATCAG
>NZ_LODW01000122.1 GCF_002914525.1 Rhizobium hidalgonense | reverse complement strand
CCTGGCGATGAGCCGAAGGCCCTTTCCGAATGCGACGTCAAATCGAACATCAAGTCCATTCCGGGCGTGGCATGTGCCCAATAGGACCACGCTTTCGAAGGAAAAAAACGTGTCAAATATTGTATGTGAACGTGACACGGACTGCAGGCGAAAGTCTTTGCGCGCACCGTCGTCGATTTTCGTTCCGAACACAAATAGCGGGGCGCAGTTGCCTTGGTATACTATCTACCCAACAATACAGGAGTTTTCTCCAGAAATCGGCGCCCACACTTATGAGCAATGGCTGAGAAGCCAGGGAACTGATGACGCTGTCTCGCTCTATCTCCACATTCCATTCTGCCGCTCGATGTGCTGGTATTGTGGTTTTCCGACTAGCATCACTCGTCGGGACACTTTGATAACCGATTATCTAGCAATGCTGCGCGAGGAAATCCGCCTGGTCGCCGAGCAAGTGCCGCAGGCACTCTCCGTGGGTGACGTGCACTTTGGCGGCGGATCCCCGACCATTATGCCATCGGCAGACTTCCTGTCGCTAATGGAACTCCTGCGCGGCCGTTTTGCGCTTGAGCGAGGTGCAACCATTGCCGTTGAGGTCGACCCGCGCACGTTCACCACCGATATGGCCGAAGCCCTAGAAAGAACCGGTGTGAATCGCGCAAGCGTCGGTGTGCAGAGCTTCGATCCCGTCGTACAAAAAGCGATCAACCGGATTCAGAGCGAGGCGCAAGTGATGACCGCCGTCGAAAACCTCCGCCTGTATGGGGTCAGGCGTATCAATTTCGACTTGATGTTCGGTTTGCCGAACCAAACCGTCCAGTCCTGTCTCGAGAGCGCTATGTTAGCTATTGCGATGCGTCCCGACCGCCTCGCGGTTTTCGGTTATTCCCACGTTCCATCTTTTCGAAAAAATCAGCGCTTGATTGACACAGCAGCACTGCCCGATATAGCCGCGCGAGCTGAGCAGGCCTCAGCCATGGCCGATACGTTAGTTGCAGCAGGCTATCTGCAAATTGGTCTCGACCATTTTGCTTTGCCGGATGACGAGCTTGCAATAGCACAGAGAGCTGGTCGTCTGCGCCGAAATTCGCTTGGTTACTCTGCCGAAACCTGCTCAACTGTCATCGGTTTGGGCGCGTCCGCCATTGGTCGTTGCGGCGACGGTTACGTTCAAAACGATCTCACGCAAAGCTGTTATAACCGGCACATAGCATCCGGCCGCTTGGCGATCTCAAGGGGCTACCGTTTAGCTACCGAGGATCGCGTAAGAGCTGCAATCATCGAACAGCTCATGTGCTACTTGGAGGCGGACATATCAGCAATCTGTACGGCTCAGGGATTTGATCAGACCCATCTAGTGAGTTCAGCTAAGCAGCTAGAGATTCTGGCTGAGGATGGGATCGTTGAGTTTGACAACGGTTTAGTCAGTGTGCGGCACGAACGTCGCTCTGCCCTTCGCCATGTCGCTGCCGCGTTCGATGCTTATCTTGGCCGCCAGCCGATCTAGACTGGCAAACGGAGGACCTTGGAGTGATCACTTAATCGAGCTCGAGTTCGTCGAGATGTTAGGCAGGAGGCAAGCCCCCAATTGCTCGATTTTAAATCGATCGCTGAATTCGCAGTCCATGGCATGTGTCGGTCTCGATCGCGTCACAGTTCAGCTCTCGCCACTGGCAAAGAAATCCGCCGTCAAATATCGTGAAAGGTCTGGCGCAGCACGGCTTCACCGGCTCGGTTGCGCGCGCCAACTTGAAGCAGGCGACACCTTCGTTCAAAACGGACCAGACGCCCGGACAGTTCAGCTTGACGCCACCAATGCGGCTTCGATTGCGCAGGCGGCGGAGACGCGCATCCAGGAAACCTGCGGCAGGCTCGATGTTCACGGTGGCGATCGAGCGCGGTTAAATGCCTAGAACATGGCCTAAACACTCTTGTCGTTGATCTCGACGAAATGGGACCGTGTTCGGACCCCAATTATTTGTCCTTGCCGTACACAGGTGATGCTGCCGTTGGCTCCACTACATGCCCAGGGCGACAGGTTGTTGCACTGCGACAGGTCACCGTTCAAACCGCTCCAGCATTGTTCTCAACTGCGCGTTTTGCAGCCTTAGCTTTCTGGCTAGCTGCCTCCTGAGCACCCTGATGTCTTCGTCGAGGCTCATCTGGTCCGCAGTGTGAACTGCCGGGGCAGCGTTTGCAATCGCGGCTGATGCCTTCTTACGCGGGGCGACCTCGAGAGTTCGCTCGAGCCTCGTAGCATCGTGCCCAGCGGCGATGTCGGTACTAAGCCCGCCGAATGGAGGTGGATCGGCCGCCTCAACGTTTTTGGCATCTTGGCCTTCGACCTGATCGTGGCCACCGATTCCGACTTCCTTAGAAACAACAAACTCGGTGGAAATTGCAGGAGAATGGCCGTGACGGGGAGGCCCCTCGCTTGCCGGTCGAACGGCGCTTATCAGGCTCTTCTCGGCAGGCGTTTCGGTCGGACCGGCAATGGCCAATGTGTCCGGCGTAACCTTCTGGTCCGAGCCGTTTTCTCGCTTTTGTTCGCGACCCGGTGAGATCAGTCGGGCAAGAAGTTTCCAGGGAGACGCCATCTATCCGACCTCGCGTTTTATCCCGCAAGCAGGCAGTGAGTTTGGGGTCCGGCAACAGCATTACCGTTGCCGAATTGTTTGTCTCGATAAGAATGTAGATCCGGTCGCTTATTGACCGGCTGCTTATATCAATCGAGCTTGAGCCGTTTGCGCAGATCTTCATTTTCAGCGCGAAGTTTTCCAGCAAGAAGCTTGCGCAGCCGCTGATTTTCCTCTTCCAACTGCAAAAGGTCTGCCATTTCATCGCTCGCCGTCATCGGGGCAGCCGGCGCTGCCTGCACAGCCTTTGGAGCACGGCGCACAGGTGCGCGTTTGGCGCTCGCCGTGGCTTCGATAGCCTTTGTCTTGCGCCCTCTCCTCTTCACACCACCGTCCCCGGCCAGCGCAGCTGCCGGCTCTGCCGTAGCGTCAGCTAACGCGGTCTCGAGTGCCGCGACTTTTTTGGCGCGCGGTTTGCGCTGTTTCTTCGGCGCATTAGGCGTTTCGACAACGGTCTGTCCATCGACCTTGGTTGTCGTATTAGTCTCGTCGGCCATGCTCATCTCCTGTGTATCTGATGCAGTTGTCGACGGCCCGAGAGGCGCTGTCAACAACTGCTCGGCCTGATCTTGTTCCGGCAAAGACATTTCGCTGTCGGGTTTGCCACTCTGAGAGCTACCTGACAGAAAAGGCAATGCCTCTTCCTCTAGATCGCGCGCGACTGACTTTAGATCCACATTGCCCCAGATCGAGTTCGATCTGGCATCAAGTTTTCGCCTGCCGTTCTTGTACTCGACGGCAAAACTGCGTTGCACTTTTTTCAATATAAGAGGCCTTGGAGAATCCACGGGGTGGCTGATGTTATGCTGGAACAGCACGAATAGCGCCTACCGGACTACCAGTCTATACCCACGGTCTAGCCTGAGGCCAATTTTTTAGCGCCGCATTATTTTTTGGAGTTACCGCGGCCTCTGCCGATTTATCGTCCCGGTCCCTAAAGTGGTGAAGGAGCCGCGCACCAACCCAGGCTTCTCCTTCGTCGGCTGGCGCTTCAAAGACCAGATGCTGCGCACTTACGCCGGGGAAAATGTTGAAGCGCTTGGCCCACGTTTCGCGGCACTCGCAGCGGCGGTGCTGACCAAGACCGAACGCAGTTTCCTTGCAGCTAGCGCCGCCATTAGGCTCATTGATGTGCCGAGACGAACATGCGGCTTGGCTTTGTCGGCTGAAACAAGAGTAGCGAAGGAGTGTTGCTTTTATGACAAGACACGAGGAGTTTGTCGGTCGAATGTCACAGGCGGATCTGCCTTGCACACGGCCGCCATAGAGAGAAGGATGGGGTCGCCGCTCGCTTCACTGCTGAGTCACGCCATCGTTTTCGTGAATGCATTCCATCCAAACAATCGATTTTACTGATCGAAACGGTTGCCATTAGAAGACGCTGAAGAAGCGTTTTGTAAAAGCCGTAATTCGGAGTTCTTAAAATGGGTCCTCGGGTGCCGTGGAGACTGTGCTGGGAAAACGAGATGAGGCAGTCGGTCTGCTGCCTGGTCTCGATCGTTATCTTGCGCTCGACGTGATCGGGTAGAATCTTGGTCGTTGCTTCTCGACGTTTCAGTGGGCTCTCACGGGACGCACTTTTGCCCCGGTCGATGCCGCCTCCTATTCGTCTTCACCGCGCGCTGGTCATCTTTCTACTGCTTCCCCTTCTAGCGTTTGTTGCAGATCGGTTCTCACGCCGTGGGCGCCGTTCGACGTGATTATCAATGGCGGCCCCACCGCGTGGGAGCTGAGTTCGGTACTGGCGCATATGCGAATGACGGAGGCCGGCGGCGGAATTCTGTGTGCTATGCCTCGGAGCCAACGCAGGCGCACTCGCCGCTGCAAGGATACGGTCTGCGACCTTTGCAGCGACCACCAAACGTCGTTGTGGCTGTCGGGCGGAAAGATGAAGGACTGGGTAATGTGGATACGTTACGCGGCGTTACTGCCGCAAATGCTTCGGTCTGGGGCTCTGTTAGCGCCGATTGTCGGCAATCTCACCGATCCGGTCACGATCTGATTTCGGCTTCGACCCGTGAGCTCTAGCTGCACTGTCAAGCGCCACCCTATGAAACTGCGAAAGCCGGTGGCCAGACCAGAGCGACCTACCTTTCGAAACGAACTGGAGAGCAACATGCTGTGTCTAGGGCTCAGTGGCGGTCTAAGCAGAGTCTACGAAAAT
>NZ_LODW01000121.1 GCF_002914525.1 Rhizobium hidalgonense | reverse complement strand
GGCATCCACGTCGGCATAAGTGGGGAATTTTACTTCGGCACTTCTGGGGAAAATTACGCGGCATTGACACGTGTCCGAGATCGTCGCGAAACGCTCGAACATGAGTAGAATCAACACCGTGCACCATGTCCACTAAATTTAAACCGGACAGCAGTGGAACAGGAGAGACCATGACGAGAGACCGCGCCGGAACCATACCCGGCCTTCAAGGCAAAGGTGGCGCTTGCCGCCATCAGGGGCGAGCAGACGCTGGTGGAATTGTCCCAGCAGTTTGACGTGCACGCCAACCAGATCAAACAGTGGAAAGACCAGCTCCTTGAGGGGGCGACAGGCGTTTTCGGTGATGAAGCGAAGGCGGAACCGGCGGGTCCAACCGTGGATGTCAAAACACTGCACGCCAAGATCGGCGAGCTGACACTGGAGAACGATTTTTGTCCGGTGCGCTCGGCAAGGCGGGATTGCTGGGCGGAAAGAAATGATCGACCGCGCACACAAACTGTCGGTCGTGCGCCAGGCGAAGCTTCTCGGCTTCAGCCGTGGCAGCGTCTACTATTCTCCACGTCCAGTGTCGGGTGGCGATCTTGCTCTGATGCGCCGATTTGATGAACTGCATCTCGAATACCCGTTTGCGGGAAGTCGGATGTTGCAGGGGCTTTTGAGGGGAGAAGGGCTGGAAGCTGGGCGATTGCACATTGCCACGCTGATGAAGAAGATGGGCATTGAGGCTATCTACCGCCGCCCAAACACTTCGAAACCGGCTCCCGGTCACAAGATCTATCCTTATCTCCTGCGAAAACTGGCGGTCATCGGCCCAACCAGGTATGGGCAATGGACCTGACTTACATCCCTATGGCACGGGGCTTCGTCTATCTCTGCGCCGTCGTCGACTGGTTCAGTCGTCGGGTTCTGTCGTGGCGGTTGTCGATCACGATGGAAGCGGACTTTGCATCGAAGCGGTCGAGGAAGCGCTTGCTCGTTACGGCAGGCCGGAAATCTTCAATACGGATCAGGGATCGCAGTTCACCTCCATCGACTTCACGGCGGTGTTGAAGAAGGCCGAAAGCGCCATCTCGATGGACAGCAAAGGCGCATGGCGGGACAACGTCTTTGTCGAGCGGCTCTGGCGGTCGATCAAATACGAGGAGGTTTACCTCCACGCCTATAAAACCGTCTGAAGCTCGCGCTGGCATCGGCACCCGACGCCCACATTCATCCCTTGACCGGCAGACGCCGGATCAGGCTTACTTCAACGCGCTGGCACCGATGATTGTGGCAGCATAATCGAGGCGAAAATCCACTTAGAAAAACGCCCGAAGCTGTTCAGACAAACCGAGCCAGCTCTGACAACATTCTCGAACGCGACATCAGGGTTTTTGCGACGGGAAGAAAATCGTGACTGTTCAGCGACACTGCTGACAGAGCCAAGGTCAGCGCAGTGATCTATAGTTTGATGCTGACCTGCCGCGCCTGTGGCGTCGACCCTCTGATCTGGCTGCGGCACGTGCTTACTGAGTTGCCGCAGCGAGACGACTACGCCGACATCGGCGACCTGCTACCGATCAACTTCTCGAAAACCTCCGCCGCCTAACGGAGCCGGATATCGCTACCGATGCGAGGCGGCTCCAGCGGTGCCGCAGCCGTCAATGCGCATCGAAAATCGCGCTTACCAATCTTCGGCAGGATATATCCTGATGTATATGCCGTGCGGCTGGTGGCAACGCTTTAGGGAGATCAATTTCTTAATGGTAAGTCACGGGGTGCATATCCAAGCCCTCTTGCCCTCGAAAAGCCAACAAATGTCACCGTCAAATGGCGTGGAATGACCTTTGATATCACTATCCGTCGCTGTCGAGCTGCAGATATGCTTAAGCAAAGGGCCACACAATTATTCGATAGCGTTTCGATCGTAAAAATGCCATTATTCGTTTCGAGTTCCTTGATTAGTTAAGCTATATATATCACCTCACCTTTTCTCATTGCTACAACGACGCATTCTTCATCATATAGAAAATTAAACAAATCTCTCCTATCTTGCAAGTATGGTATGGCTAACCTACAAATTGATGGATAATGAAGTTTATCACATGCGGAATGCCCTGTTCGACGCTACTAGGAGCTACGCAGTTCATAAGAGAGGGACGGTTAGAGTCAAATACCTTTATCTTGAGAGTGCGGATGCAGAACGCTCTGTGGACGCTGGACGGTTGGTCGGAACCGGAACATATGAAGTTCAGACCTACCCTCCGTATGCCGCTCCTGTTGATGCAAAGCCCTGGTTCATCGTTGTTGACAGCAGCGCAAACCTGAATGGCGCGATTGATGTGATAGCATGGGGGAGAGCGATAAGGTCATGATCGAAATCCCCGCTCATTGACCTGGCGCTTATGGAGTGTTTTGCGGTTTGTTGCTTTTTGCATGTGTTTGTTTCCCTTAAAGTCCTTGTATTTAACCGTCATATGCGGCGGGTAATAGATTATTATCAATAAGTCAGGTCAACAATATGCTTGTGTTGATTATTTCTATGCTTCCGATGCTTGGCGACCGCTGATCGAGCAGCCACGGACGGGCGCGTCACGCCACTATTATACTATATTTCTATTTATCACCGCTTTACGATTATTTGGCGTCGTAAGTTTGAGACGATGAGTATTTTCCTATTGCCTCTCGTTATTCTAATCAATTAACTCCAAGTAAGTTCAAGGAAATACTATTCTGGTATTGAACGACCAGGCCTTCTATCGAACCCGTGGAGTGCGAGGCGGGGACCGTTACCCGACTTGGCCAATCAGCAAATCAAGGCAGTCGGTCGTCGCCGGAAACTCTTATGCCTTAAGACATAAACAATACAGATTATCCAAAAGATATATATAAAGAGTCACATTCATTAATTCGAATAAGAACATAATAAAATTAACGTGAAAGGAGGCGTCAGCATAACACAGTACCCTCATAAAAAACAATTAAATAAAAGTGGCGGCGCAAAAACAGCACACGCCGCCATACATCTTGAAGATAACAGAAATACAACACGCACTCAATTGAGCCAACGGTGCGGAACCTCGATTTGGCCGTAAAAAGAACAATCATCCTGCTAAGCTCCCTGAAAGACGGCCGGCCATGATTGCAGTTGGTAATAAGTTTTTCCACTTATGATCGCTAAAGAATGTCGGCGCCTCCCAACGAAGACGGCGCGATCGCTATAGTAACGTAACCAAGGGGAAAACTGGGTAAGGGCAGAATGCACGTTTTGACTCACACCAAAGGTTTACCGCATGACACTTGATGTCGTTTGCTAATTAGGTTTGCACTTATTTAATGGACATTGCGTTTGCCAGTTATCCGCGCTCTGCGTAGTTGCTTACGACAATAATGACGGATCAAAAATAGCCTCAAAATTAGCGGGCATTAAGAAAGTTGTAGTACTAAACAAGATAGAATTTTATTTCAACAATTGAAATATGATGCTCTGGCATCAACTTACAAGTACAAGAGCGATAAGAAACATAAGCGGGGATCCTAAACCCCTGACTGAAGAAAAACAAACTCGCCGGGCCCACATGGCAGCCTGCTTCGAGGCGCGTCTACTCATGCGAAAGCTCTGCCGAGGAAATAGCAAGAACGAAAGCGATGAAGGCCAGAGCACCGCCTATAACATAAAGGCCTTTGCACAGCGCCACGAGCGCGCCAACTGCAACCATCAGCGCAAACGTCATGCCGGGGTTTGGTGATTTTAGGTAAGATTATGGTTGAGGGGAGAGAACCAAATTCGTTCTTCGAAAACGTTCGACGCTTAGTAGGCAGGGTAAGGATGGAGATTGTCTTGGAATGCCAGAACCAATGAGGCTTATATAGGGGATTTCCGGGTGCGCGAGTGACTCCAGGCATTCTGGCTCTATGACCAAGGGTTGTCGCATGGCTGTTCGTGTCTGGAGAAGGGCGCCCTACCTCATTGAGCCGCATTTTTAAAATTTTCAATCGGCAGATATGCCGTTTCGGTGCAATGAGAAGGCATTTTGAATGCCTCTCGTACCTCGCGAAGAGCCGCAGCTTCTGTGCAGTCCTTGGATGACGCTGAAGGTAGAGATCGCAGCTTTAGGTTCTGCCATAGGGCTGCCCGAATAGAGGCAGACCCCTGACCCATCCCACCAGACTATCTTGACCCGGTCTCCACAGCGCGCTTCATAATGCATCCCTCCATCAAATTCCGGGCAACCGGACGACTTTGATAATCTTCATAAAATGTTTGGCAGGATATATAGACATGTCAATTTCAATGGTTCCTACATTTCTAGGTTTCTGTGCATTGGAGCGTGTGTTTTGTAAGCCCCCCGGCCTGAGACGGTGAGCACATTGGTGCCCATGATCGTGTCGGAGGCCGCGCCGGCGGTCCAACCCGCCGTGACGGAAGCGCCGGCCCCGCCGCACCCCCGCCGGAAGCGCAGCGACGTCACGATCGAACTGGGTCGCGACCGACGCGTCCGCATGGACGCCGACATCGACACAGAAGCGCTTCATCTGCGATGATCCCCATTCCGAGCGGCGTGAAGGTCTGGCTGGCGACGGACCATACCGACATGCGCGCAGGCTTTCCCGGATTGTCGCTCTTTGGCCGTATGGGAGTTGCGCCGCGCCAAGCAGCTATTAGCGGGGCGGTAAATCTTCCAAGGCCACCTCCAACATTCAAGCTAATCTTAGCCCGGCCGCGCCGCAGACACCTCCGCCGGCTGTCAGCCGTTTCGACGATGGTCTGGGAAGGGAGCCGTCGTCAAAATGCCCTGTCTCCCTCGTTTGCTCAGTAGCTTCACGCTGTGCTTTCGTCGTCAAAGCCGGAAGGAAAAAGCATGACTAAAGAACTGCATACGACATAAGAGAGATGCGACAGTCGCCGCCTCTTGGGATGCTGGCTAAACGTCAACGTTTTGAAGGAAGACTGGCGACGTGCACATTCGATGTCGCCCCCGGCACTGGGGATCGTCTCATCTG
>NZ_LODW01000120.1 GCF_002914525.1 Rhizobium hidalgonense | reverse complement strand
CCCCTTCCGACCCATGTCGGGAAAGCACGGCCATCAGCCGCGACCTACACCACCTCCCGGGACACGATCGTATCACCTTGTATTCCGGACTAAACTTATGCCGACAGCGTTGCGATAGAGGGCATTCGGAACCAGCATGCGGCTATTCCGGAAGGTCGGCACTCGCATGACGTCATCTGACCGACATCGTGGGGTTATTCGACAAAAATTGCGAAATGTCCTTGATCCAGTTTCCGCTGTTAGATCTAGTTGTCGCCGGCAGTCCTTCTCCTTCTCTATCATATTTGCTGGAGCGTGCCGCAAGTCCGACAAGAGCTGCGCCTAGGCCAACAGCTCTGTGCTGTCATTGACGGGTTAGGAACACGTCAATGATCAACGAGGCTGGAGCCTTATACCCGGTGTTCCTGCCTCAAATGTAAGGGCATGACGAGTGCCGCCCTTTCCTTCACTTGACCAGGTGGTTTCCGATCGAGGAGCCGCCATCGACCGTCAGAATGCTACCGGTCGCGAACCTCGAACGATCGGACGCAAGAAAAAGCATTGCTTCAGCAATCTCTTCAGCTGTCCCCATCCGATCCATGACGGCACGGGCGTTGAAATCGCTGCGAAGCTTCGCGGGGTCCTTCGCTTCGGCGAAGATTTTCGTGAAGTAAGGAGAGTCGATTGTCCCTGGAGCGACCGCGTTGACACGAATTCCCTCTTTCGCATGATCCATGGCCATCGCGCGCGTCAGCGAAGATATTGCTCCTTTCGATGCTACGTAGGCAGTCCTGTCCGCGATTGCTGAGGTTGCGGTGTAGGAAGTCGTATTGATGATCGAACCTCCGCCGTTCCGTCGCATAACAGGAATGACGTACTTTGAGCAAAGGAAGATCCCTTTGACGTTTACGGACATAATCCGGTCCCAAGTTTCTTCAGGAATGGTCACCACATTCCCCGTCGTTCCGAACCCGGCATTATTGACGAGCACGTCGACCCGGCCCCACTTTGCGGTCGTCTTCTCAACCATGCTTTCCGCGTCCTTGGCGGACGAGACGTCGACGCGAACACCGAAAGCCTTCGAGCCGATCTCGTTCGCCACACGAACCGCGGCGTCTTCATTGACATCAGCAACAACCACATAGGCGCCGTTCTTTGCGAAAAGCTCGGCGGTCGCACGACCAATGCCGCTGCCGCCCCCTGTGACGATACAAACCCTTTGATTCAAATCCATCGACCATCTCCTCATTTTTGGGTGCCTTAGAAGACATTTTAGCAGACAATCTGTCAATTGTGAAAATCCGGTTGACAGATTGTCTGCTGATCTGTTTATCTAGGCTCGATCGAATTTGGCCGTGGGAGGACAATATGGCCGATACCAGCACTGAGGCGCAGTTGGCTTTTAAGGCAGCTATGCGTCGGTTCACATCAACCATCTGCTTGATCACGACCGAACTCAACGGGGTCCGTCATGGCATGGCCGCCACCGCGGTCCAGTCGGTTACCGCGGACCCACCAACTGTTCTTGTCTGCATCAACCAATCGGCTTCGGTGAATCAGCCTTTGAAGATCTCCGGGAAGTTCGCCGTGAACATGCTGCATCTTTCACATGCCGATCTTGTGCCGCTGTTCAGTGGGCAATTGAAGGGTGAAGAGCGCTTTCATTACGGCGAGTGGCTGTCTCTCGACGGCATGCCGGTCCTGTCCGATGCGCAGGCGGCGTTTGTCTGCAAGCTAAAAGATGTCGTTCACGTTGGAACGCATGATGTTGTGCTCGGAGAAGTGCTCGAAGCACGGTTCATCGAGTCAATCGCGCCGCTTCTCTACGAAAACGGTCAACTCGTCAGGTCGTCGTCCATCAGTGGATCGGCCGCATAGTAGGTGGCTTTAACCACCAATCACATCACTCATCGAAAGCCCAAGGGCGGCAAGGAGAAAAGCGTGAGCAATATGGCACCCGCAAGAGAAATTCATGGACGTGAAGTCACAGAGCGCTTTGAGCGCGGACTAAAGACCCGGCGCGAAGTCTTGGGGGGGGCCTATGTTGATGCGTCGGTCAGCAAAGCCACCGACTTCAATTGGCCGATGCAAACCCTCGTCACGGAATACTGCTGGGACGCAATTTGGAATCGGCCGGGCCTGGAGCGCAAGCAGCGCAGCATCCTCAATCTCGGGATGATTTCGGCCCTCAATCGTCCGCATGAGCTGAAACTGCATGTTCGCGGAGCAATCAACAACGGTCTTACCAAAGAGGAAATTCGGGAGGTTTTCCTCCAGGTTTCGATTTACTGCGGTGTTCCTGCGGCCATCGACAGCTTCCGCGTGGCAGCGGAAGTTTTCGACGAGATGGGCATCTAGTTATTCAACGCATTTGAGTGGGCTGAGCATCATCCGTTGCCGGCCCGAGGAGGGACTACAGTGACCGCACAAGACGATTTCCGCGCTGCCGGAAACCCAATGTTCAATGATAACAAGCTCAAGCTCGGCGTATTTGGCACGAATTGCTCGAATGCATGCGCGATTACGCTCGCTGAGACAACGTTCGAACCTACCTTCGACCACAACGTCGAGATTGCAAAGAAGCTTGAGGCAGCCGGTTGGGAATGCATGGTGCCGATTGCACGCTGGCGTGGTTTTGGCGGTCCTTCAAACTTCAATGGCGTGAACATGGATACGTTCACCTGGGCGGCCGCTCTCGCGGCGGTCACCACGAAGCTCCAGTTCTTCTCAACGACTCACATTCCGACGCTAAACCCGATTGTTGCAACCAAGATGGCGACAACAATCGATCACATCTCGAAGGGTCGATACGGCCTCAATCTCGTTACCGGCTGGTTCACTCCCGAAATGGAAATGTTCGGAGTTCCTATGATGGAGCACGACACCCGCTATGAATACGCCACTGAATGGATGGATATCGTCGAGACGCTCTGGAAACGCAATGGCGTTACCTTCGAAGGCGAGTTCCTCAAAGTCAAAGACGCCTTCAGTGAACCCAAACCCTACAACAAGGCGGGTCGCCCGCTCCTGATCTGCGCCGGCGCCTCGGGCAAGGGACTGCATTTCACCGCCAAGTTCTGCGACTTCAACTTCGGCTTCATGCAAGACATGGAATCCGGCGCTGCCTGGGTCAAAAAGGTGAAGGACCTGGCGCGTAATGAATATAACCGTGATCTTGGCACATTCACAGCTTGCCCCGTTATCGTTCGCGAAACGGAGAAGGAAGCAAAGGAATACTACGACTACTACGTCAACCAGAAGGGTGACTGGGAGGCATGCGAGAACATCTGTGAAGTTCTGCAGGTGCAATCTCAAAACCATTCTGCCGAAATGTATCAAAAATTCAAGGAACGCTTCGTCGCTGGCTGGGGTGGATACCCGATCGTCGGCAATCCAGAACAAGTCGCCGACAAGCTCGTGGATCTCAGCAATACAGGCGTCAACGGCGCCTTGCTGACAATGGTCGATTACAACGAGGAACTTCCCTTCTTTAACGACCGTGTCATGCCGCTGCTCAAGCAAGCCGGTCTGCGCAACTGAACCAGTCCTCGGGACGGCGATTGCTGTCCCGACACGAACTCTGCCAGATTCTGGCAGGATTTTCGCGGCTGGCGGCCAAAGGGGCCGGCGGTTGAGCGGAACCACAAGGGGAGGAGGCCCTGAATGCTGAAGAAAATCGTTGCAGCGCTTTTTACGCTGTCGAGCCTTTATCACATGAACGGCGTGGCGAAGGCTGACGGCCTCGATTCGTTGCCGCCGGACCAAAAGGCGCTTTACGAGAATATCGATCCCGCCATTCCGCTCGGGGGGACGGTGTACAAGGATTTTGTTCCAAAACGTCCACCGCCGTGGAAAATTGGTTATGCATCCACATATGCCGGTAATACCTGGCGCGCGAACATCCTGGACGAATTCACCAACGTATTGCTTCCGAAATATAAGGAAGCAGGCCTAGTCTCCGATCTAATCGTCACGCAGTCTGACCTCAAAGACGCTGTCCAAATCCAGCAGATGCGGCAGATGGTTGACGACGGTGTTGATGCGATCGTCATTTGCTGCTCGAACATTACCGCACTTAACAAGACCATAGAGTATGCTCATTCGAAAGGCGTGCCAGTCTTCTCAGTCTCGGGCTATGTCACATCACCCTACGCAATCAATGCCACAGAGAATAACACCGACGGTGGTTACAAGGCTGCTGAATGGCTTGCCAAGGAAATCGGTGAAAAAGGCAACGTCCTGATGGTATCGGGCATCCCCGGTTTCGCATCATCGGACAGCTTCGACATCGGCGCGAAGAACGCGTTCGATAAATTCCCCGGTATCAAAATTGTAGGCACGATAGCTGGCAAATGGACCGACCAGGTCGCCCAGGTTGAGGTTCAGAAGTTTCTTGCCACCAATCTTGCTGAGGTTAATGGCATTCTCGTTCAGTCCGCTTCAGAAAACGGTGTCGTGAACGCAGTACAGCAATCCGGCCGCGACATGATGCCTATCGTGCTCGGGGGTGAGGCTTCCGCAGCCTGCTACTGGCGTAAGAACCCTGATTTCATAAGCAAGAGCTTCCATTTCTGGCCGCCGCGGTCTGATGCCCGCCTTGTGTGGGACGTCATGATGCGAACGCTCGAAGGCCAGGGACCAAAGATCCAGTCGATTCTTCGTCCTGCGCTTCCTTACACCATTGATGACGTGAAGGAAGTGCTGAAGGAAGATTGCGATCCCAATTCCACGGATTGGATCGAGCCGAAGAACAGCGGCTGGTGGCCTGCAGACGTCGCTGCAAACTACTTCGAACGTCCTGAAGATCCGTTAGCTTGGCGGCCGAAGAAGTAATGAATGTTCTCCGGAAGGAGACCTCCCAGCCTCCCGCGTCGGTTTCTATAATCGGCGCGGGAGGTATCTGCGATTTGATTGGAAATAGTGTGCTGGACTTTCACAGAATTCAACGTTTGCCGCCTTATGTTTTCGAACAGGTCAACCGTTTGAAAGCAAGCGCGCGAGCGGGCGGCGCCGATATCATTGATCTCGGCATGGGAAACCCTGACCTTCCGACTCCCCAGTCGATCGTCGACAAGCTGTGCGAGGTCGTGCAGGATCCGCGCACCCACCGTTATTCCTCCTCCAAGGGCATTCCGGGGCTGCGCCGTGCCCAGGCCGCCTATTATGCCCGCCGCTTCGGCGTCAAGCTCAACCCGGATACCCAGGTGGTCGCCACCTTGGGCTCCAAGGAAGGCTTCGCCAACATGGCGCAGGCGATCACCGCGCCTGGCGACGTCATCCTCTGCCCGAATCCGACCTATCCGATCCACGCCTTCGGTTTCCTGATGGCGGGCGGCGTGATCCGCTCCATGTCGGTTGAGCCGGATGAGAGCTTTTTCCCGCCGCTGGAGCGGGCGGTCCGG
>NZ_LODW01000119.1 GCF_002914525.1 Rhizobium hidalgonense | reverse complement strand
CGTCCTAAGCAAACAAACAGAATCACAACTGGCTGATTTCACTCAACTCTTTTTCGGTCAGGCTCTTAGGTAAGCCACCGCCGTTCGCGGCTTGTGGCTACTCATCCTGCCGGGCTGCGCTGTCCGTCGCGTCACGCGCCGCACCCAATCGATCGCGATGCTGATGCCAATGCGGAAGCGCTTGGACGCCGCCCGGCACCGCCGCCCGGCACCACACCCCTCCTGTATCACCGCTTCTACAACTTCTCGCGGTTATTCGAAACAGGTCTCGCCATCCAGCTCAGCCTCCTGACCGGCCAGAAGGATGAATCTGATTTGCGTCATAGGGAATCCTTCTCACGGGTCTACCTAAAATCATCCCGCTCTAAGCTTACGCGCACAACTCGCGGTTCAGCATGAACTCGCAACATCTGTTTTCCGGTGCGAGGGTCATACCTCGATGCGATCGTCAAGCAGCCCGATCTGTCAAAGCCGCGACTATCTCTTCCAATGCAAATCTTAGGCTATCACTCAGCTTTCGATCTTTTTGCCAAACGACGACGTAGTGATATGTTGCCCCTGGCTGAAATTCGCGGAATGCAACGTCGAATTCAGCATATTCGCTCGCAATGATCTCGTTCGTAATCGAAACGCCGATCCCTGCCATGACATAGCCAATGTCATGGCCATTGGCGTCATATTCCACGGCGATGTCAGGAGCGGTTCCCATATATCGAAGGGCATTGACGCTCATTTGGTGAGAGGCAATTTGCGGGTCGATATCGATGATCGCCTCACTAGCAAGATCTTCGGCAGTGACAAGCTGCTGTGCCGCAAATCGATGGTTGGCCGGAAAAAGACATACGTTGGTGGCCGAGCCGACGGGCACCCAATCAAGAATGCGCTCATCAAGAGGCAATCGGGAGATGCCAAGATCCGAGCGGCCGTTTAACACATGATCTGCAATCTGCTCATAAGTTCCTGATTTCACCTGAACGGCGTAAGAGCGGCTTCTCTCCCGAATCCTTTTGACCACTTTCGGCAAGGTCGCGAAGGAGAAAGCGCTTGGCGCCGCGATGCCGATCATTCGCGTATCGTTGTTCCGCAGGAAGTCGATTGACGGTCCGATCCGATCAAGTCCGGCAAACGCCGCGTCGATTGTGCGTAGAAATTCCCATGCCTTGACGGTGGGGATCAACCTGTTGTTTTCCCGGCGGAAGAGCGCGAAGCCGACAGTCTCCTCTAGCTGCTTGATGTTTTGGCTGACCGCCGGCTGGGTTATTCGCAACATCTGCGCTGCGAGCCTTTCCGAGCCGGCGCGCATAACCTCCCGCAATATTTGAAGGTGGCGGATCTTCACTCCGGAGTCGGTGATTTCCATGGCCGGGAATCTCAATCGTGGTCGAGCGACGCGCCTCATAAGTTGCGCTTATCAAAACTTCCTGAATCTTATAAATTGACGGCGGCAAGTCAAAGTATATTTTTGACATACGCCAAACTTAGAGCGCTGGTTAAGCTAATAAATCCAATCTACCCTCGGTTAAATCTCGGCAAGCTCTTAGTATATGTCGGGAGAATACCTTTCCGATTTCGGTGCGCTCGCAAGAATATTGGAGACTTGCATTGTACGCATTTGTAGATCAATTTTTATCTGGATTGAAGAACACACTTTTAGTGTTTGCCTTGAGCTGCGCTTTCGGGACCCTATTAGGTTTGCTTATTGCCGTTCTCCGCAACTCGACCCGCAAGTCGGTTTCATCGTGCATGCGGGCCTACACGGGCATCATCCGGGGTGTTCCGGAACTTCTGATCATCCTCCTGACGTATTTCGGCGGAACCGCCCTTTTGAGCGCGATTGCCGGTGGCTACATCGAGATTAATGCATTCGCGGCCGGTGTCGCGGCACTGACCGTCGTGTTCAGTGGGTACGCCGCGGAAATATTCCGTGGTGCGATCAACGCGGTTGCACCGGGCCAACGAGAGGCTGCAGCGGCGCTCGGGCTTTCGAACGCGCAGATTTGGTTTCTGATCATCATTCCCCAGATGATCCCGATCGCTCTGCCGGCATTCTGCAACCTTTGCATCTCCTTGATAAAGGATACATCGCTGATTTCCGTCGTCGGGCTGACGGATGTCATGCGCGTCGCCTATATAGGCGCGGGCTCACTGCGCGCTCCACTCCCCTTCTATCTCGCAGCGTCTGCAATCTACCTCGCCCTCACAAGCCTGTCGCTTCTTTCGTTCCGGTTATTGGAGCGCCGCTATTCGCTCCCGGCGATGAAAGGTTGAGACAATGAGCATGACCATCGCGCTTGAAGCGTTTCTCACCCTTCCCCGCGGCCTTCTTCTCACTCTGGTTCTGACATTCGCATCGCTTGCCGCAGGCTTCGCCGTCTCGGTCCCGCTCGCCTTCCTACGGGCATCATCAAATCCGTGGGCTTCCGCGCCCGTGCTGGCATATACCTATGCGTTCCGCGGCACGCCGCTTCTGGTTCAGCTTTTCCTGATTTACTACGGGATTGGCCAGCTTCCCCTCGTCCGCCAAAGCTTTCTCTGGGCCGTAATGCGAGAGCCATTCTGGTGCGCGTTCATTGCTTTTACCCTGAACAGCGCCGCCCACACCACTGAAGTTCTGCGCGGCGGAATCCAGGCAGTGCCCCGTGGGCAAGTTGAAGCGGCCAATGCCCTGGGCCTTTCCCGTTTCCAGACTGCCCGATTCATCGTGTTCCCTTTGACCCTCAGGATCGCACTTCCCGCCTATGCAAACGAGGTGGTTGGAATGCTGAAGGCAAGCTCCCTTGCAAGCACCATCACGCTACTTGAAATGACCGGGCTCGCCCGGGAGCTGGTGTCGGAGACATTCGCCCCATACGAGGTCTTCATTGCCGCGGGTGCTTTTTACCTGCTGCTTACCCTCTTGATCACGCAAGGGTTCCAGATCCTGGAGTCGAATTGGACACCGACGGCAAGCCGTCCACCGCCAGCGCAACCTCTCCCTCGAAGAGCGGACGAAAAACCGCCCCTCGCCTCGGCTGGAACTTGACGCCAGCCCACATCCCGGACGCCAACAATCAAACTCAGCAATGAAAGGAACATCGTCGTGAAACGAACACTTCTGCTTGCCCTGTCTCTTGTCGTCTGCGCCAACAACGCGGGAGCAATGGACAGGAAGACACTGACAATCGCCTCTGAAGGTGCTTCGCCGCCCTGGAATGCCATCACCCCCCAAGGGGAGCTCGCCGGCTTTGACATCGACGTCGGCCGCGATCTTTGCCGGAGGATGAAGATCGAATGCACTTTCGTGCCTCAGGACTGGGACGGAATCATACCGGCGCTCACCGTTGGAAAGTTCGATGCCATCATGTCGGGCATGGCGATAACCGAGAAGCGGAAGAAGTCGATCGCTTTTTCCAAGCCTTACGCCGGAGGTTTCAACCAAATCGTCATGCGCAAGGATCTCGATCTTCCACCGACGGATACGTCGGCGGCGCTCGATCTTACAACCATTGATCCCGAAAAGCAGGCGATGATCGAGGAGCTTCGAGCCGCGCTCAACGGCAGAACTCTGGGCGTGTTGCGATCGTCGAATTCGGAAGCGGTGCTCAATGAACTGTTCGGAAAAGTCGCGACGATCAGGAGCTATGATTCCCAGGACAACATGCATCTCGATCTCGTGGCTGAGCGCATCGATGGCGGCCTTGCCGACTATTTCACCTGGAAAGCCTTTCTCGACAGCAAGGATGGTGGGATTGCAACGTTCTACGGCCCGCAGCTCTCCGGTGGCCTGTGGGGCCCGGGTGTCGGTGTCGGACTTCGGCAAGATGACGGCGAACTCGTTGGGGCATTCGATAGTGCCATCGACGCCGCCACGAAAGACGGAACCTTGAAGCGGCTGAGCGAGCAATGGTTCAAGATCGATGTTTCGCCACGTACGCCGAACTAGACACTGGCTCTACGATACGCATTTTCCCCCGAAGCCACAGCGCGTAAGCGATCGGCAGTCCCAAAATCGAAGGCAGACCATATGTCCGCACCCTTTTCCATTGCTGTCACGGGCCAGTCGCTCATTCGTCGTGATCTTCGAGCGATCAGCGATCCACGGCTCGCTGAAATCGCCAAAATTCTCAAAGCAAGCGATGTTGCCTTCACCAATCTCGAGACGACAATCTACGGTCGTCATGGAGGCTGGCCGCTCAAAGGCCGCTATTTCGGCGCTGCAGCGCCGGATGTCTTGGCGGCGTTGAAGGAGCTCGGTTTCAATAGCCTGGCTCTGGCGAACAACCATGCTTTCGATCTTGGACCGCCGGGGATCCTCTCGACGCTGGAGGAGGTTGCGGCACACAATTTCCTGTATGCCGGCATCGGCCACAACAAGCATCACGCTTCCACGGCACAGAAAATGACGTTCGGATCCCGAAATGTTGCGCTGATTGCCATGGACGCTGGGCCAGGCCCGTCTTTCATGTACGCCGAGGACGCAACTGAGGGCAGGATAGCAAGGCCCGGCATCAATAGGCTGAAGGTCTCCAGGGTATTCGACCTGGAAACGGGAACATTCAACCTGCTTCGCTCCATTCAAGAGCGTCTTCTAAGTTCGCCCTTGGAGCGCGCGAACTATGCCCAGCCCGAGAATCCGCCTGATCTTCATGGCCAAGACGAAATTGATTTCTATGGAACCGTGTTTCGCAGATCAGATGAGACGGCTCGCCGCATCGTCGTGGACCGGCACAGCGCCTGGGTTCACCTTTCGGCGATCGCGGAAGAAGCGGGCCGCGACACACTCGTCATCGTGTATTTGCATCATCACCATTGGGAGCCGAACTGGCAGCAAGTCCCCGCCTGGGTGCGAGAATTTGCGCACGATTGCGTGAACGCGGGCGCAGGCCTCTTTGTCAGCCATGGCGCTCCGGTCCTTCAAGCGGTCGAGATATATCGGAATACGCCAATTTTCTACGGCCTTGGCAACTTCCTCTTCCATACGGAAAAGGACGAACAGGAATGGAGCCCGCCGGAGGTGTGGAGAAGCGTCATCGCGACCTGCAATTTTGAATCTAGCGGACGGCTGGAGAATATCCGCTTGCGCCCGATTGTGATCGGGGGAACCGAGGCATTATCCAATCCTGCACGCGATCGCCTCCCCTTCCCTGTGCTTGCCGATGGCAGAACGGCGGCAGATATCCTTGACGATCTTGCCGACCGCAGTACCGGTTTTGGCACTGTGCTTGACCGAGAGAAGAACGTCGGCCAGATCGTTTTTTAGATGCGGAATAAACCTGCAGTGCGCGACGAGAACTTTACGAACCGCTGGCCAATTTGCGGCCGCGCTCTTGTTGGTCTTTTCATGGGGAAACGTCCTTCTGTTCTTCCATCTCTTCATCGACAATCGAGCTGACGAGGGCAACGACCCGGCTGCGCACACGCGG
>NZ_LODW01000118.1 GCF_002914525.1 Rhizobium hidalgonense | reverse complement strand
ACATCGACCGCATCGCGTATTATGCGACCGAGGCCTATTGCAACGCTGTGCTCGAGCGCGTGCGCCTCTTTCACCCAAGCACCCCAGCATCGGATCCGAGACTGTTGCAACGGGCTCGGGGAAGTCGACACGGGCGCTATATTCCTGTGGGACACCCCGATGTTCCATGTGATCGCCATCGTCACACAGATCTGGCCGCCCCTTGGACGCGTGATGGCACAATGCCATGAGGTTGTCACCCGCGCTCCACCGCCGAGATGAACTCGAAAACGTTGGACCCGGAATTGATTGTTGAGGAATGAACGTCATGAAACGCTATGTAGAAAAAGAGGTGACGGATCAACTCGCTTATAGGCGAAAGATGTTGCAAGATTGGAGAGGAGAGCGCCTCACTGGACACCAGATAAACTTGGCATCAATAGACCTCAACCTCCTGGTCGCGCTCGAGGCTCTGCTCGAATACCGGAACGTGACGCACGCGGGCCAGCACATCGGGCGGAGTCAACCGGCGATGAGCCGGGCACTGGGAAGGCTGCGCGGCATGTTCAATGATGACCTGCTGGTGCGGTCTTCAACGGGTTTGATCCCAACGCCGCAAGGCGAACACTTGGCTCAAAGGCTGCCGTCGGCACTGCGTACGATCCGAGAGATGGTGACAAGCCGCAGCGTAATCTCAAAAGAATGGGGGAGGGGGGCAACGCTGGCGATCCCCGATCATCAAGCTTTGGCTGTACTACCGCGCCTCCTGCCGTGGTTACGCGAGCGTGCCCCTCATCTCGACACACTCGCCTGTTTGCCGTTTGATCGTGCCATGCGGGGGCTTGAGCAAGGTGATATTGATTTGGCCGTTGGGCATATTGACGTGCAACTGCCTGGCTATTTTCGGCGCAGTCTCTATACAGACCGCTTCGCGTGTTTGTTGCGCCACGACCATCCCGCGCTGGCGCAGGAATGGACGATCGACAACTTCGCGACCTTGCGTCACGCTGCCATCAGTACGGACTCCCCCGACCATTTCGGCCCGATCTACGACCACTTGCCCAACCTGCGAGAGGATCGTAGTCCCATACTTTTTTCCAGCGTTCTCACGGCAGCGGTGGTGGCTTCGGGGACGGATTTGGTATTGCTCGTCCCGCGCCGCGTTGCGACCCAAGTTTCCGCGATGCTGCCGCTTAGGGTTGTTGATCCACCCCTCGAGCCGGCACCGTACAAGGTCATGCTCATCTGGCACGAGCGGTGCCATCACGACCCGCAGCATAAATGGCTGCGCAAGGAGGTCGCCGCAGCGTTGGAGACGGGAGCAGACTGACACAAGAAGCGGTGATCGGGATGCTCCCGAAGCATCAAAGAGAGCAAACGGGGATTTTGCGCGGGGAGATGACCAAGGGCTCAGCGCTGCTGCGCCCGAGAGTGCCAGGCATGTTGGACGAATATCGAGACTTGGATGCCTATGTGCTCGCGGGGTCTGCTTGTATCCGGGCTTCTGCTGAGCTGCGGCTCGGCCCTGCAGTGGCGCGGATATCTTCGCGCCGGCTCTCGGATCGACCATTTTGATGGTGATCGTCAAGTGATCAACATTTTTGTCAGCAGGCTCGCCGACACGGTCTGGCACTGCCGGACCGTTGGTTGAAAGACACAGCTTGATATCGGGGACCTCTGTGGCTCCGCGTGCAAATGTCGCCTTTGTCTTCTTCCGGTCATAACAGGCATCGCTTGGTCCGGCGATAAAGAGCACGGAAAGCTGAGGGACTTCATTGGCGACCGCAACGACCTTTCGCAGCGCCTGGTCAGGCGTAGGCCGGCTTTCGTTGGCGCAGTATTTACTATTGCAGTAGTTGCACTGGATATTGCAAGCTGGTGCGGCTACGACGTGCATGCGCGCGAAATAGTAGTGCGCTTTTTCTAAATAGCAGGAAAGGTCCGTGATTTTCTCCCAGACAGCCGGCTCGACGTGGTGCGGCTTTGCGGACGAACCGCACAATGACGCGGCGCAAGCAGTGGACTTCGCTGTGGCCAGCAGTTGGTTCATAGTTGTCGTGCTGGTCAGGTTCTTGAGCGAAATCATTGGTGGGGGCATTAAAGGCTCCGTTGCTGCTTAACGTCCCGGTTCAAGAAGCAAGGGCCATGCCAATGAAAATTGCGTTAGTTTTCAATTGGTTAGAGTTTTTTGTCCGGTTCCCTCCATTTGCGACCCGACATAGGGTTGTCAGGCATTCGACAATAGACCTACGCCGGTAAAATGGCGGCTCGCCTCGAGTGCTTGAGTTGAGGAGGGCAGGTCGGGCCGCTCGACCACACCAGGCTTAGAACTTTCTTTCACCCCGATTTGATGCCCGCGGATGGCATAACCAGCCTAACGTGGGGTGACGCCGAGAGGCGAGCCGCCTGGCCCCAGATTTCTCCCTCGCGTCGATCAGCCGCTCCCGCTCGGTCAGACGAGCCCGATTGGGAGCCAGGCAGGATCGTTCGGATACAGGCTTTGGAGGAGACTTCGCCGAGACAGGCACCGGCAGCCCCGGCGGCCGCAAACGGGGATCCAGTCGACATTGGGCTCTTTCTGGCGAACTCGTCGACCGCATTGTCGCCGAATGGACCGTTAGCTACGTTCCACACAAGCGCAGAGAGGCCCTGGCTGTTCTTGCAGACAAAATCCAACGCACCAATGGTCCTTGATTGCGCGGGAGTTGCTGTCCTACGCACGCTGTTTGAGTTCACAGACGTTCCCTGGGAAGTGGCATTGCGAGGCCAAGTCAAGCGCCGACGGCGCGAATGTCCGTTCGCAGATGCATAGAACGCCATTTTCAACTCAAGACCAGACTTGCGACGGGCCATGGACCACGAAAATGGGTCGAATTGCATGATCGCGAAACGATCCGCGACTGTCCTATCGGTATTGCCGCGGGATAGACGGGCGGACGAGGCGGGGCTGCGCAGCTCCTTCTGGCCTGATGCGCAGGACGTTCACGGAGCGTATACGGGCTCCGCCGAGGGATTCATTGAGTTCACGCTTGGTGTCTTCAAGACCGAACCGCGCAACATCCACCAGATCACCAACGTTCTGATTGAGTTTATCAGCCCGGCGAAGCAGCTGTCGAGAGCTACTTCACTGCGCTCCAACGAGGGCCGGACTGCGGCCGGATCATACGTTGCCAGGTTTCTCCTATGTGGTCGATATTGCGACCATTTTCAGAAAAGGGAAGGGGAGTGGAGAATTGCCGACCGCACAGTGGTCTATGATTGGCTCGAGGAGCAGACACAGCAGGCGGCGTCGCCAGAGATTGAGCGGTTCGGTTTCAGGCAGCCGATCGGAACATCGCATTCTAACGACCCGGTCTATACGCTCGGAAGCGGCAAAGAGCATGAAAGCCGAGGCGGAATAGCGGCGCGTTCAGCTGGTGCCGAACTCTTCTTTTCCGGGACGTGGTGCTAACTTGCTGTCATCTGGCTCCTTTAGCGTTAGATCGCATACGCCGGAGCAGGAGAAGCTAATCCATGAAGCAAGCAGACACCCGCCGTCATTACACGCGCTGCAGGCGGGATTGGCCGCGCTCTGGTCGATGCCTTTGCGACAAACGGCGACATTGTCGTTGCCGTGGATCTTCCTGGAAGCGGAACGGTGCGGTGCGGCGTTGCCGCGCGGCCCTGTGATCTTCAATGTGGCCTCGCTGGGCGGGTTGCTGGGCGATCCCAGACGCAACGGCTACGCTGCCTGGAAGGGGCCTGATCTTGATCACGAAAAGTTTGGCATGCGAGTTGGCGTCGCGTCGAGTGGGCCTGACGGCCATAAGAGCTCGGCTATGTGCGCACGCCGATGGTCGAGAACTGGAACGCGCCGACGAGACGGATCTCGCCGCTATTCGCAGACGCGTGCCGATGGGGCCCATGGGCGCGTCCCGATGATGTCGACCGGACCGTGCGGTTTCCGGTCAGCTCGCACGTCGATCATTCATCGACATCGTGTCGGACGGTCGCCTTGGGCTTGGCGACGGGTCCGGATACGAGCGATTCGAGTTCAAGCGCTTCGGTGTCGTTATTCATGAGGCGCCTGGGGAGTACCTGGGTGATCTTTTAGGGGCTCAACCAGAAGGTTTTCGAACCCGACGGCCATTATCAGAAGATACCCCCAACGGCGATATCGTTGCGGACCACCCAGAAGCCAGCCCCGCCAATCTGCATCGCGGCAGGATCGGAGTGCAGCATGAGGCGGGCCGTCGCAGAGAGTCGCAGCAATTATTGCAGTCTCTAATCTTCGCCTGCGTCCTCCCGTAATACAAGGGCGTATCAACTCAGCCGGCGGCGCAAAAAGTCCTCACGATGAGGCAAGCTTTTAGCCGCGGTTCAAATTGAGGTGTTCGAAGTACCAAGACGGGTCATCATCGGATGAATCTGTCTCGACACTGGCGTCACTCGAATGCTCCTCGACACCTGCTTCATCGTCGCTAAGATACTCCACGGTTTTAGAGAGATAACTCCAAGGTTTGTCGGCGCGCTGCCATCCACCCTTGCTATTCTTTGTCCACTTGTCGGGATGTTGCGTAGGGTCGAGCACCCAGCGATTTTCACCCACATCAACGAAACCCATCTGCTCTAGACGGGTTCCCATCTCCGGCGTAGCGGGACGTGACATGATCAACGGCTGTTCGCCGTCGAGTTGAAGTTGATGTTCGAGCAGAATATCGCCTGCGTTCTCGACAAGCGGATGAGTAACGCGAAGGTCTACAATCGACGTGATTCTTCTTCGACCGGGAAATAGTTCCCGCCACGGCTCGTTTTCGATGCTAAATCCATCCTCTGTTCTTAAAAGCCCAACGCTTCGTTCTCCCAGATCATAGCTGAAATATCGCGCGCTGGGCGTATCATTGTCGGTGCCGCCGTAGAGTCGAGCGATGGTAGCCGTACGCAGGGCTTTAGAGGACACGAAGGGCGAGTACTCTTGTGGATTGACGGAAATGTGCTTGATTTCATCACCGTAAAATTCCCTTACTTTTCTGGCAAATGTCGATCTGTCGAGCACCTTAATTGGAGGTTCGGAAGAGAGCGAGTATGGTCGCGTTGGCGACGAAGGCGACAGAGCATGGGGATCTGGCGTTGATCGGGACGGCATGCCCGTAAGCATTTGTGCCCCGGTCATATTCTCGATCCACCCCGCCATGGCCCGGGTGCGATCATCTTCCTCGGAAATGTTGTAGCGCAGCGATCGTTCTGAGTTATCCATGGCGGTCTCTCCTGAGAGTGAAAGGTGTGATGAAGCGCATTCTTTTCAGTCGCTTCACATGGGAACGGTGCGCTCAATGTCCGGCCTATAAAGCGGATACGTGACTGCTAGACTCGATGAAGCGGGCGGTGCGCGTTGCATGCGCCGCTCCTGATCCCTTTACCTCAGCCCAAGCCTCGAGGATCCGCGAAAGCGTGGCTCCCTTCGCCAGACCATCGTCGAATCGGCTGACAGTCCGTCGGAGGTGTCTGCGCCGCGGCAGGGCTAAGATTAGCTTGAATGTTAGAGGCGTCTCGGAAAATTTACCGCCCCGCGGGCCTGTTCTGTTTTCACCGTTGTTGGTCTCCAATTGCAGATTACGCATATGCTAGTGCAACCGGACTGGTCGCCATCATGCAAAATCGATATTCTAAAATGCTTTGGAAAAGCGGAGCCACGTAGACCCCTTAGGTGGTGAAGTGGACCTGCCACTGCGAATTTCCTCCAGAAATGATTAGAGTCCGGCCCATCAAAGGACGGACGAATGAAGAAGCAGAGATTTACCGAAGAGCAGATAATT
>NZ_LODW01000117.1 GCF_002914525.1 Rhizobium hidalgonense | reverse complement strand
TGCGGCACGCGCCTGAAGGCTTGTCCCTGCTCATTGTGCTGGCATTGCCACCGGATTTGCCCCGCTTACCAACTTGGCTTTAAGCTGATGACGTTTCCGTCTCGTTAACCATATGAATTAGTGCTGTTCTTTTCCGAAACAGAAGCAAATAGCTCTCTAATTTCCGTCACCGATAATAATGCCTCAGGCCACGCCTGACTTCCGATAAGTAATGCTTATCGGAGGCAAGACGTACAGCCAACTTGTAAGCGCGTTGAAGCGGTATATCGTGCGCCAATTAGCCGAACGGAGCGCAATAATGCCCCAAACAAGCTACAAGATCAGCGAAGCGCGCAAGAACTTCGCCGAGGTGCTCGAACGCGCCAACCAATGGCGAGGAGATCGTGATCATGCGCAGCAACGAAGTCTACGCGCGCATCGGCCCGGCTGACGCCGGCAAGCGGCCGTTCGGGCTGCTGCGCCAGCGCGGCCTATCCGACGACCTGTTCGACGATGTCGATGCCGAACAGGCGGCCATGGACGCCGGCGACTTCAACGACGATACCGGCGTCTGGCAGGGCAAGCCGGTCGACCGCGAGCCCAAGCCATGAAGGTGCTGCTCGACAGCCACGCCGTCTACTGGTGGACGATCGGCAGCGAACGGCTGTCCGACAATGCCCGGGCACTGATCGAGGACAAGGCCGACACCGTCCTGGTCAGCGCCGTGTCTATGAACTCGACAACAAGATGCGGCTGAAGAAGCTCGACCTGCCGCCGCAGGAACTGCGCGCCGCTGTCACCGCCAGCGGCCTCCAGACGCTCGCCATCAGCCGTCTGCAAGCCGAACTGGCCGCAAGCTTCGACTAGGAGCACCGCGATCCCTGAGATCGCATTCTCGCCTGCGCTGGGAACTCCAGTTTACGTCGCTGCGAAGGCGCCCAGCAACTCATCGACTGTTTGCCGCATGCCAGCGGTGAGTTGGCGCCCTCGTTGCCAGAACACCACATAGTGGTAGACAGCGCCGGGCTCGAACGGCCTGAACTCCAGCCCGAATTGCCGATATTCGCGCGCAATCAGGCTATTGATGATCGAAATTCCGACGCCGGCCGCCACGAAACCTACGTCATGGCTGTTCGCGTCGTATTCAACGGCAAGATCCGGTTCTACGCCCCTATACCGTAAAGCGTTGATATTCATCTGATGAGCCGCAAACTGGGGTTCTATGTCCACCAATGCCTCATCGATAATGTCCTCCGGCGTGATCACTTCTTTGGCGGCCAACCGATGTCCCGCTTGGAACAGGCAGACATTCCTAGCCGTGGCGGCCGGTTCCCACTCGAAGGCACGCTCATCGAGCGGCAGGCGCGAAACTCCCAGGTCCGACCGGCCGTTTAGGACATGTTCTGCGATTTGCTGGTGGCTGCCGGCTCTAACCTGAAACGACAGGGCATTGCTCTTACGGACGGCTTGGATGGCCCGGGGGATGGCGTTCAGACAGAAAACGCCCGGAGCAGCCAAGCTCAATGAACCTGTCTCTTCATTGCGAATCGCAGCAATTGACTTTTCAATCCGGTCGACGCTCTGAAGGGTACCGTCGACGCTACGCAAGAGATCCCAGGCACGGTCCGTCGGTACCAGCCGGTTCTTCTCCCGCGCAAACAGCGCGAGATCAACCTCGTGCTCAAGCTGCCTAATCTGCTGACTGACGGCCGGCTGGGTGATCTTGAGAATTTTTGCGGCATGCCGTTCCGACCCAGTGCGCAAAACCTCCCGAAAAATCTGTAGCTGCCGGATTGTCACGCCTGTCGTGGTTTTGCCGACCATATTTTCAATCCTATGGTTTTGGCCGGCTCGGATCATCGCCGTCAAAGAGGGGTTCTCCGAGCCTGCGGGGAACGGCTTATAAGCTGTGCTTATCACAATTAAAAACAGCTTATAAGTTGACGGCAGATTGTCAAAGTATAATTCTCAAGTGAGTCAGAATATTACTTGAGATTATACGTATAAATAATGCCATCTCAGGTAGTATCATGCGCTTTTGATAAAAACAGCCCATAAGGCGACCTTATATCCGGCTATCCGGATTAGGGCGAGAGGACGTACGTGCTCAGCTTTGCACTTCAATTCTTCAATGGCCTCCAGATCACCGTTTTACTGGCGCTCGTAAGCGGCGCGCTGGGATCATTTCTCGGTCTGTTTGTCGCCATGGCCAAACTGTCAGGGCTGGGTGTCCCAGGCCTCCTTGGACAGGCATACACAACGATCGTTCGCGGCCTCCCCGAACTGCTCGTCGTTCTCGTCGTCTATTTCGGGGGAACTGCGGCCATCACTGCGCTAACGGGCCGCTATGTGCAAATCAATGCCTTTGCCGCGGGTGTAGCCGCGCTGATGATCGTCTTTGGGGCCTATTGTGCAGAGATTTTCCGCGGTGCGATCATAAGCGTTCCGCGGGGACAGGCGGAGGCCGCGCGCAGTCTGGGCCTGAAACCATGGCAGATCTGGTTGTTCGTTATCCTGCCGCAGATGATGCGCGTCGCCCTGCCAGCTTATGGCAATCTCTGGGTCTCTCTAGTGAAAGATACATCCCTCGTGTCGGTCGTCGGACTGACCGACATTATGCGTGTGGCCTTTATCGGTGCGGGATCGATGAGAGCGCCGCTCCCATTCTATCTGGTGGCCTCGGCACTCTATCTCGCCCTCACCAGCCTGTCGCTCGTGTCGTTCCGCGCGCTCGAGCGGCGCATCCAGGTTTCTGGTCACTGAGGGATCACGGCCATGGACATCAACCTGATCGTCGAAAGCATTTCCGTGCTGGGGCACGGTGTTTTCCTCACCCTTTCCGTGACACTGCTATCGCTCGTGGTCAGCTTCATTCTGTCGGTGCCGCTCAGCCTTCTCAGAGCCTCCTCGAACAGAGCCATCTCGGGATCGGTACTGGCATATACCTATGTGTTTCGCGGCACACCACTACTCGTGCAGCTGTTCCTGGTCTATTACGGTCTCAGCCAAGTCACGTTCGTTCGTCAGAGTTTTTTGTGGCCGTTCCTACGTGACCCTTTCTGGTGTGCGCTTGCCGCCTTCTCCTTGAACAGCACTGCTTATACGACCGAAGTATTCAGGGCGGGCATACTAGCCGTCCCGCGCGGCATCATCGAAGCCGCGCAGGCACTTGGCCTGTCGAGACTGATGCAGATCCGGCTGATCATATTTCCTTTGGCGTTCAGGACGGTGCTTCCCTCCTATGCAAACGAAGTCATCGGCATGGTCAAGGCGAGTTCTCTGGCAAGCACCGTCACCCTCCTGGAGATTACGGGACTGGCCCGCCGGATGGTCTCGGAGACATTCGCTCCCTACGAGGTCTTCCTGGCGGCGGGTCTTCTTTATCTGCTTCTGAACGTCATAGTGTCGGCATTCTTTCGAATGCTGGAGACGCATCTCGCGCAGTCGTCCACCAGCAATTCAAGGAACGTTACAGCCGGCCCAATGGCTTCGAGGCTCTGGCGTCTTCGAACGGCCATGGACAAGCGAGCCCGCACAAAACCGGGCGATCAACCATCCATCGACTTACTATAGCAAAGGGAAACAGCAAATGCTCAAATCGATGCTCCTCGTCGCGCTCATAACTCTCACGGGCCAGACTGCCGTCCAATCCATGGATCGCAAAGTGCTGACGATTGCGACCGAAGGCGCCTCGCCGCCCTGGGACATGATCGACACCGAAGGCAAGCTGGTCGGCTACGACATAGACGTCGGTACAGAATTATGCCGGCGCATCGCGGTCGAATGCCAGTTCGTCTCTCAGGACTGGGATGGGATAATCCCGGCGCTGATGGTCGGCAAGTACGACGCGATCATGTCCGGAATGGCGATCACGGAAAAGCGCAGGAAGTCGATCGCTTTTTCTCGACCCTATGCCGGCGGCTTCAATCAGCTCGTGATGCGAAGGGACCTGCAGCTCCCGGCAACCGACACCAAGTCGAAAATCAACCTTACAAGCGTTGGCGCCGAGCAACAGGCAATCCTTGGGCAGCTTCAATCGGCGCTTTCCGGCAAGACTTTGGGCGTTCTGAGGTCCTCCAATTCCGAGGCCGTCCTCAGCGAGCTCTTCGGCCAAGTTGCAACGATCCGGAGTTACGACACCCAGGACAATCTCCATCTGGATCTCGCCGCAGGCCGTATCGATGGCGGCCTTGCCGACTATTTCACATGGAAGACGTTTCTTGATGGTAAGGATGGTGAGACAGCGGCCTTCTACGGTCCGGAACTATCAGGCGGACTGTGGGGGCCGGGCGTCGGGGTCGGCATCCGCAAAGAAGATACCGATCTGCTCGCGGCTTTAGATAAGGCCATCGATGACAGCGTCAGCGACGGAACACTGAAGGCGCTTAGCCTAAAATGGTTCGGAATTGATATCTCCCCATCCGCGACGCCGTGAACCGCCGCCACGCTTATCGGATGGAGAGATCTCGCCGGCTGCCAACTACCGGAACTGGCATCATAGCTTCCGGTTGAATCAAATTTTAACATCGCAGGTAAACCGATGCCCTCTCCTTTTACTGTGGCCATGACGGGCCAATCGCTCATCCATCGCGATGTCAGAACTTGCCAGGATCCCGGCTTTCTACAAATCGTGGATATCCTGAAAAAGGCCGATGTCGCCTTCACCAACTTCGAAGGCACCATCCTGGGGCGGCACGGTGGCTCTCCCATGAAAGGTTCATATTTCGGGCATTCCGACCCCTTTGTCCTGGATGCCCTGAAGCAAATAGGCTTCAACACCCTGGCGCTCTCCAACAACCATGCCTTCGATCTTGGTCCACCAGGCGTTATGTCTACGCTCGAGGAGGTTCGTCTCCATGGTTTCCTCCACGCCGGCATCGGTCTTGACCGCGATCATGCCGCAACGCCGGGCGCGGCAGCCTTCGGTGGCCGACATATAGCCTTGGTTGCCATGGATGCAGGCCCTGGGCCTCGAAACATGTATGCCGAGAACGCGAGTAACCGCCGACCATCAAGACCGGGTGTAAACCAATTGGACGTGACCAGGATCTTCGAGGCGGATCAAGCCATATTCGACATGTTGGAAACCATTCAGGCGACGTTTCAAAGCTCCCAGCTGGAAAGGGCAAACTATGCCCAGCCCGATGATCCGCGGGTCCTGGACAATGACAACGAAGTCGACTTCTACGGTACCATTTTCCGCCGCTCCAACGCCAATCGGCGTGTTGTCGCAATTGATCCTGAAAGTGCTGCAAAGCAGCTGACTGCAATTGCAAAGGCCAGCGCAAGCGGACAATTCGTTATCGCCTATCTGCACCATCATCACTGGGAGCCGAACTGGCGCGACGTGCCGGACTGGGTCAGGGAATTCGCCCATGCCTGTATTGACGCCGGCGCCCACGCCTTCGTCAGCCACGGCACACCGGTCCTGCAGCCAATCGAAATCTATAAACGCGCCCCGGTCTTCTTCGGCCTTGGGAATTTCTTCTTCCACACGGAAAAGGGTGAAACGGAATGGAGTTCTCCAGATGTCTGGAAGAGCGTGGTCGCCACATGCATCTTCGATCCGGCAGGATCCTTGAAAATCGACCTTCTCCCCATCGTGCTCGGCGGAGAACAGATCGAAGAGCTGGACTTCCATCAGCGCCATGTTCCGATCGCGGCGTCCGGCAAGACAGGGGAGAAGATCATCGACGAGCTCGCCAAGAACTCGGCCGAATTTGGCACGCTTATCGAGCGCGACGGTTGCTTGGGCAGAATTCATGTTGTCTGAGGGCCGGTGTACGGAAACACGGGGTCTCCTGCTTAAGACCTGCCAGCATCAATGGACCATCAATCTTCTTCGGCTTTGTCCTCATCTCCGGCGATT
>NZ_LODW01000116.1 GCF_002914525.1 Rhizobium hidalgonense | reverse complement strand
GTAGCTCGTCGTTCGCTAAAGCTCACCATAACCTGAAGGCCGCAGGTTCAAATCCTGCCCCCGCAACCAGAATTTACCAATTATATAATTATCAACAAGAAAGCCCCTCCCACCGTGGAGGGCCTTCTTGCGTTTAAGGCCTGGCACACGGCTAGCATTGGGTAAACGCCTCGGGCACGAGCGTCACCTGATCGACCAAGGTGCGGGGAAATTCGCGCTCTGATGTCCGCTGTCAATGATTTGCGCATAGATAGCCTCCGCTCGAATGATCGGCCGATTACGATGAACGCGTATTGGTGGAGGCGGAACTGATGGACGTCGGTGATCAAGCTCTGATACGCGGGTTGGATACCGCATTCCCGATTTTGCGTCCGGGGCTGTTCCTGTCTTACTGCGGGCGTCGGTCATACCGGCCACAAAGCGCGAACGGAAGTTCCCCTACCGTTGCCCCGCCCCCGCCAATGCGCGAGAAGTGGGTTGTGACTAGAGTCTGGGCTGAAGTGCCTCCTTCGAAACAGCCCACATAAAGCCAGCGAGCTCGCGCGCAATCGCGGTGCAAACAACGGTGGATTTCTTTCCGCGCGAGGTCAGCAAGCGATACCGTGCTGAGAGCCGAGTTTGTGCCTTCCAAGCGATCTCGCGGACCGACGATGAAACCTTCTCCAGCTTGTAAAGCTTCTTTGAGCCAATTCGCGGGGGGAACCGGTAAGTCCAGGCGCTTTCAACAAGCTGCGACCGGACGCGGCTGTTTCCGGCTTTCGTTATCCCGCCTCTTTTAGTCGTCTCTCCAGTCGACCGTTCTCCAGGCACCAGGCCTAGATAGCCCATCAACTGACGAGGGCTCTCAAATCGACTGACATCGCCGATCTCTGTAGCAAATGTCACCGCAACGACCAGATCAACGCCACGCAAGGCCTGTAGCGCCTGAACAATCGGTGCGAGAGACCAATTCGGGACGAACTCTTCAATCACCTTCTCCAGTCGATCAACACGCTCCCTTGAGACGCGCGCCGCATCGACCATTTCCTGTAGCGCTATCTGATGCGCTGGATGATCAAAGTGCTGCTCTTGCAGCCAGATCAAGTATCGCATGGTCCACCCTCTCTTGCGTGGGTAGATGCGCCCGTGCTTGAGCATAAAGGCACTGATCTGTTGCCGATGGACCCGCAATGTCTCGACGGCGGCAGTTCGGGCGCGAACGAGATCTCGCATTGCTTCATGACCCTCGTCGGGAATCCAGACCGCGGTGAGCTCGCCGGCCCTCAATAGCCGGGCGAGCGCGACCGCATCGCGACGGTTCGTCTTCACCCTGTCGCCTGGCTTCCGAGGGATCAAGGACGGAGCAACAACCATGCATTCATGGCCAAGTGCCTTGATGAGCCTATACAGGCCATAGCCCGTGGGGCCGGCCTCATAGCAGAAATGCACACGATCAAACTTAGCAGCGATCCGCTGGATAACGCGACGCATGCTGACATCTGATGCTTCAACCTCACCGAAATACCGGATCTCTCCGTCTCTCCCGAACTCGGCAACAGCAATCGCATTCTTTAGCTTCGCAACGTCGATTCCGACGAAAGCTTCTCTATAATGTGCCACGGCTCGTCCTCCTGTGATGAGGATCGGCTCGGGCTATCCGAGCAACCCTCGGAAGACCAGTGTAGGGCGAGCCACCTCAGCTACGAAGAAGGACATACGGTCTTACACTCTTCCGGTGCAAATCGAGATTGTAGTTCTCCAGAATCCGTGAGATTCTTCAAAGTCGGATGAAAATAGCGTGCGAACAACAAAGCGTCTCGACGTTTTCGGCGGGCGTCCAAACGCAGGGCGTGCCCTGATTGTCTGACGGGCTGCTTAACCCGCCAAGGGAGGACGACAATGACTGTACGGCCAGACCGGACTTTCCACGCGACTGCCAAGCTCGCAATGCAGGCGCCAGGCGAAAATTTTGCGTACACTTTGATGTTGAGTCCCGACTTCTCTCGGCCTGATGGATTAGCAATAGTTGACGTAGACCCGAAGTCAAAGGACTACAGCAAGGTCGTCCATAGCGTGATAATGCCAAACAAGGGCGACGAGTTTCACCACTTCGGCTGGAACGCGTGCTCTTCGGCCCTTTCGCCGCTGAACGGTCACCCGTTTCTCGAGCGCCGGTTTCTGATCATTCCCGGTATTCGATCTTCGCGCATCTACGTAATAGACACCAAGGGCGGACCGACCAAAGCCAAAATCCACAAGGTCATCGAGCCAGAAGAAGTGTTTGCCAAGACGGGCTATTCTAGGCCTCATACGATTCACTGCGGTCCGGAAGGTATTTATGTCTCGACGCTTGGGGGCGGTGGCCCTGAGGGCACCGACGGACCTCCCGGCATCTTTGTCATGGATTGCGAGACGTTCGATGTCATCGGGCGCTATGAGATCGATCGTGGGCCACAGGACAAGCAGTATGATTTCTGGTGGAACCTGCCACGCGACTACATGGTATCGAGCGAGTGGGCACTTCCGCCCCAGTTCGAGAAGGGCATCGTCCCGGAAGATCTCCTGTCGAACAAATACGGACACCGGGTGCATTTCTGGGATTTGCGCGAACGCAGGAACGTGCAGACCATTGATCTGGGAGTCAATCACCAGATGGCACTGGAAGTCCGCCCCGCCCATGATCCGGTAAAAGAATACGGTTTCCTTGGAGTGGTCGTTGACACGACAAACCTTGAGGGATCAATCTGGACATGGTGGCGCGAGGACGGCAAATTTCATTGCGAAAAGACGGCGACTATCCCGCCCGAGGCAGCTGCGAAAGATGACCTTCCCCCGCTTTTGCAGGGCTTCGAGGCGGTCCCGCCGCTGGTAACCGACATAGACCTATCGCTCGATGACCGCTTCCTCTACGTATCCTGCTGGGGGACCGGTGAGATGCGCCAATATGACGTCACCGATCCTATGAAGCCTAAGCTTGCAGGGTCCGTCCATATTGGCGGCATCACGCGCAAGACCAAGCATCCCGGCGGCCGCGACTACAGGGGCGGCCCGCAGATGGTCGAGATCAGCCGCGACGGTAAACGCGTTTACTGGACCAACTCCCTGTATTCGACCTGGGACGACCAGTTCTATCCCGATGGTATCCCGGCAGCCATGGTCAAGGCCAGTGTCGGCGAGAACGGTGGGATCACCCTGGACAAGGACTTTTATGTCAAGTTCCCCGAGGGGTATCGCTCGCACCAGATTCGTCTGGAAGGCGGCGATTGCTCGACGGATTCATTTTGCTATCCATCGGTGTAACTGACTGCTCGGGTCAATGAAGCGATGAGCGAGTGGACGACTGCCGGGTCTCTCTGGTTGGCCGTCATCGCCAGCGGCATTTATCACGGCGTCAACCCCGGCATGGGCTGGCCGTTGGCCGTCTCGGCCGGACTGTTGGACAGACGTGCCAGCGAATTGTTCCGGGCGCTCGGCCTTTTGGCAATGGGCCACTTTGTGGCGATGATTGGCATCCTGCTGCCCTTCGGCGCGATGCTGACGCTGATTGTCTGGGAACGACAGATCCGCATCGCGGCCGGGTTGATCGTGATCGCAGCCGGAATCTATCTCTTGATCAACCGGCGCCACCCGCGTGTTCTTGCCCGTATCCCGCCGGCGCAACTGGCGTTGTGGTCCTTCGCGGCTGCCATCGCGCATGGCGCCGGGCTGATGCTGGTGCCGATTTATCTGGGCCTGTGCTTGGCCGGGGAACCGGATGTCGGACACCAAGCGGCTGCCACGCTCATGACTGGTAATCTGATCACCGCCACCGCCGTCTCCGTGGTCCACGCGGCCGCCATGATTGTAAGTGGCGGCGTTATCGCCATTGCCGTCTATCGATGGCTCGGACCCAAGTTCATCTCACAAAGCTGGTTCAATCTCGATATCGTGTGGGCCGCGAGCCTTATCCTGGTGGGGGGAATTGGGATCGCGAGTCTCGGATTCGCTTAGTTGGCCCGAGGCCCTCGATGGTAACGACAAGCGCATTGCACATGATGTTGTAAGCGCAATTGCTGAGCAACGGTCCGCGAGCGAGCCAATGGTTGCATACAGGCCCAATCATATCGGCTGGATCGCCACAGAGTTTCTGACAACTTTCGCGGGTTCTGCCGATGACCGCTTCTGCTTGGTCTTCCGGTCCGCCTGATCGCCAGTCCCGGCCAGCGCCACGACATCGCGTTGGCCCAGGATCTCATCGCATCGGAATTACGCCGCCAATTTCGGTACATAGCGTTCGACTAATCGCAGGAATCGGGTGTTGCGAGCCCCCGCAACCAAACAAATAGCCCGCCTCGTGCGGGCTTTTTGCGTTTCTAGGCGCAAAAATCGTAATTTCGGATCGGGAGCCACAAACTTCACGCCTGGTCCCGTGGGCCTCAGCCCTCCGTCCCGGTGGCGCTCCTTTCCTGGCGGTCCCGTGTGGCAAGCATTGCGGCCGCTGCTGCGGTTTTGTCATCGCCTCCGATCTGCACACTCGGCGTTGCGAATGCGATGCCGTTGGCCTGAAATGCCTCCCGGATCATCAAATAGGCCTTGCGGCGGATGTAGGTCTGCTGACCAGGGACCGTTGTCATGGCGAAACTCAGCACGATGCCGTAATCGCCAAATTCTTCGACCCCCTTCATCTTGAGCGGTTCTATGAACATCGGGCCGACCTCGGGATCTGCCTGCAGTTCGGCGCCGATCGCCTTGGCGATCTTGCGCGCCTTGTTGATGTCGGTGTCGAATCCGACCGATATCCTGAACTTGTCGATCACCCAGTCGCGGCTCATATTCTCCACCGCGCCAAGTGCGCCGAAAGGCACGGTAAAGACTGGGCCGCGATGGTGACGAAGGCGGACGGAGCGGAGACTGAATCCTTCGACCGTACCCTTATAGCTGCCGCTCTGGATATATTCGCCGACCCTGAAGGCGTCGTCGAGCATATAGAAGACGCCGCTGATGACGTCCTTGACGAGGGTCTGTGACCCGAAACCCAGCGCTACACCGAAGATCCCGGCGCCGGCGATGAGCGGCCCGATTTCGACGCCGAGCTGTGCAAGAACGATCAGTGCCGCCATCACGGCGACCAATACGGCCAACATGTTGCGGAAGATCGGAAGCAGAGTGCGCACACGCGCGCGCCGGGCGCTCTCGGCAGGGGAGGGCGCGACACCTTCAGGCGCCGAGGCCAGCAACCGATCGATCCATGCCCTTGAAAGGTGCCAGACGAGATCGGCGAGCAGGAGGACAATTACGCTCTTCAGGAGACCATATGCGATTGCCTGCGCAGCGGGATTGCCTGCGATAAGGGACGTCGTGCTCGTTCTCGAGACGGCAGCAAGCGAGGCCACCGCAAGCAGAAGCACGATCGCGCGGCTTCCGCGCACAAAGAGGACCTGCCGAACGCTTCGCGGCTCGGCCGAACTAGCAGTCTCGGCGGCGTTGCCGACGACCTTCAGCAGCGGCGGCAGAAGGAGCAGGTAGACGCCGATCAGGAAAAGCCCGGTGAGGCCGATCGACCATAGCAGCCAGAGGATCAGAACGGAGAGGACTATAGCCAATCTCGCCTTGAGGCTCATCGCCACTCCCGACACCACGCCTTCGATAGCAAGGATCACGAGGACGAGCGAGAAACACCAGGAGATGGCACGGGACACGGCCGGATCGATGCCGATCGGTTTTCCCAGCATGGCGCTCGCGATCGCGAGGAAAAGCACCCCCAGGAAGAGCCGGATCCGTCTTCGGATTTCAGGGCGGGCGACGGCGAAGTCGATAGCGATCGCCGCTGCACGAAAGGCGATGATGCCGGCGAGGGTGAGCATCAAAGTCGCCTCGGTGAGTGGCGGCCATCGCAGCGTAAAGAAGATCAGCCCCATCGAGAAGGTGAACACTGCCAGGGACAGAAGCTTGGTCGTCAACGTTCCGGCCCCGGTCCTTGCCCGGAGATAGAGCCTCTCGGCGATCACACCCGCGGCCAGGAGGCACAGCAGGATCAGGAAAACAGGCGCATATCCTGCGGAGAGCGCGTCTTGTCTCGTTCGGGCTGCGGCCGCCCCGACCTCTGCCGGTATGCGAGGAAGGGCAGCCAGCGTCGCGTCGAAGCGCGCTCGCATAGCGGCTTTCCACGCAAACAACATTTCCTCGGGCGGTGCCGAAGCAGGCTGAGATTTTCGAGCTTCGAGCAGGGACTGCACCTCGGGATCCTGGAGCAATCGGATGAGCTCATCGATCTTCTGCTGCCCCGGCGTGGCGGGCGTCTGCGCTTGCGCATTGATCGCAAGGGCAAGAAAAAGCGATATTGCCGCGATCCATCTCATTCTGCGGTCCTTCGAAACGGAAACTGGAATCGGACTCTGGGCAAGGTCCGTCGGAGCGGTGTGCTGGGCCTGCCGCCGCGCACGGTATGTTGCGCTTCGCCGAAGGTGGTTATCGTCACACGCTTGTCGACGGAGCAGAGAAGAACAGGGCCATGCGGGAGAGCAATTGAGATGATCACAGGAATGCCCAAACGAATTTGATCAGAACGGCAAGCGCCCCAAACACGGCCAGGATTAACAGCGTCCGCAGTACAATGATGAGCGCTTTGTCGCTCCAGTGGGTCGAAGCTTTCGACATGTTTTCTCCTCGCTTGAGCTGCGGAAATCTCAGCAAACATCGGCTCGGTCGCCGACATCGTCCCCTTCGACACTGCCTGTCAGCCTGTCGTCCGTTGGCGAAGGCCAAGCCCAGCTTCGCAGCAGTTCATAAAATACGCTGAGGACGATTGGGCCGAGGAAGAGCCCAAGCAAGCCGTATGACAGAGTGCCCCCAATGACGCCAATGAGGATCACTGGCATTGGCGTCGTCAAGCCGCGCGCCATGAGAAGGGGCTTGAGCACATTGTCCAGCAGCGTGATAGGCGTCGCGATGAGCGTAAATGCCAGGGATGTCGAAACCGGCCAGGAAAACCACGCCCATATGATCGCGGGAACCAGGACGAGGCCGGGGCCGATCTGAATGATGCAAAGGATAAAAACGGCAAAGGTCAATGCCCCTCTTGCCGGAAGATCGAAGATGACGAAGCAGAGCCCGCATAACAGCGTTTGCAGGAAGGCGACGCCAATCACACCGCGTGAGACGTTGCGCACGGTTGTGGCCGCAAGCTTGGCGAAGCCAACACCCCTGTCGCCCGCAACTCTGTTGGCGAGAGCTTTCACGATCGAGCTCAGTCGTTCGCCTGTTGCCATCAGGAAGCCGGACAGAATAACGGAGACGATGAAGCTCAGGAGGCCAGCGCCGATCGAGGCGAGTTTGCCGACGACGACGCCGGCGATCTCGCGCAGAGGCGCCTGAAACTTCGTGATCGATGCGGCGAGGTTGCTGGCGATCTGGTTCCAGGCAGCATAGAACCGTTCACCGACGACAGGCCACTCCCGGATGCCCTCAGGAGCAGAAGGCAAGGTAAAACTGTCCGTCCTTAAATTTGCTATCAGATCTTGTGCCGCATCGGCAAAATTGACGGCAACAAGCGATAAGGGTGCGATGACGAGGACCAGACAGGCGACGACGATGGTCGTTGCCGAAATGGCCGGACGGTTTCCTAGGGCGCGCGCAAGCATCTCGTGCAAAGGAAACAATGCTATAGCCAGGATCGCCGACCAGATGACGATCAGTGCGAACGGAGCGACCAGACGGAAGGACCAGTAGGCGAAAAGTGCGATGATCCCCAGCCGCACGAGATCGCTGACCCGCGTCTCGATCGAAGTCTGCATGATGTCTGCGGGCTTCAACGGCTCGCCTCGTGTCTGCTCCAGGTTCATAGTGGTCAGCCCGTCTGGTTTGCCGCCGATCGGTCCGCCCTTCAGCGCGCGGTCACGTCGGGAACGACATGCCGAATGCTCTGATCGTCGACATATCCGCCCGGGCGCTTCTGCCGCTTGCCGAGATCCGGCGCCTCGAACTTGACGCGCTCATAAGGTATCGACTGCAGAATGTGGGAGATGCAGTTTATGCGCGCTTGTTTTTTGTCATCCGACGGAACGATCCACCATGGCGCGTGATTGCTGTCGGTCATCCGCAGCATCGCATCGTAGGCCTTCGTATAATCCCACCAGCGTTGATAGGATTCGACGTCCATCGGGCTCAGTTTCCACTGCCGAAGCGGATCGTCGATCCGACGCTTGAAACGCCGTTCCTGCTCCTCTTCGCTGACGGTCAGGAAGTATTTGAGCAGAATGATGCCGCTTTCGACGATCGCTGCCTCAAAGCGAGGAGCCAGTTCGAGAAAACGCTCGGCCTTCTTTTCGCTGGTGAAGCCCATCACCCGGTCCACTCCCGGCCTGTTGTACCAGCTGCGGTCGAAGATCACGACTTCACCTGCGGCCGGCAGGTAATTGATGTAGCGCTGCATGTAGATCTGCGACTTCTCACGGTCGGTCGGGGCGGGCAGCGCGATGACGCGAAAGACGCGTGGACTGACCTTTTCGGTAATGCGCTTGATCATTCCACCCTTGCCGGCGGCATCGCGGCCTTCGAAGATGATGACGATCCGGGCGCCTGCTTTCTTCACCCAGGCCTGCAGATGAGCGATCTCCACCTGCAGACGAAGGATCTCTTTCTCGTAGTCCCAAGACCTCTTCTTTTTCTTGCCCTTGCTCTTGTCCTTGTCGTTCCGTTTCGCCTCGGCCACTGCCTCTTCCAGATTTGCGTCATAACCCTTGTTCATAGCTCCCTCCGTTCATGGCCCGAGGACGGGGCCATTCGTTTCTTCCGCCTTGTCGAAAATTGCGTCGCGTGCCGATCCAAGGGCTGCCACCGCCTCGTCCTTGTCGTTGAAAATGTTGGATGAGCCGATAGCCGTGATCACGCCGGCGCGGTCGAGCAGTTGCCTGCTTTCCTCGTTGAGATCGGCTATCGCGAAGGTGATGTTCTGTTTCGAGAGTGTTTCGGCGACGGCATCGAGAGCCGCCGCGCCGGTACTGTCGACATGGGAGATGGCGCTCGCGTCCAGCAACAGGGCTCTGGTCCCGCGTGTAAGCTCCTTACCGATGGTCTGCAGCCGTGTGCGCACGTAGTCGGCGTTGAAGAACAGGATGTTGCCCTGGATCACGCATATCGCGACACCTTCTTGCGGGCGCGCCTGCGGAAAACGGGCGAGATCAAAGAAGCCCTCCCGCCCTTCGATCCTGCCGAGAAGGCTATCGCGCGGATACATGGTCTTGCGCAGGAGATAGACGAGGGTTGCGGCAATCGCGACAATGACGCCGTTAAGGACGCCGAAGCTGATTGCGCCCCACATGGTGATCAATGCGAAGACGAATTCCATCCGGCTGATGCGCCAGACTTTTTTCAGTTCGCCGACGTCGATCAGGCCGATGGCCGCCATTGCCAGGATGGCGGCAAGTGCCGGCAGCGGTAATATCCGCAAGGCGCTGTGCAGAAAGACGAGGGCAGCGATCAACGTGGCCGCGGATACAAGTCCAGCCGCCTGCGAGACGCCGCCTGCAGACATATTGATTGCCGTTCTCGAATCCGAGACGCTGATCGGAAACGAACCAAAGAGGCCGGGGGCGAAATTTGCCGCCCCGAGGCCGATCAATTCCTGGTTCGCGTCCACCTCCTGCCCGGCGCGCGTGCCGAAACTGCGGGCGGCGACGATCCCCGCTCCAAAGCTGACGAGGAAAACGGCGGCGGAGCCAAGGACGATCTTGTCGAGCGGCATCTCGTAAAGCGCAGGCAGCGAGAACATCGGCAAGCCGCGAGGAATGTCGCCGACGACGGCTATGCCGCGTCCCTGGAAGTCGAAGACGGCAGACAGGATCACCGAGACGACAACGACCAGAACAGGACCAGGGACCTTGAGACGTGCGGCCTTTACCGCCCACAATAAAGCGAACATCGACAGGCCAAAAATCAGTGACGGCCAGTGGATAGAAGCGCTCTTGCGCAATATTTCGAGGATCGGCGGAACGAGCCCGTCGGACTCGATCTTGACCCCGGTGAAACGATTGATCTGGCCGACGAGGATCGACAGCGATACGCCGGCAAAAAATCCGACGAGAATTGGGCGGGAGAGAAAGTTGGCGACGACCCCCAGCCTTAGAAACCTGGCGGCGAGGCAGAACACCCCGACGCCGAGCGCCAAGGCGGATGCTATCGCGATCCGGTCCACGCCTGCGGCGGCCGGCTCGGCTGCGATGATTGCTGCCATCGCGGCGGCGAGAACGGTCATGGTTGCGGCATCCGGCCCGACGACCAGCAGGCGCGATGGCCCGAAAATGGCGTAGGCGATCGGCGCGACGATGCTCGCATAGATTCCCGTCTCGGGAGGCAGGCCGGCGATCGCGGGATAGGCGATGGCGCTCGGCAGGCCGACTGCGGCAATCGACAGCCCGGCTGGGATGTCGCTTCGAAGCCAGTTTCGATTGAAGCCCTCCAGCCCCTTTAGCATCGGTATGCCGAAACTTCCGATCACCGTATTACTCCCCTGGATGTGCTTCGACGTCTCCCGAAATTCCAGCCGGGCCTCAGCCCATCCGTCTCAATGCTCGAGGAAAACGAAGTTCATCCAGCTGCTCATCCTGAGAAGAACCTTGCGGAGAACGGCGACGTGATGCCAATGCTCGGTGTAGACGGCGACATCTGCGACGACGCCGCCCGGCAGCTGGTATTTGCTGGTATCTTCAAGGATCTCGATGCTGGCCAACGTTTGACCCGGGGAGGCGCGTTCGGGCGACTGCGGATCGATCAGGGCTCCTGTCGGCTGAAGCTGGCCCTGCGCCATCACGTCGATGATGCCCTGAACCCGGGCCTTGAAAATCTTGCCGGGCACTGCCCTGAACGATACCTCCGCGGCATCGCCAACCCGGACGCGCTGCAGCGAATTCTGGATGAAGGCGGCGGCCAACGTCCGGTCTTCGCTGTTGATGAAGACCATGACCGGTCGCAAGGGCAGCGGGTTTGCCATCATTCCCGGCCGCAGAAAGACCTGTGTCACATAGCCGTTGCTCGGCGCGCGAACCGTCGTCTGGTCGAGGTCGTATTCCGCATTGCCCAATTCGGCCTGCAAGCGTGCGACCGTCGGGTTGGTGCCGTTGATCTCGGAGTCATAAGCGAGCTTGGCTTGCATGGCCTGCGCCCTTGCGGTCTCGACCGCAGCTTCGGAGGTCAGGTAGATGCCTCGGCGGTTTTCGACTTCAAGTTCGGAGAAGACAGCGCCTTTGCCGCTCGATTTGGCGTTCTCGTTCGATTGCTGGAATTTCTCGAAGCTTTGCAGGGAACGGTCGCGGGATGCTTCGGCACCGCTCACCGCGGAGTTCGCGGCATCGAGCGCAGATTTCAATTGAAGGACAGTCTGCTTGGCTTCCGCCAAAGCGGCTTTCTTCTGATCGACGACGAACTGATAGGGGCGCGGATCGATGCGGAAGAGAACGTCGCCCTTGTTCAATGGTGTGTTGGGCTGGACCGGGACCTCCACAACCTGCCCGCCGACAACAGGAATGACCGGCGCAGAAGTAAAGTAAATGCGTCCGTCGCCCGAATAGGGGTGATTGTAGCTCATGATGAGGAGCAGCGCGGAAATCAGGAAGATGCCGCCAAGGACCGCGGTTGAAAGCGTCCATTGGTTTACCGGGATTCGGAAGACTTTGAAGACCGTCCAGCAGATTGCGGCATAGGTGAGGATTAGGAGCAGGTCCATCAGGCTTTCTCCTTCTCCAGAGGTTGGGCTTCCAGTTCGGCGATCCGGGCTTGCAGGCGGGCAATTTCTGCGTTCGCCTCCACTTCATGCTGAAGCTTGCCGTCGGGCTTGATTCCCCAACCGCGGTCCTCTCGGTAGAGGGAGGCCCAGATGAACAGGAACGGCCATATGACGTGCAGGGTGAACAGGCTGACCCAGCCGGCAATATGAATGGCGTCCTGGTGCGGGTGATTGCGTTTCTTCGCGATGATGTGAGGAATGTCGTGGATGGCGATCACGGCGTAGAAGAGCGTTACGACCGTGAAAATCAACACCCCGAGTGCAAAATAGTCGAGAAACACGGCTCCCCCCTTCCGCTTTCGGCTTGATATGGCCGAACCGTTCGGCCTCAAGTGAAGGCAGATAGTAACGCCGTTAGCAGCCGAGCGCGTGTAGCATCACGTAACATCTATGGAAGAAGGCAGGGCGCCCGAGTTCGGCCGACTAGTGTGAAGTGATTGCAACTCCGGCCGCATTCAGCCCCGCAAGGATCCGTTGCTGATCCTCCGGGCGAGGCAAGCGTATGGCGATCTCGCTGCGGATGTTGGCCAGTAACGCCGGTGCTTTCGCCTTGAGCCAATCCTGCTCCTCGCGGGCTTCATCGAGCCTGCCCTCGGCGCCAAGGATCGCAAGCAGGACGAGGTGGTGGATGGGATTGTATCGCAGATCGGCCATCCTTACCCATAGTTCTGCTGCCTGGTAGTCCTCCCGCATATAGGCGCACATGGCCAGACCCACTTCGTAGTATCCTTTCGGGCCGGGGTTTTTGTTGACGGCTCTGGACATCAATTCGCAGCCGGTATCCCATTTGCCGGAAAGTGCCAGGCGGAAGCCATATTCGCCGGCCACCTCCGTATCGGTGGGGTTTAGCTCATAGGCAGCAGCTCCCACTCTCAACGCGGCCTCGACATCACCGTTAAAGAAGTTGGCAAGCATCAGCGCCTGCAAGGCGCGGGCATTCTGCGGATCGAGGTCGGCCGCGCGGCGCGCGGTTTCCACAGCAGATTTCAAAGTGGAAAGGGCAGGCACTCTATTAAGGCTGAATTGAAAGCGGAGTTCATCGAGGTAGGTCATCGACAGCAAGGCCCAATAAGTCGAATTTCGCGGGTTGCGCTCCGTTGCTCGTTGAAGGCAGGCCCGGACCGCGGCATGGCCCTTCGGGTTGAGGTCGACCCGGTAGCTGTAGTAAGACTGCGTACAGGCATAGTCATCCCGCTCATCGGAATTGGATGGATTTGTTGTCGCGGTGTCGCTCTGGGAAATGACGCCATATGGCGGGGCGAGTGCGGTCGCCACCTCTTGGGCCAGGTCGGCCTCAACCTGCAAGACGTCCTGTATGCGAAGGTCCTTGTTGTAGCTGTTGGCCCAGATCACCGATCCATCATCACGGTTTACGAACCGTGCGGTCAGCCGCAGCCTGCTGTCCTCTACGCGCACGCGACCTTGCAAGGCAAAACGTGGTTCCTTCAATCCTTTCGTCTGCGGCTGCCCGCGCAGTGCCGCAGGCAGATTCGAAATCACAACAATTTCCCGGAATTTTGCCAGGTGACCAATGACCTCGTCCGTCAATCCTCGGGCTATACCTGCCGATACGCCGGCTTCCGAAAGGTCCTCGAATGGCTCCACAAGGACCTGGGGAAAATCTGGCCGATCCGCGGGGGAGGTAGACGATTGAGTCTGAGGGCTGAAAAGAAAAGGAATGCCGAAGGCGATAATCAGCGTCATCAGACCCAGGGAAACCGCCGTCAGGTAGAATGTCCGGGGCGCCGGGGAGGATTGAACAGTGCTCTCGTTCCGGGGTGAGAAATCCGCAGGTTTCGAAGGCGTGGCAGTTTGCAAGACAGGGTCGGGACTATCGCCCGTCTCCGCCAGTGGACCGAGGTCTGTCGCAGGGCAGGCGTCACTGTGTCTGAAGCAAGGCACATACCCGCCTTTAGGGATGGTAATGATGACCTTATCGAATTGCCCCGCGACCAGATAGTATCGTTCCAGAGCGCGGCGTATGCGGCCGGCCTCGATCCTGACGACGGGATCGTTCTGGGCATCGAACGAGGCGTCTCGGCCGAACACCTCCAGGGCGATTGTATAGGCCTTTAGATAGGTGCCCCGTTCAGCGAGGGTCTCTTCGACAATATAGTCAAGAAACCGACGCCCACGGTCAGGGGCGTGGAACTCCTGGCTGGATCTGATGCGATCAAGCTGTTCTCGTGTTTCCGATGTGGTGGGAATTGCCGCACCTGGCGACCCGTTTGCTCTCACGCTTTGCATCGTCGCCCCCCGATGAAGCCAGCCGCTATACCCCCGGCCGTAGCTTCTTGTATGTTACATCTCTAAATAAGCTGGATGCAATATATTAATTCATCTGCTTTGCACGAAGACAAAGAGCGGGATGGATATGGGGGCAGGCAATCCAGAAAAAATGGCCATCCTTGCGCTGCTTGAGCTCCACCTGCCCGAGCATCTTCCGCTCGCACAACGGCTTCTCGACGTGGACGAGAATTTCCACAGCATGTGCCAGGACCTCGCAGCAGCTATCGAGGCGCTCACCAAAGTAGACTTGCTTCCCAGCAGCATTCGGGAGGTACGACGTCAGGAATACGGCAGCCTGGTCGAGGGCCTTGTCGAGGAAATAGGAGATGCAATTCGCCGTTCGAAGGTCGTGGCACTGAGGCGTTCCACCGATCCGATGCCATAGCCAGCGTTATCGCAACCACTTGCAATCCAGGAGACGAACGCGTGATGAAAGCGAGATATTTCAGGCTGCTGGCCGGCTTTTCAGCCATAGCAATCTCTTCCCTGCCGCCCGTGCCGTGGACTTATGCGCAGACGCCCGTGCCGGCCACCAAGGCCGAACCCGTGCCGGCGCCGGACGCGGAAGCGGCCGGGCTTTCCGACGACGAACTCGAGGTTCTCGTGGCGCGTATTGCGCTTTACCCAGACGATCTCGTCGCGGCAATCTCGGCGGCGTCGCTGTTTCCCCTGCAGATCGTCGAGGCGGCCCGCTTCCTGGAAACCAAGAAAAAGAACACCAGCCTCGAGCCGAAAAGCGAATGGGACGGAAGTGTGATTTCGCTGCTGAACTACCCGGAGGTCGTCAAGATGATGAGCGACGATCTCGAGTGGACCCAGTCGCTCGGAGATGCACTGACCAATCAGCAGAAGGATGTCCTGATCGCGATACAGCAGCTCCGCGACGAAGCCATCGCGAAGAACATCATCAAGACGGACGATAAGGTCACCATTGTCAACGAGGGCGACAATGTCATCATCCAGCCCACGAACCCGGAGAAGATCTATATTCCGCAATATCCGCCGGAAATGCTGTACGAGCCGAACTATGATTACGCGCCAGTCTCCTATTATCCGGATTCCTACGACAACTACTACTATCCGGGGGCCGGCTTCTTCGCTGCTGCCGTGACCGGCATCGCCTGGGCGGCGATCGTCAATTGGGACGACTGGGGCGTGTGGGGCGGACGTTGGAACGGCGACGTCGACATCGACTGCGACAATTGCTTCAACAACCGCAATTTCAACGGAAAAATGAATTTGAACGATGTCGACTGGAAGAATGTCGATCGTAGCAAGCTGAGTATCGGCAAGGACCAGCTGAACAAGCTCGATCGGTCGGCGATCCGGTCCAATCTCCAGACGGACAACCGCAACCAGCTCAAAAACCAGGCGGGCAACCTCCAGAGGGAGCGAAACCAGGCGAGGGGCGATGCCGGGGCCCGAGCTGCGGACGTTCGAAAGAATACCGCGCAGGGACTGAAGTCAAATCCGAAAACGTCGGTGGGCGATACGGCCAAACGTGCAAACGCGCCACGCGCCGACACCCGTCCTGCAAACGCAGGCAACCGTCAGGCCAGTTCTTCACCGAAGGCGAAACCGAAATCCGGCAAGCCCAAGATGGCCGCCAAGGCCGATAACCGGAGCCGCCAGCAGAGCGCGCTCGGGAATGTTCAATCGGGTCGTCGTGAGGTCGTGAACTCTCAGCGCGGCGGCCAGAGCATGGGTGGTGGCCAGCGCGGTGCACCTCGGGCGACGCAGCAACGGTCTCGCCCGCCCATGCATGGTGGTGGCGGGCGCGGCGGCGGGCGCGGCGGTGGTGGCGGCCGTGGCGGCGGCGGCCGCCGCTGACTTAGGCGAATGTTTTCGTGAAGGCCAAACCATGGGGTGAACCGATGACACGACAATCGAGACTGATTTCATTGATGCTGGGTGCGGCGGTTTCCTTGACGGCGCCGCAGATTTCCCTCGCGCAGGAGCAGAGCAACCTTAAGGAGTTTGCAGCCGGAACCCCACCCGCCTTCGATAGTCCCTCACTCGCAGTTGATCAATTCAAGCAGGTCTTGGCCTCCGGCGAAATTGACGGTTTGGCAAATCTGTTGGGCCTTAGCGCCGCCAAGCTGAAGGCGAGCAATGAGGCCACGATCGCCTATGCCTTGATACGGGAGGGCGCCGGCAAGCAGGTCATTCTTCAAGACCTTGGCGATCGCAAGGTCGTCGCGATCGGCGATCAACTGTGGCCTTTGCCTTTCCCGCTGAGCCGCAACGGGGACGGCAAATGGGCTTTCGACACGCAAATCGGCCTTCAGGAAATCATCAACCGCAGGGTCGGTAGGAACGAACTGGCGACCATCCAGACGATGACCGACTACTTTATTGCCCAGTATGAGTATGCGCGGGAAGATCGCGACGGCGACGGCGTTTACGAGTTCGCACAGAAACTCGTCAGCACGGCGGGCGCGCGGGACGGCCTGTACTGGGAGCCGGGAGCATTCGAAGAGGAGAGCCCCGCCGGCGGCCTCGTCGAGACGGCAGCCTTCGGCAATGCGAAGCGGGGAGAAGGCTATTACGGCTATCGCTATCGCATCCTGACGGGCCAAGGGTCCAATGTCGTCGGTGGCAAGCAGAGCTTCATCGTCAATGGCAACATGACGGCTGGTTTTGCTCTGATCGCCTGGCCCGTGGCCTACAGGGTCACTGGCGTGCAGACTTTCATGGTCAGCAATATGGGTGTCATCTACCAGCGCGATCTGGGTGATCAGACCGAGCAACTGGCGGCGGCGATCAAGGAGTTCAACCCTGGTGCGGACTGGAGTCTGGCTGAAGAGTAAAGCGCGTCGCGTCAAATTTGATTCATGCGGTGCGCGTTAGACTCGGGCATCCCCGAAATGCCGTATGGTGGCGACATTGCCGGGCGATGGAATGCCAGTGCCCGGTTGGAATAACGTTTGTCTCCAGTCACTTCGCGACCGAGCCAGGAGGGCAGAGATGGACTTTCCTTCTCGCTGGCCATTTCGATTTCGGCAATGGTCAGACCCTGATAGGCGCCGCCGAAGACGTCGATCTCCCAGACATCGCCCCGATGGACAACCTGGTACCTTGTCTTTTCGAGCACCTTGCCACGGACATGAAGCAGCATTTCCTTGGCTTCAGCGAGGGGAATGTCGTACTCGAATTCCTCGCGCGTAAGGCCGCGTTTGCCGAACTTCACCGCCAGCTGTGCCGTCAGATCATCGATCAGGCGAATACGCAGACTGCTGGCAGTGCCTCGCGCAAGATAGCCCTGCCGGAGCACATGTACGCTTGTCGCGCTGGCGCGCCAAGCGTCGCTGCGCACGAGAAACTTACGCTCGATCTCGACGGTCTTCATGCCGGTTCACTCCACCGGTTTTTCCCAGGTGAGGAAAAGCCCGATATCCCCTGGAATGCCGCCCGGAAAATTGATGACCAATGCCTTCAGGCCATAGCCCTGCGGTCTGCCGATCTCTTCGAACAGGTCGTAGAGTTCCTTCGCCTTTCCTTGCAAGGTGTTCTGCCACCCGGGCAAGAAGTTGTTGATTGCGCGGCCGCTATCGGAGCAAAAGCTCGAGGGGAAACTGTAGATCATCGCCTCGAACTTGCCGTCGGCAGCCGCCTTCGACACGAGGCGTTTGATCACCGTGCGCTCGGCGTCGCCAATATGCTTGCGGAAGAAGTCTTCAACGAATTCAGCGTGTTTTTTGGCTTCGCGCGCCTGTATCTTCTCTTGGCGTTCCATCTCGAGAAGCTGCAGTTCGAGCGCGCGTTTGCGCAGCTCTTCTGCACTGGTCATTGACGGGGTAGAAGCAGCAGGTCCGGTCATCGCTTTGCCCTCCATGATTTACCAATAGAGATAAAATGTCATGGGTTCGGATGGCAGTAAGATACGGTATCATACATGAGGCCCGACTGGCCTGCTGCCCGTGCCTTCTCGAGGGCGCCGGCAAGTCGAGGTTCCGGGTGACACCTCAATGGCATGACCATCAGGCTGATGCCGGCATCCTCTCCGGCCGAGGCCACACCCATTGACTTCGCTCAATGCCTGATTGCGCCACTTCGGCTAGATTCCTCAAGCAGAATCCATGCTTCTTTCGGAGTAGCCAACATGATGAAGTTATCTTTGGCACTTGCAATCGCGATCTCGACGATCACGGTATCAGTGCAGGCCGACGCTCAGCAGAGCCGGCGCGAATACCGCAGGATGAATTGGAGCGAAAGCCTGCCGGAGGCGGTACGAACATATCATGACAAGCGCTTTACCGTTGTCAGTTATAGAATTTCCGATTTTTCGGAGACGGGCCGTCATCCCCCGCAAGGCAGCGAAAAGGACGTCGAGGCCATTCGCGCGGCCGCTCGGTCAAATAAATGGCTTGTCGGCAAACTGAAGGCGAAGAAGCTCACGCCAAACGATATTGAATGGGTCACGAGAGCCCGTAACGGCAACCTGACCTTCTACGTCGAATGAGCGTGTCTTCACCGCATCCTGAACCGCACGTCGCTACGTGCTGAGCGCGGCAAGCCTGGTGCGGTTGAGGATCTGGACATATCGCTGGCCGCGTCCGAATAGCTGGACAATGTGGCGGGTCCGCAGCTTGGTAAATGAGCGCGCTACCGATTCGACCGTCAATCCGAGATAGTCGGCGACGTCGGTGCGCGACATCATGAGTTCAAACTCATTAGCGCCGCCATTTCGGGTCGACATTTCCTGAATAAAAGTCGCCACACGCTCGAGGGCGCCCTGGCGGGCGACGATAAGCTGGCGCGAATTCGCAATTGCCAGGCTGGACAAGGCGATATCCAACAAATTTATCGCCGGCATCGGCGCGCCGGCCCTGGGAATGGAGCGAATTTGGGAGTCGCAGATCGCCTCGGCGAAATCATCATGGATGTCTCCATCCTGCAGGCCGAACCATTCTCCCGTTCCGTGGAATGCAAGAATGTGGCGGTGCCCGTTCCGCATTATTCGATAGACCCTCACCGCACCGGATTGGACCTGGTAGAGTGATGACGCCCGCTCGCCCTCGCGGTAGATGCCCTGGCCCGGGAGTACCCATAAAACAGTGCTTGGCGGTAACCGTCGGGTCTCACCTGCATTTACGCGGTTCGGTTCCGGCATATAGCGTTCGGCAGTCTGGCTCGTGGTCAACATTGCTGGTCCCCCCGTGAAGCTGAACTCTTACAAGGAAGAGCGGCACTGAAAATTGGGGACGGTCACTACGTAATTGTACGTGATGTCGATTCGCAGTTCGAATTTCCTGTCTCCGGGAGTGATCAGGATCAAGGAACGTTGCAAGCCGATAGGCTAGGATTCCTCAATCCGGCCCGGCCGCCACTCACTTCAGGTGAGCCGCCGAGCCCTCAGCATTGCTGTGAGGTGCCAGGATGTGGCGATCAATCATTGACGCGCCTTTTGCGCAGGATATCGAGCTCGCCGTGATCGACAACGAAGGCGTCCACGCCCTTGTCTTTCCGTGTCAGAGAATATTCGGTGGCTGGGTCGATGCAAGAGGCGGCAATAAGCTGGACGTCCACCCGACCCATTGGCGTCGGTGGCTGGCAGAGGAGTTCCACGCTGGCGGCCGGGCAATCGGTCACTGATATAGCCATGGGCATGCCGTTTGATGCCTCGAACATTGCTCGCGATCAATGACACCACCAGACCCGGCAACTTAACCTGGCACAGATCGGTTTGGCCCCGCGGGGCACATGCCGTTGGCCCGCGAGACATGCCCAACGGTCCAGACAGGAAGTCAGGGAGAACCTCATGCGCGGTTTCGGTGTTCACTCGGAGGTCGGAAAGCTGAGGACCGTGATGGTCTGCAAACCGTCCCTGGCTCATCAGCGTCTGACACCCGGCAACTGTCATAGCCTGCTCTTCGACGATGTGCTGTGGGTACACGAGGCACAGAAGGATCATTTCGATTTTGTCCTGAAGATGCAGGAGAGGGGCGTCGAGGTTCTCGAGCTTCATGATCTGCTCGGCCAGACGCTTGCCGACAAGCAGGCACGCGATTTCGTGCTGGATCGCCGGATCACCCCGAATGTGCTCGGCTCGCAGATCGCCGAAGCCATGCGGCCCTGGCTTGACGAGATGCCCCCCATGCAGCTTGCGGCATACATGATCGGCGGCATTTCGATCGCCGATCTTCCCGAGGTCAAGGCCAAGTCATTGATGCTCAGCGCCTTGGAGGAATCGGAATTCGTCATACCGCCGGTTCCCAACACGCTGTTCCAGCGCGATCCGTCCTGCTGGATCTATAACGGCGTGACATGCAATCCGATGTTCTGGCCGGCAAGACGGGCCGAGACCCTGCTCCAGCGTGCGATCTACAAATTCCACCCGTCCTTCAAGGATGGCGATTTCCAGATTTGGTGGGGCGATTCGGATCAGCAGTTTGCCAATGCCTCGATGGAGGGCGGCGACGTCATGCCGATCGGCAACGGCACGGTGCTGATCGGCATGGGCGAGCGCACGACCTATCAGGCCGTCGGCCAGGTGGCGCAAGCGCTGTTCAGGAGCAAAGCGGCAACGAGAGTGATCGGCTGTCTGATGCCGAAGAGCCGCGCGGCGATGCACCTCGATACGGTTTTCAGCTTCTGCGATCGCGACGTCGTTACACTGTTTGCCGAGGTGGTCGACCAGATCCGCTGCTACAGCATGCATCCCAAAGACGATGACGGCACATTCGAGGTCCATCCCGAAAATCGGCCCATGCTCGATGTCGTTGCCGAAACGCTTGGATTGCCTCAACTGCGCACCGTCGAGACCGGGGGCAATTCCTACCAGGCCGAGCGCGAGCAATGGGATGACGGCAACAACGTCGTCGCGCTCGAGCCCGGCGTCGTCGTCGCTTACGACCGCAACACCTATACCAACACGCTGCTTCGCAAGGCGGGCATCGAAGTCATTACCATTCGGGGCTCCGAACTCGGCCGCGGCCGCGGCGGCGGGCACTGCATGACATGCCCCATATGGCGCGACCCGGCATATTGACGTCTCGCACACACGCAACAGCCTCAACGGAGCAAGACAATGAGCTTCAATCTGCGCAATCGTTCGCTTCTGACCGTGCAGGATTATACTCCACGCGAATTCCGCTATCTCCTGGACCTCGCCCGCGACCTGAAGCGCGCCAAATATGCCCGAACCGAACAGCAACATCTCAAGGGCAAGGAAATCTGCCTGATCTTCGAGAAGACCTCGACGCGGACCAGGTGCGCCTTCGAAGTCGCCTGTTCGGATCAGGGCGCCAACGTGACCTATCTCGATCCGTCGGGCTCGCAGATCGGCCACAAGGAATCCTTCAAGGATACGGCGCGCGTCCTCGGGCGCATGTACGACGCGATCGAATATCGCGGATCCGCGCAGCAGGGCGTGGAAACCCTTGCCCGCTATGCCGGCGTGCCGGTCTATAACGGTCTGACGGATGAATACCATCCGACCCAGATGTTGGCCGACGTGATGACCATGCGGGAACACAGCGACAAGCCGATCGCCGATATCAAATATGCCTATGTCGGCGACACGCGCTCGAACATGGGACATTCGCTGTTGATCGTCGGCTGCCTCGTCGGAATGGATGTGCGCATCTGCGGCCCCAAATCGCTCTGGCCGTCGGAGGAATATATGCAGATCGCCAAGGAGCTGCAGCAAAGATCCGGGGCGCGGCTGCTGGTCACGGCAGATGTCGAGGAGGCTGTGCGCGGCGTCGACTTCGTTCATACCGATGTCTGGGTCTCGATGGGCGAACCCAAGGACGTCTGGCGTGAGCGCATCAAGCTTTTGACGCCCTATCAGGTCAACAAGGCCCTGATGAAGGCAACGGGCAATCCCCAGGCCAAGTTCATGCACTGCCTGCCGGCGTTCCATGACAGCGAGACGGTGCTCGGCAAGCAGATCGCCGAAGACTACGGCATGGATAACGGCCTCGAAGTGACGGATGACGTCTTCGAGTCCGAGGCCAATGTCGCCTTCGAGCAGGCCGAAAACCGCTTGCACACGATCAAAGCGCTGCTTGTTGCGACCTTGGGAGACTAAGATGCGTGTCGTTATCGCGCTTGGCGGCAATGCCCTTCTCCGGCGCGGAGAAGCCATGACCGCGGATGTCCAGAGGCAAAACGCGCGGGTCGCGGCGGAAGCAATCGCGCCGCTGGCCGCCGACCATCAGCTGATCATAACGCACGGCAATGGACCGCAGGTCGGGCTGCTGGCGCTTCAAGGGGCGGCTTACAAACCCGACGAGGCCTATCCACTCGATGTGCTCGGCGCGGAAACCGAAGGCATGATCGGCTATATGCTCGAACAGGAGCTCGGCAATCTGCTGCCGTTCGAGCAGCCTCTGGCAACGCTTCTGACCATGGTCGAGGTCGACGGCTCCGATCCCGGCTTCCAGAATCCGACAAAATTCGTCGGCCCGGTTTACGACAAGGCCGATGCCGACCGTCTTGGCACGGAAAAGGGCTGGGTGTTCAAGCAGGACGGCGAGAAGTGGCGGCGTGTGGTCGCGTCACCGTTGCCGAAGCGCATCTTCGAGATCCGTCCGGTGCGGTGGCTGCTGGAACAGCGAACGATCGTCATCTGCGCCGGCGGCGGCGGCATTCCGACTATGTACGAAACGGGCAGCGACCGAAAGCTGATCGGCGTCGAAGCCGTGATCGACAAGGATTTGTGCTCGGAGCTTCTGGCGCGGGAACTCGATGCCGATCTTCTGATTATGGCAACCGACGCCCGCGCCGTCTGCACGGATTGGGGCAAACCGTCTCAAAAGGCCATTCACAAGGCCCGTCCCGAAGATATGAAACAATTTTCCTTCCCGGCCGGTTCGATGGGACCGAAGGTCGATGCCGCATGCCATTTCGCCGAGGGGGCCGGAAAGGCCTCCGCAATCGGAGCCTTGGCCGATATTGCGGCGATGGTGCGCGGCGAATGCGGGACGATCATCAGCCGCCGTTTCTCCGAGCTGACCTGGCACGCATGAGCGTCGACATTGCGTCAGGAGATGGCCGGGCGCGTTGCGGCCCCTGCAGCCATCTCCTCGCTGTCGACGGGCGCTGCCGCCGCGTTTCGTCTTTGCCAGACATAGACGGGGATCCCGAGCATGAGCAGGACGAGACCGTAGAGCACGGGCTCGGCGCCCGAACCATAGAGGGTGAACATCGCGAAAATGAAGGCGATGAGTTCGATCGCGGTGACGCGCGGGAAACCCCGTCCATTGCTCAAGCGGGCGGCTACCAGGGTTCTGGCAAGCGAGCAGAAGGCATAAGGGACGACCGCCGTCATCGTGCTCAGCCCGACCATCAGGCGATAGACGGCGGCAAAGCCCTCGGAGCCAAGGGCCTGGACGACGACCAGGAGGGTCGCAAGCGAGGCCGAGACGACCATGCCGACGGCCGGAACGCCGCGGGGCGAGAGCCGTGCAAAGAGCGGAGGGAACAGACCGTCCCGGGCGGCGGCCATCGGAACCTGCCCCATCAGCAGCGTCCAGCCATTCAGCGCGCCGATGGATGAGAGAATGACGGCGATCGAGATCGCCAGCTCTCCGCCGCGTCCCCACATGATACCTGCAGCCTGAGAGAACGGCGCCACCGAATGGACGAGTTCCTGGCGGGGCACAAGGCCCATCACGACGATCGTGCCGAGCACATAAAGAGCTGCGGCGATCGAGATTCCGAGGACGGTTGAACGGGGGATGGTTCGTTCCGCGTCCTGGACATCGCCTGCGGGAACGGTCGCCGATTCGAGCCCGAGATAGGCAAACATGGTCAGAGGCGCCAGCGCTGCGATCGACCCGAGGAGCGGCTGGCCGCTGGGGTTGAATTCGGAGAAATGCGACGTGTCGATGTATAGGAGGCCGATAATGGCAACGGCGCCGAAGGGAATGAGCTTGGCGTAGGTGGTAACCTGCGCAAACAGTCCGGCCGCATGGACACCGCGGAGATTGACGAGCACGATCGCCCAGATCACCCCGAGCGTCAGACATGTCGCGGTGAAGCGATTGCCGAGCGCAGGAAAGAGATCGACCATCACGCCGGCAAAGGCAATGGCAATGACGGGAAGCGATGTCCAGATGGAGATCCAATAGCCCCAGGCAATGAGGAAGCCGGCGAAATCGCCATAGGCCAGCCGCGTATAGGCGTAGGGACCGCCGACGGCCGGCACGAGACTGGCCAGCCGGGCGAAGGTGAGGCCGAGGCAGATTGCACCGGCTCCCATGATGATCCAGACGATGATGGCAAGGTTGCCGTAGGGCGCAACGGCGGCCGGCGAAAGATAAAAGCCGGAACCGACCATGTTTCCGACGACGATGGCGGTGCAGGCGGCCAGTCCCAGGCTCTTGCCATTCGGCGACGTTGCCATCAGATCCCCTCCGAGAGGCCGTCTGCCTGGTGCCGATGGCTCCCCGGGCGGCCATTTCCAAGCGTGATCTTCACTCCAACGATCAACAGTCGCAATCCGGTTCAATGCGTAGTCGTCGATCGTCTTCGATCCCTTCACGATCGGCACGGAAACGCTAGAATAAAAATGGCGGGTCGGCCGCAGGGAGATGACGATGTGAGCGAGCAGGGGTTTCTACGCATCTCGATTGCGGCCACCGTGGTGATTGCCGCCCTTGGCATCGTCTTCGGCATTCTTTCGGGTTCCTTCTCTATCGCCTTCGATGGGGTCTATTCACTGGCCGATGCAGCGATGACCGGGCTTGCGCTATGGGTTTCGAGCCTGATCGTGAAATCGGCGCAGAGCGATGCGGTGTCGGGCAGAATCCGCAACCGCTTCACCATGGGTTTCTGGCACCTGGAGCCGATCGTGCTCATGCTTAACGGCTGCCTGCTGATGACGGTCGCGGTCTATGCACTGATCAACGCGATCATCAGCATCCTCAACGGCGGGCATGAACTCCATTTCGGCGTCGCGATCGCCTATTCCGCCGTGACCGTGCTTGTTTGTGCTGCCATGGCCGCTGTGGGCATCAGGCTGAATCGCGGCCTGAAATCCGATTTCATATCCCTCGACATCAAGGCCTGGATCATGTCGGGCGGCATTGCGCTTGCCTTGCTGATCGCCTTTCTCATCGGCCTTGCCGTGCAGCCGACGCCTTTAGCCTGGGTCGCCAGCTATGTCGACCCGGCGGTTCTGGGATTGGTCTGCCTGGTGATGATCCCGCTTCCGATCGGCACGGTCTGGAAGGCGCTGACCGAGATCCTGCTGATTGCGCCGGTCGATCTCCAGGAGCATGTCGACCAGGTTGCCGCGGCGGTGGTTCATCGCCTCGGTTTCCTCTCGCACCGCGCCTATGTCGCTCGCGTCGGCAGGGCAATGCAGATCGAACTCTATTTCATCGTGCCCGAGGGGCTGCCTGCGAAGACGGTCGAGGAATGGGATGCGCTTCGAGACGAGATCGGCGCCGCAATCGGCGATGAGAGCGCCAATCGCTGGCTGACGATTGCCTTCACCGCCGATGCGGAATGGGCAGAATAGCTAGTCCCGGGCTCCCTGCACGTTCGCCTTCACCAAGCTTCTGCGCCCATCTTGATTGCGATCAACGACGATTGTGCGCCCGGCATGTACGGTTTTCCAGCCTGAGACGAGTGCGGCTGCGCGGCGCGCGGCTGCCTCTGAACACCGGGTTCTGGAGGGGCGCATGGAATTCCATAAGGCATTTCCGGTCGCCGTCATCGACGAGGATTTTGACGGCAAGAGTGCTGCCGGGCGCGGAATGCGCGATCTGGCGGCGGCGATCGAGAACCAAGGTTTCCGCATCGTTTCCGGTCTCTCCTATGAGGATGCGCGCCGGCTCGTGCATATCTTCAACACGGAATCCTGCTGGCTCGTTTCCGTCGACGGCACCGAGGACAAGGCCTCGCGCTGGCAAGTGCTGGAAGAGGTCCTGAGCGCGAAGCGCCAGAAGAACGATCGGCTGCCGATCTTCCTCTTCGGCGACGACACGACCGCCGAGGATGTCCCGGCCGGTGTGCTGCGTCGCGCCAATGCCTTCCTGCGGCTTTTCGAGGATTCGGCGGAGTTCATGGCGCGCGCCGTCGTGCAGGCCGCCCGCAATTACCTCGACCGGCTGCCGCCGCCGATGTTCAAGGCATTGATGGATTATACGCTGGAGGGTGCCTATTCCTGGCACACGCCCGGCCATGGCGGCGGCGTCGCCTTCCGGAAAAGCCCGGTCGGGCAACTCTTCTACAGCTTCTTCGGCGAGAATACGCTGAGATCCGATATCTCCGTATCGGTCGGCAGCGTCGGTTCGCTTCTCGATCATGTCGGGCCGATCGCCGAGGGGGAGCGCAATGCCGCGCGCATCTTCGGTACGGATGAGACGCTGTTCGTCGTCGGCGGCACATCGACCGCCAACAAGATCGTCTGGCACGGCATGGTTGGGCGCGGCGATCTCGTGCTCTGTGACCGCAACTGCCACAAGTCGATCCTGCACTCGCTGATCATGACGGGCGCCACACCCATTTATCTGACGCCGTCGCGCAACGGCCTCGGCATCATCGGTCCGATTTCCAAGGATCAGTTCACGCCCGAAGCGATCGCCGGCAAGATTGCGGCCAGTCCCTTTGCCGGGCAGACGAGCGGCAAGGTGCGGCTGATGGTCATCACCAACTCCACCTATGACGGCCTCTGCTACAATGTCGATGCCATCAAGGCATCGCTCGGCGACGCGGTCGAAGTGCTGCATTTCGACGAGGCCTGGTACGCCTATGCGAATTTCCACGAATTCTATGACGGTTTCCACGGGATTTCGTCGAACCAGCCCGCACGGTCGCAAAAGGCCATCACCTTTGCCACGCACTCGACGCACAAGCTGCTGGCGGCCCTTTCCCAAGCATCGATGATCCATATCCAGCACGCCGAGACCAAGCGGCTCGACATCACCCGCTTCAACGAAGCCTTCATGATGCACACCTCGACCTCGCCGCAATATGGCATCATCGCCTCCTGCGATGTCGCTGCCGCGATGATGGAGCAGCCGGCCGGGCGCGCGCTGGTGCAGGAGACGATCGACGAGGCGATCAGCTTCCGCCGGGCGATGAATGCAGTGAGAAAACAGACGGAAGGCAGCTGGTGGTTCGATGTCTGGGAGCCGACGGTTGCCGAGCAGACGCCGAGCGACACCCATGCCGACTGGGTGCTGAAGCCTGATGATGCCTGGCACGGGTTCACTGGCCTGGCCGAAAATCACGTCATGGTCGACCCGATCAAGGTCACCATCCTGTCGCCAGGCCTATCGGCGAGCGGGGTGATGGACGAGCATGGGATACCGGCGGCCGTCATCACCAAGTTCCTGTCTTCCCGTCGCATCGAGATCGAAAAGACCGGCCTCTATTCTTTCCTCGTGCTTTTCTCGATGGGCATTACCCGCGGCAAGTGGAGTACGCTCGTCACCGAGCTCCTGAATTTCAAGGATCTTTATGACGCCAACGCGCCATTGAACCGGGTGTTGCCGGCCCTCGCCGCAGCCCATCCGGAAGCTTATGCCGGGATGGGACTGAAGGATCTCTGCGAGCAGATCCATGCGATCTATCGCAAGGATGACGTGCCGAAGGCGCAGCGCGAGATGTATACGGTCCTCCCAGAAATGGCATTGCGTCCCGCCGATGCCTATGACCGCCTGGTCAAGGGCCGGATCGAAAGCGTCGAGATCGACAATCTCATGGGCCGCATCCTCGCGGTGATGATCGTTCCCTATCCGCCTGGAATTCCCTTGATCATGCCGGGCGAGCAGATCACCCAGTCGACGAAGTCGATCCAGGATTACCTGCTTTACGCCCGTGATTTCGACCGCAAGTTCCCCGGTTTCGAAACCGATATTCACGGCCTTCGCTTCGCGCCTGGTGACGGCGGACGCCGCTATCTTGTCGATTGCATTGCAGAGGAGGGGCAGAATGATCCCGCGTGATGTGAAGTCTCCGACGGTCGCCATACCCTTCCACAAGATGTTGAAGATCGTCGCGATCATCGACCGTGACAATTCCCAGGCTCAGGAACTGGTGTCACAGATCACCGCCCAGGGCTTCGAGGTGGAGCAGCGCGACGCCTACTCAGCCGACGTGTCCGAAGATGCGGACGTTGGCGCCTATATCGGCTCGGTCGAGGGCGGGCGGCTTCCTTCGGCGCGCAGCTTCCTTCGTTCCGTCAGAGACATCGGCTTCCGTACGCCAATCTGGGCAATGGCCGATACGTTGACGATTGCGCATATGGATGTCGTCGAGATGGCCGGCGAGGTGGATGGTTTCGTCTATCTCGGCCAGCAGACGCCGACCTTCTATGCCAAGCAGATCGTGTCCAGTGCGGTCAATTACGGCAAGTCGCTGCTGCCGCCCTTCTTCGGCGGCATGATGGCCTATGACGGCGAGGCCAACATCGCCTTCGATTGCCCAGGGCATCAGGGCGGCCAGTTCTATCGGAAATCGCCGGCCGGCCAGCTCTTCTTCAAATATTTCGGTGAGAGCATCTTCCGCAACGACCTCTGCAATGCCGACGTCGATCTCGGCGATCTCCTGATTCACGAAGGTCCCGCCGTCGAAGCCCAAAAGCAGGCGGCGCGCATCTTCGGAGCCGACCGCACCTATTTCATCCTGAACGGCACGAGTACCTCCAACAAGGTGGTGGCCAATGCGGTGCTGCGTAGCGGCGATCTCGTGCTCTTCGACCGCAATAATCACAAATCCCTGCATCAGGGCGCTCTCGTGCAGGCCGGCGCCATCCCGATCTATCTGCCGACTGCCCGCAATTCCTTCGGCATGATCGGCGCCGTCGACTGGGCGGCCTGGGACGAAAGCTGGCTGCGGCGAAAGATAGAGGAACATCCGCTCGTCCCCGACAAGAGCCGTGCGAAGGCGGAGAGGCCTTTCCGTCTCGCTTGCATCCAGCTCGCGACCTATGACGGCACGATCTACAATGTCCGCCAAGTCATGGAGAAAATCGGCCATCTCTGCGACTACGTGCTCTGGGACGAGGCCTGGATCGGCTACAATGCCTTCCATCCGCTGTTTGATGGCCACAGCCCGATGCGTCTTAAAGACCTGCGACCGGATATGCCGGGGCTGTTTTCCACCCAGTCGGTCCACAAGCAAGGCGCCGGTTTCTCGCAGGCCTCACAGATCCACAAGCGGGACGAACATATCAAGGGCCAGCGCCGCTTCGTCGAACACAAGCGCTTCAATGAATCGCTGCTGATGAATGTCTCGACCTCTCCCTTCTATCCGCTTTTCGCCTCGCTCGACGTCAACGCCAAGGTGCATGAGGGCAAGGCCGGCGAGATGCTCTGGGATCGCTGCATCGAGCTGGGGATCGAGGTGCGCAAGAAGCTGCGCGGTTTCGTCGATCATTACGAGTCCAAAGCCGCAAGCGCGGAAGAACAATGGTTCTTCGATCCCTTCGTGCCGGACAGGGTCTCGGTCGCAGGCTCGAAACATACGGGCGATCTGGCCGATACCAGATGGGAGGATATCCCGACCGATGTGCTGAAGCGCGAGCAGCAATGCTGGCGGTTCGATCCGGAGGTGAAGTGGCATGGCTATTCTGGTTATGCGCCCGGCTATACTATGGTCGATCCCAACAAGCTCACACTGCTCACCCCGGGCATCGACCGGACGACCGGCGAATATCGTGAGTTCGGCATCCCGGCGACTGTTGTCGCTAACTACCTGCGCGAACAGCGGGTGGTGGCGGAAAAATGCGATCTGAACAGCCTGCTCTTTCTGCTGACGCCGGCAGAAGACGAAAGCAAGCTGAATACGCTGGTCGCCAAGCTGGTGAAGTTCAAGAACCTCTGGGATCGCGACGCGCCATTGCCGGAGGTGCTGCCAACGGTCTTTGCGGCCAACCGCGAACGCTATGCAGGCTACACGGTTCGGCAGGTCTGCAAGGAGATGCATTCCTTCTATCGTAGTGCCGGCGTCAAGGACTTGCAGCGGCTCTGCTTCCGCTCCGAGAGCTTTCCGGAGCCGGCGATCGCACCGAAACAGGCCTATGAGGCGCTGGTCGCCAACAATGTCGACTATGTGCCGCTCGCCGAGGCTGCCGGCCGCATCTCGGCGACGCTGGCGCTGATCTATCCGCCGGGCATCGGCGTGATCGTGCCGGGAGAGCGCTGGGACGAGAGAGCACGGCCAATGCGCGACTATTTCCTGGCCTTCGAGGAATCCTTCAATCGTTTCCCCGGCTTCAATTACGAAGTGCAGGGCGTGTTCCAGGAACGGATCGATGGGCGGATCAAGTTCTATACGTATGTCGTGCGCGAGTAGGGGACGGAGGATCTCATCATGACCGACAATACTATGCATCTCGCGGCCGAAACCACCGCCAAGAAGAAGATGAACTTGGTGCAACTCACCTTCATCGTCGCCGTCAACATGATGGGATCGGGCATTATCATGCTGCCCGCCAACATGGCGCAGGTCGGGGCGATCTCGCTGCTCTCCTGGATCGTGACCGCCGTCGGCTCGATGGCGATCGCCTACGGATTCGCGCAAGCCGGGCTGTTCAATCAGCGACCCGGCGGCATGTCCGCCTATGCCGAGGACGCCTATGGGAAGGACGGCTATTTCATGGTGTTCTTCCTGTATTTTCTGTCGCTCGCCATCGGCAATGTTGCGATAGGCATTTCGGCCGTCGGCTATCTCGCCGGTTTTTTCCCGGCGCTGACCTCGACGCCGATCATGACCTGCGTGGCCTTGATCATTCTTCTCTGGCTGACGACCGCCGCCAATTTCGGCGGTCCGCGCATCACGGGGCGCATCGGCTCGGTCACGGTATGGGGCGTTATCCTGCCGGTCGGACTGCTGTCGATCATCGGATGGCTCTGGTTCAGTTCCAGCACCTTTGCCGCCGCCTGGAATCCGCAGGGACTGTCGCTCGGGCAGGGGATGGGATCGAGCATTTCCCTGACCCTCTGGGCCTTCCTCGGTATGGAGTCGGCTGCGCAGAATTCGGATGCCGTCGAGAACCCGAAACGAGATGTGCCGCTCGCCTGTATGTTCGGCACGCTTGGGGCCGCCGTCATCTACATCCTGTCGACGACGGTCATTCAAGGCATCGTGCCGAATGCCGATCTCGCCGCATCAACTGGTCCGTTCGCGCTCGCCTATGCCACGATGTTCAATCCGACGATCGGTTCGATCATCATGGCGCTTGCCGTGCTTGCCTGCCTGGGTTCGCTGCTCGGGTGGCAGTTCACTATCGCACAAACCGCGCGGACGGCTGCGGAAGAGCGGATGTTCCCTACCGTGTTTTCACGGGTGAACGAGATGGGCGCGCCGGTTCAGGGTATGATCATCCTCGGCGTCGTGCAGACGGGCCTGGCGCTGATGACGATATCGCCGACCCTCAGCGAACAGTTTTCCGCTCTCGTCAACCTCGCGGTCGTCACCAATGTGCTGCCATACATCATCGCGCTGTCCTCACTCTTCGTCATCATGAAGGCGGCGCGCGTGCCGCAGGCGAAATACCGGCTTAATGCCGTCATTGCGCTTGTCGGCATGCTCTACAGCGTGTTCGCAATCTACGCCTCCGGCAAGGACGCCGTGCTTGGCGGCATGCTGGTCACGGGTATCGGTTTCATCATTTACGGCCTGATCGCGCCGCGCTTTACAAGCGGCGCGAACCGCGCGCCGGCAGAATAGCGCAGGGGAGGAAGAACCATGTCAATCAGCAAAGGGCGGTTAACAGCGATTGCCGCCTCCATCTTCATCGGTGCGCTGGCGACGGGCGCCTTTACCCCAGCTGCCGCACAGACGCTGGACCGTATCCGCAGCAGCAGTTCGCTGAAGCTCGGTTATGACCCTGATGCAAGGCCGTTTTCGTTCAAGTCGGACCAGGGTGCGCCCGACGGTTATGCGGTGGCGCTTTGCAACAAGATTGCCGACAGCGTGAGGGCGGAGCTGAAACTCTCGCAGTTGAACATAGAATGGATTCCTCTCGGCAACGATGCCCGGCCGCGGGCCATACAGGACGGCGTAGTGGATCTCGTCTGCGCGGCTGAGCCGGTGACGATCAGCCGCAGGCAGGAGGTTTCGTTCTCGCTGCCGATTTTTCCGAGCGGCACGGGCGCGCTGCTGAGAGCCAGTGCGCCTCTGGCCTTGCGCGAGGTCCTGGAATACGGGCAGCCGTCGAGCCGGCCGATCTGGCGTGGCTCTCCAGCGCGCACCATCCTTGAGCACAAGACTTTTTCGGCGATTGCCGGGACCACCAGTGAACGGTGGCTCTCCGACAGGATCGAGACATTTCAGCTGGCCGCAACGACGGTGCCGGTCAACAACTACCAGCAGGGCGTCGACCGCGTTCGTGACGGCAGTTCGGCGGTGCTGTTCGGCGATATGTCGCTGCTGATGGACGCTGCGGCACGCAGCGATGATTCCGGCAACCTCATCGTCCTGAAGCGACATTTTACTTTCCAGCCGCTGGGGCTCGAGTTGGCCAGGGGCGATGAGGACTTCAGGCTCAGCGTCGATCGGGCACTCAGCCTGACCTATGCCGCCCCGGAATTCCGGGCGTTCTTCACGACCTGGTTTGGCCCGCCGGACGAGCCGATCGAGACTTTCTTCCGCCAGACTGCATTGCCGGAATAGCACAAAGCACAGGCTGCCAAACCACAAGCGTCGGCATCGAGCACCGGTGAGGTCAAACGGCGTATTCACGGGAGGGCGCGATGGGCTCGCAAGGCGGGCAAGACGATCCGATAGCTGAACCCGCAAGGGTCCGTGCGCAGCTTGATCGCATCCTATCGAGCGTGGAATTTCAGGCTCCGGACCGGAGCCGGCGGTTTCTGGCCTATATCGTCGATGAAACCCTGGCGGGACGAGAGACAAACCTGAAAGCCTACGCGATTGCCCAGGCGGTTTTCGGCCGGGATGCGTCCTTCGATGCGCAAAACGATCCGGTCGTTCGCATCGAGGCCGGGCGTATTCGCCGGGCTCTGGAGCGCTATTATCTAGTGGTCGGGCGAGGCGATCCTATCCAGATCACCATCCCCAAGGGCCGATACGTACCGAACTTCATCGTAAATCAGTCGGCCATCTCACCAGGAAGCCGTTCCGCACCAAAGAGCAATCAGTTGCACGAGGCGCCGGCGGCACAACAGAAGCAGTCATTTGCCTATCGGGACCTTCTCCTGCCGATTGGCGTGCCGCTTGTTCTCGGCCTGATGGCGATCCTCTCTCTGATACGGCCGCTCGAAGGGCTTTTCGGCTCCTCCATCCCCTCCGGCGCCCCGGTCTCCTCCAAGGGAGACCAAGTGAAAGCTGAAATCCTCGTGGAGCCTCTGGTCGGAACAGGTCGTGGGAACGGCGATGCAGACATTGCCCGGGGGCTAACCGATGAGGTGATCGCGCAGTTGACGAAGAACAAGTCCGTCATCGTCAAGTCGGCCGGTCCGCAAACGCAGATCGCGGCGTCAAACCAACCGCAGCTTTCGCTGCAGGGAAGCCTGGGAACTGAAGGTTCCAGGCTGCATGTCCAAATCCGGCTGGTCGATCGCGCCAACGGAACGGTGACCTGGACAGGCGCTTATGACAGAACCTTTCAGGACCGAAGTCTTCTCGACGTCCAGGAAGAAATCGCCCGGCAGATCGCCGACGCGATATCGAGCCGGCAGTAGCGTCAACCCCCATCGCAAGAGCTTACGTGATGCTACAGGCGCTTGCAGCCTGACAATGCTAGTGTTTGGCTGGGGCATTTGTTCAGGCCGCCCCTGGTCGAATGCGCTACGGGCGAGGGTTCATGCAAAACGACATCACCGTACACATCGTCGACGATGAGGAGGAGTTCAGAAAGTCTCTGACCTTCCTGCTCGTCTGCGCCGGCTTTGCGGTGCGTACACACACGTCGGCGACTGCGTTTCTGGATCAGCCTCTTTCGGAAGGAAAATGCTGCCTGCTCACCGAACTCAGGATGCAAGGGATTGATGGCCTGGAACTGCTGGAATGTCTGAAGGCGCATCACAACGGCATACCGGCTATCGTTATCAGCGGCGACGGCGATATCGCACTGGCAGTTCAGGCAATGAAAGCGGGCGCCGTCGACTTCATTGAAAAACCTTTCAAGGAAGATGTCCTCATTGCCGCGATCAAGGAAGCGATAGCGCATTCGGAGATATCGGAGGAACAGCGGGACGATGTCGTGCTGGCGCGTATTCACCAATTGACCCAGCGCGAGCAGCAGGTGCTGACCGGGATCGTCGATGGGCTTCAAAACAAGCAGATTGCTTTTGAACTCGGCATCAGCGCCCGCACCGTCGAAGTCCATCGTGCAAATGTCATGGCAAAGATGAAGGCTCGCAATCTCCCTCAACTGATGAAGATGGTGATCCCACTCAGGCCTTCAGGCAATGCCTGGCTGCGGTCCGCCGGCTGAAATCGAAAGCGCCGCCTTGGGATACCGAGCCCGACACGCTCTTCTTTCCTGCACGAAGCCAAGCACTTGACTGGGATCAATGCGCGAAGGCGGTGCTGTCGGTATGCTTGCCCAAATGGGCAGGAGAGACGGAGATTGCCATGCGTAACCTGGAGGAGAGGAACGCGATCGCGCCATCGCGCATCTCTGCGATAACCAGGGCTGCAGTGACCGAGATTCGGCAAGCGCCGCTGCTGGTGCTTATCGTGTTCGTTCCGATCGTCATTCTGCTGGAGCAGACCTCTCCTCAAGCGCATACGCTTCTTTTTGCCATGTCGGTCTGTGCGATCGTGCCGCTGGCGATGCTTTTAAGTCGCGCAACCGAGGCGGTCTCCGCGCGGACGGGCGATGCGGTCGGAGGCTTGCTGAATGCCACTTTGGGAAACCTGACCGAGCTGGTGATCTCGCTGGCTGCCTTGCAGGCCGGCCAGTATCTGCTGGTCAAGGCATCACTTGCCGGCGCCATCGTCACAAACACCCTGTTCATGCTGGGAGGTGCATTTCTCTTCGGAGGGCTGAAGCATCATGTGCAGGAATTCAACCGCGTCAATGCGCGCTTCCAGGCCTGCCTGTTATTCCTGGCGACTGTCGCCATCATGGTGCCGTCGATCATCAGCGATGTGGATCAAACGTCCGTCGTTTCGCAGAAACTGAGCCTGGGTCTGGCTGTGCTGCTCATCGCCGTCTATGCGATGGGAATGGTGTTTTCCCTGAAAACGCACCGCGAATTGTTTGCAAGCGTCAGCCATGCCGAGGAGAATCACGGTTCCTGGCCGATCACCGTCAGCGTCGTCATCCTTGTCGTCGTCACGCTTTTCGTCGCGCTGATCAGTGAAATCTTCGTCGGCTCGGTTCAGGGAGCGGCCGACCGCCTCGGCATGACGCCGGCGTTCGTCGGCTTCATTGTCGTGGCGCTGGTCGGGGGAGCGGCGGAAATGACAACCGCGTTTTCGGCAGCGCGCGCCAACCGCCTCGATCTCAGTGTCGGCATCGCGTTGGGAAGTGCCGCACAGATCGCGCTCTTCGTCGCACCGATCCTCGTCATCGTCAGCTATTTCATCGGGCCGGAACCGATGTCACTGCAATTCTGGCCCGGCGCGGTCACCATGATGCTCATCGCCACCATGGCGGCGACCTTCCTGTCCAATGGCGGTCGCGGTGTCTGGTATATGGGCGTCATGGCGTTGGCCGTCTATGCGATTTTCGGGCTTACGCTGTTTCTTTTGCCGCCTGCTTTGCCGTCCTGAAGGTTTATCCCTCACGTGCCTGAACGGAAGTACAGGCGCTGAATGATTGCCATCATCAGAGCGGTCGCCCATCCGAATATGATCCAGCCATTGACCGCTTCGAAAGTGGCGACCTGGCGCCATTCCTTTGCCAAGACAATATCGCCATAACCGACTGTGGTGAATGTAACGGTCGAAAAATACATGGCGTCCTCGAAGCTCGGCAGAGCCTCTATCGCCGAGTAAAATACCGCCCAAAGGCAGACATCGATCATGATCGGAATCATCAGATAGATGACCCATACCACGGTGATCGTAGTCGGCCGTTTCGACAGAAATTCGGGACGGGTCTCTTCCAGATGCCGAAAGACCTTGAGACCAGCGGACATGGATGCTGCTTGAATAGCAACGGTGGCGGCGATGAGGCTGCTGCCGAATACGAAGTGAAACAATGCCCATAACTCCTCCGCTCCATAGGCCGGCAGGAAGTAGTTTACCGTAAAATACGGCCCTCCCCGAAAAGACGAAGCTGCGACAGACTCGGCTATTGTGTCAGCGGCTGGGGCTTCAGGTTGTCGTCAAGCCGATCCGCGGCTGCGGCTGGTCGCCTGTTCCGGTTCAACGGCTGCTCGACGATGACTGCCGGCGCGGCGACCGCAGAGGCCGCAACAGTGCCAATTGTGGACACCGTGCCTCCGACGACGGCGGTAATCCCTTGCCCAAGGGTCACTTTTGAATCCGTCAGCGGCTGCCCGGTCATCAGACGCTGGCCGATCAATTGAACGATCTCCGGGCTCTCGGCGAACTTGCCGTGGTTGAGGCTATCCTTCGCCTTGACCTTTGTCAGATCGATCGCCGTGATGCCCGCCTTCTCCAGCTTTGTACGATAGGGTTCCGCCGTCGGGTCGATCGCTCCGAGGCGGGAGACACGCCCGCTGATGAACCGCGAGACGGCCAGCGCCTTGTCGTCCTGGGACATGAAGATCGTGAATTTCGGCCGTGGCGCACCCAGTTCGACATATTGTTTGGCGAAGACATCGATGTCGATATCGGGCGAGGCGAGGATGACATTGTGAATTTTCGCGTTCACGTGACCATCGCGGATCCCCATCTGGCGGAGGGATTCCATTGCCAGCCACGTTCCCATCGAGTGGGCGAGGATGGTTATGTCCTTGACGTTCGGGTCGCCCGCCAATGTGCGCAGGGCCTGCTCCAAAGCGGTGCGTGAATAGTTCGTGCTTTCCTTGTCGTATTGGTAGGCGACGACCTCGGCTCGCGATGGCCAGGTAAACAGCACCGGCGTTGCCTGCATTCCGCTGTCATGGACGATTTGCGCCAGGCGGAAGACCGAATCCTCGTAGGTGTTGTTGAAACCATGAATGAAGACCAGCGCGTGACCGCCTTTCGGATGCTGCCTGAACCACGCCCGGCCTTCAGCGATCGTCGAGACTTGCTGCACCCGGGTGACTGCGAAGTCCGTTGCCGGATTGGGCGGCAGGCGCTCGGGCCACTGAACCGTTCCCGACTTGCGATTGGTCGGTATGGTGATGGATACCTCGGTCAAATGCGGCTTGGCACTTCGCTCACCGTTAAAAAGCGTCGCCGGATCGCCGGACGGTTGGCGGGTCGTGGCGACCAGCATGTCGACCTTTGCAGTAGGAGGCGTCGACGCCGTGGCCGCGAGTGGCGTCATGACACCGGTCTGGTGGCCACAGCCCGTCAGCATGAGCAGAGCCAGCAAGAGGCCGCACCTGTTCCTGCAATAAACCCCTGGAGGACGTATACCGAGTAATTTCACGCGGGCCGATACCCCCTCGTTTCCAAATCTGCATCTTGGCGTGACAAGCCTCACTGACCGCCGACGCCGTCGCTAAGCTAGCATCGGCAAACTCCAAAGGCCTGTAGCATCGCGTAACATCTATGCCGGCGCCCAGCAGCCCCGCCGGATCGGAATGGGGACCGGCCCGGCCTGGAGGGTTCTGCAAACCGTTTGATTGGTTCCCGCGAGACTATTGCAGCCACCGTCATGAGGGCGAGTACTTTCCGGCCGGGATCGACACGATTTTCCACCGCAATTCCACCGCGACTACCGCATCCGAACCCAGAAAATGAGGCGGTGTGGAACGATCTGCGGCAGATCCCATTACGTATCTGATATATGTTGCAACGGCGTAAGATGAGGACGGCATGCACTCCATCCGCAACAAAGAGGGGGGACGGAAGAAACTTATGCTCAAGCTGCCAGCTTTGCGCGAGCAGTTGCGGCTCCTTTCGAACGATGCGATCGACGACCTTTTTGAGTCGTATGAGCTTGCCACCACCGCACTCGAACGCTTCAGCTTCAACTTGGAGAGCAACAGCAAACTGATCGCGGAATATAAACAGCTCTGCAGCGACATTGAAGCTGAAGTGGAAGTCTATGTGCACAGGATTAAATGGGGAGTTCCGTGACGACACCGTCTTTTATGGAAAGGGCAAGCATCCGTGATTGCGGTGAAACGCTCGCGATCGGAGTTCGTCTGGACGAGCGGCGTCGGCTCAGTGGAATAATTGCTAGTCTCGGTAATCAGGCCCAGCAATCAAAGATCAGCAGCTTGCCGGTTGTCCATCCGAGTCGATGCGAGGGGAGCCTGTTTTCCGAGGCGATTGTCGGGCGTCTGTGCGCTCCGATAAGAGTGGGGTGAACCCGACGCCGGTCGAAACCGCCATTGCCGTCACGATTTGTGCATGGCATCTTCCCGGGAGGATGCCACGTGTCGCTTCGATGTCGAGTTTTCCATTCCTTTTTGTGTAACTATCTGTCTTTTCACTGGAGGCTCGAATGAGCGTTGGCTTGATCGCCCTTCTTGACGATATCGCCGCCCTGGCAAAGGTGGCTGCGGCCTCGCTTGACGATATTGCCGGCCAAGCAGCCAAGGCAGGCGCGAAAGCGGCAGGCGTCGTCATCGACGATGCGGCAGTTACACCCCGCTACGTCACCGGATTTTCGGCAGCACGCGAATTGCCGATCATCGGCAAGATCGCGGTGGGTTCACTGAAGAACAAGCTTCTGATCCTGCTTCCCGCGGCGCTTATTCTCAGCTTTGTTGCACCGCAGGCGATCACACCGCTGCTGATGATCGGCGGGCTTTTTCTCTGCTACGAGGGCGTGGAAAAAGTCTACGCACTGGTGCTGCCGCATGCAGCCCATGCCCATGAATCGGCACTCGAGGCGACAAGCCTGGATGCGCAATCGCTCGAAGACCAGAAGGTCGCCGGTGCGATCAAGACCGATTTCATCCTGTCGGCCGAAATCATGGCGATTACGCTCGCCGCTGTGCCGTCAGGCAGCATATTCTCTCAGGCCTTCATCCTTGCTGTTGTTGGGCTGGGTATAACGGCCATGGTCTATGGTGGCGTGGCGCTGATCGTGAAGGCCGATGATCTGGGCCTGATGATGGCGCGTGGGCAGGCGATGCCTCCGATGGGCCCGTTCTTGCGCGTGATCGGACGAGGGCTGGTCACTGGCATGCCTTATTTTCTGAAAGCACTCGGTATTGTCGGAACGGCTGCCATGATCTGGGTCGGCGGCGGCATCATCGTTCACGGGCTCGAGGCCTATGGCGTAGGCGGCCTTGCGCATCTGATCCATGGTGCCGGGGAGGTGGCCGTCCATGCCGTTCCCGTTCTTGCGTCCGTGCTGCGCTGGGCCGTCGAGGCCGCAGGAGCAGGCATCGTCGGTATTGTCGCCGGCTTGGTCACAATTCCGGTTGCAGGCTACGTTATCTCGCCGGCGTGGCGGTACCTCAAATCACTCCTGCCGCGTCGCCGGCGGAAAGAGGCGCTGGCGGACGGGAAAAAATGAATGTTGCGGCTAATCTACGGGCTGCGATGATCGGTCGGCTCGATGGTGACGCATCAGCCCATTTACAGCATCACAGCGGCCTTTGCGCCGCTGAAATCATGCTCTCGGGGTCCGAGCCGCAGTTGCTGTTAGCATTGACGGACATCCGGGACCGTCACTCCCGCCTTGCGCAGCCCTTCAACGCGGCGCTCAAAATCCTCGGGGTTGCGGAATGGAAGGACGCGGCGGCGGCGCTCGACGGAGAAATTGGGATTGATCTGGAGCGCCTTCTCCCACGCCTGTTGGCCCTCCTCTTTACGGCCGAGATGGCCGTAACATGACGCGAGCAGAGCATAGGCCGTTTCCGACTGAGCGTTTTGCTGAAGCCGCTGCTCGATCGCGATGATTGCTTGCCCATAGTCACCGAGAGAAAAGTGCGCGTCGGCGAGAAATTGGAACAGCACCTCGGGATAGTGCGGATCAAGCCGCATCGATGCGTCGAGCGTTTTAAGCGCAGTTGCGGGATCGCCGGAGAATATCTGGATATGGGCCATCAGCATCAGGAGTGCGGCGGAGTTCGGCGAGAGCGCGAGGCCGCGCAGCACTTCCGCCCGCGCCCGGTCCAATTCGCGGTTCCACATGCAGGCCATGCCCAGGGCGAAATGGCCGTTGGGCTGTTGCTCGGCCATTTCCACAGCTTGCTGCGCCAGATCCAGTCCGATCCGTAGCGAAGCTTCGGGATCGGTGCTCCAAGCGTTGATGTAGTCGAGCACATGGGTGAAGGAAATCAGTGCCTGCGCCGCCGCATAGCCGGGATCGATGGCGATCGCGTCCGCCGCCAGGCTGCGGGCGGCAGAATTTCCCGTCCGGCTATGGGCCGACGCCTGTTCGCGGCCACGCAACAGAAGCTCATATGCGCGGACATCGACTGCGCGCCCCTGGGCTAAGCGATTCTGGTCGCCATGCGTGAGGTTCAGTTTGAGCGCTGTGACGATCTCCTGGGTCAGTTCATCCTGAACGGCAAAAATGTCGGTAAGGTCGCGATCGAACCGGCTTGCCCAGATATGCCCGCCATTGCTCGCGTCGATCAATTGCGCCGTAACACGCACGCGGTTGCCGGCCTTGCGCACGCTGCCTTCGAGGACATAACGGACGCCAAGCGCCTTAGCCATCTCAGGCACGGAGGCTGTTACATTCTTGTAGACGAAGGATGAATTGCGGGCGATCACATGCAATTCGGACAGCTTCGAGAGGTCGGTAATGATGTCCTCGCTGATCCCGTCGGAGAAATATTCCTGTTCGGCGTCGCCGCTCATGTTGTTGAACGCCAGTACGGCGATGGAGGGCTTGTCAGGAACGGACGCAGCCGAAGGCAGTTTCGCCGCGTGCTGCTCTCCCGGTTGCCGTGCCAGGGCCGGCTGCGAAATGGGTCCGACCTGAAGCGAATAGGCCCGCATCGGCTCGGCGATATTCTTGAGCTGGATTGGCCCGAGATCGGTCACGGCGAGATCAAGCCGCGCTCTTACCTGGCGGTAGGCATCTTCGGAGAGACAGATGGCGCCGGGCTGGGCAACTCCCTCCAACCGCGCGGCGATGTTGACACCGTCGCCCATCAGATCGCCGTCGTTCTCCTCGACCACGTCGCCCAGATGGATCCCGACCCGGAACTCGATGCGATGCTCAGGCGGTACGCCGATATTGCGCTCGACCATGGCCGTCTGTACCTCGATCGCGCAGCGCACGGCGTCGACGACGCTGCGAAATTCGATGATGCTTCCATCTCCGGTGCGTTTGACGACGCGGCCATTGTGCACAGCGATGGTCGGATCAACCAGATCGCTGCGCAGCGTTCGCAGCCGCGCCAGGATACGATCCTCGTCCGCACCGGCAAGCCGGCTGTAGCCGACCACATCCGCGACTAGGATCGCCGCCAGTTTTCGCGTCACGCTCGTAGCCTCAGTTCCTCATCGGACCAAAATAGCACAGTGTGACGGCGGCGGCGCTAATCTTCGTCTTTCAGAGAAAAGGCGAACACGTAGTCGCCGTCGTCCCTGGAATATGGCGCTCCGCCAACCGAGATCACGACATATTGCTTGCCGGTTTTCGGCGACACGTAGGTCATGGGCGTGGCGCTCGAGCCGACCGGTAGGGGATATTTCCAGAGCTCATCACCGTTCTCAGCGTCGTAAGCGCGGATGTAATAGTCCTGGAAGCCAGCAAAGAAGACGACGCCGCCGGCGGTCGCCGACGTACCGGCATAACTCGGCAGGCCCATCGGCATCGGCAGATTGGTTTTGATCTTGAACGGTCCGAGTTGTTCGGCGGTCCCGGCCGGGACCTGCCATGCAATTTTGCGGGTGTTCAGATCCACTGCCGTGACGGTCCCGAAGGGCGGCTGCGTGCAGGGAACGCGGAGCCTCGACGTCCACATTTCGGTGGCCATGCCGTAGGGCGTGCCCCGCTGCGGGGCGGAGGGGCCGTGTGCGGTCGTGGTCAGGGCAAAATCGATGTAGTCCTGGCGCGGAATGAGCGCGAAGAGGCTGGGCACGCGGATGTCGTTCATAAAGACGCGTTTGTTGGGCAGGTCGACCGACACGCTTCCCCAATTGAGGCCGCCGAGGTTGCCCGGCTGCTGGATCGCATATTGCGGGCCGATCGGGGTGAAATCGCCGTCATAGCGCATCTTCCGAAAGGCGATGCGGCATGCCAGCTGATCGAACATCGTCAGACCCCAGGCCGTCTGCTCAGTCACCCGGTCCGCACCGATGGTCGGCATGCCGACGGAATAGGGCTGTGTCGGAGACAGTTTCTCCTCCGGGGCGCCTCCTTGCTGCGGCACCGGCTTCTCCTGAACCTCGGCAAGCGGTATGCCGGTCTGACGGTTGAGCAGGAAAAGCTGCCCGCGTTTGGTGGTCTGCAGGAGGGCGGGTACGGTGGCGCCATTGCCGTCGGGCAGGTCGATCAGAACAGGCTGTGCCGGCAGGTCATAGTCCCAGATATCGTGATGCACGGTCTGGAATTTCCATTTCTCCCGTCCCGTCTTGACATCGAGCGCCACCAAGGTGGCATTGTATTGATCGGCGAAATCAGGGCGATTGACGCCGTAATAATCCGGGGTGGTATTGCCGAGCGGTGCATAGATGAGGCCGAGCTCGTCGTCGAATGCCGCCGTCGTCCACATGTTGGGCGTGGCCCTAGTATAGGTCTGGCCCGCCGGCGGGAGTTTGGTGATCTCGGGATTGCCGAGATCCCATGCCCATTCGAGCTCGCCGGTAATGACATTGAAGGCGCGGATGACGCCCGAGGGTTCGCCAACCTCCTGATTGTCTATGACCCAGCCTCCAATGACGATCAGATTTCGGGCAATCAGCGGCGCCGAAGTCTGGAAATAGTAACCTGACTTGACTTCACCCATGCCCTGGGAAAGCTCAACGGTGCCATTGTCTCCGAAGCCCTTGCAGGGTGCGCCGGTCTTGCTGTCGATCTCCAGGAGGCGGGCATCGATCGTCGTCTGCACCAGACGCTCATTGCAAAGACCGTCGGCGGATTGGACCTCCGGTGGCATCTTATAATAACCGAGGCCGCGGCAACGCTGCCAGTACGGCGCCGTCGCCTTGGGATCGAAGGTCCAGCGCGGTTTTCCCGTATCTGCGTCAAGCGCTGCGATTACGTCCGTCGGCGTGCAGGTATAGACCGTATCGCCGATCTGCAGAGGCGTGTTTTGATCGGCGCCATCGCTTTTGCCGGTGCGATATGTCCAGGCAAGATCGAGCTTGGCAACATTGCGGCGGTTGATCTGATCGAATGGGGCGTAGCGATCTCCGGCCGTACTGCGGCCGTAGGATGCCCAGTCGGAGGGCGAGTTGTCGCCCTTGGCGGTCTCGTAGGCGGGGATGTCGGCGGAAGGGTGGATCAGCCCGTGCGGTGTGAAAGCAAGGCTGAAACCTGCAGCGAAAAGAATGGCCGCAAGCAGAGTGCCGCCATAGAAGAGCTTACGGTTGGCGGTTGGCGAAAGCGACGGCGCAAAGAGAAGTGCAAAGCCCGCCAGCGCGATGGGAGACATCAGACGCGCAAAGAGCGCCCAGAAATTGAAACCCGACTCCCAAACTGCCCAGGGAAGGGTGAAAACGGCGACAAGCAGGACGATGAGGGCGCCTGACATCCGGCGGCGCCACAGCAGAAGCGCGGCAGCCAGATAAGCAAGCCCGGCAAAGGCGTAATAGGGCGAGCCGCCGAGGCCGAGCAGCAAGGCGCCGCCTCCCATCAGGCCCAATCCGATAAAGGCGAGAACAATCAAAAACAGGGTGGCCAGAAATTTCATAGTTTCCTCATCCAAATCCGCCGCCCGATCGCCTGGTCCAACTCCGACCACCGCATGGCGCCTGGGGAAGCACGGGCCATTGGGTTGATGGTCAGTTGTCTGGTCGTCGGGAGAGGGCGCTCTCTCGTTCAATTTGTTGCTGATGTACCTCTGGTCACTGACACGCGGCCGCGGCCCGGCAAAGATGCCGCCGCCGCCCGGCGGCGACAGCTTGCCAACCCAAATCGAGTCAATACTTCTGAAAGGGCCACAGATGTTTCTCGGCGAAAAGCTTGATCTAGCGAAGGGGCGACCGACAGGATTCGATTATATGCGATTACTGTTAGCCTTTTCAGTGCTTTGGATACATACGGCCCGCGTCACCTACGGCGACGACCTGTTTCTCTGGGAGTCATCTTTCCGTCCTGTCATGAAATCAGTGCTGCCGATGTTCTTCGTCTTGAGCGGATTCCTGGTGGCTGGCAGTCTTGAACGGTCGAAGACATTGATCTCCTTTCTCGGTAACCGATTTATTCGGATCTACCCTGCTCTTGCGGTGGAGGTATTGCTGGCTGCCTTTATACTCGGAGCGATCTATACAGAGTATGACCTGCGTGACTATTTCACCGATCCTCAGTTCTTTACCTATTTGCTGAATGTCACGGGCCACATCCACTTCAATCTCCCCGGTGTATTCCTGGATAATCCCGACGCCGCGATGGTCAACGGGCAGCTCTGGACGGTGCCCTTCGAGCTTGAGTGCTATGCCGCGATCGCCGCCCTGTTTCTGCTCGGCGTGGTCAGGCGGCGAGTGATCGCCCTTGTTGCCACGCCGGCTTTGATCATCAGCTTCGGTATCGCAAGGTATTGGAAACATGAGAGCGATTGGGCCACGATGCCCACGACTGCGTCGGGCAATCTGCTCATCTGTGCGTTTCTCGTGGGGGTGACCTTCTATCTCTACAAGGACAAGGTCCTCTGGGATGTGAGAATTTTCCTTGCTTCGGTGGCAATGATATTATGGGCCTACTGGTTCACGTCCTTTGGAGATTTCATTGCCATTCCGGCAATCGGATATGTCACGGTCTTCCTCGGCCTGACCTCGCCCCGAAAACTTGGCATTCTCAGTGGGGCCGACTATTCCTACGGCGTCTTCCTTTACGGCTATCCCATTCAACAGGCGTTTGTAGCGCTCGGGCCCTGGGCGCATAACTGGTGGTTGAATGGCATTGTCTGCAGCATCGTTGCGACCTGCTTTGCCGCCTTCTCGTGGAGATTCATCGAAAAGCCGGCGTTGAAATTGAGGAAACAAGTGACCTGGCTTGAAAACCTCAGCCTCCAACGCGGCGCAAAACGGCAATTGGCCGCCGCAGTCTCGAAATAGGCTGATCGATCTCGAGGCCGGCAACTCCATCGCCAGAGATCAGCAGGGTTCGCCATGGCGGCGAGCCCTGTTTCGTTGCGGCGTGGCTAGTTGCTGCCCGACGAACCGTGAACCTATGCCCGGACTCGCTTTTCAGGACTAACGAGCGGATGTTCGGTTCAGGGGAGAACACCGCAGCTACATTCCCGGCTCCCGTATAAGCCTCCCACACCTCAATCATTCCGGTCGTGATTGCCGCGAATTGCTTGACCTTTGGTGATGGAGTGTTCGCGCTCGATGAATAGTCGGATATTCTACCGTGCGGCTTCGTCGACTTGCTGGCGAGGTATTAGCAATATTTTAACGGTAATAGATAAAATACTTTTATCGAACTTCTTTCGACTTTGGGTTTTGTCATGTCGTTGAGGGCTGGCGGTGGCTCGAAGGAGGTGAAGAGAGGAGCAGAATAATGCTGAAGAGCACGCTCATCGTGATCGCCATCTCCATCGCCGCCGGAGCGACCATTCGTGCCTGGGCCTTTGCGTTCTTTGCATTTCTGCTGGTCACGGCCTTGGGCGCCGTGAGTGTGCTGAAAGGCTCCTCCTCGACGGAAGCGCTTGCTTCTGGCCTGGAACGGCTTGTATTGATGGAAATATGCTATCTGGCGGGCCTTTTTGCCTTCTCATTGTGGGGGCATGTTCAAAAGCGCCGGAAAAGGAACGCCATTGCCGAGCGCTCGCCTGTGACCGGCAAGCATCCCCACGGATAGAGCCCATTAGCCGAGGCCGCAGGGTGCTGCTTGGCGGTATATCTCAATCTGCTTTCGTCAGAAACGTTATGAGCAATTCCAGCAAACGTGTGAAGCGGGATTTCGCGTCCAGCAAGGCGCAAGGAAAATGCTCTAGGAGTCCTGCCCGGGCAGCAAGGCGTGCCGGGAAAGCAGGGCGGAGAGTGTTTTGGCCATGATCGCGAAATCCAAGGCGAGCGTCCATTTGGACAAATACTCGACGTCGACCGAAACTCTGTTCTGGTAGCGGAGGTCGCCGCGCCCGGCGGTTCGCCAATAACCGGTCAGCCCGGGACGGACGGCCATATAGGCAGAGGCATGTTCACCGTAACGGGGCAGTTCTTCTTTGTTAATGGCGCGGGGGCCGACGAGGCTCATTTGGCCGAGCAACACGTTGATCAATTGCGGAAGCGCGTCGAGGCTCGATCGCCTGACGATCTCGCCGACGACGGTGACATACGCGTTGGCGGTTGCGTCGGCTCTTGTCGTGCGGAATTGGAGGCAGCCAAACTCCTTGCCCTTGTAACCGATCCGACGCTGGGAATTGAAAATTGGCCCCCAATCACCTAGCGCGATAATGACGGCTACCGAAAGAAGGAACGGCGATAAAAGCAATAAAAAACTTGCCGCAATGACGATGTCCAGTACGCGCTTCAGAATTCTGCTGATCGTATGGGATTGTGACGAATTCAATGGACGTCTTTCCTGTCGCGCCCCGGCAACATCCCGCCAAGGTTCGGTTGGGTTGATGCCATGATTTTTTCCCGCCATCCGCGTCTCCGTAGAGCGAATTCCAGAAATCACAGTCCAAAGCTTGTTTGAATGTAAGTGTGAAGTCTGTGACCGAGGTCACATTCGCCAATAAATTCTTTATTTTTTGAAGAAATTTTCGAGAATAACCGTAATTGTTGTGCCTAATCTTTTACTTATCTGAGATGTTATCAATATATATTTGCGACAACAATGTTATTCTTTTGCCTGTTGGATTTTCTCTGGGGCTACATTTGTCATAAATTTGTATAAAAACATTCTGTCGGCTAAATTGTGTGAATTCAACAGAATCCAATATGAATTTTATGATATATAAATGTGAGTATTCGTCATAATTATGTATAGTTTCAGAACGATATTTTTACTTTATTATTATTTGACTTTATAATTTAACATATTACGAATGCCTCAGCTAAAAATAAGTCAATTAGTCTGCGTGGAGCTGCGTGTATGGACGGGGCGATTAATATCAGAGACGACAGGACTAGGGGCGACGCCGCTCGAAAAGGCGAAGCGGTTACTTGCCGGCCTGCAGCTATTGTTTACGACGGCGGGGCGAATTTGGATCACGAGTTCCCGTTTAGCCGCACGAGTGTTCGAAAATTTCGCCGCGGTGAAGTGATTGCCAGCGCTGGTGTCCTCATCGATATGTTCGCCCGCGTGCATCGTGGGATGGTGAACGCAAGCACGCCGCTTGCAGATGGACGAGAGTTCATCGTGGAGATTATTCCAAAAGGCGGCTTGATCGGCGAATTGGAGGTGCTGCGCAAGCAGTCCCTCAGCTTGGAATATCGGGCCTCATCGGACTGCGAACTGCATTACTTCGATGGTCGTTTGCTGCGGGACTTGTGTGCGAACGATCCGCAATTTCAGGTGAAGATCCTGTCGAAGGCGCTGGCGCGTGTTTCCGAACTCGAACTGCGGATCATTTCCAGCGCCGGATCGAGCCTGAGGCAGAGATTGGCCCGGACGCTGCTGCGCCTTTCTGCCTTGTACAAAGTGGACGGACAACATAGCGGCGATGAGCTGATCATCTCCCAACACGACCTGGCGGCGACGCTGCCGGCGTCGCGCGAAAAGGTCAATCAGTGCCTGCGGCGTTTGCGCGAGAGCAAAGTGGTCGACGGCACGCAGGGTAAAATTCGCATTCTTAATCGGAAGGCGCTGGAAGCTTATGCCGAGGGTGAAGCGTCCATCGCTTGAGGGGCGGGCGCCTCGACGAAAGAATGCGGCAGCGAAAACCTCAATAAAACCCGCCACTGGTGGGTTTTATGTTTTCCCGCAACCGCCGCACGCTTCAGGATGAGATAAACTAGACTTCGCTCTCCGAAGCATTCCTCCAGTATTTCCAGCCTTCACCCTGGATGAGCCCGTGATCGGAGAGATCCTTCCAGCTTCTGTAGGTGCCCGTATCGTCGTAGACGAAGTCATCCTTATCCTTGCTCGACGAATAGACCGCATACTCCTCCGTATGTTGGGACCGGTGCGCCGCATCGGCAACCTTGTGCACGAAGGTCGACAGGAATTTGAAATGCAGAAGGGCGCCCGATACGCCGAGGGCTCCGCGCATGTCGCCCAAATTCAGGGAGAGCGGCCAGACCTGGTGTGATGATTTGAGAAAAAGACGTTCGCCGTCGATATAGACGAGAGGTATCTTGTTGAGCGCGGGACCGTCCCAGAGCCGGTCGCGGAAATAGACCCGCCCGCGAACGCCGCCCTTGATCCATATCGTCCCGTTGCGTTCGTCGAAATGCGCGACATAGCCGGAGCGGTCGAAGAGATTGCAGACCTCAAGCGGATTGCGGCCGGGTTCGCATATGTTTTCGACAACGGGATGCCGGCTGTACATGTCGATCATGACAGAGCGCAGCGAATGACCGCCGGTGGCATCGATATAGGCGGTCAGTTGATCGATCGGCCGTGTGTCGCAATGCGGATAGACCAGGAACTCGTCGGCGTCGACGTAGAGAACCCATTTCTCCTGGCAGTGCCGGTTGATGATTTCGTTGATCCAGTCGTTTCCGAATCTCGCCGCCTTGTAGGATCCGTGGGCGGAAAGAACGGAGACATCGTCGAAGCCGGATAGCAACTCGGCCGTGCCATCGGTCGAGCCGTTGTCGATGCAAATGAAGTGCTCGAAGCCGAGATCGCGATAATACTGCAGGAAGAATGCCAGCCGGTGCCCCTCGTCGCGGATGACGCAGATGACAACGTGACGCGCCTGCTTGAGCCCGTTGCGCAGCAGGTCGTAGCGAAGCTGCCGAGCCTTGAGCGAGCGGCGCAGGCGAGCTTTTGCGTAATGCGAGATACTGGCGGCGGAGGCCCTATAACTCATATTCTGTCCTGAACATTATCCAGCCTGGAATGAATAGTTGCGCTTCCGCCTGCAATCCAAGGGTCGACCGCGATGCCGAGATCAGTCACGCGGATATTCATCCTCAGGCGGACCACCATGCGTCACACGGCGTAATCGCCAACCAGCAGGCTCTGAACCCGCGGACTGGGTCCGTCCGTTTCGATTGCGTGTTTGATGCGCGCCCGCATCGACCGGTACTTATAGAGGACCTTACGATCGAGGCTTATTCCGCGATACAGCGAGTTGTAAATCGGATGTGCTTTGCGCAGGTCGACATAGACTTGGCTTTCCCTGTCCGTCCAGGGAAAGAAGGTGCCATGCCAGGGCTTCGGATGCGCCATATAATGGACGATCGACAAGGAGGACATGTTCACCAGGTGAAGGAACTGTTTGGGAAAATTCCAGCGGTTCGATACGAGGATGAGCGATGACCCGCAGACATAATTTAATGCGCCCTGATCATGTTTGCCCTCGCAGGCCTCGGGATTTCTAGCAAAAAGCTCGAGCGCCTCCTGTCCGATCCAGCCGTTGCGGTGGAATTTCAAAACCCCCGCGTTGAAATAATGGCTGTTCTTTCCGGTGTCGAGGAAGTCATGGATCGCCGTGTAATCGCGCGCCGCGAAAAACCTGCCCTCGGGCACAAAGGCACTTTCGAGCCTGCCGAGATCGCTGACGATCTGCGTATCCCCGTCAAGGTAGATGATCTGGCTATAGTTGGCAGGCAGGATCTCGCAAAGAACCAGCTTGGCCATCGTGCTGACGCTGATGCGTCCCTGGAAATGCGATCCGTCGAGCTTGCCGAGCGAATCCTGCAGCGCTTCGGTCGCGTCGATCAAGTCGACCCCGCTCGTTGCGAGCAGAGCTTTCAGTTCTTCGAAACTATCGAGACGTTCCGACATGAGAACACAGACATCGGTCGCCGGGCTTGCGAATTTGCGAGCCTGAAGCGCCGAGAGAATAGTCGGAAATGAATATTCGACATCGGTGACGTAGACGACGCACTGATTGTTCATGTCCTCACCTTTCCGATTTCCCACAACAGGAATGAATCGCTGTCGCTTTCCAAGTCGAGGGAACCGTTGTTGATTGAGCCGAGGGGCCTGTCATATGAGAGCCCAGTCGGGTATATATTGCCGAGATGCAGTCTCGGTCGTTGGCTGATCGGCGTCCGGCTGCCGGCGGTTTTCGTGTGTTTCATTGTCGAGATATTCACCATGAAGAATGCCCTGCATGCGACAAGGCGGCGTTTCGAGATCTTCTTCCCCGGCACGACGATGGCTACCGGGGTGCATGTCGGGTTGCAGCGAGAAGAGGTATTTGGATGCTGATCACCGCGCTTATCGCCGCCGTGGTTTCGATAGCTGCCGGTGCTTGCATCCGCGCCTGGGCTTTCGCAATCTTTGCATTCATTGTGGCAATCGGCTTCGGCGGCGTGGTTTTTGTGGACGGGTCTTCCGCGGTTGCGGCGATCGGATCCGGTATCGCGATCCTCGTGCTGATGGAGATCGGCTATCTGACGAGTGTATTCCTGTCGGGTCTCCTGCGGCGCAATGCCAGACTGCGGGCGAGCAATTCTGCAGACAGTGTCTCTGCCGCCAGCGAGCGTCAGAAGGGCTGACATTGAGACGCAAGCTGCCGCATATCCTTCGCCGGATCGCGGTTTGGGATCATTTTCGACCGGCAGCCTGATTTCACGGACAATCCCTGGCGGATGCGGTGCGGCCGAGCGGCCGCACACCCGCGTTCGCCCGTGTCCGGCGGCGCCCGGCGGCCATTCGGCGCCATTACGAAAGTTCCGAGCGGGCGTCATTGCGTTGAAAACATCGGCGCTCTCACAGGAGATGCCGATGCCTCCAAGGGGTGCCGCCTCGCGGGCGATGGGGCCGCCCGATGCCGCGGCACATAAGCTCCGGCCAGGCAGCCCGCGGCCAGCCCCGCCGAGGTGCTGAACAGCAAGCCGAGATCCGTGCCGCTGCCCGATATTGCTGCGGAGCCGATCTGTGCGATGGATGCCATCACGGCGGCGGTTCCGATCGCGTGGGTCTCCCGATCGCCGGATTTATACCGCCCGACTGCCCTCACCAGGCTGTACACGAAGACGGCGAACAGGGCGGTGCCGGTCAATCCGACATTGGACAGCAATGCGGCGATGAAACTGGAAGCTCGAACGGTGCCCAGTCCGGCGCCGAAAGTGGCGGTATCGACGAATGCGATCAATGCCAGGGTGTTCCAGGCGGTGCGCTCCTCGCCGGACTGCGATTGCAGCTTGTCCGATACGGTGGTGGTCAGGAGGCCGGCGATGGAATTCCATGCATCGGGAACAAGGCTGAGCGCGGTGATGGCGCAGGGGATGAAGAACAGCGTGATCGCCAGGAACATCATGTGCGCTGTCGTGGCGGGACCGCCGATCAGTCGTTTCAGGCAGAACAGCACGAACATGCAGAGAACGAAGACGCCCGCGACATAGGCGGTTGTCGAGGTGCAAAGCACGATGGTCGGGCCGATCAGAAGCGTTGCCAATCCAGCCATACGGCTTTGGACGCGCTCCAGCCAAAGCATGAGCGTAAAGCCGAAATAAGCCAATGCGACGGCGCCGTAAGCGCTTGCTTCGGGAAAGGGGCCGACGATGCGCTTGAAGCCGTGGATGGTCTCGGCCGTATGCATCGTATAATTCGCATTTCTGATGATATCGAGCAGCTGGGCCTGGCCGATCTGGAACGTTGCGAGGTCGATCAGCGCGAAGGCAAAACACGCTATCGACGCGACGATCAGCTGCTGCGCGATGAAACGGCCATATCCGAGCCGGGCAAGTCCGGCGACGACGGCGAAGCAGGCGAGGTCGCCGAGCAGATAGACGGACTGGCTGAGATTGGACGAACCCGGAGCCAGCGGCGCCGCTACCGTCGACATCATGCCCGAGGGGTCTCTCGCGGAGGAGTAAACGAGGGTCGCACCGGCAAAGATACGGGGCAGGAAGAAGGACGACACCACGGAAAACAGGATATAGCAGGCAAACCAGAAGCCCGGTCCCGGATAGGCGATGCTGGCGAGCGTCGCCTGCATCTGAACCGGGCGCAGCAAGGCGGCCATGACGAGAAAGAGCACCAGAAGATGGCTCGGCTGGATGCTGCTGCCGCCGAGCGCCGGCAGCTGCAGAGCCGCTGCTGCTCCGAGCAGTGTTGAAAGGCATAGCGCGGTGATGGCAAAGCGCGCGCCGTTCAGCATGCTGAGCACGCCAAGCAGCAGAACCATGAAACCGATCGGCTCTATCGACATGCTTCAGATCCCGAGCAGGAGAGCGAGCGGCCGAGGCCTCGCTTTGGCGGAAAGGCGGCATCCACCTTTCGGCGGAATGGGCGAGGCGTCGATGATCACGACCGACTCCTAATTCGATCCGGTCTGGGAAATCCAGCCGGCAGCGGAGCGATTGTCTCCGGCCACATCGGATGACGGGACCATCGAACTCTGTTTCTGCGGAACGGTATGCGGCGACGGAGATGGCGCCTGAAGGTTCGTGTCCAAGCCGACCTCGACGAGATCGTGCGGCAGCAATGCGGTTTGCTCGTCCGCCACGATGCTACGGGAGGTTCCGTCGTCGTTGCGACGCACGATCCTGTAGTTTTTCTGTGCCCTGCCGAGACCCGGCGCATCTGTATTGATCTGGGCGAGTTGAGCGTCGTAGCCAGCCTGCTCGCCGAGGAGCTGGGCGACCTGAATATCGATCGCCGCCCTGCCGATCGCGAGATTAACCTGGTTCAGCAGGTCCTGATTTTCGCTGTTCCGCCTGTTGACGATGTTGGTCTTGGAACGGTCGGCCTCGCTGAGGCCCTGGCGAGCCGTGGTCAGGGCGACTTCGAGATCGATCAGGGTGCCTTGCGCATCCGCAACCCAGCGGTCGACCGAGACCTGGCGGGAATTGCTGACCAAGCCTTTGCTGACCAGGCTGTTGACATTGTCCAGCTCCTTCTGGGCAAGGTCGATCTGCCGCTTTTGCGAACTGATCTTGGCCTCCAGTGACTCGGCCTGCTGCCCATAGAGGCGGGTAAGGTCGTTCGCCGCTTCGATCTGGCTGGCGATGTCGACGCGCCGCAGCCGCATCAGGTTCAGTTCCTGGGCCTTGAGCTTGTCGACGTCGGGTGTTCCCAAGAGTTCGGCGGGGATTTCGAAACTCTGCTCGCCGGCGATCTCGGCACGCAGCCGCGCCTGCCGCATCAACAGATCGCGCCGGTTGAGAACGGCCGTCCGGTAGGCGCCGGCAGCCTGGATCCGGTCGCGCTCGAAATAGGTGTTGTCTTCACGTTCCCGCAGGAAACCGCCGGCGATGCTGACGGCCTTCATCACCGTCATGTTGGGTTCAAAAGGATAGCGGCCGGGGGTCTGCACGGTTCCGGTCACGAAAATCGGTGCATGTTCGGCAATCTCCAGGGCGATATACGGCTTTCCCGGAAGTGCCGATTTTTCGGCCAGCGCGCCGGCAATGGCATCGGCAAGCTGCTCGGTCGTCTTCCCATTCGCCTGCAGGTGGCCAGCGATCGGGATCGACAGATTGCCGGCATCATCGATGGTATAGACGCCGTCGAGAGCCTCCCAGCTGGCATAGCGGGAATCCGACGAGCGCCATTCGACGACGCGTAGTCTGACCTTGTCTTCCGGCACGAGGGTGAATGTTTGCGCATGGGCGACGCTCCAACCGGTCAGGCAGGCGAACGCCAGCAAGGCGAGTGCCACGGAAACGAGGCGATCGAACAAGGATGTAGGCTGCATTGGTCTATCTCCGTTTCGTTGCGGTCGACGGTGAAGGCATCTCGCGCGGCGACGGAGTGCCGAGTTCGAGAATGCGGGACGGAGAGGCACGACCGACAAGAAGATCGGCTAGCGCCAGCACATTGCCGTTCAAACGTCCCCACCGGTCGATCAGGCGGTCCTTCAGCAGGGCGCCCGACATATTTGCCAGGATGTTGCGGCCGATCTGCGCGATTGCACGGCCTTTCGACATCGTGCCCTTGCGGATCAGGTAGACAGGATTGGCGATCTGTGAATAACCGAGCCTTCGGCCGGGCTGGCGTCCGGATCTGACGCCGAGATGCACACCGCGGGCGCCTTCGACGTAGACGGACCGGCCGTGGCGGGCGATGGACCTGCTGAAATCGACATCCTCGAGCCAGCCGTAAAGCGGCAGCTGCTCGTCGAAGGTCAGGGCGTGCTCGACAACGGGCGCAAGGCGGACCGCCATGTTGCATCCATAGGCGTTGTAGACATCCGCGACATGCTCGGCGCCTTCGCCTGCCGTTTCGAGAACCTCCAGGGCCTTCGTCATGCTGAGGCCCCCGTCGAGGACCCCGTCAGCGAGTACCTCGCCGGTGGCGATTGCCACGTCCGGCTTTGCTGCAAAGACGGCCGCCATGCGCGACAGGAAAGTCGCGGCGGGAATGAAGTCGTCGTCGAGAAAGATCAGCACGTCCGCATCGGCTGATGCGGCCTGGATGATCCTGTTGCGCTGGACGGTCAGGCCGCGGCTGCCGACGATGACTTCCACGTCACTGCGGCCGGCGAGCCCGGCCGCATCCTCGATGACGGGCACGCAGACGATCAGCCGTTCGGCTTGATCCGGCAGGCCGGTGAGATAATCGATCGTCTCCCGCAATATCGAAGGGCGCCCGGCCGAGGCGATCCCCAGGGCAATTCGCAATGGGCGGTCCCGTCTTGCTGCTCCTGCCGAAGGTGAGATCATGACTCTATTCTCTTCGGTGCATGGTTGATGATCACACCGAGGATCTCGGCGCCGACATTGCGCATGGTGTCGATGACGCGCACGGTATCGTCGATCGAGGTGCGCCCATGCGAGGTGACCACGAGGACGCCATCCAGCTCCGGCGCGATCGCATTGGCATCGGGGGAGGTCGAGAATGCGGAAATATCGACGAATATGGCGTCGAATTCCTTTTTCAGCTCGGCGAAGCTCAGCTGCGTGCGGCGGGAGCTTAGACGAACGGCCGGCGTCACTGCTTCCACCTTGCCGAGCGGAAGGAATTTCAGGGTTGGGGTGAGGGGTAACGCCGCCGTCTGGATCAGTTCGCCGTTGTCGAGCACATCGATGAGACCTGTGGAACTATGGGGCGCGATCGCTTTGCTCAGGGAGGATTTCTGCGCAGCCGCATCGATCAGCAGCGTGTCCGCCCCCGAAATCGACGACAGCACCGCCAGTTCGCAGGCAATGGTCGATGCCCCGCTGCCGGGATCGACCGCGACGATTCCAATGATGACGCGGCGTTTGCGCCGAAGACCGACGATAGTTGCGCTCAATTCCGCCATGCCGGGAATAACAGGATAGGCGGCCGTATTGCTGCTGGCTGTACCGGCGCCGAGGAAGCGCGCAGGATGCCCATCCCGGTTCTGCTTCGATCTTGCCAGCAAGGTGACGATGGACACTCCGCCGGCGTCCGCGATCTGCTGAGGACGAACGATCCGGCGGTCGCTGGCGTGCCTTATCATAGCAAGCGCCAAGCCGACGCCGAGGCCGACCGCCCCGGCAAAGGCTGTGATGAGCGTGCTGCGCGGCCTCGCCTTCGAAAGAGGCAGCGTGGCCCGCGAGACGATCGTGGCGTCGGACACGGGATAGGTGATGCGCTGCTTGGCTTCGGTAAGCTGGGTCAGCGTGCTTTCATAAAGGGTGCGGCGGGCATCCGTCGCGCTCTGCAGCTCCGCAAGCTTGAACTGGTCGCGCGGATTGCTGTTGAAGGTGTTCAAGGCGCTGGAGGCATCGGCCAGCCCGCGCTGCTGCTCCCTCAGGAATTTTTCTAGCCAGTCGCTGTATTGCCGGGAAGCATCGGCCTTCATTGCGATATTCTTCTGGATATATTGCCTGGCGAGCGTATCGGCGATGGCGACGGCCTTCTGAGGGCTCGACGCTGCAGCTGATATCTCGATGATCGTCGAACTCCCGATCCGGCGTATGTCCATCATGCTCTGCAGCGTGGCGATTGCCAGGTCGTGGAGCCGTTCCTCCTCGGTCCGGGGTCTGGGTGGCGTTTCACCCGTTCCCACGCCTGCCGCGTCCTGCGTGTCCGTCTGAGCAGAAAGAAGCCAGTCCTTCGCCTTGTCGAGCAGCGAGGGTTTCCAATCGACAAAGTCGGGATCGCTATCAAGATCGAGCGCTCTTACCGTCCCGCCGATGACATCGCTCGATCTGGCGATCTCCAACTGCCCTTCTATGAATGCGTCTTCCGCGAAGGCTCTTTGAGCTTCGGTGCTGTTCACCTGCGGGAAGATCACAAGTTGCGTGCTGGCAACGTAAGTCGGCTCGGCGGTGAGAAGATAGCTGCCGGCCATCGCAAGAAAGGCAAAGATCGTAGCCACGATCCAAAGCCAGCGCATTCTGAGAAAAAAGAGCATGTCCCGCAGGGTCAGCGGTGAGTTCCCGCCGGTGGCTGCGGAGGCAGGCAGGGATATCGGGGAAACACCGCTGAAGATCGTGCTTGAGGTCATGTCGTCCTAATCCAAATGGCGAGATTACGGAGTAACGAGATACTGGCAGTTTGGAGGGGACGGGGGACTAGCGTGCCTTCCGACATCGGCCACGATCGGCAGCTCTCCCCTTTAATGCTCAGTACGAGCCACGCTGCGAAAACAGAGCGGGAATGGTCTTGGCAATGATGATAAAGTCCCGGCCAAGCGACCAGTTATTGAGGTAGTGAACGTCGAGGGAAACCCGGTGCTCGTAGCTGACATCGTTGCGCCCGCTGGTCTGCCAATGACCGGTCAATCCAGGACGGACGGCCATGTAGGCCCATATATGCTCGCCGTAGCGCGGCAATTCCTCGGCGGTGATCGGCCGGGGACCGACCAGGCTCATCTCGCCACGAAGAACATTGAACAGCTGGGGGAGTTCGTCGATGCTCGACCGCCTCAGGATATCGCCGACGACCGTGATCCTCGGATCATCCTTCAATTTGCGGGTCGTTTCCCATTCGCTGCGCGCAGCGGGACTGTTTTGCAGCAATTCGGCGAGTTGAGCGCTCGCATCGGTCTTCATCGTGCGAAACTTGAGGCATCCGAACGGCGCTCCGCCGAAGCCGATGCGCGTGTGGGAATAGAAGATAGGACCGCGGTCGGAGAATTTCACGATCATCGCGACGAGCAGCAGAAGCGGGGAAAGCAGGATCAGGGCGGTGATTGCCAACAGAATGTCGAGCGCGCGCTTGGACGATCTGCCTGCTGCACGAGGCTGGGACGCATGGAGGTCGCCGTCTTTCGCAGACTGTCCGACACGCGACCATGCCTCGAAACTATGTGCTTGCCGTGCCATCGGTGGTCTCCAAAACTTTCCGATTAAGAACCGTTCAAACTTTGCTGCGCCGCACCCTGATTGTCTGTTACCAAGGTCATAATCCTTAATTATTTCTTTATGCTACCAAATGGCGGAAGAGAATTGTCACTGTACCTTGTTCTATTTATTTTCATTCTAAATCACCGCCGAAGCTACCTACTGGTGATTAACTCACGGAGATTCATTTATATTTTTGATGCCATGACAATTTTTAGTCTCTAAGACTCTTTGCAAGAACGACTCTCCAATTATGCGACAGTTGTGCGGACGAATCGAATTTTGATTTCGGTATGTGATGTATTTTCTGTTTTTCAACTGGATATAAACTTTATCTTTACGCTAATTATCGGTGATGTTATTTGACTTGCCTATTAAGGCAATATAAATGATGCAGTGCAGCATTTTCTATGATCATTCTAGTACTCGGAGTTATGCGCATGGATGGAGCGACACACGCATCAGATCGTAAGGCCGGCATCGGCAGGGGGGCGATATCGACTGGCGGCGGCATTCATCTCGGCAGCCGGATAGTGCACGACGATGAATTCCTTTCCTGCCGGTCGAGCGTCCGGCGTTTCCGGCGCGGCGAGGTCATCGCCGGCGCCGGCGTCCTGATCGATATGTTCGCCCGCGTGCATTCGGGCGTGGTCAGCGCAAGCACGATGCTGCCCGACGGCAGGGAATTTATCGTCGAGATCATTCCGAAATCAGGCCTGATCGGCGAACTTGAGGTTCTGCGCAGGCAGACGTTGAGCCTTGAATATCGAGCCAGCTCCAACTGCGAGCTGCATTTCTTCGAAGGGCGCCTGCTGCGCGACATGTATGCCAGCGATCCGAGCTTTCGGGAGAAGGTCTTCTCCAGAGCGCTGGCGCGTATTTCGGAGCTTGAACTCCGGATCATTGCGAATGCGGCGTCGACCCTGCAGTCGAGACTGGCCAGCACGCTGCTGCGGCTTTCGGCTGTTTATGGAAAAGACGCGGCAAATAGCGGGGACGAACTGATCATTTCGCAAAATGACTTGGCAGCGACGCTGCCGGCGTCGCGCGAAAAGGTCAATCAATGCCTTCGGCGCCTGCGGGAAGGCAAGATTATCGACGGGGGGCAGGGCAAGATCCGCATTCTCAACCGCAAGGCGCTGGAGGCCTGTGCCAACGGCGCGGTTTCGGTGAAGTAATGCGCCCGTCGTTTTCCGAGCGCATCCGATTCACCGCAAGCTTCGGCCGGTTTTCCGGCCCCCGCGCAACGACGATCGATCGGGTGGTCGTCATCGACGACTATTCGGTGGCCAGAGGCGGCGCGACAGGCCTGGCGGTGCTGTCTGCCAAGCTTTTTCGCGGGCTTGGCATCCCCGTAACCTATATTAGCGGGGATGCCGCCGCCAATACGGAGCTTGCCGCACTCGGGGTCTCAATGGTCGGGCTGAACAGCCGCGACCTGCTCAGCGCCGATCGCGCGAAGGTATTGGTCACCGGCATTCACAATCGCGCCGCCGTCCGCATGGTGGCGAACTGGATTGCCGAAAAAGATACCGCCAACACCGTCTACCATGTGCATGGCTGGCACCAGATCCTGTCTCCCGCGATTTTCCGGGCGCTGTTGCCGGTCGCCGGACGATGCGTGGTTCACGCGCATGATTTCTTCACGGCCTGCCCCAACGGCGCCTTCTTCGACTACCAGGCGCAGGAGATCTGCCAGCGACGCCCGCTTGGCGGAGGCTGCATTGCGACAGCTTGCGACAAGAGAAGTTATTCGCACAAATTGTGGCGGGTCGCCCGCGGCTCCAATATCCTCCGGCTCTTGAAGGGGCAGACCGATTTCGGCCGGATCATCCTGCTGCACGAGAAGATGGCGAGTTTTCTCGTCGGCGCCGGTTATCGACCCGAACGGCTAACGACGATCCGCAATCCCGTCGCGCCACTCTCGATCAACCGCATCGAAGCAGAGGCCAACGACGAGTTCGTGTTCATCGGGCGGCTGGACGAGGAGAAAGGCGTTGAGGACGCCATAGCTGCCACGCGCAGAGCCGGCGTCAGGCTCTGCGTGATCGGGGACGGGCCGCTGATGCCGTTGGTCAGAGCATCGGGAGATCACGTCAGAGCCGTCGGCTGGCTGTCGCATGCGGAGATCGGCCCGACCATCCGCGAGGCGCGTGCGTTGTTGATGCCCTCTCGCTATCCCGAGCCGTTCGGTCTCGTCGCGATCGAAGCGGCCAGGAGCGGGCTGCCCGTCATCATGTCGCGCGGCGCCTTTCTCGCCGAGGAAATGGAAAGAGCCGGCATGGCACTTGCCTGCGATACGGCCGACGAATGCGCCTTTGCCGATATTTTGACGAGATACAGCCAGATGCCGATGCATGAGGTCCGCGCCATGAGCGAGCGGGCTTTCCAGATGTCGCCGGATCTCGCCTCGACACACGAGGAATGGCGCGACGCGCTTCTTGCCGAATATCACGGCCTGCTTTCGACGAATGCGGTTTTCGAGCCGGTAGACGGCATGGCGACACAAGGAGTATTCCGTTGACCCTGAAAGCAACAACCTCCCTTCCCGATGCGAGGGCGTTTCTCGCCGATGCGCCCGTCATGGCGAAACGACGTGTCGCCGAGGCCGGAAGCGCAAGCGACGCCAAGCAGCTTCGTGTCGCCATTGTGCATTACTGGCTCGTTTCGATGCGCGGGGGTGAAAAGGTCGTCGAAGAACTATGCCGCATGTTTCCGCAGGCAGACATCTTCACCCTCGTCTGCAACCGCGATCGCATCAGCGATTTTCTGAAGACGCGCAACATCCGCACATCCTTCCTGCAGAAGATCCCCGGCGCGCAACGGCATTACACCAAGATGCTGCCGCTGATGCCCTTTGCGCTCGAGCAGTTCGATCTGCAGGACTATGATCTGGTGCTGTCGAGCGAATCCGGGCCTGCCAAGGGCATCATCACGCGCGCCGACGCTCTGCATGTCTGCTACTGCCATTCGCCGATGCGCTATATCTGGGATCAGTTCCATGTCTACCGCCATGGGCTTCCCTGGGTGGGCCGCGCCCTGATGTCGATCACCGCGCCGATGCTGCGCGCCTGGGACGTGACGACCGCCTCGCGGGTGGATCTGTTCGTCGCCAACTCCGACTATGTCGCAAGCCGCATCCGCCGCTTCTACGACCGGGAATCCATTGTCATTCATCCGCCGGTTGCGACCGATGATTTTGCAGTGGGCAAAGGGAAGGGCGAGTTCTACCTCTATGCGGGACAGCTGACCACCTATAAGCGGCCGGATATCGCTGTGCGCGCCTGCACCGAGGCCGGGCGGAAACTGGTGGTGATCGGCGAGGGCGAACAACTCCCTTATCTGAAGTCGATCGCCGGGCCGACCGTCGAGTTTCTCGGCCATCAGCCCTTCAACGTGCTGCGCGATCACCTGTCGCGATGCCGCGCCCTGTTGTTTCCGGGCACGGAGGATTTTGGCATCCTGCCGGTGGAAGCCATGGCATCGGGGCGGCCGGTCCTGGCCTTCGATGCGGGCGGCGCCCGGGAGACCGTATCCGCGCCGCAGGTCGGCTTCCGCTTCGCCGAGCAGACGACAGAAGCTCTTTTGGAAACGATGGCAGCATTCGAAGAGGTCGAGGACGATATCGATCCGCAGGCAATCCGCGCGCATTCGCTGAAATTCTCCTCCGCCGTCTTCCGCGATCGTCTGTCCAGCCTCATCGAGCAACAGCTGTCCAGCCATGACGACCGATCCGCCGACACCTTCAGACGACGGTCCGCTTGACGGGAAGGAACGCCGTTACCTGCCTTGCCGCCGTGACCCGAAGCGTCTCAAACCCTCGACGAGGAATAGATAAATAGATCATGTCAAGCGTAGCTCAGAGGACGGCGACGGCGAGCATCTGGACCATCAGCGGAAAATTCCTGGCGCGGGTGCTGGATTTCGTCAGCCTGCTTGTCCTGGCAAGGCTTTTGAGCCCCGCGGATTTCGGCCTGGTCGCCATCGCGACATCGGTGCTGGTCATCGTCGAGTCGATCCTGGACCTGCCGTTGACGCAGGCGCTGATGCGTCAATCCTCACCGTCGGACGAGATGTTCGCCACGGCCTTCACCCTCAGCCTGCTGAGAGGACTGGCCATCAGCCTGCTGATGATGCTCATCTCCTGGCCGATGGCGCTGATCTACGACGATTCACGGCTTTTCGCCCTTGTCGCCGTTCTCTCGATCGCGCCTGCCATGCGCAGCACGATCAGTCCGCGCATGGTTCTTTTCATGCAGCGGTTCGATTTCAAACGCGAGTTCGCGCTCGATCTGATCGCCAAAGGGTCGACATTGCTGTTCGGGGTAGGGGTAGCTGTGGCAACAGGCAGCTATTGGGGGCTGGCGATCGGCGCGGTCGCCGGCCCGACTGCGGCGATGATCATGTCCTATGTCTTTGCGCCGATGCGACCGACGTTCAGCCTTTCCGAATGGACGCATTTTCAGGACATGATCAGCTGGAATACCGTGTCGCAGGTGCTGAATTCGATCAATTGGCAGCTAGACCGGCTGCTGCTGCCGCGTTTTACCGGCTTGTCGACGTTCGGCGCCTTCAGCGTCGCCGACAATATCGCGGCTATTCCGTACCAGACCTTCGTCGGGCCGTTGCTGCGCCCGCTGATGGCGGCATTCGCCACTGTCGAAGACCGCCGCAACCTGGTCGCCGCCTATCTCAAAGCGACGAATGCGATCACCTTCGTCGCGGCACCCGTGCTCATCGCGCTTGCCTTCCTCGCCGAGCCGACCGTGCGTATCCTCGTCGGAGAGAAATGGGCATCGTCCGCACCGATCTTGCAATGGCTGTGCCTTGTCAGCCTGCTCGGTCTTCCCACGAACATGATGCCGCCATTGGCCATGGTCATGAACAATACCCGTTATGTCGCTCTCCGGATGTTCGTCGAGTTCGCCGTCAGGGCTCCGGTCACCATTCTGGGCATCGCTTATTTTCAGGTGGCGGGGGCGCTGGGCGCGCGTGTTGTTGCGGTGCTTGTCGCCTATGCCGCATCGCTCGTCATCACGCGGCGGCTGATCGGCGCGACCTTTGCCTCGCAGCTGAATTCCTTTTTCCGGCCCCTGGTCGCAAGCTTGCCGATGATTGCTTTCCTGCTTTGGGTGCAGCCTACGCTCGTTGCCATGCCTCTCGGCCTCAATCTTATCGTCGCGCTGGCATCTTGCGGCGGGGCGGCAGCCACAATCTTCTGGGCCTTCGCGCTGCTGCTCTGGCAGATTCTGGGAAGGCCCGGCGGCATCGAGACCATCGTTGTTCAACGGCTCATGCCGCGACGAAACGGGGTTCTCACCTCGTGATTGAGACAAGTGCAGTCCAAACGAGTTGGTCTGGCGTTTTTGGAGAAGCGGAATGCGTTACGGGATATCTTCTAAGGCTTTGGGTCTGCTCGTCGTTCTCGGTCTGGGGGCGCTTCCCGGCCGGCCCAGCGTCGCCCAGGAACCGCTCAATATCAATGCATACCAGCTGACGTTCGAGGAGAGTTTCGATAGTCTCGACGTTTCGGCCTGGGGAGAGAAAAGCTCCCGCTGGATCGCCCATACGCCCTGGAACGGCGATTTCGGTGATGCCCGTTTCACCGATCCGGCCCCCGGTTTTCCGTTTACCACCGATCAGGGAATCCTGAAGATCGAAGCGCGCAAAGAGGCCGATGGCACATGGCGCTCGGGCCTGCTGTCGTCGGCGAACCCTAGGGGTGAAGGCTTTTCGCAGCAGTTCGGCTATTTCGAAGCACGAATGAAGCTGCCGCCGGGCAAGGGTGTCTGGCCGGCCTTCTGGCTTATCGGCCTCGACCGGTCGAAATACACCGCCGAGATCGACGTGCTGGAATATTACGGCCGCGCGCCCTACGAATTCAGCATGGGCTTCCATATCTGGCGTCAGAGCCAGGGCGGGCAGAATACCACCGGCGGCTATTGGAATAAGGTCCAGGACGGAATTTTGAACAGCGACTATCACACCTATGGCGTCGATATCCAGGCTGACAAGACGAGCTTCTACTTCGACCGTCAGTTCCTTTGGAGCTTCGACACGCCGAAGGAGTTCCAGATGCCGTTTTATCCGCTGGTGAACCTGGCGCTCGGATCGGGTTGGCCGATCGATGAAACGCCGAACCCTTCCATCCTGCTCGTCGACTATATTCACGTCTACAAGCGGAAGCCTGTCGACGCCGCGAATTGAACAATCAGCACGATCGGCCGGATTGCTGTTTCACTGCTGGTGGAGACAGCTGAGACCGGTCTGCGGATCGAAGAGATGCATTGCCTCCTCATCGAAGAAGAGGGTGAGTTTTTCGTTGTCGCGGATCGGCGTGCGCGGCGGCAGGCAGGCCATCAGCCGCTGATGTCCGGCAAGGGCGGTGACGACGAGTTCCGGGCCGGTCAGCTCGGCGACCTCCAGGGTTGCCTCGATCGACGGGCCGGAACCGTCGGTGCGAAGCGCCTCGGGCCGGATGCCGAGGACGAGGTCGCGGCCATTGCCGGCCGCATCGCGGAAACGGGCGGGCAGGGGCAGGCTGGTTTCGAAGCCAGAAAGCGCCAGCCGGCCGTCACGTACCGTTGCCTGCAACAGGTTCATCGGCGGCGCGCCGACGAAGGTGGCGACATAGAGCGTTGCCGGATGGTTGTAGATCTCTTCCGGCGTGCCCAGCTGCTCGATGCGGCCGTCGCGCATGACGGCAATACGGCTTGCCAGGGTCATCGCCTCGATCTGGTCATGGGTGACATAGACGACCGTCGTCTTCAGCATCTGGTGCAGTCGCTTGATTTCGGTGCGCATCTCCATGCGCAGCTTGGCGTCGAGATTTGAGAGCGGTTCGTCGAAGAGGAACACCTCGGGCTTGCGCACCAGCGCGCGGCCGATCGCGACGCGCTGGCGCTGGCCGCCGGAAAGCTGGCTCGGCTTGCGGTCGAGCAGGTTTTCGATCTGCAGCAGTTTCGCCGCATCGCGAACCGCCCTGTCGCGCTCGCCCGCCGGAACTTTACGCATTTCCAGGCCGAAGCCGATGTTCCGGTGCACCGTCAGATTGGGGTAGAGGGCGTAGGACTGAAAGACCATGGCGATGTCACGGTCTTTCGGATGGACCGCGAGTACCGAGCGCCCGGCGATCCTGATGTCGCCGCTCGTTGCCTCGGCGAGGCCGGCGATGATATTCAGGAGTGTGGACTTGCCGCATCCGGACGAGCCGAGCAGCACGAGGAATTCGCCGCTCTCCAGCGATATGTCGATGCCTTTCAGGGTCTCGACGTCGCCATAGGTCTTGCGGATATTCTGGATGTCGAGCGCGCTCATGACACGGGCTCCTCGATGGACGAGGGATCACCATAGCTGCGGGGCAGGGTAGAGATGGCGCGCGAGGCGACCTCGGTTCCCGCCTTCAGGCAGGACACTAGCGGTTCATCCCTTGCGAGCGCGGCGAGGAAGGCGGCGTTGAAGACATCGCCGGCGCCGATCGTATCGACGACTTCGACGAGGGGTGCCTCCACCGACACCAGCAGGCCGTCCGGGCCGATGGCGATGGCGCCCTCCGGGCCGCGTTTGACGACGACGATCGCGCCGTCCGGCATGTGCGACCTGATCTCGCGCGCAGCCTCGACCGGATCGGCAATGCCGGCAAGCGTCGTCGTCTCGACCTCGTTCAGCAGCGCTACGCCGCTGCGGGAGAGCCATGCGCGCGTCTTCTCACAATTCTCTTCCGTCCAGCCGTTGAGCGGCCAGCCGGTGTCGAGCGCGACGGTGATATCGTGGCTGCCGGCCCAGTCGAAGAAAGCACCATATTCCTTTGCCAGATCGTCGGTCAGGAAGGCGCCGCAGAGAAGCGCGTAACCGCCGCGCAGCCTTGGACCGTCGATGACGGCGAAGACATCGGCAAGGCTGAAGCGCGGCAGATGGCCCGTCGTGGTGAAGAAGGTGCGCTCGCCGTCAGGATGGGTGATGCCGACGGAAAGCGTCGTTCTCTCGGGGCGCACCGGCCAGTTCTCAGACCGATGGCCGAAGGCTTCGGCAAGCCAGCGGCCGAACTGGTCGCTGCCGATATTGGCGGCGATCACGAATTCGATGCCGAGCGCCTGCCAGGCGAGCGCGCTGTTGCCGGCGGAGCCACCGACCCTGAGTTCGTCATGATCGACGATGATTTCCGTGCCGGCTTTCGGCCAGGGGGCGGCCGGTCCAAGGATGAGGTCGACATTGACGTTGCCGATGACTGCAAGCGGCCGCATTCATTCACTCCGGGTAATCTTGGTGGAACGGACCGGCGTCCCGGCATTTTCCACGCGGGCGTCGGCAAAGGCGATCATCAGTCGCTGGGCGATCGGCAGCATGGCGAAGATTGCAGCAAGGCCCGTTGCAGGGGCAAAGCGGATCGTCACTGCGCCAGTGACCGGCGCCTGCCCGGATGCGTCGAACAGGATGACCGGGGCGCCGGTCTCGACGACAGAGACCGCCATCGCCGTCACCAGGCTGGCCGTCTCGTCCAGGCCGCGGAACAGCACGACACCGATTTCTGGCCCCAGCATTTCCATCGGTCCATGGCGGAGTTGGCCGCCTTCGAGCGAGAAACACGGACGGCGCGATAGCTCCGTCAATCCGAGCGCCAATGCCTCGGCGACACCCTGCAGCCGGCGGCCTGAGGTGACGATGGTTGAGACATTTTCGAATGCGGCGAGGGCGGCGGCGATGTCATGGTCTACGGGCGCGCTGAGGGCGGCAAGTGCCGCCGCGGGATCTTCGCCAAGGGCGGTGAGGATTGTCAGATGCAAGGCGAAGGTCACCGTCAGGCTGCGGGTGGCAGCAAAAGCAAGTTCGGTGCCGCCGCTGCCGACCAGCGACGGGGCGGTTCTTGCGAGGAAGGAGCGGCTTTCGAGGGTCAGACCGAAGGTCTCCTGCGTGCCGCCGGTCTCGTCGAACCAACGCACCACCTCGGCGCTTTCGCCGGATTGCGAGGTGACGAAGATTGTTTTGCCGGCAACCTGCAGCGGCTGGCCAAGCTGTTCGGACAGCGGCAAGGCGACGGCATCGATGCCGTGCGCGCGGTAGAGCGGTTCGACGGCGCGGTTGACCGCATGCGAACCGCCCATGCCGATGAGCAGCAGGCGGCCGGTCTTCTTCAACGAGGCGGCGGCCTTCGCCGCCATTGGCGTCGCAGCTTCATAGGAGGCGATTGCATCGGCGTGCTGGCGCGCCATTTCGCGATCGATCGCGGCAAGTCCGGCCGGGCGGGTTCTTTCTTCTGCCATGTTCATCCCTTGACGCCGCCGCTGGTCAGCCCCGAAATCAGGGCGCGTTGCATGACGAGACCGATCAGTACCGGGGGCAGGGCGGCGAGCACGCCTGCCGTGGCGATCAGTCCGTAGTCGGAAACGCGGCCGCCGGCGAGATCGGCAATGGCGACGGTCAGCGTCTTGGCGCGCTGGTCTGAGGTGAAGAGCAGCGCATAAAAGAATTCATCCCAGGCCAACAGGAAGGCAAAGAGGCTCGATGTCGCGACCACGGGAGCGGCGAGCGGCAGCGTGATGATCCGGAGTGTCTGGAACAGGCCGGCGCCGTCGATCATCGCGGCGGATTCGATCTCGCGCGGAATGGAATCGAAGCCCGACTTCATCAGCCAGGTGGTGAAGGGCGCCAGGATCGTCAAATAGACGAGGGCGAGGCCGAAGACGTTGTTCAGCATGCCGAGATGGGAGAGGCCCATATAGAGCGGCACGGCGAGCGCCACCGGCGGCAGCATATAGGTGGCGATCACCATCGACAGCGACCAGCCGACAGAAGGCGTGCGCGACACGGCCCAGCCGGCCGGAATGGCGAGCGCTATGGCGGCGATCGTCGCCATGCCGGCCACCTCGATGCTGTTGCGCAGCGACGAGGTGAACGCGGCGCCAGCGCTGTTTTCGAGCGTCGACAGCAGTACCTGGTATCGCGAGAAATCGACGGACTGCGGCCACCAGCGCAGCGGTTTTGCCGCGAGATCGGCGGCCGGCGAGATGCTCATGATGAAGAGCCACAAGATCGGCGCCAGGATGACCGCGGCAAGCAGCATCGCCGAGAGGTGAATGAAAGCTGAGAAGAGCGGGCTCCGGCGTTCCATTAGGCGGCGCTCCCGGCGGTCTTGCGCACGAGCGCCGCGTAGCCGGCGGCGAGCAGGGTCACCAGCAGGGTGACGATCAAGGCCAGCGAAGCGCCCGAGCCTGCCCGCTGGAAGGAGAAGGCCTCTTGATAGACCAGGATCGACAGCGTGCGGGTGCTGTTGGCCGGACCGCCGCGGGTCATGACCCAGATGATATCGAACACCTTGAAGGCTTCGATCGTGCGCAGCACTAGGGCCACCATCAGCGGGCCAGCGAGATAGGGCAGGATGACGAAGCGGAAGCGGGCGAAAGCGCCGGCGCCGTCGACGAGCGAGGCGGTGGTGATGTCGCGCGGCACGGCCTGGAGTGCGGCGAGCGCGATCAACGCCACCAATGGGAAATTCTTCCAGCAGTCGGCGACGATAAGGGCGGCGAGCGCCGTGCCCGGCTCGCCGAGCCAGGAGCGATAGGCGTCGAGCAAGCCGAGCTGGGTCAGCGCGGCATTCAATGCGCCGTATTCCGGATTGTAGATCAACCGCCAGAGCGTGGCGTTGACAACGGTCGGCAGCGCCCAGGGCAGGATCATCAGGGCGCGCAGCGCGGTGCGGCCGCGGAATTGCTGGTTCAGCAGGAGAGCGGCAAGAACGCCGATCACCATTTCGGCGGCGACCGAGACGATCGCGAACCATGCGGTGGTGATCAGCGTGCGCTGGAAATTCGAGCCTGAGAGCATCTTGGCATAATTGTCGATGCCGACGAAGCTGCCCTCGGTGCCGACGAGCTTGGCATCGGTGAAGGAGAGGCCGACGGTATCGACCAGAGGCCAGCCGATCACCGAGATCATCACCACGAGAAGCGGCAGCATCAAAAGCCACGCGCGGGTTGTCAGCCAAGTGCCCGACATCGAGGCGACCCTTTTCATTCATAGATTCTAAGACCGGGCAGCGGCGGACGCCGCCCGGGGTTTCATGCCGGGCTCAGAGGCCGCTGTTTTCCGCGGCCGACTTCAGCGCGTCCTCGGGGGAGGACTGGCCGAGCAGGGATTCCTGGATCGCCTGCTGCAGCGCGGTCGACAGTTCCTGATATTTCGGCGTCGTCGGGCGCGGATACATGGCGGCAAGGCCGACCTTGGCGGCGGAGATCAGCTCTTCCTGGCCCTTGGTGACGCCAGGGTCCTCATAGGAAGATGCCCAGATCGGAAGGCTGAGCTTGGCATAGGCGTTCTGCGTGGCCTGCGAGGTCATGAAGGTGATGTATTTCCAGGCCTCGTCGGGGTGCTGGCTGGCGGAGGTGATGCCGAGGCCCATCGAGCCGTTGACGGCCGAAGCCTGGCTCTTGCCGGCGACACCCGGCGCTGGCACGACGCCGACCTTGCCCGCGACTTTGCTGTCCTTCGGGTCGTTGGCCATGTTGTACATGTAGGTCCAGTTCAGCGCGAAAGCGGCATCGCCGTTTTCGAAGACCTTGCGGACGTCCTCTTCGAGGAATTCCTTGGAATTCGGGTTGGTCAGGCCGGAGGAATAGCTGGAGACCATGTATTTCAGCGCGTCGAGGCCGCCGCCGGTCTGGAAGGCCGGCTTGCCGTCCTTCAGGAAGTCGCCGCCGTAGGCGCTGACAAGCGTGGTGTAATCGCAGACGGCGGCTTCGGCCTGTGACCAGCTCCAGGCGATCGGCGTGGCGAGCAAGCCCTTGTCCTTGATCGCTTTTGCCTGGTCGGCCAGCTCGTCCCAGGTCTTCGGCGGCGCCTTGATGCCGGCCTTTTCGAGGATCTCCTTATTGTAGAACAGGTATTTGGTATCGAGGATCCACGGCATGCCGTAATATTTGCCGTCATATTGCACCGTGGTCCAGGCGCCTGGCAGTACGCCTTTCTTCATCTCGTCGGTGATGCGCGAAGAGACGTCGACCAGAACCTTGTTGGTGGCGTATTCGGCCGGCCAGATGACATCGAAGAGCACGACGTCGTAACCGCCGCCAGAACCCTGCGCCAGCACCGTCTTGTCGTGCAGGCCTTCATAGGGAACGAATTCGAGATTGACCTTGATGTCGGGGTTCGCCTTGGCGAAGGCATCGGTCATGGCGCGCACATCGGCTTCGCTGTAAGCGGCCTGCGCCATGAAAAGCGCGTTCAGTGTCGTTTCGGCGAAAGCATGCGGCGCAAGAGATGCGCCGATCAAGGCCGCACCCAGAAGCGTCTTGGTAAGGGATTTCAGCATTACAGCCTCCAGTTTTGTGACATTTACGCATTGTCGAGGGCGGCCTTCCGCCGTCGGTGTTCGAAAAGTCGTCTCGGGGGCGTCGTCGGAGCCTTGTTGGCGTCCTGCGTTCCCTGGAACTCTTCGGTCCCTTATTAAGTCAATTGTCTTGACTTATTAGTTCTTCAACATTCTATTGGAGTCAAGAGGCAATTGCGCATGAATGACGTCAGGCCGATCCGGGCCAAGAGCGGCACTAACCACGAAGGCACCAGCGCGCATAACCGACGCGTGATAATCGATGCCCTGAGGATCAACGGTGAGCTTTCACGCGCCGATCTGGCGCGGGCGACATGGCTGACCAAGCAGACGGTGTCCAATATCATCGAGGAACTCGAGCGCGATGGCCTCGTCCGTTCGCAGGAGCCGGTGCGAAAGGGCAGGGGGCAGCCCTCGACGCCCTACCGGCTCGTGCCTGAAGGCGCCTTCGCGATCGGCCTGCAGATCGATCGGCATGTGACGCGGGCGGTCGCCGTCGATCTGATCGGCAGTGTTCTGGTGCGCGCAGAAGCCGGCCTTCCCACAGGAGGTCCATCGACGGGAGCAAAGGTTATCCTCGATCTCGTCGCCGAAGTGCGTTCCAAGCTTGCCGGGATCGTTCAGCAGTCGGAAAAGCGAATGGTCGGCCTCGGTGTCGCCATGCCCGGGCCCTTCGGGGTCGCCGGCAGCGGCGACGATCCGTGGATGATGGAGGCCTGGCAGAAGTTTCCGCTGTTGGAAACGCTGACCGCCGGTACCGGGCTCGATGTCGGCCTACAGAACGATGCGGCGGCGGCGGCGACTGCCGAACGCATGGTGGGAGCCGCCCATGGTCTCGACCATGCAGTCTGCCTCTTCGTCGGCTACGGCATCGGCGCCGGCCTTATCCTGAATGGCGAACTCTACCGCGGCGCCAATGGCAATGCCGGCGAGATTGGCATGGCGCTGCTGTTTGCAGACGGTAAAACGACGCCGCTCGAACATCGCGCTTCGCTCGCCTCGCTCTATCAGCATCTCTCGGCCGATCCCGCCGATCCCGACCTGCATACATGCATCAACGATCTTGCCTCAAGGGGCGATCAAAGCATCGAGACCTGGATCGAAACGGCGGCCGTGGAACTGCGCTGGAGCATCCATCTGATCGAAACGGTCTTCGATCCGCAGACGGTGATCCTCTGCGGTAGTGCCCCGGAAGCGCTGGTCAACAGGTTGATCGTGGCCATCGGCCCGCTACTGCCTTCGATCGCCGAACGACCTGGCCGCATGCTGCCGCGCCTGCAGCCCGGCATGGCCGATCCCTGGTCGGTGGCGCTCGGGGCTGCCGCCGGGCCGATCAACCGTGCATTCGATCCGCATTTCGCTGCAATTTTGAAGGATTCCCTCTGAATCAGAGGCTGAAACCGGGCATTGCACAGCAGTGCAATGGCGTAGAGATAGCCGGGTTTGGAAGTTTTCATGCGACCATATCTCCGAATAGAGATGCTGCATCGCAATAGAGGCAAATATTGAAACCCCTTGAAAATTATAATTATTCGAATACAAATATGTCTGTTCGGCAGTGCGCTGGGGGAGGCTGGCGAGGCTTCTCTAAATATAGCCTCGGCTGCGGCAAATAACATCCGAATGAAGGTTTTGTGACGGCGCGATTTCGATCGTTTCATGTCATGTAATATTCATTGGCCGCGGTAATTTGAACCAGCTAATAGGGCGTGCGCCGAAAGTGCGCGTCCCTTTTACGTTCGAGGTTCTCATGCAAGCCAAGCTTCTCGGCGCCGTTGGCGCCCTTCTCGCTACAGCGTTTCTTGCCGCTCCCGCTGCCGCCGCCGATAAGACTAAGATTGACTTCTGGTTCGGCAATTCCGGTGACATTGCAAAGCGTGTCCAGGAACAGTGCGATCGGTTCAACCAGTCGCAGGCCGATTACGAAGTTGTCTGCACCAGCCAGGGCAGCTACGACGCTTCCCTGCAGAACACCATTGCAGCCTTCCGCGCCGGCAAGCAGCCGACCATCGCTCAGGTCTCCGACGCCGGCACGCTCGACATCATGCTGTCCGGCGCCTACTACCCGGCCAACCAGCTGATGACCGACATGGGCTATACCGTCGACTGGAAGGATTATTTCTCCGGTATCGCAAACTATTATGCGACGTCGAAGGGCGAGATGTATTCCTTCCCCTTCAACTCCTCAACCGCTCTGCTCTACTGGAACAAGGACGCCTTCGCCAAGATCGGCAAAGACCATGCGCCGGCCACCTGGCAGGAAGCCGGCGAAGATTTCAAGGCTCTGAAGGATGCAGGTTATGCTTGCCCGCTCGCCTTTGACATCTCCAGCAACGAAGTCTGGCAATACGTCGAGCAGTTCGAAGCCGTTAACGGTGAAGCGATTGCCACCAAGAAGAACGGCTTTGAAGGCCTCGACGCCGAGCTGACCTACAACAAGAACCCGCTGCTCGTCAGCTACATCAAGGATCTCAAGTCCTGGTACGACAACAAGCTTGCCTTCATCAAGAACAAGGCCGTCGGCCAGACCTTCGTCGAAGCCTTCGCCGCCGGCGATTGCCAGGTCATCCTCACCTCGGTCGGCGACCACGGCAATATCGGCCGCACCGCCAAGCAGGGCATGAACTGGGGCGTTGCCATGCTCCCGACCTATGGCAACGCAACCCGCCACAGCTCCTATGTTGGCGGCGCTTCGCTCTGGGTTCTGAAGGGTCACTCCGACGCCGAATACAAGGCTGCCGCTGCCTTCTTCAACTTCATTGCCAAGCCGGAAGAAGCTCTGACCTGGTCGACCGTGACCGGCTATATCCCGGTTCGTAACTCGGGCTTCGAATATCTGAAGAAGCAGGGCTTTTACGATAAGGCTCCTTACGCCGGCCGTGAACTCGCCATTCAGAGCCTGACCGCATCGCCTGCCGACGACAAGGCTCCGCACGGCATCCGCCTCGGCGGCCTGCTGCAGGTCCGCACCGAAATTGCCAACAGCCTGCAGGCGATCTTCGTCAACAATGCCGACGTCCAGGCTTCTCTCGACGGCGCTGCCGAACGCGGCAACCAACTGCTGCGCCGCTTCCAGCAGACCTACAAGAACATTCAGCTCCCCTGATTGCTGATTTGAGCCGCACCCGGTCGCCTTGCGCGCGCCGGGTGCGTCTTTGTAAGCTCACTCTTAATCAGTCGCGGATGCGAACTGCCGCGGCGCTACAGCTCAAAGTGCTACAGCGTCCTTTGCGCGTCTGAAAGACGCGCGGCGCTGTAGACCAAATCATGGCGAAAACGACCACTCATGGAAAAGCGCGTCACTTTCTCCTCGACGACGATCGGACTGCTCTTCGCATGTCCGATGCTGCTGCTGATCTTCGTCTTCTTCTATTGGCCGAGTGCGCAGGCGCTCTATTGGGCGTTCACGCTCGAGCAGCCATGGGGTGGCGGCAATGTCTGGGTCGGTTTCGACAATTTCAAGCAATTGCTTAGTGATCCGATCTATTGGGAGTCGATCACCCGCAGCATGATCTTCGGCTTCAGCTCGACGGCGATCGCCATGGGGATGGCGCTCATCCTGGCGCTCTTGACGGATCGTGAACTGCGCGGCCACAAAATCTACCGGTCGGTGTTCATCTGGCCTTACGCGATTGCCGCTCCGGCTCTCGGCCTTGCCTTCCGCTTCATCCTGGCGCCGGAGGCCGGCCTTCTCTCGGTCATCAACCATGTCTGGCCTGGCCTGTGGAACCCGGCGCTCGACGGCAAGGACGCAATGATTGCGGTCATCGTCGCCTTCTCGTGGAAATATATCGGCTATAATTTCATTTTCTTCCTTTCGGCGCTTCAGGGCATTCCGCGTTCGCTGATCGAGGCCGCGGCCATGGACGGCTCCGGGCCGCTGCGGCGCATGTGGGATCTCCAGTTGCCGCTGCTGACGCCGACATTGTTTTTCCTGCTTGTCATCAACATCACCGAAAGCTTCCAGGATTCCTTCGGCATCGTCGACGTCATGACGCAGGGCGGGCCGGCCCGCGCGACGGAACTGATGGTCTACAAGATCTATTTCGACGGCTTCAGGGGGCTCGATTATTCGGGCGCCGCCGCGCAGTCGATCATCCTGATGGTGCTCGTCGTCCTACTCACCATCTTCCAGTTCCGCTTCATCGAGCGGCGCGTGCATTACAAGTGAGGTCGAGGACATGATCGAACGCACGCCGATATTCAACTTCATCTGCTATACGCTTCTGGCGCTCGGCATGGTGATCGCGCTTTTGCCTTTCGCCATCGTCATCATCGCATCGACACTCGATCTGGAGACGGTCAATCGCGTGCCGTTGCCGCTGATGCCGAGCTCGCATTTCTGGGAAAACGCACACGAAGCCTGGGTGCGCGCCGATCTCGGCAACAAGCTGCTCCACAGCATCATCTTCGCCACGTCGGTCGCCGCCGGCAAGGTCATCCTTTCGGCCATGGCGGCCTTCTCGATCGTCTACTTCCGCTTCCGCGGCCGGTATGTGATTTTCTGGATCATCTTCATCACGCTGATGCTGCCGCTCGAAGTCCGCATCGTGCCGACCTATTCGATCGCGGCCAATGCGCTGCAGCCTTTCCAGACAATTCTTGATGCGACCGGCTTAAGCTGGCTCGTTGCGCAGATTACCGGCATCCGGATCAAGCTCGAATGGGGCCTGCTGAATTCCTATCCCGGTCTCGTTCTGCCGCTGGTCGCAACCGCGACCGGCACGTTCCTGTACCGGCAGTTTTATCTGACGGTTCCGGACGAACTTGCCGAGGCCTCGAAGATGGACGGATCGGGTCCGGTCCGGTTTTTCTGGGACATTCTGCTGCCGCTGTCGCGCCCGAACATGATCGCACTGTTCACGATCATGTTCGTCTGGGCCTGGAACCAGTATCTTTGGCCACTGCTGATTACCACCGATCCGAATTTCGGCATTGCTGTAACGCAGCTCAAGACCCTCATCCCGTCCGAATTCGGCCTGCCCGACTGGAACGTCGCCATGGCAGGCACACTTATCATCATGTCGCCGCCGCTGGTGCTCGTCATCCTGATGCAGCGCTGGTTCGTGCGCGGCCTTATCTCCACCGAGAAGTGAAGGAATAGCCCTGTGGCACCGATCTCAATCCGTGATGTGAAAAAGAGCTACGGCAAGAATCCCGTCGTTCACGGCGTCGACCTGGAGATTCAGTCCGGCGAATTCATCGTCATTCTCGGTCCGTCAGGCTGCGGCAAGTCCACGCTGTTGCGGATGATCGCCGGGCTCGAGGAAATCAGCGGCGGCGAAATCGCTATCGACGGGCGCGTCGTCAACCAGATGGAGCCGCGCGAACGCGGCTGCGCCATGGTGTTTCAGAACTATGCGCTCTATCCGCATATGAGCGTCGCCGAGAATATCGGTTATGCCCTGAAGGTGGCCGGCGTCCCGAAGGCCGAGCGCAGCCGGCGCGTCGCCGAAGTCGCCAAGGCGCTCAGCCTCGAACCCTTCCTGGATCGCCGGCCGGCCGCCCTTTCCGGCGGCCAGCGCCAGCGCGTCGCCATGGGCCGCGCGATGATCCGCGAACCGAAGGTGTTTCTCTTCGATGAGCCGCTGTCGAACCTCGACGCCAAGCTGCGCATCGCCATGCGCGCCGAAATCCGCCGCCTGCACCGCCGCCTGGGCGCTACCTCGATCTTCGTCACCCATGACCAGACCGAGGCGATGACACTGGCCGACCGTTTGGTGGTGATGAACGGCGGCAAAGTGGAGCAGGTCGGCACGCCGGAAGAGGTCTATCATCATCCGGTCTCGCGTTTCGTCGCCGGCTTCGTCGGTACGCCGGCGATGAACCTGCTCGAAGGCACGATCAATGACGAGGGCGTCTTCGTTTACGACCAGAGCCGCAGGATCGTGCTGCCGCGCGAGCGCTCAGCGCCGCTGAAAGGCAAACGTGTCGTGCTCGGCGTGCGCGCCGAGGCCGCCCGTCTGGTGGCGCCGGATGCGCCTGGCGCTCTGGTGGCGACGGCCGATTTCATCGAGGAGCTTGGTGCGAGCCGCGTCGTTCACGCCGATTTCGACGGGCTGCCTTTTGCCGTGGCGCTGACCGAGGCGGTGAAGGTGAAGTCGGGCGATCCGGTCGGCATCGCGATCGATTATAATGCGATCCACCTCTATGCCGCCGATACCGGCCGGATCATCGAAAACCCTGCCATGAGCGGTGCGGATACAGTCCACGCCTGACGGGCGTCGCCATGGATCAGCGATGGATCGGGTCGATCCAGGGCACGTCTTCCGGCTTTTCGACCGGCTCGATATCGAGATTGACCACAACAGGTTCCTGGCCTGAGCGCACGAGCACGCATTCCAGCGTCTCGTCGCGGCTGGCATTGATCTCCTGATGCGGCACATAGGGCGGGACGTAGATGAAGTCGCCGGGGCCGGCTTCGGCGGTATATTCCAGATGCTCGCCCCAGCGCATGCGGGCCTTGCCCTTGACCACGTAGATGATGCTTTCGAGATCGCCATGATGATGGGCGCCGGTCTTGGCGTTAGCATGGATCGTCACCGTTCCCGCCCAGATCTTCTCGGCGCCGGCGCGCGCATTGTTGATTGCTGTCGCGCGGTTCATGCCCGGCGTCTGCGCGGTGTTCGGGTCGAGCGAATTGGCGGGAATGACCTTGACGCCATGCTCCCGCCAGTCGATGGGGTGATGCTCGTGATCGTCGCTCATGCCTTGTCTCCACCTTCGATCTAAGCAATTTAGGTGGGCGCGGCGCGGCGGCCAAGCGGATTTATCTTCTTGCATCAGAAAGAGGGACCCGATGAGCCACCTCCCGCAGATCGATTACGACACGGCTTCGCAAGAGGTTCGGGCGGCACATGACGAGGAAGTCAGGCTGCGCGGACGCATGACCAATATGAAGCGGACGCTGCTGCATTCGCCGGTCGCCCATCGCATCTATGCCGAATGGTTCACGCTGCGGGCCGAGCTCGATCCCGTCGTCAGCGACCGGGCGATCTGGATCTTTTCGCATGCGATCTCGAAGGCGGCGAAATCGAAGATCGCCATCACCTTCTTTCGCCGGGCGCTGATCAACAAGGGTTTCAATCCCGACGTGCTGAAACTTTCCGAGGAGGAAGCACTGCTTGCCGCCTTCGGCAAGGCGATCGTCGCCGATTCCAATGCAATTCCTCCCGAACTCTGGGCGAAGCTGAAAGAGCGCTACGAGACCAAGGTGCTGGTCGATCTCGTCGCCTTTGCCGGCATCATGCTGGCTACCGCCGTCTTCAACAATGTCGTCGAGGTCGATTTCGACCCTGAGCTTGAAGCCTTTGCGGAAGGGGCAAACCCGACCTAACCGTCCAGCGAGGCGATCGCGGCCCTGACTGCGTCCGCGCCGGGTCTGATCGGCCGATATTCCAGGCCGACGGCGCCGTCATAGCCGTTGGCGAAGATCCAGCCGAGGCGGTCGGCAAGATCGATGCCGCCGGAGCCCGGTTCGTTGCGACCGGGATGATCGGCGACATGAACATGGAAGACGCGGTCGAGACGGCCCTCCAGCACCTCTTCCGTGCGTTCGTCCATCACGGCGGAATGGTAGATGTCGTAGACGATGCCGATCTCGGGGCGGGCGACGTCATCGATGATGTCGAGGCCTTCGCGGGTTGAATCGAGGAAATAGCCGATATGGTCGATGCGGATGTTGAGCGGCTCGACCCCAAGGCGCACACCGCTGCCTGCAAGGATATCGGCGCCTGATTTCAGCGTTTCTGTGAGCGCCCGACGCTGCTCCTCGCGGGGCACGCCCGGAAGATCGTCGCCGGCCTGGGCAATCAGTACCGGCGCGCCGAGGCGCTTTGCGGCTGCGATGGATCCGGCAAGGCCCTTCAGCCATGTCTGCCGGTTGCCGGCGTCGGTCAGCGCGATCATCGGTTCGGCGACGAGGCTGGTGACGGCAAGGCCGGTTTCCTTCAACGCCGCCTCGACCGCGTCCAGATTCTTGTCGGTCCAGCGCCAGAATTCGATCGCCGTCAGACCGCCGGCCTGGGCGCGGCGGATGCGATCGGGAAAGCAATCGCCTTCTTCGGCAAACAGCCACTCTATGCAGGCTGAATAACGTCGCATGACCACTCCCTCGCAATTGTGGATCAGGCTGCGACAGATCGGTGGCGGCCGCAAGAGGCGTCAGAGTGCTTGACGCCTGGTTTCATTGGCGGAACACTCGGCACATCAGGCCGGAATCGCGGCCGCTGGCGCGGAGGAAAATATGGATCTGGGACTGAAGGGGAAGACCGCAGTGATCACAGGCGCGTCTGTCGGCATTGGCTTGGCGGTCGCCGAAGGGCTGGCGGCTGAGGGCTCCAATCTCGTGCTGGCGGCCCGCGGCGGTGAGCGGCTCGAGGCGGAAGCCGCCCGCATCGCCGAGAAATACGGCGTCAGCGCCGCCGCTATTGTCGCCGATGTGGCGACGGTTGCCGGAACCGAGGCGATCATCGCGGCGGCGGCCGAAAAAGGCGGCGCCGATATCCTCATCAACAATGCCGGCACCGGCTCGAACGAGACGGTGATGGAAGCTCCAGACGAGAAGTGGCAGGCCTATTGGGAGCTGCATGTGATGGCCGCCGTGCGGCTTGCGCGCGGTATTGCACCGCAGATGAAGGGACGCGGCGGCGGCGTGATCCTGCACAATGCCTCGATCTGCGCGGTCCAGCCGCTCTGGTACGAACCGATCTACAATGTCAGCAAGTCGGCGCTGATGATGTTTTCTAAGACGCTCTCGACCGAGCTCATCAAGGACAATATCCGCGTCAACTGCGTCAATGCCGGCCTGATCCTGACCCCCGACTGGATCAAAACCGCCAAGCAGCTGACGGCCGAAACCGGCGGGAACTGGGAGGGTTACCTACAGGGTGTTGCCAATGAACACGCCGCCTCCAAACGCTTCGGCACCCCGGAGGAACTGGCAAACGTCTTCGTCTTCCTGAGTTCGGAACGGGCGAGCTACTGCATCGGCTCGACCTATTTCGTCGATGGCGGCATGCTGAAGACGATCTGACCGGCTGTCTGTGCTGCTCGGCAAGGCGGTTCTGTGCAAGACTGCCGGGTGGGCTGTGGACGTTGCCGAGATAAGCTATAAATAATAGCTATTTTGTTGTATGTTCACGCTTTTGACGCTATTTGCCTGCTATTGGCAGGATAAATACTGCGTTTTCTACAGGGCCACGACGATGCTGACGAAAAAGGGAAAATATGGGCTGAAGGCGCTGGTCGACCTGGCGCGGCTGGCGCCCGGCGAGACCGCCTTCATCAATGATATCGCGAGCCGCAACAATATCCCGAAGAAGTTTCTCGATACGATCCTGCTCGAACTGCGTAACGTCGGCATCCTGCGCTCGAAGAAGGGGCCGGGCGGCGGCTATTCCCTGTCGCGGCCGGCCTCGGAAATCCGTATCGGCCATGTCATCCGCACGCTCGACGGGCCGTTGGCGCCGATCCGCTGTGCCAGCCGTACGGCTTACGAGGCCTGCGACGACTGTGCCGATCCGGAGACCTGTCAGGTGCGGCGCTCGATGACCGATGTTCGTGACGCGATCGCCGCCATTCTCGACAATATGAGCCTCGAGCAATTCGTCGCCGCCGGCGGCCGCATCGACGGCCCCAAGGAAGAATTGCCGATCTCCGCCGCCAGCTGACCATACTCTAACAAGTCCGGCGCGAACGGCGGGCCGCGTCAGGCCTCACCGTGCTTCGACATATGTTCGCCTGCACTCTGCAGCAGCCTATCCCGCGGCAGCGACAGCGCATGGATGCGGGCGTTGCGCCAATGGCGGTCGAGATTGAGCCCGATGCCGGCCGATATTCCCCCTGCCAGTTCGAACAGCGCGTTTGCGGTGTCGAGTGCCGTTTCCCCAGCCAGGATCGCGGCCGCCGAGGCGGAGAAATGCGCGTCCGCCATCGCGACCTCTACGGGATTGACCTGGGCAATGTCGAGTTTACGGCCAGCCCTTTCCAGGGCTGCCGCGGTTGCTTCGATGCGGATGGCGCGTTCGCCGATGTGGGGAAGAACGGCCGTGCGGCGATCGCCAATTGCCGCCATCAGGTCGCGCCAAGCGGCCCGGGCGATACCCAGGCTGACGCTTGCCTTGAGCAAGAGGCTGAGCGAGATGCCGGTGGAAAGGTCGGAGGCGGGGGCAGGCGCAATCGCATCGGCATTGACGTGAAGTGTGCCGACGATCGCGGTTGCCGATCCATTGGTGCGCTGGCCGAAGCCGTCCCAATCGTCGACCACCTGTAGGCCTTCGTCGTCGCCTGCAAGGTAGAGGGTCACTGGACGGCTGGCTGGGGCGGTGGCGGCAGCGGCGATCCAGTCGGCGAACAAGATACCGGATGCCTGCCCTGTGCGCCCGCTCAGGCGATAACCCGGGCCTTCGGCCGTAAGCTCGGCTCCTTCGATGAAGGTGGCCCTCGCAAAGCGGTCACCGAGCAGCACGCGGGCAAACAGCGACGCCTGCAGATCCTCCGTCGCCTGGGTGCGCAGCATTTCCAGCACGCAAAAATGGTTTTCCAGCGCCTCGCCTATCGAGGCATCGCCCTCGGCAATGATTGCGACGATTTCGGCGAGCAGTGCGTTCGATACGTCGAGCCCTTCATGCTCGGGCGGAACAGTGATTGCCGTCAGTCCCGATACCGACAGCGCGTCGAATTCGGCAAAGGGCAGCACGCGGTTGATGTCGCGTTCGCTCGCCTGATGCCGGAATGCGGCGGCAAGGTCGCGGGCGGTGGTTATCGCCTCCTCTTCACTTTCGATGCGATGCGCGGGAGGCCGCTTTCTGTCCTGAAACTGCGATACCGTTCCCATCGGTCACTCTTTCCTACAGCGCTCTGCGCGTTTCGGGCGCACAAAGAAGGCTGCAACACGTCGACCCGGCGCCTCGTGCCTTCCAAAAATCGCTCCCATTGTCGGGCCGATGGCAGGGATACAGGAGTGAGCGATCGGCCCTCGAATGATAAGGCCGGTTTTTCTACAAAAGCCCAAGGCTTTGAATTTTCTTACCAGCTTGATTGCCTTGTGCTCCACTCTACTTACTGCCAAGTGGGGCTTCCTTGATCGAGAAACATGATGAGCGATACTCTTGCTCGCAACGGCGAGGTTTCGAAAATGGCACGCCAGTCGAGACCACGTCTGACGCTGGATATTGCCGCGATCCCTACCTATGCGATCGGCGACATTCATGGGCGGTACGATCTGCTTGCGAAGGCCGAGGAGGCCATCCTGCGCGATGCCGCGCGGCTGCCGGGGCGTAAGCTGATCGTGACGCTTGGCGACTATATCGATCGTGGACCGGCATCGGCTCAGGTCATCGCTCACCTCATGGCGCCACCGCCGGATGATTTCGACCGTATCTGCCTTGCCGGCAATCATGAAATCGCCATGCTCGACTATATCGATGGCTGGATTTCCTATGACGAGTGGATGCGGATGGGGTCGGCAGAATCGCTCAAATCCTATGGACTCGATCCGGAGCATTTGCCGCTGGTCTTTCCGTCCGGCGCAAAGCTCGATTCCTTCCTCCGCCAGTCGCTGCCGCACACACATATCGATTTCATGCGGGCGCTGCCCGTCATGCTGGAGACTCCAAGCGTGATTTTCGTGCATGCCGGCATCAATCCGAAACTGCCGCTCAGCGAGCAGACGGACGAGGATCTCGTCATGATCCGTCAGCGGTTTCTCGAAAGCCGGGTGCCGTTGCCGAAGCTCGTCGTTCACGGTCATACGCCGAACGACACGCCCGAAATACGGTCGAGACGGCTCAATCTCGATACGCGCGCCTATCGCAGCGGCAAGCTGACCGTCGCCCGCCTGTGGCAGGGTCAGGTGCATCTTTTTTCCACCTGACTTCCTCCCTCATCGGCCGCGTGCCGAAGCGCGTCAGACCGTCTCGGTTTCAACCGGGGCGGTCTCGACCGGTTTCTCCGCCGGCCGGCTACGGCGCCAGCCGCGCAACACGACGTAGAAGACCGGCGTCAGGAACAGGCCGAAGATCGTCACGCCAAGCATGCCCGAAAAGACGGCCGTGCCGAGCGACTGGCGCATTTCGGCGCCGGGGCCGGTGGCGATGGCAAGCGGCAGAACGCCGAAGATGAAGGCGAATGCCGTCATCAGGATCGGGCGCAGGCGAAGATGGCTGGCCTCGATGGCCGCCTCCACCGGCGACTTGCCCTCGTCTTCCGCCTGCCTGGCAAACTCGACGATCAGGATGGCGTTCTTGGCCGCAAGGCCGATCAGGACGATGAGGCCGATCTGCGTCAGGACGTTGTTGTCCATTCCCCTCAGCGAGACCCCGATCAGTGCGGCGAGCACGGCAAGCGGGACGATGAGGATGATCGCGAGCGGCAGAACCCAGCTTTCATATTGGGCCGCCAGCGCCAGGAAGACGAAAATGACGGACAGGGCGAAGATGTAGACGGCGGTGTTGCCGGTATGGGTTTCCTGATAGGCAAGCTCCGTCCATTCGAAGGTCGTCCCGGGCGGAAGGATCTTGGCCGCCAGTTCCTCCATCTTCTTCAGCGCATCGCCCGTCGAGGTGCCGGGCGTCGGATTGCCCTGAAGCGGCACCGAGACATACATGTTGTAGCGCTGAACGAGCGCCGGGCCGCTGGAGTCCTGAATATCCATCAGGGTTCCGAGAGGCACCAGTGCGCCGGTCGCCGATCTTACCTTCAGGGCGAGAATATCCTCCCTGTCCATGCGGTATTGCCGGTCGGCCTGGGCGCGAACCTGGTAAACGCGGCCGAACGCATTGAAATCGTTCACGTAGGCGACGCCGAGATTGATCGAAAGCGCATTGAAGATATTGGGGATCGGCACGTTCAGGAAGCGCGCCTTGTCGCGGTCGATCGACAGAAAATATTGCGGGCTGGCATCGGAGAATGTCGTAAAGACGCCGGTCAGCCCTTCCGTCGTTGCCGCCGCCCCCATCATCTGGCGGGCAAGGCCGAGCACGCGGGTCATGTCGGGGTTTTCGAGATCGGAGATCTGCATCTTGAAGCCGCCGGAATTGCCGACGCCACGCACGGATGGCGGCGGGATGGCGATGATGAAGGCTTCCTGGATGCTCTGCAGCTTGCCGAAGAGCTCGCCGATGATCTTGTTGGCGTTTTCTCCGCCTTCCTCGCGTTCGGCAAAGGATTTGAACGGAACGAAGACCACGCCCGCATTCGAGGCATTGGTGAAGGTCGCGCCGCTGAAGCCGGCAAATTGCACGGCATTGCCGACGCCGGGCACGGTTCGGGCAATGTCGCCCACCTGTTTGACGACGGCATCGGTCCGCGCAAGCGAGGCGCCGTCGGGAAGCTGCACGACGACGATCGCGTAACCCTGGTCCATGGTCGGGATGAAACCCGAGGGCACCCGGGTGGTCATGTACCATGTCGCGCCGAGAAGGCCGACGAAAGCGAGCATCGAGCAGGTCAAGCCTACCCAGCTGCCGACCAGGTGCCGGACGGTCCACGAATAGCCCGAGCTCATCCGGTCGAAGCCGCGATTGAAGCCGTTTGCCAGGCCGCTTCCAAAGCGTGAGGCGATGCTCTTGCGCTTGGTCTCGTGATCATGGGCTTTCAACAATATGCCTGCAAGCGCCGGCGAGAGCGTGAGGGAGTTCAATGCCGATATCGCCGTTGTGACCGAGATCGTCACCGCGAACTGCCTGTAGAACTGGCCCGATATGCCGGGGATGAAGGCCGTCGGCACGAACACCGCGATCAGCACCAGCGAGATCGCCACAACAGCGGTTCCAACTTCGTCCATCGTGACGTGAGACGCCTGCTTCGGCGTCATACCGCGCGCCAGATTGCGCTCGACGTTTTCCACCACCACGATCGCGTCGTCGACGACGATGCCGATGGCCAGCACGAGGCCGAACAGCGTCAGCATATTGAGCGAAAAGCCGAAGGCGAGCAAAACGGCGAAGGTGCCGATCAGCGAGACGGGAATGGCGACGATCGGGATGATCGCGGTCCGCCAGGATTGCAGGAAGACAAGAACGACGATGGCCACCAGGATGGCCGCTTCGGCAATGGTTCGGTAAACCTCGTCGATCGAATCCGAGATGAACTCGGTCGTGTCATAGACGATGCGATATTCCAGGCCCTCGGGGAAAGTCTGGGAGATATCCTTCATCAGCGTCTGGATCTGGTGAGCCGTATCGAGAGCATTGGTTCCCGGCCGGGCGAAAATCCCGAGAGCGACGGCAGGGTCGTTGTTGAGGTAACTGTTGGTGACGTAATCCTGTGCGCCGAGCTCGATGCGGGCGACATCCTGCAACTGCACAAGCCGGCCCGCCCCCGTCGATTTGACGATGACATAGCGGAACTCGCGCACATCGGAGAAACGCCCGTCCGTTCGCACCGTATATTCGAAGGCGTTCTTGCCGGTGACGGGGGGCGCCCCAATCTTGCCGCCGGAGACTTGGACGTTCTGGTCCCTCAGGGCTGAGACGACGTCGTCCGACGTCATGCCATAGGCCGAGAGCTTTTCCGGATCGAGCCAGATGCGCATCGAATACTGGCGTTCGCCGAAGACCTGCACGTCGCCGACGCCGTCAAGGCGCACAAGAACGTCGCGGATGCGGTTGCGGGCATAGTTCGAGACATAAAGCTGGTCATAGCGGTGCGAGGGCGACAGGAGGTGCACCACCATCATCAGGTCGGGCGAACTCTTGTCGGTGGTCACGCCGAGCCGCTGGACTTCCTCGGGAAGACGGGGGAGGGCGATCGAAACGCGGTTCTGGACCAGCACCTGGACCTTGTCGAGGTCGGTGCCGAGCTTGAAGGTGATCGTCAGCGACATGGCGCCGTCGGCGCTGGAGTAGGAAGACATATAAAGCATGTCTTCGACGCCGTTGATCTGTTGCTCGAGCGGGGTCGAAACGGTGTCGGCGATGGTCTGCGGGTCGGCGCCGGGATAGGAGGTGCGCACGACGATGGTGGGCGGCGCGATCTCCGGATATTGGGAGACCGGCAATTGCGTATAGGCGATGCCACCGACCACGAGAAAGAAGATCGAGATGACGGCCGCAAAGATCGGCCGGTCCACGAAGAAATGGGCGAATCTCATTGTCCGCTCTCCGCGTTTGCGGATTCGGGCGGAGTGTCCTGCCGCTCTTGGGGCAGTTCGCTCATCTGCGGCGTGATCGTCGAACCCGGCCGGGCGCGCATCAGGCCGTTGACAATGATCGTCTCCGTGCCGTCGAGGCCTTCACGGATGACGCGATAGCCGTAGAGCCGTGGTCCGGGCCGCACGGGCTTGGTCGAAACCTTGCCTTGCGCGTCGACGACATAAACGACGCGTTCATTCTGATCCGAGCCGATCGCCTCGTCCGGGACGAGAATAGCCTTGTAGGTATTGGAGGCTGCGACTTGCACACGACCGAACAGGCCCGGCTGCAGGACGAGATCGGGATTTGCAAGCCGGGCGCGAATGCGGATCGTGCCGCTCTCATTGTCGACCCGGTTCTCGGCGAAATCGAGTTTGCCCATGAAAGGCTTGGCGGTGGGGTCGGAGATCGTGACCGATACGTCGACGCCGCCGCCGCCAAGCTGCAGGTCTTTGCCCTGTTTGCGCGCGGTGTCGGCGAAATTCAGCAGGCGGCGCTCGTCGACGTCGAAATAGAAATCGATCGGATCGAGGGAGACGATCGTCGTGAGCACCGTCTGGTCGGCCTGAACGAGATTGCCGGTCGAGAGCAGGCGGCGGTCGATGCGGCCGCTGAGCGGCGCTTTGATCTCGGTATATTCCATATCGAGGGAAGCGCGATCGGCCGCGGCCTGAGCGCCGCGGACATTGGCCTCAGCAGAATCGAAGTCGCGGCGGCGATCGTCCAGCGTCTGCGCGGATTGGCTGCCGCTCGAAGCGAGCGACTGGGCGCGCTTGTACTGAGCATCGGCAAAGACAAGGGTCGACTGCGACGCTTCTAGCGCGGCCTTTGCCTGGTTGAGCGCGGTGATGAACGGCCGCTGGTCGATGACGAACAGGAGGTCGCCTTGCTTGACCAGGGCCCCGTCCTCGAAATGGACTTCCTGCAGGTATCCGCCGACGCGCGAGCGGACGGAGACTTCGTCGACCGGCTGGAAACGGCCGATGAATTCGTCATTATCGACGACATCGCGAACCACCGGTTTTGCGACGGTGACGGGAGGGGGAGCAGCCGGTGCGCCCTGCGCCATCGCGGCCAGAGGCATGAACGTGGCGATGCAGCCAAGCGCCAACATCTGTCGAAGCACGTAAGTCATACCGGTCCTCCAATCTCGACGGCCGATCAACTGCCGACGAAGCTAAGATGAAGTGATGCTATTCAGGTCTTTGCTTAGAACGAAGGCCTCGGCCCCCGCGATTTCCCCCGGTGTCCAATCCTTTGGAAAGGAAGGCCGGCACGCAATGCAACATCGGAAAAATCGTAACGCTATGGAACCGGATATAAACGGCAGCGGCGAAAAATAGCAAATGCCAATTGGCTGCGGTTGCAAAATCCATCAAAACTTCATGGATGGTGTCAGCTTTCGACGATCTCGTCGCGGCCGGGCGGCAGGACGGCAAGTTCGGCCCAATCGAGCTCCTGTTCCAACATGTGGAAGACATCGTCGTCGATCTCGTCGGCACGACGCATTGCCGCCAGTTTGCGACGTTTGGCGGCGATGACGCTACGACGCCGCTTGTCGAGCCTGCTGACTTCGCGCGGGTGTTTGCCGTCGGCGGCGATCTCGCGCTCGGAGGTGTAGACGTCGCGCAGGATGCGGGCGGATTTGTCCTCGCCGCCGGCAAGTTCGGCAAGTGCCGCATCGATCAATGCGACCCGGGCTCTGGTGAGGTCGCGGTCGAGTGAGGTATCCGGTTCGAATTTCAGCAAGCGGATCAGTGGTCCGAGCGTCAGGCCCTGGACGATGAGGGTGCCGAGAACAACGGCAAGCGCACTGAGCAGGATGATGTCGCGATCGCGGAAGTCGATCGGCAGAGCGAGCGCGGTCGCCAGCGTGACGAGGCCGCGCATGCCGCACCAGCCGGCAAGCAGGCTGGTCGCGAAGGTGGGAACGGCTTGCTTGGTATAGCCGCGCTTGGCGAGGACGGTGATGACGCGGTTATAGAACAGCACCCAGGCCAGGCGGGTGACGATGACGGTGATGAAGACCGCAGCGGCCAAGGTGATCGCAAAACTCAGCCGGCCGGGATCGAGGTCGAGGACGATCTGGCGGACCTGCAAGCCCATCAGCAGGAAAGCGAGCACGTTGAGCAGGAAGACTGCGGCCTCCCAGACCGAATAGGAATGAATGCGGTGGCGGGCCGTCTGGCGCTCGGGCATGTAGCGGGCGATCACCATCGCATAGACGACGATCGCCAGAATGGCCGAAAGGTGCAGCCGTTCGGCGATGATCCACGTGCCGAAGGTGGCGACAAATTCAAGCAGGGTGCCGCCGAGCGTGCCGGCGAGCTTCAACCCGACGACCATATAGAGACGGCCGAGGAGGTAACCGAGGACGAGGCCGCCCGGCACCGCCAGCGCCAGTTTTGCCAGGACGCCGGTAAAGAAGGCGCGGCTTGCGGCGGCGGCCACCGCGGCGCTGAAGATCAGGAGCGCCACGGCATCGTTCAACAGGCTTTCGCCCTTCAGGATCACATAGGTCTGACGGGGTAGATCGAAGCGGTCGAGCATGGCGGTTGCAGCCGCGGCATCCGGCGGCGCGACGATGGCGCCGAGTGCCACGGCTGCGGCAAGCGGCAGGCCGGCCATGGTCACGCCGACGGCGGCGACGGCTGCGGCCGTCAGGATAACGGCGATAGCGGCGAGCGAGAACAGCGGCAGCCAGTTGCGTCGCAACGTCCGCGGCGGCAGATCATAGGCGGCGTCGAAAAGCACCGGCGCGATCAGCAGCGCCAGCGCCAGCTCGGGATCGATCGCGACCTCGGGCGCCCAGGGAACGGCGGCGACGATGATCCCGGCGATCGCCAGCATGGTTGGATAAGGAATGCGGAATTTCCTGGAAAACTGCAGGAAGACGATCGCCACCAGAAGCAGCGTCAGCATGCTTTCGAAGAACGCCATCGAGCCCTCCTGCCACCTCCGGCGGAGGCGATCTCTACTTGAAATTAGGGCTGAAGCTGGGCTGTGACCACCGGACGGAAGTCTTGCATCACGGCAAGACACGACGATTGCGAGCCTCCTGGCCGCACCTGCGGCATTTTGGCGGCGTCTGCGAAATCCTTCGGCCGTGCCCTTGCGTGGCCGGCATGCTCAATATATCTACCGATATCATAAGTATGCTTATAAATTAACGATCGCAGGTTTTCATGAGTGCCACGCCGACCCTCGGCTTCCTTCTCCACGACGTTGCACGGCTGCTGCGCAAGCGGTTCGAACAACGCGCGAAATGCCTTGGACTGACCCGTTCGCAGTGGCAGACGCTGGCCTACCTCTCGAACAACGAGGGCATCCACCAGAGCGGGCTTGCGGAAATACTCGAAGTCGAGCCGATCACGCTCGTGCGCATCCTCGACAAGCTCGCCGAACGCGGGTTGATCGAGCGCCGCCAGCACCCGACCGACCGGCGCATCTGGCTGCTCTACATGCGCGAGGAGGCCCATCCGCTGCTCGCCGAAATGCGCGATCTCGGCGATGTAACCCGTGCAGAAGCGCTGGACGGCGTCTCGGCCGAGCAGCGCGAGCAGCTTTACCAAACCCTATCCGTAATGAAGACGAACCTGGTGCAGGCTTGCCGAACACCGGTCGAAGAGAATGAGACGAACGATGGCTGATCAACCCTCCCTCCGCGTCGTTGCCGACGCCAAGACATCTGTCGAAGAAAACCAAGCCAAACTGCAGGAAACGGTAGCCGAAGCGCCTTCATCCAATTCAGCGCCGGCTGCCGCCGTGGCTGCGCCTGGCGGCAACAAGGTCCGCCGCCGGCGCAGTCTCACGCGGCCGATCCTGTTCGCCCTCTTGCCGGTGTCGCTCGTCGTCGGCGGCTACTATTACGTCAATGGCGGCCAGGTGATGTCGACCGACAACGCCTATCTCCAGGCCGATATGGTCGGGCTTACCACCGATGTCTCGGGCATCGTCGAGAAGATCGACGTGCATGAGAACGAGGCGGTCAAGGCGGGACAGGTGCTCTTCAGCCTGAGAGCCGATTCCTTCAAGATCGCGCTCGATGGCGCCAAGGCGCAACTCGGCGCGCAGCGCAATCAGATCATGAACCTCAAGGCGAGCTACCAGCAATCACTCGCCGAGATCACGCAGGCGCAAGCCGATCTGCCTTATTACCAGGATCAGTTCGACCGGCAGCAGAACCTCGTCAATAATGGCAGTGCGACGCAATCGGCCTATGACGAGGCCAAGCACAATCTCGAGGCGGCGCAACAGAAGGTGACAGTCGCCAAGGCGGAAGCGGCAACGACGCTTGCCCAGCTCGGCGGTTCGGCCGACCAGCCGATCGAGGAAAACCCGCTCTATCTGCAGGCCAAATCGCAGGTCGACAACGCCCAGCGTGAACTCGACCATAGCATCGTCAAGGCGCCGTTCGACGGCATCGTCACCAATGTCAATGCGCTGCAGGTCGGCTCCTACCTGCAGGCGTCGCAGCAGGCCTTCTCGCTTGTCGCCACCGATCACCTCTGGATCGCCGCCAGCCCGAAGGAAACCGAGCTGACCTATGTCAAGCCCGGCCAGACGGCCGAGATCTACGTCGACACCTATCCCGGCGTGATGTGGAAGGGCAAGGTCGAGAGCATCAGCCCGGCCTCCGGCTCCAGCTTCTCGCTGCTGCCGGCGCAGAACACCACGGGCAATTGGGTGAAGGTCGTGCAGCGCATTCCGATGCGCGTCAGCATCGAGGATGCCGAAGGCAAGCCGCCGCTTCGCGTCGGCATGAGCACGGTCGTCGATGTCGATACCGGCCATGCCCGCGGCCTGCCCGACTTCGTCAACAAGCTTCTGGGCCGGCCTCAGGGCAAGGACCATGAGTAACGTTGCTACATCTCCGGCGACCTCGGTCGCCAATCGCGGCGCGATCACGGCCTGCGTCATCCTTGCTGTCATCATGCAGGCGCTGGATACGACGATCGCCAACGTGGCGCTGCCTTATATCCAAGGCAGCGTGTCGGCGTCGGCCGACCAGATCAACTGGGTCCTGACATCCTATATCGTCGCGGCGGCGATCATGACGCCGCCCTCGGGTTTCCTCGCCGCCAAGTTCGGCCGCAAGCGTGTGCTGCTCGTCGCCATCGCCGGTTTCGTGGTTGCTTCGGTGCTCTGCGGCCTGGCGCAATCGCTGAACCAGATCGTCGCCTTCCGCCTGCTGCAGGGCTTGTTCGGCGCATCGCTGGTGCCGCTTTCCCAGGGTATTCTTCTCGATATCTATACGGTGGAGGAGCGCGGTTCGGCCATGGCGCTTTTCGGCGTCTCGGTGATGGTCGGGCCGGTCCTCGGGCCGGTCATCGGCGGCTGGCTGACCGACAATATCAGCTGGCGCTGGGTGTTCTACATCAACGTGCCGATCGGCGCGCTGGCTTTTGCCGGTATCGTCATCTTCGTTTCGGAAACGAAGCGGGATGCGCTCGCCAAACTTGACTGGTTCGGCTTCGGAATGATGAGCTTGTTCATCGCCGCACTGCAACTCTTCCTCGACCGCGGTGAGCAACTCGATTGGTTCTCCTCGGGTGAGATCATGCTCGAAGCGATCATCTGCGCCGCCGCATTCTATCTGCTTCTGGTGCACACGCTGACGGCAGAGAAATCCTTCGTCAATCCGAAGCTGTTCCTCGACCAGAACTTCTCGGTCAGCATGATTTTTATCTTCGTGGTCGGCGTCACCTATCTCGCGTCGCTGGCGTTGATGACGCCCTATCTGCAGACGCTGATGGGTTATCCGGTCATCACAGCCGGCATCGTCATGGGGCCGCGCGGACTTGGCACCATGCTCTGCATGTTCATCGTCGGACGGCTGATCGGCAAGGTCGATACGCGCTTGCTGCTGGTGCTCGGTCTCGGCCTGACCGCCTGGGCGATGTACGACATGACCGGCTGGACGCCCGATGTCTCGCAATGGACGATCATCTCGGTCGGCTTCATCCAGGGCGCCGGCCTCGGTTTCCTCTTCGTGCCGCTGACGACAATCGCTTTCGCCACGCTGCCCGCTCATATGCGCGGCGACGGCACCGGCCTCTACAATCTGTCGCGAAACATCGGTTCAGCGGTCGGCATTTCGATCGTCTCAGCGCTGATCGTCGAGAATACGCAGAGCAATCATGAATCGATCGCATCCTATGTGACGCCGTTCAACCATGCCTTCAACGCTGTCGCGGCGCAGGGGCTCAGCCCGCTGACGGCGGCCGGACGCGCTTCGCTCAACGAGATCATCACGCTGCAATCGACGATCATCGCTTATATGGACGATTTCAAGCTGCTGATGCTGATGTCGCTCGCGGTCATTCCGCTGGTGCTGCTGCTGCGCAAGCCGAAGGCGGCACCTGCTGTCGACCACAGCGCGGTCGTGGAATAATCAGCGAAAAGGCTTGCTAAGAAAACGCGACCCCTGAATGCCGAAGCGCCAAGGTGCTTCGGCATTTTTCGTGATGCCGATGCGTTTTCCCGAGACGACGGGCACAGGCGCGGAGGGCGTGAGCGCGTAAGGCGGGCGGTCGAGCGGCCGGTCGTTGAGGTTGATATCGATGCCGAGCGCCTGGCAGAGTTTGCCGGGGCCGCTGCAGAGCGCGGTCAGTATATCGCTGCCGCGCCGCTCCATCATCAAAGGGATTCCCGTTTCCGGCTCGAGCGCGCGGATCAGCACGGCCGAGCCCGGATGGCAGACGAAATTCAGGCACCAGTACATGCCGTAGATGCGGTAGATATAGACATTGCCGGGCCGGCCGAACATGGCGCCGTTTCGCTTGGACGGACCGCGAAAACTGTGGGAGGCCTCGTCATCGGGGAAATAGGCTTCCGTCTCGGTGATGCGGCCGCCGGAGCCATCGACTGTGAGATGGCAGCCGAGCAGATCCCGGGCAACGGCGATAGCGTCGCGCTCGAAGAACGCCTTGAGGCTTTCGCCGGTCAGCGCGCCGGTGCCGATCGCGCCCGATATCGTTCCACCATCGATCATGGCCGATGCAGATAACATCCGGTGCACCCGCCGTCATCCCGAAACCGCTTCATGCTTTGGCGCCATGGCATTAACGGCCGGCATTCGGATCGCGCATCGGGATCGAGGACGATGTGACCGAGACCGGGTCGCTCGCTGGGAAGGAGTCTTCCAGGCCTTCCTCCAGTTCCTCTTCGAGAAGAGCGGGGTCCTTGCCGCGCGCGCCGTCGCCATGGGCGGGTTCGATCGCCGCCGCAAGCAGGGCTTTGGCCCGCGAAACGGCGTTTTCCGGCGTCAATTCCGGCGTGCTTCGCAGCGTCACGGCAATGCTGTCCACGCCTTCGCCGCCGAACTCGACGACGAAGCCGTCTTCAGTCTGGTAGACGGTGATATCGTTGAGTGCCATGGCCGTTCCCCCAAGCGCTCATATTAGCAAAGCGCGTTTTCCGACTTTTGTCGAGCGAAGACCTTCACCAGCCAGTCGATGAAGACCCGCACGCGCGGCGAAAGCTGGCGGTTGCGCGGATAGAGCAGGGAAACCGGCGTCGGGGTCAGCGGAAAATCCTCAAGCACATGGATCAGCGTTGCCTCGGCAAGATCTTTTTCGGCGTGATACCGCGGGATCTGGATCAGGCCGAGGCCTATTCTCGCCGCCGAAATATAAGTTTCGGCGGCGTTGACAGTGACGGTGGCGGGAATGGTGATCTCGCGAACCACGCCGTCGACGATGAATTCGAGCGGCAGCGGGCTGCCGGTGCCGTTGGAGCGGAAACCGACCATGCGGTGGCCGGCAAGCCGGTCCGGATGCTGCGGTAGGCCGTGGCTGGCGATATAATCAGGCGAGGCGAGGGTAATCTCATCCAGCATGGCAACGCGCCTGATGATCATGTCGCTATCCCCGGGCGTGCCGACGCGCAGCACGCAATCGATGCCTTCGCGCACCAGGTCGACCAGTCGGTCGCCCTCGCTCATGTAGAATTCGATGTCGGGATAAGTCTCCAGGAAGGATGGCAGGCTCGGCAGCACGAAATGGCGGGCAAGGGTGCCATGCACGTCGACCCGCAGCATCCCCCTCGGCTTGGCGCCGGCAAAGGCGCCCTCGGCATCTTCGATATCGGCGAGGATGGACAGGCAGCGCTGGTAATAGGCTTCGCCGTCGAGCGTCGGGCTGACATGGCGTGTGGTGCGCTGGAGCAGGCGCACGCCGAGGCGAGCCTCCAGCTGCTTCACCGCATCGGTGACGGTTGATCGCGGCAGGCCGGTGTCTTCGGCGGCAAGCGTGAAGCTGCGGCGTTCCATGATGCGGCAAAACACCCGCATGGCATCGAATCTGTCCATCTGTTTGTTCGTCGTCCCCGGATAGTGATGGCGTAAGATGGCGGATTATTCGTGGAAGGAAAGGGCTTATCTTCCTCTCATCGAAACGCGATGAAAGGAGAAAGACAATGGCTTCCAGACAAAACGGCAAGGTCGCGTTGGTCACCGGCGCTTCCCGCGGCATCGGCGCGGCCGTCGCCCAACGTCTCGCCAGGGATGGTTTTGCCGTCGTCATCAATTATTCCGGCAATGCGGCGCCCGCCGAGGAACTCGCCAGGGAGATCGAGCAGGCCGGCGGCAAGGCGCTGACTGAGAAAGCTGATGTCAGCGATCCACAAGCTGTTCGCCGCATGTTCGATGCCGCGGAAGCCGTTTTCGGCGGGGTCGACGTTCTCGTCAACAATGCCGGCATCATGATGCTCTCCTCTCTCGCCGACGCCGATGATGCCAATTTCGACCGCCAGATTGCCGTCAACCTCAAGGGCACCTTCAATACGTTGCGCGAGGCCGCCAAGCGCCTGCGCGACGGCGGCCGGATCATCAATTTCTCGACCTCGGTCGTCGGGTTGAAGCTCGAAACCTATGGTGTCTATGCCGCTACCAAGGCCGCAGTCGAAACGTTGACGGCGATCATGGCCAAGGAGATGCGCGGCCGCAATATCACCGTCAACGCCATCGCGCCCGGTCCCGTCGCCACCGATCTTTTCCTCAATGGCAAGTCGGAGGAACTCGTCGCTCGCATGGCGAAGATGAACCCGCTGGAGCGCCTCGGAAAGCCCGAGGACATCGCCGCCGCGGTGGCCTTTCTCGCCGGCCCCGACGGCGGCTGGATCAATGGTCAGGCGCTGCGCGCCAATGGCGGCGTGGTCTGACGCAGGCGGCGCGATCGCAATTATGTGAACGGGCTTGCGGCATTTCCGCTTACAATCCTGCGGAGAGTCCGTATATCTGTTCTATCGCGAGAGAGTGGAATTCCCTGCCGCTCTTTTCCGAACCTCCAGAGCCTGCCGCGCCCTTCCTGCGGTGCGACAGGCTTGATGTTCAAAGTTGCACATATTACGGTCCGTTGAAGGTTTCCTGCCTCCGGGCCGTATTTTTTGCGCTCAGAAGTCGTTCAGTCTGGCCTCCACCAGAAGCTTCACCAGCCAGTCGACAAAGACGCGGACCTTGTTGCTGAGGTGGCGGTTCGGGGGGTAGACGACGTAGAGCGGCAGCGGATCGCGGCGCCAGTCCGGGAGCACGCGGACGAGTTCACCCTTTGCCATCGGCTCACGCGCCATGAAGATCGGCACCTGCGCGATACCAAGACCTGTGAGCGCAGCCGTCAGATAGGTACGGCTATCGTTGACCGAAGCGATGTAACGCGGACTGGTCTCGATCACCTCGTTGTTCCGGCGAAATTCGAAAGGCAGCGTTCGGTTGTTCTGGGCGCGGAAATAGTTGACGGAGTAATGATCGGCCTCCAGATCCTCCGGCCGCTCGGGCATGCCGAATTTCTGGATATAGCTCGGTGAGGCACAGGTAAGCATCTCGACCTCGGAGACACGGCGCGCGATCAGCGACTGGTCGGCCGGCGTGCCGCCCCGCAGCGCGCAGTCGACATTTTCCGCAAGATAATCGACCGTGCGGTCGCCGACGCCGAGGTCGATGCGGATATCGGGATAACGCTGGTAAAAATCGCAGAGTGCGGGAACGACGATCCAATCGGCGAAAGCACCGGCCATTTCGACACGCAGTCGCCCGCTCGGCAGGCTCTGCGAATTGGAGAGGCTGCCGTCGAGTTCCTCCAGTTCAGAAATGATCTGGGCGGCGCGTTCGTAATAAAGCGCGCCATCCGTGGTCACCATGACCCGGCGCGTCGTCCGATTCAACAGCTTGGTGCGCAGATGCGCCTCCAGGCCCTGGATGAGATTGGTTACCGTCGCCTTGGGCATGGCGAGCATGTCGGCGGCGCGGGTGAAATTGCCCGTCTCCACCACCCGGATGAAGACGCGCATTGCCGAGAGCTGATCCATCGGTTGAAGTCCGCAGTTTGCGTTGCACCATTGTTCGAGATCTGGAACAGTGTAATCGCGATATCGCTTCTTATTCCCTGGTTGGAATAACAATATGTTTTTTGTGCAAAATGCAAGCGGCAGGCGTTGTCTGTTTGTGAGACGCGAAAGAGACCGGAAGCATGACGGTGGCATGGAAAGATATGATGCTGGATAAGGTGGCCATCGGCCCCGTTTCCGCACGCATCTACCAGGGCGCCGATTACGGCAAGGGTCCGCCCATCGTGCTTTACCTGCATGGCGGCGCTTTTCTCGATAGCGAGACGAACGTCGACCGGCCGGTGGCGATGAGCTTGGCCAAGGCTGGCGCCATCGTCGTCGCCGCCGATTACAGCAGCCTTTCCGGCAATCTATTTCCGCAGGCGCTGGAAGTCTCCTTTTCGGTTTTCACCTATCTCGCCAACAAGCGGGCCGGTCTTGGCGACCGCAAGTCGTTGCTCTTCGTCGCCGGCGAAGAAGCAGGCGGCAATGTTGCCGCCGGCGTGGCGCTGAAGGCACGCGATCAGATGCCGGATGCGCTCGACGGTCAGGTGCTGATTTCGCCGCTGCTCGATCCGTTCATGGGCACGTCGTCGATCCGCAAGGCGGATGCCATCGGCATGCGTCGGCGCTGGACGGAAGGCTGGAGCCATTACTTGAGCGGCGGCGGTTGTCACCCCTACGCGGCGCCTTGCCTCTGTTCGCGTATTTCCGGCGTCGCGCCGGCGCTGATATTCACAGCGGAAGACGATCCGCTGCACGACGAAACAATTGGTTACGGTGCTCGCCTGACAAAGGCCGGCGTCGGTGTGCGCCAGCATGTCTTTCCCGCCGGGACAGGCTGGCCCTCGATTTATGGTGGGAAATCCGACGGAGCGCCCGACTGGCAGGAAAACGTCAGCCGCCATTTCGGAAGCTTCCTTCGAGATTTAAGCGTCCAACCGCAATTGCATTGAAGAAGATCTAATATTTCGGCGGCCCAGGGGGCCGCAAGGAGAGCACTGATGACGTCCAGAAGTAAGCGCTGGGCCCTGGTGGGCGCCGGCTTAGGCCTTGTTGCGTCCGTTTCCGGCGCCGCATTGTTTTTCGAATTGCCGATGAGCACGACCGCTACGGCCGCTTCCGCCCCCGCGCAGCCTCCCGCTGTGCCGGTGACGGTTGCCGTCGTCACGGCGCGTGACGTAACAGCCTGGGAGAGTTTTTCCGGCCGTCTCGAAGCCGTCGACCGTGTGCAAGTTCGGTCGCGCGTTGCCGGCGCTATCCTGTCGGTGGCCTTCCGCGAAGGGGCGCTGGTCAAGCAGGGCGACCTGCTCTTCACCATCGACCCGGCTCCCTATCAGGCGAGCGTGGCGCAGGCGCAGGGCCAAGTCGCTTCGGCCGATGCCAAGGTCAGCCTGGCGCAGACCGAGCTCGATCGCGGCCGCAGGCTTTCCGACAGCCGCACCATCTCCCAGAGCGATCTCGATCAGCGCCAGAGCACGTTGGCCGAGGCGCAGGCGGGGCTGCGTTCGGCGCAGGCCGCACTGCAGTCGGCGCAGCTCGACCTCGATTATACGCAGGTGCGGGCGCCGGTGTCCGGCCGCATCGGCAAGATCGAGGTGACCGCCGGTAACCTTGTTGCCGCCGGCTCCGCCTCGCCTGAACTGACGACGCTCGTTTCGGTCGATCCGATCTATGCGAGCTTCAATGCCAGCGAAGAGATGGTGACGCGCGCTCTTGCCCAGCTTCCTGAGACGGACAGCGCCCTGCCTGCCGTCGAAGAGATCCCGGTCGAGGTCGGCACGCTGGCCGACAGCGGCACGCCGATCAAGGGCAAGCTGCAACTGATCGACAATGAGGTCGATGCATCAAGCGGCACGATCGCCGTACGCGCCGTGTTCGACAATCCGGGCGGGCGTCTCATCCCCGGCCAGTTCGTGCGGGTGCGCATGGGCCAGCCGAAGGCCGAGAACAAGATCGTCATCAGCGACCGCGCCGTCGGCACCGACCAGGACAAGAAATTCGTCTTCGTCGTTGACGGCGAGAACAAGGTCTCCTACCGGCAGGTCCAGCTCGGCACACTGGCCGACGGTCAGCGGGTGGTCGAAAGCGGCCTGAATGCGGGCGAAAAGATCGTTGTCAACGGTCTGCAGCGCATTCGTCCAGGCGCGGTCGTCATACCGCAGATGGAAGAGAAGGTCGCGACCGCTCAATAAGACTTCGCTCTCCCCCGCGGGGGAGGGCCAATAGCCGAAATGATATGACCCGCCGGCGGCTTCCAAACCGCCGGAGAGGGACGTTGCATCCATGTTCACCCCGGAGAGGGCTTTGATATGAACATCTCCAGATTCTTTGTCGACCGCCCGGTCTTTGCCGGCGTTCTTTCGGTCCTCATCGTGGTAGCCGGCCTGATCGGCCTGCGGGCGCTGCCGATTTCCGAATATCCGGAGGTCGTGCCGCCGTCGATCGTCGTGCGCGCCACCTATCCCGGCGCCAACCCGTCGGTCATCGCCGAAACGGTGGCGACGCCGCTCGAAGAGCAGATCAACGGCGTCGAGGGCATGCTCTACATGTCCAGCCAGGCGACATCCGATGGCGTCCTCAACGTGACCGTCACCTTCCAGCTCGGCACTGACCCCGACAAGGCGCAGCAGCTCGTGCAGAACCGAGTCAGCCAAGCCGAGCCGCGCCTGCCGGCGGAAGTCCGTTCGCTCGGCATTACGACGGTCAAGAGTTCGCCCAACTTCATCATGGTCGTCAACCTCGTCTCCGACGGCGATAATCACGACATCACCTATCTTCGCAACTACGCGACCCTGAATATCAAGGACCGGCTCGCCCGCATCGCAGGCGTCGGTCAGGTGCAGGTCTTCGGCGCCGGCGATTATTCGATGCGCGTCTGGATCGACCCGCAGAAGGCGGCCGAGCATAATCTCGCCGCCAGCGACATCAGCAGCGCCATCAGCTCCCAGAACGTCCAGGCCGCCGCCGGCATTATCGGCGCGTCGCCTAGCCAGCCGGGTGTGGATCTGCAGCTCAACGTGAATGCCCAGGGCCGCCTGCGCACGCCCGAGGAGTTCGGCAGCATCATCGTCAAAACGGGCGCCAGTGGCGAGATCACCCGCCTTCGCGATGTCGCCCGCATCGAGCTCGGCGCCGCGGACTACACGCTGCGTTCGCTGCTTGACGGCAAGCCGGCGGTTGCCGTTGCCGTGCTTCAGGCGCCTGGCTCGAACGCCATCGAAATCGCCGACAATGTGCGCGCCACGATGGATCAGCTGCAGCTAGGCATGCCTGAGGGCGTCAAATACGAGATCGTCTACGATACGACGAAATTCGTGCGCGCCTCGATCGAGAAGGTCATCGACACGCTGCTCGAAGCCATCGCGCTTGTTGTTCTTGTCGTCATCCTGTTCCTGCAGACATGGCGCGCCTCTATCATCCCGCTGATCGCAGTTCCCGTATCGATCATCGGCACCTTCGCGGTCATGTATGTCTTCGGCTTCTCGATCAACGCGCTCAGTCTATTCGGGCTGGTGCTGGCGATCGGTATCGTCGTCGACGATGCGATTGTGGTGGTTGAAAACGTCGAGCGCAATATCGAACAGGGGCTGTCGCCGCGGGCTGCGACCTACAAGGCGATGAGGGAGGTCTCCGGACCGATCGTCGCGATCGCACTGGTTCTCGTCGCGGTCTTCGTGCCACTCGCCTTCATCTCCGGCCTGTCCGGCCAGTTCTATCGCCAGTTCGCGCTGACGATCGCGATCTCGACCGTCATTTCGGCCTTCAACTCGCTGACGCTGTCACCGGCGCTGGCAGCCCTTCTGCTGAAAGGCCATCATGAGCCGAAGGACTGGCTGACGCGGTTCATGGACGCCATCTTCGGCTGGTTCTTCCGTGGCTTCAACCGTGTCTTCGGCGCGGGCTCGAATGCCTACGGCAAGGGCGTGGGCGGCTTGCTGTCGCGCAAGAGCATCGTCATGGTGATCTATCTGGCGCTGGTCGGTGCGACCTACTGCCTGTTCACGACGGTTCCCGGTGGCTTCGTGCCGTCTCAGGACAAGCAGTATCTGATCGGCTTCGCCCAGTTGCCGGATGCTGCCAGCCTCGACCGCACGGAAGATGTGATCAAGCGGATGACCGACATCGCACTCGCCCAGCCGGGCGTTGCCAATGCGATCGCCTTCCCGGGCCTGTCGATCAACGGCTTCACCAACTCGTCCAATGCCGGCATCGTCTTCGTGACGCTGAAGGACTTCGAGGAGCGCAAGACGCCGGATCTCGCAGGCGGAGCAATCGCGATGGCGCTGAACCAGAAATTCGGTGCCATCCAGGATGCCTTCATCGCCATGTTCCCGCCGCCGCCGGTCAACGGTCTTGGCACGACGGGCGGCTTCAAGCTGCAGATCGAGGATCGCGCCGGCCTTGGCAACCAGGCGCTCGATGAGGCCACCAAGGCGGTGCTTGCCAAGGCCTACCAGACGCCGGAACTGGCCGGGCTGTTCTCCAGCTTCCAGATCAACGTGCCGCAGCTCTATGCCGATCTCGACCGCGCCAAGGCCGAGCAGCTTGGGGTTTCCGTCACCGACGTCTTCCAGACGCTGCAGATCTATCTCGGTTCGCTCTATGTCAACGACTTCAACGCCTTCGGCCGCACCTACAGCGTCCGGGTGCAGGCCGACGCGAAATTCCGCGCCCAGCCAGAAGATATCGGCCAGTTGAAGGTCCGTTCGGCATCGGGCGAGATGATTCCGCTTTCGGCTCTCCTTAAGGTGGAGCCGAGCACCGGCCCGGAGCGCGCGAACCGCTATAACGGCTTCCTCGCTGCCGATATCAACGGCGGTCCGGCACCGGGTTTCTCGTCTGGCCAGGCGCAGGCGGCTATCACGAAGATCCTTCATGAGACCCTGCCCGCAGGCATCGACTTCGAATGGACGGATCTGACCTATCAGCAGATCCTTGCCGGCAATTCGAGCATCGTGGTCTTCCCTCTGGCCTTGCTGCTCGTCTTCCTGGTGCTGGCCGCCCAGTATGAAAGCCTGACGCTGCCGCTTGCAATCATCATGATCGTGCCGATGGGTGTGCTGGCCGCGCTGACGGGTGTCTGGCTCACCGGTGGAGACAATAATATCTTCACCCAGATCGGTCTTGTGGTGCTCGTCGGTCTATCGGCGAAGAACGCGATCCTGATCGTGGAATTTGCCCGCGAACTGGAGTTCGAGGGCAGGACGCCGCGGGAGGCCGCGGTCGAGGCCAGCCGCCTTCGTCTTCGCCCGATCCTGATGACCTCGCTCGCCTTCATCATGGGTGTGGTGCCGCTCGTGCTCTCCACCGGCGCTGGCGCAGAGATGCGCGCGGCCATGGGTGTCGCAGTCTTCTCGGGTATGATCGGGGTGACCTTCTTCGGCATCTTCATGACGCCTGTGTTCTACGTGCTGCTGCGGCGGCTGACGGGCAACCGTCCGCTCGTCCAGCACAAGCCGGACGAACACAAGGAAGAAGAGGCGGAAGTCATCCGGCTCGCAGCGGAATAAACGGATTTCAACCTTCCTTTGTCGAGTAAATCGGGCGGGAACTTCGGTTCTCGCCCGTATCGTTTCGCGCATGCTTCGGTACCCGACAAAATGCGTTCTGCCGATTAAAACGATTTGCATCGGTGGACGAGGGGACTATCAAAGACGGACAACAGTTGGGAGGACTGAATGACAGGTTCGAGCAGAGGTCAGCACGGCAGGCGGATCGCCTTTCTCGGCACCGGCTTGATGGGGGCGCCGATGGCTCGCCGGCTGCTGGGCGCGGGCTTTGCCGTCATCGTCTGGAATCGCGATCCCAGCAAGGCCGAGGCGCTGGCGGGGGATGGCGCGGTCCTTGCGGAAACACCCATGGATGCCGTTGCGGGCGCCGACGTCGTCATCACCATGCTGACCAATGCCGACGCGGTCGGAACCGTACTGTTCGACCGCGGGGTGGCCGACGCGATGTCGGCGGACGCCACCGTTATCGACATGAGTTCGATCGCCCCGCATTTTGCCCGCGACCATTCTGCCAGGCTCGCCGAGCGCGGCATTGCTCATGTCGATGCGCCGGTTTCCGGGGGTGTCGTCGGGGCTGATGCCGGTACGCTGGCGATCATGGCGGGCGGTGACCAGGAGGTGATCGAGAAGCTTGCCGATGTCTTTGCGCCAATGGGGCGCGTGACCCGCGTCGGCCCAAGCGGGGCGGGCCAGTTGGCCAAGCTTGCCAACCAACAGATCGTTGCGGTGACGATCGGCGCCGTCGCCGAAGCGATGATGCTGATTACGGCCGGCGGCGGCTCGCCGGCAGCCTTCCGCGACGCCATTCGCGGCGGTTTTGCCGAGAGCCGTATCCTCGATCTGCACGGTAAACGCATGGTCGAGCGGCAGTTTACGCCAGGCGGTTCGTCCAGCAACCAGCTGAAGGATTTGAACGCGGCCATGGAGACCGCCAACGCCCTATCGCTGACGCTGCCGCTGACTGCGGCGGTGCACGCCGAATTCAGCGAATTCGTCGCAAACGGCCATGGCGAAAAGGATCATAGTGGCCTGCTCCTGCATCTCGAGGAGAAGAATGCTTTGCCCGGAGGTAAGAGGTGACCGACAGCCATTCACCGAAGCGGCGCCTGCGTTCGCAGGATTGGTTCGACAATCCCGACCATATCGACATGGCCGCGCTCTATCTCGAGCGTTTCATGAATTACGGCATCACCCCGGAGGAACTGCGCTCCGGCAAGCCGATCATCGGGATAGCCCAGAGCGGCAGCGATCTCACGCCATGCAACAGGGTGCATGTCGAGCTTGCCAAGCGCGTGCGCGACGGCATTCGCGACGCCGGCGGCATTCCAATCGAATTTCCGACACATCCGATCTTCGAGAACTGCAAACGTCCGACGGCGGCACTCGACCGCAATCTCGCTTATCTCGGCCTCGTTGAAATCCTCTACGGCTATCCGCTCGACGGTGTCGTGCTGACGACCGGCTGCGATAAGACCACGCCTTCGGCGATCATGGCGGCGTCGACGGTCGATATTCCGGCGATCGTGCTCTCCGGCGGCCCGATGCTCGACGGCTGGCACGAGGGGGAACTGGCAGGCTCCGGCACCGTGATCTGGCGGATGCGGCGAAAATATGCGGCTGGCGAGATCGACCGGGAAGAATTCCTGCAGGCAGCGCTCGACTCGGCTCCATCAGTCGGCCACTGCAATACGATGGGCACGGCTTCGACGATGAATGCGCTCGCGGAAGCGCTCGGCCTGTCTCTAACGGGCTGCGGCGCCATTCCGGCCGCTTACCGCGAACGTGGCCAGATGGCCTATCGCACCGGGCGGCGCGCCGTCGAGATCGTCTTCGAAGATCTGAAGCCTTCGGATATCCTGACCCGCGAGGCATTCCTCAATGCCATCCGCACCAATTCAGCGATCGGCGGTTCCACCAACGCACAGCCGCATCTGGCTGCGATGGCCAAGCACGCCGGCGTCGAACTTCATCCCGATGACTGGCAGGTGCACGGCTTCGACATTCCGCTGCTAGCCAATGTCCAACCGGCAGGCGCCTATCTCGGCGAGCGCTTTCATCGCGCCGGCGGCACGCCGGCGATCATGTGGGAACTGCTGCAGGCCGGAAAGCTCGATGGCGACTGTCCCACGGTGACGGGCAGGACGATGGCCGAGAACCTGCAGGGCAAGGAAGCCCGCGACCGCGAGGTTATCCGGCCATTCCAGATGCCGCTGAAGGAGCGGGCCGGCTTCCTTGTTCTCAAGGGCAATCTTTTTGATTTCGCAATCATGAAGATGAGCGTTGTATCGGAGGATTTCCGCCGGCGCTACCTTCAGGAGCCTGGGCGAGAAGGTGTCTTCGAGGGCAGGGCGGTGGTTTTCGACGGATCGGAGGATTATCACAAGCGCATCAACGATCCCGAACTCGGCATCGACGAGAATACCATCCTGGTCATTCGCGGCGCCGGGCCGCTCGGTTGGCCGGGCTCAGCGGAGGTCGTCAACATGCAGCCGCCCGATCATCTGCTGAAGCGCGGCATCAGCAGCCTGCCGACGATCGGCGATGGCCGTCAATCGGGCACGGCGGACAGCCCGTCGATCCTCAACGCTTCGCCAGAAAGCGCTGCCGGCGGCGGCCTTGCCTGGCTTCGCACCGGCGATGTCATCCGTATCGACTTCAATCACGGGCGCTGCGACATGCTGGTTGACAAGACCGAGATCGAACGGCGCAAGGGCGAGGGTATTCCGCCGGTGCCGGCGGACGCGACACCGTGGCAGCAGATCTACCGCCGCTCGGTGGCGCAACTGTCGGACGGCGCGGTCCTGGAGGGGGCGACGGAATTCCGCCGGATCGCGAAAAACCCGCCGCGGCACAACCACTAATCCTGACGTGCTGGAAACTGCGAGCCCCTTGATCCAAAAGAGGAAGTCGTAACGAACGGTTCACCTAGTCACTAATTCGGTCATTGGGAGAAGGCTTCATTAATGCCGGCTTGAGACCATATTGCCGTTATGAAAAGCTTCTAAGGCCGAGACCGCGTTGCCAGAGAACAAAGCCACACGCTCCGAACGAGAGTTTCAGGATCTTCTGCGCCGGCTCGAACTCGCTCTCGACGCATCCCAGATCGGTGTCTGGGAGCACAGCATCGAGCAGGACGGGATCTTGTGGGACGCGCAGATGCATCGTCTTTACGAGACCGGCGAGACCTGCCGCCGGGTGCCGGCATTGCTTTGGTCGAACGCCATCCATCCCGACGATCGCGAGCGGGCCGAACGCGACTTCGATGAGGCGATTGCGACCCGGGGCGCCTATAATTCGCAATTTCGGATCGTGCTGCCGAGCGGCGAAATCCGCCATCTGCGTTCGCGCGCACATTTCTACGTGGATGCGGAGGGGCTGCCTTCCTTCATCGGCGCCGAATGGGATGTCACTGCCGATGTCTTGCTCAACGCTGAACTCGCAGGGCAGAAGATGGTCGCTGAGGCGCGGGCGCTGGCGCTCGAGGAAAGCAATGCGCGCATCGAACATGTCGCCGATCACGACTATCTCACCGGCCTGCCGAACCGGCGTTTGCTGGACAAGCGGCTCGCGGAACTGCCGGCCGACAGGAGTATCACGACGCTTGGCGTCCTGCATCTCGATCTCGACCAGTTCAAGCCGATCAACGACAGTCACGGCCATGCCGCAGGCGACGCGGTTCTCAGGGCGTCGGCCCTTCGCATTACCGCCGCCATTCCCGCAAATGGCATGGTCGCGCGCGTAGGCGGCGACGAGTTCGTCATCGTGCTGGTCAATTTCAGCGATCTCGCCGAATTGCAACTGATTACCGACGACCTTCAGCGCCGGCTGCGGAAGAAGATCCGCTTCGGTCAGGAGATGCTACAATCCGGCGCCTCGATCGGCGTTTCCTGGAGCGGCGACCGGCGGGCGCGCAACCTGCTTGCCGAATCCGATCTGGCGCTCTATCAGGCCAAAAAGCTCGGGCGCAACCGCGTCGAATTCTTCACGCGGCAACTGCAGGAGGATCTGCGCGCCCAGCGTCGCCTCGCCGAAGAGCTGAAGCTCGGGCTGGAGCGCGGCGAGATCGTTCCCTATTATCAGGTGCAGCTCGACGCCCGGACGCGGGAAGTTATCGGCTTCGAGGCCCTGGCGCGCTGGAAGCATCCGGAGAAGGGCGTGCTCCCCCCGGGGATATTCTTGAAGATCGCCGACGAGCACGGGCTTGCAGCGGAGATCGATGCGGCGATCCTCAAACGTGTTCTTCAAGACCGGCTGTTCTGGCTGTTGCGCGGTCTTGCGGTTCCGCGCATCGCCGTCAATATCTCGGCGTCGCGCCTTGCCGATCCGACGTTGCTCGGCAAGCTGAGGAAACTCGACATTCCGCCCGGCGTGATCGTCTTCGAACTGGTCGAGACGATTTTCCTCGACGACAGCGACGAAAAACTGCTCGATCATATCGGCGATATCAAACAGATGGGCATCGACATCGAGATCGATGATTTCGGATCCGGCCATGCCTCGCTCATCGGTCTCGTCAAGCTCAGGCCGAAGCGGCTGAAGATCGACCGGCAGCTCATCGCCGAAGTCGTCAGTTCCGCCGAGCAGCGGCGCGTGGTCGGTTCGATCGTGGAAATCGCCAAGGCGCTCGATGTCGAGGTGATCGCCGAGGGCATCGAGACCGAGGCGCATGCCGTCGTGCTGGCGGAACTCGGCTGTGATGGCCTGCAGGGTTACGCATTTGGTTATCCTGCACCGGCGGCCGAGACGGCTCGTCTTTTCTCACCCGTGGGCGGGGCCGAAAGGCAGAAGGCCGCGATGAGCGGAAAGGCCCGGTGAGCCGTCAGCGGGAGCCCGCCGCCGCACTTTCGCGGCCGAGGGAAGATAAATGGCGCGCAAGTAATTTTCTTGAGCTTGCATCGGCATTGTTTCATGCTAATGCGGAAACGAAGCTTTCTGCATTGCATCGAAAAATGATTATACGCGTGATCAAGATCATGAGCGCGGCTCTCCATCATTCGCAGGTGCAATCGGGGAACTGGGGACCTGACAATTGCTTTGCCGTTGCCGGGATGGACTTGCGGGACATTCAATCTGGGAAAGTCGCATGAATTCGGAATTTGCCGTTCGTTCAATGCGGCCCGGCGAACTCGAGCTCGTGCTCGAATGGGCGCGTCAGGAGGGCTGGAACCCGGGCCTCGACGATTCGCTCGCATTCATCGAGGCTGATCCGTCGGGATTTTTCGTCGGCGCCATCGGTGAAGTCCCGGTCGGTTCGATCTCGGTCGTCAAATACGGCGAGAGTTTCGCCTTCCTCGGCCTCTACATCGTCCATCCCGATTTCCGGGGCAAGGGATACGGCAAGGCGATCTGGGAGACGGGCATTGCCAGCGCGGGGGTGCGCACGATCGGTCTCGACGGCGTGGCCGCACAACAGGACAACTACCGCAAGGCCGGCTTCGAACCCGCCTATTCCACCATTCGCTATGGCGGCGTCGCCACCAGTTCGCCGGTCTCGGCGCTTGCCGCGCAGCCGGTGATGGATTCGCGTCTCGAAGGCCTGCAGCGTTATGATTCGGCGATCTTTCCGCAGCCGCGGGATGCCTTCCTTGCCGCCTGGTGCACCAGTCGCAAGGGCCGCCGCTCGGCTGTGGTGCGCAAGAGCGGCAAGATCCGCGGTTACGGCACGATTCGCCGCTGCTACGAGGGTTACAAGGTCGGGCCGCTCTTTGCCAACGATGCCGACAGCGCCGCAGCACTGCTTGCCGAATTGATCCCCGAAGCCAAAGGGGCGGCTGTTTTCATCGATATCCCCGTCGACAATCATGAGGCGGTGGCGCTTGCCGAGGGCCTCGGCCTTCGGCAGGTGTTCGAGACGACGCGCATGTATCGTGGGCCGGCGCCGGCCATTCCGCTGAAGCACGTCTTCGGCGTGACGACGCTGGAGCTTGGTTAGAGGCTTTCCTGACCAGGAAAGTTCTAATCCACAGGTGAGGCCGGAACGGCAGGAGTCGAAGCTTTCGGCCGGCCTTTTTCGGCGATGGCAATGCCGCCCAAGGTCAGTGCCAACGCGATCACGTGGAACGATTGCAACCTCTCGCCGATGAGGGCGACGGAAAGCAAAGTTCCGAACACCGGCACGAGATTGATGAACAGGCCGGCCCGATTGGCGCCGATCGCCTCGACACCTTTGATATAGAGGATCTGCGCCAGCAGCGACGGGAAGGTCGCCGTGTAGAACGTGATGACCCAGCCGGCCTGGTCCGGCCATAGCGCGGCACCGCGGCTGGCTTCCCAAAGGAGCAGAGGCACCGAGGTCAGCATGGCGCCGAGCGCTGGGAACGCCATCAGCGTGCGCCAGTCGAGCGGCGGCTTCCAGCGCAGGAAAATCGTGTAGACCGAGTAGGCGGCAATGGCGATCAGCATCAGCCCGTCGCCGCGGTTGAGGCTTAGTTGCAACAGCGTTGTCAGGTCGCCGTGAGCGGCGGTTAGCGCGACGCCGATCAGCGTCATGCCGAAGCCGAGACATTGCGCCAGGGAGATGCCGGTGCGGAAGAACATGAAATTCAACAGGAAGATCAGCATCGGGATGCCGGCCTGCTCGATGGCGACATTGATCGCCGTCGTATATTGCACGGCCGAATAAAGCATGGCGTTGAAAAGCGTGTAGCCGATGACGCCGTAGAAGAACAGCAGCGGCAGGTTCTTCCGGACAACCGGCCAGTCCCTCCTGAGTTGCGGTACCGAGATCAGGGCGATCAGTGCCACGGCGATGAACCAGCGCAGGAAGGTCAGCATCATCGGGCTGATATGCCCGACTGCGAGCTTGCCGGCGACGGAGTTGCCGCCCCAGCAGAGGGTGGCGATAACGAGGCAGATGTAGGCCGTGGCTTGCAAGAGCGTTCTTCCCGTCTTTCCGCGACCGCCAAGCGGCGTTTTGTGACGGGCAATAGCCTGCCGGCTGCTGATTTGTCACGTAAAAAGCCCAATCTACTGTGACAACAGGGTCGCTTTCCCAAAAACAAAGCTTTATAGATGCGCGGGTTTGAGCAGGTGCGCGGTTTTCCGCCGGTAACAGGAAGAGTTGGATGACGAACGTAGTCGTGGTCGGTTCGCAATGGGGTGACGAAGGCAAGGGCAAGATTGTCGACTGGCTTTCGGAGCGCGCGGATATCGTTGTGCGCTATCAGGGCGGACATAATGCCGGCCATACGCTCGTCATCGACGGCACCAGCTACAAGCTGTCGCTGCTGCCGTCCGGCGTCGTGCGCCCGGGCAAAATGGCGGTGATCGGCAACGGCGTCGTTGTCGATCCGCATGCGCTGATCGCCGAGATCGGCCGGCTGGAGGCGCAGGGCGTGACGGTGACGCCTGAAAATCTGCGCATCGCCGACAATGCGACGCTCATTCTGTCGCTGCACCGCGAGCTCGACGCGATGCGCGAGGATGCGGCGTCGAACAGCGGTACCAAGATTGGCACGACACGCCGCGGCATCGGTCCGGCCTATGAAGACAAGGTCGGCCGCCGCGCCATCCGGGTGATGGATCTGGCCGATCTCGACAGCCTTGCCGGCAAGGTCGACCGTATTCTGACCCATCACAATGCGCTTCGCCGCGGCCTCGGCGTCGCCGAAGTCAGCCACCAGACGATCATGGACGAACTGACCTCGATCGCCGATCGGGTGCTGCCGTTCCGTGACACCGTCTGGCTGTTCCTCGACAAGGAGCGCCGCAAGGGCTCCCGCATCCTCTTCGAAGGGGCCCAGGGCAGCCTGCTCGACATCGACCACGGCACCTATCCGTTCGTGACCTCGTCGAACACCGTGGCCGGTCAGGCCGCGGCCGGTTCCGGCATGGGGCCAGGCTCGCTCGGCTACATCCTCGGCATCACCAAGGCCTATACGACACGTGTCGGCGAAGGCCCGTTCCCGACGGAGCTGAAGGATGCGATCGGTGAGTTCCTAGGCGAAAAAGGTCATGAGTTCGGGGTGGTGACCGGGCGTAAGCGCCGCTGCGGCTGGTTCGACGCCGCACTCGTGCGCCAATCGATCGCCACCAACGGCATCACCGGCATCGCACTCACCAAGCTCGACGTCCTCGACGGCCTCGAGGAACTGAAGATCTGCGTCGGTTACATGCTGGACGGCGAACAGATTGATCATCTTCCGGCAAGCCAGGGAGCGCAAGCTAGGGTCGAACCGGTCTACATCACGCTGGAAGGCTGGAAGGAATCGACTGTCGGCGCCCGCAGTTGGGCGGACCTGCCGGCACAGGCGATCAAATATGTTCGCCAGGTCGAGGAGCTGATCGGGGCGCCTGTCGCGCTCCTTTCCACCAGCCCGGAGCGGGATGACACCATACTTGTGACCGATCCGTTTGAGGATTAAGCTCACGGGTCACTGTGGAGGACAGTTCGGTAGGGTGCCGGACTTCTTGAGAAAGTACTGATGGCGGATTTTATTGCAGTTATTCGGCGGGCCGTCGACGGCCTGGCTGAAAATACCCCCGAGATGCGGGTGAAGGTCTACGAACGTGCCCGCGGCGCAGTGCAGCGGCAGCTCGAGAACATGAAGCCGCGTCCGCCGGAAGCCATGCTGCAACGCCAGCTCGAAAAGCTCGAGGCCGCCATCCGCGAAGTGGAAGGCGAACACTCCGAGGCGCTGCCGCTCGATGAGCCGGTTGCCGCCGTCGTCGCGTCGGAAGCCGTGGAAGAACAAGCGGTTCACGACGAAGTCGAACCGGCGCCTGCGCCGGAGACGGCCGTCGAGGAGCCGCCGGTCGAGGAGCCGGCCTACGAAGCCGATGCGGAACCGCAGGCGGCCGAGGCCGCCGGCGAGCCCGATCACGCTGAAGTCGCTGCCGCGCCCGAGGACGCCGCGGAAGAGGTCGCCGCCGAGGAGCCCCCCGCCGAAGACACACTTGTTTCACCGGAAACAGCTGTTTCCGCCGAGGCATCGGCTTTGCCGGAGGCAGCCGCTTCCGTCGAGACATACTGGCATCCCTCGCATGAGGAGGAAGCGCCGGCCGAGGAATGGCATGCCAGCGAGGCGCGCGCCGTTACCGAAGAGGCGACAACCGAGCATGACGGCTGGCAGCCGATTGCGGGGCATCGCAGCGAAGAAGCCGACGAATATCATGCTGACGAGCATCCGGTGGATGAGACCGCCGCCGAGCCGGCGGCAGTAGAAAGCGAAGAGCCAGAGGCCGAAGAGGCCTACGAGCCCGTCGCGCCGCTCGAGCCGATCACACGTGGCATAGAGCACGCATCCAACCGGCTGGTGGAGCCGGTCGCCGATTTCGATCGTCCGCAGGAATTCGTCGAGCACAGCCGCGAGGAGCCGCTACAGGCCGAAGGGGCGGCGCATTTCGATCCCGTCTGGGCCGAGCCTGCCGCCGAAACGCCGGCTCCGGCGCCGAAGGATGCGGAGACTGAATGGGCCGAAGAGGAACTCCGGCAGTATTCGCAGACGGCGCCGATCACCCCGGATACCTCGGCGCGCGCCTTCGAGGAGGTGATATCCAGCCTCGAAAAAGCGGCGCCGGCGGCCGTCATGCCGGCGGCCAAGGAAAGTTTCTCCTGGGAGACCGCAGCCTTCGACGATCTGCCGCCGATCGAGGCCGGCAGCAACAAGAAGGCGCCGGTCGCCTCGCATTTCGACGATGTCGATATCTTCGCGGAAGTGCACAACGGTAAGCCGGCGGCTGCCAGCGGCGCGCCGAGCGAGGACTGGCGCGAGGCGAAGGCGCTACGCGGCTACGACCGCCGCGGCTCGGTTGCGGCTGACGACGATGACGCCAATCCGGCGATGGATATCGATCAGATGGTCGCTTCCAAGCTGCAGGGCAAGAGTTTCCGAATGGAGCCGAAGCGTCGCCGCTTCGGCATCGGTACCGTGATCACGCTCATCTTCGCGCTCATCTTGATCGGCGGCGGCGCCTATGCCGGCTGGATGAACAGAGAGGCGCTGGTGGCGATGGTCGACGGGCTCGTCAGTTCGGCACCGTCGCAGGCGACCAGGAACGAGGCGGCGACGCCGCCGGCCGGCTCCGCGACGCCTGCCGAGCCGGACGCGGCAACGCCGGCCCAGCCGACCACGCCGGAAGCGCAGAATACGCCAGCGGCACCGGCGCAGCCGAACCCGCAGGTGGCGTCAATGAACAATGACGGCGCCGCGGCCAATTCGAAATTCACCCAGCGGCTGCTGACCGATGGCACCGAGGTCGACAGCGGACCGGCGACGGTGCCGGGAACGCTGACCGCGGAAGGAAAATCGGTCGCCGAGCAGAATGTCGCGGCAGCGGATACGCCGCCGGCGGCCGCGCAGGGCGATGTCGCACCAGCCGAAACGCCAACGCCGAACAGCCCGGCGGCATCGCCGCAGCAGGCCGCTCCCGTCGGCTCGTCGCAAAAGATGTTCCTCTATGAGGAGCGCATCGGCCAAAGCTCGCCGACGGCGATCGAGGGATCGGTCGTCTGGAGCGTGCAGCACGAGGCTGGCCAGAACGGCCGGCAGGAGGCGACGGTGCAGGGCAACGTCACCGTGCCGGAGCGCAATCTCTCGGCTCTCGTCACCTTCAAACGCAATTCCGATCCGTCGCTGCCGGCAAGCCATCTCGTCGAGATCGTCTTCTCGCTGCCGCCGAATTTCGAAGGCGGAAGTATCGACAGCGTCCAGCGCATCTCGATGAAGCGCACCGAGCAGGACCGCGGTGACGCGCTGATCGCGGTTCCTGCCAAGATCACTGACGATTTCCATATGATCGCGCTCAATGACTATCCCGATGCGCGCAAGGCTAATCTCGACCTGATGTCGACCCGCAGCTGGATCGATATCCCGGTCACCTACCGCAACGGTCGCCGCGCCCTGCTGACGATGGAGAAGGGCAATACGGGAACGGATGCCTTCAATACTGCGATCAAGGAATGGACCGCGCTCGGGGATGTGTCGACGAGCCAGTGACGATGAACCGCAATACCGGCACTCCCGACCTTCGACGGGGACGACGTTGCGAAAGTAAAGAAACAGAAAGGCGGGCCGCAAGGACCCGCCTTTTCAATTTTCACAGGAGGCAGCCTTGTCAGGCCGTCGCTTCGACGACGCGCACGGCCTTGGCGCGTTCCTGGGCTTCCTTGCGAACGGCGTCCTGCACCTTTTCGAAAGCGCGAACCTCGATCTGGCGGACGCGTTCGCGGCTGATGTCGAATTCCGTCGACAGGTCTTCCAGCGTCACCGGATCCTCGGCGAGGCGGCGAGCTTCGAAGATACGGCGTTCGCGCTCGTTCAGCACGCTCATCGCTTTCGCCAGCATCCGCCGGCGGGTGTCGAGCTCGTCCTGTTCGATCAGCACGTCTTCCTGGCTGTCATGGTCGTCCACCAGCCAGTCCTGCCATTGGCCGCTGTCGCCTTCGGCCGCCTTGATCGGCGCGTTCAGCGAGGCGTCGCCGGACAGGCGGCGGTTCATCGAAATGACCTCCTCCTCCGAGACTTTCAGCTTGGTGGCGATTTCGGAGACGTGTTCCGGCTTCAGGTCGCCGTCATCGATCGCCTGGATGCGGCCTTTCAGCCGGCGCAGGTTGAAGAACAGGCGCTTCTGGTTGGCGGTCGTGCCCATCTTCACCAGTGACCACGAACGCAGGATATATTCCTGGATCGAGGCCTTGATCCACCACATGGCATAGGTGGCAAGGCGGAAGCCGCGCTCGGCATCGAACTTCTTGACGGCCTGCATCAGGCCGACATTGCCCTCGGAGACGACTTCGCCGATCGGCAGGCCGTAACCGCGATAACCCATCGCGATCTTGGCGACGAGGCGAAGATGGCTGGTGACGAGCTTATGTGCGGCGTCGCGATCGCCATGCTCGGCATAACGCTTGGCAAGCATGTATTCCTGCTGCGGCTCGAGCATCGGGAACTTGCGGATTTCGTCGAGGTAACGATTGAGACCGGCTTCGCCGGCGGTAATGGACGGCAAGGTATTTCGGGCCATAGTGCACCCTCCTAAAGTGAATTCCGGCCCCCGTTGGAAACGCGTTCGCGTTAAAAATGGCAGACCGGGACATGCGGCTCTGATTGCGAGCCCGCACTAAGTCAATATACAGATAAGTGTGGCGAAACGGCGGTTCAAGGTGGCGCTCACGTCAGTGTGAGAGGGGTCGGAGACGACGCCTCTACCCCCGCAATGCCGCGACCAGTTCCACCATATCCTCCGGCAGCGGCACTTCGAAATGCATGATTTCGCCGGTGCGGGGATGCTCGAACTGCAGCATGAAGGCATGCAGCGCCTGGCGGTTGAAACCGTTGACGACCTTGCGGATGTCTTCGGGCAGGCGGTTGGCCTTGGTCTTGAAGCCCGCGCCATAAACCGTGTCGCCGAGCAGCGGATGGCCGATATGGGCCATATGCACACGGATCTGGTGGGTGCGGCCGGTTTCGAGATGGCACTCGACCAAGGAAGCAAGCGCCGTCGCGTCCGGATTTTCCTGGAAACGCTCGATCACCTCGTAATGGGTGATCGCCTCGTCGGCATCATGACTGTCGGGACGTTTGACGGCGCGACGGGTGCGATCGCCGGTGGCGCGGCCGAGCGGTGCGTCGACCGTGCCGGTCAGCGAGCGGGGCCGGCCCCAGACGACCGCCTGATAGGCCCGCTCCAGCGGCATGGTGCGGCCATGATCGGCAAATTGCAGCGAGAGATGTCGATGGGCAATGTCGTTCTTGGCGACGACCATGACCCCCGTCGTGTCCTTGTCGAGACGGTGGACGATGCCGGGGCGGCGCACGCCGCCGATGCCGGAGAGGGTATCACCGCAATGATAGATCAGCGCGTTGACCAGCGTCCCCGTCCAGTTGCCGGCGCCGGGATGGACGACGAGACCGGAAGGCTTGGAAATGACGATCACGTCTTCATCCTCATGGAGGATATCGAGCGGGATATCCTCGCCCTGCGGCGTCGGGTCTTCCGGCTCGGGCAGGGTGATCTCGAAACTGTCGCCGTTGCGCACCTTACGCTGCGGGTCGGTGACGGGTTCGCCGCGCAGGAAAACCTGGCCGTCCTTGATCAGCGCCTTGATGCGGCTGCGTGAAAATTCCTCGCCGAGTTGCGCCGTCAGCCAGGCGTCGAGCCGGCCTTCGGCGGTTTCATCGGCGGTCAGGACTTTTCTATTGCCGGCGGCTTGTTTAAAGGGGTCGCTCAAGACGCTTCTTCTCCGACGCATTTTTTTAGAACGGGACGCACAGATGACAGCAATCGAGCCAGAAGACCAGGAAGAGAAGCCCCTTGATCCGGCGATGGAAAGTGTCCGGCGCAAGATGGTCCGCCTGCAGATCGTTTCCGGCGCCATCATGTTCGTGAGCCTTATGGCGGTCTTCGGCGCGGTTGTCTACAAGGCGATGCACAGCGAACCGAAGGAGACGGCGGCCGTTTCCGCCTCCGGGGTGCCCTCGGATGCGCCGCTTGCGGCAACAGTTTCCCTGCCGCTCGGCTTCAAGGTGCAGTCCACCTCGTTTTCGGCAGGGCAGATCCTGTTTTACGGCGAAACGGTCGATGGCAAGAGCAAGGCGCTGGTCTTCGACCTCGTGACCGGCCGCACCGTCGCCGACGTCAGCGTCGCGGGCAATTGAGGCCGGCATGGCTGCCGTCCCGATCGCCATCGACAGCGCCGACGATCCGCGCATCGCTGAATTCCGCGATATAAGAGAGCGCGACCTAACGGGCCGCGAAAACCGCTTCATCGCCGAAGGCACCGTCGTGCTGCGCATGCTGGCGGAGGCGCATGCGCAAAGCCGCGGCTTTTTTGCCGAGAAGATCCTGCTGCTGCGCAACCGCGTCGACGGCGTCCTGCCGATCCTGGAGCGGTTCCCGGCCGATGTGCCGGTCTATGTCGCCGAAGCCGGTGTGCTTGACGGCGTCGTCGGATTCCATCTGCATCGCGGCGTTCTGGCGCTCGGCCGGCGGGAGGCCCGCGGAGAGGCGGCCCTTCTCGGGGCGCTGCCGGAACGGGCGCTGGTGCTTGTCGGCTGCGGCATTTCCAATCATGACAATGCCGGTTCAATGTTCCGCAATGCGGCCGCCTTCCGGGCGGATGCGGTGCTGCTCGACGAAACCTGCTGTGATCCGCTCTATCGCAAGGCGCTGCGCGTCTCGGTCGGTTCGGTGCTGAGCGTTCCGCACCGGCGCGGCGGCAAGGCGCTGGATGTGCTGCTTTCGCTTGCCGAACGCGGCTTTGCCATCTGGACGCTTTCGCCGCACGGCAAGATCGATATCCGTGCCATTCCGGCTTCAACGCGCATGGCGCTCGTCATCGGTACGGAGGGGGCGGGATTGCCGGAGGCGCTGCTGGCGCGCTTCCAGAGCGCGCACATCCCGCAATCGGAGGAACTCGACAGCCTCAATGCCGCGACGGCAACGGGCATCGCGCTGTTTTCCATGGCGTCGGCGATGGGTCGGATCTAAATTACGATCTTAAAGCGCGTCGCATCGATTTAAATGATGCAACGCGCAGTACTTTGTTTTGATGCCTATCGTCATTCCGGAACCGTGGGACGCTTCCGGGCGACATGCGTTAGCGCTGGGAATGGGCAATGACGGCGGTCGCCCTGTCGGCAAGGCTGACGCGATCACTCGGGGACGTTTCCGCCGCATCCGGCAGAAGTGCGCGGATCGGCGAGGAGGGACCCTCGTTGAGTGCGGTCAGCGCCACCATGTTGGCGGCGATCGAGGCGATCTCCTCACGGATTGCACCATCGCTTCCGGTCACGGTCTTTGCCTTCTCCAGGCGCTCGGCAAGGGCGACGCTGCGCTTGCGGACATCCTCGCCGATCTCAGCCGTCATGACGGCGCTGTCGTGCGTAAGTGTTGTCGTGTCTTCAGCCGTCAATTCCGCCGCCATCCCGGCTAGGCCGGCGTCGCGCAGCACGCGGTTAACCTTGCGGATCTCGGCATTGGCGGCTTTCAACTGCTCCTTCAACTTGGCGATCTCCTGCTGGCGGCGAGTGACCAGGGTTTCCTTTTCGGCGGCGAAAGCGTTGTCGCGCGCGGCCTTGTCCTCCAGGCGGATCACCATGTGCTGCTGCTGCGTCAGTTTCTGTTCTGCATCCCTTGCGCGCTTCTGCAAGAGGTTGACGTCCTGGCGCAACGTGTCTCGTTCGTCGCGCAGCGCGTTGGCGCGGAATTTGAGGCTCTCCGCCTCAGTGTCGCGTGCGGCAAGATCGATCCTCAGCCCATCGGTCTGTTCACCGAGCTTCCTCAGCCGCGTCCTCATCGCCGCCAGTTCGCTCTCCTTGTTGGCCGCGGACTGTTCGGCAATATGCAGATTGGTCTTCAGCTGGCTGATATAATTCTCATCCTTGCGCAAACGCGAGCGCTGCTCGGCGGCCTCGACATGCATCTCGCCGATCTGGGCCTGCAAGTCGCTGATCTCGGCTGCAAGCCTGCCGGCATCGACGGCGAGCGCGTCGTGGCGAAGTTGGAGCGACAGGGATTTCTCGCGCTCACGCAGCAGGTCCTGGGTGGTCCGGGCGTTTTCGGCGGCATAGAGCGCGCGCACCATATCCTTCTGGGCGCGAACCTCCTGCGGGCTGAGCGGCATGGTCGCCTTCAGCCGGTTCTCGGTATACCAGACGATACGTCGGTGAACGGCGGGCGAAACCAGAAAGACGAGGAAGGCCGCGGTCAGGAAGCCCAATCCGAACAAGAGAGCGTATTCGATCACGGCGCGGCCATCGATTCGAAGGTTGATAAGAGGTCAGCCGCGATGATTAAGCACGCATGACGCATATGGGCAAGGCCGCCGATGCGGACGGCGGCGCTTTGCAGCGGCTTTTCGGCCTCAGAAGGGGTTCCAGGTCGGCGCCTGGGTGATCTTGAGATAACCGACATTGATACCCAGGCGAGCGCCGACGCCGGTGCGGATCGGCACAACCAGCACGTCATTGTTCTTGAGCAGCGTCATGCCGAAGCCGGCGATCACATAGGCCGAGCCGCTGACGCCGCCGAAGCGGGCATAGATGCCGTTGACGGAAGGCAGGTCGTAAACCAACATCATCACGCGTGAGCCTTGGCCGCCGTAATCGAGGCCGAGCGAGGGGCCTTGCCAGTAGAGATTATGTTCGCCGGCATTCTTGGTGTTCAGCTGGCCTTCGCCGTAGGTAAGGCCGGCGATGAAGGCGCCGCCGCCTTCCTGTCCGAGAATGTAGCCATTCGGCAGGCCGTATTTCTGGAACGCACTCTCGACGACTTTGGCAAGTCCGCCGCTGGCGGAGCCGAAGAAGGAGTGGCCGGCATCGACGATTTCCTGCATCGTGTATTGGCCGTTGTCCTGGGCGGAGGCAGGTCCGGCGACCATCAGCGAGGAAAAAACGAGGGCCGAAAGCAACCTGCAGAAGCCGATGAATCGGTGCGGAAGTAGAGTGCGCATGGTGTCATCCGTTCGTCGTTTGGCTGGGAGCGGGCAAGCGCTCGCGGCGATTGGTGCATTTTGCGCCGATGATCTTAACAATCGGTTTACCAAATATGGTGTCATTATGGCACCGAGTACGATCGCAAACTTCGCGCAATTTTGATGAAGCATATTGCCGGGCGCGATAAAATTGCCGCCCCTCAGGAGACGATGATGTCCAAGAACCCCAATCTCACCTTGTCCGGCCCGGATCTGGCCGCGCTTCTTTGCAGTCGCGTTTGCCACGATGTCATCTCACCGGTCGGCGCGATCAATAACGGGCTGGAACTCCTGGATGAGGGTGGTGCCGATGCCGATGCGATGGATCTAATCCGCACCAGCGCGCTGAACGCTTCCGTCCGACTGAAATTCGCACGCCTCGCCTTCGGCGCGTCGGGTTCCGTCGGCGCTTCGATCGATACTGGCGAGGCCGAGCGTGCGGCCAAGGATTTCGCCATCGCTGAAAAGAAAACCGAGGTGATCTGGAACGGACCGCGCGCCATCGTCGCCAAGAACCGCGTCAAGCTGCTGCTCAACCTCTTCCTCGTCGCCTATTCCGCTATCCCGCGCGGCGGCGTGCTCGAGGTAACGCTTGAGAATCCCGAGTTCGATGCAAAGTTCAAGCTCACGGCCAAAGGCAAATTGATGCGCCTGCCGCCGAAATTCGTCGAGATCGCGACCGGCACGATCGAGGAAGCAATCGACGCGCATTCGATCCAGCCCTATTACGCCGTGCTTCTGGCTCAGGAGTGCGGAATGACGCTTGATCACAGCGCCAGCGCCGAAGAACTGGTGTTCACGGCAGTGGCAGCGGCTGCCTGATTTCGAGCTTGGGCGGGTGTCGGTGTCCGTCCGGTAACGATTCCTTAGCCTGATGGACCTATCCTCCAGGGTTGTAAGAGGCCTCTTGCTGCGACGAATGCGGGGGCAAAGGAGCGCCCATGCAAAGGTTCATGATCACCGATAATTCGGATATCGTCCGCAAGGTCGGCAAGCGCATTCTCTCCGAACTCGATTTTCTCGTCAGCGAGGCCTCCAACGCCGGCGAGGCGCTACAGCGCTGCCAAACGGAGCTGCCGGAATATCTGATCGTCGATTCCGGCATGGAAGGCGCCCTCGACCTCATCGCCGCCATCCGTGCCATGGACGGTGGTAAAGAGGTCAAGATCTATTACTGCGTCGTCGAGGCGGATCTGAAGAAGCTGATGGCGGGCAAACGAGCCGGCGCCACCGATTTCCTGCTGAAGCCGTTCGATCGCAAGATCCTGACCGCCGTCTTCGGAAACCGCGCGATCGCTGCCTGACGGCAGATCTCCTCCCTGCAGCATGATGCCGAGAGTGCAAGCGCTTTCGGCCGCCGACACCTTGTTTCCTTGATCGAGATGGAGAGGATTTTGAACCGATCCAGCCAGAGATCCTCACGTCGGGACGGCTTCTGAATGCCGGGCAGAAACGAAAAATCCCGCCGGAAGGGCGGGATCTTCGTCATCCGATAAGGGGGATCGGAAAAATCAGGCGGTTTCGGCGTATTCGGCGCCATCCGGCTCGCGCAGAACGTAGCCACGGCCCCAGACGGTCTCGATATAGTTGGCGCCGCCGGCAGCGTTGGCGAGCTTCTTGCGGAGCTTGCAGATGAAGACGTCGATGATCTTCAGTTCCGGTTCATCCATGCCGCCGTAAAGGTGGTTCAGGAACATTTCCTTGGTGAGCGTTGTGCCCTTGCGGAGCGAAAGCAGCTCCAGCATCTGGTATTCCTTGCCCGTCAGGTGGACACGCTGGCCGCCGACTTCGACAGTCTTGGCGTCGAGGTTGACGATCAGTTCGCCGGTCATGATGACCGACTGGGCGTGGCCCTTGGAGCGGCGGACGATGGCATGGATGCGGGCGACGAGCTCGTCCTTGTGGAAGGGCTTGGTCATGTAGTCGTCTGCGCCGAAGCCGAGGCCGCGAACCTTGTCTTCGATGCCGGCCATGCCCGACAGGATGAGGATCGGTGTCTTGACCTTGGACAGCCGGAGCGTGCGAAGCACTTCATATCCGGACATGTCCGGCAGGTTCAGATCGAGAAGGATGATATCATAATCATACAGCTTGCCCAGATCGACGCCTTCTTCACCGAGATCGGTGGTATAAACATTAAAACTTTCTGATTTCAGCATCAACTCGATGCTCTGCGCCGTCGCGCTATCATCCTCGATGAGAAGTACCCGCATAATTATCCCCTTTACCGCCGCCGAAAGGTGGTCTGGCCCCCTACACGATACCGAACACGCTACGTGATTTGGAAGCTGCCACAAAATGGTTAACAAATTCTAATTCACTCTGGCAAGGAGTATCGAATTTATTAAATATTTTTTCCATTTCTCTGTTTTCCAATAGGAATCTCAAATAGCGCTCTTAATCTTCAACATTAGGAAAAAGCGCTAAGTGATTCATCCGACTCGCCAATGAAAAGGTTCGAACTTAATGCCGCGGCATTTACCGACCCTTAAATCATCGGGCCTATCATTAACGATGCCCGTAAACGAAAGGTTACCAGCGGTAGGTATTTGTTAATATCGCAGGAAATTTTTTAGCAAACCGTGTCAAAGCGGCGCGCAGGGCGGTTTCAAAGTTGAGCCGGGGTCTCGCATCACGGGAGTAATGCGTATGAAGTCGCGAGAGAGTCTCGTTCGCCTGAAAGAGTTTCAGGTGAACGAAAAACGACGTCAGTTGCAGCAATTGCAGATGATGATGTCCGAATTCGAACGGATGACGAAGGATCTGGAGAGCCAGATCGTCGTCGAGGAAAAGAAGTCCGGTATCTCAGATCCGAATCACTTTGCGTATCCGACCTTCGCCAAGGCCGCGCGTCAGCGGGCCGACAACCTGCAGGTTTCGATCAAGGAACTGAAGATGCAGGAAGAGTCGCTGGAAATGGCGCTCGAGGAGATGCAGGCGGAATATGCAAGGGCGACGGCGCTGGAAGAACGTGACACCAGCGCCCGCGCAAGGGCGTAGAGAAACGGCGGGCGCCGGCTACGGCGCCCTGGGATCGCCACTGAGAAGCCATGTATGATGGGCACGCTGTCCGTCATACATGGCTTTTGGTGTTTTCGCCTCTTGGCGCCACTCAACGGCGCGTCGCTTACAACGACAACAATCAATTCACGACATCCTGCCATTCCGGATGGCGCTGCGCCTGCGCCTTGAAAAAAGGGCAGAGCGGGATGATCTTCCAGCCGCCGGTGCGGGCCGCCTCCACCGCGTGCAGCGCCAGTGCCTGGCCGACGCCCTTGCCGCGCAGCGCATCGGGAACCGCGGTGTGATCGACGATGACGAGTTTCGCCGATGTGCGCGAATAGGTCATCTCGGCCTCATGCCCTTCGACCTCGGCCGCATAACGGCCGCCGGAAGCGCCTTCCTCGTTTCGAATGTCCATTTGTCTTTCCTCGCAGCAGATGGGGATATTGTCGTCGGCGACCGTGACATGCGGATGCGATCATGCCAAGCCGCGAGGCTATTGCTGGAGGAGACGGAGTGTTCATGAATAATGTCGGATCGGCGCGAGCTTCGCAGCAATGAGCGCGCTTTCGATCATCCGCCCCGCTCTTCTCGTGGCAGCGCCGTTCCTCCTGGCGCTCGGCCTCATCCTGCCGCTGGTCCGGTTCGAAACGCTTTATTTCTTCGATCAGACGCCGTCGCTCATCGAAATCGTCGTCTCGCTCTGGCAAGGCGGCAATGGGCTGCTGGCAGCGATCGTCGCGCTGGTTTCGATCGTGCTGCCGTTTCTGAAGATGATCGGGATCGCTGCGGAAGCGACGGCTGCCGGGGGCGGGGCCGGCAGCCTGTTCTATCGTCGCGTCGTGCCGCATCTGTCCAAGTGGTCAATGATGGACGTGCTGCTGGTCGCGATCGTCATTGCTGCGGCGAAGACAACGGGGTTGGCGGATGCCTTCACACAGCCGGGCCTTTGGTGCTACGCGGCCTCGTCAATGATTTCGGGCCTTCTTCATTCCCTTATGGGAAATGCGTCCGGCCCGAAATAAATATCCGTGATGTCGTGCGATCAGTGGCGATATTGCTGGATGCGCGTGGTGCGCAGGCCGGCGAGACCGTGGCTGTTGATCGACGATTGCCAGGAGAGGAACTCTTCGACCGTGAGCGTGTAACGCTCGCAGGCCTCTTCCAAGCTTAACAGGCCACCGCGAACAGCCGCGACAACCTCTGCCTTCCGACGGATCACCCAGCGCCGCGTATTGGGCGGCGGAAGATCCGCGATCGTCAGGGGGCTGCCATCGGGGCCGATGACATATTTTACTCGGGGACGTATCATTTCGGTCATTGGACTCTCTACACAACGCAAGACCACGGACGCCACTCTAGCCTGCCACATTTAAAAATTGCCTAAGCCCATCGTAAGACTTTGATAACAAATTTAGCCGCCCCAGGCCGGTCGGCGACCCCGGGGCGGCCATCTGCCGCCACGTCTGCTTGGTGCGACCTGCAATGGGAGCCCGCTGAATAGACAGGACTGATTTTCCAGGATGAACTTTGTAGCGCCGGGCATAGGCATAGGCGCCAGACACCGTCTTGGTTCCTGCCAATGTCTTAGTCCAACTCGCGCTTTTGATGCTTGGCGTCCTCGTGATTGGGGGCAAAGCCGTGTCTGACGAGCGAGCCTCTCGCTGCCGGCGGCGGGGCTCGGCTGAGGCAAGCCATACGTCATATGAAGATGAAAACAACCGAGCATGCGCGCGACGATTGCGGATGCTGGATTTTTCGCCTTCGCAGACAGGCGGCGATGAGATTTCGCCGAGCGTCGGAAAGGAGCGGCGAGGCAAGATGGCAAAGTTTGCGGGACTTCAATTTTTGTCTGCTCTCAGCTTTCCCTAGAGGCTGCCGCATGGCTTTCACGGAAAACCAGCTGACTGTCCGGAAAGCCTTCTCGACTTTTAACCGGGCAGTCGAGTTTTCTTTTCTTGCGGCAGATGTGACCGCGAGGAAGCGGAGGATCGGGGCAGACGTTTAGCGAGGCGGGCGGCGGCGCCAAAAAAGCAACCTTCCCCATTTTTCAGATGCACGTGCTGAAGAATATTTTCGCCTTCGCGCCCGCGCGACCCTGACCTGAAACAATACATCTTCGCCTTCACGGGCCGACGTCCCAAGGGCGCAGGCGATAGGGCGCCCGGTGCGAATCCTCCGCTGGCCTGTGGCCAGCAAAGCAGCGACGAGATTGCGAGCACTCTCGGTTTCTCGTCGCATATGGCGTTGGGGTGTTGAGGGGCGCGATGCGCAAGCTCGATTCGGTCAGCCGCAGGTTGCGGTCGCCGGAACGCTCGGGTGCCGGCTGCTTAAGCTGCCGGCCCCTCTCAGAAGCTTAGAAGCCTTTTCCGCGGGTCAGCTCGGAAACGACGGTGCCAGCAATGATGCGGATATCCATGCCGATCGAGAAATTTGCGACGTAATAGAGATCGCTGACGATGCGGGCACGCGCCTTGGCCGGACGATCGGTCGGGCCGCGCAGGCCGCGCATCTGGGCAAGACCGGTCATGCCGGGACGCATGGCGTGGCGCTGATGGTATTCCGGGACGAGTTCTTCGTAGAGCATGCCGCCGGCGCGCATGCCGATTGCATGGCAGCGCGGACCGACCACGGACATATGGCCCATCAGCACGTTCAGCAACTGCGGTAGCTCATCGACGTTCGTGCGGCGCAGGATAGCGCCGACGCGGGTAACGCGCGGGTCGTTCCTCACCGTCTGGGCAACGCCGGAGACATCGCAGAGATCGGTGCGCATCGAGCGGAACTTGTAGACCTTGATGGTCTTGCAGTTCTTGCCCCAGCGGGTCTGCTTGAAGAGCACCGGTCCCGGGCTGTCGAGCTTGATCAGCAAGGCGACGAACAGAAGGAATGGGGCAAGGACGAGGAGGGCGCTCAACGACGAAACGATGTCGAACGCCCGCTTCAGGACGAGATCCATCCACGGCGCCTGCGGCGCATCGCTATGGATAACAGGGGTCTGAATCTTCAGGCTCGGCTGCTGGCGGCGGTTCGGCCGGAAGGACTCAGTCGAAATGCTGTTGTTTAGTTCCGTGATGCTCAAGGATCGTACTCTGTTGTCTTCGAGGGGTGCGGCGGCAATAGGCGATCAATGGTTTACCCTGTCACCAGGGCTGCACTCAGGTCTTGGTAACCCTACTAAAACGGAAAAATGCGACAATTGTGTAATGGTGTCCAGAGAAATATCGCATCGCAATAAATCTTTCGCAGGTGCGTTAAGTTGAGGCAACCTCATGATATTTCGTTAATAATTGGAATTTCATCAAGGTTTTTAGGCCTTTGACGAGGGCTTCCGGGGGTGATCCGACGTGTTGTTTCGGCACGCGACCAACACTCGTCAGCCGGTATTTTTAACGAATTCCAGCACGAAATTTTTCGAGCGAGGACGCCCGATCGTTCCCAAACTGTGTCACAATATGACAAAATCAAGGCGCGATCGGTGGAGATCCGGCACGGGAATATGGAAAAAACGGGGTTCAAACCGAGAATCACCCGATCCGGCCGGCCGTTTGCGAATCACTCTTGGGTTCTGACGAGGCCCGATCGCTGGATAGCTGTCTCAGGGGTTTGCTGCGGCTATGCCGGTTCGAGGACGCGTTTCGTGCCGCCCCAGGAGATGAAGTTCGGGTTCGCGAAGTCGAAATCGGCGGCAGCGCCCGTTTTGCCGTAGGTCAGCAACGCTCCGTCGAGTGTCACCGTCGAACCGCCAGCGGCGCGCAGCACCGCATCACCGGCCGCCGTGTCCCATTCCATCGTGCGGGTGAAGCGCGGATAGACGTCGGCCTTGCCTTCGGCCAGCAGGCAGAATTTCAGCGAGGAGCCGATATTGGTGCATTTGGAGATGGCGTGGTGGGCAAGGAAGCTTCCGGTCTCGGGGCTGTTGTGGCGAAGGCTGGCGAGCGCCAGCCTGTCGTCCGGCTGTTCGCGCACGGTAATTGCGCTGCGCGCGCCGACCGTAAAATTGTCGGTGACGACGAGCCGTTCGGCGTGGCCGCGTTCGCCCGAGAAGGCAAGCCCGAGCGCCGGGGCGTAGACAATGCCGGCCACCGGCACGCCGTTCTCGATATAAGCGATGTTGACGGTGAATTCCTGTCGGCCGTCGACGAATTCGCGCGTGCCGTCGAGAGGATCGACCAGGAAGAAGCCGCGGCCGGCGATGTCGGGAACTTTTCCGGCGGCGACCGATTCTTCCGCCACGACGGGTATATCGGGATAATCCTTGGCGAGATGAGCGAGGATGATGCGTTCGGCCTCCTCGTCGGCGACCGTGACCGGACTTGCATCCGCTTTCATGGCGACCGGGAAGCCTTCGCGCAGGACCGTGATAATGGCCTTGCCGGCTTCGAGGGCCGCCCTTTCAAATGTCCTCAGCATTGTCCTTTTGCCGTTCGCCACGCGGACCGAGCACCCCACTGTCGCTCATCCGCAAACCATCCCTATCACCAGATACTTGATATGGTGTTACCCATCGCGCTCTGCATCCCCCTAACGCAGTTCCACGAGGCTACCATAAGTTTTCAGCCTTGTCAGACGAAGAAGGGCGTCCGGGCGTGAAATGGTATTCGCGAAAGTCGATAACTTAGGGTCTGAATTTGCGCCATCTTCCAATTCTATGGAATAGCTTGCGCCACAAGCGGAAGAGGGAAATCGCCGGCGATATCTGCGAATCGTTAAAGCAGTGGCGGTTTCTGACTAAAAACAGGCCGTTCTTTGCCGATTTTCTGTGGATTTTGGTTCAAAATGCGCCACTTAGGCCTGTTCGGACAAGAATTTGTCGGAGTAAATCCTTTTTGTCTTCACATTTCCAACGAAACCGGTATGCATTCGGCCTATGAGGTTCTCTGAAACGGGGAACCAAAGAACCAAAAAGAGATGCAGCCTACTCGGTTCGCATCCAGGGGAAAACGACATATGGAGTATTTCGTCCAGCAGCTCTTCAATGGGCTGACGCTCGGATCCATCTATGGCCTTGTGGCTATTGGTTATACGATGGTTTACGGCATTATCGGCATGATCAATTTCGCCCATGGCGATATCTTCATGCTCGGTGGTTTTGCCGCTCTTATCGTCTTTCTCGTTCTCACATCGATCTTCGCAGGTCTTCCGGTGGCAGTTCTGCTGCTGGCGATGCTTGTCGTTGCGATGCTGATGACGAGTTTGTGGAATTGGACGATCGAGCGCGTCGCCTATCGGCCGCTACGTGGTTCCTTCCGCCTGGCGCCGTTGATCACGGCGATCGGCATGTCGATCGTGCTGTCCAACTTCATCCAGGTGACGCAGGGTCCGCGCAACAAGCCGATCCCGCCGATGGTCAGCACGGTCTATCAGTTCGGCAACATCTCGGTGTCGCTGAAGCAGATCATCATTATCGTGATCACGGCGGTGCTGCTGACGATCTTTTGGTACATCGTCAATCATACGGCGCTTGGCCGCGCCCAGCGCGCGACGGAGCAGGACCGCAAGATGGCGGCGCTGCTCGGCGTCAATGTCGACCAGACGATTTCGATCACCTTCGTCATGGGCGCGGCGCTGGCTGCCGTCGCCGGCACGATGTATCTGATGTATTATGGCGTCGCTTCGTTCGCCGACGGCTTCACGCCGGGTGTGAAGGCCTTTACCGCAGCCGTTCTCGGCGGCATCGGCTCATTGCCGGGAGCCGTTCTCGGCGGGCTGATGATCGGCCTGATCGAATCGCTGTGGTCGGCCTATTTCACCATCGCGTACAAGGATGTCGCGACCTTCGCCATCCTCGCTTTCGTGCTGATCTTCAAGCCGACGGGTATCCTCGGACGGCCGGAAGTCGAGAAGGTATAACGTCATGGCAAACATTGAAAATTCTGCAGGCAAGCCCGATGCCGGACTTGTCCGCAAAGGCCTTACCGAAGCCCTTTTCGCCGCCGTCCTGTCGTTCGGCATGTTCGTTCTCTATGTCGGCCTGAAGACCGACCAGAACATCAACAACGAGCTGATCATCGTCCAGCGCTGGGGACTGCTTGCGATCTTCGTCGCGGTTGCCGCGATCGGCCGCTTCGCGATGGTCGTTTTCATCAAGCCGAATATCGACCGCCGCAAGCTCAGCAAGGCGCGCCAGGGCGATCTCGACATCTCGACGGAAAAGAGCTTCTTCCATCGGCATTTCCTGAAGATCGCGTTGCTTGCGCTGGTGCTCTATCCGGTGGTGGTCGTGGCGCTTGTCGGCGCTCAGGGCTCACTGAAATGGGTCGACAATTTTGGCATCCAGATCCTGATCTACGTGATGCTTGCCTGGGGGCTGAACATCGTCGTCGGGCTCGCCGGCCTGCTCGATCTCGGCTACGTCGCCTTCTACGCGGTCGGCGCTTATTCCTACGCGCTACTGTCGAGTTATTTCGGCCTGTCCTTCTGGGTGCTGCTGCCGCTTTCCGGCATCTTCGCCGCACTCTGGGGCGTCATCCTCGGCTTCCCGGTGCTGCGCCTGCGGGGCGATTACCTCGCCATCGTAACGCTCGCCTTCGGTGAAATCATCCGCCTGGTCCTCATCAACTGGACCGACGTGACCAGAGGAACGTTCGGTATCTCGAGCATTCCGAAGGCGACCCTCTTCGGCATTCCCTTCGATGCGACGGCCGGCGGCTTTGCCAAGCTCTTCCATCTGCCGATGTCTTCCGCCTACTACAAGATCTTTCTCTTCTATCTCATCCTGATGCTCTGCATGCTGACGGCCTACGTCACCATCCGGCTGCGCCGTATGCCGATCGGGCGTGCCTGGGAGGCGCTTCGCGAAGACGAGATCGCCTGCCGTTCGCTGGGGATCAACACGGTGACGACCAAACTTACGGCCTTTGCAACGGGTGCGATGTTCGGGGGCTTCGCAGGCTCGTTCTTTGCGGCGCGCCAGGGTTTTGTCTCGCCGGAATCCTTCATCTTCCTGGAATCGGCGGTCGTTCTTGCCATTGTCGTTCTCGGCGGCATGGGCTCGCTGACCGGCATCGCGATCGCTGCGATCGTCATGGTCGGCGGTACCGAAGCGCTGCGCGAAATGGACTTCCTGAAAGCGGTCTTCGGGCCTGATTTCACGCCGGAACTGTACCGCATGCTGCTCTTCGGCCTCGCCATGGTCGTCGTCATGCTGTTCAAACCGCGCGGTTTCGTGGGCTCACGTCAGCCGACTGCCTTTCTTAAAGAAAGTAAGGCAATATCCGGAAGCTTTACCAAGGAGGGCCACGGTTGATGAGCCCCGTTACCAACACAATATCAAGCGATACGCTGCTCAAGGTCGAGCACCTGTCGATGAAGTTCGGCGGCCTGATGGCCATCAACGACTTCTCTTTCGAAGCCAAGCGCGGCGACATCACCGCGCTGATCGGGCCGAACGGCGCCGGCAAGACCACCGTCTTCAACTGCATCACCGGCTTCTATAAGCCGACGATGGGGATGATCACGCTCAACCAGAGAAGCGGCAAGCAGTATCTGCTGGAGCGTCTCCCGGACTTTCGCATCACCAAAGAAGCCAAGGTGGCGCGAACCTTCCAGAACATCCGGCTGTTCTCCGGCCTGACGGTTCTCGAAAACCTGCTCGTCGCCCAGCACAACAAGCTGATGAAGGCGTCGGGTTATACGATCCTCGGCCTCATCGGCATCGGTCCCTACAAGCGAGAGGCGGCCGCATCGATCGAGCTGGCGCGCCATTGGCTTGAGAAGGCCGATCTGATCGACCGTGCCGACGATCCGGCGGGCGATCTGCCCTATGGCGCTCAGCGGCGTCTCGAGATCGCCCGCGCCATGTGTACCGGCCCCGAGCTGCTTTGCCTGGACGAACCGGCCGCAGGCCTGAACCCGCGGGAGTCGGCAACGCTCAATGCGCTGCTGCAGAGCATCCGCGCCGAAACCGGAACATCTATCCTGCTCATCGAGCACGACATGTCGGTGGTCATGGAAATCTCCGACCACGTCGTGGTGCTCGAATACGGCCAGAAGATTTCCGATGGCACGCCTGAGCACGTGAAGAACGATCCGAAGGTCATCGCAGCCTATCTCGGCGTCGAGGATGAAGAAGTGGAAGAGGTGATCGCAACCGTCGAGCAGCTCGAAGGAGGCGCAAACTGATGGGCGACGAAGTAATGACGGGTCAACCGCTCCTTCAGGTCAACGGCGTAGAAACCTATTATGGCAATATCCGTGCGCTGGCCGGCGTCGACGTGAATGTCAACAAAGGTGAAATCGTCAGCCTGATCGGCGCCAACGGCGCCGGCAAGTCGACGCTGATGATGACGATCTGCGGCAGCCCGCAAGCCCGCACCGGCTCGGTGGTCTTCGAGGGCCGCGACATCACCCGCATGCCGACCCACGAAATCGCTCGCCTGCGCATTGCGCAGTCGCCTGAGGGACGCCGCATCTTTCCGCGCATGACGGTTCTGGAAAATCTCCAGATGGGCGCCGGTCTCGACAACCTCAAATATTTTGCCGAAGACGTCGAGAAGATCTTTGCGCTCTTCCCGCGTCTGAAAGAACGTCACGCCCAGCGCGGCGGCACGCTTTCGGGCGGCGAGCAGCAGATGCTGTCGATTGGCCGGGCGCTGATGGCGCGGCCGAAGCTGCTGTTGCTCGACGAACCTTCACTCGGCCTTGCGCCGCTGATCGTCAAGGGCATCTTCGAGGCGATCCGCAAGCTCAATGAACAGGAAGGGCTGACCGTATTCCTCGTCGAGCAGAACGCATTCGCGGCCCTCAGGCTTTCGCACCGCGCTTACGTGATGGTGAACGGCAAGGTGACGATGAGCGGCTCCGGCAAGGAACTGCTCGCCAATCCCGAGGTCCGCGCCGCCTATCTCGAAGGCGGAAGACACTAGTCGAAAGGAGAGTTTGATATGCAGGGACTTTTCTTCGAAAGCGATGTCGGTGTCCGAGTGGTCATTCGTGTCCTCGTCGTGCTGATCGGCTTTTGGACGGCCTGGCGAGCCGGCAAGGCGGTTGCTGACGGCTGGAACAATTATCCGCTAGCCGTGATCTACACCTTCCTGCTGGCCTGGGCGATGCAGTTTCTGCACCACGCCTTGTTCAACGGGCCGATGCTCGACGCCGTCTACTACGGCATCGATTTCGTGACGCTGCTGGTCTTCTCGACGGCGGGCTTCCGCTTTCGCCGCACCAATCAGATGGTCAACAACTATTACTGGCTGTACGAAAAAACTTCCGCGTTTTCGTGGAAGGAGAAACATTGACAGTCCGTTGAAACTAGGCATGAATTGCCTTCAGAGTGGAACAGCTTTCCTGGCGCAGTCAATGGTGGGTAGTGCGCCGGGCCTTGGACCGGAACCCGCCCAAAAATTGGGAGTAACAATATGAAGAAGTCTCTTCTGTCGGCAGTGGCTCTGACGGCGATGGTCGCCTTCAGCGGCAATGCGTGGGCCGACGTTCTCATCGCTGTCGCTGGTCCGCTGACCGGCCCGAACGCTGCGTTCGGCGCTCAGCTCCAGAAGGGCGCCGAGCAGGCGGCTGCCGACATCAACGCTGCTGGCGGCATCAACGGCGAGCAGATCAAGATTGAGCTCGGCGACGACGTCTCCGACCCGAAGCAGGGCATCTCGGTCGCCAACAAATTCGTTGCTGACGGCGTCAAGTTCGTCATCGGCCACTTCAACTCGGGCGTTTCCATCCCGGCTTCGGAAGTCTATGCCGAAAACGGCATTCTCGAAATCACCCCGGCCGCTACCAACCCGAAGTTCACTGAGCGCGGTCTCTGGAACACGTTCCGCACCTGCGGCCGTGACGACCAGCAGGGCGCCATCGCCGGCAAGTATCTTGCCGACCACTTCAAGGATGCCAAGATCGCCGTCGTTCACGACAAGACCCCCTACGGTCAGGGTCTTGCCGACGAAACCAAGAAGGCGATGAATGCCGCCGGTCTGACGGAAGTCATGTACGAAGGCATCAACGTCGGCGACAAGGACTTCTCCGCCCTCATCGCCAAGATGAAGGAAGCCGGCGTCTCGATCATCTATTGGGGCGGTCTGCACACCGAAGCCGGTCTCATCATCCGTCAGGCGGCAGACCAGGGCCTGAAGGCAACGCTGGTTTCGGGCGACGGTATCGTTTCGAACGAACTCGCCTCGATCGCTGGTGACGCTGTCGCCGGTACGCTGAACACCTTCGGCCCCGACCCGACGCTGAACCCGGCGAACAAGGAGCTCGTCGAAAAGTTCAAGGCCGCCGGTTTCAACCCGGAAGCCTACACGCTTTACTCCTACGCCGCGATGCAGGCGATTGCGGGAGCGGCCAAGGCTGCCGGTTCGGTGGATCCTGAAGCCGTTGCCACGGCCATGAAGGAAAAGGGTCCGTTCCCGACGGTTCTCGGCGACATTTCGTTCGACGAAAAGGGCGACCCGAAGATCCCCGGCTACATCATGTACGAATGGAAGAAGGGCGCGGACGGCAAGTACACCTACGTCCCGCAGGACGCAAAGTAAGTTCAGCTTGCCTATTGGCACGATGATCTGATCGAAGCCCGGTTCCGGCCGGGCTTCTTTCGTTCTGGGGAGAATTGAATTTCCGTCGGTCTCCGTGCCGCTTATCTGCCGCCGACGATTTCCGTCAATTGCCGGCCGTCACGAACGCCCTCGGCAATCCCGGCGGTGACGCCGCCCAAATCCCTCACATCTCGTGCAGCACATGCGTCGCCTTCACGGCGGCCGATGCCCGGTTCTCGACGCCGAGCTTCACATAGATCTGTTCGAGGTGCTTGTTCACGGTGCGCGCCGACAGTCCCAGTATTTCGCCAATGTCGCGGTTGGCCTTGCCCTTGGAGATCCAGAGCAACACTTCGGATTCGCGCTGGGTGAGCGAGAAGCGCTGGCGCAGCATCTCGTCGTCGCTGCGCTGATTGGCGGCGGTGAGGCGGAAGAGGTATTCGTCCGGGCCGATCGCGCCGAGGAAGGCGAGCTGCAGCGCCGCCTGGCCGGCATGGGCGATCGAGATGATGCCGTCTCGCGCTGCGCCTGCGCGCTCGCCCATCCAGCCGGAAATATGGCGGACGACGATTTCCATGCCGTCATCGCTGCCCATGGCGGCATTGACCAGCCGTGTTGCCTGCGGCGTCGACCAATGGATGGCGCCGTCACCTTTGACCGCCAGCAGATGGCGACCGGCGGCATCGAGCGCGACGCGGGCGCTTTGGGCCGAGCGGGCGTTGCGCAGATGGACACGGATGCGGGCGCGCAATTCGTCGATATTGATCGGCTTGGCGAGATAATCGACGCCGCCGGATTCCAGCGCGTGCACCACATGCTCGGTCTCGGTCAGACCGGTCATGAAGATGACGGGAACCTGCGCCACCGCAGCATTCGCCTTCAGCCTGCGGCAGGTCTCGAAGCCATCCATGGCGGGCATGACGGCGTCGAGCAGAATGAGATCGGGTGTGATACGCTCGACGATGCCGAGTGCTGCAGTGCCTGACGTGGCGATCAGCACGGAAAAGCCGGATTGTTCGAGCGCGTCGGTCAGGAAGCCCAATGCTTCGGGCGAGTCGTCAACGAGCAGAACGATGTCGCGGGGGAGGGCCGGCTCAGCCAATGGATTCCACCTTTTCGTCGAAGTCGTGCAGGAAGGTCATGAAGCCGGCGAGATCGAAGGCGGCGACATAGGCGTAGAGTTTCTCGGTGAATGGCTGATTTGCCTCCACCTTGGCAAGATCGGAAAGTTTGGCTTCGATGCCTCTGATATAGCCGATCTCGCCGAGCCGCAGCAATTCCTGCACATGCGCAGCACCGGGGCTCAGCATCGGCGTTACAGTCTTGACAGAAATGGCTGCTGCTACGTCGGCATAGATCCACTTCACGCCAAGATGCAAAGCGAGCTTATCGCGGAGCTGGCGGATGTCGACCGGCTTGCCGATCGCATCATTGTGGCTGTCGTCACTGTCGCCGAGAACCGCCGCATCGCCGATATTCGCAGAAAGCATCAGCATCGGCGCCGTCTGGCCGGCCTCGCGCAGGCGCGAGACGAGCTGCCAGCCGTTCATGCCGGGCATCAGGATGTCGACAAGGAAGAGGTCTGGTATAATTCCATCGATCAGCGTCAGGCATTCGGCGCCACCTGCCGCCGTCAGGACGATGAAATCGAGCGGTGCCAGGATTTCACGCATCATCTCGCGATGGTCTTCATTGTCGTCGACGACAACGATCGTGCGGCGCGGTCCGTCGTAACCGACAACGCGTTTCTCCTGCGGTGCGGCGGCCACGGCGCGCATGACGGCGGACAGCATGAGGCGGACACGGAAGGTCGAACCTTCATCCTTGATACTCGAAACCGAAATCTCGCCGCCAAGCGTGTTGGTCAGAAGCCGGGTGATGGTGAGGCCGAGGCCGAGGCCCGGCATTGGCCGGACGCTTTCGGCCTCGCCGCGCTGGAAGGGCTCGTAGATGCGGCTCAGGTCTTTCTCGGCGATGCCGCGGCCGGTGTCAGTGACGGTGAAAGTCGCCACCTGGTTGCGATAGCCGACATCGAAGGTGACCCTGCCTTCATCGGTGAATTTGATGGCATTGGAGAGCAGGTTGACGAGGATCTGACGCAGCCGCTTTTCGTCGGTGCGGACGAATTGCGGCAGGGCCGACGAGCGCTGATGGACGAAGGCGAGCCCTTTGGCCTGCGCCTGCGGGCGGAACATATCGACGATCTGGTCGAGGAAATCCTGGATGTTGATCTCGTTGGAATAGACCTGCAGGCGGCCTGCCTCGATCTTGGAAATATCCAGCAGGCCGTCGATCAGCCCGGAGAGATGTTCGGCGCTGCGGCGGATGACCTTGATCGAGGATTGGCGCGGCGGCGGGATGGTCTCGTCGCGCTCGAGGATCTGGGCATAACCGAGCACGGCGTTGAGCGGCGTGCGCAGTTCGTGGCTGAGGCCGACAACGTAGCGGCTCTTGGCACGATTGGCGGCCTCGGCCGTCTCCTTGGCGTTCTGCAAGGCAGTGTCGGTCTTCTTGTGAGCGGCTATTTCCTTGAGCAGCAGGGTGTTCTGGCGCGAAGATTCCTCCTCGGCGACGACGCGGCTGTCATGGGCGAGCACATAGAACCAGCAGACAACGCCTGATATCACCGAGAAGACGAAGAAGACGATGAGAATGGTGCGGTTGACGACCTCGGCCGTCTCGGGCGAGGCGGCGGCGACCTGATGGGCGATCATCGCCAGGATTGCGCCGATGGCGGTCAAGGCCAGCACGACGGCGATGCCGTAGCGGCCGAGGCGCGTCGTCAGCTTGCCTAAAACCGTTTCCGGCAGCAGCGCCTTGGCGACAGTGCCGACCTGGGCGTTGAGGCGGGCGGCCGGCTTGCACATGTCGTGGCAGCGGCTGTCAAGCGAGCAGCACAGCGAACAGATCGGCGCGGCATAGGCCGGACACCAGGCCATATCCTCCGGCTCGAAGGGATGCTCGCAGACGGAGCAGGTGATGCTCGTCAGATTCTTCCAGCTCCGGCGCGGTTTGCGGGCGAGATAGAATCTGCCTTTCGTCGCCCAGGCGAGCGCCGGCGCGGCGATGAGCGTGACGACGAGGGTGATATAGGGGGCGAGCGAGGCGGCGATCGCGCCGAAGGCGCCGAAATGGGCGATCAGCGACACCGTTGCCGACAGCGTCATGGCGCCGAGCCCGACCGGGTTGATGTCGTAGAGGTGGGCGCGTTTGAACTCGATGCCGGGGGGAGCGAGCCCCAGCGGCTTGTTGATGAAGAGGTCGGCGAAGATCGTGCAGAGCCAGGCCATGGCGATGATCGAGAATATCCCGAGCGTCTCCTCCAGCAGCCGGTAGATGCCGAGTTCCATAAGCAGCAGGGCGATCGCGACGTTGAAGACCAGCCAGATGACGCGGCCGGGATGGCTGTGGGTCAGCCGCGAAAAGAAGTTCGACCAGGCGAGCGAACCGGCATAGGCATTCATCACGTTGATCTTCAGCTGCGAGACGACGACGAAGGCCGCCATCAGCAACAGCGCAGCATTGTGCCAGGGGACCATATAGCCGAAGGCGGTCAGATACATCTGCGCCGGATCGGCGGCGCGATCGACAGGCACGCCCGAGGCGAAGGTCAGCACGACCAGGAAGGAACCGGCAAGCAGCTTCGGTGCGCCGATGACGACCCAGCCAGGTCCGGCGAGGAATACGGCAAGGCGATGGCGCCACTTGCGCCGCGGCTCCGGCGGCAGGAAGCGCAGGAAGTCGGCCTGTTCGCCGATCTGCGACATCAGGGCCAGGATGACGGCAGAGGCTGCGCCGAACTCGACCAGATCGAAATCGGCGACAGTGCCGGGCGGGCCTGAGGCATGACGGATGCCGGCAAAGGCGCGCCAGAGATCGAATTTCTCCCAGTCCATGAAGGCGATGAAGATGAAGGGCAGGATATTCAGCACGATCCAGAAAGGCTGGGTCATCAGCTGGAATTTACTGATCAGCCGCACGCCGTGCGTCACCAGCGGGATGACCATGACGGCGCTGAGGATATAGCCGATCCAGAGCGGAATGCCGAGGGTGAGCTCCAGCGCCCCGGACATGATCGAGGCCTCGATCGCAAACAGCATGAAGGTGAAGCTCGCATAGATCAGCGAGGTAATGGTCGAGCCGATATAACCGAAGCCGGCGCCGCGGGTCAGAAGATCGATGTCGACGCCGTGGCGGATGGCATAGCGGCTGATCGGTAGACCAATCGCCAACATGGCGAGCGAAGCGACGATAATGGCATAGAAGGCATTGGTAGTGCCGTAGGACAGGGTAATGGCGCCGCCGATCGCCTCGAGCGCGAGGAAGGAGATCGCGCCGATCGCCGTCTGGGCGATGCGCTGGGAGGAGAAGTGGCGGGCGCTCTTTGCGGTGAAACGCAGCGCATAATCTTCCAGCGTCTGGTTGGCGACCCAGCGATTATATTCGCGTCTTACCGGAATGATGCGTTGGCGCGCTGCCATGTCTTCCTTCCGGCATTCCGGTGGGGCTAAACGTCTCGAAACAGTTTTGGCGGGATGGCTGAGAAAGGCAAGGGCGGAGCACTGGCAGATTCACGGAACCGCCATATTTTTGAAGCCGGTCTGTCACAAAAGCCTTCTAACTCTCAGCCGTTCGTTCAACTATTTCAGGTATCACCCATGTCTGTTTCAAGCCTTTTCCGCCTGAGCACCGCGCTCGTCTGCCTTGTTTCGATCGTGCCATCGCTTGCCGGCGCCGAGCAGGCGACAGTGGCGGAAGCGCCTTATGTCGAGATCGGAAACACCAATAAGCGCGGTGACGCCTGCTTCTCGACGGTGGACACCAATGCCGCCGTTCACCTTCTCTCCGGCTTCCTCGAAGTCTGGACCCCGCGCACGCCTTTCGTCGACGCGGGCGTCGAAGCCGCGGCCAAGGACAATTGCCCGGCGGTCGCCAAGACGGATTGGGATGGCATTCCCGCCAGCAAGACCGACGGCCAGATCGTCAATCAAGCGGTGCATGACGCCAACATCGCTTATGTCGTCAGGGCGACGAAGGCGCGGACGGCCGATCAGGCTGTTGCCGCCTATCTCGACGACCGGCGCGGCAAGAATGCCAGCATCGTCGACGGCTTCGGTCCGCTGACTGCTGCCTGGAAGGCCGGCTCCAAGCAGACCACCACGATCACGGAGGTGGCGGCTGATGCAACGACGGTCAAATATGACGACAAGGGCAACAATCGCGGCGCCGGCAGCAAGCCGGACACGGAAAACAAGACCGATGCCAACCCGGATATGGGCTTCGCGATCGACTTCATCAACGCTGCAAGCGGTGACGGTTCGACGGAGCCTGCCAAACGCTATTTCAAATATGGCCGACCCTACCGCTGGAGCCAGGACGTATCTGTCGTACCGACGCTGGTGCCTGCCAAGAGCGGCAAACCGGTCGAAGACGGCGGTTTCCCGAGCGGCCATACGGCGGAAGCCTGGCGTGATGCACTCGCGATGGCTTACCTTGTGCCGCAGCGCTTCCAGGAAATGATCACGCGTGCCAGCGAACTGGGCGAAGACCGTATTCTTGCCGGCATGCATTCCCCTCTCGACGTGATGGGCGGCCGTATGCTCGGCACCGCGACGGTGGTCTATAACCTGAACAAAGCCGACAACGCAGCGCTGAAGAGCGATGCCTTCGCACAGGCGCAGTCGTGGCTGATCGCCAAATCCGGCGTTGCGGATGCGGGCGCGCTCGAAGTCGCTGCGCATGCGGCGCCGATCGCGGTGGACCGCTTTGCCGATCATGACGCCAATCGCGCTTACGTGCTGCAGCGCCTGAGCTACGGCCTGCCGACGATCCATGCGACCGACCAGCCGGCGCGCGTGCCGCAGGGCGCCGAAGCGCTTCTCGAAACGCGTCTGCCCTATCTCGACGGCGCGCAGCGCCGCGACGTGTTGAAGACGACGGCGATCGCCTCGGGCTATCCGCTCATCGACGACGCGGAAGGCTACGGCCGTCTCAACCTGTTTGCCGCTGCCGATGGTTACGGTGCTTTCGAGCAGGATGTCACCGTGACGATGGACACGGCCAAGGGCGGCTTCAATGCGATCGATAGCTGGCGCAACGACATCGGCGGCAAGGGCCGGCTGGTGAAGCGCGGCGACGGCATCCTCGGGCTATCAGGCGCCAACAGCTATGCCGGCGGCACCGTGCTGGAAGAAGGTGCGCTGGTGGCCGGCTCGCCGTCTGCCTTCGGCACCGGCGGGCTGACGATCAATGGCGGTTTTCTCGTTGTGGCGGCTGGCAAGCCGCTGACCGTGGGCGGCGATTATCAGCAGTCCGCCGATGCTGCGGCGAAACTGGCGCTCGGTGCGAACGGCGCAGGCACGCTGGCCGTCGAAGGCAAAGCAGCGCTGGCCGGTGATCTCGACGTGACCCTTGCCGATGGCTATGCCCCGGCGCCCGGAACAAAGATCGAAATCCTGAAGGCGAGTGCCATTTCCGGTGCCTTCGGAAAGATCACCATTTCCGGCCATAAGGCCAGCCTTTCCTACGGCCCGACAGTCGTGACCTTGACGATCGACGGCTAATCCTCCGTCTCCGAACCAGAAGGGCATCCCCAGCTGTGGGGATGCCCTTTGTTTCCGACCCGTTTGACCCCTGCGCCTACGTCATTTTGCGTATGTGTTTTTGCGTTGCAGCACCCGATAGTCCCTTGGCAACAGTTAATCCGTTTCCGGCCTGTTGCGGAACAAGAAGAGGGGCTCAACCAAGATGAATCTCAAATCCACGATCACCGGTGCCGCGCTCGGTGCCGTCATGGCGGCCTCGGCCGCCTTCCACGGCGCGGTGGCCGCCGACGACACGATCAAGGTCGGCGTGCTGCATTCGCTCTCGGGCACGATGGCGATTTCCGAAACCACACTGAAAGACGCCATGTTGATGCTCATCGACGAGCAGAACAAGAAGGGCGGTCTGCTTGGCAAGAAGCTCGAGGCCGTCGTTGTCGATCCGGCTTCCGACTGGCCGTTGTTTGCCGAAAAGGCACGCGAGCTGATCGAAAAGGACAAGGTCGCCGCCGTCTTCGGCTGCTGGACCTCATCCTCGCGCAAATCCGTCCTGCCTGTTTTCGAAGAGCTGAATTCGCTGCTCTTCTATCCGGTGCAGTACGAAGGCGAAGAATCCTCGCGCAACATTTTCTACACCGGTGCGGCGCCGAACCAGCAGGCAATTCCGGCCGTCGACTACCTGATGGAAAAAGAAGGCGTCAAGCGCTTCGTGCTCGAAGGTACCGACTACGTCTATCCGCGCACGACCAACAAGATTCTCGAGGCATACCTGATTTCCAAGGGTATTCCGAAAGAAGACATCATGACCAACTATACGCCGTTCGGCTTCTCCGACTGGCAGACCGAAGTTTCCAAGATCAAGGAATTCGGTTCGGCCGGCAAGAAGACCGCCGTCGTCTCGACGATCAACGGCGATGCCAACGTTCCGTTCTACAAGGAACTGGGCAACAAGGGCATCAAGGCAACCGACATTCCCGTCGTCGCCTTCTCGGTCGGTGAAGAAGAGCTTGCCGGTCTCGATACCAAGCCGCTCGTCGGCCATCTCGCCGCCTGGAACTACTTCGAATCCGTGGAAAGCCCGGCCAACAAGAAGTTCATCAAGGATTGGCACGCCTTCACCAAGAACGACAAGCGCGTGACCAACGACCCGATGGAAGCTGCCTATATCGGCTTCAACGCATGGGTTAAGGCCGTCCAGGCTGCCGGCACGACCGATACCGACAAGGTTCTCGACTCCATCATCGGCGTCAGCGTTCCGAACCTCTCCGGCGGCTATGCCACCGTCATGCCGAACCACCACATCACCAAGCCGGTGCTGATCGGTGAAATCCAGGCCGACGGCCAGTTCGAAATTGTCCAGCAGACACCTGCCGTCGTCGGCGACGAATGGTCAGATTATCTGCCGGACTCCAAGGATCTGATCTCCGATTGGCGCAAGCCGATGTCCTGCGGCAACTTCAACGTTGCAACCGGCAAGTGTGGCGGCAAGGGCTCCTGATAGATCCGTCGAACGATCGATGCCGAGTGGCTTCCGTCCGGGGTTGGTCCCGGGCGGAAGCTCCGTCCCAGCGATTGCGCCGCAACGCCAACGATATCAAGGGCGAAAAAGCCGATGTATCGCGCCATAAAGATTTTCCTCGTTACGCTCTGCCTGACGTTTTCGGGCCTGTCATTTTCAAGTCTATCAATTTCGGGCGAAGTTCGGGCCGAGGGCGATATCCATGTCCTCATCGACGCACTCGGCGTCGGCGACTTCTCGGACCGTGAAGCGGCGATCAAGGCGCTGGTCGCCTCCAAGGACCCGCATGTCAGCCAGATATTGCAGCAATTGAGCGGCGGCCTGCTCTACGTCAACTCCGATGGCGGCCCCGTTCTCCTCCAGGGCGGTACCGATGACGAGCCGACCTATTCCGATCCGATCACCGGTGAACCCGCTGACGATGTCGATCCTGACATGATGAGCAAGGTCAAGATCAACAACGCGCTTCGCGGTGTCATCGGCGCCGCCAACAGCCAGCTGACGCTGATGAGCCCGGAGCGTTCCGCGCGGCTTGCAGCCGCACAGGGCCTGCTGAAGGACGCCGATCCCGCCAATCTCGAGCTGCTGAATTCGGCGCTTGCGACCGAAAAGGACGCGGAGATCAAGAATACGATGGAAGCGGCGCGCGCTGTGCTGCTGTTGAAGACCGATGCGAGCGTCGAGGACAAGAAGGCTGCAATCGATACGATCGCAGCGCGCGGCAATCGCGACGCGCTGACCATTCTGACGACCACGCTCGAAACCGCTCCCGATGATTTGAAGCCGGCAATCCAGTCGAACATCAGCTCCATCAATCGCGACCTGGCACTATGGGACGTCGCTCAGAACGTCTGGTATGGCCTGTCCCTCGGTTCGGTGCTGCTGCTGGCGGCAATCGGCCTTGCCATCACCTTCGGCGTCATGGGTGTCATCAACATGGCGCATGGCGAAATGGTGATGATCGGCGCCTATACGACCTATGTCGTGCAGGAATACATCGCTGCGGCCTTTCCCGAGCTGGCCGATTATTCCCTGGCCTTCGCGGTGCCTGCCGCTTTCGTCTTTACCGGCTTCGTCGGTCTCATCATCGAGCGCGCCGTCATCCGCTATCTCTATGGCCGGCCGCTGGAAACGCTGCTCGCCACCTGGGGCGTGTCGCTGATCTTGCAGCAGGCAATCCGCAGCTATTTCGGCCCGACCAACCGCGAAGTGCGCAATCCGAGCTGGATGTCGGGCGTCTTCGATCTCGGTGGACTCTCCATCACCTGGAACCGCATGTGGATCATCATCTTCTCGATGGTCGTCTTCGTGACGCTGCTGTTGCTGCTCAAGCGGTCCGCCTTCGGCTTGCAGATGCGCGCCGTTACGCAGAACCGGCGGATGGCCTCCTCGATGGGGATCCGCACCGGCTGGGTCGATGCCTTCACCTTCGCGCTCGGTTCCGGCATTGCTGGCATTGCCGGCGTGGCGCTCAGCCAGATCGACAACGTCTCGCCGAACCTCGGCCAGAACTACATTATCGACAGCTTCATGGTCGTCGTGTTCGGCGGTGTCGGCAATCTCTGGGGCACGCTGGTCGGGGCGCTGTCGCTCGGCGTCGTCAACAAGTTCCTCGAGCCCTTCGCTGGCGCCGTGCTCGGCAAGATCCTGGTGCTTGTCCTCATCATCCTCTTCATCCAGAAGCGTCCGCGCGGGCTCTTCGCACTCAAAGGAAGGGCGGTGGAAGCATGATTACGGCCTTCCTTCTCCGGTCTCTCGATCGCAAGATCGTCATTGCCATCGCCCTGTTGCTTCTGGTCGCCATTCTCGTTCCCGTCCTGAACCTGATGACGGGGCCGACCAACCCGCTGCATATCCCGACCTATGTCATGGCGCTGTTCGGCAAGTACCTGACCTATGCGCTGCTGGCGCTTGCGCTCGATCTCGTCTGGGGCTTCTGCGGCATCCTTTCGCTTGGCCACGGCGCCTTTTTCGCGCTCGGCGGTTATGCGATGGGCATGTATCTGATGCGCCAGATCGGCACCCGCGGCAGCTACGGCAACCCCGTTCTGCCCGACTTCATGGTGTTCCTGAACTGGAAGGATCTGCCCTGGTTCTGGTACGGCTTCAACCACTTCTGGTTTGCGGCGCTGATGGTTCTCGTCGTGCCCGGCCTGCTTGCCTTCGTTTTCGGCTGGTTCGCCTTCCGCTCACGCGTCAACGGCGTCTATCTCTCGATCATCACCCAGGCGATGACCTATGCACTGCTGCTCGCCTTCTTCCGCAACGACATGGGGTTTGGCGGCAATAACGGCCTGACCGATTTCAAGGACATTCTCGGCTTCAACGTCCAGGCCGACGGCACGCGTGCAGCCCTGTTTGCGGCAACCGCGATCCTCCTGGCACTGTCGCTGCTGCTTGCCTCGGCGATCGTTCGTTCGAAGTTCGGCAAGGTGCTGGTCGGCGTACGTGATGCCGAAAGCCGCACGCGCTTCCTCGGCTACCGTGTCGAGCATTTCAAACTTTTCACCTTCGTCGTCTCTGCGATGATGGCGGGCATTGCCGGCGCGCTCTACGTGCCGCAGGTCGGCATCATCAATCCCGGCGAATTCGCGCCCGCCAACTCGATCGAAGTCGTCATCTGGACGGCAGTCGGCGGGCGCGCGACGCTGATCGGGCCGATCATCGGTGCGATCCTCGTCAACGGCGGCAAGACGATCTTCACGGGTCTCTTCCCTGAGTTCTGGCTGTTTGCGCTCGGCGGTCTCTTCGTTGCCGTCACCCTGTTTCTACCGAAGGGCGTCGTCGGCACAGTCGCGCGATATCTCGGCAAACGGAAAGCCGTTTCCGCTGCAGTTCCGCCCGCCGTGCAGGAAGACGACATCGAACCGAAAATCCAGGCAGCGGAGTGAACACGGTGATTCCTGACGTCAAACCCAGCAGCGTGCTTTATCTTAACGGCGTCTCGGTTTCCTTCGACGGCTTCAAGGCGTTGAATTCGCTGTCGATCGTCATCGAGCCCGGCGAGCTTCGCGCCATCATCGGTCCGAACGGTGCCGGCAAGACGACGATGATGGATATCATCACCGGCAAGACCAGGCCCGATGAAGGCGAAGTGTTCTTCAACGGCACTGTTGATCTCACCAAGAAGGACGAGGCCGACATTGCCCAGCTCGGCATCGGCCGCAAATTCCAGAAGCCGACCGTCTTCGAAAGCCATACTGTGTGGGATAATCTGGAGCTGGCGCTCAACCGCCGCCGCGGCGTATTCTCGACGCTGTTCTATCGGCTTTCGGGCGAAGACAAGGCACGTATCGAGGAAATCCTCGATACGGTGCGGCTGACCCACCGCCGCGATGAACTGGCCGCCAACCTCTCGCACGGGCAGAAGCAGTGGCTGGAGATCGGCATGCTCTTGGCGCAGGAGCCGAAGCTGCTGCTCGTCGACGAACCGGTGGCCGGCATGACCGATGCGGAAACGGCGGAAACGGCGATCCTGCTCAAGGATATCGCCAGGACCCGATCGGTCATCGTCGTCGAGCACGACATGGGCTTCATCCGCGACCTCGGCGTCAAAGTCACATGCCTTGCGGAGGGCTCGGTGCTGGCTGAGGGATCGATCGATTTTGTCAGCTCCGATCCGAAGGTGATCGAGAACTATCTCGGACGGTGACCGATGCAACTTATAGGCTTGAACCTGACAAAAGAAAACGCTCTAAAACGGGCGGGGTTTATTGTGGGGTTTCATCATGGCTTTTCTCGGCATTCTGGTCGCGGCGATCAGCGGCGCGGTCATCTGGTACTGGCGTTTTAAAATGGTGCGTGAGGCAGGAAGCGAGATCATCGATTCCGTCGAGCGCATGCGCGGCGCCTATAAGCGTGGAAAGCGCCGCAAGCAGGCGGAAGTAGCGCCGCTGGCTTCGATCGCCGATCCGGCGATTGCGGCGGTGGCCTTCTTCTTCTGCCTTGCCAAGGAGAAGCCGATGTATGTCGACGCTGCAAAGGAGGTCGTGCGCAGCCGCATGAAAGGCATCATCCGGCCCGCCGACATGGAAGAGGTGCTGGTTTTCGGCGAGTGGGCGTCCAAGAACGTCACCAGTCCCGAAGACCCGATCCGCCGGTTCCGGGATATGTGGTTAAAGGCGCTCGACACGCAAGAGCGGCAGCAACTGATCGGCATTGCCGAGGACGTGGCCACGGCCGGCGGCGAAAGAACGAAAGAACAGGAGCACGCCTTGCAGGTGCTGAGGCGCTCGCTGATGAACTGATGGGAACGGGTGAACGGATGCTGACAGTCGAAAACGCAAATCTGCATTATGGCGCCGCCCAGGCGTTGCGCGGCATCTCGATCAAAGCCGAGATGGGCAAGATTACCTGCGTGCTGGGGCGCAACGGCGTCGGCAAGAGTTCGCTTCTGCGCGCCGTGACCGGCCAGCATCCGCTGTCGGCCGGCACCGTCACCTTCAACGAAACCAAGCTGAACGACCTGCCGCCCTTTGCCCGCGCCAAGCAGGGCATCGGCTATGTGCCGCAGGGCCGTGAAATCTTTCCGCTACTCACCGTCAAGGAAAATCTCGAAACCGGTTTTGCCCCGCTTAGCCGCCGAGACCGCAACATTCCCGACGATATCTTCCGTCTCTTCCCGGTGCTGAAGTCGATGCTGTCGCGTCGCGGCGGCGATCTTTCCGGCGGGCAGCAGCAGCAGTTGGCGATCGGACGCGCCATGGTGACGCGACCCAGGATTCTCGTGCTCGACGAGCCGACCGAGGGTATCCAGCCGTCGATCATCAAGGACATCGGCCGGGCGATCCGTTATCTCCGCGATTCCACCGGCATGGCGATCCTGCTCGTCGAGCAATATCTGGATTTCTGCCGGGAGCTTGCCGACTACGTCTATATCATGGACCGCGGCGAGATCGTGCATGAGGGCCTTGCCGAAACCCTGGATACGCCGGAGGCTCGTCGCCATCTGACCATCTGACCGGCAAATGCTGCATTTTTCAGCAGGGGGCGTCATACTCGCAAATCTCGCGCGTCGGCTTCGGGCATCCCTGGACGGCATGGGAATTGCTTGCCTTCCGTCATCCGCGCGATTGCATGGAGAAACGGTGGCGCGACCGAAAGGCATGATATGACGATTGCGGCGGCGAGCACGAGACCGCAAAGAGCGGAAGGGCGCGGGCATCTGGCGGCAAAGCTGTTCGATGGCCGCACGCGTCTGCGTGAACTCTATCAGGAGGGTGCGGCGAAGATCCGCCTGCCCGAAACTTTCGATGCGTCGATGGAAGCCGTCATCATCAACACCGCAGGCGGGCTGACCGGCGGCGACCGGATGGACTGGAGCGTCGTCGCCGGCGCCGGCACGAAGATCGACGTCACCACCCAGGCCTGCGAGAAGATCTACAAGGCATCGGCGGGCACTGCCGAAGTGACGACGCGCATTGAAGTCGGAGCGGGAGCGCGCGTCGACTGGCTGCCGCAGGAAACGATCCTCTTCGACCGCGCTTCACTTTTCCGCCGGCTCGATGTCAATCTCGACGAGAGTGCCGAATTCCTGGCCGTCGAGGCCGTGCTGCTTGGCCGCAAGGCGATGGGCGAGACGGTGGAGACGGGGCTTTTCCGCGACCGTTGGCGCATCCGCCGCTCGGGCCGGCTAATCCATGCGGAGGAACTGAGGCTCTCAGAAGGAGTGGCGGCGCTGGCGGCGCGCCAGGCGGTGCTTGGCGGACAGGTTGCCTTTGCGACGCTGCTTTATGCCGGGCCGCTTTCGGAAGCCTATCTCGGCAAGGTGCGGCCGCTCGTCGAAGATTCGATGGGCGGTGCCAGCGCCTGGGATGGCAAACTCGTAGTTCGCCTTGCGGCGACCGACGGCTTCTCACTCAGAAAAATCCTGATCCCGGTCATTTCCGCCTTGCGCAATGGTGCGCCCGTGCCGAAAGTCTGGAATCTATAAGTTCAATAAGCAGGTAGATGATGAACCTCACTCCGAGAGAAAAAGACAAGCTGCTGATATCGATGGCGGCGATGGTGGCGCGGCGGCGGTTGGAGCGCGGCGTCAAACTGAACTATCCCGAGGCGATCGCGCTGATCAGCGATTTCGTCGTCGAAGGCGCCCGCGACGGCCGTCCGGTCGCCGAGTTGATGGAAGCCGGCGCCCATGTGATCGGCCGGGACCAGGTGATGGAGGGCATTGCCGAGATGATCCACGACGTGCAGGTGGAGGCGACCTTCCCGGATGGAACCAAGCTCGTCACCGTGCACGAACCGATCCGGTGAGGAGAGAACATGCTCGAGCTCAGGCCTAATTGCGAATGCTGCGACAAGGATCTGCCGCCGGAGAGTGCGGAGGCACGGATCTGCACCTATGAATGCACCTTCTGCGCTGATTGCGTCGATGGCGTGCTGAGAGGTCGCTGCCCGAACTGCGGGGGCAATCTCGTCGTCAGGCCCATCCGGCCAGCCGCCATGCTCATCAAAAATCCGGCATCGACGAAACGTGTGCTGAAGGCCGAGGGCTGCGCGCCCAAGGCGGCTTGAGGAGAACTCTATGATTCCGGGCGAAATCATTGCCGCAAGCGGCGACATCGAACTGAATGCCGGCGCACCGACGGTGACGCTGGAAGTGTCCAATACCGGCGACCGGCCGGTGCAGGTCGGCAGCCACTATCATTTCGCCGAGACCAATGCCGGGCTTTCCTTCGACCGCGCAGCGGCGCATGGCAAGCGGCTCGATATTCCGGCGGGAACGGCGGTGCGCTTCGAGCCGGGGCAGACGCGCTCGGTGACGCTGATCCCGCTTTCCGGCAAGCGCGAAGTTTATGGCTTCCGTCAGCTGGTGATGGGCAAGCTTTAGAATAACAGGAGAGATGGATGCGTTTGAATGTCTCCCTGATCGGGGCGGCGATATTGCTGACGGCAGGTGCTGCCTCCGCTCAGGATGTCGATTGCAACAATCCCAAGACGCAGTCGGATATGACGTCCTGCGAGGCGGCGCGCCACGAGACCGCCGACAAGGCTCTGAATGTGCAATATAAGAAGACTCGCGCGGCTCTTGCGGCGGTCGACAAGGACTTGGATGGCGACATGAAGGGCGCGGAGCAGGCGCTGGTCAAGGCGCAACGCGCCTGGATCGATTATCGCGACGCCGAGTGCGACGCTTTCGGCTTCCAGGCCCGTGGCGGCACGATGGAGCCGATGCTGGTCGCCGGGTGCCTCGCCAATATCACCGACAAACGCACCAAAGAGCTGAAAGAGCTCGAAGACACGATGAGCAACTAAGGTGAAGATCGTGATCGTCGGCAATGGCGAGGTCGCAGACGCGGAGGCAGGCATCATCGATGCCGCCGATTTCGTCATCCGCTTCAACGATTGCCGCTCCTATGGCGCCAGCGGCAGCCGGACGGATGCCGTCGCGGTTTGCAACACCGGCCGGCCGGCAAAGGCGATGCTCGGTTCGCCTGAGTGGCGCGTTCATCCCGGCGTCGTTTCGACCGGCGAAATCTGGAGCGTGCGCGATCCGGAGAAATTCGCCGCGATGCGGGCGCCGCTTGCCGTCTCGCATCCTGATCTCGATGATTTCTGCGACGACTACACGGACGCGTTCATCGCCTTCTGCGCTGATACCGGCAAGACGCATGTCGTGATCGACAAGTCGATTCATGAGGCGGTCGATGCCGCGCTTTCGGCCTTTGCGCCTCCGCCCTATGTCGTGCCAAGCAGCGGTATGATCGTCATTGCCAAGGTGCTGAACGCATATGCCGATGCCGAGGTGATGCTGGCCGGCTTTGGTCACGTCGGCTGGGAATGGCACCCGTTTGCAGCCGAACGACAGCTTGTCGATCGCTATATTGCCGCCGGCCGCCTCAGGCGGCTCGGCGGAAAAACACTTGTCTCTTCCTCCCACGGAGCCTGATGGATGCCCTATAAGATCTCGCGCGCCGCCTATGCCGGCATGTTCGGACCGACCACCGGCGACAAGGTACGCCTTGCCGATACGGAGCTCTTCATCGAGATCGAGAAGGATTTCACCACCTATGGCGAGGAGGTGAAGTTCGGCGGCGGCAAGGTGATCCGCGACGGCATGGGCCAGAGCCAGGTGACGCGGGCGGACGGCGCGGTCGATACCGTCATCACCAATGCGGTGATCGTCGACCATTCGGGGATCTACAAGGCCGATATCGGCCTGAAGAACGGGCGCATCGTTGCGATTGGCAAGGCCGGTAACCCCGATATGCAGCCCGGCGTCAATATCATCGTCGGCCCGGGCACGGAGGCGATCGCCGCCGAAGGCAAGATCGTCACTGCTGGCGGCATGGACAGCCATATCCACTTCATCGCGCCGCAGCAGATCGAAGAGGCGCTGATGTCAGGCATGACCTGCATGCTCGGCGGCGGCACGGGGCCGGCGCACGGCACGCTTGCCACCACCTGCACGCCCGGTCCCTGGCATCTCGCGCGCATGATCGAAGCGGCCGATGCCTTCCCGATGAACCTCGCCTTCGCCGGCAAGGGCAATGCCTCGCTGCCGGGGGCGCTGACCGAAATGGTGCTGGCCGGCGCCACCTCGCTGAAGCTGCACGAGGACTGGGGTACGACACCCGGCGCCATCGACTGCTGCCTGTCGGTCGCCGACGAATACGACGTGCAGGTGATGATCCACACCGATACGCTGAACGAAAGCGGCTTCGTCGAGGATACGATCGGCGCCATCAAGGGCCGCACCATCCACGCCTTCCACACGGAAGGGGCGGGCGGCGGGCATGCGCCCGATATCATCAAGATCTGCGGCCAGCCGAACGTCATCCCGTCGTCGACCAATCCGACGCGGCCCTATACGGTCAACACCATCGCCGAGCATCTGGACATGCTGATGGTCTGCCATCACCTGTCGCCGTCGATCCCCGAGGATATCGCCTTTGCCGAAAGTCGCATCCGCAAGGAGACGATCGCAGCGGAAGACATTCTGCACGATATCGGCGCCTTCTCGATCATCTCGTCCGACAGCCAGGCAATGGGCCGCGTCGGCGAGGTGGCGATCCGCACCTGGCAGACGGCCGACAAGATGAAACGCCAGCGCGGCCGGCTGAAGGAGGAAAAAGGCGACAACGACAATTTCCGAGTCCGCCGCTATATCGCCAAATACACGATCAATCCGGCGATCGCTCATGGTCTCAGCCACGAGATCGGCTCGGTGGAGATCGGCAAGCGCGCCGACCTCGTGCTCTGGAACCCGGCCTTCTTCGGCGTGAAACCCGACATGGTGCTGCTCGGCGGCTCGATCGCGGCGGCCCCGATGGGCGACCCTAATGCCTCGATCCCGACACCGCAGCCGGTGCATTACCGGCCGATGTTTGCCTCCTATGGCAGGAGCCTCACCAATTCCTCCGTCACCTTCGTCAGCCAGGCTTCACTCGATGCCGGGTTGAAGGGCCGGCTCGGCGTCGCCAAGGAACTGGTGGCGGTGAAGAATACGCGCGGCGGCATCTCCAAGGCGTCGATGATCCACAACGATCTGACACCCGAGATCGAGGTCGACCCGGAAACCTATGAGGTCAGGGCGAACGGCGAATTACTGACATGCGAGCCGGCGACGGTGCTGCCGATGGCGCAGCGCTATTTCCTGTTCTAAGCCCGCTTCGTTCGATGCGTCACTGGTCGTTTCGATGAGGACAGGTTTCCGCTGGCTCTTGCGGGTTTTGGTTCTGCTGGTGCTTTCAGTGGCATTCGGGACCTTCATTCCCCGGCCGCTGATTGCCCCGGTCAAGGCGTCGTCTGCGGCGGCAACACATCGGATTCTCCTGCTGTCGGGCCCGATCCATACCGATATTGCCATTCCGCTGGACGAGGAGACGCGGGCTGCTTTTTCGTTTCTCGACGATCCTGGTTTTCCGCTCGGCCATCCGAATGCTGAATGGCTCATCGTCGGCTGGGGCGGCCGCTCTTTCTATTTGGAAACTCCGACCTGGGGGGAACTGAAGCCGCTGCCGGTGCTGCGGGCACTCACGATCGACCGTTCGGTGATGCATGTGGACCTTGCCGGTCACATCACCGAGCCGCAGCCCAGCATTGCGGCATTCGATATCGGCGGCGATCAAATGAGGCGGCTGCGCAATTTTATCTCGGACAGCTTCGTTCGCGACACGGGCGTGGTGGCGCCGATTTCCGATGCCGGTTACGGCGAGATCGATCGGTTCTTCGAGGCCAAGGGATATTTCAACGCCCTCTTCGGCTGCAACACCTGGACGGCCGCTGCGCTCCGCTCGGCGGGGCTTCGGACCGGCTTATGGAACCCGTTTCCACAATCATTGCGATTGTCCATGAGTGTCTACAATTGAAGCAGCCGCACGCCGGGCAGCTCTTCCTGTGAATTGTGAACGACACTCTCCATTCGGTTGTAAAAATCAGTGGAGAAGCTGGTATTTTTTCCAGTTAGACCATTCTGGAACAGCCCTACTATCTTGTCTGACAAAGCCGTTTTAAATCAATCGCCTAGGTGTCCCTCTGTGGTGTGCGATTCAGGGATTGCGATGCTGCATCTCCTGCTAGAAAAAATCTGTCCATCGAATCGTCGGAAACCGTTCAATTTTAACGAGTCGATTAAGACACCCGCAGCAATTGGGCTCCTATCAATGCCTTGAAACGCCGGGCAGGAAGGTCGATTCTCATGAGAAGCTGGATGTCGCTGCAGGCCGATTTCGGCAATTTTCAATATCGCAGGAACGTCTATCTCTTTGCGTTGAAGATGAGCTTTCTTGCAGTCCTTTTCTCCGGCGTCATCATGGCGCTGACGATACCGCCGCTCGGCTTTTTCGGGCTGCTGCCGGTGACGCTTGCGCATGCGATCGGTTTCGGCGCCATTTTTTCCTGGCTCGTCGGCGGCACGGTTTCCGGTATGCTGTCGCTGGCAGCCGGTTTTGCCCTGCACGAATTGACACTGTCGCGAGCGGAGTTCGAAAAGCTCAGCCGCACCGACACGCTTTCGGGCCTGTTGAACCGGCGTGCCTTCGCAGAGGCGCTCGAGAATACCGAGGGCAACGCCTCGCTTGTTATATTCGATGTCGACCGCTTCAAGGCGATCAACGATCGCTTCGGCCATGCCTGCGGCGATGCCGTCATCACCGCGGTCTCCGCCATGCTCACATCCGCCTTCGACGAAATGTCCGTCGTTGCACGGCTGGGTGGGGAGGAGTTCGGCGTCATCATCTCCGGCGAGCCGCTGGAAGCGCGGATGGAGCGCATCGAAGCTGTCCGGGCCCGGATCGCAAGCGGCGCCATCGCGGCCGAGGAACACGATATCCGCATTACCGTTTCCGGCGGTGTTGCCGATCTCGCCGCCGGGCGCGGCAAGCAGGCGGTCTATGCTTCGGCGGACCGGGCGCTCTATCTAGCCAAGGCACTCGGGCGCAATCGCGTCGTACATGAGCGGGAAGGTTTGCATCACGCCTGGCACGGGCTCGTCGACAATGGCCTCGATGCTAAGGGCCGGGGAGTTGAGAGCGACAACGTGATGCAGGCATACGGAATATAAAGCCCCGTTCCGAGCAAAAGGCCATTGGTGCTTGCATCGGGAGAGGCTATTTTGCATGGTCGTCGCCTCAGCAAAACGGACATATCATGCAGCGCGTTACCTCCTATCTGCCCGCCGGAACCCCTTCCTCCCATCCGACCGCCCAGGTCAAGCTGCCGCATGACCTGCGCCATCTGCGCCGCAAGCTGCTGCATCTGGAAAATGGCGAGATGGTCATGCTCGATCTCAAGGACCCGGTGCTTTTCGCCAATGGTGACCTGCTGGTGCGCGACGACGGCGAACTGATCGAGATCCTCGCGGCCGATGAGAAGCTCTTCGAGATTCGCGGCCGTGACCGCACACATCTCGTCGAGCTAGCCTGGCATCTCGGCAACCGTCATCTCGCGGCCCAGATCGAGGAAGACCGCATCGTTATCCTGCGCGATCACGTTATCCGCACGATGCTGCAGGGGCTCGGCGCCACCGTCCTCGATATCGACGAGCCCTTCCAGCCGGCGCGCGGAGCCTATCATTCCCATGGTGGACATTCGCATGATCATGGACATGCGGCTCACGACCGTGGACACGACCACGATCACCATCATGACCATGGACACAAACATGATCACGGCCACGAGCACGTGCATGGGCCAGGATGCAACCATGAACACGACCATGACCACGGCCATCACGGCCACAAGCACGACTGAGGCGCGATGACTGGGGACCCTGAGCTGCAGGCATTGCTGCGCCTGACGGCATGGCTCTCGCCGGCCTTTCCGATCGGCAGCTTTGCCTATTCGGGCGGGCTGGAGCGGGCCGTGGCCGACGGGCTCGTCACGGATGCGAGTTCGCTTGCGGCCTGGATCGGCACACTGACCGGCGATGGTTCGGTCTGGAACGATGCGGTGCTTCTGGCTCAAAGTTACAGGCACCAGGCGGATGCTGCGCAGCTTGCTGAGATCGCTGCACTTGCCGCTGCACTTGCCGGATCGCGCGAGCGCCACCAGGAGACCATGTTGCTCGGCGAGGCCTTCCTGGCCGCGGCGCGGGCCTGGCCGGACGATGTGTTCGAGAGGCTGCCTAAGCAGGCCGCCTATCCCATCGCGGTCGGGGCAGTAACCGGTGCGCATGGCATAGGGCTCGAAAAGGCGCTCGCCGCCTTCCTGCATGCTTATGCCTCGCAAGCGGTGTCATCCGGCATCCGTCTCGGTGTCGCCGGCCAGAAGGATGGCGTTGCCGTGCTTGCCGGCCTGGAGCAGAGCCTCACGGAGGTCGCCCGGCGGGCGGCGGCCTCGACGCTCGACGATCTGGGTTCGGCGACGGTGCAAGCCGATATTGCCAGTCTGCGTCATGAAACGCAGGCGACGCGGCTGTTCCGCTCGTGAAAAATTATCGGCGGGAACTGCGTCATTTGACGGTGGCGCGCGCCGGTCAGGTCGCTATCATCGCCCTTCGATTGGAGTAAAACAGATGAAGTCAAGAAACGGACCTCTGCGCGTCGGCATCGGCGGGCCGGTCGGCTCGGGCAAAACGGCGCTGACCGAAAAGCTCTGCAAGGCGATGCGCGATGACTATTCTGTCGCGGTCGTTACCAACGACATCTACACGACAGAGGATGCCGAAGCGCTGGTGCGCATGCAGGCACTGCCTTCCGACCGTATCGTAGGTGTGGAGACCGGCGGCTGCCCGCATACCGCCATTCGCGAGGATGCGACCATCAATCTTCAGGCGATCGCCGGCCTCAACGCGCGGATTCCCGATCTCGACGTGGTCTTCATCGAGTCTGGCGGCGACAATCTGGCGGCGACCTTTTCGCCCGATCTTGCCGATATCACTATCTATGTCATCTCCGTCTGTCAGGGCGAGGAAATCCCGCGCAAGGGCGGGCCCGGCATCACCCGGTCGGACCTGCTGGTCATCAACAAGAAGGATCTGGCGCCCTATGTCGGCGCCGATCTCGAGGTGATGGACCGGGATGCCACGCGTATGCGCGCCCAACGTCCCTTCGTCTTCTCCGACATGAAACGCGGCGACGGCGTCAACTCGATCGTCAGTTTTCTGAGAGAACAGGGCGGGCTTTGAGGGGCAGCCCGCCGCAGCTGAAGTCGCTCACGGCTGGGCGACAATCGGTAAAGCAAAAAGGGCCGGGAGATCGCTCCCGGCCCTTTTGATTTCGTGAGCCATTGCTCACTCCGCCGCAAAAGGCGGCAGGCGGAGCACGTTGGTGTCGTTGGCCTTCTTGCGTTTGTCTGCCGGCTTTTCGATCGCCGTCAGGCGCTCGTCCAGCGAGTCGATATCGTTGCGGTTTTCGCGGCTAACGCGGGTGAGATCCTCACGCGACAGCGGCAGTTCCTCCTCGTCCTTCTTGCCGACCAGGCGACCGAACGCCCAGCCGATCAGGCGCGACAGGTCGTCCATGATCAGGAAGAAGGAGGGCACGACGACAAGCGAGAGTACCGTCGAGACGATAATGCCGCCGATCACCGCGATTGCCATCGGCGCGCGGAACGAGCCGCCTTCGCCGACGCCGAGCGCCGAGGGCAGCATGCCCGCCGACATGGCGATCGAGGTCATGATGATCGGCCGGGCGCGCTTGCGGCCGGCTTCGACCATGGCTTCGACGCGAGCCATGCCCTGGTGGCGCATCTCGATGGCGAAATCGACGAGCAGGATGGCGTTCTTGGTGACGACACCCATCAGCATCAGGATGCCGATCATCACAGGCATCGACAGCGGATTGCTAGTGATGATCAGAGCCGCCGCGACGCCGCCGATGGCGAGCGGCAGCGAGAACAGGATGGTGAAGGGCTGGATCACGTCCTTGAAGAGCAGGATCAGAACTGTCAGCACCAGCAGCAGGCCCATCAGCATGGCGTTGACGAAGCTCTGCTGCATCTCGCTTTGCACCTTGGTGTCGCCGCTTTCGGCAAGGTGCACCGAAGCCGGAATGTTGGCCTCCTTGACGATCTCGCGGAAGCGCGCCGAAGCCGTGTCGAGCGCCACGCCCTGCGGCAGGTCGGAGCCGATCGAGACGACGCGGTAACGGTTGTTGCGCTTGATCGAGCTTACGCCTTCCGAATAGTCGATATTGGCGACGCTTGCGAGCGGAACGGTGCCGCCGCTGGCGGTTTGGATCTTCAGTGCGCGGATGGCTGAGAGATCTCGGCGCATGTCGACCGCCGCCTGGACGCGGATCGGGATCTGGCGATCGTCGAGCGAGATCTTCGCAAGTGCCGCATCGACATCGCCGATAGTGGCGACACGGATCGTCTCGGAGATCTGCTGCGGCGTGATGCCGAGGCGTGCGGCTTCGTCCTTGCGCGGATAAACCTGCAGTTCCGGACGGGGCAGGGCGCCGTCTGCGCTGACATTGGCCAGTAGCGGATCGGCGCGGAGCTTGGATTCCAGAACGCCGACAGCGTCGTTCAGATCCTTCTCGTTCTTGGAGAGGAAGTTGAAGGCGAGGTCGCGTTCGCCGCGGTCGTTGAGCTTCAGGATACGGACGTCCGGAATGTCGCGCAGCTTGGCGAAGACTTCCTTTTCGATATCCCATTGCGGACGTTCACGTCCGTGGACTTCCACCTTCGGCAGCATCGGACCGATGACCGGGATACGGCCGAGCCCGTCATTGACCATCTTCTTAATCAGTGATTGGTCCAGCTTGTGAAGTGCCAACGTGATGGTCGCGCGGCGCAATTCGAGATCGCCCTTCGGCGATGCGCCGCCGAGCACGAAGACGCTTTCAACACCGTTGATATCCTTGACCCTGTCATAGATCGCATCCGTCGTCTTTTCGGTATCGTCAAGCCGTGCATTCGGCGGCAGTTCGACGGAGAGCACGATGCGCGAGGCGTCTTCGGGCGGCAGGAAGCTGCCCGGAACCTGCATCAGCAGCATAATGGAGCCGGCCAAAAAGCCGAACGCGACAAGCAGCGTCGCGTAACGCGTGTACCAGCGCCCGGTCGTGCCGCGTATGAGGCGTGTGTATCCACGCATCAGCAGGCTATCATTGTCGTGATGATCGTCGACGCCGTCTTCTGCACGCATGAGATAGGCGGCCATCATCGGGGTGATGAGGCGCGCGACCATCAACGAGAAGAAGACCGAGAAGGCGACGGTCAGGCCGAACTGGATGAAGTATTGGCCCGGAATGCCCGGCATGAAAGAAACCGGCACGAAGACGGCGATGATGGTGAAGGTGGTGGCGATGACGGCAAGGCCGATTTCATCCGCCGCCTCGATCGCCGCCCGATAAGGCGTCTTGCCCATCTTGATGTGACGGGCGATGTTTTCGATTTCGACGATCGCATCGTCGACGAGGATGCCGGTCGCGAGCGTCAAGGCAAGGAAGCTGACGAGGTTCAGCGAGAAGCCCATCATGTCCATGATCCAGAAGGTCGGGATCGCAGACAGCGGAAGGGCGATTGCAGAAATCAGCGTCGCGCGCCAATTCCTCAGGAACAGGAAGACGACGATGACTGCGAGCAAGGCGCCTTCAAGCAGCGTGTGGATGGCGGCTTCGTAGTTGCCATAGGTGAAATAGACCGAATCGTCGATGAGTTCGATCTTCACGTTCGGGTTTTCAGTCCGGACCTTGTCCAGACTCTGAGCCACGGTCTCGGCGACGCTCACTTCGCTGGCGCCCTTCGAGCGGAAGACGCCGAAGGTGACAACGGGCGTGGCGTCGAAGCGCGAGAAGGATTTGGGCTCCTCATAGGTGTCCTTGATGACACCGAGATCGGACAGCTTGACGAAGCGGCCATTCGGCAGCGCGATCGTGGTGTCGGCGAGTTCGGCGACATTTCGGGCGTCGCCCAGAACGCGGATCGCCTGTTCGCTGCCGGCCACCTGGCCGCGGCCCGAGCCGAGGTCGATGTTGGTGCCGCGCAGCTGCTGGTTCACGCTTGCGGCGGTGATGCCATAGGCATCGAGCTTGCCGGGAGTGAGTTCGATACGCACTTCGCGTTCCGCGCCGCCGTAGCGGTCGACGCGGCCGATGCCGGCCTGGCCCTGGAGCGCCCGCTTGACCGTATCGTCGACAAACCAGGAAAGCTCTTCCAGCGACATATCAGGCGAGGAAACGGCGAAGGTCTGGATCGCTTGGCCTTCGACATCGACCTTGGTGACAATCGGTGCTTCGGCGGTTGCCGGCAAATCGCTGCGGATGCGATCGATCGCGTCCTTGACGTCCTGTACCGCCTGTTCCGTCGGCACTTCCATTCGGAACATGACGTTGGTCTGCGAGCTGCCGTCGGTCACCGTCGACTGGATTTCGTCGATGCCGGTGATGGAGGCGATCGCATCTTCGATCTCCTTGGTCACCTGCATTTCGAGTTCGGCCGGCGAAGCACCGCTCTGCGTCACGCTGATCGAAACCAGCGGCACGTCGATGTTCGGGAAGCGCGTGATCGGCAGCTTGTTGAAGGACTGCATGCCGATGAAGATCAACAGGCAGAAGGCCAGGAGCGGCGCGATTGGGTTTCGAATGGACCAGGCTGAAAAATTCATCGGATGGTCTCTTTAGTTGGAAGCCGGGGGCTGTTCACGCACCGGCGTGATGTGGTCGCCGTCACGGACATAAGCGCCCGCCTTGGCCACGACCTCGTCGCCGGTCTTCAATCCATCGACGATCTCGACATAGGCGCCGTCCTGGATGCCGGTCTCGACCTTGGCGAATTTCACCACGCCATCCTCGACCTTGCGGGCGGACGAGCCTTCGTTGCCGGTGAGCACGGCGGTCAGCGGAAGCGATACGCCTTCGGTCTCGCGGACGATGATCTCGGCGCTGCCATACATGCCCGAACGCGCCTTGCTGTCATCGTCGATCGAAATATGGACGAGACCGAGGCGGGTGGTGGGATCGACGGTCGGCGATACCAGGCGCACGGCGCCGGAAAGCTTCTCGCGGCTGCCGGAAAGCGAGATCGCCGCCTTCTGGCCGGCCACGACCCTGACAATGTCGCTTTCGGCGACCTCTGCGACAAGCTCGACATCGCCGTCGCGGATGAGGGTGAACAGCGGGTCGCCGTTGCCGGCGGCAATGGCGCCGACCTTGGCGTTCTTTGCCGAGACCGTGCCGGCCACTGGCGTCTTCACATCGGTGCGCGCCAGCTTCAGATCCGCATCGGCGATCTGGCTGTCGAAGACCTTGAGATCGGCTTCGGCGACCTCGATCGCCTGTTCGGCTGAGACGACGCGAGCATTGGCGGCGGCGGCGGTCGCATCGGCCTGTTCGACCTGGGCAGTGGAAACCGTGCCCTTCTTGCCCATTTCCTGGGAGCGGGCCTGCTGCTGCCTGGCCTGTTCAGCATTGGCCTGCGCCTCGATGAGCTGGGCGCGCAACTGGGCCAGGCTTGCCTCGCCCTTGGCTTTCGTCGCCATCATCTGGCTTTTCTCCAGCACCAGCGCATCATCGTTGAGCGTCGCCAAAGTGCTTTCCGCCTGAACCCTGTCGCCGATATCGGCCTTCAGCGCGCGGATCGACAGGCCCTCGACCTGCGGCTGGATATAGACTTCCTCGACGGGCTTGACCGTTCCCGTACCGATGACACGGTCGACGAGGGTGCGGTTGACAGCCTTGGTGACGACGATTGCCGGCAGATTTTGTTGCGGCTTTTCAACCGGCTTTTCCTGCGAAAATGCAGTGGATGCGGCAAGAGCCGCGGCAAAAAGAGTAGCGGCGCCTAGAATTCCAATCGGCTTGCGTGCCATGCGTTTTCGTCCAATCTTGTAACAAGCTTAGCCGAACTCGCGCGTCTGCCACTCAGCTCGCGACCAGGCCACTGCCTTTCCTGCATTCTCAGGGGTATCCACACATCATTGCCGTCTTGTCCCTCGCCGGCAAATCGGCTTCTAGTTGGTATCGATTTGCTCGATATGCAAGCCCGGCAGAAAACAATTCCCCATGAGCCGATAATAATTACCATCAGAACCTGAATCAATCACCGCAAGGTTATGTGAACATGACGATGATTGATTGCGCTTCTACCCCAATGACGTTTGACGCCCGATAAATGCGACAGTTGCAAGGCATTTTTTTCATCGACTTGAAAAAAGAAACGCGCGGAAAATCTTCCGCGCGTTTCGGTTTGGAATATCGCGGCGATTACTTGGCCGCCGCGTCCGTGATGTCATGCGTCCAGGCGCCCGAGGGCTCCTTGCTGATGATCTTCTGGTCGAGCAACGCCTTTGCCGTGCGGGCATAGAGCGCCTCGTCAAGCTTGCCCGAGCCGTCGCCGACCAGCTTTGCGACTTCGCCCATCATTCGCTTCTGGTGGTTCTCGTCCTGGCCGCCGTTGTCCATGACGATCTCGGCGGCTTCGTCGGGGTTTTCGGTCGCATATTTCCAGCCCTTCATCGAAGCGCGGACGAATTTGACCATCTTCTCCTTGAAGGCCGGATCCTTCAGCTTGTCTTGCATCGCATAGAGGCCGTCTTCGAGAAGGTCATTGCCCATCTCGGTGTAGTTGAACACCGTCAGTTCTTCCGGCTTGAAGCCGGCATCGATCGCCTGCCAGTATTCATTGTAGGTCATCACCGAGATGCAGTCGGCCTGCTTCTGTACGAGCGGCTGCACGTCGAAGCTCTGCTTCAGCACGGTGACGCCGTTGGCGCCGCCTTCAGTGGACAGGCCCAGCTTGTTCATCCAGGCGAAGAAAGGATATTCGTTGCCGAAGAACCAGACGCCGAGCGTGTGACCCTTGAAGTCGGCTTCGGTCTTGACCGGGCCATCCTTGCGGCAAATCATTTCCAGGCCCGACTTCTGGTAGGGCTGGGCGATGTTGACGAGCGGAACGCCCTTTTCGCGGGCAACCAGCGCGCCGCCCATCCAGTCGACGATGACATCGGCGCCGCCGCCGGCGATCACCTGCTCGGGAGCGATATCGGGGCCGCCCGGCTTGATGTCGACGTCGAGGCCTTCTTCCTTGTAGAAGCCCTTGTCCTTGGCGACGTAATAACCGCCGAACTGGCCCTGCGTGACCCATTTCAGCTGCAGCACGACCTTATCGGCGGCCATCGCATGGGCTGCTGCAAGCGACATCGCGCTTGCCATCATTGCAACCATCAACTTTCTCATTTTCTTATCCTTACCCTCTGAAGTTATGCCCGGGCTCATTTCCGAACCCCGTGCGCGCCTAGCCACCACGGATAGACGGATGCCAGAACGTCACCGCCCGTTCGGTCAGGGCGATGATGCCATAAAAAATCGAGCCGGCCAGCGCTGCGACGGCAATTTCCGCCCAGACCATGTCGACATTCATGCGGCCGATCTCGGTAGAGATGCGGAAGCCCATGCCGACGATCGGCGTTCCGAAGAATTCGGCAACGATGGCACCAATCAGCGCCAGCGTCGAGTTGATCTTCAGTGCGTTGAAGATGAAGGGCATGGCTGCCGGAAGCTTGAGCTTCAGCAGCGTCTGCCAGTCGCTTGAGGCATAGGTGCGCATCAGATCGCGCTCCATGCTGCCGGAGGCGGCAAGGCCGGCGACGGTGTTCACCAGCATCGGGAAGAAGGTCATGATGATGACGACGGCGGCCTTGGACGGCCAGTCGAAGCCGAACCACATGACCATCACGGGGGCGACACCGATGATCGGCAGGGCCGACACCATGTTGCCGATCGGCAGCAGGCCTCGGCGCAGGAAGACGACGCGGTCGGCCAGCACCGCGACGACAAAGCCGCTGAGGCAGCCGACGATGTAACCGATCAGCACCGCCTTGAAGATCGTCTGCCTGACGTCCGCGCCGAGGATCGGCAGGGAGGCCATGATGCGGGTGCCGATGGCGCTCGGCGGCGGCAAGATGATGAACGGGATGCCGCCGCCGCGCGTGACCGCTTCCCAAAGGATGAGGATCCAGGCACCGAAGATTGCCGGGATCAGCAGCTGGAGTATCGATTTGCCGAAGGTAGTGACGGGCTGCAGTTTTGAGAGCTCCGTCACGCATCGCCAGGCCAGCAGCCAGCAGGCAAAGAGCAGCAGGAAGAAAGCCCGTGTCGCCATGCCCTCGTTGCCGGAGAGAGCGGAAAGCAGCATCCAAGCGGCGCCATGCGCGCCGATGAACAGCACGGTGGCGCGGTAGGCCGGCGGTTGCGGCGCGAAAGACAGCAGGGCGGCCGCGATGACGATGATGAAGACGAGGCTGGCCGTGCCGTCGGTGAGCGGCCGTGAAGCCCCCTCGGCCAGCAGCGGCAGGCTGATCCGCGCCGCCAGGCAGAGGAGGAGAGCGGTCAGGCCCTGCCAGGAAGAGCTCAGATGTCTCATGCCGGCCTCCCGCCCATGGCACGGTCGACGATCTTTGCGGCAATGCCGACAATCGCAACCAGGATGCCCGCCAGCAACGATCCGGCGACGAGGGCTGCCCAGATATCGATGGTCTGGCTGTAATAGGAGCCGGCAAGCAGCTTCGAGCCGATGCCGGCAACGGCGCCTGTCGGCAACTCGCCAACGATGGCGCCGACGAGGCTGGCGGCGATCGCGACCTTCATCGAGGTGAAGAGAAAGGGGATCGAGGCCGGAACACGCAGCTTCCAGAAAGTCTGCGTCGGGCTTGCATAGTATGTGCGCATCAGGTCGAGATGCATGATCTCAGGCGACCGCAATCCCTTCACCATGCCGACGGCAACGGGAAAGAAGGAGAGGTAGGTGGAGATCAGTGCCTTGGAGACGAGACGGGAAGCGTCGGAATCGAGGTTCAGCAAATGGGCGATCGCATTGTCGCCGGTCAGCACATTGTAGGAGATAATGACGATCATCGGGGCGATCGCGAGGATCGGTATGGTCTGGCTCGCCACGAGCCAGGGCATCAGCGAGCGGTCCATGGCACGGTTGTGCACGATCAGCACCGCAAGAAGGATGCCGAGCAGCATGCCGAAGCCAAAGCCGAGCAGGGTCGAGGAGAGCGTCACCCAGCTGTGATAGACGAGGCTGCGATTGCTCGAAAGGCTGCGCAGAAATGTGTTCTCATAGACGTTCTGCGCCACCTGATGCGGCGCCGGCAGGATCGGCTTCGGCTGCGCGAGCGTTTTGCCGATGAATTCCATCGTTGTGGGCGCGACGCCGGCGCGGCTGTCCATGTCACGCTGAAACGGCGCGTTCATCAGGACGGCGGCGGCATACCAGATGGCGATAAGGGCCAGCAGGATCGTGGTAACGGGGATGATCTTGCCTTTGAAGGTGTCTGGTTTCAAAGGGATTGCTCCCATGTATCGGCGCCGAGTGGGCGGTTACCCCCCTCTGCCCTGCCGGGCATCTCCCCCACAAGGGGGGAGATCGGCAAGAGGATGGCGGGTCGTTCCCGGTTGTCTCTGTAGGGAGTTGCTCCCTTGATCTTGTTTGCAGGAGCCTTCGCCACCTGCTGATCTCCCCCTTTGTGGGGGAGATGCCCGGCAGCGCAGAGGGGGGTGGCCTTGGAACTCAACCGCCTAAACCTCATGACTATGCCCCGTCCTCAGCCCCTCGCGGACGCGATGGGCGATTTCCAGGAATTCCGGGGTGTCCCGGATGTCGAGCGGGCGTTCGGCCGGCAGGGGCGAGTCGATCACGTCGGTGACGCGGCCCGGGCGCGGCGACATGACCACGATCTTGGTGGAGAGATAGACCGCTTCCGGGATGGAATGAGTGACGAAACAGATCGTCTTGTTGGTGCGCGCCCAGAGCTTCAGCAGTTCTTCGTTCAGATGGTCGCGGACGATCTCGTCGAGCGCGCCGAAGGGCTCGTCCATCAGCAGCAGGTCGGCGTCGAAGGCAAGCGCGCGGGCGATCGAGGCGCGCTGCTGCATGCCGCCGGAAAGCTGCCAGGGAAATTTCTTCTCGAAACCGGAAAGGCTGACGAGATCGAGGGCTTCGGCGATACGCCTCGTGCGGTCGGCGCTGGAATAGCCCATGATCTCCAGCGGCAGGGCGATATTGTTTTCGATGGTGCGCCAGGGATAGAGCGCCGGCGCCTGGAAGACATAGCCGTAGGCGCGGGCCTTGCGGGCTTCCTCTGGTGTCATACCGTTGATCAGGATCTCGCCCGAGGTGCTCTTTTCGAGATCGGCGATGACGCGCAGGAAGGTCGTCTTGCCGCAGCCGGACGGGCCGATGAAAGAGACGAAATCGCCCTTGCGAACATCGAGATTGACATCGCTCAGTGCACGCACCGGGGCGTCATTCGCCTGGTAGGTAAGACAGAGTTCCTTGGCGGATACGACGGAGGGTGCTTGCATCAATGCGACCGATCTTGTTTTCGCCGCCGGAAGGCGGTTTGCGTGCTACCATCGCCGCAGGCCCTGCCGGCGGCACAATTCATGGAGGAAAAGAATGGACGCGACATCACAGCCCACCTGCCACATCGTTCGCCCCAATCACGCCTATAACGGCAAGCAGGGGCTCAGCTATTTCGAAGGGATCGCGGCCGAGACGGTCGGCGCCAAGGGCATCTGCATGCACCTCCTGACGATCCCGCCCGGCGTGCGCGCGAAGGCGCATTTGCACGAGGCGCACGAAACGGCGATCTACGTGCTCTCCGGCGAGGCCCATACATGGTATGGCGACCGGCTGGAGCATCACGCCATCACTCATGCCGGCGAACTGTTCTATATCCCGGCCGGCGTGCCGCATATGCCGGCGAACCTCAGCAGCACTCCATGCACGGCGGTCATCGCCCGCACCGATCCGCACGAGCAGGAAAGCGTCGTGCTTCTGCCTGATTTGGACGCGCTGGTGCCTGCGTGACGTCATCCGCATGGGGGCATCGGTCCGTAGTTGATGGCCGTATCGTCAGGAGCCATCGTCACACGCCGCTTGCCGGGATGCCCGTGCGTTCCACCCTGCGCGGAGAGGTAATCTCCTTCCAGGTGGACAGCGCCTTGCTGACGGCCGTCACCGGTTCGCGCCGGACGAATTCACCATGGCCCTCGCGGGTCTTGACCGTGCTTTCCTCGATTGCGACCACACCGCGCGTCAGCGTGTAGCGCGGCAGGCCGGTAACTTCCTTGCCTTCGAAGACGTTGTAGTCGATCGCCGACTGCTGTGCCTTGGACGAGATGATCTTGGAACGCTTCGGATCCCAGACGACGATATCCGCATCGGCGCCGACCAGGATCGCGCCCTTCTTCGGGTAGATGTTGAGAATCTTGGCGATGTTGGTCGAGGTGACCGCGACGAATTCGTTCATCGTCAGCCGGCCGGTATTGACGCCATGCGTCCAGAGCATCGGCATGCGGTCTTCGAGGCCGCCGGTGCCATTCGGGATCTTGGTGAAGTCGCCTACGCCAGAACGTTTCTGCGCCGTCGTGAAGGCGCAATGGTCGGTCGCGACCACCTGCAGCGAGCCGGAGGCAAGGCCGGCCCAGAGGCTATCCTGATGCTGCTTGTTGCGGAAGGGCGGTGACATGACGCGGCGGGCGGCGTGATCCCAGTCTGGGTTGGAATATTCGCTCTCGTCGAGCGTCAGGTGCTGGATCAGCGGCTCGCCATAGACGCGCATGCCCTTGGCGCGGGCGCGGCGGATCGCTTCGTGTGCCTGCTCGCAGGAGGTATGGACGATATAGACCGGGCAGCCGGCCATGTCGGCGATCATGATGGCGCGGTTGGTGGCCTCGCCCTCCACTTCGGCGGGGCGGGAGTAGGCATGCGCCTCGGGGCCGTTATTTCCCTCAGCCAGCAGCTTTGCCGACATGGAGGCAACGACGTCGCCGTTTTCGGCATGCACCAGCGGCAGCGCGCCGAGTTCGGCGCAGCGCTGGAAGGATGCGAACATCTCGTCGTCATCGACCATCAGCGCGCCCTTGTAAGCCATGAAGTGTTTGAAGGTGTTGATACCCTTGTCGCGGACGATGGTCTCCATCTCCTTGAAGACCTGCTCACTCCACCAGGTAACCGCCATGTGGAAGGAATAGTCGCAATTGGCCCGCGTCGACTTGTTGTCCCACATGGTCAGCGCTTCGAGCAGCGACTGGCCGGGGGCAGGAAGGGCGAAGTCGACGACCATCGTCGTGCCGCCGGAAAGCGCCGCACGCGTGCCGCTCTCGAAATCGTCGGAGGAATAGGTGCCCATGAAGGGCATTTCGAGATGGGTGTGCGGATCGATGCCTCCAGGCATGATGTAACAACCGGAGGCGTCCAGCGTTTCGTCGCCCGACAGGTTCGGGCCGATCTCGATGATCTTGCCGCCGTCAATCTTGACGTCGGCCTTGTAGGTGAGGTCGGCCGTGACGATGGTGCCGTTCTTGATGACTGTGCTCATTCTCCGAACTCCCTATCGCTGCGCGGTGCCTGCGCGAGCTGGTTATCCAATGACTGGCGGTAGCGGATGCAGCCGCGCATGAATTGAGGCCAATCGGGCACGATTTGACCGCCGATCGGGGCGTCGGGCAGAAGTGCCCAAAGATCGGGGTGATGCCAACAGAGTTCGTGGCCGGACGTGTCCCGATGGCTGCGGATCGCATCACGCATGGCGCGTGCTGCCGACAACAGCTCGGCATGGCTCATGCTGTTCAGATCTGCATCCGGATCAGGGCTCACGGAACGATCTCCGCCGTCTCAACCACCGCATGGAACAGCACATCGGCGCCCGCCGTCGCCCATTCCTTGGAAATGTCTTCTGCCTCGTTGTGGCTGAGGCCGCCGACGCAGGGGCACATGACCATCGTTGCAGGCGCCACCTTGGCGGCCCAGCAGGCGTCGTGGCCGGCGCCGGAGATGAGGTTCATGTGGCTGTAGCCGAGCCGTTCGGCGGCTGAGCGAACCGAGGTGACGAGCTTTTCGTCGAAGGTGACCGGTGCGAAATGGCCGATTGCCTCGACCGAACAGCCGACACCAAGCGCGTCACAGATGCCAGGCGCTGCGGCCTCGATCTTTGCCCGCATGCGATCGAGCTTGGCCTTGTCGGGCGAGCGGATATCGACGGTGAAGACCACTTTGCCCGGCAGGACGTTACGGGAATTCGGCGAGAAGAAGACCTGGCCGACGCCGCCGACGGCGCCCGGCTGTTCGCCCATCGCCACACCCTGAACCATTTCCAGGATGCGCGACATGGCGAGACCCGCATTGACGCGCATGTTCATCGGCGTCGAGCCGGTATGGGCCTCCTTGCCGGTCAGCGTGAATTCCAGCCACCACAGGCCTTGACAGTGGGTGACGACGCCGATCTGCTTGTCTTCGGCTTCGAGGATCGGGCCTTGTTCGATGTGATATTCGAAATAGGCGTGCATCTTGCGAGCGCCGACCTCTTCTTCACCGACCCATCCGATGCGTTTTAATTCGTCGCCGAAGAGATTGCCGTCGGGATCCCTGCGGTTATAGGCGAAGTCCAGGCTGTGCACGCCGGCGAAGACGCCTGAAGCCAGCATGGCAGGGGCAAAACGTGCGCCTTCCTCGTTCGTCCAGTTGGTGACCACAATTGGATGCTTGGTCTTGATGCCGAGGTCGTTCATGGTGCGCACGACTTCAAGCGCCGCAAGCACGCCGAGCACGCCGTCATATTTGCCGCCGGTCGGCTGGGTGTCGAGATGCGAGCCGACGTAGACCGGAAGGGCATCGGGATCGGTTCCGGGGCGAGTGGCGAACATCGTACCCATGCGATCGACACCCATGGTGAGGCCGGCTTCGTCGCACCATATCTTGAAAAGGCTGCGGCCCTCGGCATCCGAATCCGTCAGCGTCTGGCGATTGTTGCCGCCTGCAATGCCGGGGCCGATTTTCGCCATGTCCATGAGACTGTCCCAAAGACGGTCGCCATTGACGCGCATGTTCTCGCCTGGTGCTGCCACCATTCTTCAAACCCTCACCTGTTTGCGGCAGTCATGCAAGGGGCATGCCCGCCTGTTCCCGTGGTCTGTTCCCGCGCCTCTTATTGGTTTTGTCGAGCGCCGGAAAATCGCCAGTTGCCTTTGCTTTTCATCTGGCGGATATTTGACCGATTGGTAAACATTACAACTTCCACCGCCGGGCTCAAGACGAAAATCACGAAAATTGCCGATAAAAATGCGGGCAGTTGCTCAGGAAAACGGCAGGGGTGTTTCTGCTGAAACTTGAGGGAAGAAGTTGAATTTCAAGGGGAAACAATAGCCGATGGCTATTCCGAGAGCAGCGAAGACCCTGAGGCGAACGCGAATCCAGGAGGAGAAGGAAGAGCAAATTCTGGAGGCGGCGCTGGACGTGTTTTCGGCACGCGGTTTTCGCGGCTCGACGATCGATCAGATCGCGGAAGTGGCCGGCATGTCGAAGCCCAATCTGCTCTATTATTTCCGCACAAAGGAAGCCATGCACCGGGCGCTGATCGACCGGGTGCTCTACACTTGGCTGGAGCCGCTGCGCGCCTTCGATGCCGACGGCAATCCGGAAGAGGAAATCCGCAGTTACATCCGGCGCAAGCTGGAGATGGCGCGCGATTTTCCGCGCGAGAGCCGGCTTTTCGCCAACGAGGTGCTGCAAGGCGCGCCGCATATCGAGGACGAGCTGAAGGGGCCGCTGAAGGAACTGGTCGACGAGAAGGCGGAGGTCATCCGCGCCTGGACGAAATCAGGCAAGATCGCCGAGTGCGACCCCTACCATCTTATCTTCTCCATCTGGTCGACGACGCAGCATTACGCGGATTTCGACGTCCAGGTGCGTGCCGTGCTGGGGCAGGAGCATGCCGGCGAGGGGCGTTTCGAGGATGCGGCGCGGTTTCTGGAACAGCTCTTCATCGGCGGGCTGCGGCTGGATCGCTCCGAGAGCTGAGGTCTATTGCCTTTTAGGGAGCGGCACGCGGCCCAGGATGTTCGTCACGCCTTCCATCGTATAAGGCTTCTGCAAGACCGGCGCGTCCGAGTGGCTATTCGCCTGGGCGATGCCTTCCCCATAACCTGTGGCAAAGAGGAAGGGCACGCCCTCGGCTGCGAGCCGGTCGGCAATGCCGAAACTCGTCTCATCGCCAAGGTTGACATCGAGAAGCGCCAGATCGAAGGACTGGCTGGCCAGGGTCTCCATTGTTTCGGCAACACTTGGCGCCGTTGTCACTTTGCCGCCAAGGCGGCGCAGGATGTCCTCTCCATCCATGGCGATGATCAGGTTGTTTTCGACCAGCAGAACGTTCAGGCCGGAGAGCGGCTGGTGATCGTCGGCGATCGTCCTGCGCTCAGTCGCGCCGACCGGAGCTGAATTTGGCGGTTCGCTTGTCGGCTCGACGACATAGCGCGCCGGAATATTGAAATCCGCCTCGAGCCCGTCCCTGACGTAGCGGATCTCCGCCTTGCCGCCGAGATCATAGGGGATGGAGCGCCGGATAATCGTCGAGCCGAAGCCGTGACGTATGGGCTCGACGACGGGCGGGCCATCCTTTTCGCGCCAGCCGATGTGCAGATTGCCTTCGTCATCGCGGTGCCAGCCGAGCTGGACGGTGCCGCTGCCGGCTGCCGAAAGGCTGCCATATTTGGCGCTATTGGTCATCAGCTCGTGGAACACAAGGGCGGCGGTGGAAAAGGCCTGCGGTTCCAGGAGCACGTCTTCGCCGTGCATTTGGATGCGCTGCGCATTTTTCCCGAAATAGGCGGCCGTCTCAGCCAGCAGCAATTGCCGCAGCGAAGCCGGCGCCCAATGATCCCTGGTGATCTGGTCGTGGGCGCGAGCGAGCGACTGGACGCGGCCCTCGATCTGGCGGATGTAGTCGCCAACGCTGACCGACGTCGTCTGCGATTGCCGAATGATGCCGGTGATGAGGCTCAATATGTTGCGGACACGGTGGTTCAGTTCGGCGATCAGCAGTTCCTGGCGCTCGTTGGCGGCCTGGCGCGCCATGCTGGCCTCGTCGGTGAGACGCAAGACCACCTCGATCAGCGTGACCCGGATCGTTTCGGCGACATGGCGCTCAGCCTCAGTAAAGGGCCGGGAGCGGCCGCGCACCAGTTCCGACCAGGCCTCGAAACTCTTGCGCGGCGTTAGCCGGGGACCATTGGGGCCGTATTCCACCGGCTTGTGCGGGTCGCCGCCCCAGCGGACAGTGCGCACCAGTTCCTGGCGGAAAAGCACGACATAATCGCGCGGCGAACGCGAGATCGGGATGGCGAGCATGCCTGCGACGCCGTCGTCGACGGCAAGATCCGGATAGGTGTCGGCGAGCCTGTCGACGGCATAGATGCGGCCGGCGGCATTGCGGTTGAGATGGCGGACAAGGGCCGCGAAGCTTGTCTCATCCGGCCCGATGCCGGCAAGCGCCAGCCGGCCGTTGATCCAGACGCCGATGCCGTCGGCAGGAATGACGTCGGCAAGCGCCTCGATCAGCCAGGCCGGATCGTCGAGCAGGCTGGCATTGTCGGCGACGGATGTGAGAAGCCGGTCGGCGATGCGGCGGGCCTTGGTCTCGTAATCGAGCGCCAGCCGCCGTTCGCGGCTTTCGAGGCGCGAGGCAAACATCTGGCCGAACAGTTCGGCGGTGGAGCGGTTTTGCGCCGAAGGCAGGTGGGGGCCGTAATGATGGCAGGCAAACAGACCCCAGAGCTTGCCGTCGACGACGATCGATATGGAGAGCGAGGCGCCGACGCCCATGTTTTTCAGATATTCGATGTGGATCGGCGAGACCGAACGTAAAACCGACATGGAGAGGTCGAGCGGCTGTCCGTGCTCGTCGAGCTGCGGGAGGACCGGCACGGGCACCGCCTCGATATCGGCGATGATGCGGAACAGGTTGCGCAGATAGAGCGCCCGCGCCTGCACCGGAATGTCGGAGGCCGGATAGTGCAGACCGAGGAACGAGCCAATGCCGCTGCGGGCGGCTTCCGCCACGACCTCGCCGGAACCGCCTTCATCGAAACGATAGACCATCACCCGGTCGAAGCCGGTGAGTGCGCGCGCCTGCCGCGCGCCCTCGCGGAAGAAAGCCTCTATCGTTTCCGTCTGGTCGAGGCGGGACATCATGCCGCGCATGGAGAGCGAGGGGGCGTTGCGCCTGACTTCCTGGCCGGGTTCGCCTTCGAGGATGACCTGATTTTCATTGAAATGCACGGCAAGGTCGAAGCGCGACTGATCGGGCATCAGAGCAATGTCGAAAATGCGTTCGCCGACATCGGGACCGCGCAGCGTGGTCAGCTTGTTGCGGATCGTGTGGAGCGCCTCCGGCGTGATCACGGAGGAAACGGGACGGCCCAGCGCGTCGGGCTGTTCCACCCCGAGAAACTCCGCGAGGTTGGCCGAGGCGCGGGTGACGATCCAGTCCGAAGATATGGCCAGCAGGAAGCCGAAGGGCTGGATCGCTCCGAGCTGGTGGATCGGCTCGCGGTCGCAATTGGTGAGATCGATGGGTTCGCGTGCGCCGCTCATGCGACGGCTTCCAGTTCGAGCTGTCCGGCCTCGAGGAAAAGATCGAAGATGCTGCGGGCCGCCAAGACGGCGGCCTCGGGATCCTTTGGATCGCTGGCGTCGAGGCTCTCCATGAAGGTTCGCATGGCGGCCTTGGGGCCCTGCGGCGTCAGATATCGGCAGGGCAGGTGATCGGGCACGGATCTGGCGAGCATGGCGCCGCCGAGCTTGGAGCCTTCCAGCACATAGGCGGCGCCCCAGATTGCCGCTTCGCCACGCAATGCCGGTGGCGGAAGCAAATCGGGCAATTGATCGCCGAGTTCCCTGATGTCGGCTGATATCAGCTGCGCGCGCCCTCGTTCCGGCCAGTCGGGCAGCAGCCGAGCTATGCCGGCCTCCTCGAGGGCATGTTCGATTGATGGCACGACCCGGGCATGCGCGCGCAGGAACGCCTTGTAATCCTGTGTGCGTGAGAGGTTGAAACTGCCGAAGAGAGCGTCGACCGCGGCGTGGCAATCTGCAGTTTGTGCGCGGAGGGCGCTGCGAAGTGACATGCTGAGCTTGTTCCGAGTGATATGGCTGCCGTCGGGATGACGAACTAGCGGATATACTGCGGCATCGGGTTATTTCCAGAGAAACGCCTGGGAATTACATGCGTTTCTCATCACCTTGCGGCGGCAGCCCGCCAACGGTGACCAGCGCTGGCCGCTCAGCCCATCACCGCCGGCAATCTGGCGGCGAGCGTATCGATCGCAAGCCTCACCTTCGGCAGCATGACGGGGGAGCGCAGCCAGATGGCATGGGCATCGAAGACATTGGCGGGTTCGTGCTTGAGTACCTGAACGAGCCGGCCGGCCAGCACCTCCACGCGCACCAGCCAGCAAGGCAGCCAGGCAAGACCGCGCCCCGCGACGGCCGCATCGGAAATCGAAGCCAGATCGTCGAGCCGCAGTCGCGCCTTGGGCGCTATCCGTCGCCAGGGATCGGCCGACGTGGGAAAGATCCAGCCTCTGTCATAATCGCCCCGCCTGTAGACGATGCCTTCATGCAGCTGAATATCGCAGATCGTTTGCGGGGCGCCATGTCTGTCCAGATAGGTGGGTGACGCGCAGACGGTCATGCGCTGGCGGGCAATCGTCCGAGCCATCAGATCGGGATTGTCCTTCAGCGGGCCGTTGCGAATGGCAAGGTCGAAGCCATCCTCGAGCAGATCGACGATCCGGTCGTTGAAGGAAAGGTCGAGTTCCAGATCGGGATGTTCATCAAGCAGGCTTGCGAGGATCGGCGCGATGCAGTGGCGGCCGAAGAGCACGGGCATGGAGATGCGCAGCCGTCCCCGAACCTCACGCCGGCCGGATTCCAGCATGGCTTCGCCGAGGCGAATTTGCTCGACCGCCCGCAGGCAACGCTCGTAGAAGAAGCGGCCTTCCTCGGTGAGGCTCTGCATGCGTGTCGTACGGTTGAAAAGGCGGACGCCGAGGCGCTGTTCGAGGCGCGCGATGGTCTTGGCGACGGCCGAGCGGGTGAGGTGGAGCCGGTCGGCGGCAGCCGAAAAGCCGCCGGCCTCGACGGCTTCCACGAAGATCGAGATACCCTTCAGCTGCTCCATTTGTTTCCTCCATGGAACCATTCAGGCGAATTAATATCGCAACTGGCGCGAAATATTCAACGATATGTTTTTGCTCCCTGCAATGGACAAGGAGCAAGACAATGCAGACAACACGGCAATGGCAGATTGACGCGATCGGCCCCGACCGCCGCCTCACGATCGGCGAGCGGACACTCGAACCGCTTTCGGGAAACAAGGTTCTGGTCCGGACAGAAGCCGTCTCCCTCAATTTCCGCGACCGGCTGGTGCTGGAAAGCGGCATGGGGTTGCCGCTGCAATTCCCCTTCGTACCGGCTTCGGATATGGCGGGGATCGTGGAGGCGGTCGGACCTGATGTCACCCGTTTCAGGCCGGGCGACCGCGTCATCTCGACCTTTTCGCCGGACTGGGTTGACGGGCGCGGTCTAGGCGATGCGCGCACCCCGCCTTACAAGACACGCGGCGGCTTTTATCCGGGCGTCCTTTCCCAGTACGCCGTGCTTTCCGAGGAATGGTATGTGCGCGCGCCTGACACGCTGGATGCGGGTGAGGCGAGCACCTTGTCCTGCGCCGGGCTGACGGCCTGGTTCGCGCTGATCGAACGCGGCTGCCTGAAGGCCGGCGAAAAGGTGCTGGTGCAAGGCACCGGCGGCGTGGCACTCTTCGGCTTGCAGATCGCCAAGGCGCATGGTGCGGAGGTCTTCATCACCTCGGGCAGCACCGGGAAGCTCGAGCGCGCCGTTGCCCTCGGGGCGGATCATGCGATCAACCGCCATGACGGCGACTGGGTTGAGCAGCTCTATCAGTTGACCGGCGGCTACGGCGCCGATCACGTGCTCGAAATCGTCGGCGGCCCGCATTTCGGTCAGGCACTAAAGGCGGTCGCGGTCAACGGCCGAATTTCCGTCATCGGCGTGCTCGAAGGGTTCGAAGTCTCCGGCCCGGCCGGCCTGCTCCTGCTCAAGGCGCCGGTGGTGCAGGGCATCTCGGTCGGCCATCGCCGAGCGCTTGAGGACCTGGTGCGCGCCGTCGACCAGACCGGGCTGAAGCCGGTAATCGACAAGCGTTATGCTTTCGAGGAATTGCCGCAAGCGCTCGATCATCTCTATCGCGGCCCGTTCGGCAAGGTGGTCGTCGAGTTCTGAAACATACGCTCCCCTCGCACTGCTGAGGGGAGCATTCTGCCAAAGCGTGTCGCATCGAGCGACATGCTTTATTTGGCGGCAACGGCTGCGCTTTCGAAGGCCAAGCCCTCGTCGGCCCAGCCGGTCATGCCACCGATCATCAGCTTGGCCGTTAGGCCGAGCTTGGCCAGGCGGAAGGCGGCCTTGTCGGCGCCGTTGCAGTGGGGACCGGCGCAATAGACGACGAAGAGGGTGTCCTTTGACCATTCCGACATACGGTGCGCGGTCATTTTGCCGTGTGGCAGGTTGATCGCGCCCGGCACGTGGGACTGCGCAAATAGCGCCGGCGTGCGCACGTCGAGGAGTACGAAATCGACCTTGGCGCCAGCAAAGGCGGCATGGACATCCGAGCAGTCGGTTTCGAAGGCGAGCTTGGCGGCATAATGGGCGACGGCGAGATCGGGCGCGGCGGCAGGGATTTCGGAGGCGGGGTTTGGCATCGGTCTTTCCTTTCATGTTGTAATTGCCGTCTGGTATTGCCGATGCTACAGCTTTGCGAAATTGGCCATCGTGACTGACAGCGTAAAGATCATGCCAAATCACTTCCCACAGCAGACGAAGGGACCGTTGGTCGCAGCCCTTGCCTATGACGGGCTCTGCACCTTCGAATTCGGCATCGCCTACGAGGTCTTCGGTCTGTCGCGTCCGGAAATGGGCGAGGACTGGTATCGCTTCTCGGTCTGCGGCATCGAGCCGGGGCCGCTTCGCGCCGCGGGAGGGCTGACGGTCGGGGTCGACAAGGGACTGGAGATCCTTGATGAGGCGGATCTGATCGTCGTACCCGGCTGGCGGGCGATCGATGCGCCGGTGCCCGAGCCGCTCGCCCAAGCGCTGAGAGCAGCGCATCAGCGCGGCGCGCGCATCATGTCGCTCTGTTCCGGTGTCGCGGTTCTGGCCGGGTGCGGACTGCTTGCCAGCCGCAGAGCGACGACGCATTGGCGTTACGTCGCCTCGATTGCCGCCCGTTATCCCGATATCGCGCTCGATGCCGGCGTTCTCTATATCGATGAGGGCAGCCTGCTGACGGCGGCCGGCAGTGCCGCCGGCATCGATCTCTGCCTGCATGTGGTGCGGGGCGATTTCGGTTCGGAGGCGGTCAACAGCGTCGCCCGCCGCCTTGTCGTGTCGCCGCACCGCGAAGGCGGACAGGCGCAGTTCATCAGCGCGCCGGTTCCTGAAGAGCGTGAGGGCATCCGCCTCGGGCCGCTGATCGAATGGATGCGCGAAAGCCTTGCCGAGGAGCAACCGATCAGCCGGCTCGCCAAGAGGGCGGGCATGAGCATGCGCACCTTCCAGCGCCGCTTCGAAGCGACGACGGGTCTCAGTGTCGGCGAATGGCTGCTGAAGGAGCGGCTGCGCCATGCCCGCGACCTCCTCGAAAAGGAACTTGCCGTCTCGCTCGAGGACATCGCGGTATCAAGCGGCTTCGGCACTCTGGCAACGATGCGCCACCATTTCCGCCGGCGGCTGGGAACGAGCCCGCATGCCTATCGGAAGTCATTCGGCGGGTGGGGCGCGTCGTGCTTGCATTTATGTCCGACTTCACCTAAAGGGGCGCTCTCTATTGTTCTGGATAAAGGGAGCGCCACGATGACGACTATCTCCGCACGCCCCGAGAGGGTTTCGGCTTAACTCGGCCAATGAGCTGATGAATGCCGGTTGAACATCGCCATATGCAGCGATGAAAGACCACTCATATCCAGAGTTCATTATCATGGGCAATTCTATCGGGAGCGGGAGCTCCCCGATGACGTCGGCATCAGATCCGGCGGTCATCAATCGTTTCTTTTCCGGTTCCGCCTGGATCGAAGGCGCTGCCTTGGACCAGCTCGACGAGATGTCGCGCCTGCCGGGCGTCCTGGAAATCGCTGCCTTTCCGGATGTGCACCCCGGAAAATATGGTGCGACCGGCGTCGCCCTGCTGTCGTCGCGGCTGCACCCGCTGCTGATCGGCAACGATATCGGCTGCGGAATGTCGCTCTTCGGCCTCGATCTGCCACTGCGCAAGCTGAAGATCGATAAGGCGGCGGAGCGGCTTCGCCGGCTTGAAACGCAGGCAATCGGAGAGGCGCGCGAATGGCTGGCCGAAACCGGACTGCCCGCCGACCTCGCCCCCGATGCCTTGGGCACGATCGGCGGCGGCAACCATTTCTGCGAGCTGCAGGCGGTTGAAGATGTTGCCGAGGGCGGACACGTTGCCGGTCTTGACGATCAGGGTCTTTACCTGCTCGTTCATTCCGGCTCACGCGCCCTTGGCGCCACAGTCTTCTCGCAGAGCCTGGCCGCTCATTCGGGACTTGCCGCCGGCCTCGATCCCGGTTCGGAGGCGGGGGGCGCCTGGCTCGGGAGCCATGATCGCTGTGTCGCCTGGGCATCGCTGAACCGGCGGCTGATCGCAGTGCGGGCCGCAGCGGCGCTTCGTGCCGATCTACGCCTCATCGCCGACATACCGCACAATCTCGTTCGTCGCTCAGATCGCGGGTTTGTGCATTATAAGGGCGCTGCGGCCGTCGCACCCGGCGAATTCGCGCCGATTGCGGGATCTCGGGCCAGCCTCAGCCATGTGGTTGTCACCAGTGCCGAGATCGGTCGTTCGCTCGGCGGCATCTCTCATGGGGCCGGACGCAAATATGACCGCGCCACCATGCATGGGCGGGTCGGCCGCAACCGATCCGAACGCGAACAGCTGCTGCGCAATTCCTGGGGCGGGATCGCCATTTGCGACGATCGGGCTCTCGTCGTCGAAGAAGCAGCATCGGCCTACAAGGATGCGGGGCAGGTCGTGAGCGACCTCGAAAAGGCCGGCCTGATCATTGGGCTTGCTAGCTTGCGGCCGCTTGTCACCTTCAAGAAGGCGGTTGATGAGGCGGAGGTGGAACAGCGTCGGCGAAAGCCTGACTATCGCCGAGAAGGAGGGCGCGGCCATGAACGCTATTGATCTTCTCGTGACGTCGGGCAACGGACCGGTGGAGTGCCGTATAGCGCTCACCAAACTTCTCGGCATCCTCGAGCGCGAGGCGATCGAGCTTGGCTGTTCTTTCGAGGCGAACCTCGGTCCGATGCCGGATCGGCACGGTGCGAAGTCGGCGATCATCAGCCTCGATGGTCTCGAGGCGGAGCGGATTGCCAGCGGCTATTGCGGCTCGATCAGGTTCACCTTCAAGAGCCCGGTGCGTCTCGGTCACAAACGGCAGAACTGGTACGTTGGGGTTCAGCGTATCGAGCCCGGCCCGGAGGGTGGCGTGGTGATTGATCCCGCCGACCTGCGTTTCGAGACGCTGAGAGCCGGCGGTCCGGGTGGGCAGCATCAGAATACGACAGACAGCGCGGTACGCATTCTGCATCGGCCAACCGGTCTCATGGTGACGGCGCGTGACGAGCGCTCGCAACACCGCAACAAAGCCCTGGCGCTTCGACGGCTTGAAGCGATGCTGCATCAAATCGAGGTTGAAAAGCAAGAGGTGGCCAAATCCGGACGCTTCATCGCCAATCGGGCCATCGAGCGGGGCAACGAGGTCAAGGCTTTTAAACCGTGATTCGGCATGTGGGTCCGACCGCAACAATAAACGGCGCCCTTCGACAAAGGGCGCCGTCACGTTCAATCACGGTCTCTAAAAGTAGTGATCCCCCTCGATGCCGTCATAATTGCCGGATTGCAGGCAGCAGTTCTTGAAACCTCCTCCTGGAACTGCAGGGGCAGGGATCGTTGCGGCCGAGTTTTTCGATCAGTTCGACGTCGCCATGGACGAATTGCGAACCGGTTTTGACCCGGGCTTCTGACGGGAAGGATTTACGCCGTTTCGATGTGACCTCAAAAGCTGAAGTCGGTGAGGTGTTTGCGAGCCATGGCTGCCTCCTCTTCGTGATACGCTGCGATCGTGCAACATGGTCGGCATAAATCCATTGCCGGTTCAGCGCAACGCCGCGGATCGATCTTCTCCGCGGCGTTCCAGACCGATCACTCCGCTGCCTGGCGGGCCATCGGGTTGTTCGGATGCGTCGTCCAGTTGGCGTAGTTCGGGTCGACGGTGCGGCCGGTGCGCTTGTCGAGGGTGCCGGCGGCAAGCGGCTCCATGGTGATGCAATTCTCGACGGGGCAGACGTTGACGCAGAGATTGCAGCCGACGCATTCCTCTTCGATTACCTCGAAATGGCGCAGGCCGTTGACGACGTTGGTGATGGCCTGATGCGAGGTGTCCTCGCAGGCGATGTGGCAGCGGCCGCATTTGATGCAGGCGTCCTGATCGATCTTCGCCTTGGCGATATAGTTGAGGTTCAGATACTGCCAGTCGGTGACGTTGGGCACGGCGCGGCCGGTGATGTCGTCGAGGGTGCGATGGCCCTTTTCGTCCATCCAGTCGGAGAGGCCGGTGATCATCTCCTGCACGATTTTGAAGCCATAGGTCATTGCTGCGGTGCAGACCTGGACGTTGCCGGCGCCGAGAACGAGGAATTCGGCGGCGTCGCGCCAGGTGGTGATGCCGCCGATGCCGGAGATCGGCAGACCGTAGGTTTCGGGGTCACGGGCGATCTCGGCCACCATGTTGAGGGCGATCGGCTTGACCGCCGGGCCGCAATAGCCGCCATGGCTGCCCTTGCCGCCGACCGTCGGATTGGGGGCGAAATTGTCGAGATCGACGGACACGATCGAATTGATCGTGTTGATCAGCGAGACGGCATCGGTGCCGCCGGCCTTGGCTGCGCGGGCCGGCCGGCGAACGTCGGTGATATTCGGCGTCAGCTTGGTGATGACGGGCATGCGGGTATATTGCTTGCACCAGCGCACGACCATATCGATATATTCCGGCACCTGCCCGACGGCGGAGCCCATGCCGCGCTCAGACATGCCGTGCGGACAGCCGAAATTGAGTTCGATGCCGTCGGCGTTGGTCTCTTCCACCAGAGGCAGGATCGCCTTCCAGGCCTGCTCCTCGCAGGGCACCATGATCGAGGCGATCAGCGCCCGATCCGGCCAGTTCATCTTTACCTGCTTCATTTCCCGGAGGTTGGTGTAGAGGTCCCGATCAGTGATGAGTTCGATGTTGTTCAGGCCAAGCAGGCGGCGGTCGGCGCCAAAGATCGCGCCGTAGCGCGGGCCGTTGACGTTGACGACAGGCGGGCCTTCCTCGCCCAGCGTCTTCCAGACCACGCCGCCCCAGCCGGCCTTGAAGGCGCGCTCAACGTTGTAAGCCTTGTCGGTCGGCGGCGCCGATGCCAGCCAGAACGGGTTCGGGGATTTGATGCCGACGAAATTATTGCGGAGATCAGCCATTGTTCTCTCTCCCCTTCAGGCAACCGCGACAGCCGGAGCGGCTGCTGCGGTGAGGGTGCGATGGATGGATTCGGCCGCGTCGCGACCGTGGGCGACGGCGGAAACCGTGAGATCGTCGCCGCCGAAGACGCAGTCGCCGCCGGCCCAGACGCCGTCGAGCGAGGTGTGGCCTTCGACATCGACGGCGATACGTCCGGATTCCATGCGCAGCAAACCGAGGCCCGCAGCGTCAAAGCTCTGGCCGATCGCCTTGAAGATCTGGTCGGCGGCGATCACGCCGGTTTCGCCGGTGCCGATGAGGCGGCTTTCGACAAGCTTGGTATATTCCACTTCGATCGCGGCGACCTTGCCGTCCTGCGACAGGATCGACTTCGGCGCCAGCCAGTGGCGGATGATGACGCCCTTGGAGCTTGCCAGATCCTGCTCATATTCGGAGGCATTCATGTGTTCCTTGCCGCGGCGGTAACAGATCGTCACCTCCTCGGCGCCGAGCAGCTTTGCCTGGACGGCAGCGTCGATCGCCGTCATGCCGCCACCGAGGACGACGACACGGCGGCCGATGGCGATATCGCCCTTGTCTTCGGCCTGGCGCAGTGCCGCGATGAAATCGACGGCGTCGTCGACGCCGGGGAGGTTCTCCCCGTCGATGCGCAGAGCATTGACGCCGGCAAGACCGATACCGAGAAAGACGGCGTCATACTGCGCCTGCAGATCGGCAAGCGAAAAATCTCGGCCGAGAAGAGCGCCGTGGCGAACCTCGATGCCGCCGATTGAGAGGATGTAATCGACTTCCTGCTGAGCGAAATCATCGACCGTCTTATAGGTGGCGATGCCGTATTCGTTGAGGCCGCCGGATTTTTCCCGGGCGTCATAAATGGTGACGGAATGGCCCTTCACGGCCAGGCGATGGGCGGCGGCAAGACCGGCCGGTCCTGCGCCGACGACGGCGATGGTCTTTCCGGTCGGCTCGGCCCTGGCGTAGAACTGCCTGCCGGCTTGCATGGCGGCATCGGTCGCATAACGCTGCAGGCGGCCGATCTCGACGGGGCGTTCTTCGGCGGTGTTGCGCACGCAGGCCTGCTCGCAGAGCTCTTCGGTGGGACAGACGCGGGCGCACATGCCGCCGAGGATGTTCTGGTCGAAGATCGTCTTTGCCGAGCCAAGCGCATTGCCGGTCGAAATCTGGCGGATGAACAGCGGGATGTCGATAGAGGTGGGACAGGCCGTCATGCACGGCGCGTCGTAGCAGAAATAACAGCGGTCGGCGGCGACCAGCGCCTCATGATTGTCGAGGCGCGGATGCAGATCGGAAAAATTAGCCTCATAGTCGGCAGGCGAAAGCCGGCCGGCATGAATCCCAGTTTCCAGTCGTTCCATTGAAGTTCCCTCATTATTGGTAAACGGCCTGTGAGGAAAAAGGTAACTCAGGTTTAAAAATTTATCAAACGGTAAAATTTTGACGGACCGACCTTGGTTGCCATCGGGTAAGTAACTGTTTTGTCGCCATAAATTCTACAGGCGCCTGCCGGCGAAATGATTGGGCGAGCGGCGGGAGGAGGGTATCCGAAAAAAGATTGAAAAAAGTCGAATTTTTTTTGTTTGGCGGGGAACCAATGTTCGATGTCGTCGTTATTGCGATATCCGGATGGTGATCGCATCGACCCAACATGCGCGCCCCCAACCCACTATCCGGACGTACTCACGGTCCCCTCCCGGTGAGTGAAGACAGCCGGTGCGCCGCCCTCGCACCGGCTGTTTTTCCGTTCGCCAATCCCGTTTCACGCGCAGTTCCGTTTTCACGCACGCTTGAAGATCTCGAATTCGGTTTCCGGAATGGTCAGACGATATTCAATGCGGCCGGGAACGAGGTTCAGCTCCGCCCTGCCGTTGACCGATGAGGGCACGACACGCTCGAGCACGGTGCGGCCGAAGCTGTTGTCGCTGAATTCGTGGACTTCCGTCTGGTTCTGTAGAACCTCTGCCCATGTGACTTCGATCGCCTGCCTGTCGCCGATCATGGCGTCGCGGCAATTCAACGTGATCGAGGAGGCGCCACCGGAGATAGCGCCATAGGAGGCCGAGTTGACGATGAGTTCGTGGAGGGCGAGTCCCAGATGCACGGCGGCATTCGGCGTCAGATGGGCGTTGATGCCGTAGATCGGCATGGAACCGGCCGTTTCCGGCCAGTAGGGAGCGAATTGCTTTTCGGCAAGTTCGAACAGATAGGCGCCGCGCCAACTCGAATCCGTGATCAGATCCTGCGAGTTGGAAAGCGATTGCAGCCGTCCGCGGAATTTAAGCAGGAAACTGTCGAGGGAGAGTGTGTTGCGCGCCGTCTGCGTGGCGATCCCCTGGATGATGGCGAGAAGGTTCTTGGAGCGGTGCGAGAGTTCGCGCAACAGCGATTTCAGCACTTTTTCCCGATGCCGGCTTTCGGTGACTTCCGCCATCACCGACAGAAGTCCATGGGTGCCGCGTTTGCCGGTGCGCTGGATCTTCAGTTCATAGGTGCGCATTTCGCCGTCGACGTCGACCTCGACCTCGGCATTGTTGGGGATTCCGCTTTCCAGCACCTTTTGTTTCAGCGCCGTCAGGTACCGGCCGTGCGTGTCGCCGAACAGGACGGCATCGCCGCCGCCCGGCGTGAAGAGCGCTGCGAAATGCGGCGGCAGATTTTCGGCATAGAAGATCGACAGCCGGGCGTCCTGGCAGAGGATTGAAATCCCGGCGCTGCCGAGCGCGCGTTCCATCATTGCGGCTTTGCCTTCGAGGGTAAAAGGCATGCCGGACAATGGTTCAGTCGTATTCACTCGGCCGCCTTTCCTTGTGACATCTTGAACCTCGCTGAAGGGAGCGCCCTCGAGGCCCCGCCTGTCAACTCTAGAACAAAGCGCTGCAAAAACCGTTAAAGCCACCGGAGCGTCCCGGTTAGCACCGGAACGTCTGTTTTAGCGATTTGGTTCCGAAGGCCGGAAAATTGCGTCTCAGGCGGCCACTCTGGTCGATTCGTTGAAGAAAAGAGCTTGGCTGATCAATGCCTTGACCATGTCTGGGTTGAAGGGCTTGGTGACAAGAAATGTTGGTTCTGGGCGCTCGCCGGTCAAAAGCCGTTCCGGGAAAGCGGTAATGAAGATCACCGGCACGCTCGACGTCTTGAGAATGTCGTTGACGGCGTCGATGCCGGAGCTGCCGTCGGCCAGCTGGATGTCGGCCAGCACCATGCTCGGCTTGGTCTTGTTGTAGAGCGCCACGGCCTCGGCATGGGTGCGGGCAATGCCGGTAACGCGATGGCCGAGGCTTTCGACCATTTGCTCGATATCCATGGCGATTAGCGGTTCGTCCTCGATGATCATGATATCGGTCGCAACCTGACGGGAAATCTCCTGCGAGGCCATGTCGAGCAGACGCATGACATCCTGTTCGTCGAGTTCCAGGATTTCGCCGATCTCGGCGACGCGAAAATTCTCTACGGAGGCAAGCAGGAAGGCCTGTCTGGCGCCCGGCGAAACCTTCGAAAGGTTCAGGGTGGCTCGCTGTTCCCAGGCATAGGGTGAAGTTGGCTCCGGAATCTGGACGGCGGTGGAACCAAACAATTGTGTAAACAGTTTGTAGAGTGCCACCCGGTCATTCGCCGTATCCGGGAAAATGGTGAGATCGGCGATGATAGCTTCGAGAACGGCGGCGACATAAGCGTCGCCCGAAGTCTGAGTGCCGGTAAGGGCGCGGGAATAGCGGCGCAGATAAGGAAGGTGCGGCGCAATTCGAGTGGAAAGTGTCATTAAGGGCTCCCGTATGCAGGCCGGTCATTGGTCCAATGAGCGGTTAACGTCGCCTTGCTAAAAAAGTTCCGGAACGGCAGGAACTTTTTTTGTCGCGCCGCATTATTCAAGCCGACGAAGAAAGGGCGTAGCGTTTTGACCCATGCAGTAAAAAATCCCGGCGACAGCGACAGGCGAAGGGTCGGTGTCGATGGTTGAAATCATGATCAGCCCCATGCACGCCCCAACAGACAACCGGCGAGAAGACGAATTGATGACGACACGCAAGAAAGAAGCAGCCGATCAGCGCAAGCTGGAGCTGCGGGCAAGCGACATCCTGGACCCGAACAATCAAATCGGCGTCCGGTTGCGGTCGCTCTATACCTCCGCGCAGGAGGAGGCGATCCCGGACCGGTTTCTCGACCTTCTCGAAAAGCTCGACCATGCCGAAATGATGGCTTCTGCCAAGATGGCCGAATAGGATCGTCCGCATGGAAGATAAAGCGCAACCCAGCTTCAAGCGGGAATTGCTGGCGGCCCTCCCAAGTCTCCGCGCCTTTGCAATTTCGCTCATCGGGCGGCACGATCGTGCCGACGATCTCGTCCAGGACACCATCATGAAGGCCTGGGCCAAACAGGATCATTTCGAGATGGGCACCAATATGAAGGCCTGGCTCTTCACGATCCTGCGTAATGAACTGTATAGCCAGATGCGCAAGAGCGGCCGCGAAATCCAGGACAGCGACGGGCTGTTCACAGAATCGATGGCGATGCACCCCTCGCAATACGGCGCGCTGGATCTGCAGGACTTCAAGAAGGCGCTCGACCAGTTGCCGCCGGATCAGCGCGAGGCGATCATCCTCGTCGGCGCCTCGGGTTTTTCCTACGAGGAAGCCGCCGAAATCTGCGGCTGCGCGGTCGGCACCATCAAGAGCCGCGTCAACCGCGCCCGCCAGCGCCTGCAGGAGTTGCTGCAGATATCAGGCGAGGCCGATTTCGGCCCGGATGCAACGTCCGCGCCGCTGACCTCGAAGGCGTTTGCGTTCTGAGAAAGTTATAATTGCGAGGAAGGCCGGTTGCCCTTGGGGCGCCGGCCTCTCGGTCTTTGCCGCGGGGAAGGACCAGAATCCGCGGATGCGTTGCCATTCGGGGACTCACCTCTCATTTCTGTGCCTGTCACAGGAATCCAGTGCGCCTAAGTCCTTGGGCGCGAGAGACTACTTTGAAGGACGTATGGAGTTACGCACGGCGCGGACGCGCCGTGCTGGATTCCTGTGACAGGCACAGAAATGAGGAAGAGAGGTGGGTGCTCCGTATCAGGGAGCGATCTGCACCCCTAGTCTTCCTCCCGCTTCGACCCCACCAGATTGGCCGCGACGATGGCCGCCAGCACGCCGGCGGTCAGGAGCGGCTGGGCGCGGATGAGGCCGAGGCCGACAGTTGCCATAGATTCCATCGCCGCACGGCGCTCGCGGGCGCGACGTTTATCCCGGGCATTCATGACCGCCATTACCACCAGCGCGATGATGGCGATCAACAGCGCGCAGACGGCGAGGAAGAGAACGGCGCCGAACGCGCCGTAGATGCGAGCGAGCCAGATGGCGCCTGCTGTGACAGCCAGCGCGTAGGCGGTGAGGAGAAAAAGCGCTGCGAGCGCGATGAAGATGCTATTGCGCTTGGCGCGTGCAACGGTTCGGTGCACGCTTGCGCCCGTTACGAGGCTGAGGATCGAGAGCATCGCGCTTCCTCAGCGGCGGGCGAGGAAGGCGATGGCCAGGCCGAAGACGGCTGCAGCGCCGATGGTTGCCAGCGGATGTTTGCGCACGGTCTCGCGCATTTCCGTCGTGCCGAGTTCATAGCCGCGCTGCAATTCGCGTAGCAGATCCTCGCTGCGGCCGAGCAGTTCTTCATATCCGACGCCGGCCTGGCTGCGAATTTTTTCGCCCTGGTGGCGCGAACTCTTGCCGACGAGTCGGGTCAGTTCCGCGAGCTCGTCGCGCAGCGCCTCGATCTGCTCCTCGATGCCGGATTCTAAATTGTGGAAAGTACCGTTGCGGCGGCTGCGGCTGGACTGGAAAATCGAATAGCTCATGGCTGTCTCCATTGGCTGGGGCGCGCGCAAGCCCGCCTAATTCGCACCTGGGTCACCATCGTCCGTTGCATGAATTATATCGCCCGGCATTGACCCAGATCACTGCCGAAAAACGTGCCGGACGATCAAAAGTTCCGCCGGCGGCGGTCAGGCCTGGGAAACGGCGCTGTGGGCGAGCACAAAGGGCGTGCCGTCGGCCGGCACCTGGTTGATCCTGAGCGCGCAGCCGAACACCGACAGCATCGTTTCGTCCGTAAGCACGTCACCAATACTGCCGGCGGCGGCGAGGCGGCCGGATTTCATCAGCACGATGCGGTCGGCAAAAAGCGCCGTCAGGTTGAGATCATGCATGACGGCGATGACGCCGCCGCCGCGTTGGCAGAAATTACGGGCAAGCGTCATGATGGTCAGTTGGTGGCTGATGTCGAGGCTCGAGACCGGCTCGTCGAGCAGCAGCCAGCAGGGCTTGCCGTCGACCACGGGCGCGGCGATCTGGCAGAGCACGCGGGCAAGCTGCACCCGCTGCTGTTCGCCGCCGGAGAGCTCCTGATAAAAACGGCCTTCGAAGCCGGTGAGGTCGACCGAGGCAAGGGCTGCTGCCGCCGTCTGCTCGGCCTTGTCGGGATTGAGGTTGAGGCCCGATGTCAGGCCCATGCGGACGATCTCGCGCACGGTGAAGGGAAAGGAGATGGTGCTTGCCTGCGGCAGCACGCCGCGGATGGCGGCAAGCTGCCAGGGTTTCAGCCCTCGCACCTCATCGCCGCCGATGCGCACCGAGCCCTCATAGCCGAGTTCGCCGGAGATGGCCTTCATCGTCGTCGTCTTGCCGGAGCCGTTCGGCCCGGCGATCGCCGTCAGCTCGCCTGATTTTGCCGTGAAGGCGACGTCGTTGATGATGGCCTTGCCGGAAAGGCGCACCGAGACGCCGGAAACTTCGATCATCTGAACACCATTGCAACGTCGCTCACAGGGCAAGGCGCGAACGCTGCTTCAGCAGGATCCACAGAAAGAACGGCCCGCCGACCGCCGCGGTGATAATGCCGATCGGCAGTTCGGCCGGGGCAACCAGGGTGCGGGCGAGCACGTCCGCAAAGATCAGCAGCGAGCCGCCGAGCAGCGCTGCGGCCGGCAGCAGGAAACGATGGTCCGGGCCGACCGCCATGCGCAGGATATGCGGCACGACGATGCCGACGAAACCAATGCCACCGCTGACGGCGACGGAGGCGCCGGTTGCCGCTGCGACACCGATGATCGCGATATTCTTCAGGCGCTGCACCGGCACGCCCATATGAAAGGCGGCGGCCTCGCCGAGCGTGATGGCATTGAGGCCGCGGGCCATGAAGGGCAGGGCGATGAAGGACAACAGGATGATCGGGGCGGCGGCGGCGATCTTCGTCCATGTGGCGCCGGCCAGTGAACCCATGCTCCAGAACGTCAGGTCGCGCAGCTGCTGGTCGTTGGCCATGTAGATCAGCAGGCCGGTGAGCGCCAGCGCGAGCGCGCCGAGCGCGATGCCGGCAAGCAGCATCGTCGCCACCGAGGTCTGGCCGTGACGGGTGGCGATCCTGTAGAGGAGCAGCGTCGTGACGAGGCCGCCGCTAAAGGCGGCGGCCGGCAGGGCGTAGATGCCCAGAAGTGCCTGAAGCGGAGCCGCAAGGCCGCCGCCGAGCACGATGATGGTGACTGCACCGAGGCTTGCGCCGGAGGAGACGCCGACGAGGCCGGGATCGGCGAGCGGGTTGCGGAACAGGCCCTGCATCACCGTGCCGGAGACGGCCAGCGAGGCGCCGATCAGGAAGCCGAGGATCGCGCGGGGCAGGCGGATATCGAAGATGATGATCCGGTCACGCGTGCTGAGCGCTGCCTCGGAGCCGGCCATATTGGCGATGACGTCGAGGATCGAGGCATCCGAGGCGCCCGTCGTCACCGAAAACAGCATTGCGAAGATCGAGCCGGCGGCGAGCAGGGCGATCGCCAGCAAGGCGAGCCGGGTTCTGTCGCCTGCCTGCCGGCTTGCGCGGATCTCTGCCATCGGGAAGTGTCGCCCTCGTTCCATGGCTTGCGACAGGGGCCATGATCAGCCCCCATAGATCGCCGTGTTGAGTTCACGCGCGGCGGCGGCCGTGCGTGGACCGAAGCCGAGCAGGTAAACGCCGTCCATGCGGATGATCGCTTTCTTCTCTCCGGCCGGCGTCAGCGCGATCGCCGGCTGCGCCAGCAGGTCCTCGTTCTTGGTGCCGGCGCCATCGCCGCGGTTCATCATCAGGATGATGTCGGGCTTGGCTTCGATGATCGCCTCGTCCGTCAGCGGCTTGTAGCCCGGGAAGACGCCGACGGCGTTGACGGCGCCGGCGAGCTTAACGATGCCATCGGCCGCCGTGCCGGTGCCCGATGCCATGATCCGGCCGTTCTGGGCGCTGAGGATGAAGAGAACGCGCTTGCGCTCGGCCTCCGGACGCTTTTCGGCATCGGCAATCGCCGCGTCGAGATCGGCCGCGACCTTTTCTTCAAGCGCCTTCGCCTTGTCGGGCACGCCGAGCAGCGCGCCGACTCGGTCGATCTTGGCGACGATCCCGTCGCGGGTAAAGGTGTTCGGCACGGTCTCGAAGGGCACGCTGGCATTCTTCAGCACGGTCAGCGCCTCCGGCGGCCCGGAACCTTCGACAGCGATGATCGCGGTCGGGTTCATGGCCAGGATGCCTTCCGGCGAAAGCGCGCGCATGTAACCGACATTAGGCAGCTTCAGCGCCGCCTCCGGATAGAGGCTCGTCGTGTCGCGGGCGATCAGCCGATTTTCCTCGTCGAGCGCATAGATGATCTCGGTGATGTCACCGCCGACCGAAACCAGGCGCGACGTGTCGAGCTTCTTTTCCTCGGCGTGGGCGGCAGGGACGAAGGCGAAGCCTTTGACTGCCGGCGTGGCGGGGATCAGCGGCAGTGCCATGACGGCCGCCGTCTGCGCCAGCTGCCACGGGCGGATCCGGCGCAGATTGTTACGCATCGTCATCGCACTGATCCTTATGCTGCCACGCTTGCTGCGCGCGGTAGGTTTTCCATGATCCCGCGCCATTCGGCGCGCTCGTCGGAGCCTTCCTGCCGCTTGCCGAAGAACTGGATGATCATCTCGCCATCGGCATTGTAAGCCTCCAGCGAGGTCACGTGGCCGTCCTTGGTCGGCTTGCGCACGGCCCAGGTCTCGGCGATGTGATCCTGGCGCAGATGCAGGTGGAAGGTCGGGTCCATGATGTTGATCCACGGGCCCATCGTTTGCACGTTGAAGATCGGGCCGGAATGGATCTGGACGATGCCGTCATTGGCGACGAAGCACATGATCGGCAGGCCTGACTTCACCGAGGCGTGCATCATCTCAGCCGTCGCGGTGTCGTCGAGCTTCCAGGCATAATCGTCGCCGACGTTGCGGATGGCCGCCTGACGGCCGATCTTCAGCCGCTTCAGCATGCCGAAGAACTCGTGGGTATCGGTGAGCTTGCTCCAATTGTCGCGCAGCTCGTCGCGGCTGACATCGGCGGCTTCGTCGACGGCATTCGAGACCCTGGCCTCGACCAAGTCCTGCGACTGGTCTTCAAGTTTCAGCTCGGCGACGATCGCGTGATAGGCTTCCACATTCGAATTCGGGCGCAGGTGCACCTTGTGCACGGCAGTGCCGGCCTTGTCGAAATATTGCAGGCTGAGGCGCACCTGATCGCCATCCTGTTTTGAGACGGCAAAACCATGTTCCCAGCGGCTCGGGAAGATGCGCAGGTCGATATTCTCGCCGAGAACGATTGCGGCCTGTGCGCCTGATTTGATGTTTTCGAAGATGCCGATCTTTTCATGCACGGCACTTTCATTGCGCGACAGCGCCATCACTTCGCCGAGGCCGGCCACGCGTTCGAGAAGTTTTGTCGCGCTGCCGTCGATGCGGGTCACGCTGATGCCGGTTTCGGCGGCGACGAGGGCCGCCTCCGAGATCTTCAGCTGGGCGGCGATCTCGCGCTCGCGCATCTTCGGATTTTCGGCGCGAAACGCACGGATTTCGGCTGGCGTCGGTCTTGTCTGCTCGGTCATGTCTTACCCTATTTATTGAGAATGAGCTTGCCCTGACGGGTGATCTTCAGGCGATAGAGCAAGCCGTCATGTCTGATCATGATCTCGTTCGTGCCGCGGAAAAGATCCGCGCTTTCGACGGTCCGGTGCTGCGGCGCAGGCTCGCTCTGCAGCGGCGCGTGCTTAAAGTTATCTGGCTTTTCCACCATCATTTCGGTTTGGCAATTCCGTGGGGCCGGGGATCAGGGTCCCCGGTTGTGATGACAATTATCTTGACTTTCTTACTCATAGTTTTTTAAAGACGCAATAGAAGACTAATAAAGTCAAGTTTGTGAGATTGCCGATTTGAGGCCGCATCGAGGCGGTTCGCGACAATGGCGGAGAAGATGATGACGGTGAGGTTTGCGGCCGGTCTGCGACGGGCCGGCTGCCGGCGAATGCATGAAGGGTCTCGTCACCCGCTCGCAGATATCAGTTCCATTTCGAGGGCTAAGATAACGCCGGGGATGATCCCCGGCGGACATGTTTCCGGCTGTCCGAGGCGTACACAATGGCGATTTCAGCGAAGTCCAGATCGAGACAGGTGCTCATCGGGGAGGCGGACGCCGACAGCAGCCTGAACGACAATATACCAGGCATGCACCCCGGCCACGAGCTTCCCGAACTGCGCAACGTACAGAGGCAGCCGGCCGGCGAGACGGTGATCCACTACACGCGATTTTCGCAGATCGCTTCCTTTCCCGACCATCCGAAAGCCGAACCGGCCGCTCCCGCGCCCGCGCCGCCGATGGATGCGGCGGTCGAGAAGCAGGAAGACGAGCCGAAGGCGGTGCGACGGCGGGTGGCGCTGACGTGTGTTGGCTCGGTGATTTTCCACGCGGCGTTGGCCGCGGCGCTGCTCGCCATTATGCCCATGCCCTCGGACGAGACGCTGATGGAAGCAGGCGAAGCGATCAGCGTCGTTATGCTCGGCAGTTCCGACGCCGAGCAGAGCGCAGCCGGCCAGACCGACGTCACGATACAGGAAGAGATCGTTCCAGAAGCTGTCGAGCCGGATGAGGTCAAACCAGTGGAGACAGCGGAGGTACAGGCCGCCCAGGCGACCGATGCGGAGCCTGTCGAGGCTGTTCAACCGACGCAGGAGATTACACGTCAGTCAGCGGAGACGATGACGGCCGCGGAGCCGGAAGTTCTTGTATCGGAAAAGCCTGCGGAAACTTCCGTCGCACAGCCGATGTCAACGGTGGTGCCCGAGCAGCCGGTAGAGACCCCGGTAATATCAGCTCAGCCGCCGATGGTGGCCGCCATGCCCTCCAAGCGGGAGGAGATCAAGCCGGTCGAGATGGCTGAGATTTCTCCTGAGCCGGAACCGGTAGAGATTGCGAAGCCGCAGCCGAAACCGAAGCTGGAAAAGCCCGCTGAAATAAAGCCGGTGGAAAGAAAACAGCCGGCGAAAAAGGCCCAAGGTTCGGAGGGGGATGCCAAACAGGAGGCGCGCAGAGGCGCTGCAGACGGGCAAGTAGACGCCAACTCCAGTGAGAATTCGCGCACTTCGGGTGGAAGGAATGGATCTGGCGGCGTGTCGGAAGCCAATTACAGAGGCAGGCTTGTGACGCGATTATTCCGCTGCGTCGACCGGATGGAGGCGCGGTATCGGACCGCTCATGCCAGCTTAACGGTCCGCATCACGATCAGTCCCAGCGGCGATATAACGGCATCGGGCATCGTCCGGGGGTCAAGCTTGCCTGAAGTGGATCGGGCCGCTCTTAGCAGGGTGGCTTCCTGCAATCTTCCGGCTATGCCGGACAATATGGTCGGATCCTCGCGCACTTATACCTTTCCGGTTGAGGTGACACCGCGATAATATGACAAAAATAATCAACTTTATACTTTACTATAAAATCAGGTTTAATAAGGTCCACCCGCACACGCAGGAATCGTGTGACGATCAACGAGCGAACGGGTGGCATATGGCTCGCAAGGGCAAGAAGGGTTCGAACCGGGAGGTCCCCGACAGCGCGGGCGAGGAGGCCAGCCAGGCATCCAACGGACGGTCCAAACTGGATGGCCGCAGTTTCCTCTATGTCGGCGGGCGTGACTGCCAGGTGGCGCATCTGCGCCAGATCGCCAGCAATTTCGGCGCAGAGCTCATTCATCATGACGGCGGCCTGCGCGAAGCGGTTTCCCGCATCGATACATTGCTTCCATCTGTTGATTGCGTGTTCTGCCCGATCGACTGTATCAGCCACGATGCCTGCCTGCGCGTGAAGACCGGCTGCAAGAAGTTCAGCAAGGCCTTTATCCCGCTTCGCAATGGCAGCAAGTCCAGCCTGGAACGTGCGCTGCAGACGATGAACGAACGAGACAATTCCCGATGAACGACCAGCGTCCCGACGGCTTCACCATGATCGGTCTGCACAAGCTCGCCGCCCAAAATGGCGAGGGCCTTGTGCCCGAGCTCTTCGAAGTTTTCCGGCAGCATGCCGAACGCCAGCAGATCTACCAGAATGTGGCGCTGTTCCCGACCTGGGAAGCGCGCATGCCTGGGGAGGCGGCCACAAGGCCGCTTGGCGAAGCGACGGCAAACGGCAATAATGTTCTCGCCTTTCCCTCGCGTGCCGCAAGGGCCGGCAAGAGGAAGGCGTAAGGAGATCGCATGTATATCGCAATGAACCGCTTCAAGGTTGCAACCGGGAGCGAAGGTGATTTCGAGACGGTCTGGCGCAATCGCGACTCCAGCTTGGCTGAGGTGCCCGGTTTCGTCGAATTCCGCCTGCTGCGCGGCAAGCTCAACGAAGAGGAAGGCTATACGCTCTATTCCTCGCACACGCTGTGGAGCAGCGAAGCGGATTTTCAGAACTGGACGAAGTCCGAGAGTTTTCGCGCGGCGCACCGCAATGCCGGCGACCGCAAGGCGATGTACAAGGGACCGCCGGTTTTTGAGGGTTTTAACGTGATTGAGGGCATATGAACGAAGACCCCGACCGCATCGAGGTTCTGCCGGTCCTGCCGTCACTCGATATCAACGAGACGCTCTCCTTCTATCGCGATAAACTCGGCTTTGCCAATATCGTCTACGAGGCGCCGGATTATCTCATCCTGCGACGCGACGATATGGAGCTGCATTTCTGGCGTACCGAGGATGCTAGTCTCTGCAAGAAGACCTCCGTCTATCTCCGCGGCGGCGGCATCGGCGCGCTTCATGCGGAATATCGCGAAAAGGGCGTCGAGCACCTGACCGAAATGGAAGTGCGGCCGTGGAACATGGAGGAATTCTACATCCATGATCCGCATGGAAATCTCCTGCGCTTCGGCCGCATACCGCAGCCGCGCGATTAGGTTCGGACGCGAAATACGGCGCCTGCCGCGACGGCCAGCCAGCCGAGCATCATCGCCCAGCCGCCGGTCGGCGCGGCATAGGGGAAGAGGCCGGAACCGGCAAAACGCAGGGTGACGAGGTCGCCGGCAAAGAACAGCGTCCCGATAATCATTAGCAAACCGGCCAGCCAGGCGGTTCTGAGCCTGGCGGTGCCAAGAGCCAATGCCAAGAGGGCAGGGGCGTGGGCAAGACACATGGCGGAGGCGGACGCCGCAAGATTGGCCTCGCCGCGGCCATGGGCGGCAAGGGCGGCCAACCCCACGCCGGCGACGCCGAACAGGCCGGCAAACAGATAGAGCACCGGCTCCAGACGCGCGTTCAGGCTCATCATTATTCCTTGTTCTGCATGTGATAGGCGAGCCGTTCGACCGGCGCCCGGATGAGATCGCGCAGCGCCTGGCTCGATATCGTCTCGTCGAGCGCGCGGCGAAAGCAGAGCAGCCATTCGTCGCGCTCGACAGGTCCGATCTCGGCGACGAAATGGCGGCTGCGCAGGCGCGGATGGCCGCGTCTGTCGGTATAGAGCGGTGGGCCGCCGAGATAGCCGCTCATATATTCGTAGAATTTCACCTCGCTGCCCTCAAGGCTTGCCGGATGCACCGCGCGCACGTTTTTTGCCTCCGGCAGCGTATCCATCAGCGCGTAGAAGCGGTGCGTCAGTGCCCGCACGGCAGGATCGCCGCCGATCGCTTCATAGAGTGTGGTGACCTTTTCCGTCACGAAGTCATCCCCGATGCCGTCCCATTCGCTTGGCCATTCCCCAAGCCATTCCCCAAGCCATCCCCCGATCCTTCATGCACCCGATGGAAAATGATCGCAACTGTCATCAAGCTGCCGCGGCATTTCGCGCATAAATGCCGGGATCGCAGGGAGTCCAGGCGATTATCCTTGACAAAACCGTCCAGACGGTATCTTTCATCTGCATGTCGAACGCTCATCACCGCAAGAAACAGCCCGCTCTCGTGCGCCAGCAGTTGCTGGATGTCGCGGCGCGTCTTGCCGCCAGTGAAGGCATGGCGGCAGTGACGCTCGATGCGGTCTCTGCCGCCTCCAGCGTCAGCAAGGGCGGGCTGCTGCATCACTTCCCGACCAAGAATGCGCTGCTCGATGCCTTGTTCGAGAGCCTGCTTGAAAAGTTCGACGCCGATATCGACGAATTGATGCGCGGCGATCCGCTGCCGCAGGGCCGCTTCACCCGCGCCTATGTCAGTGCGGTGTCCGGTCTGAAAGATCGTCCCGATGATTCCAGGAACTGGACGCAGGTGACGATCGCGCTTCTTGCCGAACCCCGGTTGCGCCGTCGCTGGCGTCAGTGGGTCCAGGCGCGGGCGGAGGAATATGTCGGTACCGACTCCTCCCTCGATGCACAGATCGTGCGTTTGGCCGCCGATGGTCTGTGGTTCGCAGATACGCTGGAAAGCCACGATATTGACGGCGCCCTGAGGCGGGATCTGATCGGCCGCCTTGTGGAACTGACCGGGAAGTAATCCGAAAGGGAATTCGTCATGAGCCAGGCCGCCGTCTACGGGTTGCTTTTTGCAGCCATCGCGCTCGAAGTCATCGGCACGACCGCGCTGCAATTGTCGCAGCAGTTTACTCGCATCGGGCCGACGGCGCTCGTCGTCGCCTGTTATGCGGCCGCCTTCTATTGCCTGTCGCTGACGCTGAAGAGCATCCCTGTCGGCATCGCCTATGCGATTTGGAGCGCTTTGGGAATCGTTCTAATTTCCTCGGTCGGCTTGATATTCTTCAAGCAGCGGCTCGACCTGCCGGCCGTCGTCGGGCTCGGGCTGATCGTATCGGGCGTGCTCGTCGTCAACCTGTTCTCGAAATCCGTTTCGCATTGATATCGCTGCAATATTTCATAGAGCTTTTTCGCACCTCACTAGAGAGATTTTCCCCTTTGTCAAATTCCTGACAAAGGGCTATGTGTTGCTTGGACGCGGCGGAGACTGAGGCGCAGCCAGCGCCACTTTCCAAAGCGCTTTGAATTCTTTTGCTTCCCGCCTATTGATACTTCCAGGTTACACAGGAGCACATCATGGCCATTCGCACCGTCGTCTGGGGTGAAAACATCCACGAGAATACCAATGAGATCGTCCGGGGCATCTATCCCGAGGGCATGCACACGGCGATCGCCAATGCCTTGAACAGCGATCCCGCGATCTCCGCCACCACGGCGACGCTGCAGGAGCCGGAACACGGATTGAGCGAGGCCCGCCTGGCCGAAACCGATGTTTTGACCTGGTGGGGCCACAAGGACCACGGCGCAGTATCCGACGACGTCGTCGAGCGGGTCGCCAAGCGCGTCTGGGAGGGCATGGGCCTGCTGGTGCTGCATTCCGGCCATTTCTCGAAGATCTTCAAGCGGCTGATGGGCACGCCCTGCGCGCTGAAATGGCGCGAGGCGGGCGAGCGCGAGCGGCTGTGGACGATCAATCCGCGCCATCCGATCGCTGCCGGCATCGGCGAACATTTCGAACTCGAGAACGAGGAAATGTATGGCGAGCAGTTCTCGGTGCCGGAGCCGCTCGAAACCGTATTCATCTCCTGGTTCCAGGGCGGCGAAGTATTCCGCTCGGGCCTGACCTGGCGGCGCGGCGCCGGCAACATCTTCTATTTCCGCCCGGGTCACGAGACCTATCCGACCTATCACGACGCCAATGTCCAGAAGGTGCTGATCAACGGCGTCAAGTGGGCCTATAACCCTGAGGGAGCGTTAACTGGTATCACCGACGCTCCAAATGTCCCGGTAGAAAACGCACTGGAGCCGATCGTCGAACGCGGCCCGAGACTGCACCAGGCCGGCGAAGCCGGTTATCGCTGAGGAGCACCTATGCGACTACTCGTTCTTGGCACCGGGGTGATGGCGAAAAACCAGCTCGCCCGCTTCCCGCTCATTGATGGCGTGACGGTGGTTGGTGCCGTCGACACCGATCCCGAACGGCTTTCGGCATTCGCCGACAAGTTCAACATCGAAAAGCGGTTTCTTTCACTGGAAGAGGCGATCGCCTGGGGTGAATTCGATGCGGCGACGAACGTCACGCCCGACCGGATCCATCACCCGACGACGATGGCGCTGATTGCCGCCGGCAAACATGTGTTCTGCGAAAAGCCGCTGGCGGAGAATTATGCGAAGGCGCTGGAGATGACGGAGGCGGCTGAAAAGGCCGGTGTCATCAACATGGTGAACTTGACTTACCGCAATGTCGCGCCGTTGCAGCGCGCCCGCGAGATGGTGCTATCAGGCGAGCTCGGCACGATCAGGCACGTGGAAGCCTCCTATCTCCAGAGTTGGCTCGTGTCGCGCGCTTGGGGCGATTGGCGCACGGAATCGACCTGGCTGTGGCGACTTTCCAACGGCCATGGCTCGAACGGCGTGCTCGGCGACGTCGGCATCCATATCCTCGATTTCGCTGCCTATGGCGCTGCGACCGATATCGACCACGTCTTTGCGCGACTGAAGACTTTCAACAAGGCGCCGGGCGGCCAGATCGGCGAATATCTGCTCGATGCCAATGACAGCTTCACTATGTCCGTCGATTTCGCCAACGGCGCGCTCGGCGTCATCCATGCCAGCCGCTGGGCGACAGGGCATCTGAACGAGCTGAAACTGCGCATTTATGGCGAGAGGGGAAGCCTCGAGGTCATTCATCGTCCCAGTGGTTCCGAGCTGCATGGCTGCCTCGGCGAAGGTGTCGAAACCGCCACCTGGACTGAGATCGAGGTTGAACCGGTGGCGACCAATTATGAGCGTTTTGCCGAGGCCGTGGCGACCGGAGTCCAGCCGGACCCCAACTTCCGCCACGCCGCCAATCTGCAGAAGGTGCTCGACCTTGCCATGGTCACCGAACGCGAGCGGCGCGAGCTGAAGGTCTGATCTGCTTTAGGATGAGGGAAACGGGGCAAGGAACGCCGCATGAAAAGCCTTATGACAAGCTGGCCGCTTTGGGCGCTTCTTTCCGCCGGCTTTGCAGCGCTCACGGCGATTTTTGCCAAGGTCGGGGTCGAGAACGTCAATTCCGATTTCGCGACCTTCATTCGCACAATCGTTATCCTGCTGGCAGCGGGCATGATGGTCTCTATCTCAGGAAATTGGCAGGAGCCATCCTCGGTGTCGAGCCGGAGCTGGCTCTTCCTGGTGCTCTCCGGCCTTGCCACCGGCGCATCCTGGATTTGCTATTTCCGGGCGCTGAAGCTCGGCGATGCTGCCCGAGTCGCCCCGATCGACAAGCTATCCGTCGTCTTCATGTCCGTCTTTGCGGTGCTGTTCCTGGGCGAACGCCTGACGCTTCCGAACTGGCTTGGCGTCATCATGATTGCGGCAGGCGCCGTGCTCGTCGCCTACCGGGCCTGAATCAACGACAAGCGTCATGCGTTTTCACAAAAGCAAAAAGGCCCCGCCGAAGCGGGGCCGAAAGTTGCCGAGCCGCAGCAGGCGGCTTCGGTTGGTTGATTATTCTATCACCTGCACCACGCGGTGGGTGCGGGGCTCGACGATCACATGTCGATTGTTGATGACCGTATAGGCATATTTCGGATTGTCCGGCACCGGCGTCACGACGACATCAGCCGGAAGCGGCTTGCCGACGACGATCGGTTGCTCAACCACTACGGAAGCGGTCGGAGCAGGCTGCTGCTGGACATAGGTGACGACCTCGCGCGGCGGCGGATCGACGACGGCGCCGGCAACACCGCCGGCTATGCCGCCAACGGCAGCACCTACGGGACCACCGACGATCGCGCCGGTGATGGCGCCGCCGGCAGCGCCGGTCACGGCTCCGTCAGCCAGAGCATTGGTGGCAAGCGACGACAGCGCAAGGGCGCTGGAGACAAGTAGAATCTTGTACATTTTGCTTCTCCTTTGCTGGGGTTGCGTTTGAGTAACGACCGCGCCAATCGGAGGTTCCGGTAGGAGAGAGTCACGCTTTGGAAGGCCGGTTCACATTCTGTGAGGCGGCTCAGCATGCGTGGGATGGGATTATTCCAGCCGCCGGCGGAAGAGCCAGGCGGCGGCGCTGAGGGTGACCGTGGCGATCAGCGCCAGCGGGATCGTCTGGTTTGCCACCTCGCTCAAGGGAATATCCTTGAGGAAAACGCCTTTGACGATCACCAGGAAATAACGCAGCGGATTGATCAGGGTGATCGGCTGCAGCCATGCCGGCATGTTCTCGATCGGCGTCGCGAAGCCCGACAGCAGCATGGCCGGGACCATGAACAGGAAAGCGCCGAGGATCGCCTGCTGCTGGGTCATCGACAGTGCCGAGATGAAGAGGCCGAGGCCGGCGACCGAGCCGAGGTAGAAGATGGCGCTGCCGTAAAGCAGGAAGAGCGAGCCGCGCAGCGGCACCTCGAACAGGAAGACGGCAGCGAGAATATAGACGGTGATGTGGAAGAGGCCGATCATCATCGGCGGGATCAGCTTGCCGATCAGGATCTCGTGCAGGCGCAGCGGCGAGACCATCAGCTGGTCGAAGGTGCCGAGCTCGCGCTCGCGGGCGATCGACAAGGCCGTGACGATCAGGCCGATCAGGAGCGCGATGCTGGCGATCAGGTTCGGCACCATGAACCATTGGTAGGTGAGGTTCGGGTTGAACCAGTTCCGGGGCACGGTCGAAACAAATTCGGTGCCGGCGCGCTTGCCGACCGGGGTCTCGGCGGCAAGGGCCGCGCCGATCTGCGAGAGGTAGCCCGCGACGATCTGCGAGGCGTTGGAGCGGCGGCCGTCGAGCACGACCTGCAGGTCTGCGGGGCTCCCGGCCTCAATGTTGCGCGAAAAATCCGGACCGATCTCGACGGCGGCGATCACGGTCTGGTTATCGATCGCTACCTGGACTTGCGCCTGGCTCGCGGCGAACGCGATGTTGCGAAAGGTCGGCGAACCATCGATACGCTCGATCAGTTCCTGGCTCCAATGACCGCTGTCTCGGTTGAGGACCATCACGTCGACATTGCGCACTTCAAGTGTGGCAGCATAGGAAAAAACGAGAAGCTGAACGATCGGCGGGCCGATCAGGATCGCGCGGCCCTTGGGATCGCGCAGCACGGCGAGCAATTCCTTGACGATGAGGGCGTAAAGCCTTGTCCATCCCATCTCAGCCGATCCTCTTTCGGGTGCTGCGTGCGGCGAGCACGAACATGATGCCGCCGATCGTCAGCATCACGAAAATGGCCTTCCCGAACATCGGCCAGATGTCGCCGGCCAGGAACACCGTCTGCAGGCTGGGGATCAGGTAACGCGCCGGCACGATGAAGGTGATCCACTGGATGACTTGAGGCATCGAGTTGATCTCGAACAGGAAGCCCGAGAGCAGGAAGGCCGGCAGGAAGGCTGATATCAGCGCCAGTTGCGAGGCGAGAAACTGGTTCCTCGTCGCTGTCGAGATTAGCAGGCCCTGGCCGAGCGCCGGGATCAGGAAAGCGGCCGACAAGGCGTAAAGGGCGGCGACGGAGCCACGAAACGGCACGCCGAAGAGAAAGACCGACAGCAGCACGCAGAGCGTCATCGAGGTGAGGCCGAGCAGGAAATAGGGCAGGATCTTGCCGGCGAGCAGTTCGACCGCCGTCACCGGCGTCGCCATCATCGCCTCCATCGTGCCGCGCTCCCATTCTCGGGCGACGACGAGCGAGGTAAGCAGCGTGCCGACAAGCGTCATGACGATAGCGATCGAGCCCGGCACGAGGAAATTGCGGCTGGTGAGTTCCGGGTTGAACCAGAAGCGCTGCTCGACCGCGATGGCGGGATTGCGGGAGGCGACATCCGCCTGTCTCTGCTGCTCCCAGTTGGCGACCGCGCCCTGCGCATAATTCTGCACGAAATTCGCCGTGTTCGGGTCGGAGCCGTCGACGATCACCTGGATCGAGGGACGGTTGCCGGCGGTATAGCGCGTGGTGAACTCGGCCGGAATGATGACGATGCCGCGTACCTTGCCGATCACGAGATCTTCCTCGAACAGGCGCCGGTCACGGCCGATCACCACATCGAAATAGCGCGAGGCCTGGAAACTGGCCGACAGATCCTGCGTCAGCGGCGTCATCGCCTCGGTCACCAGGCCGATGCGGGTGCGGCTGGTATCGAGCGAGACGCCGTAGCCGAAGAGAAAGAGCAGGATGAGCGGCAGCACGAAGGCAATGAGAATGCTGCTCGGATCGCGGATCGCCTGAAAGCTCTCCTTGCGCACGAGGGCAAACAAACGCCGTCGCCGGCCGGAAGACGCGCTCATGCGGCATCCTCCGCTTCCGATTGTTGTACCAGTGCGATGAAGGCGTCCTCCATCGTCGGGTCCGGCTGCTCCTTGGTCGCCACGCGGGCCTTCAACTCATCGGGGGAACCGAGCGCGATCGAGCGGCCGCGATAGATCAGCGAGATGCGGTCGCAATATTCCGCCTCATCCATGAAATGGGTGGTAACGAGCACGGTGACGCCCTTTTCTACCAGCGCGTTGATATGCGTCCAGAATTCGCGCCGGGTGATCGGATCGACGCCTGAGGTCGGTTCGTCCAGGAAGAGGGCGCGCGGCTCGTGCATGACGGCGCAGGCAAGCGCCAGGCGTTGTTTGAGGCCGAGCGGCAGGTCCTTGGCGGGTTCACGGGCGTGGCGTCCGAAATCGAAAATGCTCACCATCAGCTCGATGCGATCGCGCTTGCGCTGCCCGCGAAGGCCATAGACGCCGGCGAAGAATTCGAGGTTCTGCATGACTGTGAGATCGCCGTAGAGCGAGAATTTCTGCGCCATGTAGCCGAGCTGGTTACGGGCTTCGGCGGCATCGCGGCGGAGATCGAAACCGGCGACGCGGCCTTCGCCTGCTGTCGGCTTCAACAGCCCGCAGAGCATCTTGAAGGTGGTGGATTTGCCGGCGCCGTTCGGGCCGAGCAGGCCGAAGATTTCGCCGCGGCTTATATCGAAGCTGATGTCGTCTGCGGCGGTAAAATCGCCGAAGCGCTTGGTCAGGCCCTTGGCCTCGATCACCGGCCGGTCGCCCTCGGCCTTCAGCGGCTCTTGCGCTTCGGCAAGCCTGGATCGACCGCCGGGGCCGCCGCCCAGCATGTCGACAAAGGCATCCTCGAAGCGGGGCGGCGCAGGGGCCAGCGATGCACCGTCGCCGGCCTTGCCGATATCGGGCTTTTTGTCCTTGCCGGCCACCAGACGGATCGCCTCACCCTGGATGACGCCGTCGATGACACCATCGGCCTGCAGGAGTTCGGCGAGCACCTGCCGGCGCCGTCCGGCGACACCGGAGACCCGGAAGACGCGGTCGTTGACACGCTCGGTCATCTCCTGCGGTTTTCCCGAGAAAAGCAGTTTCCCCTGGTTCAGCAGCAGCACATGGTCGCAGGCTTCGGCCTCGTCCAGATAGGCGGTCGACCAGAGCACGCCAATGCCTTCCTTCGTCAGGTTTTCCACCATCTTCCAGAGGTCGCGGCGCGAGATCGGGTCGACGCCGACACCCGGCTCGTCGAGCAGCAGCAGACGCGGCTTTTTCAGCAGCGCGCAGGCAAGGCCGAGCTTCTGTTTCATGCCGCCGGAGAGTTTGCCGGCGAGCCGGCCGGTGAAGCGCTTGAGGTCGGTGAATGTCAGTAGCTCCTCGAAAGCGCCGGCGCGTTCGCTCTTCGGCAGGCCGCGCAGATCGGCATAGAGGTCGAGGTTCTCCTGCACCGAGAGGTCCTCATAGAGGCCGAAACGTTGCGGCATGTAGCCGATCGCCGCCTGGATGCCGGCGGCATTCTTCCTCGTGTCGAAGCCCAGAACCTCGACCGTTCCGGCGTCTGGCAGCATCAGGCCGGTCATCAGGCGGATGAGTGTCGTCTTGCCGGCGCCGTCAGGACCGACGAGGCCGGTGATGGCGCCGCCGCCGATCGCCCCGGAGACTGCGTCGAGGGCTGCGGCCGCGTCGCCGAAGCGCTTGGTGACGCCGTCGATCCGGACGAGCGGCTCGTCGCCCCGATGGGTTTGAGCGGCGGTCATCGTCCGTCTGCCGCAGGCGTCGAAAGCCGCACGGTGACCGGCATGCCCTGGCGCAGATCCGGGCCGGGTTTGTCGATGACGATCCTGAGGCGATAGACGAGGTCGGTCCTCAGCTCCGGCGTCTCCACCGATTTCGGGGTGAATTCGGCGACCGGCGAGATGAAGCCGATCGTGCCTTCATAGGGCTTGTCGGGTGCCGTATCGGAGGTGACGGAAACCTTCATGCCGGGGTGGATTCGCCCGAGATCGGGCTCGGCGACATAACTGCGCACCCAGACGGGCTCGGTCAGGGACAAGACGAAGACGGTATCGGCCGGCGAGACGATCGCGCCGTTCTCCCGCACACGCGAGAGGATGACGCCGTCGTTCGGGGCGCGCAATTCGGTATCGGCGAGCGAGGTGCGGGCCGAGGCGAGCGTCGCCTCCGCCGCCTTTACTTGCGCATCGGCTGCGGCGATATCCTCGACGCGAGAACCCTCCTGCAGCAGCTTCAGCGCCTCGTTGGCGGACTGGGAGCGGGCGGCGGCCATTGCCTTCGCGGCGGTCGCCTGGTCGAGGCTTGCCTCGGAAATCGTGCCCTGGGGGCGAAGCTGGCGGGCTCGGTCGTAGGCAAGGTTGGCATTTTCGAGATCGGCGAGGCTTTCATCATAAGCGGCGCGCGCTTGGGCGATCTCAGTCGGGCGCGGGCCTGCCTTCAGCTTGTCGAGCGTTGCCCGAAGGGCCGCGGCATTGGCCTCGCCGGAGCGGACGGCGAAGTCATAGGGCGCGGCGTCGAGCTTCGCCAAAACCGTTCCGCTCTTGACGACATCGCCCTCGTCGACGCGGAGTTCGGAGAGGCGTCCGCTGACCCGGAAGCCGAGCGAGACTTGGCGAATATCCACATTGCCGTACAGGACGAATTCGCGGCGAGCCTCGGGCAGCCAGCCGAGCTTTTCGGGCAGGCCGTACCACCAGGCAGCGCCTGCCGCAACGAGGAGAAGCAGGGCGAGGGGGAGGAGACGTTTCATGCTGCGCCTCCTTTGGTTGACGGGCCGAGCATGTCGACCAGTTCAGCTGTAAGGCCGCGCAGGATTTCCACCTGTTTCGGGCCGACTCCGTCCCATTCCATCTGGGCAAGCACGGCGGCATGGGTGACGCGAAAGACGAGGATGCCGCCAATAAGGGTGAAGGTGCGCAGGCGTACATGCTCCGAGGCGGGATCTTCACCCAGAATGGCGCCGATCAGCCGCCGGCCCATCTCGATCATCGGCCGCATGATGCCCTGATAAACACGGGTGAAGGCTTCGGTCGGCTCCATCTGCTCGCGGATCAGGAAGCGTGCCCAGGATTCGGATTCCTTGCCGACAAAAAGCGTCACCATCGTCTGCAGAATTTCTGTGAGGAAGAGACGGGCTTGGGTTTCGCCGAGTGTTTCGCCGGCGGCATCGAGCGCCATGAGATGCGTGCCGATACGCGCCCGCATGTCGCCGACATGTGTATCGATGCGGGCCATCAGATATTCGGCGGTGGCGATGTAAAGTCCTTCCTTGCTGCCGAAATAATAGGGGATCGCCTGCAGATTGACGCCCGCGGCTTCGGTCAGCTGGCGTGTCGAGGCGCCGTCAAAGCCGTAGCGCCCGAAGACGTCGAGGGCGGCGGCCAACATCTTCTGCCGCGCGGCCTCGGCGCGGGCGGATGCTGGCGGGGTTTGGCTGTCGTGTTCTTGGTTCATGATATTTTATAACGCAGGTCACCAAATAAGTCAATCGATTGATATATTTTTCGGGGAAAGGCTTTAGCTGTGGGCTTTTCACTCAGGCTCGTCGGCCAAAAAAGCAAAGAGGCCCGTGGCGAACGGAACTTTGAGGGTTTCAGGGTGGGAAACCAAGCCTCGGGGTTGGCTGCTAACAGGTAGCCACCCATTGTCGCTAATTTTCGCGACACTAATATGTCTGCCCTCAAACGCAGGGGCGAAAACTCCGCCGATTTTTTCTATTTCCGCGGTCATTTTTTGACACAAAACTGCCTTGCTCTTTCCGTATCGGCGATGAGATGCGTATTCAAATTTATATTATTGCGCTGCTCTTGAGCGCCATCATGTGGTCGATCTCGTTCGATGCGGCGCGCGAATCCTATCACGCCGCGCAGAGTGCGGGATTGATGCCGAACCTGCATATCAACAAGAAGCTGGATCGCGTTCTTTAAGATTGCGATCAGCGTCCATCGGCACTCCGCCGATCTCGCCTTGGCGAGAGCCGTGGAAGCGTTTTCCGGTCTGGCCAGAGACGATCGGGAGAGAAAATCAAATTTCGTAAAATTTGACCGATCCGCTTAAAAGCCCTGCAAATACTGATGTGTAGAGTGGTCTCATGAAAGCGACCGGAGCGTGGACAGACGCGTCGATCGTTTGGAGAGGGGCGAAGCAGCGCCCGCCAATCCGCAAACGGGGACTTCGACATGCACAAGATTCTTGCCGCCATCGCTTTGACTCTGACCATCGCGGCCGCGGCCGGGCCGGCGCTTGCCATCGGCCCCGCCAGCCTTGGCCGCGACCTGATGTACACCTCCGCCATCGGCCATTCGTCCGAAATTCCGCTGACGACGCGCGCCGGTTTCGTGCGCCCGGGAATGCCGTTCGTTCTGCGCAGCCCCGCGACGGTCGAAGGTGAAAACTATCGGCTCAAAACCTATTCGCAGAGCCTGACCGTTGTCGTCGACTACGTGTTTTCGACGGCCGTAGACATCGTAGAGGCGGTGACCATTCTCCGCTGACATCCTGATGCATGTCGGCCGGAAGCGCGTAGCGGTTCCGGGATAACGACAGGCATAAGAACCACGAGCTAAAACGCGCTTGAACCACGTGTCACGCGACGGCTTGAGACCGGCCGCAGCTAGAGTATTTCCGTTCTTCTTCGAATCACGAAAATGCCCTATCTCTTTGTTTTCACGCAATTCCGGACGCAAAACCGTTACGCACTTTTGCTGGAATTGCTCTAGTTCGGCAAATGAGTTAGGCGTCGAGTTCGCCGCGCATGTCGAGATACCAGTCGACGAAGGCTTTGACGCCGACATCCAAAGTCGTATCCGGCTTGTAACCCGTCAGCGCCACCAGCAGATCCGGGGCTGCGAAGGTGCGCGGCACGTCACCCTTCTGCATCGCCAGCATCTTGCGGATGGCCGGACGGCCGAGCGCTTTTTCCACCGTCTCGACGAAATCCATCAGGCTGACCGGCTGGCCGCCGCCAATATTGACGACCCGAAAAGGCGCCTGGCGCGAGAGCGTTTCGACAGCCACGTTGTCCAGGCGGTTATCTTCGCCAGGGGCGATTGCCGACAGCCTGACGATCCCCTCAACGAGATCGTCAATATAGGTGAAGTCACGGCTCATATTGCCTTCGCCGTAGATCTCGATCGGCTGGCCTTCGAGCATGTTCTTGGTGAATTTGAACAGCGCCATGTCGGGCCGGCCCCATGGGCCGTAAACGGTGAAGAAGCGAAAGGCCGTGGTCGGAATCTTGTGCAGATGAGCATAACTATGCGCCATCAACTCCATCGACTTCTTCGTCGCGGCATAGATGGTCAGCGGCTCGTCGGCGCGGTCGGTCTCGTGAAAGGGCACGGTTGCATTGGCGCCGTAGATCGATGATGTCGAGGCCAGCATCAGGTGACGGATTTCGACGCGCCGGGCGATTTCCATGATGTTCCACGAGCCTTCGACGTTCGATCGAAGATAGGCCTCCGGATTTTCCAGGCTGTATCGCACGCCGGCCTGGGCGGCAAGATGGATCAGGATGTCGGGCTTGGCCGCCACAACAGCCGCTTCCAGCGCTGGCCGGTCCTCGAGCATTGCTATGACCGGCTTGAAGGCCGGAAACTGGGAGAGGGCCGCATGACGCATCTCCTTGAGCTTGACGTTGTAATAGGGAGTGAGGCCGTCGAAACCTGTGACCTCGTGCCCTTCCTGCAGCAGGCGCCTGGCCAGATGAAAACCGATAAAGCCGGCTGTGCCTGTAATGAAGTAGCGCATTCCCATCTTTCTCGACTCCTGCCGACGGCAAAGAGCCGACTCCGTATCACGTGACCCCACTTACAAGATAAGAAGAGGCCGAGTCGATAGGTCTTTGACAGAGAAGGCGGCGGCCGTCATTGCCGCGGTCGTCGGCCTATCCCTTCACCGCCCGCCGGGTGGCCGAAGCCGTCTATATGGTTTGCGGGTCAGCCGCAGCCACCGGCTGTTATGCTGCATTGCGGCATGGCCGCCTGCATGTTATGGCCGGCGGGTCGTCTGCAAGCAGGTCGGAATCGATGAGAGAGATTGTTTATTGGATTCTCTGCGCGTTTCTGACCGTTGCCATCGCGATCGTGTCCTTGCGCTATGTCACGAACTTCTGGCTGCTGTCCTTTCTCTACAGCTTTCAGGTTCATTTCGGCGTCCTCTTTGCTGCCGCCAGCCTTGTCATCCTGGCTGTCAGGCGACAGATTTACGGCTTCGTCCTGCTGTTTGTCTCGCTTCTTCTCATCGCTCACGGCGTCATCATGCTGCGCGAGTTTTCGGGGGACGACAGAGGTACAGACAGGCTACCGCTTTTTCGTCTGATGTCGTTCAACATCGCAATCGACAACTGGACGAACTCGACTGCCATCACAAACATGGTGATCGCGTCGAATGCCGATGTCGTCAATTTGCTCGAAGCCAAGCCGCTGACCTTCCATCTGCAGCAATTGTTCAAGGCCTATCCCTATCATATCGGCTGCGACACCGGGAAGGATACGTGCGATACGCTGGTGCTGTCCAAACGCCCGTTCGTCAGCCGGCAGGTCGCAAGCATGGGCAGTCTGCGAAAAAACAGGCTGGTCATATCCAGCGTCGACTTCGGCGGCGAAACCATCAATCTGGTCTCGGCGCATCTGAGCAAGCCATACTTCGACGATTTCCAGATGGCTGAACTGGAAGATCTCGCCAAAGCGCTTGGTTCGATCGACGGCCCTGTAGTGCTGTCAGGGGATTTCAACTCATCGTCGATCGCCCCGAGCATCCAGGCTTTCCTGCGTAAACAGGGATTGAAGACGGTTGCGCCTGAACCGGCGACATGGCCGATAGCTGCCGGCTCATTGGGGATCGCCATCGATCACGTATTTGCGCGCCCCCCGCTTCATCTGATATCGCTCAGACGTCTAGATGACAATCTTGGCTCGAACCATTCCGGTCTGATCGCCGAATTCGTTCTCGACAGGAACGGTGAGACTTCACCGGCAAAATAAGCCTGCCGGTCAAAGTCAAAATCTCGTCCTGCCGCCCTTCTTGTCGATCATCTGAAATTTCTCGCCGTCGGTCTTTATGTTGACGCAGTCGGTCGACTTGTTGGGAAACCGGACGCACACTTGGCCATTGGTTATTAAATAGCCATTGGCGTTGCCCTGGCGATATTCGTAACCGTTGCTGCTTTCTTTCAGTTCCGACGTGCCCGGCAGGTGCTCGCGGATTTCAGCCTCGCTTGCGGTTCGCATCTTTCCGGTTTCGGCAAACGCCATTCCCGGGGCCATGATTGAAAGAAATCCGGCGAGGGCGGGCAAGATGCGCATCAGTGGATATCTCCGGTCATGTCTTCGGTACGTGCATTCTACGAGAGTTCCGATAGCGAACTCAACAGCGATCGCACCGGAAAGGTGACGCACCGTCTAGGCCTCGCCGCTGGTTCGGTTAGGATCTTACGTTCTTCCGAACTCATCGACAATGCGGATGATGTCGTCCTCGCCGAGATAGGAGCCCGTCTGCACCTCGATCAGTTCAAGGAGAATCTTGCCGGGGTTGGCGAGACGATGGACTTCGCCGAGCGGGATATAGACGCTCTCGTTCTCGCGCAGCATCCGCACGCTCTCTCCGACCGTCACCTCGGCCGTTCCCTTGACGACGACCCAGTGTTCGGAGCGATGGTGGTGTTTTTGCAGCGAAAGCTTCTTGCCGGGCGTGACGAAGATGCGCTTCACCTGAAAACGGTCGCCGTTGAAGATGGACGTATAGCCGCCCCAGGGGCGGTAGGATGTCGGGTGGGTTTCAGCGAATTTGGCGGTGGCGGAAGAAGAGGCCAGCATCTTGACCAACTGCCCGACATTCTGGCTGTCTTTAAGCGGTCCCACGTAGACCGCGTCTTCGCTGGCGATGACGGCCACATCCTCCATACCCTGGACGGCAAGATGCACGCCATGCGTCATGACGAGGGAGTTACGGGTGTTGACGACGGTCGTGTTTGCAGCGGCGACGTTACCATTGTCGTCGCGTGCGCCTGATTTCCAGACCGCATCCCAGCTTCCCATGTCCGACCATTTGAACGGCGATGGGACGACCGCGGCTTTCGAGGTCTTTTCCATGATCGCGTAATCGATGGAGATATCGGGGCTCTTGGCGAAATGATCGGCGTCGAGGCGGGTGAAGTCGAGGTCGCGGCTGGCCTTCGAAACGGCCTTGCTTGCCGCCTTCAGCACGTCGGGCGCATATTCCTGCAGTTCGGCAAGGAGTTCGGTCACCGGAAACATGAAGATGCCGGAATTCCAGTAAAAGCCGCCGTCGGCGAGCATGCGCTCGGCGTCTTTCAAGGCCGGTTTCTCCACGAAGCGGCTGACCTTGTGGGCGCCGTTCTTGAGTGCATCGCCGATCTCGATATATCCGTAACCGGTTGCCGGCTCGGTGGGGTTGATGCCGAAGGTGACCAGCTTGCCATCGGCCGCAGCATCGCGGGCGATGCGGATGCAATCGAAATAGCTCTTGTCGGCGAGGATCTCGTGATCCGAGGCGAGCATCTGGATGATGGCGTTCTTGCCGAAGAGTTCGGCGGCAAGTGTGGCGGCGGCGGCCACCGCTGCGGCGGTGTTGCGGGCGACCGGCTCGAGCAGCACCGCGGCAAGCGGGACGCCCAGCGCGCGGGCCTGTTCGGCGACTAGGAAGCGGAATTCCTCATTGGTGACGACGATCGGGGCTTCATAGAGCTCCGGGTTGGAAACGCGTGCGAGGGTTTCCTGAAACAGCGTCTTGTCGCCAACGAACTGGATGAACTGTTTTGGTGCGGTGGCACGGGAAAGCGGCCAGAGCCGAGTGCCTTTGCCGCCGGCCATGATCACGGGAACGATTTTCTGCGTCATAGGCGGGTTCCTTGAAGAAAGTTTGTTCGTGGCATGCTGGCGGGCGTCTGCCCAGTCCGTTATTGTCTTGAGCCCTGTCTTCAGCAGATCCAGGGCTGCGGTTTCGCTTCCGGCTTCCACGTAGCAGCGCATCTCAGGCGCATTGCCGGAGGGCCGGAAATGAATGATCCTGCCGTCCTTCAGCGTCACGCGAAGTCCGTCGATGTCGGATTTCGTCGCCAGCTCCCCGATCGGCTGCAGGAAAGCGACGAGATTTTCATCGGAGGCGCGAAGATATTCCATCAGTGCCGCGCTCGTCTCAACCGGAAAATTCTCCAGGCGATCGGCGGCGGCAAAGGGCAGGCGATAGGAGGCGGCAACGGCAGATAGCGGCTGTCTGCGAACGGCGGCGAGCGACAAGATCGCCAGTATCGGCACGAAACAATCGCGCGTCGGCAGGGCGCGCACGACTCTGCCATTGATATCGAAAGGGGTTGCGGTCAGCAGTCCGCCATTGGCCTCAAAGCCCATGACATGATCCGCGCCGGCGGCCACGGCCTCTTCCATGCCTGCAATGACGAAGGGCGAGCCGACGCGGGTGCGCTTGACGGCGAAGGAGCCCGCAGCCTCAATGCCGGAATTGGAGGTCACCGGTGTCACCGCCGTGCCGGCGCCGAGAAAATTGGCTGCGACAAGGCCGAGGAGGTCACCGCGTAGCGGCGTGCCGGTTTCGTCTGCCACCAGCGGGCGGTCGCCGTCGCCATCGGTCGAGACGATCGCATCCAACGTGTGCTTGGACGCCCAGCGCTTCATCAATGTGACCGTCTCGTCGGAAACAGCTTCGGTGTCGACGGGAATGAAACTCTCCGAACGCCCGAGAGCGATGATTTCGGCGCCGTAATGGGCGAGAACCTCGACCAGCAGGTCGCGGGCGACGGTGCTGTGCTGGTAGACGCCGATCTTCAGGCCGGAGAGCGCGCCCTGCGGAAGCAGGCCGGCATTGCGTTCGAAAAACAGTTGACGGCAGATCGCCTCATGATCTTCGGTCTTGGCCGGCGCCTCCGCAACGGCCTCGCCGGTTCGTTCGATCTCGGCCGCTCGTGCGGTGATATCAGCTTCGTCCGATTTGTCGATCTCGCCGTCGGGGCGATAGAACTTGATGCCGTTGCGGTCTGCGGGAATATGCGAGCCGGTAACCATCAGGCATGCGGCGTTGCTCTCGAGGCCATAGAGGGCAAGGGCGGGTGTCGGGACATTGCCGCAGTCCAATACCCGGAAGCCGAGCGCGGCGAGTGCGCCGGCGCAATTTCCCGAGATATCGGGACTCGAATCGCGAAAATCGCGGCCGACCAGAATGGCGTCGCCGGCCTGTGCCTTGCCGGTCTGCAGCAGATATTTGCCGAACGCCGTCGCATAAAGCGCAGAGGCGCGTCCCTTGAGATCCACTGAAAGCCCGCGAAGACCGCTCGTGCCGAATTTCATTTGAAGACATGTCTCCAGTTTATCATCAAAGTTCTACTCAGGCCGCCTGCCGGCGTAAATACCAAAGCCGTCATATAGTTAAACACGGACGACCGTGTCTCGGACAGCCTCTTGTCATCTTCTCCAGTCGATTCCGAAGTCGTCGACCCATTGCCGCGCCGACAGGCATTGCAGCGTAGATCGATTTTGTTAGAACCGTGTGTCCGTTGTTTCGTCATATGCGAAGGGTTTGCTGGATGAGCGATACATCAGTCAGTCTCGAAGAGAGCTGGAAAGCCGCTCTGGCGGGTGAGTTCTCAAGCCCCTATATGCAGCAGCTTAAATCCTTTCTTGTCGCGCAGAAGCAGGTCGGTAAGCGGATTTTCCCCCGAGGCAGTGAATATTTCCGCGCCCTCGACCTGACGCCGATCTCCAGCGTCAAGGTCGTCATTCTCGGTCAGGATCCCTATCACGGGTTGGGGCAGGCCCACGGGCTGTGCTTCAGCGTGCGACCGGGCGTGCGCATCCCGCCCTCCCTCGTCAATATCTATAAGGAAATGCAGACGGATCTTGGCATAGCGCCGGCGCGTCACGGTTTTCTCGAACATTGGGCAAGACAGGGCGTGCTGCTGCTGAACAGCGTGCTGACGGTCGAGGAGGGCCAAGCGGCGGCTCATCAGGGCAAGGGGTGGGAGAAGTTCACCGACGCGGTCATCCGCAAAATCAACGACGAGTGCGAATCCGTCGTCTTCATGCTCTGGGGCTCCTATGCCCAGCGCAAGGCCGCCTTTGTCGATACGACGCGACATCTCGTGCTCAGGGCGCCACATCCCTCGCCGCTTTCGGCCCATAGCGGGTTTTTCGGTTGCCGGCATTTTTCGAAGGCGAATGATTTTCTGCAGTCGCGCGGGCGGTCGCCAATCGACTGGCAATTGCCGGCCGATCCCCAAGAACATCCAGTTGTGAACGCCTGTTAACGTTCGTTCACCAAAAGTAGACAATGCGTTTTGGTCTGAGGGACTGTTCCCACGGAGTTTCAGCGCGCATCTTAGCTCCATCGAAAGCCCGCCCGCCGCGGGCAAGAAAGGGGTATCACATGCTCGATCAGATCAAGGGTCTGCACCACGTCACGTCGATGGCGGAGGACGCCCGAACCAACAACCAGTTCTTCACCCACGCGCTTGGCCTGCGCCGCGTCAAGAAGACAGTGAATTTCGACGCGCCCGATGTCTATCACCTCTATTATGGTGACGAGACCGGAGCGCCCGGTTCTGTCATGACCTATTTCCCGTTCCCGAAGATGGCGCAGGGCCGTCCCGGCACCGGGGAGGTCGGCACGACGGTGTTTTCCGTTCCGCAAGGCTCGCTCGGTTTCTGGAACGATCGCTTTGCTGCGCTCAATGTCAGCGGCCTGAAGGCCGAAGAAAGCTTCGGCGAGAAGCGGCTGAACTTCTCCGGTCCCGATGGCGACGGCTTTGCGCTCGTCGAGGTCAAGGACGATGCCCGCCAGCCCTGGACGCATGGCGGCATCAGCGAAGATCACGCCATTCGTGGCTTCCACTCCGTCGCCATGCGGCTGCGGGACGAGGGCGCCACCGCCGAGCTCCTGAAATTCATGGGCTATGAGCTCGGCGAGCAAAGGGACGGCGTCAAGCGGCTGATCAAGCCCGAAGGCAACGGCGCACATCTCATCGATCTTGAGACGATGCCCAACATTGCCCGCGCGCTTCCCGGCGCCGGCTCCGTCCATCATGTTGCCTTCGCTGTCGAAAACCGCGAGAAGCAGCTCGAAGTCCGCAAGGCGCTGATGGACACCGGCTATCAGGTCACGCCGGTGATCGACCGCGATTATTTCTGGGCGATCTATTTCCGCACGCCGGGTGGTGTGCTGTTCGAGGTCGCGACCAATGAGCCAGGCTTTGACCACGACGAGGATACGGCCCATCTCGGCGAAGCCCTGAAGCTGCCGCAGCAGCACGCCCATCTTCGCGCGCTGCTCGAGCAGCACCTGCAGCCGCTCGAAGCGTAAGGAGTGGGCGATATGACCGAAGCTGGATATGTGCACCGGCTGCATGCCGGTGCGCCTGATAAACCCATCCTGCTGGTGCTGCACGGCACCGGTGGCGACGAGAACCAGTTTTTCGAATTCGGTCGGCGCCTGCTGCCCGAAGCGACGGTTCTCTCGCCGCGCGGCGACGTGTCAGAACATGGGGCGGCGCGGTTCTTCCGGCGCACCGCGGAAGGGGTCTACGACATGGCCGACCTCTCACGGGCGACGGAGAAGATGGCCGCCTATGTCAAGGCATTGGCTGACGAACACCAGGCTTCCCAAATTCTCGGTCTGGGTTTTTCGAATGGCGCAAACATTCTTGCAAATGTGCTGATCGAAAAGGGCATCTTCGATGCCGCCGTTCTGATGCACCCGCTCATTCCGTTTCAGCCCGAAACCCATGGAACTCTTGCGGGGAGAAAGGTGCTGGTGACGGCCGGGAAACGGGATCCGATCGCTCCCGTCCCGGTGACCGAGGCGCTGTCGGTGCATTTGAAGGATCGCGGCGCGGACGTCAGAACGGTCTGGCATCCCGGCGGCCATGAAATTGCGCCGCTCGAGATCGATGCAGTTCGCGATTTCTTCAGTGGCTATTGATGGATTGCGCCGCCGGTCGGTGGCGCTGATTTGCGGGGCCGGTGAATGCCGGTCCCGCATCCTAGCTGGAATGATAGATCATCAGGGACGGGGAGGATATTTGCCCCTGATTGCCGTCATATAAAAATTTCCCGGGGATTCCGCCATCGTCAAGCCGACGACAACGCCCTTTGGAACGCCTTCATATTCCCGCCTCTGACCGTTTGTCAGATAGACCCGTAGATGCCGGCTGTCTTCGTCGTAGGTGATCGCCTCGATAAGTTTCGAATCAACCGCAGTTTCCACTTTGCACCCCGCAGTTTTGGATCTGAGATTTCCGGTAAAGAAAGTCATTCACGCTCGCAATACGCCATCATCATGCGCCGCTGCAGTAGCGTCAAGCATGATAAGCTTAAACGTTCATTTTTTTCTACTGGCTCTCTCTATAGTTGATTTTTGCAGCTTTTTCGGAGGTGTCCCCTGTGGAAATCCCGTTGCCGAAAATTCTGTGGTCCGGAGAACTGGCGACTGACACAGCCGTTGCTGGAACGAATAATACGGCTTAACCCTGAATTAACGCTCATCTACCAAAATACAGCGCAATATTAACCGTGATTCCCTTCCAATGACGGAATACAGATTACCGTTTCTCGCAATCGTAATTTCGCTGTCGCGGGTGCGTTGCGTAAAGGGCGAGACGATGTGCCTCGGAAAGCCGATCTGCATGATTCGACGCGAGGCTGAAGTGCCCGCGGTATAGGCTTTTTCACGCCGGGTTCCGGTTACAGTTTGGATGAGGCCGTGATCACGCCAATTTCTTTTTGAACAGTGAGCCTGATACTTTTGCAAGGATGGGCAGGAAATCGAGCTTTTCCGACAACCTCGCGGGCTGTCGGACCTCATAAATGGGTTACATGTTTAACTATCTCGCGCCGTGGCGACAACAGATACCGATACTGGCCGGCAGCCGCAAAGGACGCGCTCGGCTGACGTTTGCCGAAGGCGAATTCGCTGCCGTCTATGCGATGAGCGATGTTCACGGATGTTATAAAGAGCTCGTCGAGGCGCATCGCCGCATTGAGGAGGATGCCGCGCGCATTCCGGGGCCGAAACTTATCGTCATGCTCGGCGATTATGTCGATCGCGGGCCTGATTCGAGCGCGGTGCTGGAGTTCCTGAGCAAGAACCCGCCGGCGGGATTTCAGCGTTTCGCTCTGTGCGGCAATCACGACGCGGAGCTGGTGAAGCTCTATCGCAAACCGGCGCGCATTCTTGAATGGCTCGGCTTTGCCGGGACGGAGACACTGCACTCATACGGTATCGATATCGAACACCTGCTGCAGTCGGCGGCTGGAAGCGAAATGATTACCCGCGTCATTCGCAACATGATCCCCGAGCGGCATATCCAATTCCTGGAATCGCTGCCGATCATGCTGCGGATGGGCAGGGTGGTCTTTGTCCATGCCGGCATCAAACCGGGCATCGACCTCAAGAAGCAGAAGGACAGCGACCTGATGTGGATCCGCCAACCCTTCCTGGATGACGGGCCGCAGCTTCCCGTCCTGGTGATCCACGGGCATACTCCGGCGCGAACCCCGACATTCGGTCCGCAACGGATCGGCATCGACACCGCAGTCTCGGCGACGGGCCGGCTGACCGTGCTGACGATAAAAGGAACGCGGGTCGGGCTCCTTAATTAGATCTGAAGGCGTGATGCCGACCGAACCGTTCAGGCTTTTCGGCGCGGTGCGCCAAAAACCAAAACGCCGCGGTTTTTTGCTCCGCGGCGTCAGGATGATTATCGGTTCACCAGAACCTGTCAGGCGTTTGTCGAATCCTGATAGAGATTGGTGCCGATGCCGGTATAGGCGAAGCCGTGTTTGCGGACCTCGTCGCTGCGGTAGATATTGCGCAGGTCGACCAGGACTGGAGCGCGCATCGACTGCTTCAGGCGATTGAAATCGAGCGCGCGGAACTGGTTCCATTCGGTGACGATGACAAGCGCATCCGCACCCGCGGCCGCTTCATAGGGGCCGCTCGCATATTCGATGTTCTCGATCACCTTGCGGGCGTTCTCCATGCCCTCGGGATCATAGCCGACCACTTGGGCGCCGGCGTCCTGCAGGGTCTGGATAACGGCAATCGCCGGGCTGTCGCGCATGTCGTCGGTGTTCGGCTTGAAGGTCAGGCCGAGAATCGCAATCTTCTTACCGCGAATGTCCCCGCCGACGGCCGAGATGACCTTGCGTCCCATCGCCCGCTTGCGGTTATCGTTGATCGAGATCGTCGTCTCGATCAGACGGACCGGCGCGTCGTAATCCTGAGCCGTCTTGGCAAGAGCAAGCGTATCTTTGGGGAAGCAAGAGCCGCCGTAACCCGGACCGGCATGCAGGAACTTGGCGCCGATACGGCCATCGAGGCCGATACCGCGCGACACGTCCTGGACGTTTGCGTCGACCCGCTCGCAGAGATCGGCAATCTCATTGATGAAGGTGATCTTCATCGCCAGGAACGCATTAGCCGCATATTTGATCAGTTCCGATGTGCGGCGGGTGGTGAAGACCAAGGGAGACTGGTTGAGGTAAAGCGGACGATAGACCTCGGTCATAGTTTCGCGTGCCCGGTCGTCATTCAGCCCGACGACGATACGGTCGGGACGCTTGAAATCTTCGATTGCCGCGCCTTCGCGCAGGAATTCCGGATTGGAAACAACGGCGACATCCGCCGCAGGATTGGTTTCGCGCATGATGCGCTCGACTTCGTCGCCGGTGCCGACCGGTACGGTCGACTTTGTGACGATCACGGTGAAGCCTTCCACATAGGTGGCAATCTCGCGCGCAGCCGCATAGACATAGGAAAGGTCCGCGTGGCCGTCGCCGCGCCGGGATGGCGTGCCGACCGCGATGAACACGACGTCGGCGCCACGGACGCTTTCGCCGACATCCGTCGAAAACGACAGCCGGCCGGTGCTGGTATTTTCGGCCACCAATTGTTCCAGACCCGGCTCGTAGATCGGAATGCGGCCTTCGCGAAGGGCTTCGATCTTACTCAGATCCTTGTCTACGCAGATGACGTCGTGGCCGAAATCCGCAAAGCAAACGCCTGAAACGAGGCCGACATAGCCTGATCCAATCATCGTGATGCGCATAATTCCCTCAAATCATTAGAGTAGGACATCATGCTGCGTCGCAGCATGGCGTCCGTCATACTTAATCTGGGCGAAAAGACAATATCGAAGATCGCTTTGATACCCACATCGAAAATCGAACGGCGTGCACGGCAATTCGTCGCCGGCCACCCCCTCGACAGCTAAAATCATAGGTTTGTGTGGGTAATGTGACAAGTCGAGCCGTTCGTCAGAGACGGCTCGACTTCAATTCCGGAAGGCCGATTTTAGATTTCCCATAGCCCAAATCTCTACAGCCGGTACCAGACATAGGGGTCTGTTCCCGATTGAATCTTGTCCCAGCGCAGATCGGTGTCCCGCCAGTTCTTGATGCTGCTTTGCCTGTTGTCGAGCACGAGGTCGCCCTTGTCCGTCCGAACCACCAGGACGGCATGCCCTTCACCGGAGGGCGTGTATGCCGTCGCAATCCGCAAAGCGCGCGACGACCAGCCCATCGCAATCAGCCGGCTGCGCTTGGTGAGTGCGAAATCTTCGCAGTCGCCGCTGCGGACATTGACTTTCCAGACGTCGCCGTTCAACTCGTTGTGGGGGTCGTTGCGACCGATCATCGTCCGATTCACCGTGCTGTTCACGTTCTTCAGTTGCAGCATCTGCTCATCGGTGAGCGCGACGACCGCGAGACCGTTATTGTCGCGGCATTCGGACGGGTTTTGGGCGCAGAACAATACCTGGGCGAAGGGCGGAATGATCTTGCCTTTTTCAGAGATATAGCTGACCGCCGAACCGCCATTCAGGCCGCGTGCGAAACCCGCGGGACCGGCGGCAAATGCCGAGCAGGCATTCCCTGCTGTAAAGGCCAGAGCCAGAAGTGTAACGAATGTTTTCTTCATCTCTTAAATCCCGGTTCAGGGCCACCGATTAAGATCAGGCTTGCCTTTTTTCTCGGTCAATGGCATGGCGATCTGATGATGTGCCAAGTATTGGACGCAGAACTTCTGTCCCGTTTCTGCTGCTTGGAAGGAGCATAGCCAGGTCTTGTCTCGATTGGCTTAAGCCTTTCGCGACAATTTTAAACGATGTGGAATTCTGTTACACTTTAGCACGCAAGTGTTTGATGTTCAACCTATGTTAGTACGAGTAAATTAACCGCTTCGGTTGCAATGGCTTGGGCTCCCGCCTACTCTGGTAAACGAATTCAAATGTCATCCAACCTCATCAACCGGTCGATCTTGCAAGAGGTTGTTCTCTTCGCCTTTATCGGACTGGTTATACTGACACTCATTCCGTTCGGGAGCGTCACGCCCTTTCCTTTCGCCTTCGCGGCGATCGGAATGTTTGCTCTGGCATTTATCTCGGGACTTCTGTTCGGTGAGCCGAGGCAGAGTAGATGGGTATTCGACATCGCGTTGTTTCTGCTGATCGTTCTCACGGGGTGGACGTTGATTCAGACGATCGAACTGCCGTCGCACTGGCTGGCTAATCCCGCTTGGAACGCCGCCCGTGACCTGGCGGGCGCCGATTACGCGGCGATCTCCGTCGAGCCCGCCGACACGCTTGCGTCGATCCTCTGGGTGGCGCTGCCCTTCGTCACGTTCCTAACCGGGCTTCTCTTATGCGATACTGATCGGCGCGCTAGGAAAGTGCTGGCCGGCCTCGGGCTTGCTGCGGGCGTCATTGCTGTTTTCGGCCTGCTGCAGTTTTTACTGTTTCCCAACATGCTGGTCGTCGTGGAGAAACACGCCTACCTCGACAGCCTGACGGCGGTGTTCGTCAACCGCAATACCGCGGCGACCTTCCTCGGGCTTGGAACACTGCTGATGCTGACTTTGGTCAGAGACATCGCCCGTTCCTATTCGAACCATCCGCCTGGCGAGCCCTGCCGAAACACGCTTCTCGTGAAATCGTGGATCTACATGCTGCTCTTGTGCGCATGCTTCACCGCACTGATGCTGAGCCGCTCGCGCGCCGGCATATTCGCGACCTTTGTTGCCGCTCTCATTTATTTTCCCTGGCTGGTCATGAATTGGAACGGCTCGCGGCGTTATCTGAAATCGGCGCCGGGATGGCGATCGATGCTGAAGCTCCTCGCGGCGATCGGTTTCGTCGTCGGGCTGCTGACGGTATTTGCAGGTCAGGCGATTTTGCGCGCGCAAGAGCGGCGGCTCGAGGATGATGATCGGTTCTGCATCCTGCCGGGCATATGGCGTGCCATTTCGGATCATTGGTTAACCGGGACCGGCCTCGGAACCTTCCGGACGGTATTTTCCGCCTACCGCGATCCAGCCTGCGGAATTTTCGGGATCTTCGACCGAGCGCATAATTTCTATCTCGAAGGATTTCTGGGCCTCGGGATATTGTTCCCGGTTGCGGCGATCATTGTCTTCTCAGTGCTTGCCAGAGTGTTCTGGCAGGGGCTCGCTCAAAGGCGGCGTCTCAGGCATTGCGTTCTTCTTGGCATCTCCGCAACGGTTCTGGTCGCCCTTCACGCGGCGGTCGATTTCTCCCTGCAAATACCTGGTTTTGCAGTGTTTTATTCCGCCTTCCTCAGTGCGGTTGTCGCCATAAGCCTTGGGCGCAGCAATGGAGGGGCGGATGTGGCATATGAGCGGCCGCTCACCAACTGAAATTTAAATGGATGGTTTATGAAGGTTTTTGAAAAATAGCGATTGTGCAGGTGCGAACTGTTGACTCTGAAACGCAAGAAATTTTATAGCGGGTCTAGCCTTCGGGTTGTTACGACACCAGAAAAGTTGGACTGGGTCGTTTTTCGCTTCCTCAAGGGCTTGGCGTTGCCAGCCTGCCACAGTTAGGGGAATGTTAATCGGCCTTCAGTGTTATTGATCGGGGATTGTCTTGTATTTTGCCAGATTGCGGGGCAGTAGCTTCAGGGGCGTCAACACAGGTTATTCTATGGGTTGTTCTCGTATCGTTAGTACACGCGTCGCCATTGTTGTAGCGCTAACCACTATATTAGCAAGCTGCACGTCGTTGCCAAGATCCGGACCCGATCATAAAGATGTTGATCGAGATGCGGCGGTGAAAGTGACAACGAAGGAGCGTCGCGTCGGCATCGACTACGCCCTGATCGATCTTAGCAAAAATGTTCTGCCCTATTTTACCTCTCCGCAGCCGACGTCTTTCAAGGGGTTCGGCGGTGGTCGCGGTGGGCCGCCTGAAATTCCGCTCGGTTTCGGTGACGTCGTCGAAGTCGCCATCTTTGAAGCTCAGTCCGGCGGTCTGTTCATTCCGTCCGATGCCGGCAGCCGACCTGGCAATTATATCTCGTTGCCAAGCCAGACCATTGATAGAAACGGAACGATCACAATTCCTTATGCGGGTCGTGTTCCGGCTGCCGGTCGCCTCAAGGAGACTGTGGAGCAGGATGTCGAAGATCGCCTGGCGAGCCGCGCGATCGAGCCGCAGGTGGTCATCACCACCACGACAAGCCGCTCCAGCCAAGTTGCCGTGCTCGGCGACGTCAACAATCCCCAGCGTGTCGAGATCAGCCCGGCCGGTGAGCGTGTTCTCGATGTCATTTCCGCTGCGGGCGGTTTGACGACCAACAATATCGAAACGAATGTAACGCTGCAGCGTCGCGGCAAGACGGCGACCGTCGCCTATAATACGTTGTTGAAGAACCCGGCGGAAAATATCTATGTTGCGCCTGACGATACGATCTCGATCGATCATGAGCGCCGCACCTATCTTACGCTCGGCGCCGCAGGCGTCAGCGGCCGCTTCGATTTCGAAGAGTCTAACCTGACCCTCGGAGAGGCGATCGCCAAGGCGGGCGGTTTGCGCGACGACCGTGCCGATCCGGCCCAGGTCCTGCTCTATCGCCTGGTCCCGAAGAAGACGGTTGCAGCGATGCAGGTCGACACGACGAGATTTGCGGGTGAGACGGTTCCGGTGATCGTCCGCGCGAATCTGCGGGACCCGGCAACCTTGTTTGCCGTTCAGCAATTCAAGATGGAAGACAAGGACATTATCTATATTTCCAATTCGGACTCGGTTGAATTGGTCAAGTTCCTTGACATCGTAAACTCGGTATCGTCCACTGTTTCCGGAGTAACGGACGACGCGAGGGATACCCGCAACGCGGTCCAGGATCTCGGAAATTGATTGAGATGTAGGCGGCGTTGATCGCAAGGTCGACGCCGCGCATTGTTTCTGATAGTGGATTTGATGAAGGAAGCCACTGATATGGCAAGGTTTGGTGTTTGTCGTAAGCTTGCATATGGGGGAATTGCCGTGGCGATGTTCGCCGGCATGAATTCAAGCGCTTCTGCGGCTGCTTGCCTGGGGCCGGCAAATCTCACTTCCGTTGATATCAGCGGGTTTACGGCCGATCCCGCCGTTCTGCTCGACATGTCCGATCCATTGATTTTGTCGTCGCGTGTTCGCGCTCTGGTCGGGACCAGCAATGACGCGCTGTCGCCGGTGATCGAACAGGCCAAGAAGGCCAATGCCGCGCAGATGGCGGCAATCGGCTCCGGTCTTGGACGGGCTGCGAACAGCTGCCAGGTGTCGGATCCGCAATTCAAGCTGGCGATCGAAAAGGCCGTTGCCGACGCGGCGAGTGCCGATCCCAACCTTGCGCCGCTGCTCGCAGCCTTTGCAAAGGTTCTTGCCGAAGGCGGGACCGCTGCACTCGGTCCGGGTGCCAGCGCTGCCGCTGCTGCATCGGGCATCGGCAACGACGGGCAGGTTGGCCAAACCGGCCCCGGCGCGGACGATGGCACGCCTTTTGACGGCGCCGCGACGACTGCGGGTACGCTGAAGGTTTCGAACGCCAGCGACGATTCATCTTCGAGCACCACGACGATTGTCAGCACAAATGGGGGAGGTCAATCCTCCTCCGACACGACGCAGTCGACGAGTCCGAGTGTCGCGGTCATACAATAGCTGGAATTGCCCTTAGATCTTAGCGCTTGATTTGTTGGAGATCGAAATTGCTATCGCCAGATAAACTTACGCCGCGTATCGACCCCTCCCGCGATACGGGAAACGAAGCTGACTTCATCGATTTCGACAAGCTCATCGCGATTGCCCGCCGACAGTGGCGGATGGTTGCGGCGTGCGCGTTCGCCTTCGCCATTCTCGGCGTTGTGTATGTCCTGACGTCGGTGCCTGTCTACACCGCCGACACAAGCGTGCTGATCGACCGCAGCGACAATCAGGTCATCAACCAGCTGGCGGCTTTCGGCCAGATGGACGATGACGAAGGAACTGTGCTGAGCCAGGTCGAGCTGTTGAAGTCCGACACGATCGCCTATGCTGTCGTCGACAAATTGAAACTGGTTGACGATCCGGTGTTCAACGCACAGCGGAATTCGTTGTTTTCAGTCGCAACGCTGAAGTCTTTGTTCAATTTCAAATCATGGTTTGCCGACGACGCGGCGGTCGCCCCCGATATGGAAATGAGGCGGCGGTGGGCTGCGGAAACTGTGGCCGGCAATATCGATGTCGAACGTGTCGGAAAATCCTACGTTCTCGATGTCAGCTATACCTCGCAGTCACCCGACATGGCGCGTCAGATCGCCGCAGCCATTGCCGATGTCTATCTGGTCGACAAACTCAATTCGAAATATGAGGCGACACGCCGGGCCGGCGAATGGCTGCAGGAGCGTATCGAAGAACTTCGGCAGCAGGCGCTGGACACTGACCTTGCGGTTCAGAAATTCCGCAGCGAGCATGGGCTTGTAGAGGCCGGATCCGGTACGCTGATCAGCGAGCAGCAGCTTACCGAGATCAACACGCAATTGATCAATGCCCAGGCCGAGACTGCGAAGGCCGAGGCAAAATATGCGCGCGTCAAATCGATCATCGACGCCAAGCAGACCGATGCGATCGTCACCGATGTGCTCGACAGCTCCATTTCCAACGACCTGCGCAAGAAATATCTCGAGGCTTCCAAGCTTGAGACGGAAATCGAGGCGCGGCTCGGTCCCGATCACGTCCAGGCGGTTCGGCTGCGTGCGGAGATGGAAGAATATAAGAGACTCATGTTCGATGAGTTGAACCGCATCGCCGAGAGCTATCAGAGCGAGTTGCAGGTCGCGCAGTCACGGGAAAATTCTTTGCGTGACAGCGTCACAAAGGCGACTGGCATTGCCGCGACAGCCGGTGAAACGCAGGTGCAGGTTCGAGAACTCGAGCGCACGCGCGATACCTACAAGAATCTTTATCAGAGTTTCCTGACGCGTTACCAGGAAGCCATTCAGCAGCAGAGCTTCCCGATTACCGCTGCGCGCATCATCACGATGGCGGAGACGCCGACGAAGCCGAGTGCTCCGAAGAGAGCCCTTGTCGTCGCTTTTGCGATGTTCCTCGGATGTGCGGTCGGAAGCGGCATAGGTGCGTTCCGGGAATTCCGGGATCGGTTTTTCCGGACCGGTGACGACGTCAAGGAAGTGCTGGATGTCGAATCGCTTGGCGTCATGCCGCTGGTTGACGATAACGTCGATGATCCGACGCTCGTCGATCCCAGCAATCCTCGAAGCATCGCCAGGGGTAGCAAGACTACGACCTATGTCGAGGAGCACCCGCTCTCGGCCTTTGCCGAGACGCTTCGAAGCGCCAAGATTGCGATCGACCTCAGCGCGGCCGATCAGCGCTGCAAGGTCATCGGCGTGGTATCAAGCTTGCCCGGCGAGGGGAAGTCGACGACGTCCATCAATTTTGCCAAGCTCCTGGCAATGCAGGGGGCCCGCTGCCTGCTAATCGACGGCGACATGCGCAATCCCGGTGCTACCCGGGCGATCGGCCGCCATGCCGAGGCCGGCTTGCTCGAGGCGATCGTCGATGGCCGTCCACTCAAGGATCTGATCCTTCTCGATCCCAAAACAAAGCTTGCATTTCTGCCGACGGTTGCAAGGTATCGTGTCCCGCATTCGTCGGAGTTGCTTGCATCACGCGGCATGGACCAACTTCTTGAAATAGCGCGTCAAAGCTTCGATTACATTATCGTCGACCTGCCGCCCCTGGCGCCGGTCGTCGATGCGCGCGCCATCAACTCGAAGCTCGATGCGGTGGTTTTCGTTATCGAGTGGGGAAAGACATCGCGCAAGGTCGTGCAGTCGACGCTGCTGTCCGAGCCGGAGCTCTATGCGAAATGCGTCGGCGCCATATTGACCAAGGTCGATCCGTCGCAGATGAAGCTTTACCGGACATTCGGCTCCAGTGAGTATTATTATAAGCGTTACTCGCGATACTACACTGAAAGCTGATGCTTCGCGGTCCGTTCGTTTCGGTCACACGGATTGCTTTCCTTGTCGCCACCGCCGCCTTTGCGGCGCTGGCCGGCAGAGAGCTGTACGCTTCGATTAGAACCGCCAGTATTTCGATCGTCGCTGAACGGATCGAGCGCGGCGAGACCGTCAGCGATGATATTGCAGCCAAATACGCAGCGCGGACTATCGACATTGTCGATGGACATTATTGTCGCTCCGATATTGTCGCCGCCGGTGTGACACTTGTTCTGGCGCAACTCGATCGCCAGAACGTGAACGTCGAATATGACGCCTGGGCTGCCGCGGCATCGAGCGCCCGACACTATCTGCAACATGCGTTATCCTGCATGCCGACGAACAGCAACTTTTGGCTTCGTCTCGCCGCCGTCCAATCTGTAATTGCTGAAGAGCCGCTTTCAGTTGCGGAAATGATGACGCGGTCCGTCGCTCTTGCGCCCCACGACGAGGCGATAATTCTGACCCGATTTTACTTCTGGAACGATCTTACCAATGCAACGCTTGCAGCAGCAAAGACTGCGCTCGATAGCGATCTCCTGACGATGCTGAAACTTGGCGACCGTTGCAGGGTCAACGCCACCATCAAAGAAATCAGCCCCCAACTGCGCCCGATCTTCGATCGAACCTGGACAGAGCTTGGGGACGGAGCGACAGCGCGATTCCGGCAGCGCTGCAGCAAGTAATCGTCGGTAACTCTACGGAAAACAGCTGCCGAATCAGAACGGCCGTCAGCCACGGCTTGATGGGCAGCAGCGCCCGCCGCTTGAGCGGCGGGCGTCGTCAATTGATTAGATGAATGATCAGACGCTGGCGCCCGAAACAAAATCCGTGCCTGTTATATTGAGCGTCAGCACGCCGGCATCCGTGTGACCTTCGCCGTCGGAGATCTTGTAATATTGAATTGTTTCCGTGACGTGATCGCCCGGAGCGATATCTGCCGCCAGATCATAGGTGAATGAACCGTCCGCCTTGACGTGGAACGTGCCATAGGTGCCGGCGACGTCGGTCGTTGCGCTCGGGTTGCCGTTGACGTTCGTCCCGGCGAACTGACGAAGGAATAGATGACCATTGTCGCCGGCAATGTCATTGTCCAGAGCGTTGCCGCTGATGGCGCTGCCTTCGTTGAAGCTGTAGTGGTCGTCGACTGCGATTGGCTTCACCTGGGTGACACCCTGAATGTTCAGAGTGAACAGGCCAACGTCGGTATGGCCGCTACCGTCGGAGATCTTGTAGGAGACCTTCTCCTGAAGCAACTCGCCGTTGGTGAAGTTGACCTTGGCAGCGTCGCTCAGAACATAGGTGTAGCTGCCGTCCGGCTTGACGAAGAAAGTGCCGTAGTCGCCCTGGATTTCGGTGACCTGGCTGTTGCCTTGCTTGGCGCCAACGCTCTGCTGATCGAAAGCCCGCAGGAATAGGTGGCCGTTGTCGGATGAATCGTTAGTAAGCAGATTTCCCGAAATGACGTCGGTTTCCAGAAATGTGGCAGTATCGTCGGTTGCGTGAATAGCCATTGTTGTCTCTCCATGAATTGATCTTCGCTGGCCAATTTTAACCTTAGCGACGTGTGGGATTAAGGATGTGTTAATACATCGAGTCAAGGCTAAGATTAACTGAGGATGAACATTAATCGTGCGATGTGTGCAATAATGGCACACATGCAACCGAGTTAAGGGGACGAAGCACTTGGAGCTTGGCGCATTAATAATAAGCGAATACGCGGGTATGCCGACAACTAGGTTGATTTCTTCGAAAGGTAAGAGATTTTATTCGGAGATGATCAATAGGAATACAGATATTCACCTCCATGAGGGTGAGAATGTCAAATAATCACATTGGGCTACCATTCTTCACTGGTAATTTTGGTGCGTTGCCCGGACTTCGCGACTGCACATCATCCAGCTTCATCACTGTCATTTCCATCGCCGGATACGCCGCGGGAGAAACCTTCGCCGTTGTGGCGCCATGACCACAGCAATCCGCCGGATACATAAATGGGCTGCTATTAAATTGAGGTTCTAGTAGAGATGTATTTCTTTCGTGTGACACAACTTTAACGCCATGAAGAATATGTCACCGACGAAGAAAATACGCCAGCCGGTGAAGAATATCGACAGATAGAAAGAATTTTAGTGTTTCATTTTAGCTGCCGGAGAGAGGTCCACGCTTAGAAGATTTCCATTACCTTGGGGGAGATCAAAGCATGACCGTCTACTACGTGAATTCAGCGACGGGATCCGATCATAATAGCGGAACCACGGAGAACTCGGCTTTTGCGACGTTGTCTGCCGTCGAATCCTTGAGGCTGAACCCTGGCGACAGTGTGCTGCTTGCTGCCGGAAGCGTGTTCAATGAACAATTCGATTTGAAATACTCCGGAAGCGTCACGGCTCCGATCACCATTGGCAGCTACGGTCTTGGCGACGCCCCGGTCATTCACAGCAGCAACGACGGCATCCACGGTTCCAAGGCCTCGAATATCGTTATCGAGAATATCAAGATCGCTGATACTGGAGCGAACGCTATATATGCAGGGAACGTGTCGAACTGGGTCGTACGGAATGTCGAGGTAACGAATACGGGGCTTGCCGGAAAGCCCGGATCCGTCAGCTTCCAAAGCAGCCAAAACATCACCATCCAGAACAGCACGCTAACCGGTGTCCATTCCGACGGGATCTGGATGGAAAAGGTCAACGGCGTCACCCTGATCAACAACACCGTCACCAACAGCCAGGGAAGTGCCGCAGACGCAATTCAGCTCAACGACAGCAGCAACATTCTCGTCAAGGACAATCATCTGGAGCAAACGCAAACCAATAGCGCCAAAGGGGTTCTGGTGCTGGTCCGAGCTCATGATGCTCTGGTCGAGGGCAACACACTGGTCGGCGGCGGCTTCGGGTTGAGCGCTCAGGCGGGCACCAATATATCCATCCACGACAACGACATCTCGGGATATGGCGGCTACAGCTGGTCCTATGGCATCGGCCTTGGCGATCAGGGCGATGCCAAGAACTACGACATCAGCGGGAATTATATTCACGGCGGGGTGTATGGGGTTCTGGTCAGCGCCGCCGGCAATCCCGTCTATATCCGCGAGAATATCGATGTTCATGACAACGTCTTTGACGATCTGTCCTCCTCGGCGCTTAAGGTCGACCGGCCTGCATCGGGCTCCTTCTACGATAATATTATCGACAGCGATGTATCGACTCTGACGATGCCGGCCGCAATCGCCGCCCAAAACACGTTCTTTGTCGGCGACAACAAGACATTCGAGCAAGCGCAGGCCGAGCTCGACAGCGCCGGCAGCACGGGTGGTGACACGTCACCGAGCCAGGAGCAGACGCCTGCGGCACCGGTTGTCGAGCACCCTGCGGAAATACCGCCGCAGCCCAGCACCCCAGTGCCGGTCACGGATACGCCGACAGCGCCTACGCCGACAGTCGCCCCGCCGAAGATTGTCGCAGTCCATGACAGCCTGAAGATTTCCGCCGATACCGGTGGCGCGTATCATGGAAACCTTCTCGAAAACGACAGCGCCGCCAACGGAAGCGTGCTGCTCCGCCGCTTTGGCGACAGTGCCGTGGACAAACACGGACTGACGGTTACGGGGAAATACGGTGTCATCCATATCGAGAGCGATGGCGATTACACCTACACCGTGGACGCAGCGAAGCTCGCCGGCCTCAGCGGGAAGGTCAGCGAATCCTTCCAGTACAAAATTTCTGACGGCGCTTCGCACATCGATACGGATTCGCTGGGTGTTTACATCAATGTCGACGCATTCCATTCCAGCCAAGCCTCGCATCTGTTGGTGTGAAACACGCCAAGACGAGATAGCGTCGGTCGGCCACATTCGTCCGGCTGACGTTTCTCGATTTCGATGCACGGTGATGAATTGCTGCCGGTTGTAGAAATCGGGCTAAAGGATGACAATATTCCGGCCGCCATAAGCAGAGCAACTAGATTGAATCTATAGTTAACGTCCTAGTAAACAGCGTGTCTATGCGCGCGATGCTGCCCGCGCTTTGATCAGTTATTGGGCGGTTCTTGGATTTTCACTTGCTTGGGCCGGTATATTTATCGTAGTGTCAAGTCAGGGTCCCTGAAGTCGCGCGCTAAAAATTTCCAATTTTCGGTCATCTTTCGGTGGGATTCTTATATTAGTTGTGAACTTGCAAGCGGAGATTCGGCACGGTACCGAGATCCAGATGCGACTATGTCAATGATCGGGCTTGATGTGGCCTGTAACTGCAATGGGCGCTGGTGTATACCTGCGTGCGATGCGGTAAGAGAGGGATTACTTGGTGTTTCAGAGTTCAGCGGCGGACGTTAGCGAGCCATCCAAAGCCTTGCGAAAATGCAAGGGAGGTCTTGTCTTTATTGGCATAGCCAGCGCGCTCATCAATATTCTCTATCTCACAAGTTCATTCTTCATGCTTGAGGTGTATGACCGCGTCATCCCAAGCAAAAGCATACCGACGCTGGCAGCCCTCGCAATACTTGCGTTAACCCTTTACGCTTTTCAGGGCGCGTTCGAAGTTCTCAGAAGCAGAATGCTCGTGCGCGTCGCCGGTGCGCTCGACGAGATGGTAAATGGACGGGTGTTCCGGGCGCTCATCAAGGCGCCGTTGAAGGTCAAGATCGGCGGGGACGGGCTTCAGCCGTTGCGCGACTTCGACCAGATCAGGACCTTCCTGTCCGGCATGGGCCCGACGGCGATGTTCGATCTGCCCTGGCTTCCCTTCTATATCGTCATCTGCTTCATGTTTCATCCGGCGATCGGCTATATCGCGATCGGTGGATCGCTGGTTCTCGCCATCCTGACGTTCATGACCAACCAGGGAACGCGGACGCTCTCAAAACGGCAATCCGAAGCCGCCAATATGCGCAATGCCTTTGCGCAGAGCTCGATCCGCAACTCCGAGGTCATTCACGCCATGGGCATGGCCGGCACCATGGCTGAAATCTGGGACCGCAAGAATAGTGAATTCCGGCTCATCAACCGGCAGGCGTCGGATGTCGGGAACGGATATGCGACCTTGTCGAAGATTTTCCGTATTGCCCTGCAATCGGGAACGCTTGCGACCGGCGCGATCCTGGTCATTCAAGGGCAGGCCTCCTCGGGCATCATCATCGCGGGCTCCATTCTGACGTCGCGTGCTCTGGCGCCGGTGGAAGCCGCGATCGGGAATTGGCGCGGTTTCGTTTCCGCCCAGCAAAGCTGGGCGCGGCTTGCGAACCTGTTGAAAACCATTCCGGAAATTCCGGCACCGCTGGCGCTGGCGGCGCCTTCCAAGCAGGTGACGGTCGAAGGGCTGGCAAGCGGGCCGCCCGCGGGCCAGCGCCTGGTTGTTTCCGATGTCAGCTTCGGATTGAGAGCAGGAAGCGCCCTCGGGGTCATCGGTTACAGCGCCTCGGGCAAATCGTCGCTGGCGCGGGCGATGATGGGCATCTGGCCGACCGTCAGGGGATCCATCCGCCTCGATGGCGCAGCGCTCGATCAGTGGGATGGCGACGCGCTCGGCCGCCACATCGGTTATCTCCCGCAGGATGTGGAACTGTTTTCTGGAACCGTTGCGCAGAATATCTGTCGTTTCGCCAAGGAGATGTCGCCTGAGGCGGTGGTTGCCGCGGCGCGGGCGGCGCGTGTCCACGATCTCATTCTTCGTCTGCCGAACGGTTACGAAACCGAAATCGGCGAAGGGGGTGCCGCGCTTTCGGCCGGCCAGAGACAGCGTATCGCGCTTGCAAGAGCGCTTTACGGCGAACCCTTCCTCGTCGTGCTCGACGAACCGAACTCCAACCTCGATGAAGAAGGCGAGCGGGCGCTGAGTGCCGCGATCATGAGCGTGCGCGCACGCGGCGGCATCGTCGTCGTCATCGCACATCGGTCCGGCGTACTGGCGGTCTGCGACTTCGTGCTGATGATGCAAGATGGCCGGATGATCGCATTCGGTCCGAAGGAGGAAGTTCTGGCGCGGGTCAGCCGGCCGGAACCGGCGCGTACATCGATTGCCGAGCGCGTGGCGCAGCTAAAAGTCGTCGTCGACGGCAACGCGGCCGAATAGGCCGGAAGGAAGATTGTGAGCAAAGTCATCAGTGAATCGAAACGCTCCCTCAATCGTCATGTCGCCATTGTCGGCGCGTTGTCGATCGCACTCGTTTGCGGCATTGGCGGTTGGGCGGCAACGACGGAACTTTCGAGCGCCGTCATCGGCGAAGGCGTGGTCGTCGTCAATGGCGATGTCAAGAAGATCCAGCACCTGACCGGCGGCATCGTGTCGAAACTGCTGGTCTCCGAAAATGACCATGTGACGGCTGGGCAAGTCCTGATACAGCTCGATGGCACGACGACAAAAGCACAGCTCTCGATCGTTGAGAGCACCCTCGCTCAGCTTTATGCGCGCCGGGCCCGGTTGAAAGCGGAACGGATCGACGCCGAGTCGTTTAATGTCACGGAAAACATCAGCGATCTGACATCCAGCACCGCAGCGCGGGATCTGCTCGACGGCGAGACGAAGTTGTTCGACAGCCGCAGATCGGCGCTGGTCGGCATGAAAAGCCAGCTGGCGTCGCGCAAGGATCAGCTGGCCGAGCAGATCAAGGGCTTGGTCGTTCAGATCGATGCGACCCATGATTCCCTTGGCCTGATCGAACAGGAGCTCGAAGGCGTCGATACGCTCTACAAGAAGGGACTGGTCACGCTTCAACGGCTGAATTCGCTGAAGCGCGCCCGCGCCGATCTCCAGGGCAATAGCGGCCAGGAAATTGCCGCAAAGGCGGAGGCCGAAGGCAAGGCAATCGAGATCGATCGCCAGACGATCCAGCTGGACGAGGATCGCCGTTCGGAGATCGCCAAGGAACTGACCGACGTCGAGGCGAAGATCGCCGAAAATGAAGAGCGCCGAGGCACCGCCCTCGATCAACTCCGCCGTCTCGATATTACAGCGCCGCTCAGTGGGCGCATTCACGAGCTTTCCATTCACACGGTGAACGGCGTCATAAATCCGGGTGAGACGCTGATGCTCGTCGTTCCCGAAAATGACGATCTTACGGTTCAGGCGAAAGTCTCCACTCGCGATATCGACCAGCTTCATGTCGGCCAGTCCGTCGATGTGCGTTTCAGCGCCTTCGATCAGCGCACGACGCCGGATGTGCGCGGCGAGATCACGTCGATCGCGCCCGATATCGTCAAGGATGAGCGGACGGGCATCAGCTATTATCCCGTTCGCGTCCAGCCCGAAGCTGCAAGCATCGCCAAGTTGAAGTCGATCAAGCTCTACCCCGGCATGCCGGCCGAAGTCTTCATCAAGATCGCCGACAGAAATGTTATCTCCTATCTGACGAAGCCGCTGACCGATCAGATGCAGCACGTATTTCGCGAGGAGTGATGGCGGCTCGGCCGCCGTCACTACCGGCATGAGCTCATCTTCATGAATTTGCCTCGAGCCTGCTGCAGCTTGGGTCAAGAACGGCATGGCTGCCCTTTCAACCGGATTTCCGAAGCGTGACCTATCGGTTCCGCCGAGATATGGTTGCTCTATGACAAGTTTGCGGCTTTGGCGAGCGGTGCCAATTGAGAGACGATCGGCCTATGGATGGCTTCTGCTTTTGGTGTGTCTGGTGATGTTCACAACCCCCAAAAGCGGCTATGCCGGGAATTCCCCGCCGTTGAAAATAGTCGCTTTCGGAACATCTTTGACGGCCCGGGGAGGGTGGCAGCCCGCTCTCGAGACAGGGCTTGCAGCCTGCCTGCAGAGGCCGGTGAAAATCGGGAGCGTTGCAAAGAGTGGCGAGACGTCGCTATGGGCTCTGACCCAGATTGATCGGGTCGTTGCCGAAGAGCCGGATATCGTTCTGATCGAACTTTATGCTAACGACGCAGCATTACAGCGCTTCGTGTCGCTTGCGCAAAGCCGAAAGGATATCGGCGACATCCTAGACCAGCTTCGGCAGCGCCTACCACAATCGCGGATCATCGTAATGGCGATGAATCCGTTTTCGGGACTGCGCGGCCTGATCCGCCCCTTTGTCGGCAGCTACATCTCGGCCCATCAGGCGGAGGCAGAGAAACGGGGCCTGGAGTTTGTCGACCACCGGCCGAACTGGCAGCGTCTGACGCCGGGGGATCTGGCTGCGGCTATTCCGGATGGCGCCCATCCCCTGCCTGACATTGCATCCGACATCATCGTGCCGGAACTTGTCAAACATATTGCCGGCGGCAATTGCAAAGAATGAAGACCTCCGCTGCCGAGAGCGCGTTATCGCGCTCTCGGGTTCAGACTGTCGCGAGATAACCTTTAAGATAGTTGACCAGCGAAGCGCGTCCAACCTCGGACGGGTCCTCGCGAGAGGGGCTGTCCAGATCGTCGAGAAGATAGTTTTTTAGATCCTCGTCGCTATGCGCGACATAGATGCCCGGCCGGCCCGCAAGCTGGCCTACCGTTGCGAGCTGATGATCGTTGCGATGCTCGCCGAGCGACGCCTGCCGGGGCACGAGAATGATCGGTTTTCCAAAACGTTTCGCAGTCAGCACAGTGCCAATCCCCGCATGAGAGACGATGACCGTCGCGTCGCGAAAGACGCTATCGAAGTCCGCAGGCTCGATATTCTTGATCCATTTCATATTCTGTGGCGTGTAGCTGCCCTTGCCGATCTGCGCCAGAACCGGCCTGGTCAAATCCTTTGCGAAGGTGTCGACGGCCTTGACGAGGCGATCGAACGGCAGCTGTGTTCCGACGGTGACAAGGATCAAAGCACAGCTCCTGCGTAGTGGGGACCATCAGGCCGCGACAAATGCTGCCATTGCGTCAGCCACAGTGTCGCGATGCGGCCAGCCAATTTTCCCGACAGGGACAGCTTCTCGACATTGGCGACGCTGTCGATCCAGATCGTCCGCTTGCCCGTCAATTTGCCGGCAAGCAGGCAAAAAAGCCCGGGTGCAGCACCTGTGGAAATGACGACGTCGGGCCTTTGCTTGATAACGATGGCGAAGGCGCTGAAAAAGCATCGGATCGACATGGTAATCGAGTCGCGGCTGCAATCGGGAAGGACCAGCCCGTCGCGAATATCATATTTGGCAAGCAAGCCGGGGATGGTCGTTGCAAAAACGATATCGCAGCCCTCGAAGGCGCCGCGCATCGCCATCAGCTGCTCCCAATGGCCGCCGCCTGACGAGGCAGCGAGAACCTTTAATTTTTTCTCAGTCATAGACAGGCATCTCCTATATTTGACCGACGGAAAGAGCGAAAAACCGTTTTGTTCGAACAGCGGTTGTGTCCCGAGCGTACCGTTGAACTGTACCATTCTTGGTAGGGTTGGTCGAAGCCTTGACGTTCATGCGGGGGGCCAATCAAAAATGATGTTTTGGTTTGGAACATAAGATGCGTTAAAACTCGTCCGAAACAAGCTCCCGTAAACAATATTAGAGAGCGGCATTGGGCTTATATTCCTGGTATGCATGTCCGAGGATCCCATTGACCATGCCGGCGCCGCGCAGAACATGGGTGAGGGCTCGCATGCCCCAGTAGGGTGAAATCAGGATGGCCGGCAGCATCGCCAGTCCAAGTACGACTCTCGTGGCGCCATATGCCGCCCGGTAGACCCGGCGTTTGAGGTTGCCATGCAAAACCTCGCTGACTGCGAAGGTATTGCCAAGTCGGTACTGTCTTTGCAATACCCATTTCCAGGTCATCCGGTTCGCAGGAACGATGTCATAGACAAGTGCCTTGTCAGCCCAGAAAATCTGCATGCCGCGGCGAATGGCCTGATTGAAGAAAAGATAGTCCGTGCCGCCGGTGAAGCGCATCTTCTCCTCAAAGCGAAGATTCCATGAGCGGATCAGCGGATAGTCGAACATGACGTTGTTCGAAGCCGCATAACCGATGCGCTGGCCGTCGATGTTCTTCTTGCGCTCGAATACCCGGGCCTTGATGAAATATTGCGGCGGATTTTCGGGATAGACCGGCTGGACGGGGCCATAGACGCAATCGGCGCGGTTTTTCTCGCGGGTCTCCAGCATAGCGTCCAGCCAGCCGTCGACCGGCCATTCGTCGTCGTCGAGAAAGCAGAAGAGGTCGGTGCCGGGAGGCGCCGAATCCAGCGCGCGGTTGCGCGCAAAGGGGATGCCCTGGTTTTGCTCGACGACATAGATCAGGTCGTAGGCGCCGGTTTGGCCAAAGCCCTCCACCGTTGCCTTTGCGCTGCCGGCCGCATCATTGTCCACGATCACCATGGTAAGATGATAGGGGCGGGCCGGGTGCCTGATCTGGCGCGTCATGACGTCAAGCAGCTTGGCGATCCCGTCCAGGCGCCGATAGGTCAGCACGCCGACGGCAATCTTCAATGGCGCATCAGCTGCCTGATCGGTGCCGAGGGATGCGTGCGGCAAAGTTTCCTGCTGGGTCATGGCTGTCCCCTCCGCAGCATATTTCCCAAACGCTTGCGCGCCGCCATCAGGGCCACCTCGGTTGCGGCAGCATCGCCAAACGGACCACCGGCGACCGTGTTGCGCGCTTCGCTCCGGAGCTTCAGCAGCGATGTCGTCTCGGCGATGCCGCCGGCCACCAGGCTCTTGCCGAGCATCTGCAGCCCATCATAGCGGCGGGCCAGTTCCAGCCCTGTCGCGATCATGATCCGCGGGCGCAGCGTCTTTGCCCTGCTTGTGCCCGTATAGCGGTTCGACGCATGAATGCGCTGGAAGGTCAGCGGTGTTTCGACGATGGCGCCGCGGCCGAGAAAGGCTGCGGCAAATTTGATATAATTGTCGCTGAGGACGACATCTGCCGCGACGGTCATCGGCAATATCTGCGACAGCAGGCTGCGGCGAAAGCTCAGGCCCGATGTTGGAACCGGAAGCGAGGGAAAGCCTCCCTTGCGAAGCGTGTCCCGCTTGTCGAACAGCGTCACCTGCAATTCTGCAGAAGGCTGGTCGCTTTCCTCGGTCGTCACCCGGTCGAAACACCAGTCGATCTCGTTGCGATCGTAGATCTCGGCAATCCGTGCGAGTTTGCCCGGCAAAAACGCATCATCGGCGTCAAGGAGAAAGAGGATATCGCCGCTTGCCGCCGCAAAACCTGCATTGAAGCTCGAGGCTTGACCGCCGTTTTCCTTCAAGACAGCCAAAATCCGATCCCCGTAGGAGGCAAGAATCTCGCGGGAATCATCCGTCGATCCGTCGTCGACCACCACCACTTCGAAGTCGGGGTAGGCCTGCGACAGGACGCTATCGATGCATGGGCCGAGAAAGCGGCCGTAATTGAAATTATTGATGAGCACCGAGAGTTTCAAATTACCGCCTCCTGGATCAATCGATCACCGCGCCAGCGTCTGCGGCGCATATCGGCGAATTCCCGCACGATAACCCCGCATGTAGTAGTATTTCCAGATCGCCCAGAAACGCTTCTTGGACTGCGGCAGGAGATAAAGCGTGGCTGCCCGGAATGCCCATTGCGCGCTTTCGATCCAGGTCGGAAGCGGAACTCCGCTCAGCCGCACTCCTCCAGGCACCTCGTCGGGAAAGAGCGCCGGCATGCCATAGCCAAGACGCTCACCGCGTTTCTGCACCCAATCCTCGGTGACACTGGATGCAGGAATCCAGTGATGAACCACGGCTTCGGCGCATCGATAGGATTTGGCGCCATTTGCCGCCAGACGGATGATGATCTCCGCATCTTCCCCCATGGCAAATATCTTTCCCGGGAGAGGACCGATATCTTCCCGGTAGCGCACACTGGTTCCCAGCAGTTCCCGCCGGATGATCGTATTGGGGCCCCAGACCTTTGTCGGGTCACACGGCCCGCTTTGCGTTTCATCCACGATTGCAAAGGTGGATCCCATCGGAATCCACTCGATGAAGCGGCCTTTCGGCTGCTTTTCCCAATCGGGGACGATCCTGCCGCCGAAGACGCCATAGCCCGGATGGGCGACGGCGCAGTCGACGATGGCTTTCAGCCAGTTCGGTTCGGCCCGTATGTCGTCATCGGTAAAGACAACGAGATCTCCCTTCACCCGATCCAGAGCCAAATTCAGCGCCCCGGACTTTCCCGGCTTGCGCTGCTGCAGGATGGTGATGGGGAGCTTATCGCTAAATGACGTCAAAAGATCGAACGTGTCGTCATTGCTGTTGTTGTCGACAGCAATCAGTTCCCATCGATCATGAGGAAGCTCCTGGCGCACCAAGGAATCCAAAGTATGGCGCAGCCGGCGGCTGGCGCCATTGTAGGAGGAAAAAAGTACGCTGACGAATAGATCCGACATCAGTGACCAACCCTCTTGGTGAAGTCGAAAGCGAAAAGCCCCATATTTTGAACTGCCTGTGCGATGTTTGAACGGGATCGGCGCCTTACGCGGGGTTCGACCGTGTTTTGCCGAAAAACTCGCGCCGGTGATTTTCGCCGAGAACCCTCAGCTTGCGAAGATTACGCAACCACCGCCGCGGTTTGGTGAGCACGCCGCGGTTCAGGAAATACTGCCGCAGCAGGCTCGGTGCCTGGCTGTGCGAGCCGCCATGGGCAACCCGATAGACTGCCCCGCGAAAGGGAAGTTTCGTCAGCGGCGCTCCACGTTGGGACAGGATGTTCGCAATGCGGACATGGCTGCCCAGCATCGACTTGATCCAGTCGAGCGAAGCATCCTCGAAGCGACCGGGGAGTTCGTAGAGATCGGCACGAATGATCAGCGAAGTGCCGCAGAGATGGCTGAAATCATCGTGGCCGAACAGGAAATTGCCGCCATCGTCCCAGATATAACCATGGTCGATCGTCCACCCGTTCGCGTCCCGATTTTCGGATGCGTGCTGCACGATGCGAGAGCTGACGAAGTCATCGTCGTCGACAATCATGAAAAAGCGACTATCGGCGGCGGTCAACATGCCGCTCAGGACGCGCCGGCCTTTGTCTGCCCGGAAGGCGTCGAGGAAGTCTTCCTTGCTGCCCTTGCCGAGTTCATGCAGGTCGTTCGGCGGAAAAGTCACCCGCACGGCGGAAAATTTTTCCGGCAAATCAGGCAGGTCGGCACCTTCGTTCGCCACGATAATCCCGCGCCAATCTCCATTGGTCTGATTGGAAATGGAGGCCACGGTTTGGGTGAGATTTGCCTTCAGCCTGCTCCAGTCGCGGGCATTGTCCTGATGTCGGACCGGGATAATGAAGGTGACAAGTGGCATCGAATAACCCCCTTAAGCCCGCAGGCTCATAGCTTCTTTGTTATCGATACGCCGTTGGGCCGCCTGGTGACGCGCCCACTCGATCCCGTCCTCGAGCGAGGTCGCCTTGTAGGAAAGATCCGTGCCGCCGGAGAAGGCATTCATGAAGCGGCGGATCTTTCCGTAGCTGTTGTCCAGCACTGCATGCGGACGGCCGAGCAGCACCGAGCAGATATGGACGTGCAGGCGGTCGGTCACGATTGCGCGGGCACGCGAGATTTGGCTGATGCCGCGTTCGAAGCGGTTGTGCGCGGCGGCGTCCAGCCTGCGCAAGGCAACTTCGCTCGGCTTCAATGCGAGATAGGCCGAAGCTACGCCCAGCTTCTTGGCGATATTCACCTTCCGTTTCGACTCGGTGATCCAGTCTTCCACCGGAATGTCGGAAGGAATATTGCGATCGGTGCCGCCAACCCGTTCCGCATCCTCGCGCAGCATGGCTAGGACGGGAATTTGCGTCGCCCGTTGCGGAAGCGCGCCGATGGCGAAAGCCATATCGGGGCATAGCCGGACCATGCAGTCAAAATGTTTCTCGGAAAATTCCTTCGATTCTTCGTCGCGCACGAGCAGCACGAAATTCTTGTGGCGCCCGATTGCCCGTTTGGACTGCTCGATGCGCTCAGGCGAACTGTAGTGAATCGACTGCGGGAACTGGATGATCTGCCGATCCGGGAAACGCTCCATGATCGCCTCACGGAAATCCTGATGGGCAACCCAGATATCGCCGAAATTGCCGCCGCCGTGGATGAAGATCGGGCCTGTGGGAACTCGCCGTTTCAGCTCTTCCGCGGAAAAGTCGTATAGTCTGGAAACATAATCCGGGCGCTTGCCGAAACGATCCTGGAGATAGGCCATCTCACCCAGCCAGATCGCCGAGTCGCCACAATTGCGGATGTCGGGGAAGTCGAGAATGGCGAGCGGCTCGTCGCGCGAGACATAGTCCTTCAGGCAATCATGGATCATTCCATTGAGTTTTGCGATCAGCTCAGATCTGGATAGGCTGGTCATTTTGCCTCACTTGTTAATGTTCGTTTTTGCTTTAAGCCGACTTGGGAACGGCAATACGCTTGGCTTTTGACAGGAACTTGACGACGATACGCTGAACTTCGGTTTCGGGGCCATTTGGCTTCTTCATTGCGAGCCAAAGGACAAAGCTGGAACCGATATAGAGAATACCGCCGGTGAAGACGAGGACGGCGAGGTGCAGGGCCAGCGCCGGCTTGTCGGTGGGGGTGTTCAAGACATGCGACAATCCCCAGACGCCGGCGGCCATCAGGGCGACGCTGGCAAGCGCGCGGAAATTTGCCGCGAGCTGCTGGAGGAACGGCAGATTGATCAGCCGCTTGACGAGAAGCATGTTGACGACGGTGGAAATCAGACCCGTCAACACCCGCGCGTAAACGACGCCCGGAAGCCCGGCCATCATCAGGCCGGCGATGATGATAGGAACGCGAACCACCAGCATCTGCGTGTCGCGGATGAACAGCATTTTGGTATGGCCCTTCGCCATGCCCAGCGGCTGGACGAGCGAACCGAGCGTCTGCAAGGCGAAGACCGATGCGAGTGCCTGGACGATGAAGATCGCAGGAGCCCACTTCTCTCCCAAGGCCAGCCGCATCATCGGATCAGCCACAACAGCCATGCCGATACCTGCCGGAAGCGCCACCGCAGCCAGAAGCGCCTGCGCGCGCTGATAGGCTGCGATGAGGCGGACCGGATCGTTGCGGACCTTGGAAAAACCCGGATAAATCGTCTGGTTCAACGGCGCCGTCGCCTCGCGCGTCGGCAGTGTCGAAAGCGTATTGCCGACGGTATAATGACCAAGCTGCGTGGCGCCGAGCATCTTGCCGATCAGCAGATACTCGATCCGCCAGTTCAACGTATTGACGATCTGTCCGGCCGTCAGCCAGACGGAGAAGGAAAACAGTTCCCGGGCATGGCGGAAGGTTATGCGCGGCCAGAATGGCAAGACGGTGTAGGACACGATGATATTGGTCACCTGATAGGCAAGCGTGCCGATAACGAGCGCCCAATAACTTTGATAGATGGCGGCAATTGCCACTGTCACGACAAAACCGACCAGCTTTTGCGAGACGTTCAGCACGAATTCCTGCCAGAAGATCAGATCGCGCTGGAGCATGACGCGCCGCGGATTGGCGAGACCGCTGAGAAGCAGGCTGAAACTCAGGGCAAGCATCACGCTGGTCAGCCGAGGTTCGTTATAAAATTCGGCGATCGGATAAGACGCGGCGGCAAACAGCAGCGCCAATATGGCGCTTCTTGTCACGCTCAATGTCCAAACCGCGCTGAAGTGGGTTTCGCTCGGAGACTCGTGGCGGATGAGCGCCTGATTGAGCGAAAGTTCGGTGACCGAACTCAAGATGACCTGGATCGTCGTCGCAATGGCGACGAGACCGAAATCCGCCGGTACGAGATACCAGGCCAGCACAAAGGTGCTGAGTGCCGAAAGCCCGTTGACGATGGCGCGAGACAGGCTCAGCCAGATGCTGCCCTGAATCAGTCGGTCGGTCACACTGCTCATGGGCGCACCGCTCCCGCCGTCTGGAACATCGACCATTCAAGCGGGCCGCATACCGATCCAAAATGCCTCTGCCCCTTGCCGGCGCAGAGAGGATTGATGGAGTTGGAAAGCATCATGCTTTGTTGCCTCATCGCGAAACCGATTGCGACCTTAAAGGGCGCTTGCCGTTTTCTTGGAAAAATCTTGCTTCAGCCGGTTCAGTTCGACCAGCATTCTCTCGTGTGCTCTTGCGATAGCCTCATCAGTGCTGAGCTGACCCGGCTTCTCCGCCACCCGCTGCAATGTCTTGACCGTCGATCCGAGGACGTAATTTCCGGTCAGCTGCCGGATCCGGCGGTGACGGAACGTTATGTTCTTCAACAGGGTGGTATTTTTCCGTACCAGCGACGCTCCGACTTCGACGAGGTTCGACGGGCCGATCGGGTCGAAATCAATCTCCAGATCGAGCGCACTCGCCCAGTCGTACCACTTGGCACGATTGCCCGGCGCGATCGGGCGGATCGCCCGCCATGGAACGCGCAACGCATCTGATATGATGCAGCCATGCATCGCCTCGGAGACGACCTTATGCGACGCGCTGATTTCGGTCAGAACCTTGTCCACCGACCAGCGCGGATCGATATAGTGGATGCCGGCGAGATCGCAGGCCTTATCCCAACTGCCGTACATGGCGCTTTCGTAGTGCGGCATGAAGGAGACAGGATAGCGCTTCTCGATGCTTTTGGCATCCCAGCAGCTGCGCGTCAGGATGCCCGAATCGCCGATGGCGTAGCTCGGATCGATGCCGAGGACTTCGGCGGTCTTTTTTCCGCGCACGAAATAGAAGGTCCAGTTGCCGTCGACCTTCGGCGGGTTGGTATAGCCCCCATAACCTGAGCCGAAGACGATCTTCTGCATGTTCGGATCGAAATTGTCGTAGAGGATCGAACCGATGCCGAGAAAGAGCTGCCCTTCGTCCTCGTCGAAGAAGCCGGGCAGCAGGCGCTCCCAAAGCCAATGGTTCAGCTCGTCGCCAAAATTCTCGTGTTTCCCGCGGTAGGCAAACATCTTCATCGTGCTTCTCCAGTCGGCAAATGCGTGACGACCTGCGAGATCGCCTCATCCTCGCGTGCCATGCGTCCGTAACGTGAAATGATCTCGATGTTGCTGCGAATAACCTTTGCCGGATTGCCCGCCACAAGCGAGCGCGGCGGAACGCTTTTGGTCACCACCGAGCCGGAGCCGATGACGCATTCGTCGCCGATTTCAACGCCGGGCAGGATGATGCTGCGGGCGCCGATGAAGCAGCGTTTGCCGATTCTCGTGTGAAGGTAGAGCCCGCGCGTGAGATCATGCGTCAGGATCGCCGCCTCAAAGGCGACATAGGTTTCCGCGCCGATATGCAATCCCTTCGGGTTGGTCTTGTCGAACCGCACGCTGAGCGAAAAGCTGGCGGTCGGATCGATGTCCATTCCCCAGAACTTCGTATAATAGAGCCATTTGGCCGTCACAATTCCATTCCGCAGCGGCCGAAATACATTCAGTCCCCACTTCGGCTTTTTTCCTGTCTGCACCATCAAGTCCGACCCCGGCTGGAATATTCGTCTAGCACGGAACTGTAATAGTCCTCGAGCATCCCCGTCTGACGACGTAAGTCGAAGCGCTCGGCCACCAGAAGCGGTGCCCGCGCGCTGAAGGCTGTCCACAGGGCCCGGTCGTTGAGCAGTCTTCCGACCGCTTCCGCCATTCCTGCGACATCCCGCTCCTCCACGAGATAACCAGTTTTCCCCTCTTCGATCGCTTCGCCCACGCCTCCCGAGCGAAATGCGACGACCGGAGTCCCGACGGCTTCCGCCTCCAGATTGGCGAGGCCGAAAGCTTCGGCGTGACCGTTGTCGAGGGTCACGCTGCCATGGAGATAAAGCTCTGCACTGGCGAGCAGATCCCTTATCTCAGTCTGCGACAGATTTTCATGGATCGTGACGCTTGGCAAGGAACGACGCGCCAGTGCTTCGATTTCCTCTTTCAACGGACCCTGGCCGACCATGACGAATTCGACCGGCGTGCCGGCCGCTGCCACGCGGGACAACGCGTCGATCATGAATCGATGGCCCTTGTAGTCGACGAAGCGGGCAATTGAAACCACTAATCCCTTTTTTCGCGGACGGGGCTCCATTTTGAAGAGATCGAGATCGATGCCGATATGATGGCGAAAGACCCGGTCGGCGCGAAAACCGAGAGCCAGCAGCCGGTCACGGATGAAGTCGGAAACGGCAATATTCCAGCTGTTCCAGCCGGCCATTTCACTGCGGCCCTTGGCGAAGAAGCGCACCTGGTTGAAGCCGCCCGGCTTTTTCGGATCGCCGCCGTAGGTGGCGTCGAAGCCGTGGAAGGTCGTGACCAGCGGTTTGCCTGCGGCACGAGCTAAGGGGCCTATGACATAACCGTTTTTGCCGAAATGGGCGTGAACGAGATCGGCATTACCGATCGCGGGAAAGAGAAAGGGAAGGCCGATCTGCGGGATTTTCAGAAGCAGTTCACCGGCCCGCGCAACGGGAGACCGACGGATGTCATGAACCGGAACAGTGGATTTTTTGGTATGGGCGGAAGAAATTCGGGAACCGGCAAGAATTTCAGCTTCGAAGGAACGAAACGCCACCGCCTGATTGAGAACAAATGCCTGGCTGGCAGGCAAAAACTTTTCCACGTAAATAACGGCTTTTCTCATGAATCTGTCGACGTCTCCGTTGTCTTGCGCATCACATCGCCTCTATTGCCCGTCGGATGCCATCAACCGCACTTCTCGGCGCATTGTTTTCGTCGTAGAGATTAACGCGCTTGGTGCAGACCGCGCCGGGACCGGCGTCCTTCTCATCGTGCTCGCCGTATTTTTCCGACATGCCCCATACCGTCACGCCTTTCAAGTCGCCATGTTCGGCCGCCACGGTGATCACGTCGCTGAAAATATCGGCGTATGACGCCGGCGTGAAGCTTTTGTCGCGGTTCAAAAAGTGGCAGGAGGCATCGAGTTCGGTGATGAAAACGCCGACACCCATATCCTTCAGCGCCGCGCAGAAACGGCCCATTCCTTCCGGATCGATTCGGTCGAGGCCGGGGCGGAAATGCGACTGCAGCCCGACGGCGCCGATCGGCGTCTTCTTGGCGACGAGATCCTCGACGATCTTCAAGATGCGCGCGCGCTTCTGTTCGAACACGTCGGATTTTTTCTCCAGATGCGTTTCGTTGAGCACCAGCGTCGCCCCGGGATTGGCCTCGTGCGCCATGTCGAAGCTCATACGGATATAATCGTCGCCAAGAAGGCGTCGGAAAACACAATCCCGCATATCCGGCGCATCATATTCCAACGGCTCGTTCACCACATCCCAAGCGTCGATCGAGTTCTTATAGCGAGTGACAACCTGTTTAATATGACGGTTCATCGCCGCCTGAATTGTCTTTGCGTCGTCGATGTCCGAGACCCACTCCGGGACGCGATACCAGATCAGCGTATGGCCATAAACCCTCATGTTGTTTTTTCGCGCGAATGCAACCATAAGGTCGGCACTCTTGAAATTGAAAACACCCGGTCTCTTTTCTGTGGCATTCCATTTCAACTCGTTTCGCGGCGTTATCGAATTGACGTTGTCGGTGTAAATCCCGGAAGCGATTGGGTCGGTGATGTTCTGCAGGTCGATTGCCGATCCGAGTCGGAACGCCTTGCTGTCGGCAAGGGGGCGCAACCCGCTCGCCGGAGGCACCTGTGCCAGGACGTCGCCGGCATTGGCATACAACAGAGCAAGCGGAATCGAGGCGAGGAAACGTCTTCTATTCATTCTATCTCTCACTGTTGGCTTTTTTCATGTCCGCGGCGCAATTTTGAGGGGCTGGACTAGCCGGCAACGATCCATCGCGGGGTTCGCGTTCAATTCAATAAAGTAATGCAACCTCAAATATACTTTCGAACCAGGGGATATTGTCAGTATATGCTAGACTTTCCAGCTGTCCTCCAAGACACATACGGTTCTAGAGGGCGCTCGCGATGGAAGATCGGTTTAGCTATCTGATGAGCTGTTTTCATATGGCATTTCAAAATGCCGTTTTTTTATGGCGACTGTCCGAAACGATTTATCTCTGCTCGATGTCCGGCCGTTCACAGCCCTTGTCCTCGGCGTCGCCGGCGTCATTGTCATCCTGTTTGCAGCGCTGATCAGAGCCTCCTTGTGGTTGCATTGAGGCATCACGAGGGTGCAAGTTACATGGTGTGATAGCCGCCGCATAATCTCGGCAGCCCCTAGAGCATATCCGTTTTTTCGGAATCACGGATATGCTCTTTTTCTTCGTTTTCACGCAATTCGCAACGGCATACCGCTCCGCATTTTTGCTGGAATTGCTTTAATGCGGATGGTCCGGCTTTGTTGCCGGTCCCTCGGCATCGGCAGGCGTGGATGCCGGTGCCGAGCGTACGTCGTTCTCGGCCGTGGGCTCCGGCGATGGAAGCCATGTTCTGTCGGAAAAATAGCTTCTTGTTCTTTTCTGCGGTCCCGAGGTCGCATCCAGCGACAGCGTGAAATTATAGCGCCCGGGATTGAGCACTTCACGGGTGAAGTTGATACTGGCTCCGAAGCCGTCTTCCTTGATGTCTCTCAAATCCCTGATCGCGTTCAGCGTCTCATGGAAATCGAGCCATTGCGGTTGTCGCAACATGGTTTCGAAGATCCGCAGAATGCCGGGATCGAGCTGGCCGTTTTGATCTGTCTCGGGATTGATGATTTTCACCCGCATATTGTTGATCGCGCCAGCGGCGTCGCCGCGAACGATGACGAAGATGGAGCTCGGAAGCTGATCCTTCTCCCGCTTGCCGCCATGTTCGAAAAAGCATTCGAACGTATCGGCGTTAAAGCTCGCCGCCACCCAATCGCTGGTTGCGATGCCGGCATCGCGTAGCGCGGCACACATTGCCGGCCCGGATATTCGCCATGTGCGTAGGAAAGTCGCCGCGGTCTGTGCCAATGGCGGTTCGATGAGATGCAAGGGGAGCTTGAAGGCGGCAGGCGGCGTCGGGCGCGGAAGAGCTTTGGGGGGAGGCGGCCTAACATCAGCGGGAAAGAGCTCGAAGCCAAAATAATGGCTCACCGTCTTCAAGTGTTTCATATCGTTGGAAAGAAGCACCGTCCCCATGACCAGCGAGAGGGAGATCGTCAGCAGCAACCAGAAGACCACGGGAATCTTCGGTTTTCCCAATGGCTGTTTTGCATTTGCGGACGAATTCTCGGGCAAGCTTGTCTTCTCCGGTGCGAGAAGGGTTTCGATCGGGCTGTCTAAATCCAGCAGTATACATTTATCCGTTAAATATCTTTGGCTTCATGTCGGCAATTGTGCGCCTTTGTGCATCACCATCAGGATAGACGCGACAGATTCGGCGAAGGCGCATCACCGATTCGATCGTGAACGGTTTGCCCTGTCGCTCGTCGCTCTATGAAGCAGTTGCCGCTGGTTTTGTCTTTAATTGTAAAACTCCAGATTATATATTTTGCTTGTTACTTGAGGGATGATCACTTCATGCTGCTGAAACAAGTTCTGGTCGAAAACACCCTAAGCACGCTGCTTCTGGATACCGGCTTAGACAAGGCCCGTTTGATTATGTCGAAAGCATGCCGTTTTTGCCGAGTTTGCCGTGGCTCAAAAGGCCTCTTTAGAAGCAGGTGTCCCGCAGCCCTGATTTCGAGCAGCAGTACGCGCGACAGTGCGATGCGCATCCGCTCCAAGGGCATCCGCTGCAATAATCCACAGGTTGTTTTTACTATGCGCAGCGCCCAAAAAAATCCCTATGAAATATTTACTTTTAGTTGCATTTTTGCTTAAACTCTCCATTATACGGCTGGGCATGCTGATAAAGTGGGAGACTTATTCACATGAAGGCTAAATCCCCGAATTCGATCGACGTCTATGTTGGCAACCGCGTGAGGGTCCGGCGAAAGACGCTCGGGATGACCCAGCACGGTCTGGCCGAACTTCTGGGCATTACCTTCCAGCAGATCCAGAAATACGAAAAAGGTGCAAACCGAATAGGTGCCAGCCGTCTTCAGCGCATATCCGAGATTCTTCGTGTGCCCATCGGTTTTTTCTTCGAGAACGGTGGTTCCGGACCGATCGAAGGCGAGACGAGCGAATTGAACAGGTTTTTGTCCTCGAAGGAGGGGCTGGCGCTCAACAAGGCATTCATCGCCATCGAGGATCCGAATATCAGGCAAAAACTGGTGGCACTGGCGAAAAGTCTGGCCGTCGCGGGGCTATCGGAAATCGACGGTGAGTTGCAGGATCCGGTTATTAACGGCTGAGGGCGCATCGTGCCGCCTGCAGACTTTCGGCGATCTGCCGTTGAACGAGACGAATGGCGACCGGTCCGCTCTTCGATCAAGGAGCTGTTGATGATAACCCATCGCTATGCCGGTGCGCCATGAATTCAGCCCTTATCAATTGGCTTAGCTTCTGCGGAGTGACGGCGACGGGTGAGGCGGCATTCTGACACACCGGGCCCACTATTCCGATAGGATCATATCGCCGGGGGAAACTCTTTCCCGTGTTGAACCTTTTTTTGAAAAGTTCGGCATCACCAGGGTTGCGCGACATACTGGATTGGACCACATCGGAATCCCTGTCTGGTGTGCCTATGCCCCGAATTCGCGGTCGATCGTCATTGCTCAGGGAAAGGGCGTGACCGATCTGGACGCCAAGGTATCCACGGTCATGGAGGCGCTTGAACGGGCGGTTGCCGGCGAACCCTTCGTCAAGCGCATCCATGGTTCCTCTTCCCGCCTCCAGACGACGGGCTACCAGGTCGACCGGTTGAACTGCCTGACCGCCGTCCATAAACCCGATCTCGGGCCGGATGACGAGACCGAATGGGTTGCCGGCATCAATCTCCTCACGGGCGGCGAGATCCACATTCCTTTCGAAACGGTGGTGCTCGACCGGACGCGTGACGCGCGATACTGGATGTCGTCGGATGGCCTGGCTTCGGGAAACAGCGCTGAGGAGGCAATCTTTCATGGCGTGCTGGAGCGTATCGAGCGTGACGCTCAGGTGCTGTGGCAGGTGAGCGGGGAAGCCGATCTCTATTTCGGCTGCGTCGATCCCCGCGGCTTTGAGGACGATGCCCTTAACGGGCTGATCGACAAGATCGAAGCATCGGGATTGGCGCTCAGGCTGTTCGATATCACCAGCGACATCGCAGTCCCCTGTTTCACCGCCATGCTGGGTCCTGGGGAGCTGGTTTCGGGCTCCAGCCATCTTTACGCTGACAGGGGCATTCGCCTCGTCGAAGTGACGGGCGGCACCGGGGCGCATCCGTCTCCCGTCCGCGCCGCCATTCGGGCGGTGACGGAAGCCGTGCAATCCCGGCTGACCTATATCAGCGGCGCCAGGGACGATATTTCTCCTGCAACTTTCTCGAGATCCCTTCCGCCGCTGATGCGGCAAGCTTTCGATGCGGTTGCCGCACCGTCAGCCGCCCTCCGCCGTGAGGGGGCGCCAGGATATCGGCAACAGGATTTGACGCAGTTGCTGCAGCATGTGCTTGACGCTCTGCGCAACCGAGGGATCACTTCGGTGATCCGAGTTCTGCTCAGCAACGACACGCTTCCCTTCAGCGTCGTCAAGGTGGTTATCCCCGAGCTCGAAAATCCGGAGGGAGGGCGCGCTCGGCGATTTGGAACAAGGGCTCTGGCCAAGGCGATAGGATTTTGAAGATCGTTTTCGCAGGTCCCAGTCTTCCCGATGCGGCATCGCTCGCTGGCGAGGCGCTGCGCGTTCTGCCGCCCGCCATGCAGGGCGATGTCCTGGCTCAGGTGGAGCAGGGCGCCAATGTCATCGGCTTGATCGACGGCGGTTTTGAATATGCCGCACCGGTTCGACATAAGGAAATTCTCCATGCTCTCTCGCTCGGCGTGGCGGTTTTCGGGGCAGCAAGCATGGGCGCCTTGCGGGCGGCGGAATGTCATTCATTCGGGATGATCGGGATCGGCCGCATTTTCGAAGACTATCGCACCGGCCGGCTGGTCGACGATGCCGCCGTCGCACTCGTGCACGCGCCGACGGCACTCGGCAGCAAGCCGCTGACGATACCGCTCGTCAATGTCAGCGCCACCCTCGATTCGATGGAGGATGGCGGACTGCTGGCAGTTGGGCTGCGCCAGGAACTCGAAGATGCGGCAGATGCGACCTTTTTCAAGAAGCGGACGTGGCGGGCGATCGTCGAGCAATGTGCCGGTATCGCTGAGCCGGACCGTCCGCGACTGCTGGCGGCACTCCTTTCGAATTCCGTCGATCAAAAACGCATCGATGCCCTGGAATTGCTGAAAGCCGTGCAGGAAGCCCCCAACATCCGTTCGAAGGCCGATCTGCCCTGGAAACTGCACGCAACCGCGTTCCATACGCGTCCTGCATTGTAAAGCGAAGGCAGCAGTCTTCACCAAGGGTTGTGTCACGCTTTTTTCACGGGCTCGACCCCGTCTACGCGCGTATCATTCCTTCAATTCGTCGGAGAAATGGTCATGGACGTGACATCGATTGCCAAGATAAATGCAGACCAGGGGGCGCAGGACGGTCTGAACGAACTCATCGCGCTGGCGCGGATGATCGCCTATGCGCGGCAGGTCGCACAGGATGTCAAGCTGCCGTTCGCGACGAATTGCCTCGATCTGGCGCTCGAGGCGGTGAAGCAGGAACTGGGGGAGGGGTTGCCCAGGGAATTGGCAGAATTGCGTTCGCCGGTTCCGCAAGCGAGTGTGAGAAGCCATTAATGCATGGCGTCGGGTAGCGTAGAGCGTGGGGGACGACATGCATTAAAACAACGGCGCGTCGCTTGACGCGCCGTTGAATGTTCACCGTTCAAGCTCATGTGGATGACCGCGAAAATCAACCGGTTTTCGCGATTTTGCGTGCGCTGGTGCAAAAGCGCAGTCATCTCCCGAAGCGGGCGTTCACTCGATTGCGGGGAGGATCAGGCGCAGAGACGGACGCCCGTGGCTCGCCGAGGTTTTTCAGTCGGTCCTGAATTGTAGGTGGAGAAGTCTGATTGTCGCCGGTCGGTTTGAGCCTGAGGGTTTAATATAGCGCGTGATAAACGATCACGTTGACGTTACCTCCTGGCAGGGAAGCGGCGGCGACTTTGCGTTCAGCTGCCGGGCGATCGGCCGACCAATGGTCGATCCCTGATCAATGGGTCAGATTACGCTTCTGAGCCAGCAGGAGAATGTAATCGTCGGCTATGTCGGCGATGGCCATGGCGACCTCCGCCGGATCGCATCCGTCAACCTTCGTGTTTGCAATGAACTGATAGACCGCCTTTTCGATCTGCTTCCGGCAGATCATGACGCGCTCATCGTAACCAAATTCCGGAATATGCGATGCCATATCACTCATCAGGTCGGCTCCCTCACTACTTACAGTCACCATGACACAAATTATAAGTTGAGCAAGCAAATGCTTTATGAAGGGTTAATTCGCTATCGAGGTGCGACCATTTCGACACAGGTTTGGCATACCATAAGACCTTTGCGGCGGACGAAACGGGACGACGTCGCATTGCCAACTATCGATTGTCTCGGATCGGGAAACGCGTCAGCGACGGGTCGGCATCCCGGTGCCGCGAATTTTCCGTTGGAGGCGCCAGATCCTGTGCCAAGGTTCGAAACGATAGGCCGACCATCGCCGCCGAACCTGGTCCGGTGGGACGCAGTGAACTATAAAATCGGTTGATTATCAGTATATTATAGATCAATGCTTCTCCAATGTCGTCATCGCGCCACGGCGAACTGCATCGGCACCTATGCGGCGTGCGGCCATCCCCAGCTGTTGGTCCTTCAGCCGTGACACACTCATCAGCGATACCGCAAGCTTTCTATGTAATTGAAAACCGTGGATGGTTTTCCGGAAGTTTTCTTCTCCTTGGGAAGCGGTCATGCGGATATCCGTAGAAATGTAATGGTCAGTGAATTGGGTTCGAAAATCGGATAGAGCAAGTCGAAATTTATCAAAAGGTAAAATTTCTAATTTCAGATAGAGGTTGTGTTTCAATATAAATTGCATGACTATTAAGTTAAGTCTGGTCATGATTATGAGATGCACTGTTGTTACGCATGGATATTATACTTTTTGATGTCTACCTGATAATAATATCGACTTAATGACAGTTTCCTGTCGGCCAGATAACGTTCCTGCTCGAAGGGGATTCAGTTGTGAGTTGAAGCATCGGTGGAAATATTCCCGGGATAGACAGCGCTTCCATCTTCATTTGCCGGTGATGGAGGTTGCTCATCACGGCGACCGCACCAATGAAATATCACCATCCGAAACAAGATGTATCGATGTTGAGGCAGCAATACAGGCGCGCGCCTGCGGCGACTTGTCGTGAAACAAGTTGAGAACCCGCCGGGGTGGTGGCGGGTCCTCCAGTAGGAAGTTTTGCACAGTGCATAGGTATGATCGCAGGCAAATCCTTTATTGTCACATGTTATTATTGGGGTGAATGCTTTTTCCCCGAATTAATCTCTATTTTTACTTACTGATATTCGGGGACATTTCAAATTTCGGAACATAATATGACGGCGGTCGAATGAGGAGATCTCTAACTTTGGATATTTGACAATGCTCGGCCGCCAGGCATCAGGCCTGCTGACGAGGTCGCCGCACAGCATCCACCAGCCCGATCGATTTCCGACAGGCGCCGGAGCAATGCTTTCGTTCTGAAGCGTGACCAACCGCCCACCAAGGGGGAAAGCGGGTCTATCTCTTCGAATTTCTTGACATTCCTTTCTGTTTTCCGCCCGACCGGCCAGGCTTTGCGCAAGGTCCTGCGTGCGGCTCTCCTGGCTTTCGTAAGGATCAATCTGACCAGCACGCTGGCAGCGAGCGTCGGGCTATGATCATAGATGTATTTCAGCGAAGTCGCGGCGCTCTGCCAATCTTTCAAACTGGCATATTTTGAAAATGCATAGAGATGCGCCGAGGCACGGGCGCAACTGACGACATAAGCCGGCAGTTCTGGATTGCGGGCAATGCATTGCTCGCTCACCGCCAGTAGCGATCGAGCCATCCGCGATTTGTCGGCAGACATGGCTTCCGCGTGAAGGCGGTATCCCACCAGACCCAGCGGCACCGTCTCGATTTTGAAATGCTCTGCCGTACGGAGTTCGAAATCGAAATCCTCGCATCCGCCAATCCCCTGCCTGGCATAACGCGGATCGTAGCCGCCGATCTTATCGACGACAGCGCGGCGAACCATGAAACCGCTGCCATTGCCGACGAAGCGGAAAACGAGATGACGCGCTAAAATGCAGTCCCGGGCGTTCACTGACGAGCCTGATTTCGTGCAATATCCCTCGGTGTCGATAAAGCGGTGAAGAGCGTAGACCGCCCCCCAGGCCTCTGGGAGGGGATGGAGAGCCGAAAGCATGCGCTCGACATAGGTCGGATGCCAGAGGTCGTCCGCATCGAGAAAGGCGATATAGTCTGAGGTCGATGACGCAATGCCGATATTACGGGCCGCAGCGACGCCACGGTTTTCTGTCGACAGAAGCTTGATCCTTGGATCGGCGGCGGCGAAGCGGCGACAGATAGACGCCGTCTCGTCGGTTGAGCCGTCGTCAACAATGATGATTTCCAGGGCCTTATGGGTTTGATCGACAACGCATTGGAGCGTCTGGGCAAGGTAGGGGCTGGCATTATAGGCGGGTATGACGACCGCCACCTCAATCCCTGATATCGTCACGAGCTTCATAGCCGTCACCCCAGCCTGGAGGTCGGTGAGGGCGGACGGAGATCGATCCGGTTCTTCATCAGTCGGGCGACGGCGGGCCGATGGCTGACAACGATCAGCGTCCTGCCGGCGTCTTCCTTCATCGCGGCAAACACCCGCATCTCGGTATCCTCGTCGAGCGCGCTCGTGGCTTCGTCCAGCAGCAGGATCTGTGGCCGGCCGGCGAGGGCGCGCGCCAGGCCGATGCGCTGCCTTTGCCCGCCCGAAAGCCGGATCGCCTCGTCGCCCAGCCATTCATCGAAACCATACGGTAGTTCTTCGATGAACTCGGTTGCGCAGGCCATATCGGCGGCCCAGCGGATATCATCCTCCGAGATATCGCGACGAAATCTGATGTTGTCGAGCACCGTGCCCTCCATCAGTTCGACGTCCTGGCCCGACACGGAGAGTAGTTGCAGCCAGCTGGAGCGGTCGATTGTTGCGAGATCCCCGCCGTCGACCGTGATCCTGCCTTGGGTCGGCCGGGTGAGGTCGAGAATCATGTTGAGGATCGTCGTCTTGCCGGAACCGCTTGGCCCCGTCAGCGCCGTTGTCTCACCGGCTCGGATCGAAAAATTGAGATGGCTGACAGCCGCGGCGTTCGCACGCTCGTAGGCGAATGAGACATCGTGGAAGACGATCGCATCTGCCAGGCGGGTTACAGGCTGCCCTTTCGAGGTCTGTTTGGTGTCGTCTTTTTCCGATAGCAGCGCCAGCACGTTCTGCAGCGAGGCTTCCATCTCGTAAAGGCTGAGGATCTGGGAATCGAATCCCTTGATATGCGGCTGAAGCCGGTAAAGAAGGATGGTGGCCGAGAGCGCCGCCTTGAAATCCACCGGCAGGAATTCCGAGGACAGGATGATCGTCAGAATGACTCCGAAGGTCAGGACCTCGCTGAGGAGCGAGGTCATCGCCCCCATCCGGTCCGATTTGCGCCAGGTCTGGCCGACGTCGCGGGAAAGCGCTTCGAAAAGCTGCTGGTGGCGCGGTTCCAAGCCGAAGCTTTTGACGGCCTTCAAGGTCTGCAGCGTTGTCCAGCTCAACTGGGTCAAGGCTTCCACCGCCGCCAGTGCCGAGGCGCCGAGGCGGCGGTAGGCGCCGGCAAAAAGACCGAGCGCGAAATTATGGATGAAGCCGAAGGCGAGCCCAAGCAGGGCGATCGGCCAGGCCATGACCAGCATGCCGATGCCGAAGATAACGATCGTGCCGAAATTGACTCCCAGACGCACCAGGTTGGCATGCGCCGACGATACCGCATAAGATTCGGTTGCAATGACGTTGATCAGGTCGCTGCGCTCGTAATCCTGAAAGCGCTGGAAGGGTATGGTCAAGACCTTGGCGTAGAGACGATCCCGCACGCGATCACTGATGCGGTGGTTGATGGCGCTTGCAATCAGCGCATTGGCACATCCGAGAAAAATCCGTAACAGGATGGAGCCGACGAGGATCCCGATCAGCACTGGCTTTGAAAGACTGAGGTCGATGCTGCCGAAAAAGGCTGGAAGCCATGCAGCGCCGGAGCCGGAAACCGGGCCTTGCTGCCCGAGAAGAAAGACGAGGCTGACCAGAAAAGTGATCCCCACCATTTCCAAGAAACCTGTCAGAATGCCGAGGATGATCATCACCGTCATCTTGAGGTGCAGCGCCGGTACGAGTTGCCGGAGCTCGCGGAACCGAGCCGCGATGATCAGATTATAGGCGCCTGTCGGTTTGGCGGGAGCGGGTTTTCGAAACCTATTCATGGTCGGCTGCCCCCGGTCGGCTTCACTGCGTCCTTGACGGGGACGGTCGTGAAACGATCGCTGAATGCCGTTCCAGGTTGTGGAAGGACTGCACCTGCGAAGCGGGTTTTCGGCCGGGCCGGGGGTCTGCCAAGGGCGCGCTTTGCCATCGCGATGCCTTGGCGTTTGGCTTGGCGCCAGCTGTCCCGCATGCCGTAGATGATCAGCTGCGGGGTGTATTTTCCGGCCATCATCGGCGCCAGCTTTTTCACCTGGGGGTAATCGCCGTCAAAAAAGGCCTTCTTGAAATACCAGCGCGCCGTGTTGAACTGGGCCGCCCGGATATCGCGCGCAAGCTGCGGATAACGCGCAGCGATCGGTGCCATTACCAAGGCATGGGATTTCAGCATCCGATGGGCGTTGCTGGACATGTTCCCCCGGGTGAAGCGATAACCGGTGAGGAAATCCGGAACCAGCGCGAACGGCAATTTCTCGGCCAAAGCGAGATAAAGTTTCAGATCCTCGCACCCTTCGGCGCCGGCATCACGCAGGCCGGCGTCATAACCGCCGCAGGCAAGGACATCCGCCCGCGGCATCAAGGGCGTGCTGCCATTGCCGATGAAGTTTTCCCGGAGCAGGAGTTCGAAGATATCGCCTTGATGCAGGACCGGGCGTGAATGGCCGAAGATGATGCCGTTTTCGTCGATCGCCGCATACCAATTATAGGCAACCCCGTGTCCGTCCGGAAACTTTTTCAGCGCCTGAAGCTGAAGCTCGATTTTCTCGGGATGCCATATGTCGTCGGCATCGACGGGGGCGATATAGAGGCCGCGCGCCTCTCTGATCCCATGGTTGCGCGCACGCGCAACCCCGCCATTGTCCTGGCGGAGAACACGAACCCGGTCATCTTTCAGGCCATAGTCGCGGGCAAGATCGAAGGTGCCATCCCGCGATCCGTCGTCGACCACCAGGATCTCCAGCTTGTCGTAGGACTGACTGGAGACGCTTCCCAATGTTTCCAAAAGCGTTTTCTCGGCGTTGTAAGCCGGTATGACGATGGTGATCAAAGGGGCTGTAGCAGCAGTCATGGCGTCGTCATCCGATAAAGGCGCCCGGTAGGCCCATGAGTTCAGGGAAGGCGTCAAGCGGACGATCGCCGCGGACCTCGATGCGTGGCAGAGCGAAGAGATTGTCGGAGAGGGTGGCTTTTGCCGGTCGTGTCGTGAAGCCGAGGCCATAGCCCGCCAGGGCAAGAATGCCCGGCACCCTGAAATCCGTCGCCCCATAGGGCAGCGCGATTGCCTCCACCGCTCCGCCAAGCCGGCTCTGCAGCGCATTGCGCGACAGCATGGCTTCGGCCAGCAGCGATTCGTTGTCAATCGCACTGGCTGGCCTGTGGGTGGCGAGGTGGGAGCCGAAGCTGATGCCCTTTTGATGCAGCACCTGAATATCTGCCCACGTCATCAAGGCGGCAGTTTCGCCATAGGCTGAATCCCAATCCGAGCGGCTGCCGACTTTATCGCTGACGACGAAGACGTCGGCGCTGAAATCATTCTCGGTCAGGATCGGGAAGGCATTCGCCAGGAAATCGACATAGGCGTCGTCGAATGTCAGCATGACGGGCCGGCCTTGGATCGGCTTGCCGCTGCGTAAAAGATCGGCGAGGGTCGGCGCCGTCACGGTGTAAAAACCCTGCCGCCGCAGGAACTGCATCTGCTTGCGAAAAATCTCCGGCGGCGTGCGGAAGCGCTGGAGTGCGGCGGGTCCTTCCTCTGCGATCCGATGATACATCAGAACGGGGACCGAGGTCGTCAGCTCGTTCGTCCAAGCCACCTCGCGGTCGACGCCGTCGGGGCCCCAGATGACGTGCTTCGCGACATCGACATCCAACGGCGTTCCATGCCGCTCGATCCGCAGGGCAGGACTGGCGATGGCGCCTTTCCGGAAGCGGTGGATCGCGTAGAGCTCGGTATCGACAGTCTCTTCCAGGGCGAGCCCGGCCTGTTCGGCGAAAACCCGCTTGATCGTCCCGACACCGAAAGGATTGCCCCAGTCGAAACCCGTCCGGTTGGGTTCGTCGCGGCGGATATGCGCATGGGCGGTAACCAGATAGCCGCCCGGTTTCAAAGCCGCCGCCATTTTTCGGCAGACGGCGGCAAGCATCTCCTCATCCTTCATGTAATAGAGGACCTCCGAACAGACGATGAGATCCTGTTCGGGCGGAAGATCTTGTCTGACGAAGTCGAGAACGAGAAGCTCGACGTTGTCTTGGCCATGGCACCGCTCGACCGCCCGGTCAATTGCCCGCTGCGAAATATCCGTGGCCGTCATCCGGCCGACCTTTGCCGCCAGCTTTTCGGTGAAAATGCCTTCGGCACAGGCAAGCTCCAGCGCCTTGTCGATCCCCTGCGGGATCAGGCTCAACGTCTGCGCATATTTGACCTGTTCGTAGACCGAGACGTAATTCCATGGATCGGGACGTTCGAAGATATGCTCCCAATATTCTTCTTCTGATCGAACGGGCGCAGTCCCTTCGTTTTTGTCTGACGGCAACTGAGGTGAATCTCGAAACAGTGGCGCCAAACGGCGCTCGATATCCCGCAGGATGTCGGACAGCCGAGCATCGTAGTCCTGCTTGTCGCTTGGCGCGCTGGCCAGCAGGGCGTTGCGCCCGAGGTGGACCATCAGTCGTTCGAAACGTCCTCGCCGCCGGCCATTGTGGATGATCAGCCCGCCGAAGGCTCTGTAGCCACGCAGCGCTTCCCTTGTCCAGGAACTGAAATAGGCGAGCGTATGCGGATTTTGCAGATGTTCTGCTGCTTTCATCTCATACATGATCAGTCGGATCTGCGCCCGGATCGAAAGATCCCCCCAGAATGGCCCGACAAAGGAGCCGACATGCTCTGCACCGGCAAAGCAGTGCATGATGAGCGTATCGGCTTGCTCAGTCTTGGGGATCCTGGAAAGCGCGCCGATCTCGACACTGGCCACCTGAATATTGCCGAGCGTGAAGGAGCGCAAAAAGTTCGCGGCGGAAAGTTGCCAGCAGGCAGATTCAGTGATCTTGCGCCCGGTGCCGGGGAAGGAATGACGCTGGATCAACTGGATGAGCCGAAGGAACGTCGGCTGCCATTTGTCGAGCGCATCGATCAGATCGTCGGTCCGGTCGGGGAGCAGGCCGGTCTGCAGGCCGTGCAGGATCACGCCGGCAAAGAAGCTCTCGTAACCCGTAGCGTCCGGTATTTCGGGCAGGAGTGCTGCCAGGGCTGCAACATCCAAGGTCGAATCGAGCTTGGCCGCGACGACCCAGGCAAGCATGCGCAACTGGCTGACGGCGGGCGTGATCCAACCCGCCTCCGGCTCCTCGGCCGATAAGCCGTGCTGCACGCGCAGCGCTTCTGCCTTACTCGTCACGCAAATGGCGTCACGAACCATTTTGACCGGATCGCCGGACAGCGATCCCGCCTTCATGCGATAGAAAGCCAGGCATTCGTCCACACGGCGAAATTCGGCGCCTGCAAAGGCCATGCGCAGCCACAGATCCCAGTCCTCGCAGGTCTGCAAGCTCTCATCCATACCTCCGAGTCTGTCGAAAAGGCTTTTGGGAAAGACGACCGTATGGACGGCAAGCGCACAAAAGGAAGAGAATTCGCGCTTGGCGATATTCCCTGTCAGGAGCGGAGCCTGTTCGACCTGCATCTGCCGGCCATCCGGCGCGACACGGCGGTAGGAGCAATAGGCAATAGTCGCTGGAGATGCATCCGCTGCCACCGGCAGCAGGGTTTCGACGAAGCTCGGATCTACCCAGTCGTCGGCATCCAACATGCAGAGCAGGGGGGCGGCCGCCAATCTGGCGGCGTGGTTCCGCGCCGCGGCTGCGCCGGCATTCGGTTGGCGGGCAGCGAAAATCCGATCGTCCGTTGCTGCGATGCCCTGAAGTATCTCCCAGGTGCGGTCGCTCGAACCGTCATCGACCACCACCGCCTGCCAGTTCGATCGGGTCTGCCGCTGCAGGCTGGCAAGACATTCGGCAAGTGTATCGCCTGCATTATGGGCAGGGATGAGGAAGGAGATATCGGGCGCGGCCGTCGTCACCATGCTCGCATCTTCCATCGGCGCAGAACATAGAAGGCGCCATTGATGCTTCCGAGCATCTCCTGCTTCAAAAAGAAGTCGTGCGACGTCGCACCTTTGCGCAATCTTTTGCGCAGCCTGCCGGCATAATATTTCGGAAACGAAAGCAGAATGCGTCGGAGATTGCCGCCATTGCCGGTATGTTGATACTGCACCAGCAGTGCGGCGATATGGCCGCTCATATATTGGTAGATCTGTTTGGCGAGCCCCTTCATATCCTTGCGGTGGAAGTGCCACGAGACCGCCGTCGGCTCGTAGCGGCAGACATGGCCGTGATGCAGCAGCCGGTTCCAATATTCTGAATCACCCGAGCAGCCGGCCGCACCCATATCGAGGCGGACATCGAACAGGCCGATCTCGTCGAAAACCTTGCGGCGGAAGGCCTGGCTTGCGCCGGCGCCGATCGTCCAGACCGGAGCGCCGTAACGTTCGTGAAGGCGATAGAAATCCTGGTCGAAATCCTGCCGGAGATAACCCCTGCCGAAACTCCAGTGTTTTTCAAAGATGAATTGCGCGGGCGTTGCGAGTTCTCCGGGCAGCACCAGCCCGGTGACGCAGGCGATCTCCGGCCGGTCGAATGCCTTCATCAGGTTCTCTAGCCATTGGCGGTGAAGGACCACGTCATCATCTGTAAAGGCGACGAACTCGGTTTTCGCCGCGCGAACCGCCGCGTTGCGTGCAAAGTCCAGCCCGACCCGATCTTCGCGGACATAAGTGATGCCAGCCTCTTCAACCACGCGACGCGTCGCATCGCCAGCCGACGCATTGTCGACGACGATGATCTCTACGGGGCGGAGCGATTGTTCGGGGATCGAGGCCAGGCACCGGCGCAGTTCCTCCGGCCGGTCCTTGGTGCAGATCAGAATGCTGACCTCGCGATTGCGAAGCGGCGTTTGCGCGACTTGAGCGATATGCTCGAGCGTATCCGGCCGCACGACACGCTCGGCCAGTGCCGCGGCAGTTTCCAGTCTTTCGATGTAGGCTTGTCCGACGGGAAGACCATCCGACAGAAAGACCACCAGCCCATTGGAGAGCGGAGACGACGCAGCGTCGATATGGTCGGATGCCAGATCGAGATAGTGGATCGGTACGGGGAAATTCACATCCTTCAGATCGGACGGTATTGATTCACGCATTACCACTCTCTCAAATCGCACCCCTGAGCATACGCCGCTCGCGTCTAATGACGCGAGCGTTGAAAGTCGTGATGGCTTATTCCGCCGCGCCCGCCGTCAATCTTTCCCTGAACCAGTCGAGCGTCATGGCCACGCCCTGTTCGTAGGAGACCTTGCACGACCACTCCGGCATGACGTAGTTCGCATTGGTCAGATCAGGCCGTCGGTTCGTCGGGTCCTGCGGCGGTGATGGCTCGAAGACGATCGGCACGCCGCCGACCAGTTTGGACACATATTGCGCGACTTCGAGAACTGAAATCTCGCGATCGTTGCCGACGTTCAGAGGTCCCTTGTAGTCGGTTTCATTGATCCAGAAATATCGCGCGAAACCATCGACGACATCGTCGACATAGCCCCAGCTGCGCGACTGCTTGCCGTCGCCGAACACGGTGATCGGCCGGCCCGCCAGCGCCTGGGTGATGAAATTGGAGACGGCGCGGCCGTCATCGGGCCGTGTGCGGGGGCCGTAGATGTTGAAGGGACGCACGACCTTGAGGTCGAGCCCCTCGGTGCGCTGCATTTCGAACAGCAGCGATTCCGTGCAGCGCTTGCTCTCGTCGTAGGACGAGCGCGGTCCGGTGCAGTCCACCTGGCCCTTGTAGGATTCCGGCTGCGGCGACACCAGCGGGTCGCCATAGACTTCGGAGGTCGAGGTGAAGCCGAAACGCCCGCCCTTCTTCAAAAGCTCCAGCAGCCGGAGTGCTCCGAGAAGATTGGCGGAAATCGTCCTCTTCGGTTCCTTCATATACCATGGCGGCGATGCCGGGGACGCAAGATGGTAGATTTCATCGAATTTTTCAGAACTGCGCAGCGTCTCGACGTCCGACTTCACGAAGTGAAAGCGGGGATCCCTAATATGGGCGATATTGTCGAAAAGTCCGGTCCAGAGATTGTCAACGACCACCAGTTTCTGGACGTCCGTTCTAAGTAAAAGCCGGTCGCACAGATGTGAACCGATAAATCCAGCTCCGCCAGAAATCAATACGCTTTTCATTGCATTGTGCCTTGTGACGTTAAGAATATGAGCGTTTATTAGCATCACCTTTAAGTCGTGGCAATTCATTAGAAGTTTTCCAGGAAATACTCCCTTATTAATCTTAATTATTCATAGGTTTTACTTAAAGTAGTGCCCGCCGATTCGGCGTCAGAGCACCTGCGCCGGAATGCGTCCGTCGATCGCACTGGTTTTGTGTATCACGAGGGCGCTGGCTCGGCATCGGGCTAAAGTCCGACTCGATTTTCGGACGCTCGATGCAGAATTAAATGATGCCGTGTGCTTGCCGCGGAGGCCCGCCCGACGTGTGCCGAGTCGGCCGGCCTGTTTTGGTTCAGTCGGCCGAGAGCGCGGTCAATATCTGATAGGCTGCGGCGACGCGATCCTCGTTGGGATAGTTCTTATTGGCCAGGATGACGATGCCGAGCCGCTGTTTGGGGATGAAGGCGACATAGGCGCCGAAGCCATTGGTCGAGCCGGTCTTGTTGATCCACACATCGTCTCGCGGCTTCATCGGCGGCCGCAATTCCGAGACCGGCATGGTTTTCAGCATGGCGGGCGAATTGCCCTGCGACAGGTCGCTCAAGCTCGGCGGATAGGCATATTGCTCCCAGATGAGATCCTGGGTCATCGCCCTTGCTTTGAAATACCCGATATGGGTGTTGGTGATCGCCTGCTGCAGTTTTTCGTCGAGCTTGACCAGGCCCATATTGGCGCCGACGAAACGGATCATGTCGCCTGCGGTGGATTTGACGCCATAGGCTTCGGCCGAAAGCATGGCCGGCGTCATCCGGGCCGGCTCGCCGCTGCGCTTATAACCTTGAGCATAGTCCGCGAGCCGCGCGTTCGACACATCGATATAGGTGCTTTTCAAACCGAGCGCGGCAAACAGCTTGCCCTCCATCAACGCCGCAAAATCGCCGTGCATGGCTTTCGCCACGACATAGCCGAGCATGCCGATGTTGGGATTGGCATAACTTCTCTGCGTCCCAGCCGCATAGGAGGGTCGCCAGGCTTCGAAATAGCCGAGCAGCTGTTTTTCGGTTTTGATCTCATCGGGAAGCTGCAGCGGAAATCCGCCGGCTGTATGGGTGCCCAGAGACATCAGGGTGACATCGCCAAATGGCTTTCCCTTCATCGCCGGCAGAAACTTGCCGACCTTGTCCGACAGTGAGAGTTGTCCGCTTGCTTCCGCATAGGATGCCAGCGTCACCGTGAAGGTCTTGCTGATCGAGCCGAGCTCAAACAGCGTGGTCGGCGCCACCGGCCTGCCGGTGTCCTTGGATTCGACGCCATAGTTGAAGATGTGGTCCTGGCCGTCGGCGGTGATGGCGACGGCAACGCCGGGGATGGCATATTTCTCGATGATCGGCTTGATCGCGGCATCCGTGATCGTCTTGATCTTGGTTTCGTCGGCGGCAAAACCGCTTGTGGCAGCGCAGGCCATGAGCATAGATGCCGATAAAATGCTTATCCCAATGCTTTTCATAGCCGTCATCCTCCAAATCGACAGGCATCCAAAAGCGGCGCAAAGGCCGATGGCGACGACGTTTAACGGCGCTATTTTGCAATCACAAATGATGATATCTCGCAGCAGCCAAAAGAAAATCTAGGGCTCACAATGGTTCGGCAATTCCTCCCCTTGAACGGCCTGCGCGCCTTCGAGGCCTCCGCACGGCATCTGAGCTTCACCCGCGCCGCGATCGAGCTCTGCGTCACTCAGGCGGCCGTCAGCCAGCAGGTCAAAGGCCTGGAGAGGCGATTGGGGGTGGCCCTGTTCCAGCGTCTCCCCCGCGGTTTGAAAATCACCGCGGAAGGCGAAGCGCTGCTCCCGACGGTGACGGCGTCGTTCGACCAGATGGCGACGACGCTGGACAGGATCGAAGCCGGGCAGGTGCGGGAATTGCTGTTCCTCGGCGTTGTCGGGACATTTGCCGTTGGCTGGCTGTTGCCGAGGCTCTCGGATTTCCAGCGCCGGCATACCTTTGTCGATCTCCGCATTTCCACCAACAACAACCGGGTCGATCCGGCCGCCGAAGGGCTGGATTTCGCCATCCGCTTCGGCAGCGGTTCTTGGCACGGCACCGAGGCGCAACGCCTGTTCGAAGCGCCGCTCTCGCCCCTCTGCATCCCCAAGCTGGCGGAACATCTGCAATCGCCCGCAGACCTTGCCGGCGCGACGTTGCTGCGCAGCTATCGAACCGAGGAATGGAGCACCTGGTTTCAGGCGGCAGGCGTTCCGCCGGCAGCGCAGGTCAATGCCGGTATCGTCTTCGATTCCTCCGTCGGCATGATGGAGGCCGCCCTCCATGGGCTCGGCATCGCGCTCGCGCCGCCATCGATGTTCACACGGCATCTGGCGTCAGGCGCGGTCGTCCAGCCCTTCGCCACCGCCATATCGCTCGGCAGCTACTGGCTGACGCGCTTGCAATCGCGGCCGGTCACGGCGGCGATGCGCGCATTTACGGATTGGCTGGGTTCGCAACTGAGCCCGGCATGATCATCGGAGCGCCCACACGCGTGGACGCTCCGAGCCGCGTCATTTATCGAATGCCAGCATCACTTTTGAATGCAGGTGTCGACAGTATCCTTGGTGCATTCATCCAGCCCGGTAAACACCGGATCCTCGACCTTCTTCCCAGCGATCAGGTCCATCATCACGGTTGGCGCCTTATATCCCATTTCGAACGGCCGCTGGCCGACGAGCGCGGTGACCAGTCCCTCCTTGGCGATCGCCACTTCGTCGCCGATCGTGTCGGCGGCGCCGATGACGAATTCGTTCTTGGCGATCTTGTCGGCCATCGGTTTGAACAGGTCGCGATAGGGCTGCGGGGCGCCGAACAGCGGCCAGCCGCCCATAATGCCGAAGGCGTCGAGGTCGGGATTGGCGGCGAGGATGTCGGTCATCGCTTGAACGCCCTTGGCGCCATCGTCATTGGTGAAAACAGGGCAGCCGGCAACCTCCGTCCAGCCGCCTTCACCCTTCAGCGCGGGGAGATCCTTCTGGCCGCTCAGCGTGTCACGCATGCCCTGGGCGCGGCGCAGGATGTTGTCGGCGCCGGGATTGCCTTCGATGGTGCAGATCTTGCCGCCGTTCGGCTTGGCCTTCTTGATGTATTCGCCGATCTTGGCGCCCATCAGATAGTTGTCGGTGCCGAGATAGGTCTTGCGCAGCGCTGCGTCGTCAGCTGCAAGATCGGCATCGAGCGTCATGACGGGAACGCTCGGATTGGCCGTCTTCAGCGTCTGGGCGATCAGCTTGGCGTTCGAGGGCGAGATGGCGATGGCGGCGGTATCGGCTTTCCCCAGCATATCCTGGACGATCTGCGCCTCGCCGGCTTCATCGGAGGTCGATGCCGGGCCGGTGTAGAAGCATTCATATTCGGCGGATGCGTTTTCCTTGTTCCACTTTTGGCAACCCTGGTTGATCGCCTCGAAGAACGGGTTGTCGAGGCCTTTGACGACGATGACCAGCTGCTTCTTGGCGGCCAGGGACTGACCGGCCGTCAGCGCCAGGACTGCAGCTGTAAGCAATAATGCCTTCCTCATAGCTTCCTCCCATTGAAAAAGACGGGCGCTTCTGCACCCGCCGCGTCATCAACCTGGATACCAGACGACTCGAGGCTCCTCCTTCGAACGCTGGTAGTCCCAAGCCGAATTGATCAGCTTCTCCAGATCGTAGACCGGTTCCCAGTCCAAGAGATATCTGGCCTTGCTATTGTCCATCCAGTTCGAGTGAAACTGGCTTGATATGTCGACCGAGCCGAGCCCGCGCGTGCGGGCCAGGTGTGCTGCGACCTCGCCGTAATCGACGGGTCGATCCATCGAGATGTTGAAAAGCTCGCCCTTGGCGCGCGGATTGTCGATTGCCGCAAGGATCGCCGCGACGAGATCATCGACATGCACGAAATTGCGCTTCAGCGGCCGGCCGTCGGCATCGCGTAGCAGCGGCACCGTGCCATCATGCGCGTAACGTTCGGCATCGGCCGGCGGCACCAGCGTCTTCCAGTCCGGCCCGCCGAAGACATCGTCGCCGAAGGACAGCGTGAACCTGAAATCGTCCTTCTCCATGATCCACGGCGCCCGCAGGCAGCAGCTGTTGATGCCGTACTGGATGGTGAACTGCTCGAGCATCACCTCTTCCAGCACCTTGGAGAGCGCATAACATCCGGGATAGGCGCGATGCGGCGTCTGTTCGGTCACCGGTCCGTCATGGCGATAGAAGAAATGCCCGATGCCGGCATCGCCGCCGATTAGGATGAACTGCTTTGCCGTGGGGCTGGTGCGGAACGCCTCGAGCAGCCAGAACAGGCCCTTGACAGTGATATCCATGACATCGGCAGGGATTTCCTTACAGGTGGCGAGGTGCACGACATGGGTGACACCGTCCATCGCCGCCGCGACGACTTCGCTGTCGGCGATCGAGCCCTTCACGACACTGATGCGGTCGGTCTCCGCAAGCACGCGATTATGGCAAAGCGCGCGAACGCGTGCTTTGGAAAATCGTGGCTCGTCAAGCAGCCCAGTAATGAAGCGCCGCCCGACCTTGCCGGTAGCCCCGGTGACAAGGATCAGCATACCTCTCTCCCCAGTAACAGCTAATATGCACGCGTTTCCGGCGTCAATCTGTATTTGTCGTACAAAATAGATTTTTGTGATGAGGGGCTATTTTAGCCGACATTTGATTGACGATTCCTGGCGCTTTTGCATTAATGAACGCAATCGCTTTTCCGGGAGGAGATCGGCCGAGCGAGATCGCAGGCGTCTGACTGGCAACCGGCAACCGGCGGCGAAGGCAGGCCTGCAGGTTCCGGGGAGGGTAGTCGGCTGGTCGCGGTTCTCGAACTCACCAATATCTCAAAACATTTCGGCGCCATCCAGGCGGTCAACGACGTGTCCTTCGCGCTTGAAGCCGGCCAGGTTGTCGGCCTGATGGGCGATAACGGCGCCGGCAAAAGCACGCTGGTCAAGATGATCGCCGGCAATTTCCGGCCGAGCGAGGGCACGATGCGTCTGGAGGGGCGGGACATCGTCCTGCACCGCCCGGTCGAGGCGCGCCAGCACGGCATTGAGATCGTCCATCAGGATCTGGCGCTTTGCAACAATCTGACGGCGGCCGCCAACGTCTTCCTCGGGCGGGAACTCCGCCGCGGCATCGGCCCGTTTCGCGTCCTCGATTACAAGACGATGTACCGGCGCGCCGGCGAGATCTTCAAGGAGTTGAAATCGGAAACGCGCCCCCGCGATCTGGTCAAGCAGATGTCGGGCGGCCAGCGGCAGGCGGTGGCGATCGGGCGCACCATGCTGTCGGAAGCAAAGATCGTGCTGATGGACGAGCCGACTGCGGCGATCTCCGTCCGCCAGGTGGCCGAGGTGCTCAATCTGATCCGCGAGCTGCGGGACCGCGGCATCGCGGTCGTGCTGATCAGCCATCGCATGCCCGATGTTTTCACCGTCGCCGACCGGGTGATCGTCATGCGCCGCGGCCGGAAAGTCGCCGACAAGGCGATTGCCGCGAGTTCGCCTGAGGAAGTGACGGGTCTGATAACAGGCGCCATCGAACAGGTTTGAGCCGCGCCGCTTATCCCGCGGGAGAAATACCGCCGACGGGAATGTCTATCTGGAGTGAGAGGTCGAAATGGCAGTGACACTGGACCAGACAATTGCACAGAAGCAGCGAAGCCGGCTTGCGGAGTTCGTCGGCGGCCAGACATTCTGGGTGCTGATCGCCGTGCTTCTGGCCTGCCTTTTCCTGTCCTTCGCCACCGATTCCTTTGCGACGGCGAAGAACCTCTACAACATCACCCGCAACGTCACCTTCGTCGCCATCATCGCGCTCGGTATGACGCTTGTCATCATCACCGGCGGCATTGACCTGTCGGTGGGATCGGTGCTCTGCCTCTGCAGCATGGTGCTGGCGGTGACCATGAACGCCGGTTACTCCATTGAGATCGGCATAACGGCGGCGATCGTCACGGCGCTGGTGATCGGCGCCTTCAACGGCGTGCTGATCGCCTATCTCAATTTCCCGCCCTTCGTGGTGACGCTCGGCATGCTGTCGATTGCGCGGAGCCTAGCGATGGTCGCCTCGAACAACACCGTCGTCTTCCAGTTCGGCCCCGATCACGACAAGCTCCTGGCACTCGGCGGCGGCGCCTGGTTCTTCGGCATCGCCAATCCGGTGCTCTACATGGTCATTCTGGCGCTGCTCACCGGCTTCGTGCTGCGCTGGACGCGGTTCGGCCGCTATATTTTCGCGATCGGCGGCAACGAGCATGCCGCGACCCTGACCGGCGTTCCCGTGCGCCGTATCAAAGTCGCCGTCTATATGATCTCGGCGCTCTCGGCCGGCATTGCCGGCATCGTCCAGACCGGCTGGCTCGGCGCCGTCACCACCAATATCGGCGCCGGTATGGAGCTTCAGGTGATCGCCGCCGCCGTCATCGGCGGCGCCAACCTCGCCGGCGGCGTCGGCACGGCCTTCGGCGCCCTGGTCGGGGCGGCGCTGATCGAAGTGATCCGCAACAGCCTCGGCCTGCTCGGCATCAATGCGTTCTGGCAGGGGACGTTTATCGGCGGAGCGATCGTGCTGGCGGTGCTGTTCGATCGGATCCGGAATTTGCGGCAGAGCGAGTAGACGAAGACGCCTCGATCCGACGCCGCAAAATAGCAGCGAACTGGCCGTCGGTGAGGGGCCAGCCCGAACAGATTGATGAACCCTTAGCCTCGCAAATCGCGCAACACTGTGCAGCGATCTTGCGACGCGACTCTTGAGCGCGAGGGCGGTCCGAAAGATCGCGGTGCTGCGGCCTAGTTGCCGGTGGGCCATCGATGCGTTGTCAGGCGCCTCCCACAAATTCCACCCGTCAACCTCGCCGAAGACGTACCAGAACCCATGGAGTTTGCCGTTTAGTTGCGAGGATCTGTGCAGGCGATCCATTAACCTTCCCCGGGCGGTTTGAGGTGCCGGAACTGCCATAGCAGCAGCAGGTCATAGGTGATTTTCAGTGTGGCACAGATGAGGAGTGGCCAAGCCCGATAGGATGCAGCGAAGAGAGCACCTGCGAGTGCTGGGCTGGCCGCCGCGGCGAGGCTTCGCGGCACCGACGTGAAGCTTGCGGCTGCGGCACGCTCCGCCTCGGTGACAACGGCCATCACATAGGAAGAGCGGGTCGGCACGTCCATCTGCGAGAGCGCGGCTCGAATGAGCAGCAATATGACCGTTAGGGGCAAGGTGGGTGCGAATGCGGCGAGGCCAAGGGCAATGCTGGACGGAACGTGGGTGAACACCATGGTATTGATGAGCCCCACCCGCTTCGATAGCCAAGCGGCGACAGGAAATGAGAACGCCGACAGCAGACCCGTCCAGAAGAAAAACACTCCGGCTTCGGATAGTGAAAGATCGAAACGTTCGAACAGCCACAGGGCGAGCAGGGACTGAACCACGAAACCTCCAGCAAAGGCGTCGAGACTAAAGAGCGCGGCGAGCTTCAGGACGATGGCGCGTGAAGGTCCGAGTGCCGCCGGTATGTCGGTTTCGTGACGCACCGGACGCGGCGGTATGCGTGCATAACAAAGGCTGCCGAGAATGCCGACCAGCGCATAGACAATGAACATCAGCTTGATCGAAGTCAGTTGCGCCATCCCCAGCCGCGTCATCACATCGGGCAGCGCTGCGGCGAGGCCGCCGCCGGCGCTCGCGAGGGCCCCGACGAGGCTGTAGCGAGCGAACATCATCGTGCGATCGGCGCTGGTTGCTTCGCGGGCAACGACCGCGTGCTCAAGGGGCACGAAGATGCTCACACTGCCGGCCGAAGGATTGATCGTGCCGGCAAAGGCGACCACCAGCAGCAACCCATAGTCGGTGATCATGGGTACAGCGATACCAGTGGCGACCATCAAGCCAGCGGCGGCCAGAAGCAGGCGGCGGAGATCATGATGCGCGCCAAGAAATCCGATGATGATGGTTAGGAGCGCAGAGCCGAACAGGGATGCGGTGGCAACGACGCCGACCTGCAGCGGCGAAAAGCCGAGAGCCAGCAGATAGACCGGCAACAGGATGGCGACGAACCCGTCGCCGAAGTCGCGCAAAGAACGGGCTGCGAAAAGCCATGTCATCGGCTGAATGCTTCGCACCTCTTTCATCGGCCTCGATCTCATCTTGCTTTTGAGAAACCGGCTCGGCGCCGGCAAACACTGTTACTCTCCTGATCTGGCGCTTGGTTTTCCGACACCTGCTTCGATCGAGCTCGGCGCTAGCCCATCCCCGGCATCGCGGCGATCGGCAGCGCTGCTGACGGCATCAATCTTTTACCGGCTCGCCGAGCGTGTGCATCAAGCGGTTCGCCCAGCCGAAGATGGCAGACGACAGGACGAGGTCCAGGGCTTCAAGCTCGGAGAGGCCGATGTCGGCGATAGCCTGCGCGTCCGCCTCCGCCGCTTCGGGCGGCGTCGCGGAGAGACGGGCGGCGAAGTCGAAGATGGCCTGGAGGTGCTCGTCAAGCTCGGCATCGAGCCCGTCGGCGAAGATGGAGTCAATCACATCCGTCCGCTTGGTGTGGCTGATGAAGCGGGACGAATGGACGGCGGCGCAATAGACGCAGCGGTTGACGATGGAGGCGGCGGTGGCGCCCAGCTCGCGTTCACCCGGAGACAGCCCGTCCTTGCCGTACATGATCAGATTGAACAGCGGCGAGCGGACGGCGAGCGATTCCGGATCGTGAGCGAGCGTCAGCACATAGGGCGAGATGCCCTTGTTGGACGGCGTCACCTGCATCGCCGCGCGCTGCTCCTCGGTCGCGGTCGCGAGATCGACGGGCACGACATAGGGCTGCCAGCGGGGAACCGTTGTGGTGAAGCTGTGGATGACTTCGCTCATTGTCTTGCTCCGATCAGCGCCAGCCCTGCGATGACGCGCACCTGATAGTTCACGAAGGCCGCCAGTTCCGAGAGCCGGACGATGTCGGCGTCGCTGACGCCGACGCTGCGCAGTGCCTCGATGTGAGCACGCGTCGCCTCGCGCGGCGCGACGGTCAGGCGGTCCGCATGGCGGACGATCTCTGCGATGCGCTCGTCGGTTACGCTCGTACCCAGCCTGGCGAGCGGCGCTGTCGATGCCTCGGCGGCATCTTTAACGAGCTCATCGTAGTGCTTCGCCAGTTTTTCGTCGTGGTTGTGACGGGCCATACGGGCGGCAAGCGCCGCCCTGAGGCCATGCGACAGGCCGCCGGCGTCCCGCGGAAGAAGGACTGCGTCGTGGGCGGCTTCGCTGAGGCGCAGGATCTCCGCGCGCTTTTCCATGGCCTCGCCCAGGGCCGAGCCGGGTCTGACGGCGGCAAGAGTTTCGATGAGCGTCAAGGCAAGCTCCTTTGCTTCTCGCGGGAGAGCATTAGATAGGTCTGAAGTTCATTATGTCAAAATAGCATGAAGGCTTGCAATCAATGCGAAATAATTATCTATTGTCCACTCAAATTATAGAAACGTCATGCTTCCAAAGCATGGATGGCGGTGGTTCATGTTGAATATGAATAAAAACCCGATCGACATCCGGCAACTCGAAGCTTTTGCGGCGGTAATGTCGGCCGGCAGCGTCACCGGCGCAGCCCGGCTGCTCGGCCGCTCGCAGCCGGCAGTGACGCGGCAGATCCAGGACCTGGAAGCCGATCTGGGCTACGCGCTCCTTCACAGAAGCGGTCCGCGCATCCAGCCGACGTCGCGCGGTCTGCGCTTCCATGCCGAGGTCGAACGTCATCTCGCCAGCCTGACCCACATCCGCGAACGGGCCGAAGCGATCGGTCTCGACGAGCCCGCGACCTTGACCATCGCGGCGACGCCGTCTCTTGCCGCGGGAATCCTGCCGCAGGCTTTGGCCGCCGTCTCACCCGACCTGATCCCGCGTCATCTCCACATTCAGGCGCTCGCCGCCGAAAACGTCGTGCAGGCGGTTCTCGCCCGCTCGGCCGATCTTGGAATATCGAGCCTGCCGCTCGAACATCCCGGTCTCGACATCCACTGGATCGCGGAAGCACCGTGCGTGATCGCAATCGGCGCCGAAGATCCTCTCGCTGCGAACGACGTCGTTCGCCTGGCCGATCTTGCCGAGCGTCGCATTATCACGCTTGCAAACCCGTATCGGCTTCGTCATCGCGTCGACGAGGCGTTGGAACGGGCAGGGGTGGCCCCCGATCGCATCATCGACGTCAACGCCTCGCTGACTGCGCTCTCGTTAGTGCGCGCAGGCCTTGGCATTGCCATCGTCGAGCCCGCGACCGTCTGCGGCGTGCCTCTGGATGGCATCGTCATGCGCGTGCTCGACCAGGCCATTCCGTTCCTGTTCGGTGCGATCTCCGCGACGGCGTTGCCGCTCGCACCGACGGTCGCCGCCGCAATCGATGCCGCGCGGCTCGAAGCGTTGAAGATGCCGGGCTGCCGCCTGCTGGAGGCAAATGGCATCGAAACCTTGGCGGACACCGTCTACGGGCAGGCTGCGATCTCCGAAGGAGCGCCCGCATGAGCGACCTCTCCAGAAATCCTCACAATCTTGATGCCCTCGAAGCGCGTCTTCGTCAGGACCTTTCCTGGCTGGAGCTGCCCGCCAAGGCGTGGGTTCCCGCCCGCGAAATTGATGGCCAGCCCGTCATCGATGTCGTCATCATCGGCGGCGGCATGGCAGGCCTCGTCGCTTCCGGAATGCTGAAGCGCCTTGGCGTCGCCAACCATGTCGTCCTCGACAAGGCACCCGCCGGGCAGGAAGGGCCGTGGGTCACTTTCGCCCGGATGCGCACCCTTCGATCTCCGAAACAGCTTACAGGCCCCGCCATGGGTCTGCCGGCGCTAACCTTCCGCGCTTACTATGAAGCGCGCTTCGGCAGCGCAGCGTGGGTGGCGCTCGACCGGGCGCCGCGCGAGACGTGGATGGACTACCTGGTCTGGTATCGGAAGGTGCTCGAGCTGCCGGTGCGCAACGGCGTCTCGGTCGATGCGATCCTGCCGCGCGACGATGGCATGCTCGACCTCGCCTGCAGCGAGAATGGCCGTAGAGAAAAGATCATCGCCCGCCACGTGGTTCTCGCGACCGGCCGCGACGGTCTCGGCGGCCCCTTTGTGCCCGACATTGCCGAAAATATCGATCGCAGGTTCTGGGCGCACACCGCCGATGCGATCGACTTCGCCGCGCTGCGCGGCAAGCGGGTAGGGGTGATCGGTGCGGGGGCGTCGGCGATGGACAATGCCGCGACCGCGCTCGAAGCCGGTGCCGGCCGCCTCGACATGTTCGTCCGCCGGACGGAATTGCCGCGGATCAACAAGTTCACCGGCATCGGCAGCCAGGGCGTCGTCCATGGCTTCGCCGGACTGCCGGACGAATGGAAGTGGCGCTTCCTCAACTATGCGATGGGCCAGCAGACGCCGCCGCCGCGTCCGAGCGTCATGCGCGTCAGCGCCTTCGAACAGGCCCACCTTCATCTCCAAAGCCCGATCACCGGGCTGCGGCAGGACGGCGACAAGCTCGTCGTGACGACGTCGAAGGCCAGCTATTCCATCGATTTTTTGATCTTCGGCACCGGTTTCAAGATCGACCTGACGACCAGGCCGGAACTCGCGGCCTTCGAACCGCACATTCGCCTCTGGCGCGACCGCTTCCCGACGCCGGCCGGAACGGCGAACGCAGAACTCGAGGGATCGCCCGATCTGGGGGATGCATTCGAGTTCCTTGAAAGGGAGCCGGGTTCATGCCCGACTCTCGCAAGCCTCCATTGCTTCAATTTCCCGGCGACGCTCAGCCACGGCAAGCTCACGGGCGACATCCCGGCGATCAGCGAAGGCGCGGATCGCCTTGCCCGTGGCATCGTCCGATCGCTCTTTGTCGAAGACCGGGAGACGCACTTCGAAAATCTCCAGGCCTTCGACACCCCGGAACTGCTCGGCGACGAATGGGCGGACGGCGAAACCGAAACGCTTGCCCAACTCTCCTCCGAAAGGACCTGAGACTGAAATGCTCGAGATCAACAACCTAAAGCTCTCCTACGGAAGCACGCAGATCCTGAACGGCGTCGATCTCTCGGTGAAGCGCGGCGACGTGGTGTCGATCATCGGTCCGAGCGGCACCGGCAAGACGACGCTTCTCAAATGCATCAACCATCTGGTGAAGCCGGCATCGGGAACGATCGCGTTCGACGATATCAGGATGGACTTCGCCCGCCCGGACAAGGCTGCGGTGCAGGCGATCCGGCTGCGCACTGCCATGGTGTTCCAGCAGTTCAACGTCTTCAAGAACATGACGGTCATCCAGAACGTCATGGATCCGCTCGTCGTCGTGCAGGGCAAATCCAGGGACGAAGCCCGCACGATCGCGCTGCGGGAGCTCGAGCGGGTCGGCCTTTCCGACAAGCTCGACAACTACCCGTCACAGCTTTCCGGCGGTCAGCTCCAGCGAACCGGCATCGCCCGAGCGCTGGCGGTCAAGCCCGATGTCATGCTCTTCGACGAGCCGACGTCCTCTCTCGATCCCGAACTCGTGAACGAGGTTCTCAAGGTGATCAAGGACGTGACGTCCTCCGGCATCACCTCGCTTCTCGTCACCCACGAGATGCAGTTTGCCAAGAACATTTCGAACCGCATCGTCTTCATGGACCGCGGCGTCGTCGCCGCCGACGGCAGCCCGACAGAAATCTTCGATACGCCTTCCAACCCACGCCTTGCCCAGTTCCTCAATTCCGAGCGTGCAATCCAATAGAGAAAGGATTCCAGAAATGACTTCTTCGAGTTCACTTTCCCGCCGCAGCTTCGGCCTCGCCGTTGCCGGCGTTTCCATCGCTCTCGCAACCGCCGGCGCAGCCTTTGCCGAGGACGCTGTCCGGACGATCAAGATCGCCACCGCGGCGGAATCGAAGCCGCTATCCTGGGGCGCCATCGGCGTCGAGCCGCAGGGCTACGAGCCCGACGTCCTGAAGGCGATCAACGCCAAGCTGCCCCAATACAAGTTCGTGATGGAAGGCGCTGCCGACATCGCCCAGGAGACGGGTCTGGCGACCGGCAAATACGACATTGCGACCGGCGGCTACTATCGCGCGCCAGCCCGCGAGAAGCAGTTCCTCATTCCGGAAGCGCCGATCGGCGCCAGCCTGATCAAGATCTACAGCCGCACCGACAGCGGCATCAAGGAGATGAAGGACCTCGTCGGCAAGAAGATCGTGCCGGTGACGGCGGGCGGCGGCATCTACAAGTTCGCCACGGCGTGGCAGGAAAAGAACTCCGACTATAAGATTGAGGTAACGGCTTCGAGCGCAGGAATTCCGTACCCGGACCGGCTGAAGGAGGTCGAGAACGGCAAGTACGACGCGCTTGTGCTGCCGTCGAACCTCGGCGAGCAGACCGTGATCGACCAGCAGAAGCTGAAGGTCCAGGCGAGCGAGCCTGTGGCGATCAACGAGACTTTCGTCCTGATCCACCGCTCCGAGGAGAACAAGGCGCTCGCCGACGGTATCGACAAGGCTCTGAAGGAACTCAAGGCCGATGGCACGCTCGCCAAGCTCTCGCAGAAATGGTTCGGCGAGGACATCACCGCATACATGAAGTGACGCCGGGCTGCGATACCGGCGATCAGGCCAAAGACTGAAAGAAGGAGCGTTCCAAAGTGGACCTGTCCATCATGATTCCCGAGCTGCTTTCGGCCCTGCCGCTGACGCTTGCGATCACCTTCACGGCCATGGTCGCCGGCTTCGTGCTGGCCCTGATCGCAACGACGTTCCGGGTGCGCAGGATACCGGTGATCAGCCATCTGGCCGATCTCTACGTATCATACGCCCGGAGCGTGCCCGTCGTGCTACAGTTGTTCGTCGCCTTCTACGGGCTTCCGGTGTTCGTGGACATTTTCGGCGTCGAGGATTTCGTGTCGCCGACGGTCGCCGCGATGCTCGGCCTCAGCCTCTATCACGGCGGCTATCTCTCCGAAGTCCTAAGGCCGGCCTATCTCGCAGTCGAGCGTGGCCAGCACGACGCCGCCGACAGTCTCGGATATTCCTTCCGGCAGAAGCTCCTGCGCGTCTTGGCCCCGCAGGCCGTGCATATCGCGCTGCCGGGCTACGGAAACGCGATCATCTATCTGATCCATAACGTCGCCCTGGTCATGTATATCGGTGCCGCCGACGTGATGGCGACCGCCCATCTCGTCATGGAGCGCGACTACAACCAGTATCAGTTCGAAACCTATCTGGTACTGGCTGTGCTCTATTCGGTGCTGTGCCTGGCCGCATGGCTGATCGTCCGCTACTTCGAGCTCCGTTCGGCGAAGTTCGCTCCGAGGGCTGCGCCGGCTCGGGCGACGCTGATCGCAAGCGTCTGAGCGAAGGAGAGCGCATAATGTTCGATATCGACGTTCTTCTCCCCGATCTCCGGGAAATCCTTGGCGCGGTGCCGCTGACCCTTGCAATGGCGCTTGCCGTCTTTGTGCTCTCGACGATCATCGGTAGCCTGTTCGCCATGGTCGAATACCGCCGCGTTCCCGTGCTTCGGCAGCTCGTCGTCGCCTACAAGGTCGCCTTCAAGGGCGTCCCGATGGTCGTCGTCATCTTCCTCGCCTATTATGGGCTTCCATCGACCCTGCAGTTCCTGACGTCACTCGTCGGCGTCGACTATAACGGTCATTCGACCCCGAACTGGGTCACGCTCATCGTGGCGCTCACCGCCTGTGGCGCCGCATTCCAGGCCGAAGTGGTCAAGGGCGCCCTGAATTCCTTCGACACCGGCCAGGCGGATGCCGCCTATTCGCTCGGCTACAAGAAGAGCCAGCTCTTCCGCCGGGTCATGCTGCCGCAGGTGATCGTCGCGGCGATCCCGGATCTGGCGAACTCGTTCATGGTGATCATGAAGGCGCTGTCGCTCGGCTTCGCCGTCGAAGTGGTCGATATCTTCGCGCAGTCGCAACTGACCGCCGCGCTGAACTTCTACTACCTCGAGGCTTTCCTCGTCGCCGTCGTGATCTACATGGCGATCGCCTATGCCGTCACCCGGATCGCCGATAGAACCGAGCGGGCGCTTCGTGTGCGGACCTGAGGCCGGCCCGCGAACCGGCGTGCGACGGCCAGCCAGTCACACCTCGTTCTCAAGGAAGCAGTGCTCCAATTTTCCGCGCTCGATCTTCGCCCATCATTTTTCGCAGAGCCGTCGGCCGCCGGAATATGGCTGATAGGTGCAGTCCGATGGTCGGAAGGACCGGTAGCTTCGCGCGCAGGCGGTGATGTTGCACGACAGCGGCGCGCTTTGGCCGTCGGTCACGGCCTCTGTCGATCGCACTCCGATCGTCGGTTCGGCCATCGCCGCGCGCATGAAGTCCCGCCAGATATGCGCTGGCAAGGCGCCGCCCGTCACCCCTTGCATTGGCGCGTCATCGTCATTGCCGACCCAGACGCCGACGACGAGCGTTTCGGTGAAGCCGACGAACCAGGCATCGCGATTGTTCTGGCTGGTGCCGGTCTTGCCGGCCGCAAACGTGCCGGGGTCGGCTCCACGCCCGGTGCCGCGCTCGACCACCAACTGCAGCAGACCGAGGAGATCGGACTGGTAGGGTGAAAGATCGACATTCGGCTTTGCTTGTTGGCCCACCCGAAACGTCTTCGGCTGTCCTGCCGCCTGAAAGTCGATGATGCCCCAGGGTGTGACGGGCGCTCTGCCGAGTTGGACGGACGCATAGGCGCTGGTGAGGTTAAGCAGATTGACTTCGGATGTGCCGAGCGCCAGGGACGGGGTATTGGCAAGTGGCGCATCGATGCCGAGCTCACGCGCTGCGGCAATCACATTGTCCAGCCCGACTTCTTGGGCAAGCGACACCGAGGCGGCATTGAGCGACCGCGCGAAAGCCTCGGCAAGTGTCACCCAGCCGCGATAGTTGCCGCCGGAATTTTCCGGCGACCAGCCGTCGATGTCGATGGGTGCGTCCAGAACCTGGTCGGACAAAGTGAGCCCGGCCTTCAAGGCTGCGTAATAGACGAACAGCTTGAAGGTGGAACCCGGCTGGCGCATCGCAGTAACGGCGCGGTTGAACTGGCTGGCCTTGTAGTCGCGCCCGCCAACCATGGCAACGACCGCGCCGTCCGGCGTCATCGCCACCAGCGCGGCCTGCGATGCTCCGACTGTCTGTCCCTCCCCGTCCAGGCTTCTTTTCACGACCCTTTCGGCGGTCTGCTGCAGCCGCGGCACCAGCGTCGTGCGCACTGTCGTTGAACCCGGCGAGGAGCCGGCGATTTCGCTCGCCTGCGGCGAGATCCAGTCGGCAAACCAGCTTCCCGAGCGCGGCGTCGGCGTCGTTGGATTCAGCTTGGCAAAGCTCGCCTTGGCCTCCACCGCCGCTGGCGCGGTAATCTTGCCATTCGCAGCCATCGCGTCGAGAACGACGATGGTGCGCTGCCGGGCGCCTTCGAAATTGTCGATCGGATTCCATTGGCTCGGCGCCCGCAGCAATCCCGCCAGCATCGCCGATTCCGGCAGGTTGAGGTCGCCGATATCCTTGTTGAAATAGATCCGCGCGGCGGCAGGCATGCCGGTAGCGCCCGCTCCAAGGTAGACGCTGTTGAGATAGCGTGTCAGGATTTCCCGCTTGCCGAGCTTCCACTCCAGCCAAACGGCGATGACAACCTCCTGTATTTTCCGTTTTATGGTTCGATCGCTGTCGAGATATTGCAGCTTGATGAGTTGCTGGGTAATCGTGCTGCCGCCCTCTACCACCGAGCCGGCTTTCAGGTTCCGCAGCAGCGCCCTGCCGATCCCCCGGGGATCGATACCGAAGTGATCCATGAAGCGGCGATCTTCAATGGAAAGAACGGCATCGATCAGATCGGGCGGAAACTGGTCGTATTGAGCATAGGGGCCTTGATATGGTCCCTGCCTTACCAACGGTGCGCCGTCTGCAGTCTCCAGCACCACGACGGGCTTCAACGTTCCGTCGCGGATCTCGCTCCACGGCACATCCTTCAGCGCCCACACCAGAACGCTTGCGACGAGGAGGCAGACGACAAAGACCAGCCCCATCGTCAATTTCCACCAGCGGCCAGCAAACGGAGCGCGTCGGCCGGAGTGACGCCACTTGGTGCGCAGGCTGCGAATACCGCGCCCGGTTTTGATCAGTGCGGCCGTCGCAGCTGATGGCTTTTCCAGCCGGGTCAATCCTCCCAGATTCGAAGCGACCGTCTTGCTCTTTCGCAAGGCGGAACTTGCCTTCAAATCCTGGCGCAGCGCATGAAACAGTTTTCGCACAGCCTGTCGACTTTGGCCGAACGATCCGTCGGGCTGTTGCCGGTCGCCAGCCCGGTTGGATTCTGGCGAATCCGGTGCGTCCACCGGCGCTGCCGAATCCGCTGTCTGATGGCCAGCCTGGCTCGAGTTGCTGACGCTTTCGTTGGAGGATTTGGGAGGATTAGGCATCGGTTACCGCCAAGAGGCTCCTTCCCAACAAGAATTTAGCTTCATAATGGGGCGACGCTGAGTGTTCTACCGCAAAGGGGCGGCCTGAATATATAGGCGCAGTTGCCCGACAGGCGCCAGGACAGACTTGACTACCAAATGTCGGCCAAGGGCGAGACAGCCGGACCATTCAAAGCGGTGCCGTCGACAGCGAAATGTGAGCCATGGCAAGGGCAGTCCCAGCAGCGTTCAAGGGAATTCCAGTGCACGTGGCAGCCTATATGGGTGCAGGATGCCGACCGTTTGTAGAGGGTCCCATCCTCTGTTCGGAAGGCGGCGATCTTGGCGAGGCCCTCTCGGACAATGGCGCCTTCTCCGGGCCGTAGCTTGTCGACGGACTCGCGTTCGCCGGGCGCGACATATTCTGCGAAACTCTTGATCGCCGTCGCATTTTCCATCAGGTAATCGCCGATCGCCCGGGGCGTCTTGCGCGAGGGCTCGTAAAGTTCCCGCCACGGACTGTCGCCATCGAGAACGAGATCGCGGATCAACAGCGAAGCGACCACGCCATGGGTCATACCTTCGCCGGAATCGCCGGTGACGACGAAAACCCGGTCATTGCCGGGATTGCGGCCGATGAAGGCGGCGTAATCGATCGTCTCCATGACCTGGCCCGACCAGCGATGGGTCTCGGCGCCAATATCGGGCACCAGACGCCTGGTCCAGGCGGTCAAAGCGGCGAAGCGCTCTTCGGCATCGTCGATGGCCCCTGTCTTGTGGTCTTCGCCGCCGACGATAAGAAAATCCGTCGCGCCGTCACCGGGTTGCAGGCGCACGTAATGGTAGGGATCTTCCATGTCCCAATAGAGCCCATAGGCGATCGCCCCGCGGTCGATCTCGAAGGCCATCGCATAGGTGCGATAGGGCGCTTGCTTGGTGTGGATGGCGACACGGTCGTTGATCGGCGAATTGGTGGCGACCACGGCCGATTTTCCGGTGACGGTGAAGCCGGAACTCGTCGAGACACGCACACCGCCTTCGGTCTCCTCGACCGCCTCGACCACTGTATCGCAGAAAAGCTTGCCGCCTCGAGCGCGAATGCCCGCAGCCAGCCCACGGAGATATTTGAGCGGATGGAATGTCGCCTGACTGGTGTAACGAAGGGCGGGTGTCGCAGAAAATTCCGCAAATGGCAGGCCCGTGACTCGTTCGACCGCGACGCCGATTTGCAGCGCGGCGTCGAATTCGCGTTTGAGATCGGCTTCCTGTCCTTCGGACGATGGAAACAGAAACCCGTCGACGCGTCTGAAATCACAGGCGATGCCTTCGGTCCCCTGGATCGCCTCGATACGATCGATCGCGGCCGATTGGCTCTCGTAGAATTGCCGCGCCCCGTCCCGCCCGCGAAGGTCGATCAACTTGGAGAAATAGTCGTCGCATATGGATGATAGATGCGCCGTCGTGCGCGCCGTCATACCGCTGCCGATCTGGCCGCGATCGATGACATCAACCTTCTGCCCCGCAAGGGCGAGCTCGTAGGCTACCGACAGGCCGGCAATTCCGGAGCCGATGACAACGGCATCAGCCTCATCGTTCCGCGTGAGTGGTGTCGCGTCGGGCATAACCCTAAGCGCGGCCCACAAGGAGACGGTTCTTTCGTCGCTCACATTCATGGCGGACATCTCCGAACAACTACTAGCTAAATTGGGGAAGGCACACAAAAGTTCCGCTTGGAGCAACGGGACTTTCTTCATGCTACTGCACGCTGCTTACGAGCAGGCAGGATCTCTCACCCAATCGGATAATTGCAATCGCTGGTCCGGGCTATAGTTGAGAGTGGCGACGGGGTCGATCTCCACGAAGTCAGTGAGATCACGCCCGGGCAAGCAGAAATGGCTGGTGTAAAGGAACCTTCGTGGCTGGACCAGCCTCGATTAGTCATCGGATGATGATTAAAGGTGACGCCATGCGCAAAATGCTAGCAGTCGGCGGGGCTGCCGTGATCGCCATGTACCTTCTCGGCGGCATGAGCGCGAGACATGAGATCTTTCCTTGGCCACAACTTTCCGCGCTGAAGAAAATGGTTGGCGGAGAGAAGGCAGCGGCTCCAAGCCGATATAGTTTCGACGACAAGGAACGGCTCATCGGGGATGACTCAAAAACGCTTGTGACCTGCCCGGTTCAAACCGATCGAACGGCTGTCTTGCTCATTCTTGGCCAATCGAACGCGGCCAACTACGGTGGACAGCGACACCGGTCAAATTAC
>NZ_LODW01000115.1 GCF_002914525.1 Rhizobium hidalgonense | reverse complement strand
TATCACTGCCGATACGAGGGCGGTTCAGCGGTGCCGCAGCCGTCAATGCGCATCGAAAATCGCGCTTACGGACAAGCTGCTCCTCTGCAAGATCATCGAATTGAGGCAGTCCGTCCGGCGCTATTCGGTGGAAGTCCTTTAGCGAAAAGGATTTTGCTACGGTGCCCCCAAAGATGCGACGAGTGCCTTTTTCCATGAAGTTAAGATGGACCCCATCGTGCGAGAATCGTCTCAAGAGCAATTGAGGTACGAAATGGTGGGCAGCCATTATTGGAACCCTTGCGAATCGTGCGCGGCCAAGGCCATCCAGAACATCCGCGCCATCAATCTCCCTTTATCCCTCGATGATCAACTCCTTCGCATTCGTACCCTTTCCCCGACCGATCGAATAGGTCAATTCGACAGGGTGAATTAGGCACCCATCGAACAGCCTGCGGATCTCAGGAACATCGTTTATCGACAGGATGAAGCGGCCTTTCAGCTGGCGCAGGCGAGCCGCCATAGCTTCGAACTGGTCGCGCGCAAAAAGCGCTTTCCCATAGTCACCTTCGTTACCGAAATACGGCGGGTCGAGATAGAACAATGTCCCCTCCTTGTCGTAGCCATCGATGAACTTCAGCCAGTCCAGATTCTCAATCACGACGCCCGCAAGGCGCTCATGCACATCCTCCAGGAGCGGAGCCAATCGTGGGAGATTGAAGCGCGCGCCGCCCGTCGTATTCACCCCAAAATTCTGTCCTGAGACTTTTCCCCCAAATGCCAGCTTTTGCAGTTAAATAAACCGCGCAGCCCGTTCCAGGTCGGTTAGCGTGGCGGGGTCGCAGGCTTTCAAGCGTTCGAATTCGCGCCAACTGGTGATCTGAAACTTGAGGGTGTCCATAAATTGCGGATAGTGCCGCTGCAGAATGCGAAAGAGGTTGATTACTTCTCCGTTGCGATCGTTGATCACCTCGCTTCTTGGCACCTTCATGCGCCTGAAGAAAACGCCTCCCATTCCGACGAAGGGTTCCGCATAAAGCTGACGATGACGAACAACCGGACCAGCGGCTTTATGCAGCGCGGTCACTGGACCTCCTCCTCTGCATTCGCCGAGGTCGAGGCCATGATTGCGGCAGCGCGAAAATCTGAAGCACCGGAGAACCGATGGACACCGAGCATGGCGGCGATAAGCAGAAAGGTGCTCGGCGTGATGATCGGCGCAAGCTGCACCGCCTCGACCGAATGGCAGACAATGGCCGAGACCAGGATGAAAGCGTTCACTCCCCACGCAAACCAGAACGACGCCCAGATCTGGCGCCGTGATAGCGTGTAGCTCGGCTTCGACGACCGATGATCAGGCCTCATTACGGGAGACTTCGCCGGTCGCGGTTGCCCGAACCCTGCCGCCAACGGGCTGCTCGCCCGTCTTCGGCCAGCGGATGCCACCGCAGCGGCGCTTCGACAGGCGAGAATTTCACGCTATTGCCCTGGTTGCCGCCGAGAACAATGTAGTTCTCATCGGCCTCACCGGCATAAAGGCCGACATGACCGCCGCCTGGTCGTTGGAAGACGAGGATGGCGCCAAGTGCCGGCGCGGTCATCGACTGGCCGAACTTCCCCCACTCCAGCGCGCCAAGGGGATTCGATGGCAACTTTTCCTGCGGCAGCGTTGTAGAAATCAGATTGCCGATAAACAGTCCGCACCAGGGCGTGTCGTCGTTGGTGTAAAAGCTGGCAATCCAGCCGCCGAGCCTCTTCGCCCAGCCGAGGATTGTCGGATTGGACGCAGCGCCAGCGATCTCTTTCAGTCCCATAAAGCGCCGCGCCTCGCGCATCCATACGGGCTCCGCCGGCATTCGGGGCGCGGACGTGACTATGACGGGAGCGCTGTTTGCAGTTCGTGCGGGTCGTAGCGCAGCGCCTCGACGGTCGCTTCATCGGCCTGCTTGGTCTCAGGCAAGCACTCGGCATGCTGAAAGCGCTTCAGCGCCTCGATCGTGGCACGGCCGTGAGCGCCGTCGACGACGCCGGCATAAGTCCCATGCAAACGCAGGCGCTGAATAAGCCACTGATCAAAATCTGACATGAGGTCGCCCCTGTTGGATTAGCCGCGAAGCGGCTGAACATGGGGTGACGATACCGGTGGGGGCTCCTGAGCGGCATGCCCGTCAAGGCGGGCAGGTCAGAACATTTCGATCTGTCGGAGGTCTTTCTTGGCCGTCACCCGCTCTTTTGCGGCTCGGCGGAAGAGCTTTTCGACGCCGGTCTCGGTCAAGCCGAGGCGTCGTGCAATCGTCGCGTTGCTCTCGCCAAGGGTACGATAGTGGCGAGCGCGAAACTCACGAGCGACCGGTACACGTATATAGCCGCCCGAGAACATTTTGGAAAGCCGGGCAGTGTGGTCGACGCCGATCTCGCTCGCCAGCGTCGAACCAGGGGCTACTTTCGGAATATAGACGCGAATACCACCATGGACATCCGTGAGCTTGAAGAAGCCCTCGTCTCCGAGCAACTCGTGCAATTCGGCCGTCAGGTCGCTCACCGCAGCTCTCCCATATTACCACGCCGACCTTCTTTTGCTGTGGAAGAGAGACGGCAATAACGGGCGCTGGCGCCGGCGCCGTGATAGCGTTCATTCGAAATTTGAGGGGGCGCAGTATGCAAGAAAGCAACCACGAAACAGCAGTGCCCGAGGGTCCTCAGATCAAAGCGGATACTTGGTTCGCGCTGGCTATCGCCGGATTTTTTATAACTTTGACCTTGTTTTCGGGTGTTGCGATTTGGGTGTTCACCGGAGAACCAAACCTGGCCCTGCAGCGCGCACAAGCGTTTACGCCGTTCGGTGGTGCCCTGATCGCTACTGTCACCTTCTGCACCATCGCATGGCGTGGCGTTCTCAATACAAAACAGCTGGAATATCAAGCTGAGCAAATCCGTCATCAAGCAGATCAACTGGGGCAAACCAGGCGTCAGAACGACGCAAAGGACGATGAAAATTTGGCAAAGCTGCTGATGGACGGAACGAAACTCCTGGGTGAGCCGCGGGAGTCGCACGTTTTGGCTGGAGTAGCGGCACTCCAAGCAGTCGTGACGTCGCCGAGAGGGGCATTTTCCCCTCAAGCAATGGATATTCTTGCCGACCTTGTGGAGGTCACCTATACCGACCACGCAAAAGTGAAAATCTTCGACGCCGCCCGGGAAGCTGTAAATCTGGGGGCGGCGGGCGGCCGGATGTCGTATGCTTAGACTCACGTTCGCAGGCGTCGACAACCGATGGGTATATGCAATTAATGGCGTGGCCAGGGTCACCTATGTGAGCGCCGAAATTGACGACATGGAGTATTTGCGTTTCGCTGACCTGAGCCGCGTCCGATTTGAAGGTTGTGAGTTTACTGGCGTAATAGTCGACGGAAATCACCGAAATTTCGTAGATTGTACCCTGTCCTCCTGCGAAATCAGAACAATGGCGAGCGGGTTCCTCATGAAGAATGCTTTTGACAACTGCGATTTTAGCGGCGCCAAATTCACGGGAAGTCGGCCGGTTCCTAAAAAAGACAGGCCGCATCCATGGCAAAATCTGAGAGACAGGGGCAACTGGTTCAAGCAGGAAAATCCCATAATTAGTGATGCAAGAATCGTGTGGGAGGACTTTCTTGATGAGGTCGCCCCCCTGCCGGTGGACCATGAACCCATCGAACAGGAGGATCGTACGAGCGCCTGATGTTGAGGATACCATTGCCCGCTCACTTCCTGCGAAGATGTTGACCGAAATGGTTCATCACGTTCTGCCAACCTTTGGGGGGTGACCTCTGAAAGCGTGGTGGTGCCCGTCAATCGCGACACTTCCTCGTCGAAGCCTCTGCGAACGATCAGTCCGGCTCCGGGCGTGAGGATCTTCCATTGCGCCCAAGCGACCTTCGCTCCATCAGTCGACAGCCAGTCGTAGCCGTTGGTATTGCCATACGGAACGCCGGCTTCGCGGTTGATCGAGCCTTTCAGCGACTCGATCGCGCGGTTAGCGTCGTCGGGATAGATAAGGAAGCGCGTGTGGTCGAGGCCGGTCTGGCGTTTCACGAAGCTGGTAAGCGCCTTGTCGTCGCGATCTCGGGCGATCCCGAGGTTCCAGGCTGCAATCCAGAGCGCCTGAAGTTTCTTGGCGTATTTGCCAGTCAGTTTCTGCCTACCGTCTCCTCGGCGAGCTGCGGGAGCTGCCGCGAAGCCATCATTGCGGAAAACCGTGAGCACCTTCTGGCGCTCTTCCTCGGTCATATCTCTAGCGGATTGCTTGCCAGTGATCCGGGCAAGCTTCGCGCGATAGGTATCGTCGTCAAGGCCCAGCTGCTTCTTAGCGACGTGGATTGCAGCGATCAAGCTAGTCATGCGATGAGTTCCCTCGGACGAGACTGGGGAGCGGAAGAAGAATGAAAACAAATCGAGAGAAGTTGGCAGGCGCGATCGCAATAGTGGTCATCGAGCCATCGTTGTACCGGTCATCTTCGGCGAACCAAGAACGGTAGATGGAGGGAGCGGCGGCGACAGTTGGCGAAAAGTCGTCTACGACTTTCAAACATTGATAACGGGGTTGGCCGCAGTGTTCGCCGCCGCAATTACTATTAGAACAATGGAGAAGACCGACCGCCAAAGCGAACGAAGGCATCGGGAACTCATCGAGTTTCAACTTCGACCGGAGAGACTGAGGCTGACTCGTGCTTTGCATCCACAGATCGACGACCTCAAGAATGTCGCCGCTGATTTGGAAGACTTTCAGTACCTCGAGGACCGAATCCCGTCCGGTTTCGATGTCAATAGGCGCTGGCTCAGCGGAGTTGCGGACCGATACCTTGACACTTTCTTCAAGCTGGAAGCCATTTTGAAGCGCCGGCAATTCGAAGAAGGGATCAACCTGTTCGACGGCATCACAACTCGTTATCTTGATGAACTGGTCGAAAATGTCAGCCACACGCGAAATCAGCTCGCTTGTCACGTGGTTTTTGACAAGCAGTACGTTGCCGATCCCGCGCACAATCAACATTATCCCGTCAACTTCGAGGAAGCGTTCCCTCGTGATCAGCGTAAACTTGAAGCTGCCATAGAACTGTTGCCCCGCCTGATCGAAAGTCTGGAAGTTGTTGAACGCAAATACGGCATGAAGGCCTCGTGAAGTTCGGCTCATGACCGCGCCCTCGCAATCGCGTCGGCAAAGCGCGTGATATTGACCTTCGACAGAACCTCCTCGCCCGAGGGCGAGAAGGAACGAATAACAAAGAAAACATCACTGTCGGTCGTTTCGACGTTGAAGCCCTCCTGGCGGGCGATATCGGCGATCGTCCGCTCGTAATCGTCAGCAGCGGGTAAGAAGCGTCGACTCATAATGCCACCCTCAAACCTTAGCCAGGTCGATGGTGACGGCGCGCCATTCATCCTTCGGAGTATTGCGCTCGTAGAAGCGAACATATTCCTTGGACCCGGTGATTGTGATCGAATTGCGGATGGCCTCCATT
>NZ_LODW01000114.1 GCF_002914525.1 Rhizobium hidalgonense | reverse complement strand
ATCAGGATGAGACGCCGTATTGCCTCACCCAAGAGTGTTCCCAGAGAATAATGCCGTTGCCTCACTCGAATGTTCTCGAATGCCTCACGGGTTGTTACGCTCGTGTCCCGGCACCTGGTGCAAGGTGACAGAGGTAGCGAAGCCGCTCGCGAGCGCGCCCTCAATAGCGCTGTAGCGAGCGGGCGGCTTCGCGGGCGGTCATCATGTTTTCCGCGGATTGTCGAAGGCCAACCGGGCGGAGAGTGCCTCACTGCACGACCTCTACGATTTGCGTCTGCCGCGCGGCATCGGCGAATGGCCCGAACACCAGTGCATTGGCCTGTGTACTGCGCCAGATCTTCATTCGACGCTGCACGGTCCGAATGAGGCCGTCGGGATACACGCCGGGGTATTTGACCTGCAAGCGTTCAAGCAACTCTCGCGAAGTTCGCCAAGGCTCCGCCTCAAACCATTCCTCGAGTTCGGCAGTGACGGCGAGTAGAGGATCCGGCCTCCGCCGCTCTCGCTTGGCCGCTGGCTTGGAGCGGGCAGTTGGTTTCACTTCACCACCACGCCAAGCAATCCGTAAGCCAGACAGAAAGTCTTCGAGCGGTAATGCCTCG
>NZ_LODW01000113.1 GCF_002914525.1 Rhizobium hidalgonense | reverse complement strand
GTCAGAAAACCAAAGGAGGTGCGATCAGCGGAACGCCCATTGCGAGGATTGTCTGCCCACTCTCCCGGAAGAGATGACGATGACACCTGGGAGAGCGCGGACGTCGTGGCGATCGAGGAGACGGACGATACCGTCACCGTACTTCTCTGGCATCTGAAATACTCGCAGGCAGTAATGGGGCGCCGGGCGGACGATCTTTACCTCGTTTGCGGTCAAGCACAGAAGGGGGTGAAGGGGACATGGAGCTTGAAGAACCTCATCAACCACCTGACCGTGAGAGAAACATCACATCTTAAGGGCCGGGCCCGTTTCATTCGAGGCAGCCTGAATGACTTGGCCACGCTTCGAAAGGCTGCCCGACGCAAGTTCATCGAGTACCGGATCGGGATTGTACAGCCGGGTCTTAACGGTGAAAACATACCCGCAGAACATCTTGCGCTTCTGGGAGCGACTGCCACTTCATACTGTCTGTCACCGGGTGTCCCCTAATGACTGTCGCGAACCGCACCGATCCAGCTTAGCTGCCGGCCACCGTCTCCAGCGGCGCTACTTTCCATGACGGCAGGGCCGCCGCGAACTGTCACGGCCTTCTTGGGGCTTTCGATATCGAAATTGACGTTGTAGCGGTTCCACTCTGTAACAGCGGCAGAGCCGCCGACAAAATCAGGGGTAGGAATGCTCGATGTCCTGCCGATTGTTGCGGCGGGTGCATAGCTGCAGTGCAACATAGACGCTGGCTTCATGGCGCTGGCCCGAGTATTGCTATTTTCATCGAAGCGATGCTTCCTCCCGCAACGCTTCGAAGTTTAGACGGCCCACTCCTCCTCCCAAAGGGACGTCTGTGGGAACAGCGGCACTCCTCCTCCCAGGTCGCCGTTCGGTTCTTTTAGGAAAGCCTGCCGCACCTCCTCCCGCGGCAGGCTTTTCTATTTCGGGGCGATGGGCCGTCAGAGCCCGAGATCAAGTTGGGACTGGGGTCGTGCATTGCCGATCGGAGGTCGTCAGCGTTGAAAGCGTGACGCCGAGCAGCCGCACTGGCCGCTTGAATGGATAGACAGTCGCCAATCGACGGGGCATCGTTCGATGGTGTGCTCGAAGATCTTGGCTGGTTCGGCAAACGGTTCACGCCGGACATGCGCGCCGATGTGCTGCTGTTTCGAGCGGGAGACCGGCGGCTGGTTGCCGTGGATCCCAAATGGATCCCGCTTCGGCTAACGTTGCGTTTTTATAAGATCGACAGGACGCGTGTGGCAAGCAACCAAGTTTTCCTATCTCCAGCGCCGGCTGCGGGCGAGGGCCCGGTCGCGTCTTTGAAGGCCATGATGTTCGGCTGCGTCAAGAGCGCGGCCATGGTCTATGACGATCAACCCATCGTCGACCATTTCCGGCGGATCGACGCCGAGAGGATCATGGGCGCGAAATTTCGCTCTGCGCAAGTAAGGCACGAACCGTCGAGACGGCAGTTCCTAATGAGCTCATCGAAAGGTCATATCATGCTGAAATACAAGCTCTACGTACTCGTGGTAAAAGCCGACGGGAATCTCGCGATCCTCGCCGCGCTTGCCATGGTTCTTACCGCGATATGGCGCGGCGTTTTACCCATAGGAAGTTTCTACTGAAAGACTGGAGGTGCAGGATCATTCCTGCACCCTCCTCACATATCACCACGTTCGCAGTACGCGTGTCACCTATCTCTCACGCGCAACAGCGGAAACGACAAGGTCTGTCATTTGAGAGTTACCCGGAGCGCCCCACCAGTCGCAGAGGGACAGGTAGGAGAAGTCGCTCACACTGTCACCGTAGCCGATCACTGGGCGACCTGGATGCTCCGTCCGAAGCTTTTTGAGCAGAAATTGTGAGGCCACCCGTTTTGAGATCGCAGGCGGAACTAGCGCAAGGTTATTGCCGTTGTGGTGTCGAACCCAACCCCGTTTTTCTCGAATGATCGGCACAATCTCTTCAAGGCGTGAGCCGTCTCCGTCAATCTCTTTGAAGACAACATATGTCGCGAGATCAGCTTCCATCACCGACCAGCACCGGATGTGGACGCCAAGTTCCCTCGCCTTGGTCCTGCCCTCATCGAGGAGCTTATCGAAAAAGCCGGCAAGCGGCCGGAGCTCCCTTGCGACGACCTCATGCCATTCGGCGTCAGGCTTGCCGTCCTTTTTGAGGATGACGGCACCGTTCGATACGATTGAGTAGCTTTCAAACGCGATCGTAACGCGCGAAAGAGCCTCAGAGCCGCGCGCCGTAACCGGGATGGCCTCCGTGGAGACGAGCAGCCACTCGACAAAGGCAGCTTGAATCTTCGTCATATAGGAGTTGCTTCCATTAATGGATTTGGACGCCAATACCAGATCGGCTTCCGCAATCTCCGGTATCTTTTTCTTGGTTTGAAACAAGGTGTCGTCGAGGTCCACCAGAGCAATGGGCTTCATATGCGTACTCCAAAATGCGACTGGTTAAATATCTGATCGATTGCCAGATGTGAGCTTTCGCGGATTCTCCATTGGCAATGAATTTTACGATACGGAATTTGTCACATCTCAGTTTCCTTGACCTGCGCGCCGAGCTCGTAAGTAGACATACGTGGAGATTAGGAGACGTGCCGGATCAGCGTGACGGCGCGGTAGGGGGCGATCTTTCTAGGGGAGACGACATACGGGACGCCTTTGTTGTCGATCAGGTACATGAGGGCCGCGAGTTCTGGATCGGTTGGCGACGAGACGTACACCTTTTCCGGCACACGTCGCAGGATGGCTCTGGTCGCCTCCGCAATGCCCGGCTTTACTCGGTTGATGTTCGTTACGGCGTCCTCCCCCATCACCCAGGCGACGGCAGCGGCGGCGGCATCGCGATGCGCCCGGCGGGTCTCGATACTCCAGACGCTCGGGATTTCGGTTGCAATCACAGTGGAGACATCATTCCACATACCATCCACGAATGATCGGGAAATATCGTGTTCCGCGAGATTATCCCACTGGACGCAGGCGTGGAAGTCACCGGGACCGACGAGGGCAGCGTTGAGGATCGAGCGGCTGATAAGCCCGGATACGGTGCATCCTAGCATTCCGGAGGGAATAAGCCAGTCGTCGCCCGATGCGGCGAGCCATGCGCAGCCGCAGGGGTCGGCCAATACAACTAGCCGCGCAGGCCGGTCTGAGTAGTCCTTGAAGCTCTTTTCGAGTTGGTTCGCAATTGCTCCTTTGCCCGTCCAGCTATCTACGAAGACGATGCTCTCGACAGGACGCCTGGCAAGAATGTGGCGCATAGCCTCGTCGTCAACGCCCTTGTCGCGAATGATCGACAACCCGTAGTGTCCGACGTCCCGGCCGAGTAAGGCGATGGCCCTCTTGAGAAGGATGCCGAAGGGCACGCCGGCGCGGACCAAACTGACAAGGGTAATAGGACCCTCGACCGACTGCACGATCGCGAGGGCGAGGCGTGCCGTCTCGGCGCCCATGCGCGGGCCACCAGTGGCCATGGCCTTAGCAAACAGCTCCATGTATTCGCGGGTCGGGGCCATCTCGGCGGAAATCATTTCCGAGTAATGCCGCCGCCCGGATTGGATGGCCTCTTCCCTCGTGGCCGTGTCAGTAGGCTGAATATCCACTCTCTTGAGAAGGAGCGTCACGTCGTATTCGGCGTAGGAGCCTAGTGTGGCAGGGGAGGCGATGCTGTCATAGGTATCCCCCATGGGAGTGATGTCCTTAGATAACGCGACAGCAGTGTTGTGTCGCCGTGGACTGGCGGAAATGTCCGATCGAGTGAGCCGATTTCGAAGCGGCAGACCGCATGGCCTAAGGCGGCTTCATTCACCTTCTACGTCTGAAAGGACAATGGGATCGCCCAGTGCGGACATCAGGCTGGCACAGACATTTTCCGGGCCTGTCTCCGAGCAGAGTATAATTTTCGAGTACAGCGCTGGATCGACGTTGTAGAGGTAATGTGGAACTGTTCCGCCGTAGTTGTCGGAGAACGAAAGTACTGAACCGATCGCGTGGCCTTTCGACAGGGGAGAACGCGTCACCGATGAATAGAAAACCTCAGCGCCCTCCTTTTCCAAGCGCTCCGCAAGCAGGAAGGGCTGCCACACGTGTTCGCCCGTTCCGAGTACGAGGGTAATCCCGTCATCGGCAGCGTTTGCATTGAGACCCTGCAAGTGATCGACGACGCCGAGACGCGCCCAGTCTCGAGCGACGTCGGGACAGACCTCGGGCCGCTTAGGACGGTCACAGGAAGGGACCTGCGGAGTAGCTGCCGTGAAATCCCCACGCGGAGTCCAACTGTACCGTCCGGAAACGATAGTAGCCTCACTGACTGTTCCCGTGATCTCCGCGCGGGCAGCGCCTTCTGACCAGTCGGTAAGCGTAAGTAGGACTGTGTGCTTCAGCTTCAAACGAATTTTTGCGGGAAGGGCAGCGAAGATGTTGGCAAATGTCTTACCTGTCGAAGCCTCATCGTCAACGAGTACCAAGCCGGTCGCACCATGAACCAAGTCGCGGAGCCTTGCCTCGCATGGTTCGTGCAGGAGGTGCCGCGGGGCATGGCTATGCTCTTCCTCAAATTCGCACAGCAGCGGCAGTTTAAGATCATGGCGAGTGGAGCAGATATATATTGCATCGCCGCGACCAGTGAGTTCGCGGAACCGCCGATGGACACCCGCACCAAGGCCAATGCCCGCTTCGGCTATTCCGATGAACAAAACCGGACCAGGAATATCGGCAGGAATCTGACGTGCAAGGAGGTCGAATGCATTTCCCATGACCGAAGGGCGGATCGGCAGGAATCGACCAAGAACCTTGGAAACAAACAGAAACGAGCGGTTCGGGTTGATTCGCTGCCCGAAGCCGAACATCTCGATGGGGGGTACAAGGCTTCGATCCACGTGAACCGAGATAGTGCCGTCGGCGAGTTGCGCAGAGTATGTTGAAGGATTCACCATTGCCAGCTTTCGAAAGTACGGACGTTTACCGTGGAAAAAATCCGTGCCATATGTTTCCGTGACGCCGCACGCTCATTGGCGTCTCGTTGACGAGCAGGGTAGCACTTACCTCTCGAGGCTCAGAGTGCATCCGCGCCACGATATCGCAGGAGAATTCGCCGGCCCTTGGCGCGAAGGCCAGCACGGCGCGAGCGCCTCCCTGGTTTCAGCTTCGTTGGGGCTAAATCCCGATCTGAGGCCTTCCTGCCCCGTCGATGCGGCTCGTGACCCATCTCCGACAAAGCGACTGGGGCGATAGAAATAGAGTTTACGTCAGTTCATCCTCGCTCTCTGCGGTGAATCAGTAGCATGAAGTGAAGCAAGGGACGTGCCACTCGGACATGCAGCACGAATGCGAGCTGAATAGGCACCAGAACTCGAATATTGCATTCCAGGTCTCACGCGGCAGATGTCCAGATTGCCGGGAAATTTCGTATTGCATCCATAACGGCTTTGGGCGACGGATTGCGGGACCTGCCATGGCAAGCGCGTGCGGTCGCGAAACCTCAGATGGCGGCGAAGCGCTGCAGTTAAGAGAGATGCTGGAGCGTATATTCGCCTAAACGCTGCTGACGTGGCGGTTGGGCCTTTGAACGGTGGACGAGATCAGCCGGGAAAAAAGGCGTAGCTTCATTGAAATCGGCAGGGTGTACCCCGCCCACTACCGGGGATCAGAGCAGGCCAGCCTTGGCCCCAACCTGCGATGATAGCAGGTGCCTGGGGCACCTCCAGCACGTCGAGGGTTCTGCATCTTCGTGTCAGCCAATAGCCGACAGTTCGCACCACGTTTGTATTCGCTTTGTCTGCTTTACGACAGACTTAAGTCTTGATGCCTGCACTCAGCCGTCGTTGTTCAGTCCCGGCATTTTCATGGAGCGGATCGAGGGTGAAACGTTCAGGCTGCGAAGTCTATGTCTTGCAGACGAACTCGTAGTGTGAGGCCCTTGAGGGTCTTGAGCCTGCGTGACCTGCCACTGAACTTTCATCCAGCGGCGATTAGAGCCTCGGCGGTTTTGATACGCCAAGTGGCGCGGTGTGAGCAACCGGCAACGCGGATCGTGTCCCAGCACCTGGTGTAGCTGACGGTAGGGAGTAAAGCCGAGCGCCCGCGCGCTTCTCGTTGCGCTGTAGCGGGTGATCGGCTTTGCG
>NZ_LODW01000112.1:0-2500 GCF_002914525.1 Rhizobium hidalgonense | reverse complement strand
GAAAGGCCAATCAAACTCGGAAATAGCTGGTTCTCCGCGAAATCTATTTAGGTAGAGCGTCGAGCGAATACCCCCGGGGGTAGAGCACTGGATGGGCTATGGGGACTCACCGTCTTACTGATCCTAACCAAACTCCGAATACCGGGGAGTACTACTCGGCAGACACACGGCGGGTGCTAACGTCCGTCGTGAAAAGGGCAACAACCCTAACCTCCAGCTAAGGTCCCCAAGTCATGGCTAAGTGGGAAAGGATGTGAGGATCCCAAAACAACCAGGATGTTGGCTTAGAAGCAGCCATCATTTAAAGAAAGCGTAACAGCTCACTGGTCTAAATAAGGGTCTTTGCGCCGAAAATGTAACGGGGCTGAAGCCATGCACCGAAGCTGAGGATGTGTAGCAATACACGTGGTAGCGGAGCGTTCCGTAAGCTGATGAAGGGAGACCTGTGAGGGCTCCTGGAGGTATCGGAAGTGCGAATGTTGACATGAGTAACGATAAAGAGGGTGAGAGACCCTCTCGCCGAAAGACCAAGGGTTCCTGCTTAAAGTTAATCTGAGCAGGGTTAGCCGGCCCCTAAGGCGAGGCAGAAATGCGTAGTCGATGGGAACCACGTTAATATTCGTGGGCCTGGTGGTAGTGACGGATTGCACAAGTTGTTCTGGTTTATTGGATTATCAGGGCAGCGGAGCGGTTCCAGGAAATAGCTCCACCGTATAGACCGTACCCGAAACCGACACAGGTGGTCAGGTAGAGTATACCAAGGCGCTTGAGAGAACTATGTTGAAGGAACTCGGCAAATTGCACGCGTAACTTCGGAAGAAGCGTGACCCCATATGAGGCAACTCTTGTGGGGTGGCACAGACCAGGGGGTAGCGACTGTTTATCAAAAACACAGGGCTCTGCGAAGTCGCAAGACGACGTATAGGGTCTGACGCCTGCCCGGTGCTGGAAGGTTAAGAGGAGAGGTGCAAGCTTTGAATCGAAGCCCCAGTAAACGGCGGCCGTAACTATAACGGTCCTAAGGTAGCGAAATTCCTTGTCGGGTAAGTTCCGACCTGCACGAATGGCGTAACGACTTCCCCGCTGTCTCCAACATAGACTCAGTGAAATTGAATTCCCCGTGAAGATGCGGGGTTCCTGCGGTCAGACGGAAAGACCCCGTGCACCTTTACTATAGCTTTACACTGGCATTCGTGTCGGCATGTGTAGGATAGGTGGTAGGCTTTGAAGCGGGGACGCCAGTTTCCGTGGAGCCATCCTTGAAATACCACCCTTATCGTCATGGATGTCTAACCGCGGCCCGTCATCCGGGTCCGGGACAGTGTATGGTGGGTAGTTTGACTGGGGCGGTCGCCTCCGAAAGAGTAACGGAGGCGCGCGATGGTGGGCTCAGACCGGTCGGAAATCGGTCGTCGAGTGCAATGGCATAAGCCCGCCTGACTGCGAGACTGACAAGTCGAGCAGAGACGAAAGTCGGTCATAGTGATCCGGTGGTCCCGCGTGGAAGGGCCATCGCTCAACGGATAAAAGGTACGCCGGGGATAACAGGCTGATGACCCCCAAGAGTCCATATCGACGGGGTTGTTTGGCACCTCGATGTCGGCTCATCGCATCCTGGGGCTGGAGCAGGTCCCAAGGGTTTGGCTGTTCGCCAATTAAAGCGGTACGTGAGCTGGGTTCAGAACGTCGTGAGACAGTTCGGTCCCTATCTGCCGTGGGTGTAGGAATATTGACAGGATCTGTCCCTAGTACGAGAGGACCGGGATGGACATATCTCTGGTGGACCTGTTGTCCTGCCAAGGGCATAGCAGGGTAGCTATATATGGACGGGATAACCGCTGAAGGCATCTAAGCGGGAAACCCACCTGAAAACGAGTATTCCCTATCAGAGCCGTGGAAGACGACCACGTTGATAGGCCGGGTGTGGAAGTGCGGCAACGCATGAAGCTTACCGGTACTAATAGCTCGATCGGCTTGATCGTTCTCATTGACTATGCTCATCTCAGGGCGAATGCATCGCATTCGTCCCGACAGAGCGAAGGCGTCAGCCTTTGCGACGGGCCCGGCAAACACGCAAGTGTTTGTCCGGTTTGAGCCTTTGACGTGTTTAAATAAGCAGGCCTTCGGCCTGCACCAGCTTCTCAAACAATTAAGTTGCGCTTTGCCGACCTGGTGGTTATGGCGGGGTGGCTGCACCCGTTCCCTTTCCGAACACGGCCGTGAAACGCCCCTGCGCCCATGGTACTTCGTCTTAAGACGCGGGAGAGTAGGTCGCTGCCAGGTCTGCAAATCGCAACTTCATGAAATCAATCTTCTCATCACAAAAACGGCCCAAAGCCGAACAAAGGGCCGCTCACATAGCGGCCTTTCGTGTTATAATGCAGTGCAGTCGGTATTTTGCCTCTCGGCAAAAACCTGGTACCGCGGGGTGGAGCAGCCCGGTAGCTCGTCAGGCTCATAACCTGAAGGCCGCAGGTTCAAATCCTGCCCCCGCAACCAA
>NZ_LODW01000111.1 GCF_002914525.1 Rhizobium hidalgonense | reverse complement strand
GTCGACCACCGTCAGCACGCGCAGTTTCTTACCCGTTGCGAGTTGGTCGTGAACGAAGTCCATCGCCCACGTTCCAATCACCGCCGCTTCAAGTTCACAGCCGACAATGTTGCCATGCTGCTTAACCGTGACGTTCACAACCGTTTTCAATCCTCGAGCCGACAGGGCCTACACGGATCACGACCTTGGCGCCCGCCATAATCGAGCGTAAGGGCCATCAGTTCTCACTAGGTCAGCGTGCTTTCCCTCCTCAATGACCCGCCCCTTGTCCAGGACCACAATATTGTCCGCCCCACGAACGGTGCTCAACCGATGAGTGATGACTATGATGGTCTTCCCAGCGCGAGACAGATCCTCAACAACCCGCAGCACAAATTCTTCGGCTGCCGAGTCCAGAGAGGAGGTCGCTTCGTCAAGGATTAGAACGTCGGGATCCCGGTACAGGGCCCGAGCCAATGCGAGGCGCTGCTTCTCACCTCCGGAGAGGCGAACCCCGTTCTCGCCCAGATGGGCCTGGAACCGCCCGGGCCAGCGCTCGATGCACTCCCGCAGTCCTATTCGATCACAGATGCGTACGATCTTATCGAACTCCGGTTCGAACTCGCCCAGGGCGATGTTCTCGATCACGGAACCGGAGAAGACGTCTATCGATTGCGGTACTGCAGCCATGACCTTGTGCAGTGATGCGCTCGAGAAATCCTGGAGGGCATATTGGCCGATCCGAATGCATCCATCCTCAAGCTGGTAGACATTCTGCAGCAGAGCCGCAAGGGTGCTTTTGCCCGAGCCGCTCTCACCCACGACGGCCGTCAACTCTCCTTGGCGAAAGGAGACGCTTAGATCGCTGAAAACCTCCGCCTGCGCGCCATAGCGGAATGTGACGTTCTCCAGGCGAATATCTCCGAGATCGGTCTTCGTAGCATCGATGCCGCTGCTGCTTGCCGACTCCAGTTCAAAGATCTCGAAAAGTCTATCCGCCGCGATAAACGCGTCTTGAACGATCCGGTTGGTCTGGATCAGGCGGGCGACCGGCCGGGTGATATAGCCAAGCAACGTATAGCAGGACAGCAATTCGCCGGGCGTGACGGCCTGTTCGAGCGCAAGCGTGGTTCCAAACCACATCAGCACGATGGTGAACAGGACCGACAGCAACGTCGAGGCGTTGTCGCCGCAGATTGAGATCAGCCCGGAGCTGTAGACGGAATGCAGCATCTTTACGAAGCGGGTCTCCATTTTGAAGTTTGCGAAGCTCTCGACGCCGGAAGTCTTAATGGTGGAGACAGCTCCGAGTGATTCTACCAGTTGCGCCTCGAGTTTGGCGTCATTTTCCATGATGACTCGTTGGAGATTTCGATTCATCCGATTGATGGCCCAATATACCAGGATGTACATTGGAATGGCGAGCGCCACGATCAAAGCAATATTCCAGGAATAGATGAACATCATTCCGAACGAGAACAGTATCATTAAAATGTCAACAAACATGTTTATCGAAACGTCGTTCAGGAAGCTCCTGATTTTCACAGCGTCGTTCATGCGCGACACGATTTCTCCCATGCGCATGCTATCGAAGAACTTCTGGGGCAGGGCCAGGATGTGATTGTAATAGCCGAGGATCAAGCATACGTCGATCTTCTGCCCCGTCTGCAGGACGAGTCGGCCTCTTAGGAGGTTGATCAGGATCTGTATCGCTAGGATCAGCAGCATTGCGATGCTCATCAAGTTGAGCAGGTTGCGGTTTCCCGCTGGGATCACGTGATCAACGATCTTCTGAACGTAGATCGCCGTCGAGAGACTGAGGACGGTCGTCACAAGAGCGCCTACGAGAGCCTGCGCCATCACCGTGCGGTGTGGCGCGAGTAGGCGGGCGAATCGGGCGAGGGGCGACGTGGTCTCGTCTCGACGATTGAATGTGTCTGCCGGAACCAGCAAAACCAGAACGCCCGTCCATTGCTCCATGAATTCCTGATGCGGCACTTTGCAGATTTCGCCCAGGGCCGGGTCCATGACGATGACCCACTTGGCGTCGATCGCATGGACCACTACGAAATGGTGCAGGTCCTCCTTGACGACGTGCGCGATAGCGGGCTTGGGGATCTTGTACAGGCTGTCGAAGCCACCTTTGACGCCTTTCGCGATGAAGCCCAGCTTCTGCGCCGCTTCCGTGAGCCCCAGCACACTCGTACCGGAGCGGTCGGTCGACGCATACTGGCGGATGCGCGCCAATGGCAACTTGTAGCCATAGAAGGCTGCGACAGATGCGAGGCTGGCGGCGCCGCAATCCGTGATGTCACGCTGTTTGAACTTAATGGCCTTACTCGACATGGAGGCTCGCTGGCTGTTGGGACAATATTAGCGCCCCGCCAGCATCGGGTTGAGCCAATCGTCTGCCTCGTCGTAGAGCAGTTGCAGGAGAGTGCGATTGGCCAACAGAAAGCGAGCCCGCACGGTCATGCCTTTCTTCAGGTGGCCGATGGCCCCGCTTTTCAGCGCGAGTTCGCTGCGAGAGAGCGCGCACTGGACCTTGAAGACCGGGTTCCCGTCATGCAGAGTGAAGTCCTGCGCCACCTCGACCACCCTTGCTTTGATGACACCCCATTGGTTGTAGTTAAAGGCATCCACTTGGAGCCGCACCGGCTGACCAGGCTGCACAAAGCCAATGTCGTTGGGGGAGACGTAGATTTCCGCCACCAGATCGTCGTTCGGCGAGATCCAACCAACGGTTTGCCCGCTCTGCACGTAGCTTCCGTGCGCGAGGCCGGAGAACTGCTCGAGAGCACCCGATACTGGGGCGCGGATGCGGTGCAGGTCCCGTTCGTGCTCGAGCTGATGCAAGGTGGCCGTGAGTTCCTTTAAGCGCAGGTTAGCATCAAGGAGCTTCTGGTTCCAATCAGCGGTTTTGCGTCGCACGAGGATCTCGCCTTGGACCTCGATATTTTGGAGAGCGAAAGCCTTCTCGTCAACGGTCTTCGCCGGCGCCGCAGCAGCCGAGACAAGTCGCTTTGCGCGGTCGAGTTCCGCCGCGGCGTTACTGCGCGCATTTTGGTTCTCGCGCAGCAAGTTGAGAAAATGCACCCTTTCAGCCGTCGCGGATTCGGTTTGGAGGGGGGGCGAGACGCTGAGCCTTGCGCCGGAAGAAATCAGCGTTTGGAAGTCATGGGCAAGATCGCTCTTGGCATGAATGTCGGCTAAAACCCCGCTGAGCTTTTCCTCGATTACATGATCGTCAAAGGCGATTATTTCCTTCCCCTTAGCAACGACATCGTTCTCAAAGGCAAGGACACGGGAGATGCGTCCGGAGACGGGCGCTATCAGGGGCGTCTTCTCCACGATCGGGCGAATAGTACCGACACTCTGCATGGAGACCGGTATGGTAACGAGTGGCAGTGAGCCAAATGCCGCGGCGACGAAGAGCAAGATCGCCCTATAAATGCTCAAGGATCGTCCTGATCGTCGCGCCAGTATGCTTTCTGCGGTGCAGCTGGCCGTTTCATCAGAAAGGGGAACTGCTAGTCTGTAGTCACTAGGAGCCATCGAGAGCCAGCTCGCTTATCAACCAAACAAGTGTCCGTAACGTCGCAAAAACAAGTAAACCCAAAAATACCAACCTCCGGAGGTTTCAGCTGCTTCTTGAGGGGTTAATTCGGTTACACGATAGGCTGCCATGTTGTTCATCATTGGTGTCTCCGTTCAGAGCTGGATTGAGAAGATGCCAAGGCCCCCGTTGGGAGCTCCTAGCGGCGCGCAACAAAAAGGTTCAAGATTCGTGCCAATGCAGAAGGAGCGAAAAGCATCAGAAAACTGTTCTGTATGTTATTCAATGGCTGCCCTAGATGTGGAGCCTCAACAGGTTGTCCTTGATCAGGCCGAGTCTACTGACGGGCGGTTTGGATTGTAGGCTGCCGTGCGGGCGATGCCAATTGTAACGGTGGAGCCAGAGCGGCAGGTCGGCGGCGCGCTGCTGCGAGGTTTCGTAGACCTTGGCATATGCCCATTCGCGCAGTGCGGTCTGGACGAGGCGTTCGGCCTTACCATTTGTCTTCGGCGTATAGGGTTTGGTGCGGATGTGTTTGATGCTGAGCCGCCGCAGCGCCTTGGCGTATCGATGGGAACGGAAGCTTGTGCCGTTGTCGGTCATGACGCGCTGGACCTTAACGCCATGGGCTTTGAAGAAGCGCAAAGCATTGAAGAGAAAGCGCAGACAGGAGCGTCGCGTCTCGTCGGGTAATATTTCCAAATAGGCCAGGCGTGAGTGGTCGTCGATGGCCAGATGGACGTATTCCCAACCGATGCCGCGGCTGTTGCTCTGCCCCGTGCGATCGCCGGTGATGCGGTGGCCGGTTCGGTTGAATTTGCCGAGTTTCTTGATGTCGATATGGATGAGTTCGCCGGGCTGGTCGCGTTCGTAGCGCCGCACCGGCTCAGCCGGGGCCAAGGCCTTGAGTTTGTTCAGGCCAAGGCGCTTGAGGATGCGGCTGACTGTGGCTGGCGAGACACCCGTCTCCTTGGCGATGTGTTGGCCGGTCATGCGCAGGCGGCGTAACGTCTCGATCCGGGCGGCGGTGGCCTGCGAGGTCGGATGATACAGGCGGTGCGGTCGGGAACTGCGATCATTGAGACCGGCCTCGCCCTCCCGTCGATAGCGCCTTACCCACTTATAGACAGTCTTCACGCAGACGCCGAAAGCCGCAGCGACGGCCATCGGTCGCTGTCCTTCCATCAGCACGCGGTGCGCAATTACCGCTCGACTGAGCGGCGTGAGGCGGGCATTCATATGGATGTCCATTCGGTCCCCCGAGAATCACTGAAGCTTCGACAACCTCAGCTTTCCCGGTCCGGATCGAATGGACAACCTATTGGAAGCTCACACCTAGAGCGCCGAGACGTGCCAAACCGCACATCACGCTGTCGCAAGCACGACAAACCGAGTAGGGTTCTGAATGAACGTCCTGAACAGGATCGACAGCTCCAAAGTTCGGTGGCGACGGTGCAGTTGAGACTCGGCGCTCAGTAAGCGCGCCCCATCCGCGTAGCCCCCATCGAGTTTGCCGTCGATTTTTGTTGCTGCTGATGCACTCTGAAACCTGGTGAATTGTTAGTGGCCCTCCGCACGATAGTGGGCGCGGATGCGCCGCTTGGTGCCGCGGGCCTTGTCCCTATTGGCAGATGCTATGGCCGGATGTGTCAAGTAAAAGATCCACCGGATGCGAAAAGAAACACGAGACACCTATTGGGCAATGCTTGGGCGGGTCCCGACGCTATGGCGATCTCAGACCTGCACTTGTTCCGGCCCAGGCTGTGGCCGACAGCGATCGTCTCGCGGGGCCGTTGCGACAGGAGGATAGCTGGCAAATCTCAAGCTCACCTCGACATCCGGTTACGCGAGCTTGGCCGCGCCAGCTCGGGCTGTTACGATTCCGGGCGGCTCGATTGCGAAGGCGACGTCCAGACGTGGATGCTGCGACTGGCTTCTGCGAAGCATTCAGTCATCTGCGTACAGGAGCGCCCTGCGATGAACGTCATCCTCGCAGAAGAGACTAGCTTTGGCCTGCGCATGATGGCCGATGCCACAGACACCCACACCTTGTGGGTGTTAATCCGTGTTCGACAGTGGCATGTCGAGAGCGAAGCCTACGACCGGGCGCTAGCCAGGGTGGTCGAGGCGCAGGCGGGGTTACCGATCCATGGGCACTCCGGCTTCGAGCGACGGCCTATTATTTGCCGCCACAGCGCAAGGCGACGCCCTGGTAAACGTGAAATACGGCAGGAAGCTAGGCCTTCAGGCCTACAGCCAGGTCTCGGATCGATACGGGTCGATCCGTCTGTCGTCCTCGTCGATCAGACGCTTGAGCCATTCCAGCGCCGCGATGGCGGACCCGATGTGCTGCATTGTTCCGGAATTCGAGCAGGCTCAGCAGCCTCGGCAACATGCGTGGATAATGAAATGCCGTAGGAGGAACGTGGCACCGCCTGGGCTCGCTGCTTAGGAACCGCCAGTCTTGTATTTGCGGACCAGAGCCGAAAGTATCGCCTGGTCGGCAATTTCGGCACCGCTCCGTCGAGGGCCTTGATCGCGGACCCGGCGATGCGAGCCAAAAGGCGCTCCTCGCTGGCACCTTTTCAATTTCTTGGCGATCGAGGCGACGACCCTACGTTCCCATTCGCCACCATCTTGTGCACTTTGATCTGAACCCTTCAAACTGGACCAGTTTTGGTTAGAGTTTTCCGGTGCATTTTCCTGGCTGGGAAAG
>NZ_LODW01000110.1 GCF_002914525.1 Rhizobium hidalgonense | reverse complement strand
TTCGTCGGGAGCAATTTAGATGAGGCAATAACCCATTCTCAGGGAGCAGTTCAGGCGAGGCAATGCGCGCGACAGACAGCGTTGATGTCCTGATTGTCGCAAACGAGGCCGGTCGGCCGCGCTGGCGTTTTTCCTCAAGCGCAGTTCTGCGGCGATAGCTTTCGACGTTCATCTCGAAGATCGTGGCATGGTGCACGAGCCGGTCGACTGCTGCGAGTGTCATGGCAGGGTCGGGAAAGACCCGGTTCCACTCTCCGAACGGCTGGTTGGCGGTGATCAGGATCGACCGGTGCTCGTATCGTGCCGAGATCAGCTCGAATAGCACGCTTGTTTCCGCCTGGTCCTTGGTGACGTAGGCGAGGTCATCGAGGATGAGCAAGTCGTACCTGTTGAGTTTGTCGATGGCAGACTCAAGCTGCAGTTCCCTTCGGGCGACCTGAAGCTTCTGCACAAGATCGGTGGTCCGGGTGAACAGGACCCGCCATCCGTTCTCGATCAGCGCAAGGCCGATGGCAGCAGCAAGATGGCTCTTTCCTCCGCCGGGCGGACCGAACATGAGGATGTTAGCTCCCTTGGCAAGCCAGCTGTCGCCGGCGGTGATTGCCATGACCTGCGCCTTCGAGATCATGGGTACAGCGTCAAAGGCGAAGCTGTCTAAGGTCTTTCCGGGCGGCAGGTGCGCTTCGGCGAGATGCCGTTCAATCCTGCGATTGGCACGCTCTGCCAGCTCGTGCTCGGCAATAGCCGACAGGAAGCGAGCTGCCGGCCATCCTTCCCGGTCCGCCTCTTCGGCAAATCGTGGCCACAGCATTTTGATCGTCGGCAGCCGGAGCTCGTTGAGCATGATGCCGAGGCGTGCTTCATCGATAACGTGGGCGTTCTTCATGCCGCTTCTCCCGTCCCGATCAGGGCCTCATAACCGTTGAGCGATGCGAGTTGCACATGAACGGTCGGCAGCTTTGGATCCGGACCGAAGAGCGCTCGCATGGTAGCCAGATTGGGTAAGTCACCAGCATCGAGTATCCTGGCCAATTCTTCGGCAAGTTCGCGTTCGCAACCACGGTCATGCGCGAGCGCCAGGAGTTCGACGGTGATCTTGCAAGCCTGCTTGTCGGGAAGATGCTCGATGAGGGCTTCGAAGGCCTTGCGATATTCCTGACGCGGGAAGAGCTTGTCGCGATAAACGAGGCCGCGGAGCGCCATCGGCTTTTTGCGCAGGGAATGGATGACGTGGTGGTAGTTGACGACCTGGTCGTGTCGGCCGTCGGGATGGCCGCGTCCTCGGCGCAACGTCATCAGATGCGTACCGCCGACAAAGACATCCAGCCGATCGTCGAACAGGCGAACTCTTAACCTGTGGCCGATCAGGCGGGATGGCACGGTGTAGAAGACCTTGCGCAAGGTGAAGCCGCCCGTCCGGGACACCGTAACGACAATCTCTTCGAAGTCCGTGGTCCGGCGCTCGGGCGGCGCCTGCAGATGGGATCGCTCAGCATCAATGCGCTTGCCATGGGCAGCGTTGCGACGGCTGACGATGTCATCGACAAAGGCGCGGTAAGAACTGAGGTCGTCGAATTCCTTGGCCCCCCGCATCAGCAGGGCGTCATGAACAGAGTTCTTGAGATGGCCATGGGAGCTTTCGATAGAGCCGTTCTCATGCGCGACGCCTTTGTTGTTGCGCGTCGGCGTCATTCGATAATGGGAGCAAAGCTGATCGTATCGGTGGGTGAGATCGACCTTGGCATCGGCGTCGAGGTTGCGGAATGCCGCCGACAGGCTGTCGCTTCGATGATAAAGCGGCGTACCTCCCACGGACCACAGGGCATTTTGAAGCCCTTCAGCCAGCGCGACAAAGCTTTCGCCGCCGAGAATGACATGGGCATGTTCGAAGCCCGACCAGACAAGCCGGAAGTGATAGAACAGGTGATCAAGCGGCTGGCCGGCGATGGTCACACCAAGACCGCTGGCGTCGGTAAAATCCGAAAGGCCCAACCGGCCTGGCTCGTGCGTTTGGCGGAAGATGACCCCCTGCGCTTCGCCATGGACAGCACGCCACGACCGAATGCGTCGTTCAAGCGTGCGGCGGATACCTTCAGAGAGTTCTGGATGTCGGCGCAGCATCTCGTTGTAGACAGCGACGGCACGGATACCGGGTGCGGCCTTCAGGAGCGGGACGACTTCGGTCTCGAATATCAGCTCTAAGGGATCAGGGCGGCGGCGTCCGCGCGGCGCTTTGCTCTGAGAAGGCAGTTGTACCTCCTTGTCGAGGCGGTATGCCGTGGCTCGGCTGATCGACGCTTTTGACGCGGCGACCTCTACGGAATGCGTTTGTCGGTACTTCATGAAGAGTCTCATCTGATGATCGGTTAAATGGCGACCCGGCACAAACTGGTTCTCCAATCCAGAAAACCGCAAATGTACCGGACCGACCGCGATCATGAGACGCCGAAAATCTGCGCCACGCCGGGGTATGACTACGATCGGGCTACGCCCTCACTCCGTCACACCCCGGCGCGAGTCTCATCCTGATTGACGCTGAATCTCATCGAGATCGCCGCTACGCATAAAAGAGCCAGCCTGCCCGTCTAACCAATGCGAGCAGAACTCTCGGGACATTGTCACCCAACTTGTAGAGGGCCATCTTCGGCGTCAAGGCGCAGACCTCAACCGCTTCCGAGCAGAGAACTACGTCGGGTGCTGGACATATTTGTGAAGAACCCAACACGGCACAATACTTTTATCATCACGGAATGGGCGCGGCAGTCGGCCAGCAGCCAGGCGCCTGTAAAATCCAAGTGTCGAGCCGACAGGGCCTTGAAGGCATGCCTGAAACCAGGATGAGGGAACATATCGCCGGATTGGGCCGAGTTGAAGAACGTTGTGGGCAAGAATCTGTGCCCTCACCTCATCAGTCCAATTCCGCCGCCGCCGCCGACAGGTGATCTTTGAGCTCATTTGGGGATCGTTAGCGTTCAGCTTCGGTAGGCGGACGTGCATTTTTGCGATGGTGGAAGTTGTCGGCAGGTGGGCAACACGTGAAATATGGTTCTTCACTGAAATCGAGGGCATCAGACACGTCCCGCGCTCGCCGCGACAGAGCGTCCGACGAGACCTCGAACCATCTTCCGCGAACACTTCATAGCACTGCCTGCAACGTGCTTCGTGTAGACTGCAATCTTCAGTACATCGTTAAGCGAGGTCGTGTCTGAACAACACCGTAGGCATGCCGGATCCTCCGTATTCGAGATGGAATAGAGCGCCTCAGGAATGGTCCCATTTCATCCCGAGGAGGAGAAGTGAAATTGCCATAGTGGCGTGGCGGCGTTTGTTCGCGAGGCTCATGCTACGTGAGTGTCGAGAAGATTGCGACGGATTTAAGTTTCGATCGCCGTGGTTTACCGGAATGCACCTTCCGCTATTTCGCCGCCGAGACGTTGGTCGAGTTCCTCGTGCTGGCCGTTGCGGCAACTTGGCGATTCACGCCGCCACCGCGCGCCTATCGCTGCGGCAGCACAGCCGGCTTCGACGCATCTTCATTCAGACAAGGCGATGGCAAAAATCATCGTCACGCCCGCGCGCGCTGGCCCTGTCGAGATTGCGGCCTTCCTGATGAAAGGCGACGTCGATCCGCTGGACGCCAAGAAGTGACCTTCGTCTTGTCGACCCCCCCTGCGGGAATAGAGCCAATCAAGCGTGCGGCGCGCCAGTGGGAGGACGGCACTTGGCGCGAGAACGTGCCGTTGCGGCAAGTGGAACATCCGTGTCGATTCTCGCGTCAGCGATTTTGAGCTTGCTCGGGCTTCCGGCGAGATTGAAATTGGGAATTTGAATGCCTTCACTGCAAACACACCGGATCTTCATTTTACGTGGCGCAACTTTCCTCAAACGAACCCGCACCCGTGCGGTATTTGGCCACATCCTCGCCGAGGCCGGAGCCGGAATAACCGGGTCCGAGCTTCACTCTCATCACATCAAGGGTGCCTGCCACGAGCAAACGCCTTATAATTGGCGCGAAGCCAAACCGCGTCGGTGACAGGGCACTCACAGTAATGGGCAGGGTGCGGCTGTGGGCCGGCAATTGCTTATTTTGACGCGTCGCTTTTGTTGGCATGCGCCTGAATTTGCGTGCATCGCTCGATCAGGTGCTCGAACGGCTCGGAATCGCCGAGCAGCAGGCCGTCGTCGACCATGCGCGCGTAATCCTCGCCGAGCGCACGCAGACCTTCTCCGGATGGCGTCAGAACCAGATTGCCGTTGACGGCTGCGGCGTAGTCGATGGGCGAGCGGTCGGCCGCCTTTTCCGCAAAAAACATGGATTTGTGTTTCGCCACGGCATTGGCGAGTTGCCGATCCGCGGATGCTTTGTCGGCGAAACCAGCATCGTCCAGCCGGACGACATCATGCCAGTGGCGGGCAAAACGATCGCCGCGAAGGCGCTCCTGCAGGCAGAAGACATGGATGGCGGTCGCTTTCTCCCAGAACGTCCGCTCCGCGTGCATGACGCGGGGACTCGCTTTCGGAAATTCGACACCATCAACCTGGCCCGACGCGTCACAGTCGACGGATACTGGCCGGCTCGCCGGTCGACCGCGCTCCGAATTCGAGCATGACGCTCGGGGCGACATAGCCGGATCCGCTGCTCACCGCTTCATGGTTGAGGTAGAGCGTATCGTCCTCGAGGCGGATTGCCGCCGGAAGAGATTGAACGCGCAACGCGCCATAACCGGCTCCACCGAGCCCGCCACCCAGACCGGAAGCCGCTTTCGCACCTCGCTGGTCCAGTGTTTCTCCTCGCTGCGGGTTTTCGGCAGTGCTTCGTCATTGTCGCCAACCAAGTCCGGCGCCAGGGCGCGGATATCGTAGGTCAGGTCGACATCCTCGGAGAACCTTTTGATGACACCGTAGGCTTTCGAAAGCGAGGTGCCGCCCTTGAAGACGAGATGCTCACCGAGCTTGGACGAAAAGAGCGTCTGCAGCGTCCAGACGACCCAGACATCCTTTTCGAGGAGATGAATGGGCCGTCCGGTGCGGTCGGCCGCCACCGCCAAGGCTTCGCGTCGGTTATCCTTTGACAAGGTCAGAAACAGATCAGCGATGCGCAGCCTTTCCTACGCTTCTTGCAAGCCAGGTCGGAAACTGCGGAGCCGCCGCCACCAGCTCGCCGAACGCGTTTGGCGGCAGCTTTCGCTTGATCCGCGACAGTGCTTCATCGGCCCTTTCCGGCCCAAGCCATGCAAGTGCGCGGACCGCCACGCCAGCAGGTCGATCGGCCAAGGCCAATTGCCAGCGCGGCACGTGCTTGAGCTCGACCGTCTGCTGTCCAAGGGTCATCGTCCGGCTACGGCCGGATGTCAGGTAGACGGAGCGGACCGGGACCTGGGAGGTCAGGCCCAGGGCATTTGCCGCGGCGGCGCCATCGAGACGATGACCTCACCGCGCTGCTGCGCCACCGCCTCTACGGCCTGTTCGACCGTCGGCGGCCGACTGCCAAAGCGACTTTTGACGGGCCGCATATAGATACCACGGCCCGCCCGGACGAGCTCGCCACGCTCGGCCAGGCGCGACAGAGCCTGATCCAGGGCGGCTCGATTTCCGAGATGCAAAAAACTCTTTGCCGAAAGCGCGGTCCTTCCGGCAGTCGTTCAGCATGTCCCATGATTTGCTATGTCAGCTTTTGCATGGCATTTCTCTTGTCAGAATTATATGCAAGTTTCTGACAGTTTGCAATGAGAGGGGAAGACGGCGAGCCCGGACGGTGCTGACCAATTTTTATCGGTCAGTGACCCGCTGTCTCTTCACAATCACGATTCATCTATCAGGCCGTCAAACACTTCCACCATCGCATCGCTGATGGCCTTGCCTAGCGCGGCTGCAGCGTTTGCAAGCGCCTCGTCGTCCATATCGCGAGCGGCCATCGCAAAAGCAGTTCCCTCGGACGTTACGATTTCCCGCGCCCGCTCAATTGCCCAAAGGCCGAAGTCGCTGCGGCTGCTGATTTCCACGGTTTCCATGTTGTCCCCTGATTTGTTCGAGAGGACGGCTTATACCGATTTGCCGGACAATGCAGTCTGAAAACCGAGCCCGAGGACCGACTTTGATCTGTCTCGTGAGCGCATTCCCTACGGTAGCGTGCTCTATTGCGCCGCACCTTGGCGACTGCGGTGTCACCAGCATTTGTACTGCGGTATAATTTGGAAGCGCTATGTGGGGGTCAATGGTTCAATTTTGCCGCTCCGATAGCACCCATTTGTCATATCACTGAAAAACTTCTGACCTAACGAGGCTTTCCGGGCCTCCGTTCAGGGTGCGGCCGTCGATCAGGAGTGACGAAATCATGTTGGAACGTGTTGGCAGCGGATCGAAAGAGGTCGAAACCCTGGTCGTGGACCTCGACCAGAAAGACGTGACTGGCCGTTCTGCATCGACAAAAACCATCGACGCCGGCGAAATACGCAAGATCGCGCCGAGCGGCAACGGGCAGGCACTCGACATCTCCGCTGCGCGGGGCTTCGTCGGGTTTACCCAGAGCAAAAGCGGCGCCACCGCGATCCTGGTCGATGCAAAGGTGAGCACGCCCGAAACCGACCCGGGCAACGATCTCAAGATCGACCTGGACGGTTTGAAAAAGGTTGCCGCTTCCGAATTCGGCAGCACCGTTCCCAACAACATCACCCACCTGTTCAACCCGACCATCCAGGCGATGGCCAAGCAGTTTTACGGGGGAGACAGCCCCGCGGTGCGCGATCAGTTCAAGGCCGACGTCAAGGCGCTTCTCGGTCCGCTGCTCGACAAGGTAGGCGCCGG
>NZ_LODW01000109.1 GCF_002914525.1 Rhizobium hidalgonense | reverse complement strand
CTTTCCCAGCCAGGAAAATGCACCGGAAAACTCTAACCAAAACTGGTCCAGTTTGAAGGGTTCAGATCACCCGCCAAGATCGTCTTTTATAACCAATTAGACATATCAGGATCAAACACGCATTCGTTAAACAGGGCAGGGTTACGCGGCCCTTTGGTGCGACGGCAAATGGAACGTCCACTTATTGCCAGCGAAGATAAGCCGCCAGTTTTGAAATATGCGCCTTCCACTGTGCTATCGTCATGGCTTACGAGACTTACTGACAGCGCCGTGCGCATAAATCCATCGTTTTATTGAGCATCACGTGACTCAAAGACTTTCGGAATACTGGCTTGAAAATTGCCCCTATAATTAATTGCACAAAAATCAGTGAATAAAGGCACCAATTGGGGAGTGGTTATCTGCTCTGTCGTCAGCGCTTACCTCACACAGGACGAAACCCGCCTATCGCGTCCAAACGCTTGTGGGGCACAATCACGTGGCGCAAGACTTTTTGCCTTATCTTATTGTCGTCACTTGAAAATGACAGCGCAGTTTTGTTCACGGGACACCTGTAAGACCGGTCATCATTGAGTTAGTGATTGTGCTGTAGTTGTCGCGTCAAGATAATGATTAAAAGTAAAACAATTTGCGATCCCGCTGGCGCAACCGGGCTCGTTGTCAAAACTCTTGATTTGTTTAAACCAGATAAAGAACGTCTTCAGTTGATCGAGATTTTCAATATGGGGGTAATTGGGCACAGCTTTCGATATCATGATTCGTTTGCCGACTGCATCAAGCAATGGCTTATCCCTCGCTGGTTCATATCCCAGAGCAATCCGCTCAGCAATAGAATAGGCATCCTTTACGTTTTCCTTGAAGTTGTCAGCCACCCCCACCCCTTGTCGGCCAACTCGACGATATTAATGGATTTGATCTTCTGCATTGCCACGAGCGCATCTTTATTCTCGCTTGCCAGTTTTTCCTCCAAAGGTTCCCAATCGACCGCGAACTTGATCTGTACAAAATATTCAATCACTATTGCAAACGGCAGAAAATTTAAAGTACAGGCCTACCTTTTCGGAGTTCAAGCAGACAAAAAAAGCCATCTGCTGCCCCAACATCTCGCGAATTATAGGATACGGTGCTTCGGGAAATTGGCTAGACATTGCAAGAAATTTCGGCCTTTTTGGCAAATATGTTGGTCAGTGATAAGAATTTATAGACCGGGTGACGAGCCATTTTCGTGAGAATGACGTCAGGGCAGGGCTCAAATGCCCAGTGAGGTCCGGTTTGCAGGAGCAAAGTAATCCCTAGCATATTTTCGTCGAAGCCGACTGTATTGACGGACTAACCCTTCTCAAATCAAAAGCGTGTATTCGCGGGATGGTAGTCTACGCGGCTTATCAAAGAATAAAATATATGGATTATGGTACTTTGGTTGAACACGTTTTTGTAATTCCACTTGATTTAAATAGCTGTGTTTGATTTTTTATTACAGTATCCCTCCGTCGGCAGCTGCAAACACGCAACCTTTAACCGCTCAAATTGAAATAGCGTTGCCGAAATTATTTTATCAAAATCTACGTAATATTTGGCTTTCTAAGGGTAACGGATTTCGCGTAGTCGAAAATTTCGGCATCAGGGTGCAGTTCACGGGGAGCACGGAATGGTAACTCACACTTAAGATAGTCGCACAATCTTGTTGATTTACATTAAAACGATAACAAAGGCCGCTTTATTTATACATAAGAGCGAGCAGATACATCACAACCACGTACAATCCGATTTAGCGTTCTTTCATTTATAATGCATTAGAGCCTTAGGGCTCGGTTGAACGCCATCATCACACTACGGGGAGCGGCTATAACCGCATAATGTAGAGCATAACAACACTTATAACTTCCGCGAAAACACAAACGTAGATTGTGTTTCGGTACTTCTGGATTAATTTGCACCCCATTTCGCGACGATTTCATCCCCAGAGAGACCCTCCATATCCAGTTTAGCTAGGGTCAGTCCGGTTTCTTCGAAGTCCTCTCCGGCTAAAGCCCGTGCTTGAGCCAAAACCCAGTCCGCGATCTCGGCGTTGATACCGAACTTTTCTGCAAGGCCTCTGTAAAAGGGGAGCATCCGGCAGTCTTCAGTAAGGTATCGGTGCTGCATGTCGGAGGGAACTCCAAGCGTGGCATTGTGAGAGGGAGAATTGCGCGCAAACGCGAGGTAGTTTGGCTCGTTCCTTCCATACCAACGATTGACCAGACCGATGTGGCTAATCCCTGCAAAATTGAACTTCGCAATAACGGACATGCGGAGTTCATCAAGTTTCTCCATCTTCTCACAGACGGAGGGGGTCATACCGTCCCTATAAAAGCGAAAGCTCTCACCAGCCAGGATGCGCTGGGCGTTCTCTATCACGGTCACCGGATGAGTGATGAAATTGGTGTTGTGCATGGCGACATCCAGTATGTTTGCACGCCATTCAAGCCTACTTGGAAAGAGAGCTTCGACTTGACTTCGATACTCCGTCTCACTGTCAGCATCGAAAGCGGCAATCTCAATCACCTTTTTAAAGGCCTTAATGAAAGCCTTACCTTCATCGATACGGCAGCCATAAGGTGAGTTGGACGCCTCAAACGTGGCAGCAGTGCTTAGCTTAACCCCAACCAGGCTCGCCAAAAGTCCGGGAACCCATATAAGGATCTTGCTTGCGAGGTCATGTTCAGCCAGCCTGACCTTCAGCTCTTCCTTAACGCCGGCCTTAGCGGGAATGGTAACAATGATTGCTTCTGCCTCGGATACGGCATGGCCAAGGTCTGGGAGAATGGTGGGGTAGAAATGCCCAACAACAGCCCCCTTTGCTTCTAGCCCTTCATTGGCAATCTTGATGCTGTTGCCGGGATGACTGGGGTGAGTCCAAATTGAAACCCGATGATTTCGGCTGGATAAGTCCGCGGCGAACGCGTTTCCAAGATTACCGGCGCCGATAATAAGGACTTTCATATTTAGAGAAATTTGATTGTAGGATTGAGATGTGAATTTCCCCTTGCCAAACTCCGTATTTATAATCGATGAAAGGGATTTTTGACGTAAGCACTTACGCATTATGCGCTAAAGTCTTGGAGTGGCCCATCAATCACAATGGCGCACAACCATACGATCTAGAAGCCGTGGACTCTTGGGATTCCCAAAAGTGAGCAAATCAGATTCAAGACTGTCTTTTGGAGGCAGTCATGGGTCTTTTAGATCGCCTTTTGGAAACAAAATGCGCCATTTATACAACAAATAATATATATACATTATTTCAGATTAAATAAGCCATACACTAGAGATAAAGAAAATTACGAAGCTAGTTAGCGAAACTAATTCATACCAATAATTTGACTCAGGCAGACGATGTATACTGTATTGATCTTTACATGGGTCTCGCCTTTTGAGCACAACGAGTTATACATATGAACGTATAAATAAATAATATTCGTCCCATGACAGTAGTGCTTTAGCTAAATAAGTCATCAAGATACGTATTGGTCCAGTAGTTGATATCGTGTTCCAACAGCCAGGTCATCATATTCCTCCAACGATCTTTACGCTCAGTAAGCGGCATTTCTAAGGCGTCTGCAATTGCCTGAGCCATACTTTGAATATTTCGGGGATCTACAATAATACCCGCAGAAAGCTCTTGCGCGGCGCCAGCAAACCCAGAAATAATTAAAACGCCAGGGTTGGCCGCGTCTTGCGCTGCAATATATTCCTTCGCCACGAGGTTCATGCCATCCCTGATCGGCGTTACGAATCCAACCCTCGCCAACCTAAAAAGAGCGCCAAGCTCATCTCTAGACGAACCAGAATTGATATAGCGAAGAGGCGTCCAGTCCGCCGTCCCGATTGCGCCATTTGCCTTGCCGACCGCTTCCGCGACCGCCGCTTGCAATTGTTGATATTCCAGAACGTCGGAGCGGGATATGGGAGCGATCTGGAGATAAGTCACTTTCCTGAGATACGAGGGGTTACCTTTAAGGAACGTTTCGTAAGCCCTCACACGCTCCAGGATGCCCTTCGTGTAGTCAAGGCGATCAACTGATATAATCAGCGTCTGCCCCTGCAAGCTTTCCACCATTTGACGCATCGACGGCTGCTTCGCCGCAGCCGCAGCGGACTTCGCGAAATTCAGGGTTTCAATGGAAACAGCGTACGCACCCAGTTTGATCCTCCGCCCGAACAAGAGAACAACGTCATTCTCTAGTTTTCCACCCTCATTGCAGCAATTCACAGCCTCATAAAAATTTGTCAAATCATTGCGTGTTTGAAAGCCTATCACATCATAGCTGGACATTGCTTTAAGCAAAAGCTTGTGTACAGGCACGTCATGAAGCACTTCGAACTTCGGCCACGGGACATGTAAAAAAAAACCGACACGCCCTATGGAACCTAGCTTCCTTAGTTCTTCAGCCAGTGGAATCAGGTGGTAATCATGCACCCATACTGCATCATCCGGACGCCACAAAGGAAAAAGTATTTCCGCAAAGGTGGCGTTCACCCGCCGGTAGGCCACCTCGTAATCTTCGCTAAGAACCGCACGATCCTTAAACGAGTGAAAAAGAGGCCAAAGGGTCTGATTGGAAAAGCCGTTGTAGTAGTCCCGGACGTCGGCGGTGGTGAGGTCAACTTCGACGTACGTTACATTTCCCTCTCGAGTCATTTTCGTTGATGTAGCCTCGGCGTCAGTATTTCCGGACCAGCCCATCCAGATGCCTCCCCTCAACTTCAAAGCAGCATTCACGGCGACGGCCAACCCGCCTGAATTGTTACCAGGAGACGCATCACGGCGAATTCTGTTGGAAACTACGATCAGACGACCCTGCGTGTCGATTGGGTCGACCGGGCATCCTAGAAACTCATGCTCCGTCAGCGCACAGCATTCTGAACAATTTACCGTAGATGAACCAAGTGTGTTTTGCGGCCTCACACACTTCATAATTCAAATGTATTTATTGAAATCCTACTATTAAAATGCTCGCCACAATTTCGCATTATACGTAATCTTATTTATACATACAAACAAAGAAAGGCTACAAAGCTATATATCCAGCCAAGCCTTGCCAAGCCAAACCTTGCCAAGCCAAGCCAAGCCTTGCGCGTGACGCATTGTGCCTCTTCAATCGATTTGGTGGCTCTAGTTTGATTGCGACTGCGGGGCATTCTAACCGGGCTGTTTGCGCCACGGGGCGCTCTTCCTTATTGGGCCTCCACATCCACGCATCATAAGTGTTCAGGGTCAATCCCTTGAGCTTTCGCGGCGGCTCTTCGCGGGGCGATATCAATGACCTCTTGTCTTTTGCGAAAAGCCATCAAGCGTCGCCATCTCAAAGCGTGGCCAATAAGAATAACCTAACGCTGTCGCTTTCTGTCGTTCTCCAACGGTAAGCCATGTTTGGGTCTCGCGAAGGGCCCTAGTTTTTTATTCTTTAGCGCTTCGCGCATGCAAAGGCCATTATTCTGTTCGCCCGGCTAAAAACCCACTTTGCAACGGCTGGAAGGACTTAATCCGTCCCCTATTTATATCCCTCCTCGTCATTCTAGCCATCACAACTCCTTGTCCTTCCATCACACAACGTAGACTTGCAGCATCTGCCTCCTCACGATGTCGTCGTCGTCGTGGACCCCCTTACAACTCACAAATGCGTCTGCTCGTTTTCTGACTTCTGCGCTCTATAACGCCAAGACGAACTACTCAATTGCAAAGGGTATACCCGCGATTGACCTCGGATACATCTATATGAGCAAAGCGGAGGTTGAGGAATGTGTGAGCACTAGACGGTTGAGTGGAAGCCCGTCTCTGTCGGACAAGTCTCCGGCCAACCCGCCCCCCGGGCCATCATGGTACATCGCTGTTGATCGGAACGCACCTCTGACGGGCTCGATCGACGTGGTCGGATATGGGCCAGCCGTAGGCCGGCGGTAAACGCATGATCGAAGTTGCCGTACGTTGGCCTGGGTCTATTGTTGTGTTCGTTCAGTCAGTTTTTGACTGTTGTTATTTTTTCCTTGATTTGTAAGCGTTTGCTATCGTGTTTATGTCTCGGCCTTGTGGCGAGGTCCGTCTACGTGTTTCGTTTTATGAATAAGCCAGGTCAGGCTAATGAAAAGAATTTATATTTGTATGAATTGCGTCGCAATTTTTTATGCACTGAGCACTTTTGATATTCGAACTCAAACTTTATCATCTAATAATTCCGTATTGCAAACCAGACAATTCCAGGCAGCGAACTCATAAATTGCTTGGCGTTTTTCGCGTGTCGTGATTCAAGGCTTCCGAATGAGGGAGCCTCTATGACGCGTCGCCGCTACGAACTCACCGACCACGAATGGTCGATCCTGTGCCACTGTGTGACTTCTTATTGCTATTCGTAGAAGTTGTCATATTTAACGTTATTTCGCAAGTTTAGCGCGATGTCTTTATTTTCAATGTTTAATATAAGCCAGGCACGTTGATATCTTTCTTTATTGATAATGAAATTTTCCAATGTTTACAAACGGAATAGGCGGCAAGCCCACTTAGTTACCAGGTTGTTGCCATTGTGCTGTCGCTTTCTGTTACTGGATTCACCACCGAAGGACAGTTGGAAAGGGTACGGCCGCCGTATCTCACGATGGAAGCGGCCGGTGGCGAGGTGGAGGGCGCATCACTGTCTAGCAAGAACTTAAAACCTTGTTACATAGACTGAAAGCGACATCTCCGATGTAAAACATGAGCCGGAAGTGGACCTTCCAGACTCACACGATGTTTTACATCAGGATATATCCTGCCAATGCCTGAGAGCCCGATTTAAAAGAAGTTGAGCGATAACAGGCAGTTGTGATTCCCTATTGGTGCTAAATCAAATG
>NZ_LODW01000108.1 GCF_002914525.1 Rhizobium hidalgonense | reverse complement strand
AATGTACCCATTTCTTAGTCCTCCTCATCGAAAGGCTTCTTTTCAATGGCGCCTGCTTCGGTCAGCGCCTTGCGTAACCAGGGTGGCGGAGTAGTCCTGAGCATCGCCCGAGTTCGCGACAAAACATCTTCGATCAGTTGAGGATCGGATACTTTAATTGGGTGGATTTTGGCCGAAACAACTCGGGCTGCCGATGGCCCACCGATCGCCAGACAGAACAATAAGTGACAACCTTCCAACGCCTTCACCTTCGGGTTAATACGATCGACGTCCTCGTTCCGATGCTTTCCGCTCTGGTCGGAAACGTCTTCGAAGTCCAGGACTTCCACCAGTTTCCAGTCGTCGGGACTCACATCATAGACGACGAAACGTTTTGCCGATCCGAAATGGGCGTCGAGAGATTTCATATCTTGAGTGGCGATTGCGACGCGCAACGCGCCAGCCTTCCGTTTTGGAGCTGACGAGTGAACCCCGTCAGGGACGAGGGAAAGGCGACGAGCGGCGATCATCTAGGCAGTTCTCCTTTGCGGGAGGGATCAAGCGATCCAGGACACGGCGCGCGCTGATTGGCCTGGAAGATGTTGGAAACATCGAAGATCAGGTCGCGCGTTCCCTGATAGAGACTTGTGAGCTTATGCTGGCTGCCGAGTCGGTCGTATATCGGGAAGCCCACCCGCATGAGCGGAATCCCAAGGCGCTCCGCCGCTTGTCGTCCATGCGAATGCGTGACGAGAAGATCAGCGCCGACGGCAAGTTCTTCGAGATCGCCAAGATCACCGACCTGGAGCGATTCGGCCGGCATTTCCGCGAGTATTTTTGAGGTGCCGGTCGTGGTGACCGCTGCCGCGATTTCGGCGCCCATGCCGGTGAAGAAGGTAGCGAATTGGTAGAGCTGGTCCGGCTCCACAGCAATTGCGATTTTCTTGCCTCCGAAATGGAAATGTCCGTCGAGCAGGGCGTCCTGCAGCTGTGCTCGGCGACGGCGGATGTTTGCTGGCACCGGCGCACCAGAAATCTCAGAAAGAAACGAGACGAACCGGTCGGCTCGTTTCAATCCTGTCAGCGACTGGAACAATGCGTAAGGGACTCCCGTCCGGGTCCGCAGTAGCTCTGCGGGGCGGCGCATATGCTCGCCGATCGCGATACATTGCGCCGCCGTGCCAAGCTCTTGTATCTCGTCGACGGGAGTACCGCCATAGGTGGTCGGAACCCAACGATCGCCGGGCACCGTGCCGTCGAGAGAGCCGGAAATGTCCGGCAGGATCACCGGCTTCAGACCGAAGCTTTCGACCGTTTCGCGCAGAAGCTCGATGTCAGCGACTGTCAGATGCCATCCTGGTAGGATCGCAATCTTCTTTTGGTGGCGGCTCTGCTCGCCTGGAGTGGTGATGCGCTCGACCATAGAGATGACGGCCTTCGCCCATCCCTCTTCGATCGCTCCCTCGAAATCCGGGGTATTCGCCAGCACAACCTCCGTACCCGCGAGCTCATCGGCACGATCCCGCTTGATGTTGGCGAGATCGCCTGCGAAATCTTCGCCGCGGGTTTCCACCAGGGCTGTCGTGCAAATTCCGATCAGCTTGGGTTTTGCGCGCCTCTTGAGATTTAGGATCGCCTCTTCCAGATTGCCTGCGCCGCCAAGAATGGTCGCCACTGCGTCCAATGCCGTTGTCTGCAAGGGAATGGCTTCCTTAAAGTGTCGGACTAAAAGTACCAGCGCCAAGCTGGTGCAGCCCTGGCTGCCGTGGAACAGCGGCACGGCACGCTCGACGCCAAGAAAGGCGAGCGCGGCGCCGAGCGGCTGCGACGATTTCAGCGGATTGACCGCAGCTGATTTGGTCTGGGGAAAGACTTGAACCATCGGCTTTCCTCAACGCTTGCCGAAGCTGCCGGCGACCGCGCCGACAAAGTTTTGCAAGACGTACCCAGTCTCGTTCTCGCTCTTGGTATTCGTCAGTTCTTCTTCCACCGCATGCTGGCATTCCCACGGTGCCGGCTCCCGCACCTCCATCCAGATCGGATTGTGAATAGCAAGATCGATCTGGCGAACGAGCTCCACCATGCCGTCATAGCCGGCATAGGGGTGGTGGCGTTCCTGGTTGATATCGAGCCAAGGTGTCTTGGCCTTCAGCGCGATGAATTGCGTGCGCCCGCCAGACAACATGATGTCGGCTTTACCGTCGGCGAGCATGTTATAAAGCTCGCGCGGCGCCATCGACTCGAACAGGTGTTTTTCGTCTTTCAGGAGTTGCTTGATACGTTCCTTGTCTTCAGGCGTGGATTTCTTGACCGAGGTGCCCACGATCTCGATGCCCACCTCCATCAGCGCATGGACAACCGACCAGGACTTGACGCCGCCGGTGTTGAGCAACACGCGCTTGCCTTCAAGCCTTGGTCGATATGCTGCGAGTTTCATCCAGGCAATCGCCTCCTCCTCCGCGATCAATGCCTCGGTGCGCTCGAGGATTTCGGGATCCGCCCCCTGCATCACGAGCAGCTTGGCGATCTGTCTGAGTGCTTCCGAGGTGTCGGTAATTCCGTAAAAGGAGCCTTCGAAGAACGGGATATCCCAGAGCTCCTCCATTTTGCGGGCGAGGTTGATGAGTGCTGTCGAGCACACCAACATGGACGCCTTGGCGCGATGCGCAGAAGCAATGTCAAGATATCGGGCGTCTCCTGGAATGCAGGCCCTTACTCTGATCCCCAGCCGGTCAAGAAGCGGCTTTACCAGCCAAAACTCGCCGGATAGGTTGAACTCACCAATGATATTGATGTCGTAGGCGGTCACGTCGTTCGGCTCTACGCTGCCGATCACATGATCGAGCAACGCTTCACCGGCGAGCTTATTGCCAAGGTTCTTGGAGCCGGCAAAGCCCGGTGCGTTGACCGGCACCACCGGAAGGCCGAATTTTTCCGCGGCCCGCTTGCAGACGGCCTCGATGTCGTCGCCGATCAATGCTGTCACACAGGTCGAATAGACGAAAATCGCCGGTGGAGCATAGGCCTCCTTGATCTCGCGGATTGCTTTAAAAAGTTTCCGCTCGCCGTGCCCCATCACCACTTCGGTTTCAGTGAGGTCGGTCGTGAAGCTCGTGCGCCAGAGCGTTGGACCTGAGGAAGCCGATCCGCGGTTGTCCCAGGAATTGCCCTCACAGCCGAGAGGCCCATGGATCAGGTGCGCGACGTCGGTGATCGGCTGCAGCACGATCTTGGCGCCATCGAAAGCGCATCCGCCGGCTGCCGCCCCGGGGATCAGCGGCTTCGAACAGCCGTTTTTGCGCGCCTTGGAATCCTTGCTGCGGTTCTTCTCGCAGGCAGGCTCGTCAAAGACATCCTGGACTTTAGCATTGAGCAAGGGCATTGCGGTCTCCAAGTTCAGATGAAGGCGGCCGGCCTCACAAGGCCGACCGCCGCCGCTCCTAGCGGGTCAGGTCGTAAGAATAGTCCGTCACACCCGGCTCGCTCGTCTCGCGATCGAGCTTGTCGAAGATCTTGTCGAGGATCGTCGTCAGGACGCGCAGGCCGCCCTGGTAGCCCATGAGCGGGAAACGGTGGTGATGGTGCCGGTCGAATATCGGAAAGGTCAGCCGGATCAATGGGGTGCCGGTGTCGCGCTCGAGATACTTGCCATAGGAATTGCCGATCATAAGATCAACCGGCTCGGTAAAGAGCAGCGAGCGCAACGCCCACAGGTCCTTGCCCGCCCAGACCTGGGCATCCTTGCCGAAGGGCGAGGATGCGAGCAACGCCTTCATCTCGGCTTCCCAGGCCGACGTGCCGTTGGTAGCAAGGCAGTGGGTCGGCTCACCGCCGGTTTCCAAGACGAACCGGGCAACGGCGTAGACGAAGTCAGGATCGCCGTAGATCGCGTATTTCTTCCCGTGCAGCCAGGCTTGGCTATCTGCCATAGCGTCGACGAGACGGCCGCGTTCCAGGCCGATTGCCGGAGGAATTTCCTTGCCGGTAATCTCCGAGACCTTCATCAGGAATTCGTCGGTCGCCTGAACACCCAGCGGATAATGGAACGAAGCCGTAACCTGACCGACCTCCTTGCAATATTCCAGCGTTTTGCGCGTGTTATAGTGCTGCAGCGACAGGGTCGCTTCGGCATTCAACGCCGTTTTCAAGTCCTCGATCTTCGTGCCGCCGTCATACATGCGGTACGTACCGTCAGACGGCGTGTCGAACTGGTCGGAGGCATCCTGGATGAAGATGTAGGATACGCCCATCATGTCGAGCAGGCGCTTCAGTTCGCGGTTGTTGCCGACGCAGAAGCCGTCGAAGCCGGGAATGATGTTGATGGCTTGAGCAACCTCCTTCCGCTCGTTGCCTTTCCAGAAGTTCTCCAGAATGCCCTTGATCATGCCGTCATAGCCATCGACGTGGCTGCCGACGAAGGCAGGCGTGTGGGCGAAAGGAACATCGAAGTCGTGCGGGACCGACCCTTCGTTCTTTGCGTTTTCGATGAAGCCGTGGAGGTCGTCTCCAATGACTTCGGCCATGCAGGTGGTCGAGACGGCGATCATCTTCGGATCGTAGAGCTTGTATGTATTGGCGAGCCCGTCGACCATGTTCTTCAACCCGCCGAACACTGCCGCGTCCTCCGTCATCGAGGACGAGACCGCCGATGAAGGCTCCTTGAAGTGACGCGACAGATGCGAACGGTAATAAGCGACGCAGCCCTGGCTGCCATGGACGAAGGACATCGTTTGCTCAAAGCCTGCGGCTGCGAAGACGGCACCGAGCGGCTGGCAGGCTTTGGCCGGGTTCACGACCAGGGCTTCGCGGCCCAGGTTCTTTTCGCGATACTCCCAGGTCTTCGTGAAGTCGTTTTGATCGGCAACGACCTGATCCGGGTGGGGGCATTCGAAATTGGCTTTCTTCTCGGCGAGCATCTGCCTGTATTCCGGCTCGCGGAACAGGGGAGCATGGTCGAGAACTTTTTCCGCCGACTGCGGCATAGTAAGCACCTTTCTTTTCATCGCGCCGCACCGGTGGCGGCAATGGGATGTCATCTGTCACGAGTGCGGATCAAGTCCGATGGGAAGAGCCTGGCCTGCCCCTTCCCAAGACAGGCCAGGCTCTCATTCGGCCGCAACCGCCTCAGCTGGCGCGGCCTCTTTTTTCCAGGGGACGTCGTAGAGATCCCACACCGGATTATTGATGGCCAGATCCATGTCGCGGGCGAATATGGCGAAGCCGTCATAGCCGTGATACGGGCCGGAATAATCCCAGGAGTGCATCTGGCGGAAGGGGATGCCCATCTTCTGCACCGGATACTTCTCTTTAATGCCGGACCCAACAAGGTCGGGGCGGATGCCTTCGATGAACTTTTCCAGCTCGTAACCGGTCACGTCGTCATAGATCAGCGTACCCTTGTTCACATAATGGCCGGTGCGCTGATAGTCGTCGTTGTGGGCGAACTCGTAGCCGGTGCCGACGATCCGCATGCCGAGGTCCTCATAGGCCGTGATGACGTGGCGAGGACGCAGGCCGCCGACATAGAGCATCACCGTCTTGCCTTCGAGGCGCGGCCGGTACTTGTCGACGACAGCATCGACCAGGGGCCGGTACTTGGTGATGACAGCCTCGGTCTTGTCGACGATTTCCGGACCGAAGTGCTTGGCTATTTCGCGCAGGGAGGTTTCGATCTGGGACGGACCAAAGAAATTGTATTCCATCCACGGGATGCCGTATTTTTCCTCCATGTGCCGACAGATGTAGTTCATCGAGCGGTAGCAGTGGATGAGGTTCAGCTTGGCCTTTGGCGCGCGCTCGACCTCAGCGAGCGTGGCATCACCCGACCAGTTGCCGACCACGCGCAGCCCCACCTCCTCCAATAGAATGCGCGTAGCCCACGCGTCGCCACCGATATTGTAGTCGCCGACGACGTTGACATCGTAAGGGCCGGTCTCAAACTCGACTTCGTTCTTGTCGAAAACCCAGTCACGGATGGCGTCGTTGGCGATGTGGTGGCCGAGCGATTGCGAGACGCCGCGGAAGCCCTCGCAGCGCACCGGCACGATCGTCTTTTCGTGCTCCTTGGCCTTCTTGCGCGACACCGCCTCAATGTCGTCGCCAATCAGCCCGATCGGGCATTCCGACTGCACGCTGATGCCGTTGTTGAGGGGGAAAAGCTCCTCGATCTCGTCGATGACCTGTTCAAGCTTCTTGTCGCCGCCGAACACGATGTCCTTTTCCTGGAAGTCTGAGGTGAACTGCAGCGTCACGAACGTGTCGATGCCCGTCAGGCCGACGTAGTAGTTGCGGCGTTGCGACCAGGAATAATGACCGCAACCGACCGGCCCGTGCGAGATGTGGACCATGTCCTTGACCGGCCCCCATACCACGCCTTTGGAACCGGCATAGGCGCAGCCGCGGATCGTCATCACGCCCGGAATGGACTTGATGTTCGATTTGACGTCGCATTCGGAAAGGGCCTTCGGCTCATCGCCAGGCTCGTCGCCGCTCGTTGCGACGCTGAGGTGCTTCTTGCGGCGCTTCGCCGCCTTGTCTGGATATTGCGCTAATACTTCCGCAATGAGCTGTTCATGCAAAACGCTGTCATTCTCGTAATCAAGGCTCATGGGCCCCTGCCCCCTTTCAAGGTTCGGGTTAGGTCGTCGTCGCCGAAGCGGCTTTCTTGGAAGGACGCGCTGGCGCAAGGGCCAGCGCGTCCTGTCGACAGCGGCAGTTATTGAGCCGCAACCACCGCTGACTCCTTGGCCTGTAGTTCGGCCAGCATCTGCTCGTCGCTCTTCATGATGCCGAAGTCGAGCAGCATGTCTTCGAGCTCTTCCATGGTAATCGGGGTCGGAATGGTCCCTTGGCCCGAATTGGCATGGATCTTCTCGGCTAGCGCCCGATATTCCCCGGCCTGCTTGGAGTCCGGCGCGTACTGGATCACCGTCATCTTCCTGAGCTCGGCGTGCTGGACGATGTTGTCACGCGGCACAAAGTGGATGAGCTTGGAATTGAGCCTGGCAGCCAGCGCCTCGGAGAGGTCGAGCTCGCGGTCCGTCTGGCGCTCGTTACAGATCAGGCCGCCGAGCCGCACGCCGCCGGAATGGGCATATTTCAGGATGCCCTTGGCGATGTTGTTGGCGGCATAGAGCGCCATCATCTCGCCGGACATCACGATGTAGATCTCCTGGGCCTTGTTCTCACGGATCGGCATCGCAAAGCCACCGCACACCACATCGCCGAGCACGTCATAGGAGACGTAGTCGACATCGTCATATGCACCGTTCTCTTCAAGGAAATTGATCGAGGTGATGACGCCGCGCCCGGCGCAGCCGACGCCCGGTTCCGGACCGCCGGACTCCACGCACTTGATGCCTTTGTAGCCGGCCTTGAGCACGTCCTCGAGCTCAAGGTCTTCCACCGAACCTTCCTGCGCTGCCAGATGCAGAACCGTGTCCTGTGCTTTGGCGTTCAGGATCAGCCGGGTGGAGTCGGCTTTCGGGTCGCATCCGACGATCAGGATCTTCTGCCCGAGGTCGACAAGCGCTGCGAGCGTATTTTGGGAGGTGGTGGACTTGCCGATCCCCCCTTTGCCGTAAAATGCGATTTGACGCAAATCTGACATATCGCCTTCCTTCTTTCGTTCCATCCATCGCTGAGTAAAAGGCAGGCAGCTCGCGCCGCCTCGCATGGCAATCTTCAAAACCCGTGCCATGTGGGC
>NZ_LODW01000107.1 GCF_002914525.1 Rhizobium hidalgonense | reverse complement strand
ACACAGTCCCCACCAGATGAGCCTCCAATGGTGACGAATTAAACCGGACACCAGTGGCCTTGAGCCTGGAATCCATGGTCACAACCGAGGAGACCGGGCGTGGGTCCTCGGGGCAAGCCCGAGGACGACGGAGGGTGGGTGGACCGGTGTCCGAATATGCGCGCGCTCGAGCAGCGCGCGCTTTTCACTTACATCTCAGCGGAAACCGCCGCTGGCGACCAGGCGTTCGCCGGTCAGCCAGCGGGCATCGTCGGACGCGAGGAAGACGGCGATGTCGGCGATATCGTCTGGCTGGCCGATGCGGCCGAGCGGCGTCTGGGCGACTATGGTCTGCTGCAAATCCGAGCCGATGACGCCGGCCGTGTGGGTGCCCTCGGTCTCGACCATGCCCGGCAGAATGGCGTTGACGCGGATCTTGCGCGGGCCAAGCTCCTTGGCAAGCACGCTATTGATGCCCTCGACGGCGCCCTTGGTGCCGGTGTAGACGGCCGATGCCGGCAAGCCCAGGCTGGTGACCACCGAGGAGATGTTGATGACGCTGCCGCCCTCGCCGAGATGCTTGGCAGCCGCCTGGGTGGTCAGGAGAACGCCGAGAACGTTGACGTCGAACATGCGGCGATACTGCTCCTCGGTCACCTCGCCGATCGGGGCGAATTCATAGACGCCGGAATTGTTGACCAGCACGTCGAGCTTGCCGAATTCCTTGACCGCGGCATCGACCACGCCCTGCGCCTGTTCGGATTTGGAAACATCGCCCTGCACCGCGATGGCCTTGCCGCCGGCGGCCCCGATCGCCTCAACCACGGCGTCCGCTCCGGCCTTGCTCGAGGCGTAATTCACCACCACTTGTGCACCCTCTGCCGCGAATGCCTTGGCGATCGCAGCGCCGATGCCTTTGGAGGCCCCCGTGACCACAGCGACCTTTCCCGTGAGCTTAGCCATATCTCAATCCTTCTGATCCGGACTGCCGCCGGAATTGGCGGTCCTGTTCCGTAGTTCAGAAATTCGGAACTGTTGATCTTAATGTCAAGGGACGCTATATAAAATTCATGAGACCGCTGTTTCACCCAGCCCTGGAAGATATCCGGCCCGAAGCGATCCTCTATGCGCTTTCGGATCCGGAGCGCGTTGCGATCTACGCGCAGCTTGCCGGCGCTTCCGGTGGCGGCACCTGTTCGGCGCTTGCCCAGCTCGGCGACCGCGTCATCCCGAAGTCATCGCTGTCGAACCATTTCAAGGTGCTGCGCGAATCCGGGCTGATCCTCAGCGAGCGCCAGGGTATCGAGATGCACAATCAAACCCGCTGCGCCGAGCTGGACGAACGCTTTCCGGGCCTGATCAAGGCCATTCTGCTGGCTTACGCGCAGATCCCCGGGCAGCCGAAGGTGGGTTGACGGCCACCGGAGCCATTCCAGGAAAAGTGCGAAGCGGTTTGTCGATCGGGCGCGTAAACAAGGGCGAGCTTGCATCAGAGCCCGCGCCAGTAGCCGGCCCCGCTTGCAAAGCTGGTCAGGAGCTGTCAGGCGGCGAGAAGAAGCAGTTTACGTCGTTTTCCGTCGGATGCAGGCAGATATGATACCGGCCATCTCCGGAGGGGATTTCGTCCCCATACGGGATGAAGAACAGGTGTGGCTGTGTCGCGAGGTAGTGGTCCCCCGGATGCAGGAAGACGGAAAAGCCGCGAGGCCCCCGACTGATGCCCTGAGTGGGAATGGCCTGGCAATCTCCAACCAGACCCTGAGCTCTGCAGCACGCCGGAGGATAGATCCAGCCGCTCTTTGCTTCATGGGCGTCGGTTCGAACGATAGTGCAGACGGAGATCGCCCCAAGTGTGATCAGGCGTACTGCTGATGTGGCGAGTGTCATTGCATACCTCCTTAGAGGCAGCCCCTCGAAAAACGCCGCGAGGTTGCGCACTGATTTCCAAAACGCGCGATCTTTTCGATACGTCGATTGGTTGTTTTTGCTACTAACCTGCGCCTGAAGAGCCAGGCCGATGTTCGACCCGCCTCTCCATGTGCCGCCACGCATCACGGCAATGGACCAGGATACAGCGCGGCTGCGTGGAAGTGAAATCAAACTTCCGGCTGGGAGCGGTCTACGCTTCCGCAAACCGTTCCAGCCTGATCAAGTGCTGCGCCTGTCCCAGCGCTAGTCCAAAACGACGACGGCTTCGACCTCGAACAGCATCGGCTCGATCGCCAGCTTGGGAACCGGAATCAAAGTCTGCGCCGGCAGCGCTGCGCCGAACATCTCCTTGACGTTCTCGGTCAACACTTGAAGCTTCGACATATCGTGATCGACGACGAAGACCGTCAGTTTGGCGACTTGGTTGGGCCTGGCGCCAAGCGCATCGAGGGCGCTGCGCAAATTGGCGTAGGCCTGCTTCACCTGGACGGCGAAATCGGGCGACAAGGCCCCGGTGCCGTCCTGGCCGCCCTGACCGGAGATATAGGCCGGCCGGCCTTGCCGCGGCACGATCACGGCCGTGCTGTAGCCGTTCGGCGTGGGGTCGTAGAGGTTTTTCGGATTGACGATCTGAAGCTTGGGATCGTTCGCGTTGGCTGTCGCCGCAGCCGGAATTCCAGTGGTCATGATGATGAGCCCTCCAATGAGCAGGTGCTTGATTGCGCGTGACATGATTTTCTCTTGGGCGTTGAGGACGGCGGGCCACCTCGCCGCCGTCTGCACGAGTGAACGTTGATCTGTCGCCAATACGAGATGACTCGTACAACGTACGATTAACTTGCATCGTACGTTGTACGAGTCAATCCGTCAGGATCGACATTCAACGCATTGTCGGCTTAAATCGACGCTCTCGATCAGCGAATGCATGTCGCTCGGAACTGCAACGGTTCCGGGTTAACGACATGCACGAAACAAGGGCCGAAAGCCGGTGGCATCAAATTTGATGCGCCGGGCTTGGGGAAAATGCATGGCAGCCAAACGCAGCGGCGGACAGAGCAAGCGGTCTGAACGTAACGTCTCTCCTCCATCCGGGCCGGAGCCGCGCAGTGAACAGCCCCTCTCGCTGGAACGGATCGTGGCGACCGCGGTCGAACTGCTGGATGCCGAAGGGCTGGACGGATTGAAGATGCGCCGGCTGGCCGATCGGCTCGGCGCGGGTGCGATGAGCCTCTATTGGCACGTCGGCAACAAGGAGGAGGTCTTCGATCTGGCGCTCGATGCGGTGCTCGCATATCGCGGCCCGGCGCCATTGGGTGAGGCCGGCGACTGGCGCGGAGACGTCGTTCATATGCTTGCAGACTGGCGCGCCGGCATGCTGCGCCATCCGTGGTCGGCAGCACTGCTGCCGCGCCGGGCGCTCGGCCCCAACATCCTCTTTCGCCTGGAACTGCTGAGCAGCACCCTGTCCAGAGCCGGCGTGGCGGACGCGGATCTGAACGTCGCGATCTGGTCGCTCTGGAACTATGTGATCGGCGCCACCACCACCCGGGCAAGCTTCGAGCTTTCCGACGAGGACAGAGCCGCCGCGCAGCAGCGCCTCACAGGTCTCAGCCAGCACTACCCGACAATCGAACGCTCCCGGCTGCTGCTGGACAATGACTGGGAGGGCGCCTTCAACAAAGGCCTCGACTTCCTGCTCGATGGCCTCGTTCCCAAACAATATAATTCGTAGCGCCTGGAAAATGTGGGAAGGAAAGTGCTTTGTTTCGTTACCTCGGCGCTGCAATATTGACCTGCGTGCCGCTCGTTGCCGCCAATGCCGCATCTCCAGATTTTTGCCGAAACAGGATCGAGCCGAACGAGCCACTCGAGACGCGATTCATGGGCATCGACTATGCGCTGATGATCCATGTGCTGGCGGAGAAATATTGCGGAGCGGAGCCCACGCCGATGCGTCCACGATTTTTGGGATATATCCAAAAGCAGGGCTGTTCTCCGGGAACCGAGATCTATTCGGACGTCGAAGAGACGATCGCAAAGTTGGAGGGAGCAAGCCTGAAGCTTCTCGCTCAGAATGGAGACCCTGACCTCCCGCTTTCCGAACGGCAGGTGCAGGATTGGGCGGCGAACGCTGCAAAAGAGCTTGGTGGATGCGACGCATTGAAAAGCGTCCATGATGCCGAGTTCCCGCGGTAAGACGCGGTCTCTTTTCCATCAGCGGCGGCGAATATATACTGGCGTCTGGCGGCTGCGGCCCAAACCCTAGGCCCCACGTCGGCTGCAGGGGTCCGGAAAGTGCGAAAAGGCGCCGCCGACCTCTGTCATCCAGGCCCATCGGAACTCAACGTCAGGGGTTCGGAGGATCATGATATGAAAGTCTTGCTCACGCGAAAGGCGTTGAACGAAGTCCGCAGGTTCGGTGAATACATGTCGCGAAGCGAGCGCGATAGGGAATTGGTACCATCGATTGAATGGGCATCGCCGTCCACCAGTGAAACGACCGGGCAGATCACCGAGCTCGGCAGCCATCTTTATTTGGGAGCGCTGGAGGCTGACAAGCTGCAGGGACGGATGATCCTGAAGCAGGAAGGCGTAACCTTTGCGCTTGCCTTGCCCAAGGAGGCTGAACGGCTCGCCTATGTTAAAATCGACTATGCCGGACGCGATTTCTTTATCAGCAGTTAGCCTGCACCCTTCGTCGTTCCAAGCCCCGAGCCGGGGCTCCATGCCAATCGGCTGCGTGTTTCGCTCCAGTGGGCTTGATGCCAGGATCATGCGGGCGTAATTCGAATAGCCCTCTCCGCGACACCAATCTGAAACGATCTCATGGCCCACTCGCTGAACACGACCCCCTCGCCCGCCACTGGGCCCAACCAGCCGAAACTCGATACGGAAGAAATCTGGCAGGCCCGCGCGGATCTGGCCGCCTGCTTCCGGATGGCGGCGCGGCTCGGCATGGAGGAAGGGATCTGCAACCACTTCTCGGCAGTGGTTCCCGGTTATGACGACCTGTTCATCGTCAATCCCTATGGCTATGCCTTCGCCGAACTGACGGCCTCGATGTTGTTGATCTGCGATTTTCACGGCAACGTCGTGTCGGGCAGCGGTCAGCCCGAGGCCACCGCCTTTTACATCCACGCCAGGATTCACAAGAACATTCCGCGCGCCAAGGCGGCCTTCCACACCCATATGCCTTATGCCACCGCCCTTTCGATGACCGAAGGCGACCCGCTGATCTTTGCCGGGCAGACCGCGCTGAAATTCTATGGCCGCACGGCCGTCGACCGCAATTACAACGGTCTGGCGCTCGATGCACGCGAGGGCGACCGCATCGCTGCAGCGATCGGCGATGCCGACATCGTCTTCATGAAGCACCATGGCGTGATGGTCTGCGCACCCAATATCGCCGAGGCCTGGGACGACCTCTACTATCTCGAGCGTGCCTGCGAAGTGCAGACGCTCGCTTTGTCGACCGGACGCCAAGTCCTTGCCGTCGCGCCTGAGATCGCCGAAGCGGCCTATCGGCAGATGCGCGAAGGAGACCCGGAGTCGGCCCGGCTGCATCTGGAGGCGGTGAAACGCACGCTCGATCGCAGCGAGCCCGATTATAAAAGCTGAGGCACCCCGCGGCTTCGTGCAGCAAGAGGCAAGTTCTCTTGAGGGCGAGAGCGCTGATATCGCCAGCTTGTGCAAACCTTCAAAAAGCAGTTAGCTGGCATCGTCGGATATGTTCGTTGCCGCTTGCCAAAGCTCCGCAAAGCAGGCCCAAATAACAGGCATTGCGCTATAGTGCTGAGACGTGTCCGCATTTCGGGGGAAATCGCGTGCGCTGGTCCAAACCCCTAAGACTGCATCTCGGCGTCCTGGTGGTCTCGTCGCTGCTTTTTACGTCGGCGCCGATCATCTGGATGGCGTTCAACCACGGCAGCGAGGCTGCGGTCAGCGCCGGCGCGCAGCAGATGCGCCAGATGAGCCTACGACTGATCGAGGGATACCGCAATACGCTGCAGGGCGGCACCGAGGCGGTGGCGCTGGCAACTACCCTGCCGCAGCTCGTTTCCCCACCGCCTGAGGAGATCAAGGCAAAACAGCAATTCTTTCAGGAGGTTCTCAGAAACGTCCCGAACGCCACCAGCATTTACGCCGGCTATCCCGATGGCTCCTACCTGCAGGTGATCAATACTGCCCGGCGCGACGTCCGCCAGACGCTTGCCACACCCGATGGCACGGCTTTCGCGATCAGAATGATCGCCCGCAGACCAATCGCCCAAAGATCAGCGGCCGATATCATCTCGACGCTTGGTTTTCTTGACAGCGATACAAAGATGATCGGGGAGCGCAATGTCGAGGATACATCGTTCGATCCGCGGCAAAGCCCCTGGTATCAATCGGTGATTCAAGACGGCGTGCCGGTTTCCGTCGGCCCCTATGTCACCGGAACGCTCAAAGTTCCGACGCTGGCGATCGCAGCCCCGATGCGGGACGACGGCAAGGTCGTCATCGGCATCAACATTCACCTGCAGACCGTCAGCCGGCTGCTTGATGCAGGTGAGATTTCGCCGCGCGCCCGGGCCTACATCATCGATGCCGGCGGCAATCTCGTCGCCCATTCCGACCCTGATATCATGCGCAGGATCATCGCATTGTGGTCGAGAACATCAGGGGCATTTGCCGCGACGGCAAACAGTTTCGACCCGAGCCTCGAAACCGTGGAGCGGCTCAGGCTGGATCCCGCCTTTGCCGGCGGCGGCCTGGCACGGGTCGATTTAAATGGCAAAACCCATCTGGTGCAGATCGCCCCGGTCGGGGTGTCCGGCCTGTTTACGGGAAGCGTGGCTGCCATCGTCGTGCCGCTGGAGGATCTGGTGGCCGAGGCCAATCGGCTGCTGGTGCGCAATCTTTTCGTTGCCGCCGCCTTCGTGCTCGCCGGTGTCGCCGCATCGGTCGCGCTGTCTCGCATGGTCAGCCGCTCTCTCTATCGCCTGGCCGACGAGGCGCGCAGGATCGGCGATCTGGATATCGGCGAGAAGGGCGAGTCGCATTCGTGGATATCGGAGATTAACACGCTGGCGACTGCGCTGGTCGCCAGCCGTCACGCCATCGGTCAGTTTGCCCTCTATGTTCCGCGTGAAGTGGTCCGGCGGATCGTCAATCCCGAAACAAGAACGATCGTCAGGGCCAAGCGGCAGGACGTCACCGCGCTGTTTACCGACATCAAGGACTTCACCACCATCTCCGAACAACATTCGCCCGAGGAGGTGGTCGACACGCTTTCGGCCTATTTCGAACTGCTGAACACGATCGCCGAACGCCATGGCGGCACCGTCGTGCAATATCTCGGTGATTCCATTTTCGTCATGTGGAATGCCCCGGTGGACGATATCAGACATGCCGAACACGGCTGTCGATGCGCGCTGGCCATGAAAGCGGCGATCGACGGCTTGAACGAAGCCAATCTCAGGAATGGCCGCCCCGAACTCGTCACGCGCTTTGGATTGCACACCGGCCCGGCCGTCGTCGGCAGCTTCGGCGCAATCTCGCGTCAGCAGTACACGGCGATGGGCGATACGATCAATGTCGCGTCACGGCTGGAAGGATTGAACAAGGAGCTCAACACATCGATCCTGGTCAGCGCCGCCACCCGCGCCGCGGTCGCCGACCGCTTCACCTTCCGCCCGCTCGGCCTCGCCCCCGTCAAGGGCCGCGCCGTGAAGGTCGACATATGGGAGCTTGTCGGGGAAATCAAAGACTGAGGCTTAACTCGGCCTGCTTGCAAGTCAAACGCTCCTGAAGTCGCTCACTGAAGCACGGGTCCCCCCATCTCCGTCATCCCAGGCCTTGAGCCACTGCTGTCCGGTTTAAATTTGGTGGACAAGGCGCACGGTGTTGATTCTACTCGT
>NZ_LODW01000106.1 GCF_002914525.1 Rhizobium hidalgonense | reverse complement strand
CGGAAAACTCTAGCATCCGGTGGTCCAACGTTTGGGAGCGGTTCAAGACCGCCGAGGCTCTAATCGCCGCCGGATGAAAATTCAGTGGCAGGTCATTTGAAGGCCAACCACCTACCATCCTGCCGAACACTGGCAGGCCAGAAAACAAGGGGCGCAGCCAATACACGTCGCTTGATCAGTGCTTGTGAGATACGCCGGAGCCAAAGAGGAGCCGTAGTGAGTAGTGAACGCACTGTCATGCAGGTTCCTCCATGTCGCCCCCCCGTAAGCCTCCGGTGAAGGCCGCAGGTCAGGCCGCTTGAGCGTTGACGGTCGGCGGCGTCCAATTCCACGGAAGCAACTGCTCCAGCCTGGTAATCGGCGTATCAGCGATGCGGGCAAGAACGTCGGCCAGCCACACCTGCGGATCGATGTCGTTGAGTTTTGCCGTCATAATCAATGTGGCCATGAAGGCCGCACGATCTGCACCGCGGTCTGATCCGGCGAAGAGCCAGGATTTTCTGCCGAGCGCAAAGCCTCTGAGCGCTCGCTCTGCCGCATTATTCGTCAGGCAAATCCGGCCGTCCTGCAGAAATGATGTGAAGCCATCCCAGCGCTTGAGCATGTAGTCGATCGCCTCCGCCACCGGAGAACTGCGTGAGAGCTTTGCCCGCTCGGTTTGAAGCCAGACCTGCAGATCATCGACGAGTGGCAGACTGTCTCTCCGGCGACGCTCCAGGCGTTGATCGGCCGTAAGCCCGTTGATCTCGCGCTCAATATCGAACAGGCCGTCGATCCGTTTGACGGCTTCGAGCGCCATAGGCGAGATCGGCGCGGCGTTCTTTCCACGCTTGGCATTTGCGGCAATGTCGGCGAGCACGAAGAACTTACGCCGCGAGTGTGCCCAACAAAACGCCTGCCTTAGAGGATTTGGATCGCGATCAACCTTGAACAGCGGATTGTAGCCGCCATAGGCGTCCGCCTGCAGAATGCCGTTGAAGGTCTTCAGGTGGCGCTCCGGATGCCCCTGCCGTCGGTCCCGCGAGGCATAGTAAAGGGCCGCCGGCGGAGAGAGCCCTCCGAACGGCCGATCGTCCCGGACATAGGTCCAGATGCGGCCCGTATCGGTCTTTCCCTTGGCCAGGATCGGCACGGTCGTGTCGTCGCCGTGCAGACGTTCGGCAGCAAGGACATGCGCCTCGATCAGGGAGTGAATGGGCTTCAACGCCGCGGCACATGCTCCAACCTGATCGGCCAGCGTCGACAAGCTGAGGTCGACGCCCTCGCGGGCGTAGCGCTCGCTCTGGCGATTGAGCGGCTGGTGCTGGGCGAACTTCTCAAACAGGATCATCGCCAGCAGGTTCGGCCCGGCAAAACCGCGGGGTGTCACATGGAAGGGTGCGGGTGACTGCGTGATCTTCTCACACTCGCGGCAGGTGAACTTCTCCCGCACCGTCTGGTGACCTTCCACTGACGCGGGATGACTTCCAAGGTCTCGGTAATGTCTTCGCCAAGCTTCGACAGTTTAACCGATCCACAACAGGCGCAATTCGTGGGAGCGGCGATTACGACGCGCTCACGCGGCAGGTGTTCGGGAAAGGGCTTGCGTGACGGACGCTTGCGCTCGAAGGCTCTGACGGCTGAAGCTTTGGCTGCGATCTCCGCCGCCAGTTCATCTTCACCGGCGTCCGCTTCCAACTCCTCGAGCTGCAGTTCCATCTGCTCCAGGAGCCGCGCCTTGCGCTCGGACCGACTGCCGTAGAGTGCACGGCGAACCTTGTCGATCTCCAGCTTCAGCCGCGCGATCAGCGCCTCGGAATGCGATACGAGTGCCTTTGCGCTGGCGGCTTCTGCCTTGGCGGTCGCTGCTTCTGCTTCGGCTGCGACACGTCGAGCGCGTTCCTGGGCCAGCAGTGCAAGCGCACTGGCAAGGTCGTCCGGAAGCTCTTCGGTCGCATTGCTCATGACAGGATGGAATCATATTCGACCCTGTCATTCCAGTGTTTTTGCTTATCCGGCCGACGTCGGCCGCCAGGTCATTTGCGGCATCCGCCAGTCGATACCTTCCAGCAGATAACCGAGCTGCGCAGGTGTGATCACCACCGTGCCATCGGCCGCTGATGGCCAGATGAAGCGGCCGCGCTCCAGCTTCTTCGTGAACAGGCAAGCGCCCTGGCCGTCATGCCAGATCACCTTGATCAGACCGCCACCGCGGCCGCGGAATACGAACAGGTGTCCACACATCGGGTCGCGCTTCAGCGCCTCCTGCACCATCAACGACAAACCGGGGAAGCCTTTTCGCATATCGGTGTGGCCTGTCGCCAGCCAGACCTTCACGCCACTCGGAACCGGAATCATCGCAGCCCCAGCACGCAATCGAGAATCCGGCCAAGGGCATCCGTATCGATGTCGCTATCCACGCGCACGCGCCGACCCCGTCCAAGCTCGATCGTCACATCGCTACGCTTCCGACGAGGGTGGGATGTGGTGGGCGATTCCGGTTGAACGGGAGAGACTGTCGAAGCGGCCTCGGATACGATCACCGGCACCAAAGTCGCCGTATCAGACCTTGGCTCCTCGATCCGGCAAAGCTCTTTGCGCCAACGGAACAACTGGCTGACATGGATGCCGGCCGCGCGGGCAATCTCGGAGATGACCGCGTCTGGCTCAAAGCACGCAGCGACAAGGCGCTCTTTATCTTCGCGTGACCAGCGCCGACGGCGCTCTACAGACGTGATCACCTCAATTGGATGCTTCGTCATATGACTACTCCTAGTGTTACCACTAGGACTGGCAGTCAGAAGCCCTCTATCGCAAGACGGCCTTCACCGTGGGCTTACCCCCCCCCCCGCGCCAAGAACGCTAGGGCACACCCCGGATTGCTTGATTGCTGGGCAGATTAGCGAAGAATTCCGCCCTATATGAGCCGTTTCAACCGCACTTAAACGCGCGCTACATCTGAATAGGTCTTAATTGTTGTTAAGCTATTATCGACCAGGCCAGTTCCCGCCTCGGCGAGCTTTTGGAGGTTGTCGAAGCCAAATCGATGTACGTCGCGGAGCGTCTTCGAGAGTACTACGAGCCGCCCCGCCGTGAGTAATATCCGACCGAATCCCTCATGGTTCACAGTCAACACCGGTGACGCCATCAGTCCGGACTGCTCCTCTATAGCAAGTGCTACGGCGGCATAGAAGATCTCAAGCCGCCACTGCACCTCTAGGTCAGGTCCCCCGATGAGAGGAATCGCCCTACGCTGCTGCCTCGTCACGATGAAATCACAGAGCAAATCGGTGTCCGATTTCTCTTGCCACAATTCAAAGGTGTCTTGAGCACGCATCAGACGCAAGAGGCACTTAATGAAAGGCGTGGCGAGAGCATCTTTCTCATCTAATCGAGCATTGTTGGGGACAGGGGTGACGTTTGACATCAGTTAAAATCCTCCTGAGTGTTGGATGCGGTTTGACTAAGGGCCACACCCGCTTCCGGTAACACCATCCCTTAAAATGGTGCGGCAGATGGGACCTGTGGCGACGCAACTTGGCCCGGACGAATGACATGGCCCCTCGAAACGGGGCGGCCGCAACAACAACGGCAAGCGGCGGGCAACGCTGGCGGGTTTGACGAAAAGCGCTTCACAAGCGAGATTCCCGTCGCGATAGTCCAGTGGCGGTAGGTTTCGCCGCGAACTTCACCCTCAACCAACCTATTCGCCGCCAGGTGTAAAACCGTGTCTCGGGCTTTCGAATTGAGGATCAGGCGGGGGGTGGAATCAGCTTTTCGAGGTCGACAAGGGCAGTGAGAGTATCTTGAGAGGCCGTGTACTTGCCGATACCCCCTTTTCCGTGCGAACTGATGCAGACCTGCCATGTATTTTCCCTTCAAGGTTCAAATCGACTTCGACCGGACGCCACACGTTCCACCAGGCGATTGCCCGCCGCGTAGTTCTGGGAGTTCAAGACTCATGCCAGTCTCCTCCGCTGAGGTCCGGAACACGGCATCTGTATTGTTTCCAGCTTCTTAGCTAGCCCATGAAGAATTGATCGAGGACAACGTTGTCGTGAACCGGACAAGACGCGGTGGGGATCGAAGAAATGGCATCCCGATGCAGCGGCGGAAGCCTATTCTCCGGCCACGTCAGCAACAAATGACACCCGCCGAAGCCGCTCCGCTCTCAATTCGCGAATTGGGCGCAATGTCCGGCCGCTTGCCGAGGTGCAGCCGGTCGATCCTCTTTGCTTGGCGATCACAGCGCCTCCCAGTGATGGACTCCGAGACCCACATGCATCACTGGCTGGAGCTCCCTTCCTCGACAGTTAGCGCCGTCATTTGGGGGGAATGCCGCGGGCAAATGGAATGCGGCATCGGCCCCCGCGACGCCGGCGACAGCTCAACAACGCTCTGAATTTCCACAGTGAACGGCTGTTAGACGTAGCCGGCAAAGGGGAAGCTCACGAAGATCAGATGGCCCTTCAGGGCCGGGTCCTGGTTCCGATGCCCACCGGATCGACCGGCCGCAAGGTTTTAGGACCGTTTCAACAACCAGCCCCTGGGCGCCTCGGCGGCGTGTATCTTAAGTTGCCGGCGTGCGTCGGCCGCGTTCACTCTCTATCCGCACCAGAACACGGCACCCGGGGGATCATGCTGCTGGCACGACCTAGCTGGCCGGTACCGTCGGCGCCGGCAAGAGGATGACTGTGGCAGCGGCCGTCATGGAGCAGTGCTGCCTCGGTGTGACCGCTGAGGCGATGCTCGCTGTTTCCGGTCATATTGCTTGGCACAGGCCGGAAAGCGTTTCTAGTACCTTAGCGAACGCTCGCGACTTTAGCAGGGACAACGGGACCTGGCGGCAGCGGACCCCGAACAAGTGCGAAGCAAACCGAATCTTTGGCAACCTCAAAGAGGGTGGAGTCGATACCCTGGCGGTCAAGCGCCCGCGTCGTCGCGGAGCATTGGGCGCGGAGGGGTTTGCGGATTCTCGATACGTGATTGGCACATCAGTCGGACCTCAGCCGATCTTCGTGCAAAAGGATCCTTTAAAAATGGGCCCCTTAACGCGTGCCTTGGCATGATTGCTTGCTGACGAAGTTTAGGTTGAGAATTGAACACCGCTAGTTATTCGCAGGATTGCTCGGCAAACGAACGAGGCGGGGTGGTGTTCCAAGCATGATCTGGGACAGATAGGGAATGTCGCGCACGCTCCAGCGAACTGCTAGTGCTACGGCAATGATCATCGTCCCGAGAATTCCCGCCGCGCCAGACCTAATTGTGGGAGCCCATTGTTCTCGGTATTGTATTAAATCCATGAGACGGAATACCGTAGCCTGCACCAGGTACAACACGAGCGTGCTCTGCCCCACTTCCACGGCGATAAAGCGAACCACCCGGTTCGAGCGTCCAATTTTCCAGGATTGAAGCAGAATCTCGATCATCACTGCAGAGGCCACTGTCGAGCCAAAAAACATCAGAAGGATATCTTTTGCCGACTGCAGATCCTGGATTAAGGCGAGATTGTTGTAGACATAGGTGTCCTCGCGCCACGCCATAAAGCACAAGCTAGCCGCGATAGAGGCGGACATCATCAGGCCTAGCTTATGATACCGCATTATGCTCGTCCACCAATCTCTCGACTGCGCAAATGAAAATCCCATGCAGAAAAAGGGATAGGTGTACTTTATGAGAGGGAATATAGAAAACGTCACGGGGGCAACTGCGACCAGTATGGATGAGACAAGCAAAGAGCGTGCCGACCCGGAGTTGAAGATCGAAATAAGTTTGACCAAAAGAAAAGAAGCAAACGCAGCCCAGATGAACCAGTATGTGCCGACGAAATCGTGCATGAATTGCAAAAGGTTGCCAGGTGCGTCCGGCGGCCGGGGAAACATAAGCAATTTGACTGCCTCCAAAAGGGTGCACCAGAACAGCGTCGGCACCAGGAGCTGCAGCGCGCGATCACCGATGGCTTGCCTGAACGATTTACCTAGTAGCCCTGATCTAGAGAGATATCCGCTTATCGCCATAAAGAGAGGCATGTGAAACATGTAGATCGATTTGAAGCATGTCGAATCCCAGAAGCCATCACCCTCGTAAAAGATATATTGTATCAGGTGACCGAAAATCACCAAGACAATGAGTATTCCTTTGGCGAAGTCTAAAGCTAGATCGCGATCGTCGGCCTCTGGCGCCTCAGGCACTGTCTTTCCACCTACAATTCTTGCTCGCATTCTCACCATCTCACGATGCCAACGGGAGCCTTTGAAAGCGGCATTTCCCAACCTCTCGTTCATCATGCAGGCTAATCCAGCTTCCGATCAGCGCTCCGACTTCGGCATGCGGAACGACGGCCAACGGTCATACAATTTGCCTGGGTTCCAAGTTCACAGGGCGACCGTGGCGACTTAGGCCCAGTAGCCGTTTTCGGCGTGTCCATTGGCTGTTTTTCGCCGCAACGTACGCCCCGCCTAAACTCGCTGCCGCGCAACTGCTTGGGCTGCCACGTCGTCGAAATCTTCTAACGGACATTTGCGCGTATGCAAGTAGCGCTGCTTGACTCTGCACTCGGCTATTGTTGCGATTGCATATGATTCTCCATACCAAACTTACGCGACTCCGTATCAAAAGAACATATTGCCGATTCAATGGCTCCTAGCCGCTGTGGTATCGTCTATCACCTACCGGCGCTTGGGTGTGGATCGGCACCCCAGCGCAACCCCCCAGACGCTGGAGATTTGCTCCATTAGATCCGCCGCCCAACGTGTCCTATATGGCAGCCTCACCATTGTAAAATTCATGCTCCTAATGATACGCATCTGCGGTATGGATGAGTATCGCGGACCCTTGACAACCTTGAGCGGAAGGTCGGTGAGTATCGCGATACACGAGGCTTTGGCCGCGATCGCCGCCGTTTTGGATCGCCGCGAATGATCGCTGGACGTTGGGCTGCCATTGTCGATCCGTGTGCGACGTTTGTCGATACGTCAGAGACGACCGTGGTCCCAATCCGTTGGAAGATCGCAGTAAGCGTTAAGATATGCGGGATGCAACGGCCAATGTCTGAGGATGCGCTCCCCTGCTAAGGTCGAGACCCCTCCTCGATCAGTGGCTTTCCCTTTTTGGGATACCTCTCCTTCGGTGGCGAAAGAATGAAACCGGGCTGGATATGTCGCTGGTCATATCGCGCGATTCAAATTGGCGCAGACTTTGCGGCTCGCTTGACGCGAGGATCCCCCTGAGCTGAAGAAGGCCGGCCGCAATAGCGCCGAGCATTGGCGCACATATATAAAGCCAGAGTTGAGAGAGTGCCGCCCCTCCTGCGAAAAGTGCTGGGCCGATCGATCGTGCTGGATTCACAGAAGAACCCGAAACGGTGATACCGCCAAGGTGGATCGCAACTAAGGCAAGTCCAATCGCCAATCGTGCAACAGCGCCGCGTCCAGCCGTGCATTTGAGGAATACAGTTACGAACAGGAACGTGGCGATAAACTCGAATAGGAACGCAGCTCTCCATCCGTAGACTGCCCAGCCGGTTTGGGCGAAACCTTCTAGGGTGATATCGTAACCGCCGACCTTGTTCATAGCGATAAGGTAGAGCGTGCCTGCCGCCGCGATAGCTCCTGCACATTGGGCGGAGACATACGCGAGAAAGTCCCACACTCTCAATCGGCGCGACACTAGGAAACCCAGGCTGACCGCCGGATTGAGATGCGCGCCCGAGACTGGGCCAATCGTGTAGGCCATTGCAACCACGGTCGTCCCGAAGGCTAAAGCGACACCCAACAGGCCCACCTCTTGACGCATATAAAGCAATGTGCCGCAGCCGAGGAAGACAAGTGTGAAGGTCCCGAAGAATTCGCAAACATACTTTTTCATTTTTCACTCCATTGATTAGACCCCACGTACTTTTCGGTGTCATCCTCGTGCCGCCAAGCGTTCCGCATGCACCGAACCAATCATCGTGTCAGGTCCGGAAAACCTCCGTAGTTGACTTCAATTGCGTCCTTGTCCGACGAGATCGGCATCAGAGCCTATGGTCAACCAGCGTCACCGATCACCAGCAAACGTCGTACCAAATGAAATATGTTGCGCATCACAGCGATCGCTCTGGTGACGTTCGGTCTTTATGTTCGAAAGTGCCGTGAACAGGATAGGCAGGCGAACCGTACCGAGACGTATGGACCCGAGCTGGGCTACGAACAAATCGCCAAGCAGCCCATCCTCAAATTATCGAAACAACGACCCTCTTCATGGCTCCAAGCGGAAGGTGGTGCAAAGCAGGAACCAGGACAAGGGTTGATAAGACCGCCAGGGACGTTCACGAGAAGTCGAGTAACGCCCCTTAGCCACGAACAGGCACATGATCCTTGGCGCGATTTGAAGTCCACGTGAATTCCCTTG
>NZ_LODW01000105.1 GCF_002914525.1 Rhizobium hidalgonense | reverse complement strand
TTGAAACATGGGTCAATTCTCAATGGAAATATCTGGCTGCGCCGGGTCAGCTCTCAGTGGAAATCAACACTCGATGCTTACGTGCAGTTGCTGCGGCAAAAGACGGAGATTTCAGGCTTGCGTTTCGGGATTTGGATTTCCTGAAAGGCTTGCCAGGTAGAACAATCGCTGTGCTAAGGATTGAAGCTGCAGTTTTGGCAGAGCAAGGGCATCTTGAGGCGGCGGAGAAGCGCTTAGATGAGGTGCCTGACCCCGGTCCTCCGGATTGGTTACAACGAGCTCGCATCAAAGAACTCCAAGCCAATCGTCCTGAAACATCTTTCAGCGATCGTAAGCGGCTAAGCGACGAGGTCAATGATATTAGAGTTAGGCATCGAACATATCTCGAATACGATGTCGAATAGCTGCCGCTGGGCAGCCGTCGTGAGAAACGGTCCCGGCTTAGCCGCATCGACAAAGCACACGGAAGGTTGGTTCTTCATGAGGTTGAGGGTTGCAGTGGTGATGACCCTCTGAAATGATCGCCCCAATCTAAATACGAGCGATGCATGCAAGGAGAGGCAGAGCTGACGTGACACGAGCGAGTGCTGATGTTTCGAGTTGATCGACACCAAAATCGGATCGCGCGCCTCGCGCAACGGCGCTTCGGCGAGCTGGCATTACGCGAGCGGGATCACCTGCAGGAGTGGCTGGTGCACCAGCCGGACGCACTTGGCGAAGAACTACTTATCATCCAGAAAGAGTTTGACGGGTTCGACGAAACGCGTGAGCGGCTGGACCTTCTTGCGCTCGACAAGGCGGGCAACCTCGTCATCATCGAGAACAAGCTCGACGACTCCGGCCGCGATGTGACTTGGCAGGCGCTGAAATACACCGCCTACGTTTCAGGCCTCAACAAGCTTCAGATCGTCGAGATCTACCAACAATATCTCGACCGCTATTGCGGCGGCGGCTCGGCAGTCGAACGCATCTGCGAATTCATGGAGGTGGAGGAGCTTCAAGAGACGGTGCTGAATCCAGGCAACGGCCAGCGCATGATGTTCATCGCTGCCAATTTTCGCCGCGGTGACCGCGACTGTGCTGTGGCTACTCAGTCGTGGCATTCGTGCCCAGTGCTTTCGGGTTGTTCCCTACAGCTTCGGCGATGAGCTGTTCATTGACCTGCAGCAGATCATCCCAACTCCGGAAGCTGCAGATTACATGATCGGCATCTCTTCAAAGGAGGTGGAGGAAACAAGTGCACAAGGCGTCCAAGCGCGTCGACATCAGGTCCGGCTTCAGTTCTGGGCTCGCGCGTTGGAGAAGTTGCGCGCGGATGGCATCACCCTCTTTGCCAATGTTAATCCTGGTCGTGATCATTGGCTCAATGCAGGCTCTGGCGTTGGAGGTTGTCCTTTTACGATAGTTTTTGCACGCGACGAAGTTCGCGTCGAAGTGAACCTTGCGCGCGCTGACCGCGATCAGAACAAGTGGCTATTCGATCGGCTCGAAGCCGACAGGTCTGCAATCGAGGCCAGATTCGGTGCGGAGATGAGTTGGTCTCGGCTCGACGAGAGGAAACAGAGCCGAATATCCTATTCCCATCCGTTCGATGGCTTCGAGGTCGACAACTGGCCGGAAATGATCACCTGGCTGTCGGAGCACATACGCAAGTTGGAAGGGGCTTTCCGACAGCCACTAGCGCAATATGCGCGTACAATTCCCAGTGCTGATGAAACAGCAGAATCACTGGCAGTAAACTATTGATCAACCGCTACAAACGCGGCACGGCCACAGTCAAGTGCCTGCAGAAGAGACATTGGCATTCAACATGACTTCAACCGCCTTCAGCTCGACGCACTAAACACCAAGAAAACCGAGAGCCTGCGCCTTCGAAACTGCCGAACTGTCATCCGCCGACAGCCACCAGCTCTTTTCCGCCGGAGACCAACGTGCCCCGATGCCCTTCGCTTCGTCCTTGCGCGCGTATGGGACCGAAAGAAGAACTCGTGCCGCCTGCGGCGGTGGATCTGCGTGGGCGGCTTTGCCCCCTTCTTTGCCACGTCTTCGATCGAGGGCCGCCAGTGCTATGTCGATTGCGGGATCATCGAGTGGTCGCAATGCCGCCTGCTCCGCCCATAGTGGCGCTTCAATTCTTCGCCACGTCTTGTAGGTGCCAGGGACTGGAAGCAGCGCAAGACCTTCCCTTAGACCTCCATCAAGATCAAAGACATCCATGAGGACCGGCGGATTGCCGAAGTAAGGAGGGGGTTTGGTAAATATCCCCACACGAACGATGCGCGCAAGGGTTCCGCCCCAGGTGATCCGACGTACCCAGAACCCTGGACCACCGTTGGCAACGAGCATTTCAAAGACATTCTCGCCGTCGCTATCCCTCCAATCATCTTTCTGCATGCCTTAGCCCCTCTTCGAAATCCGGAAATTTCAGCCCGTTGTTACCCGCCGCCGCATGCGGGCAATGAGGCGGCTGATCAGTCATTAGATAGAATCGATAACCGCTCGACTTGCGCCTCACCCACCCTGTGGGAATAACCGCACACCCGTCAACCCCGCCAGCCTCTCCACCAGCGCATCCTGAAACCTCACATCATTCACCTCCGCCGCCGCCTGCCGCTGCTGCCGGTGATACCAATAGCCGCCGCTCACCTTCGCGGCTTCGTCCTCGCTGGTCGCCAGCCATGTCTGCGTCAGATGCCCCATCTCCAGATCATCCGGCGCGCCGGCGCCGCCCATCTTGGTCGGTACCCAGCCGGGGTCGACGGCGTTGCTGAGGACGTCGGGCCAGTGGCGGGCGATGGCGGCGGAAAGCGTGGCGATGTAGAGCTTGCTTTCGGAATAGGCCTGGCTGGCGCTCCAGGGGCGCTTCTTCCAGTCGATGTCGTCGAGCGCGCTGCCGCCGCTGCGGTGCATGCCGCTGGTGAGATAGATCAGCCGGTCGGGCCGCGTGATCCAGGCGGTGAGGAGGTAGGGGGCGAGCGTGTTGACCGCCAGCGTCTTGGCGTGACCTTCGGGCGTTTCGCCGCGGCTGCGCTCGAGGTAGATGCCGGCATTGTGGATGACGGCGTCCATGCGGCCGATGGCGTTGACTTGTTCGGCGATCGAGCGGGTTTGCTCGGCGCTGGCGAGATCGCCGATGACGAGGCCGAGGGCGGCGGCGGAGGTCTCGGCGATTGCCGCGGCGCGCTCGCGGGAGCGGGCGTGCAGGACGACCTCGTGGCCTTCGCGGATGAGGGTGCGGGCGGCGGCGAGGCCGAGGCCATCGGTGGAACCGGTGATGAAGATGCGGCTCATGGGGGTTCCTTTCGCGTGCGGCGTGGGTGGGCGCAGAGTGCTTGGGGAGGGGTGCTCGGGTCAAGCCTGAGGACGATGGACGGTGGGAGGATGCGATCGGCAAGAGGCGGGATGCTAGGGCAATTCCAGCGGCGTGTGGGTGCGTGGAGGTTGGAGTTTGGCGGGGCGTCTCCACACACTCCGTCATCCCAGGCCTTGAGCCTGGGATCCATGCGGCGAGCGCGGCGTTGGCGGTCGACGCAGGGAAAGACAGGGGGCATCCCATCCGTGAACCTATGTACGCCGAGTGCTGCGTGTGGATCCCAGGCTCAAGGCCCGGGATGACGGAGGATGGTGTGGGGCTCGGCGAAAACGGCAACGTCATGGATCCCAGGGTCAAGCCAGGTCAAGCCTTGGGATGACGGAGAGTGGGGTGGGGCTTAGGCCGGAACCGCAAGGCCGTCAGTCGGATGATGCTGCTCTGTCTGCCGAAGGCCAGCACAATGCTCGCGGCATGGATCCTCGGCTCAAGGCCGAGGAAGACGGAGCGTGGGGGAGCGTTCCTGCCAAACCCACTGCCGGGCGCCCAACCCACCGCTGGCCGCACTCACATCCCCTGCCGCCGCTGCTCCGCGCCCGCCGCAATCGTCTGCACCAGCTCGTCCACCTCGCGTGCCAGCCGCTCCAGCGGCAGGCCGACGAAGCGGCCTTCGAGGCTGATGCTGACCACGCCGTGCACGGCGCCGAAGAGGGTGCGGGCGCGGATGGCCCTGTCCTCCGCTGGCATGTCGGGCTGCAGTTCGGCCAGCGGTTCGGCGATCACGTCCATCAGGAAGAGGTGTTCGTCGAGGTGCCATTGCGGCGTCGGGCTGGTTTCCGGGGGGGAGTGCTCGAACAGCGCCTTCCAGAGGTTGCGGTGCTCGACGGCGAAGGCGAGGTAGCCCTGGGCGAGGTTGCGCAGGCGGTCGGTCGGGCTTTTGCTCTTGGCCTCGGCCAGCGTCAGGCGCGCTTCCAGCGCCTTCAGCGTGGCGGAATTGACGTGGATGACCAGTTCGGCGAGGTCTGTGAAGACGGTGTAGAGGCCGCCGAGCGCACAGCCGGCATCCTGGGTGATGTCGCGGGCCCTGAGGTTGGAGAGGCCGTCGCGGGCAATGCGGGCGTGCGCCGCCTCGATCAGCCGGGCCTTCAGATCCTCACGTTTTTCTTCCCGTCGACCGGCCATTCACCATTCCCTTCCGATTTTTTGAACGTCGTTCAAAATTATTCTTGAACAGCGTTCACGATTCTGCCATAACTCATCTCGTGAACAACGTTCATAAACCGGAGGAAGCAAATGTTCAAACTGATTTCCATTTTATTGCGGGGCAGGGCGCATGATGCCGAAGAGGCCTTTGCCGATCGCCACGCCGTGCCGCTGCTTGCCCAGCAGATCCGCGATGCGGCCCAGGCGATCCAGCAGGCGCGCCGCAGCGTCGCGGTCGCCATCGCCCAGAACGAGCAGGAGAAGAGCCAGCACGCGACGATCCTCGCCCGCATCGCCGATCTCGAAAGCCGCGCCACCGCAGCCCTTGCCAAGGGCAATGAGCCGCTGGCCCGCGAGGCGGCCGAGGCGATCGCCTTTCTCGAAGCCGAGCGTGATGCGTCTGAGAAGGCGCAAAGCCAGTTCGTCGGCGCGATCGACAAGCTGAAGGCGATCGTGCGCGCCTCCGAAGCCAGGCTGCAGGAGCTGCAGCGCGGCGAGCGGCTGGCCCGCGCCACGCAAGATGCCCAGAAGCTGAATGTTGTCGTCAGCGGCCCCGGCTTTGCCACGCTCGACGATGCCGAGGAGACGCTCGCCCGGCTTCGCCTGCGCCAGAGCCAGAACGAGCTGACATCAGCTGCGCTGAAGGAGATGGAAGGCGCGACACGGCCGGCCGGCATCATCGAGAAGCTTGCCAATGCCGGCTTCGGCCCGCCGCTGCACACCTCTGCCGATGACGTGCTTGCCCGCCTGAAGAGCCGGGTCAGCCCGGCCGCCTGAACCGCATCCAGTCCCCATTTCATCCATCGAACATTAGGATTACCATCATGAACGACAGTTTCCAGAAACACTCCGCCAGCTGGGTTAGCTTCTCCTACATCTCCTTCGGCTCGGCCGCCTTCATGCTGGCGCTCGGCCTTTACATGATGCCGCTCGATCTCTGGGGCAAAGGCTATCTCGCCATGGGCATATTGATGCTGGTGCAGACCACGGTGAACATCACCAAGACGCTGCGCGACAATGCCGAATCCGAGAAGCTGATCCGCAAGGTCGAGGATGCCCGCACCGAAAAGCTGCTGGTCAAATTCAATCGTAGCGATGAAGATTGATCTTCCTTAACCACATCGCAGAGTTGTTATCGCATTCAACCTTTGCGTAACAACTCTGTGGCCTTCTCTGCCAATCGAAAGAGGGTCCCGCCGTGCAACACAAGCTGATGACATCGAGGAAATTCGCGCCGCTGTTCTGGACGCAGTTCCTGACCGCCTTCAACGACAATTTCCTCAAGAATACCCTGGTCTTCCTCATCCTCTTCAAGATGTCGGCAAGCGAGGGCGCGGCACTGGTGACGCTTGCCGGCGTCATCCTCATCGTGCCCTTCCTGCTGCTCTCGGCCCTCGGCGGCGAAATCGCCGACAAGCACGACAAGGCCAAGGTGGCGGAGCTGTTGAAACGCTGCGAGATCGGCATCGCGGCGCTTGCCGTTGTCGGCCTCGGCTTCTCCTCGATTTTTGTGCTGATGGCCGCCCTCTTCGGCTTCGGCATCATCTCGGCGCTGTTCGGGCCGATCAAATACGGCATCCTGCCCGATCATCTCGAGCGCCGCGACCTGCCGAAGGCCAATGCCTGGATCGAGGGCGGCACCTTCATCGCCATTCTCGGCGGCACGATCATCGCCGCTCTTGCCTTCTCCAGCGGCGACAATGTCGTGCTGTTCGGCTCGATGATGATGGGGCTGTCGGTGCTCTGCTGGCTCGCCAGCCGCATGATCCCGGCGACCGGCTCCAAGGCGCCGGATCTTCAGATCGACCGCAATGTCATCCGCTCCAGCTACACGCTGGTCATGGAAATCCGTAGGGATAAGCGGCTGTGGCGCTCGGCGCTGATGAACAGCTGGTTCTGGCTGGTCGGCGCCTTCACCCTCTCCATCCTGCCGACCATGGTGACCGAGCTGCTCGGCGGCTCCGAGCTTGTCGTGCCGGCCTATCTCACCGTTTTTGCCATCGCCGTCGCTGTCGGCTCCGGCATTGCCGCCTGGATGTCGTCGGGCCGCATCGTGCTCTTGCCGGCGCCTGTTGGTACCGCGCTGCTCGGCCTCTTCAGCCTCGATCTCGCCTGGAACCTCTGGGGCTTGGCTTCGACCTCACATGCGACGACCATCGTCGATTTCTTCGCCGGGCAAAATACCATCCGCGTCGCCATCGATCTCGCCGGCATGGCGATCTCGGGCGCCTTCATCGCCGTGCCCACCTTCGCCGGCCTGCAGACCTGGGCGCATGAGGATCGCCGCGCCCGCGTCATCGGCGCTGCCAATGTGCTCTCGGCGCTGTTCATCACCGTCGGCCTCGGCCTCGTCGCCGTCATCCAGGCGCTCGGCGCCTCCATTCCTCAGATCCTGATCGGCCTCGGCATCATCAACTTTGCCGTCGCCTGGCTGATGCTGAAAACGCTGCCGACCAATGCCTTCCGCGATTTCATCTCGATCCTGTTCCGCGCCTTCATGCGGCTTGAGGTCGAGGGGCTGGAGAATATCAAGAAGGCCGGGCCGGCGCCGATCATTGCGCTGAACCATGTCAGCCTGCTCGATGGAGCCCTGGCGCTCGCCATCACCGAGGAAGAGCCGGTTTTCGCCGTCGATTACAAGATCGCCCAGGCCTGGTGGGTGCGCCCCTTCCTGAAAATGTGCAAGTTCCTGCCTCTTGACCCCACCAAGCCGATGGCGACGCGCTCGCTGATCAAGGTGGCGCAGGAAGGCAACCCGATCGGCATCTTCCCCGAAGGCCGGCTGACGGTGACCGGCACGCTGATGAAGGTCTATGACGGCGCGGCCATGGTCGCCGACAAGACAGGCTCGATGGTGGTGCCGGTGAAGATCGACGGGCTGGAGAAGACCTATTTCTCCTATCTCGACAACGGCAAGATCCGCCGCCGGCTGTTTCCCAAGGTCAAGGTCACCATTCTCGAGCCGGTGAAGCTGGAAGTGCCGCCGGAGCTGAAAGGCCGCAAACGCCGCACGGCGGCGGGGGCAGCCCTTTATCAGGTGATGTCGAACCTGCTCTTCCGCACCGCCGATACCTCGTCGACCGTGCTCGAGCGGGTCATCGAGGCCGGCCACGAATTCGGCATGAAAAAGCTTGCCGTCGAAGATCCGGTCACCGGCCGGCTGACCTATGGCAAGCTCTTGACAGGGGCTGCCGTGCTCGGCGCCAAGTTCCGCGCCCGTTTCTCCGAACAGAACCTCGGCGTCATGCTGCCGAATGCCAATGGCGCCGCCGCCACCCTTCTCGGCGTCATGAGCGCGGGCAAGGTGCCGGCCATGCTGAACTTCACCGCCGGTGCCGCCAACATCCTCTCGGCCTGCAAGGCGGCTGAGGTGAAACACGTGCTGACCTCGCGCGCCTTCGTCACCCAGGCAAAACTCGGCCCTGTCATCGAGGAGCTGGAAAAGCAGCTGACCATCGTCTGGCTCGATGATCTCAGGGCCGAAATATCATTCAAGGACAAGCTCGTCGGGCTTCTGCGCAAGGCGCGGCCGCTCGTCAAACGCCAGGCCGACGATCCGGCCGTCATCCTCTTCACCTCGGGCTCGGAAGGCACGCCGAAGGGCGTGGTGCTGACCCACCGCAACGTGCTGTCGAACGCCGCCCAGGCCGCAGCCCGCATCGATTTCCACAGCGGCGACAAGGTGTTCAACATCCTGCCGGTCTTCCATTCCTTCGGGCTGACGGCCGGCACCGTGCTGCCGCTGATCTCCGGCGTGCCGGTCTATTTCTATCCCTCACCGCTGCATTACCGCATCGTGCCGGAGCTGATCTATGTCTCCAACGCCACGATCATCTTCGGCACCGACACCTTCCTCAACGGGTATAGCAGGACGGCGCATCCCTACGACTTCCGCTCGATCCGCTATATCTTCGCCGGCGCCGAGCCGGTGAAGGCCGCAACCCGCCAGACCTATATGGAAAAATTCGGCCTGCGCATCCTCGAAGGCTACGGCGTCACCGAGACGGCGCCGGTCATTTCGATCAACACGCCGATGTACAACCGCTCCGGCACGGTCGGCAAAATCCTGCCGGGCATGGAATGGAAGCTCGAACCGGTGCCCGGCATCGATGAGGGCGGCAGGCTGCATGTGCGCGGCGCCAATGTCATGGCCGGCTACCTCCGCGCCGAAAAACCCGGCGTGCTCGAACCGCTTGCCGATGGCTGGCACGACACCGGCGACATCGTCACCATCGACGAGGACGGCTTCGTCAAGATCCGCGGCCGCGCCAAACGCTTCGCCAAGATCGGCGGCGAAATGATCTCGCTCGCCGCCGTCGAAACGCTCGCCGCCGAACTCTGGCCCGGCGCCCTCTCGGTCGTCTCCTCGCTGCCCGACGCCAAGAAGGGCGAGCGCCTGGTGCTCCTGACCGACGCCCCCACCGCCACCCGCGCCGAATTCCTCGCCTTCGCCAAATCCAAGGGCGCCATGGACATGATAGTCCCGGCCGAGGTCACGATCGGCAAGGTGCCGGTGCTGGGCTCCGGCAAGGTGGATTTCGTGGCGGCGCGCAAGCTGGCCGAGGGGACGGCTGCGAAGGAGGAGGCGGCGTAGGGCTGGGGGAGGGCACCACCTCTCCTCCTTTATCCCAGCAACAACACCTCACCTCCGTCATCTCAGGGCTTGACCCTGGGATCCATGCGGCTGGCACGGCGTGAAGAGTAATGGCAGCCAAAGCCGGGAAATTATTGACGCCGAGCACCGGGCTGTGGATCCCAGGGTCAAGCCCTGGGATGACGGAGAGTGGGCTTGGCGTTCTCGCCAAACGCGCCGTCGGCGCAGCCTATAATGCCCGCTTTTGCCGCCGATCCATCGCCGCTGCCGAAGCAGCTTCGCTGGCGTGGCTGATGTGTCCCGGGCACCGCCTCTCCTCCTTTATCCCAGGACACCACCTCACCTCCGTCATCCCAGGGCTTGACCGTGGGTTCCATGCGGCTGGCACGGCGTGAAGAGTAATGGCAGCCAAAGCCGGGAAATTATTGACGCCGAGCACCGGGCAGTGGATCCCAGGCTCAAGCCCACTGGTGTCCGGTTTAATTCGTCACCATTGGAGGCTCATCTGGTGGGGACTGTGTGGTGGA
>NZ_LODW01000104.1 GCF_002914525.1 Rhizobium hidalgonense | reverse complement strand
ATTCGAGAACATCCGAGTGAGGCAACGACATTATTCTCTGGGAACACTCTTGGGTGAGGCAATACGAATGATAGTGCGATTGTCGGCGCGCGGGCGCTTTATATCGGCACGGCGGGCGATGTGGCGATTGCGCCGCGGCGGGATATAGATCCGGTGATTTTCAGGAACGTGCCGGCCGGGACGATCCTGCCGGTTCATGCCGCTATCGTGGCGCTTACCGGCACCACCGCATCCAACATCATCGCCCTCTTCTAAAGAGGCACGCATAACGTCCAGCCGATCAGAAGGCAGGAGAGCATGACAGGCAGACCTACCAAGTTCACACCTTCCCTTGCAGACATCATCTGTGAGCGCATTGCTGATGGCGAAAGCCTCCGATCGATCTGCAGGGATGAGGCAATGCCGGCGAAGTCGACCGTGCTTGCATGGCTGGCTGATGACGAGAAGTCCGCATTTCGGACCAAGTACGCGCAGGCGCGGGAGATCCAGGCTGACGGCTTCGTCGACGAGATGGTCGAGATTGCCGACGACGGCAGCAACGACTGGATGGAAAAGCAGTTCGGGGAAGAAACGCGCTGGGTCGAGAACGGGGAAGCGCTACGGCGTTCGCAGATTCGCATCTCTACCCGGCAGTGGATTGCTGAAAAGCTGAAGCCGAAGAAGTACGGCGCCAAGGTCGAGCTCGAGCACGGCGTGACGAGTGGCGTGGCTGAGTTGCTGGAAGCGATTAATGGCAAGACCCGCGGACTTCCAAACGGCGGTTGACCAGTTCTCGGACTGGCGCTGGCGGCTCAACAACCTGTACTGGATCACTGATAAGGGCGGCCGTCGCGTCAAGTTCGAAATGAACTGGGCGCAGATGACGTTCTTCGAGCAGATGCACTATCTGAACGTCCTGCTCAAAGCACGCCAGCTCGGGCTGACGACGTTCATCCAGATTTTCATGCTGGACGCCTGTGTGTTCAACAAGGATATCCGCGCCGGCACCATTGCTCATACGCTCGGCGATGCCCAGACCATCTTTCGCGACAAGGTGAAATACCCCTACGACAATCTTCCGGAGGGAATTCGGGACGCAGTGCCGATCCAGCGGGACAATCAGACTGAACTACTGCTCGCCAATAATTCGAGCATTCGTGTTGGGACGTCCCTCCGATCGGGAACGCTGCAGTACCTCCATATCTCCGAATATGGGAAGCTGTGTGCGAAGTATCCGGAGAAGGCGAGGGAGGTTCGAACCGGCGCCCTCAATACCGTGCAGGCCGGACAGCTGGTGTTCATCGAAAGCACTGCCGAGGGGCAGGAAGGGCATTTCTACAACCTCTGCGAAGACGCCCAGGTGAAGCAGCGGCAGGCATCAGCGCTGACACCATTGGATTTCAAGTTCCATTTCTTCCCGTGGTGGAAAGAGCCGCAATATTCGATTGATCCGGCCGGTGTCATCATCACCGACGCTTTCGCCAAGTATTTCAGCGGTCTCGCAGATCAGGGGATCGAACTCACGGATGGGCAGAAAGCCTGGTACGTGAAGAAGGCTGAGACGCAGCTCGGCGACATGAAGCGGGAATATCCGTCGTCGCCGGCGGAAGCGTTCGAAGCCAGCGTCGAGGGTGCTTACTATGCCGACCAGATGGCGGTTGCCGACGCTGAGGAGCGTATAGGCATCTTCCCGCATGTGGCCGGCTATCCGGTTCACACCATCTCCGATATCGGAATGGACGATACCAACAGCGTCTGGCTGTTCCAGGTGCTCCCGAGCCGAGTGAGGATGATCGGCTACTTCGAACATACCGGCACGGGCATGGATGGCATGCTCGACGAGCTGGAGCGGCGCGCGAACGAGCACGGCTATGTCTATGGCGTCCACAACATGCCGCACGATATCCGCGTCAGAGAGTGGACCAGAGGCGGCATGACCCGCATCGAGATCATGCTGCAGGAGGTCAAGGCGCGAAACCTTGGCACCGTCAGAAAGGTTGAGCGGGCTTATGTGCATGACCGCATCAGCGGCACGCGCCGCATTCTGGCGAAGGTCGAGTTCGACCAGGCCGGATGCGCCGACGGCATCAAGTGCCTGAGGAACTACCGGAAAGAATGGGACGAGGATCTTGGCGTGTTCCGTGACGAGCCTTTGCACAATTGGGCATCCCACGGCGCCGACGCTTTCGGTGGCTTGGCAATCATCTTCACCGGCTTGGCGGCCGAACCATTGAAGCCGGAACCGAAGCCGCTGCCGACGTTCCAGACCATGACGTTCAACGACTTCGTCAACTCCACACCGACCTATAGCGAGCACGTTTGATGGATGACGAAGCCACAACATTGCCGGCCGGCGACCAGTACGACCTAGCTAAGGTCGGCGCGCACTGGCAGCAGGAGATCGAGCGGGCGCAGCGCTATTTCAAGGCGTGGGTCGATCGCTGCACGAAGATTGAAAAGATCTATCTCCAGCAGCAGGCGGATCAGACGAGCGCGGCCAAGCGCCGCTTCCCCATGCTGTGGGCGAACACCTCGGTTCTCCAGCCGGCCGTCTATGCACGCGTGCCGCAGCCCGTCGTCGAGCGTCGGTTCAAGGACTCGCAGCCGGTCGCACGCATGGCGTCCGAACTGGTCGAGCGCAATCTTGCGTTCACTGCCGATGATGCCGATCTGGATTCCGTCATGCGGGCCGTCAGGGATGACTTCCTGCTCTGCGCCCGCGGAACTGTCTGGCTTCGGTATGAGGCGGACTTCGAACCGATCGATATGGGCGTTGAGCCCTCGGATACCGGCGACGGAGTGCCGGGCGAGGAGGGGCTGTCTCCCCTCGAGCAGATCACCGATGAACGCGTCTGCGTCGACTATGTCCACTGGTCGGACTTCCTGCATTCGCCGGCGCGCCGCTGGAAGGACGTGACCTGGGTGGCGCGGCGCGTGCCGATGACAGATGAGGAGTTCGACAAGCGCTTCCCGAATGGGCGGGCAAGCCTGGCTGCGAATGGCGCCGGCTCCAACCATGGCACAAACCAGACCGAGCGCGCCCAGAACGAGGGGAAGACTTACGTCTGGGAAATCTGGTGCAAGACGGAAGATTACACTGTCTGGATCGCTGAAGGGGCGCCGGTCGCTCTGGAGGTATCCGAACCGCCGCTGAAGCTGACACGCTTCTTTCCGTGCCCGCGGCCGGCCTTCGGAACGCTGTCGACGGGATCGCTCATCCCAGTTCCGGATTATGTGTACTATCAGCAGCAGTGCGACGAGATCGACACGCTCACCAAGCGCATCAACAAGCTGACGGACCAACTCAGGCTGAAGGTGTTCTATCCCTCGGGGGACGGCTCGGTATCGCCGGCAATCGAGAAGGCCATGCGCCCGGAGAACGACACCGTCATGGTGCCGATCCCGGAGTGGGCCGCGTTCACGGATAAGGGCGGTTCCAATGCCATCGTGACGCTGCCAATCGATCAAGTGCAGAAGGTGATTGTGGCCTGCATCGAGGTCCGCAAGCAGCTCGTCGAGGATGTCTATCAGATCACCGGCATCAGTGACATCGTCCGCGGCGACACTCAGGCGTCGGAGACGGCGACGGCCCAGCGCATCAAAAGCCAATGGGGTTCCATCCGCATCCGCGACCGCCAGGCTGAACTGGCGCGCTTTGCCCGTGACATCGTCAACATCGCCGGCGAGATCATCTGTGACCAGTTCCAGCCCGAGACGCTGATGCTGGTCAGCGGCATTCAGCTTCCGACCGCGGCACAGAAGCAGCAGGTCCAGATGCAGATGCAACAGCAGCAGATGATGGCGCAGCAAGCAGCAGCGCGCGCGCAGCAGATGGGCCAGCCCGCACCGCCGCCGCAACCGCCTCAGTTGCCGCCTGAGATCCAGCAGATGATGCAGCAGCCGACGATTGACGAAGTGGTGCAGTTGCTTCGGAACGACAGCGTCCGCGGCTTCAGGATCGATATCGAAACGGATTCGACCATCGAGCCCGACGAGGACGCCGAAAAGCAGCGCCGCATGGAATTCGTGCAGATGATCGGCGGCTTCATGCAGCAGGCCGGCGCAATTGCCCAGCAGACGCCGATGCTGGTGCCGGTGATGGTGGAGACGCTGCTCTTTGCGGCACGCGGCTTCAGGGCAGGGCGCCAGCTGGAAAACACACTTGAACAGGTAGGGGCGCAACTATCGCAGGCCGCGACCGCTCCCAAGCCGCCGCCGGAACCCACGCCTGAACAAATGCTTGATTTCAAAACGGCCGAGGTGAAGGCCGGCGCCGAGGAGCGGAAGGCTCAGCTCGGTGTCGCACAGGCTGAGATCGAACATCGCGCCACTGTCGAGAAGGCGAGGGGCGATATCGCCGCCCAGGCGATGCAGCAGTTCCAAGCGGCTCAACAGCCGGTGCAATCGCAGTCCCCAGCCTATCAGTAAACGAGGAGAACCATGAGAAAGCGCTTATGCCGTGCCTGCTCAGGCTGGCACGATATCGACGCATGGCCGCATAACTGCATGCCAGCGCAGAACCTGGCACAGTCAGATTTGCCATCTCCGCATTTCGTCAGCGACACGATCGACATCCAGTCGATGCACGACGGCCGGCACTACACTTCGAAAGCCAAGCTGCGCTCGGCCTATCGGGCGGCCGGTGTGGTCGAGATCGGCAATGAAAAGCCGCAGCCCATCGAGAAGCCGAAGACCGATCGGGCTGCCATCCGCAACGAACTACGGCGCGTTTACGCCGGACACAAAGCCTAGACGGGCATCAACCCCCGAAAAAGGAACTTCCCAACATGGATATCGAAGACCTGAACGAGGCCGGCAACGGCAGCGAAGACAACGGCTTGTCAATTGAAAAGCCATTGAGCATCCGTGACAGCCTTAAAGCTGCGCTCGACAGCACTGAAACGGGAACGACCTCCGGCAGTGACCGGCAGCGTGACGAGCATGGCCGTTTTGCTCCGAAGGACGCGGACAAGACCCCCCAGGCACAGCAGCAGCCCGCAGCGGCAGCAAAGGCTGGGCAGACGCAGGCGGCGGCAAACCCTGCTCCTGCCGCCCAGCAGACGTCGCAGGATCAGCCCCAGGCATCAGAGCAGCAGCCAGCCGCCAATGCCCATCGTGTCCCGCCGGGATGGTCCGCAGAGGCAAAGGCCCAGTTCGCTACTCTGCCGCCAGAAGTGCAGGCCGCCGTCGCCAAGCGCGAGCAGGAAGTCGACAACGGCTTCCGGGTCCTCCAGGATTATAAGGGCCTTGAGGAATTCACACCCCTTGTCCGCCAGGCCGGCACCACTCACGCAGACGTCATGCGCCGCGCGATCGAATGGGAGCGGTCCCTACAGCAGGACCCCGTCAACACCGTCCTTCACGTCGCCAACATGGCTGGCGTCAATCTTCGCGCCCTCGTCGCTGGTCAGCAGGATCAAGTCCTGCAGCGCCGGCCGCAGCAGGCCCAGCAGCAGCCTTCGCCTCAGCCCGTCAACGTCGAGGCCACGGTTGAACAGGTACTTCGGAAACGAGACACTCAAACTCAGGTCAATGCTTTCATTTCCGATCCAGCAAATGTGCATGCCGAAGCAGTTCTTGACGACATGGTCGCCCTTATCAGCGCGGGGCGCGCATCGTCGCTAAAGGATGCCTACGACGCGGCGTGCTGGATGCGTCCTGATATTCGCCAGCAGCTGATCAGCCAGGCTGCGCCAACGAACACAGTTCAGGACCAGACTTCCCAGAGGGCAGCAGCGGCAGATCAGGCCCGCCGCGCCTCGCGATCCATCTCCGGCTCTTCCGCCCCCGGTCCAACCCAGGGCGCTGGCACCGGTCAACCCACATCCATCCGGGACTCGCTTCGCACCGCATTGCACGCTGCGCGCGGTCAGGTTTGATCAAAGGAAAATGACCAATGGTTTCTCCAAACCTCTCTGAAATCGTGACGACTACCCTGCGGAACCGCAGCGGAGTCGTTGCCGACGACGTGACGAAGAACAACGGTCTTCTCACCCGTCTGAACAGCCGCGGCCGCAAGAAGCCCGTCTCCGGCGGCCGCACCATCGTTCAGGAACTGCAATATGCCGAAAATAGCAGCTTCAAGCGCTACAGCGGCTACGAGATCCTGAACGTTCAGCCCTCCGACGTCATCACCGCTGCCGAATACGACTACAAGCAGGCAGCGGTTGCCGTCTCCATGTCCGGCCTCGAGCAGTTGCAGAACTCCGGCGAAGATGCCGTTCTCGATCTGCTCGAGCAGCGCATCGACAACGCGGAAACGACGTTGAAGAACAATATCGCGCTCGACTGCTATTCCGATGGCACGGCGGACGGCGGCAAACAGATCGGCGGCCTGCAGCTGCTCGTCTCGACGTCGCCGACTTCCGGCACCGTCGGCGGCATCTCGCGCGCGACCTGGGGTTTCTGGCGTAACCAGAAGTTCTCGGCTTCGGCGGATGGCGGCGCTGCCGCGTCGACCGCCAACATCCAGTCCTACATGAACCGGCTCTACATGAGCTGCGTGCGCGGCGCCGATGCACCCGATCTGATCATCGGCGACAACAACTACTTCCGCCTCTACTGGGAATCGCTGCAGGCGATCCAGCGCATCACCTCGGCCGATAAGGGCATGGCCGGCTTCCAGACCCTGCAGTACATGGGCGCCGACGTCATCTTCGACGGTGGCTTCGGCGGCGGCGCGCCGGCGAACCAGATGTTCTTCCTCAACACCAAATACCTGTTCTACCGCCCGCACCGCGACCGCGACATGGCCCCGATCGGCGACGAGCGCATGAACACCAATCAGGATGCCTTCGTGCAGCTGATGGGCTTCGCCGGCAACCTCACCATGAACAACGCCTTCCTGCAGGGCGTGCTGTTCGCCTGATCGAACGAAAGGAAGAACTCCCATGACTATCGCAACTTCCCAGACCGATCGTCTTGGCGCGAACCCGTTCGTCGTCGAAGGCCCGATCATCGCGGGCTCGGGTGTTCCGGGCCCTAACTTTGCCCTTGGGTCCGTCTCCGGCGGAACGAAGGAATCCGAGTGGGTTTACGTCAAGCTTGTCCTGGCGTCGTCCACCACGCTCCAGCCCGGTCAGTGGTTCCAGTGGGACCGGGATTACACCGCAACGCTTCTGACCACGGCTGCGGCTGTTGTCGGCAATCGCTGCGGCGTCTTCGCCGGTGCAAACCAGGCGCCAACCCAGTCCGGTGGTCCGGCACAGTCGATCAGCCTTGTGGCCGGAACCTATTACATCTGGCTACAGCGCAACGGGCAGGCCCCGGCTCTCGTGACCACGGCAACGGCGGCTCTCGTCGTTGCTGAAACCACGGCGACGGCCGGTCTTGCGAATGCTCCGGCATCCGCAACCGTTTCGTCGAAGGCGATCCAGGGCGTCAACTTCGCAGCCGCCAACCAGACCTTCACGGCGACGACCGTCAACGGTTCCGCTGTGCTGTCGTCGCTCGGCAGCGTCAACTTCGAAGGTGGTCCATTCATCGGGGCTGCCATCTCGGGCACGGGTATTCCTGGTGGCACGACCATCGCCGGCATCACCTATAGCCCCTCTGGCGTCGTCCAGAGCATCACCATGTCCGCCAACGCCACGGCCAACGGCACGGCCATCACAGTGACGGCGACGGGCGTGCTCGAGGCGACCCTGATGCGGCCGTACCTGTCCAAGGTGAACTAACCTGCAATCCACGGCGGGGGCTTCGGCCCCCGTTTCTTTCCCCCGCCATCAACAGCGAGACAATCACCATGACCGACAGCAAGGGCGTCTACGCCTCCTTCAGCATCGAGCCCGTTGAACAGCCGTTCCTCACCGAGCAGGAAGGGCGACCGATTTTCAAAGACACAGAATTCGTCACCATCTTCATCGCCGGCGATAAGCACACGGAGGTTCATCGCGTTGCGACCGAGCACGACAAGGAGCGGTTTTCGGACGCCTACAAGCGCTTCAAGGACGGCGCCGCCGCGCGCGAGCAATTGATCGGTACGCCGCTTTCGCAGTGGCCTTATCTGAAGCCCAGCCAGATCAAAGAACTGGAGGCGATCAATGTCTACAGCGTCGAACAGCTGGCCGCTCTTTCCGACACCGCCAAGCAGAAGATCGGTATGGGCGCGCACGAGCTCGTGGCGGCCGCCCAGGCGTTCCTCACCACTGCCAAGGACGCCAGCGCCGCGTCCGCTTTCGCTGCTGAGAACGAACGTCTCAAGGATGACGTCACGCGCTTGCAGCAGCAAATCGATGAAATGGGCAAGCGTTTCGAAGCCCTTTCGAAAGAACAGGCCGGCTCCGGCCGTCGTAGCGCTGCCTAACCGGAGATCCGCGCATGTCGCTGTTGTCGATCATTCAGAATGTGTGCGCGGAAATCGACCTCGATCAGCCGGCGGCTGTCATGTCGTCGGCCGATCCGCAGATCCGGCAGTTGCTGATCCTCTCCACCCGCGCCGCCCGCGATCTGCTGAAGGATCATGACTGGTCGGTGCTGACGACGACCCGGGATTTCACGGCAACCGGGGTGATCCCGGAGCCGGCCGAACCTCCCAGCGACTTCAAGCGCTTCGTCGCCAATTCGATGATCTGGAACGTCTCGCGTCTCTGGTCGCTCAACGGCCCGCTCGAGCCGGGAGCATGGGACCGGCTTACAATCCTGAATTCCAACCCGGTGCCGCAGGTCTGGCGCATGCTGGGAGGCAAGCTGGCCTTCTTCCCGAACGATACTGGCGAAACGCTGCGCTACGAATACGTCTCGAGCAATTGGATCGCGGTCGGCGGCGGCACGACCTATGCCGATAACTGGGCGAACGACACCGACACCGCGCGCTTTCCTGAAGACCTCCTCGAGCTCTCCCTTATCTGGAGATGGAAGCGTGCCAAGGGCCTCGATTACGGCGAAGAGCTCGAAAACTACGAGCGGGCCAAGGAGGCAGCCGTTGGCGCCGATCGCGCTGCGCAGCCGATGAGCATGTCGATGCCGTACCGCGGCGAAGTCCCTGAAAACTACCGGCCTGGCACGATCACGGTATGACGAGAAAACCAGTTCAATCGAACGGGCGCACCGGCCGCGTCTCGCCAAGCAAAGACTGGATCGCGCCCATTGGCGGCTGGCGAACCGATGTCGAAATGGCCGATATGCCGAAGGATGCGGCGTTCCAGCTGGATAACTTCTTTCCGGAGGCGAACCGGGTCCGCGCGCGATACGGTCATGCCGCCTTCGCGACGGGGCTCGGCGCTTCGGTGCTGACCGTCATCCCCTATGTCGGTGTGAGCAATCGTCTCTTCGCAGCCGCAGGGGGCAATATCTTCGACATCACCGCCGGCGGCGCGGTCGGGGCTGCTGCCGTGAGTGGGCAGAGCAGCGCGCGCTGGTCGGTCCAGCAATACACGAACCCCGCTGGCCAGGAGTATTTGCGCCTCGTCAACGGTCTCGATCTGCCGCTGCTCTACAATGGCACGTCGTGGACCAACAACATACTGGTGGGCACCGCGACCCTCGCAACACAGAACGTTGCGGTGAAGGCGGTCCAGTATACTCTTAGCTTCTTCGGCACTGGGTCCGTCACGCTTTCCGGTGCCTATGCTGGCGTCCTGAACGGAACGGGCGTGGGGAACCGCGTCACGCTGACATTCACGCCGACGGCCGGCACGCTGACATTGACCGTGGCCGGATCGGTGACCAATGCCCAATTGGAGACCGGCGCGACAGCCACCCCTTATGTGTCGTCGACGATGATTACCGGCATTTCGGATTCGTCGCTGCTGATCGCGGTGACGGCCTACCGTTCGCGACTGTGGTTCATCGAGAAGAACTCGACGAACGTCTGGTATCTCGCCACGGATGCGGTGAGCGGAACGGCGACGGTTCTGCCTGTCGGCGGCAACATGAAATACGGCGGGACGCTGGTGGCGATCGGGGTCTGGACCATCCCTGTTTCCACGGGTCTCCAGCAATGCCTTGTCCTCATGTCGACCGAGGGCGAGGTGATTGTCTATCAGGGCTCCGATCCCTCGAGCGCTTCGAACTGGAGCCTGCTTGGCACGTTCAAGCTCGGCCGGCCACTCGGGACAGAACGTTGCTTCCTGTCCGTCGGCGCTGATCTCGCCATCATGACGACGGATGGGATTGTTCCGATCACCAAGGCGGTGCAGCTCGATCGCGGCGCGACCAGCTTGGGAGCAATCACCGCCAAGATCGGCCCGACCTGGCGCGAAACCGTAATGACAGGCGGCACCACATCGCAGGAATGGCAGCTGGCAAGTTTCCCAGCGCGGCAAATGGCAATCGTCAACCTGCCATCGTCTCTCGGGCCGTATCAGTATGTCATGAACACGGAAACCGGGGCGTGGTGCCGCTTCGTCGGGCTTGCCGCCAATTGCTGGGCCAACTGGCAGGATCGGCTGTTCTTCGGGTCCAGTGACGGCACGGTCTATGAGGCCGAAGTCGGCGCCAACGATAATGGCGCCGCGATCGACGCGCTCATGGTCGGGGCATGGAACCGGTATGGCGAAGACCTGGCGGCGAAATTTTCCAAGCTGATCGGCGTGACGGGCCAGATCGGCGTTTCGACCCTGATGTATGCGGGAATGTCCTTCGACTATCAGGTGAAGGTTCCAACGGCGCTCCTGTCGTCGGTCGACAGCAATGCGGCTGCCAAGTGGGGAACCGCAATCTGGGGCGTGTCGATATTCCCGGGAACGTCGCTGGTCCGGAAATTTGCCGCGGCAGGAGGTGTCGGCTCTGCCTTGGCGCCAACGATCCGGGCGCTGATCTCCGGAGCAACCGGTTCGGTGTCCGAAGCTGCCGTCGTCGGGGGCTCAGTTCTCTATGAGAAGGGCGCTCCGATTTGATCGTCTCGGAACCTCGCGAGGATATCGCGGCTTGGGTCGGTGGGAAGATCGGGGTGGCCTTCCATCCGCCCTTTGCGGCTATCGCCCAGGTTCAGGGCGGCCGGATCATCGCCGGGTATGTCTTCAACGTCTGGACGGAACATGACGTCGAGGTCTCGCTTGCTGCCGATCGGCTTTCGAAGACGTTGATGCGGGCGGCGTTCCGGTATGTCGTCGACCAGCTCGGCTGCCGGCGAGCAACATTCAGGACGCGTACCGACAATGTTCCGGCCCAACGGGCGCTGGAAAGCCTCGGTGCGCGTCTCGAGGGCCGCCAGCGGGCTTATTTCGGCGATTGTGACGCGCTGCTCTACGGAATCATGAAAGAGGATTTTCCCTATGGTCTCCACACCAAAGGCGCCTAAGGCACCGGACCCGACGCAGACCGCGGCGGCGCAGACAGCGACGAACGTGGACACCGCGATTGCGAACGCTGGTCTCAGCCACACGAACCAGTACACGCCTGATGGCTCGCTGGAATACAAGGTCAGCGGTTATCAGACCATGACCGACCAGAACGGCAAGACCTATAAGCTGCCGACCTATTCGGCCTACCAGACCTATTCTCCCGAGAACCAGGCGATCTACGACCAGACCCAGCAGACGCAGCTCGGCCTGTCGAAACTCGCCAACGACCAGACCCAGAAGGTCTCCGGCATCCTCGGCACCAACGTCGACCTCAGTTCGGGCAACGTTGACAAATACGTCAACGACCATTGGCGCTCCGGTTTCGATAATCTGTGGGACCGTGACCAGGCGAGCCTTGATCAGAGCCTCGCCGACAAAGGCATCTCGATGGGGTCGGCGGCCTACGACAACGCCATGCGCGACTTTACCACTCGCAAGCAGGCGGCGGCGGATCAATACCTGGGCGACATGTATTCGAATGCCCAGAATTCGATCCTGACTGAACGCAACCAGCCGCTGAACGAGATTTCGGCGCTGATGTCCGGGTCTCAGGTCAACCAGCCGAATTATGTCAACACGCCCACGACGCAGTTGCCGACGGTCGATCAGGCCGGGCTGATCAATGAGAACTTCAACCAGAAAATGGGCATCTACAATCAGCAGGTCGCTCAGAAGAACGCCGCGATGGGCGGCCTCTTCGGCCTTGGCGGCTCGCTGCTGGGTGGCTGGGCAATGGGGGGTCTGTGATGGGCTATTTATTCGGCGGAGATACGGGCCAGTCCCAGGCCGATGTCACAGATGCCCGCAAGCGGCTTGCTGCTGCGATGCTCCAGCAGGGCGTCGACACAAGCCCGGTGCAATCGGGGTGGGAAGGTGCCGCCCGAATGGCGCAGGCTCTTATGGGCGGGCTCGCGATGAGGAAGCAGACGGCCCAGCAGAGCGCCGCCGATGCGCAGGTGATCGCGGCAATCACAGGGCAGCCTTACACGGCTCCGGAGCAGCCTAAGGGACTCTTTGGCGGACTGTTCGGCGGTGGCAACAAGGCGGACAATCCCGGCGCCGCTGGCTCAAACATGCCGAAGGTGGATTCGTCAGGCAATGTCGCTGTGGCTTCCACAGTGCAGCCTGGGGGTCTCCCTGAAGTCTCCGACTATATCCGGCAAGCTGCAATTTCCCGCGGGATTGATCCGAACATTGCGCTGCGCGTGGCCGGTCATGAGGGCCTGAATGTCTTCGATCCTTCGAAGCCCGATAATGGGGGAGACGAGGGCTCTTCGTTCGGTCCTTTCCAGCTTCACTATGCAGGCATGTCGAAATCCATGCCGAACTCGGGCCTTGGAAACGAGTTCACGGACGCCACGGGCCTCCATGCGCGCGATCCGTCAACATGGAAGCAGCAGGTTGATTTTGCTCTCGATTGGGCACGCAAGCACGGCTGGGGCCCGTGGATGGGCGCGAAGGCCGAAGGCATCACCGGGAAGATGGGCATTGGCGACTTGCCGCCTCAGCAGGCAGCGCAAGCCGTGTCGCCGGCTCCCAATGCTGGCACGCCACCACCTCGCCCGATCCAGCCGCCGCCGGTCAACCCTCCAGCACCGCCGCCAGCAGCCGCCAGCGGCGAAGTCGCCAGCCTTGATCCGTCGATCGGCATCCCGATGCCCGGTGCAGCAGGACAAATGCGCGCATCCGATCCCGCACAGGTCATGCCGCCTCAGGCAGGCCCGCAGGCTGCGTTGCCGCCTTTGCCCGTCACCAACGTTGGGCCGACGCCGAATGTCGCCAGCGTATCCCCTGTAGACCGATCCGGCGTAGGTATGGGCGGCGATGTTCCAGGGGCTGGAGCATTTCCGCCGGCGCCGAGCGGAGGCGGTCAGCCCGCATTCCCGCAGCAGATCGCCCAGGCTCAGTCGGGTCCTGCACGTCTCGCCAACGCATTGGACAATGCATCCCCTGCGCCGGTCGCAAACCCGATGGCAAACCCGCGCGTTCAAGCGCTAGTGCAGGCGATGACGAATCCGAATGCATCGCCGCAGGTGAGGGCACTTGCTGCACAGTCGCTGCAGACAATCATGAAGCCGCCGGAATACGGGTTTCAGGTTCTGCCGGATGGGACTGTCCTTCGCTCCGACCCACGCACCGGCGCGCTCACGCCCGTGTATCGCTCGGAAATGTCGCAGGCCGATCAGGCGAAGCTTGATTTCGATCGGGAGAAATTTCGCCAGGAGCAGGCCAACCGCAACACGCCGACGGCAGCCGAGCAGGCGAACATCGATCTCGAACGGCAGAAAGCCGATTTCGAGAAGAACAAGCCGGTGGTCGTGCAGCCAGGCGAAACGCTGTTCAGCCCGGGCCAGGATCGCGTCGTCTACCAAGGCACCGGCTACAAGCCCGAAGACGTGACCAATCTCCGCAAAGAAATCCAGGGCTTGCCGACCTATAAGAGCTATCAGCAGGCTTTGCCGCCCTACCAGTCGATGATCGATACGGCGAAGACGGATTCCAAAGCATCCGACCTGAACCTTGTTTACGGCTTGGGCAAAATCATGGACCCAAACTCGGTTGTCCGAGAGGGTGAAATGGTGATGGTCAATAACACGTCGAGTCTGCCCGACTGGCTGCAGGGCGCGATCAACAGCGTCAACGGCGGATCGCGGCTCGAGCCGGCAACCCGCACGGCGATCCTCAATGAAGCGCGCAGCCGCATGACGGCTTATCGTGGCGCGCTGGACAATGACATCTCGCAGTATCGCGGCATCATCGGCCGGCGCGGGATGAACCAAGCGGACGTGTTGCCGACGCTCGGGGATATCCCCGAAGTGCCGAGTCTGACGCCGCCAGCAGCGGGGGACATTGGTGCGCCGCCGGAAGGTATCCCGGCCGATGTATGGGGCGCGATGACGCCTGCGGAGCGTAAGCTATGGCAGAAATGACACCCGAGCAGCAGAAAGCTATGGCGATTGCCGCCGCGCGTCTGCGTCTGAGCCAAACCCAGCAGACACAGCAGCCCTCGGCGGTAGACCCAGCAGCAGAGCCGCCACCTCAGATCGGCGAGGTTGATCGGAATGGACTGCCGGCCGACGACGCCCTTTCAGTCGCCAGGACCGGCGTCGGCGGCCTCATCGAAGGGATTCCGATTGCTGGGCCGATCATTCGTAGCGCGACGGAGAAGGCGGCAGCGGCGACACTCGCGGCGTTCTCCGACGAGACCTACGATCAAGTCATGGATCGCATCCACGAAGCGAACAGAGCTGAAAAACAAGCGAACCCGATCGTCGACAAGGGGGCTCAGATAACGGGAGCCGTTGCCGGGACTATTCCGGCGGTCATGGCTGCCCCTGCTGCATTTGGAGCGGGCGGGGGAAGCTTGCTGGTGCGTTCGGGTATCTCTGGGCTGACGGGCGCGACGATTGGCGGTGTCGATGCTGCCGTTCGATCTGGCGGTGACGCGGAGAAGATCAAAGACGGCGTATATTTGGGTGGCCTGTTTGGTTTGGGCGGTCCCGCAGCAGGCAAGATCATTGGCGCGGGAGCCAGATCGCTTGTCGACGCGCTCCGCACTCGTGCCGCAGCGCGAATGGCTGGAATGGACCCGCAGGCGTTCGGTTACTTCCGGCGCGCAGTGACCGACGACGGCCTGGACGCGGTGACGCTCCCTCAGAGATTGAGTGAGATGGGGTCACAGGCTATTCCAGCGGACCTTGGGCCGAACCTTCAGAAGCAGGCAGGCGCACTTGCAGCAACGCCGGGACCGGCGCAGACGACAATTCGAACCACGCTCGCCGATCGCGCCGCAGGTGCCAACGCCAGAATTGGTCAAACGATCGACGAAACGACCGGTCGAAACGTCGTCCCGTCGGAGATCCAAGCAGATATCGTCTCGAACCAGAATGCTCATTCGCCGCTCTATCGCGAGGTGTTTCGCGAGGCCAGGCCATACAATACAGAGGCGATTGCATCCGCGATCGAGGCTGACATCAGCCGGCTTCGCGGACCTGCTCAGGCCCGGCTTCGCCAAGTCCGCGATATGATGAACGTCGCGGACTCCAATGTCCTGTCTTCCGATCCCGGCGTCATGTTCCAGACCCGCCAGGCGATCGATGGCCTTTTGAAGACGGAAGTTGATCCGAAGGTGATCTCCGCGCTGACCGAAGCTCGTCAGATGCTCGACGATGGCCTTGCGCGTGCCGTTCCCCGCATAAAGGAAATTGACGCCGGATACGCCGAACTTGCCCGTCAGGATGAGGCTGTTACACGCGGTCAACAGGTTTTGGACAGCGGTCGCACGGCGCCGCGACCGTCGGAGCTTGCCGCAGAGGTCGAGCAAGGCGTTCAGCCGCAGGGGATGCAGATCGGTCCTTCGGCAGTGCCGTTGCGGCTGTCTCAGGGTGCCAGGGCCGAGATTGACCGCATAGTCGGTATGAATTCCAACGATATCGTTGCCATGAATAGGCTGATCAAGGGAGAGGGCGATTGGAACCGCGCTCGTCTCGCTACCCTGTTCGGCCCAGAGAAAGCGGAGCGACTGTTCAAGGTGCTCGATAACGAGAGCATCTATGCCGATACCGCCAACACGGTGACCCGCAACAGCGAAACCGCGGCGCGCCTTGCAGCTCAGAACGAGTTAGGTGGGGGCGCCGGCGGTGGAAACTTCGGCGTGAAGGAAGCTTTCAAGGCCGGCGGCTTTCTCGGTGCAGCTCGATCGGCCGCTGTCGATAAGGTCGACAACATCGTCAAAGCGCTCATGTCGAGCGAGACCGGCAATGCAACGGGCGAAAGCCTGGCCCGGGCTCTTATCGGGGAGCAGCGTGAAAAGCTGGTCGAAGGGCTCGTCAGAGCTCAGGGAATGGGAACAACGCCCGCCCTAGTCGATCCGGTGGTCAAAGCCTTGCTTCTGAACGCCGGAACCGCGAGGACGCGATGACGGGTCAATCCAGCAAATGATCAGGTAGAGCACTACGACGAACACGACGCCAACGATGACGCCGCCGTTAAAATCGTCACCGACTACATATCTAAGCGCGTCCACGCCTGAAACTACCGCATAGAGCAATGCGGTCGTAGCGATGATGCAGCCGATTTGCAGAAGTCGGATCATGCCGCAACCAATACTACACCATTGATGGCCTCGCAATTCGCGGGGCCTTTCTTTTCGGAGAAGGTGAATGCCCAGAAACCCATCAACCGGCGTCTATTCCAAGCCCGCCGGAACGACTCCTTCTGTCGGCCAGGTCATTGATCCGGCGCCGTGGAATGCGCTCACGACCGATCTCGGCAACGAAATTACGAACTCGCTGCCGCGCGACGGCTCGGCCCCTATGGGCTCTCCGCTCAAATTGGCAAGCGGCACCGTTTCTGCGCCTGGCCTTGGTTTCTCTTCGACGCCGCAAACCGGTCTTTACCTCAAGGGTGGCGGCCTGCTGGGCTTCACGCAAAACGGCGTCGACCTCGTTCTTGCGAAAGCGTCGGTCTATTCAGTCAAGACTGGCGACTACACGGCGCTGGCAACCGACGACAATGCGGTGCATCGCTTCACTGCCAATGCTACTGTGACGCTTACAGCCGCTGCATCGCTGGGGGCGAACTGGCAGTATGTCATTGTCGCCGACGGCGGGACCGTGACGATCGACCCGAACGGCGCCGAGACGATCGATGGAGCGGCCACGCTTATCGTTCCGAACGGCTATTCCGCTTACCTCATCTGCAGCGGGTCTGCCTTCTTCACCGACAAGGTTTTGACGAGGCTCCTGGCCAAAGCGGAAAGCACCGCGGTGGGAAGCTTCATCGACGGGCTGCTGCTTTCCAACAACGTCGCCAATCCGACAACGCATTTGGATTTCGCCGCCGGCTCTGCCAGGTCGGGGTCGTCGTTCGTCTCCAGCGCCAGCACGATGACGAAGCGGCTGAACGGGACCTGGGCGGTCGGAACCGGCAATGGCGGTCTCGATACCGGCTCTGTGGCCGCGAGTGCCACCTATTTCGCCTATGCCATCCGAAAGGATTCCGATCTGAGCTTCGACGTGGTGCTCTCGACCTCGGCGACGATCGGCGGCGTCACCACGACGCTGCTCACCGGCTACACCATCGTCAAATGCATCGGTGTGGTGCTGACGGATGCAAGCTCGCTTATCCGCCAGTTCGTGATGTATCCGCGTGACGAATATACCTTCGTGACGCCGGTAAGGGATGCTTTCAACGCCGCTATCAATACGACTTCAGCACTGCTGGCGATCACCGTACCGAATGGAGTGAAGGTCAAGGCAAACTTGCGGTTTATGTACTTATCTTCCGCAACGACCGCTTCAGCTCTGTTCTCCGACCCGGCACAAGGGGTTCTTGTTGCCGGTGGCAACAATGAGGGCGGCAACGTTGGAACTATACAAGTTGCCAGCAGCTTCGCAGTCGGGAGCGACGAAATCTGGACCAACACGAGCATGCAGATACGCCGAGTGGCCGGCGCTTCCGGCAATATGTGGGTTTGGACGGATGGTTTTATTTTCCCATGCGGGAGGAACGCATAATGCCCTACGTTTCACGATTGGCCGACGGCGCTATCGATGGTCTTTACGAGCAATTGCAGGAAGGGGTAGCGGAAGAATTTCTTCCCGATGATGATCCTTCGTTGGGCGCATTCCGCGATGCCTCGCCTGAAGTGTCTTCGGTTTCCGCCCGTCAATTTCGGCTGATGCTTCGGCGCACCGGGTTGCTCGATGCAGTCAAGGCATGGGTGGCTCAGCAGGATGGCGAAACCCAGGACGCCTTTGAGTACAGCGGCACCTTCGTCAAGGAGAGCCCGATGATGGCCGCTGGGTTCGCCGCAATGGGATTTGCGGAGCAGGAGATCGATCAATTCTTTGCGGCCGCGGCCTCTCTCTAAACCCTCAGGGAATCAAATAGCCGGAGTGTATCCCGTAGCGAATGACCATCAAAAAAGCGCCGCCGATACCGACGGCGAGCAGAATCGCTTTACGTGTTTCGTCCTGTAGCAATTTTAGTCTCCGCAAAAAAACGAGGAAGTAGGCCTTCCGCGTGTCTTGGCAATGAACTCCGCTCGAGTTTAACGCGGGCTTAACGTGGGGTGAGGGTATGAGCAAGCCAATTCTCCGCTACGTCCTCCTCCTCCCGATCAACCTCCTCTTCGTCGGGCTGGCCTATCTGCTGTCGCCCTTCCTGGCGGAGTGGTCAATGAAGCACGGCCCTGTTCTCCCCGGCCGCTGGCGCTGGTTCTCTACACTGAACGCCGATCTGGACGGCTATATCCCGCAGCGTGTTGCCGGGTTCGATCCATCCGCCAAGGGCTTCAAACTCTGGTGGCAGCGGACCCGCTGGACGTGGCGGAACCCATGCAACGGCTGGCAATCGGAGTTGCTGGGCGTGGATGACATTGCCTCGGCCTTCACCGTAAAGCGCGACGTTCCGCTGGCGTTCGGCTGGCATTTCAAGATTTGGCTTGGCTGGAGTCCGGTCAAGCACGGCGGGAACTACTACCCCTACATGTGTCAATTGAAGCCTCAACGGGGCTGACCTCTCCCACAATTCGGAGTCCTCCATGCTCGTCAACAACTGGCGCGCGGTCATCAAGCATGCCTGGTCGGTGCGCTTCATGGTCCTGGCGCTGTTCTTCATCATCCTCGAGCCGATCTACAACTTCGTCGCGGCCACCTGGGTTTCCCGCAACATCTACATCCAGCTCGCCATGTCGGCGATCACCGGCCTCTTGGCCGTCGCGGCGATCATCGCCCGCATCTTCGTTCAACAGAAAGTCTCTGGAGACCTCGCCAATGGCAAGCCGCCTGAAGAAGGGTAGCGCAATCGCTGCCGCCGCAATCGCATGCGTCAGCACCTTTGAGGGGCTGCGAACCGTCGCCTTCCGTGATCCTGTCGGAATCCCCACCATCTGCTTCGGAGAGACCCGTGGCGTGAAGATGGGCGACACAGCCACGATGGACGAATGCAAGGCCGTGCTCGGGGACGCGCTCGTCGAGTTCGAGGGCAATATGCGCGCCTGCCTCACCAACCCCGACAAGATCCCCGACAAGCCCTATGTGTCCTTCCTGTCGCTGTCCTACAACATCGGCTCGCGGGCCTTCTGCAGCTCGACGGTCGCGCGCAAGGCGAATGCCGGCGATCTCGTTGGCGCCTGCAACGCGATCCTGGCATGGAACAAGGCCGGTGGTCGGGTGATAAATGGCCTGACGCTTCGCCGGCAGGACGAGCGCCGCATGTGCCTCGAGGGCGCGTAGATGTGGTCAATCCTCGTCTGGCTTGCCGGCTCCAAGATCGGCCGCGCCATCATAGGGGTGGCCATCATCAGTTTTTTCGTTGTCGGGTTCCGGATCTGGCTCGCTGCGCACGACGCATCCGTGGCAAGGCAAGCCACCTCTCAGATGGTCACTAAATTTGAGCGTGACGCTCTTGCCTCGCAGCTGGCGACGGAGCGGCGATTGCACGCGGAAGCCAACAGAGCCGCAGCCGAGGCGACAGCGCGAGCTGCGGCGACGCAGAAGGCGAATGACGCAGCCAATGCCGAGGTGGGGCGCCTGCTGGCGGAAGCCGCCAAGAACGGCAAGCTGTCGCGGCCAACCGAGGATGATCGGCTATGGCTCGATCAGCACTGATATTGATGCTTGTTTTGCTGGCAGGCTGTCAGAGCCTCACCGGGCGCGCCTCTATCGCTGCCGCTGTCGAAGGGCAGACGAGGGCGTCCGTGCCGTTCCCTGATCTTCCTGAGGCTTGTGTGGCGAAGATGGGCCGCGTTCGGCCCGGTGATGAGCCGTGGGTGATCGTCCAGAAGCGTTGGCAGATCCTGGCCGAGAACAGAGACCGCCAGGCAGACGATTGCGCTGCATGGGGCCGCGATATGCAGACGCGCTACGGCTCGCGCTGACGCCAAGACATCGAATGACACATGGGGGGCTGGGGATTTGACGCCAACGGATGATGGTTCAATGCACCGCGAAATCGGAATGCTGACAGCGAAGGTCGACATCATCCTGGAAGGGGTCCGTCGATCGGAAGAGAAGGCAGATGCCAGCCGAGCATCGATGCATCGTCGCATGGATGAGATCGTCGACCGCGTGAGCAAGGTAGAGCTCAGTTCCGCCGCGGTTCAGGACGACGTCAGGGATATGAAGCCGGTGACCGACGCCGTGAAAATGTGGAGGCAACGCGGCATAGGCGCGCTCGCCATCGTCGGGATAGGGGCATCGGCGCTCACCTTCATCATCACCAAATTCGGGGCTGCGGCAATCGCCTGGCTGATGAGCCGGTAAGCAAAAAATGCCCCGCCGAGACGGGGCAGTTCTGATCTGGGAAAGTAGAAATCGCACGGGGCTTACTCGAACAATGCAAAGGACCCTTTGCAGGGGCCACCCGTGCGATCCCGTCGAGCTAACGAAAAGCGATCCGCTAGGTTCCGGTACGTTTTCGCACTATGTCTACGGCGCGTGCGCGCGACGCCGATCCATTTCAAGCCAACGCGCGAAGCCCTCTCGCAGTACTCAGCAAAATGCCCCGCCAGGCGGGGCATCTTGTACCAGACTGATGCGACCTTATCAGGGATGCCGCACCGAGGGGCGCGGCAGGTAGAAGGATGACATAGTCCCGAAAATCCTCAATTTACCTGTATTTGCTAATCCTACTGCGCGCCCTGCGGCGGCCAGTCAGACTTAGGTCCGGCTTTTCCGTGGGGGCGACGCGGCTTAAGTTTGCTTCATCCTTGTTGAAAGGAACATCAGGGAGGTTTTAGCGATGTTGCTGAACTCCAGTCAGAACCTCCCTGATGACTGGCGCTGCGCAACCTGTTTTGCGTTGAGATCAACTCGACTTAGGATATCAGGCCTGGCGTTTCTGACAGTAATGGCGCGGCGCGCAATCGGCCACATCGTCAACGCCGCGGAATCGAACGGTTTCATGAGATCGCGTGGATCGCGATCTGACAACAGCCACCGTTTATAATCCTCGGGACGAAGAACAACTGGCATGCGATTGCGGATTGCCGAGATCGTCTCGTTTGAGGGGCAGGTGACGACAGCGAAGCTCCGAATATCGATGCCGGCCGGGTGGTGCCATACTTCCCAAATGCCCGCTAGAGCGAACATCGACCTATCCCTCATGGCGATCGCGTAGGGTTGCTTCTTCTCAGATCCGTCCGCCCATTCGAAGAAGCCACCGATCGGGATCAGGCAGCGGCGTGACCGGTAAGCGTCGTGGAACAGCTCATTCGAGGCTATTTCTTCACGACGCGCATAGACCGGCGGCTGGCGACGGGGTTGGTTCATCCATGACGGAAAGAGACCCCAGCGAGCGATGGCAAAGGCGGGCTTTGGCCGATCCCGCTGGCGTTCCACGTCCTGTATGATGATGTGATAAACCTCGGCGGGGGCGCCGCTGTATCGGGGGAGGCGGTCGCCCAAATCGTCGACGTTACCTCGTTCAGCGAAATCAAATTTTCTCGCAATCTCGACGAACGATTGATCAATGTAGATGCGGCGGCACATGGAACTCTCGTATGCGATCAATGTTCCGATATGTGGCGTAGATCGCTCCCGTCAATACGATGGATCATCTGAGAAGGTCGGCGCCGGCACAAGCGACCGTCAATTGCAAAACTGCTGTTCATGGGAGGTTCAGTGAGCAGGTGTAACCGTCTGACTGCACTAGATTAGGCAAGCCCAATGGAACTCTTCCGTCCCCTGCGTTTGAGTACGGCCGGAAGAGAAGACTGAAACGTCAACATCATCGATCGAGGCCAATCACATGTCGCACAAATTGCTTCTTTCCGCCGCCGGCTCGCTTCTTGCAGCTTTCATCATATCGTCGCCGGCACATGCGCTGACGATGAAGGAATGCAGTACAAAATATCAGGCGGCCAAAGCTGATGGCTCTGCCAAAGACATGAAATGGAACGACTTCCGCGCCAAATTCTGCGGCGCGGACGCTGCTGCCGCCGATAAGGAGGACGAGGCGGATATCGCCAAAACAACCGACAAAGAGCCTGCAAAGGCGACAACCGCGGCGCCGAAGAGCGTCAAATTCCCGAAGGCCATCGACAAGAAATATTCAAGCGAGACACCGGCTAAGGGCCGGCTGCACACCTGTGTCGACGCCTATCATGCTGCGAAGGATGCCGGTTCGCTCGGCGATCTGAAGTGGATACAGAAGGGCGGCGGCTATTGGAGCCTCTGCAATACGAGTATCAAATCCGCCGGCTGAACGTAGCCACGCCCTTTTTTTGAAAAGAGGAAGGCCGCTATGCAAGCGGCCTTTACATTTAAGCCTCGCTCCAGGGGCGTATCGCGCAATGCCGTACCGGCGTCAGCGCTCACCTTCATCGTCAGCAAATTCGGCGCCGCGGCGATTGCCTGGCTGTCGAGCCGATGATCAAGCCGGGCGCCCTGAACAGCACAGATTTCTTCCGGAACGGCGCCGGATCAAGATCAATTGACCATAGAATTTGATTCCGCGCCACCAGATAGGAACCCCCCGCCAAGACGGGCGAGTGGTTTTTAACCAGAATCGAACGATATTAGACAAAAGACATTCCTCCAGTCGCTCGCGTTGTTGTAGAGGAATATTCATTGATGGATCATACTTAATCTGTCATAGCTTCCATTCGTCTATAATGCGTAAAGGGTAGCGACGTGAGTAAAATCATAGCAGTCGTCTTAGCCTTAATTGAGTTGTACTTGGTGGGTGGTGTGAGCGCGAGACATGAGATCTTTCCTTGGCCACAACTTTCTTCGCTCAAGAAAAAGGTTGAAGGGGAGAAGTCGCCACCCCCAAGCCGTTATACTATCGACGACAAGGAACGGCTCATCGGTGATGAATCAAAAACGCCTGTGACCTGCCCGACGCAAACTGATCGAACTGCCGTCTTACTGATTCTTGGCCAATCGAATGCCGCCAACGACGGCGGCCAGCGGCACCGGTCAAATTATGGCAATCACGTTGTAAACGCCTTTGGCAGACGGTGCTTCATCGCGGCGTCACCACTTCTTGGATCGACCGACACTAAAGGAGAGTACTGGACTCTTCTTGCGAACCAATTGATCGCATCGGGACAATACGACAGCGTCATCCTCGCTCCCTTGGCATATTCCGGTTCTGAGGTCGCACGATGGGCGGCAGGCGGTGACATCAATCCTGTGCTGGTCGATACAGTGAAACAGCTTCAGGATTCTGGCTATCGGATAACGAACGTCCTCTGGGTGCAGGGAGAGAAGGATCTGGTTCTGGGCACCACTATGGAGGCCTATCAGCAACGTTTCCTGTCGATGGTCGACACATTGCGTCAGCATGGCGTTGAAGCACCCGTTTACATTTCGATCGCATCGAAATGCCTCGAACCGAGTAACGGCGGCTTCAAGGAGCATATTCCAGACAATGCAATCGTAAGGGCGCAAATGGCCCTGTCAAAGAGCGGCCACGGCATCCGGGAAGGCGCAAATACCGACGCGCTACTCGATGGAGACGACCGCTACGACGATTGCCATATCGGGGGCACAGGCGCGGAGAAGGTCTCGCGGGCCTGGCTAAATCTTCTGAGCGGCGACCGCCGTCTGGAATCCTCGCGATAGTGTTGTCGTCTGAACCTTGCTGCGGTAACGGAACCTAGGCAGCAAAATGCCCCGCTAGCGCGAGGCATTTTCCGCCGACCTTGTATTGTCAGCGATGCCGCACCGAGGGAACGGCAGGTATAAGGTGACATAGTTCGACCTCCCGCAGCATTTTCCTCCCGATCTCTTCCCCGTTCGTTCGATAGATGCTGTGAGCTCGTAAAACTCGCCATCACGAGATGAGGTGTTGAATGGCCCTTCCAACGAGCCGCAGCTCGTCGAACTGCGTCACAAATTCATAGGATATGACAAAGAAACCAGAGAAGAACAAACCTGGAAAGCGCTCCTCAACCGTTAGCACAGTCGGCATCAATAGCTTCTGAAGAGGGCGCGCTACCAGAAGGGCTGTGCACACGCCTACAAAAGCGCCACCCAGGATGTCGGTCGCATAATGATAGCCAGCATAAATGCGCGGCAGGCAAATCACGAACGTCGACCAGATGAAGCAGGCCGCACCAAGCGGTCGGGATGCGCGCCACATCGTTGTCGATACCGCGAAGGTCAGCGCGGCATGGTCACTGGGGAAGGAACTCCAATGCTCAAGCGTTGTCGGATCAACGCCCAAAGGCAGCAGGAAATCGGGATTGCCTGAATGCAGCGGCCTGAGACGCTCTGGCAGAAACAGTTGTATAAATCGAGATATGCCAATTCCGAAGAACATGTCGATGATGCATTCGACAACAACGGGCTTCCATTTATTTCGATAGAACCATAGAAACCATAATAATATAAATAAAGGCAGAAACTTTACAGTGTTCAAATCAAGAAAGCGAATAATGATCTTATTCGCGATAATCGACTTGGAAGAATATTGACTCATCAGCTTCATCACGAAGGTGTCGAGACTATTCAGCATTGAGAAGCCAGTGTTTGGTTTGGACAATCTATGATGTCGGCGCCGTCAGATGCCCTTCAATACTCATTGCGGAATAATCCCCTCGTTCCATTTGGCTGCTACCCGCCAGGCTTCATGCTCACGTTGCGTGGCAGGGCTATGGAAAAAGGGCGCCGTTCTCGACGGTAATAGTCTTCCCGCACTTCCGGCATGATATGACCGAGACGGGGCCGAAGGACGCTAGCGGCTGACGCCCGTAAGGGCAGCGCTCGAGGCGCGGGACTGTGTCGCACGGACTGGTCAGGGCCAGTATGCAGCGTCCTGATCAGCGCATTCCTCCGGGCTCAATTCGTTCCCCAACTCGCGCCAATAGATTGGAGCGATTCTGTCGCAGTAGGTTTTTGGATCCAAACCAAAGGGTCTGCGGCCCGCGCGGCAGTGGAACGTTACGCGTTGAAAGAACCGTTCGCAGAATTCCTCTTTGGTCATACAAATAAACTGCGCGGGGCTGAAAATCGTTCGAAGGTGCGGCAGTACCGGGCTTACAGTTTCCCCTGCTCCCCCGGGGGACACAGCTTTGGTGCTCGCAATTGTGAACTCAAAGTTTGGGCGCTCTCGTCAGCGGCGACCTGTCGATGTCGCTTATTTGATCTCCTGGAGTGGCCAGCCCGCTCTGGGCTTCGGCCAACCGTTCTTGGCTGCGCGAAAATCAGCTTCCATTTCCGCTTTCGTCTTCGCTTCCGTGACGCCAGCTGCCCAGACAGTGATCCGCATGCGGCCCGCTCTGAAGACGTAGCGCCGCTCGGTCGTGTGCTTGCCGGCGGTATATCCTGCGCGGAAGCATGCGCGCGCAGTCGACGGGCTAACGCTGTCTCGGAAAGAACCCGGTTGCGACCGCCACCAGTCGTTAAATGCCACATCGAAGGCAGCGGCTTTTGGTTGAAGACGATCAAGCATATCAGTCTCGCTCGTAGCTCGGTCGCCAGCCGCGCGTGATGCCTCGGCCCATGGCGCCTTCGGTTAGTACTAGCTGCCAGCGAAGATGGCGAATATCATTCAGAAGCGTTCCTATCGCCGCTTGCGCATCGCCTTTGTGATAAGCAAGCACCTCTGCAATTTCATCATCAACCATGGCTTCGCCGATCGGCTGCTCGCGCATATCCGTGCTCCATACTCAAGTTTTCAGATTGGCGGCCGCATCGCCGATGTTCTTATTATGTTCACGTCACGAGGCGAGTCAATAATGAATATTGGTCAATTGCTTTTTAAGTTGTTGCTGATGAACTCCAGGGATGACAAAGCCGCCTCGCAAGCCTGCCAAGCCGCTACTCGGTGAAGCCGAAGCGCCGATCCGCAGCAGGCCTCGTAAGAAGCGCGATCCCGCCCAGCCTCAGCTTACGCTCGACCCAATGCCGGCGCGCATCGACCCGTGCCTGGCGCTGCTGAAGCCTCGGCCGCCGAAAGGCCGGCAATGGGCTTTCGAGGTGAAATGGGACGGCTATCGCCTTGCCGTCCACATCGAGCCGTCGGGTGTCCGCATTCTGACGCGCGGCGGCCATGATTGGACCGGCCGCTTCCCGGCGATCCTAACCGAGGCGAGGCGCCTTCCCGTTTCCACAGCAATATTGGATGGCGAAGCCGTCGTCTTCGACGAGCAGGGGCGTTCAGACTTCGGCAGGCTTCAGCAGTCGCTCGGCGGCCGTGGCGGAAAGGGGATGTCGTGGGAAGCGGTCTTCATGGCGTTCGATCTTTTGTATTTCGACGGCCGCGACCTGACGGAAATGGAACTAACTGCCCGGCGCCATCTCCTCGAGGGGCTTGTGCCAGCCGGCAGCGAAGAAGCCATTCGATTGTCGGAGGAGATCGAGGCGGATGGCGAAACGTTTCTGCGCATCGCCTGCGAGCATGGATTAGAAGGCATCATTGCGAAAGACCGGAACAGCACCTATCGCAGCGGTCGGCCCGGCGACTGGCTGAAGATCAAATGTATCCAAGGCGACGGCTTCGCCATCGTTGGCTATCAGCGCTCCAACGCGGCGTTTGGTAATATCGGCGCGCTCCTGCTGGCTGCTCGCAAGGGTGGCGAGCTAGTCTACGTCGGGTCGGTCGGAACGGGCTTCAAGGCAGACGAGGCGATGAAGCTTCGCGCAACGATGGACAAGATCAAGGCGACGAAGCCGGCCGTCAAATATTCCGGCCGGCGAAGGAACCTGATCTGGATCAAGCCGAAGCTGGTTGCCGAGATCGAATATCGTGCCTGGACACATGACGGCAAGCTCCGGCATGCCTCGTATAAGGGGCTGCGGGAAGAGCAAGATGACGCGTCGATATTTGAGCTGGAGTGAATTTTCTCGGTCCGATAGCAGACTGAATGGTTGGACAAAATCAGAACAGGCAGGAACGAAAAGAAACCGCCTGTCCCGTCCATCCGCGGGCTTCGGCCGCCCAACTCTCACGCATCGTCGTCTTCCAGGTCGGCGATGTCGTCAGCCAACGTTGTGACGTGCTCGGAAAGAAGGGCAGCAACATTGTCGAGCAGCATTGCCAGTTCGGGGTCGCTATCGAAAAGCCTTTCCAGGTTGGCCTTCAACTTGCCTATGTAGAACTGATGAATATGCAATGAGCCGTTCATCTGCGCGAGGCTTGGCATGCTGAAGCTCCGGTCTGAGGAGGGATGGTCGCTAAGCATAGCGCCTCTCAGGCATTCCCGTCGACCTCTCCATCTTCGTCGAGGTCGTGGACTGGCAGATAGGTGTTCTTCTCCATCCACTCCCGGACGATATACCTGATCGTGTCGTTGCGCGTCATGCCGAACTCGCCGGCCAGGTCACGCAAGGCATCCTCGACGTCATCCTCCATCGATACGGCGCCGGCGTTGCGTAGCCGTATCGCGGCACGGCGAAGCATGATCTGGAGATCCGCTCGCGAGATATCGGCGATTCGATCGGCGGCGTCTTCGAGGAGCGTTGCGGTGCAAGGTGAGGACATAAGGGTTTCAGCGTCAATCCCAACTTTCGAGGCCGTCCGGCGCCAGCCCGCTCGGAGGTTCTTTGCCATCAGCCTCGGGATGGTACACTGTCACAATCAGTCGTCGCAGGTCAATTTCGACTGTCGAGCCGACGGCTTTCGCGGCGCGTAAAATCCGCTCGATGTCAGCTTGTCGGAATGAGGCTCGTGTCATGAGCTCTTCGCTCTGCTCGCTTGCCACTCGGCAAGGCTGGCTTCTGCCTCTTCTTCCCGTGACGGCTTTTCTTTTAGCCTTCGCGCCGGCTTGAAAGGCATCACTCGGATTGGGCTACCTTCTCGCTCGAGCTCAATGGTGACGTTCTCCGCGTTCGACACTTCGGCCAATCGCTTGAGTTGAGAAATCAAAAATAACAACCGCTTAGTCATGCCCTGCTGAATCGTCTTTCTCGTTTTTCATAACGCCTGCTTTCTCGAACTCTTCAACGTCACGAAATTTGATGCGAATGAGTTTCCCGCCGAGCCTGAAATAGGGAATGTCTCCCCGCTGCAGCATGTTTCGCACATGACGCTCCGAGCAGAGCCATCGCTCGGCTAGCTTCTTGGGCGTGAAAGGCCGTTGCTCCTCGTCAGTCATCTTGGACCTTTTGCGTTGATTGCCGGAACTCCTCAAGTGCCGCCTCCCGCCGCTGGTCGATGTAGCTCGCTAGATCCTGCAAATGGACACCCTTTTGCGATTTTTGTGAGATCTCCGACCGCATGACGGGAAGAGCAATTTCGCCCGCCGCGACCTTACGGAGCAACTTCGCAGGCGTTAGATGGCGGAAGTAGTCTCGACACACATCCTCGATCGGGATGACCGCTTTGCCGCCGTATTGGGCAAAGAGCAGATAGCTGGTGGAAAATTGAGGTTCAGTCAGCTTAGCCATCGGACTTCGGTTCTCTTCCGTCCGAACCGCGTGGCTGTAATTTTCGTTTCTTTGGTTTCTTAGGTTTGTTTTGCGAAGAGTTAGTTGGCGGCCGACGCGGGTTTCTTCCAAGCAGTGCATTCAGCCTCTCTGTTTTGGCCTGTTGCTCTTCCTGCTCCTCTTGCTCGTCGATTTCTTCCCAAAATTTAGTCGCTGCCTGCCATTCGTTCCATAGTTCTTGAGGCGGCCCTGATGGGTCGATTTCTCGGACTATGAGGGCCCAGCCTACGTATGCAAGGGATTCCATAACGAAATAGCGGCGTTGGACGGAGTAGAAAATTGGCGCCTCGAAATAATTCGACACGATGGTGTCGCCCACGTCTGGGCACGAACCATAGTATTCGAGAGGGTGGCAAGTCAGCTCCTCGACCTTTCCGTCCGGTTTTATCTTCATCGTCCGGACTTCAACAGAAGGTCGGCCGCCCAGCCTTCTATCTTGAGCAGTTGGTGGTAGCGCTGACACCGCCTGAGGTTTCCTACGAAAGTTCATTGGGCTGGAACAGTCGATTTGGCCATGTCAGGACATCCGCTTCCTTGCGCTTCTTTTCGGCTCAGTTAACGCGGATTTCCGCGGCATTGGCTTGGCGGCCTCGATGATCTTTTCAACATCTTCGGGCATGAGGAACATCGTTTTACCGATCAGCCGATACGCGCCGACCTGACGCGCCCTCTCCCGCAGAGTTCGCTCCGATATAGAAATGCCGGCTTTTGCGAATTTGGCGACAAGTTGCTCCGGTGTAATCGCGCTTTCGATTTCACGCATCTCACCATCCTGTCGCGGCGTCATTCCGTATCAGGCGGTACTTGTAGCAAACCCCACCATTCCATTCCCGAAGCACTTCACCACACTCACAGGACCACGAGTCAACATCGCGGGCCGGGAGTTTCATTTTGGTCTCCTCATAAACCCGGCCGCACTTGCATTTAACTTCATCCATCGTCGGTCCTCCCTCAAAGACAAAAACAAAGACAAAGACTGCAAACTGCGCGGGCGGAGTCAATGGCGTGGAGCGCCTGGGCAACTCTAATCGGTCCCAGAGTTGCGTTCTGCCATCAGCCTAACGCCGGGGCACCCGTGATTTAGAAATTGAATCCCCATACCTTCGAGCACTCGCTGCACCACTTGGACGTTAGCAGCACGACCGGCGATCGGTCCGTTTCCCACACTCTCCATGTTCCGAATAGTGTTGACGTTCAAGCCGGCCTTTTCTGCGAGCTCTTTCTGCTCAATTTCTGCCAGAATACGGGCGGCCTTGAGCTGGTTTCCAGTCGTCAGCATTCGGAAAATACCTCTTAAAACGATAAACATAGTTATAGCACCTAGTTACCGTTTGACAAACCTAGTTTTCATAACTAGGTTAATAGCGATAGTTAACGCTGATTCGCCATATACCGGGGAGTATAAAATGCCGAACCATGTAATTCCGGCAGCCGCCGAAGGCTTGCCTAATACCACCCGCCGAGCCCTTCTTTGGGGTTTCGCCGCTACCTCGACGATCGCAGCGGTCGCCGTCGCACCTAATTCACATGGAGCCATCGCGACCGAGGCGCAAGCTCTTCCCTCTGACCAGATAGAGAACCCTGAGTTGATCCTTGCCTACCAGAAATTCTATGATGCCTGTGCCGAGCTTAAGGAAGCGCAGGATTCTTTGGAGTGGATTGCGGATGAGTGGCGGCATCAGTGGCCATTGGCACCTGAGGAGCTGCTGCTTGGAGCCAACGCGCAGGACGGGCGATATACCATGCCAGCCGAGCGTGACATCATCGGCCGCTTTCTCCTCAGAGACACGAGTGACCTGACAAAGAGGCTGGCGCCGAAATTCCGTCGGGAAATCAGAAAGACATGCTTCGTCATTCGGACGGCCGACGAAGAGAGGGACCACCTGAAAAGGTGGAAGCAGTCCGCGCCAACGGGGCGAACTGAAAAGGCTCTCGCTCAAAATCGAGCCTACAGGATGAAGTCTATCAGGGAGTGCGAACAGCGTATCCAGTTGGCCGTCCAGTATGAGGCCGAGACCGCCCATCTTCGGGACATCTCTGGGGCTGATGCTGCGCGTCTGCGGGTAAGAGACACTGGCATTCATCTTCGCAAAGCCGCCAACGAAGTCTCTCAATGCCACGCTCTGAGCCTGGCCGGCTTAGGTATGAAAGCTGACGTCCTTGCTGTAACGGCTGGAGACCTCATGGAACTCACGAAATCTGACACCACCCCGCTTGGGCAGATGGCCCGGTTCATAGAGTCCGTGGCAGAAGTCGCCGGGAGGGTAGCGGTGTGAGCAAAGTTGTTCAGGACCTGCGGCGTCAAACGCTGGAGGCATACATTGAAGAAATGATCGCCCTGCTTGATCTTCTGGATGGCGATCCGAACCTTGAGGACAACGGCGACAGCGAACCGTCGATCGGCAGCACGCCACAGTGCATAGGCAACGGGTGTTTCTATGATCTGGAGCTCGACACCGCCGAGGACGAAGACGGAGGCGACGATGAAGAGACATTGGGCTGGTCAAACCCGATGGGCCTTCGGATCCACATCCCAGATGAAGCCAAAGAGCTCACCGAGCCCAGTGGATAATTGTGGGGGGATATTGAGGGGGATCGAAAAGCAAACAATCCGCTTAAAGCGTTGTAATTGCTGGCTTTTCTAAAATGGAATGGTGCCCAGAAGAGGACTCGAACCTCCACACCCTTTCGGGTACCAGCACCTGAAGCTGGCGCGTCTACCAATTCCGCCATCTGGGCGACGGAGAGCGATGTAAGGGGGCAGCTCCGGACTGTCAACCGGGTTTTTGAAGTTTTTCTGACAGTTGGCGAAAAAGCAGCCGGCCGCGCGCGGGGGACGGCCGTAGGCCAGGCATAGCGCTCCGGTCGGCACGCCCTATATAAAGGAAATATCGAAAGGAATGCTTCATGCACTCTTCCCGCCCAATTCTGCTTGCCGGCCTTTTTGCGCTTCTCGCGCCAGCTATGGCCGGTGCTGATTCGCTGAAGTTGGGCAAGCCCGGGGTCGGGCCGCTCAACACCGGATCGACGCTTTGCGATTTTCGCGGCTGCTTCGGTTTCGGGCCGCAGCAATGGCATCGCCCCGCCTATGTTCAGCCGAATTACCGGCCGCGTGGCGCGACGGGACCGACCTATTACCAGCCGGGCGCCGCCGGGCGGCCGCAGCTGACCTATGATCCGCCGCCGGTTCGCCGCGTGCAGCCGAACGCTCCGAACAAGCATATCGCCTGGTGCACCAATGAATACCGCTCCTACAATCCGAGGACGGATCATTTTCTCACCTATGAAGGCGTCTACAGGGTCTGCCGCTCGCCCTATCGCTGAGCGGGTCCGCTCAGCTTTCCAGCGACGCGCGGTCGACATGGCCGAGATCGCGGCCGGGCTCGACGATGTCGCGGACGCGCTGCTTCAGCTCCTTCGGCCCGGGAAAGCCGCCGTCGCGCTTGCGTTCCCAGATGAGATCGCCGTTGACGCGGATCTCGAAATTGCCGCCGGTGCCGGGGATCAGCGCCACCTCGCCGAGACTGTCGGAAAAAGTGTGCAGCAGCTCCTGCGCCATCCAGGCGGCGCGCAGCAGCCAGTTGCACTGAGTGCAGTAGAGGATCGAGACGCGGGCTTTTTCGGTCATGATGTTTCCTTTCGTTTGCTTGGATTTAAGCCCTTGCAGCGTGCGCATGCAATGGCGCGCTTAAGCATCTTGCGCGCCGTTCTCCGGCATGGTCTCTTCCCCTGGTCGGTCATACCGGGGAAAAGCTGATGCGAGTCGCCGTCATCGAAAACATGCGCAATACCGGCCTTGGCGCGCTCGCCAGAGCGCTCGATGAGGCGGGGGCTGACATCGAGTGGTTTCGCGTGTGGCAGGACGGCATCCTGCCACAGGACATATCCAGGCATGACGCGCTCGTCGTCCTCGGCGGCGAGCAGAGCGCCCTGGATCACGAGGTGCATCCCTATCTGCCGGAACTCGCCCGGCTGGCGCGCTGCTTCGGCGATGCCGGCAAGGCCGTGCTCGGTATCTGCCTCGGCAGCCAGATCCTCGCCCGCGCCTATGGCGCCGACAATCTGTTGGGCGCCGCCCGCGAGTTCGGCTGGCATAGGATCGGTGTCACCGGCGAGGGGCGGGCCGATCCGCTGCTACAGGCGCTCGGCGGCGAATTCACCATCTTCGAATGGCATGCCGATACCTTTACCCTGCCGGAGGGCGCCGTCCGTCTCGCCACCAGCCCTGTTGCCGAGAACCAAGCCTTCCGCATCGGCCGCGCCGTCTATGGCACCCAGTTCCATTTCGAGGCCAACACAAGCGTCGTCGAGGAGTGGAAGGCCGATTTCCCCGATACGATCGAGCGCATCGCCCCCGGCTGGCTGGAAAACCATGCCGAACTGGCGGCAAGGCATGGCGGTGCCGCCGATGCCGCCGGCCTTGCCATCGCCCGTGCCTGGGTCAGCCTGATCGAACCGCAGGAGATCGTGATGCTGTCGCAGGCCTCGGTGTGAGAGGCGAAGCGATGCCGGCAAGCGAACGCGAGAAGATGGCCGCGGGCGAATGGTATTGCTGCCTCGACGACGCGCTCGATCGCTTGCGCCGGCAGGCGCGCCGAGCCGTCCATGCGCACAATACGATGCCGCCGGACGAGCGCGGCGCGATGGCGCCGGTCCTGAGGGCGCTCTTTGCGCAGGCTGCGCGGGATGTCTTCATCGAGGCGCCGTTTCACTGCTCCTACGGCATCAATATCCTTCTCGGCGAACGCGTCTATTTCAATGCCGGCTGCGCCATTCTCGATTCCGGCCGCGTGACCATCGGCGACCGCAGCATGTTCGGCCCCGGCGTGCAGATCTATTGCGCCGAACATCACAAGGACGCAGCACTTCGCAGCCGGGGCATCGAGATCGCCCGGCCGGTCACGATCGGCAAGGACGTGTGGATCGGCGGCGGTGCCATCATCCTCGGCGGTGTGACGATCGGCGATGGCGCGATCGTCGGCGCCGGTGCCGTGGTGACGAAGGATGTGCCGGCGGGCGCGACCGTGGTCGGCAATCCGGCCCGCATCCGCTAAGCCGGTGTGCCGCCTGTCCCGAAATAACCTTCCCATCTCGACAGCGAGAATCACTCCGCTAGATGAGAAAGCGAAACGGAGGGAAACATGAGCAAATCGAATTTATCTATGGAAGGCGGCTGCCGCTGTGGCCGGGTGCGGTTGAAGATCAGCGCTCCGCCGCTGCTGACCATGGCCTGCCATTGCACAGGCTGCCAGAAGATGACGGCGAGCGCCTATTCGCTAAGCGCCGCCATCCCCAGCGAAGGCTTCGAAGTTAGCAAAGGCGAGCCTGTTATCGGCGGCCTGCACGGTGTCACCAAGCACTATTTCTGCCCGCATTGCATGAGCTGGATGTTCACCCGGCCGGAAGGCATGGACTGGTTCGTCAACCTGCGCGTGACCATGCTCGACGATATCAGCTGGTTCACGCCCTTCATCGAGACCTGGACAAGCGAGAAGCTGGCCTTTGCCGAGACCGGCGCGGTGCACAGCTACGCGGCGCTGCCTGAGATGCAGGCCTATGAGGGGTTGGTGAAGGAATATATGGCGGGGAGCTGATCTCAGAAGCCTTGGAAAAGAAAATCCAGGGCGCCCGTGATGGCATCGCTCTTGCCCGATAGATCTGCGATCGCTCTTGCTATTTCGGTGGTCGGGATCGACGCCATGCGCTGAGTTGCCATGACATAGGTTTCACCCTCGATAGCAAAGCGTGGGTTCAGTCGTGAGATCGACCAGCTCAGTTCTTGCACCGGATGCAGCGGAACCATGACTCGCGAAGGCAGGTCGTCAAGGAGATTGGCTTGAAGATCGATGGCCAGGACATTCCCGGTTTTGAGGCGATAGACGTGAAAGCGTGCCATTAAAACTGACGGTACTTGGCGAACGGCAAGCCGTGCTTTTCAACATATTCGTTTTCCAGCCGGATAGCCTCGGCATTCTCGATACGCCATAGCCGCTCGCGCTCCGCCTTTATGGCCTGCGCAATTCCATCTTCCGCTGCCCTGGATATGTTGATCTTGAGCTCGCGCGCCTGGGAAATGAGGCCTTCGTCAAGGGAAAGGTTCGCTGCTTTTCTGAGCTGTTGCGGCATAACGATCTCCTCGATCTCATGCGCAGATCATATGCGCATGAGATCTGATTGAGAAGTCTTATTCGTCGCCCATCTTCAATGCCGCGATGAAGGCTTCCTGAGGAATCTCCACCTTGCCGAACTGGCGCATGCGTTTCTTGCCGGCCTTCTGCTTGTCGAGCAGCTTGCGTTTGCGGGTGGCGTCGCCGCCGTAGCATTTCGCCGTCACGTCCTTGCGCAGGGCCGAGATCGTCTCGCGGGCGATGACGTTGCCGCCGATCGCGGCCTGGATCGGGATCTTGAACATGTGCTTCGGGATCAGCTCCTTGAGCTTCTCGCACATGTCACGGCCGCGCTTTTCGGCGGCGGTGCGGTGCACCATCATCGAGAGAGCATCGACCGGCTCGCCGTTGACGAGGATCGACATCTTCACGAGGTTGCCTTCGCGGTGGTCGGTGAGGGTGTAATCGAAGGAGGCATAACCCTTCGAGATCGACTTCAGCCGGTCGTAGAAATCGAAGACGACTTCGTTGAGCGGCAGGTCGTAGGTCAGCATGGCGCGCGTGCCGACATAGGTCAGCTCGATCTGGATGCCGCGCCGATCCTGGCAGAGCTTCAGGATGCCGCCGAGATAATCGTCGGGCGTCAGGATCGTCGCGCGGATCCACGGCTCGTGGATTTCGGAGATTTTCACGACATCGGGCATGTCAGCCGGGTTGTGCAGCTCGCGCTCCGACCCGTCGGTCATGAACATCTTGTAGACGACCGAGGGGGCGGTGGCGATCAGGTCGAGGTCGAACTCGCGCTCCAGCCGTTCCTGGATAATTTCGAGATGTAGCAGGCCGAGGAAGCCGCAGCGGAAACCGAAGCCGAGGGCGGCCGAAGATTCCATCTCGAAGGAGAAGGAGGCGTCGTTGAGGCGAAGCTTGCCCATGGCGGCGCGCAGATCCTCGAAATCGGCGGCATCGACCGGGAAGAGACCGCAGAAGACGACCGGCTGCGCCGGCTTGAAGCCCGGCAGCGCTTGCGCCGTCGGCCGCTTGTCCTCGGTGATCGTATCGCCGACGCGGGTATCGGCCACTTCCTTGATCGAGGCGGTGATGAAGCCGATCTCGCCGGGGCCGAGGCTGTCGACATTGACCATCTTCGGCGTCAGCACCCCGACGCGCTCCACCTGGTATTTGGCATCCGTGCCCATCATGCGGATCGTCTGGCCCTTGGTCAGCACGCCGTCGATGATGCGCACGAGAACCATGACGCCGAGGTAGGTGTCGTACCAGCTGTCGACGAGCAGCGCCTTCAGCGGCGCTTTGTCGCCGCCGGGGCTCTTCGGCGCCGGCAGCTTGTTGACGATCGCCTCCAGCACATCGGGAATGCCGAGGCCTGTTTTGGCCGAGATCAGCACGGCCTCCGAGGCATCGATGCCGATCACTTCCTCGATCTGCTCCTTGATCCGGTCGGGTTCGGCGGCCGGCAGGTCGATCTTGTTGAGGACGGTGACGATCTCGTGATTGTTGTCGATCGCCTGATAGACGTTGGCCAGCGTCTGCGCTTCGACGCCCTGGCTGGCGTCGACGACGAGCAGCGAGCCCTCGCAGGCCGACAGCGAGCGCGAAACTTCATAGGCAAAGTCGACGTGGCCGGGCGTGTCGATCAGGTTGAGAATGTATTTCTCGCCGTTGTTCGCCTGGTAATGCAGGCGCACGGTCTGGGCCTTGATGGTGATGCCGCGCTCGCGCTCGATATCCATATTGTCGAGCACCTGCTCGGACATTTCGCGCTCGGCCAGGCCGCCGGTCGTTTGGATCAGCCGGTCGGCCAGCGTCGATTTGCCGTGGTCGATATGGGCCACGATCGAAAAGTTGCGGATATGGGATAGCGGAGTGGTCGAATTGGTGCTCATGCGCGCCATATAGCAGCGCCGCCCCCTGCCGCAAAGCGGTAATTATCCTGCTGTTTACGCTATTTTGCGGGCCGGTCGCACGCCTGTCAGACCGGCCACGCCTCCAGCCGCCAGGCCGAATCCCAGAACATCCATTCATATTGCGAGGCGCGCACGAAAACATCCATCATCTCTATGCGCTCCGTCGGCGAGGCGGCGCGGGCGGCGATGTCGGTCAGCGCGATCACTTCGCGGGCGCCGGCTGCAAATTGCGGGTCGCCATAGGTGTTGATCCAGGCCTGGAAGGCATTGCCTTCGACGGCTGGCCGGTTCTTGATCGCCTCGCCGACGTGCCAATAGATCCAGAAACAGGGGAGGATCGAAGAAAGCGCCACGGCGTAAGAGCTGTGATAGGCGGTGGCAAGCAGGAAATTCGTATAGGCAAAACAAGCGGGCGAGGGTTCGGCTGACGTCACATCCTCGGAGGAGATGCCGAACTGGCTAAGGAAGCCGGCATGCAGGCCCTGCTCGACGGTGATCGCCTTCTGCGCCGAACCGAGGAAGCGCAGCACCTGTGCATTGTCGGGCGCCTTGGCCGCGACGATGGCGAGGCATCGCGCATAGTGCTTCAGATAGAGTGCATCCTGCAGGATGTAGTGCCGGAAAACCTCCGGCGGCAACGTTCCGTCCGAAAGCCGTGTCAGAAGCGGCAGCACCTCGATCTCGGCCATGACAGGCGCGATCCGGTCCCAGGCCGCGGCCGTGAAGCTTCCCGTCGCATCCATGCTCTGCGTGCTGGCGTCCATCATGCTCTCCTCGGATTTCGCTGTCATATATCGACGCCGGAGTGGTGAAAGCAAGGCCTCGCCGGCGGAGCTTGATTCCATCATCAGATAGTGTATTTCTCTTATAGTAGAATTGGGGGAGCAGAAGATGGAACGCGAACTCGATCTGGCGATCGGCATCCGCATCCGCAAGCTCCGGCTGCAAAAGGCTTTGACGCTGGATGATCTTGCCGTGGCCTCCGGCGTCAGCCGGGCGATGATCTCGCGCATCGAGCGGGCGGAGGCGAGCCCGACTGCCTCGCTGCTGGCAAGGATTTGCGCCGCGCTTGGCCTGTCGCTGTCGGCCTTCTTCGCCGAAGAGGGAGAGCAGGCCTCGCCGCTGGCCCGCCGCCAGGAACAGCAGGTCTGGCGTGATCCGGAGACCGGTTATCTCAGGCGCTCGGTTTCGGCTCCAGGCACCGCCTCCGATGTCGATATCGTCGAAGTCGAATTCCCTCCCGGCGCCCGCGTCAGCTTTCCCCCGCATGCCGCATCCCATGGCATGACGCAGCATATCTGGCTGTTCGACGGCGAACTGGAGATGACGGCGGGCGAGGTGGTCTATCGGCTGCGTCCGGGCGATTGCCTCTTTATGCCCGTTGGCGAGGGTCATGTCTTCCATAATCCCGGCAATGCGTCGGCGCATTATTGCGTCGTGCTCGATCGCGGCGGCCGATAGCAACATTCGTTTCTGGAGAAGACCATGCCTGACATTCGTACCCTTTCCGCCGAAGAGGCGCGCGCCGCCATTCCGGCCCTGTCGGCGGTGCTGGCCGATTGCGTCACCGGTGGCGCCTCCGTCGGTTTCATGCAGCCCTATGGGCCTGACGATGCCGAGCCCTATTGGCGCGACGTCGCCGACGCGGTCGCGACAGGCGGCAATCTGCTGCTGGTCGCCGAACTGGACGGCCGGATCGTCGGCACGGTGCAGGTGGGGGCCGCGCAGATGCCGAACCAGCCGCATCGCGGCGATCTGAAGAAGCTGCTGGTGCATCGTTCCGCCCGCGGGCGCGGCTTTGCCCGGCTGCTGATGGAGGCCGCCGAACGCGAGGCGGTCAGATGCGGCAAAACCCTGCTCGTGCTCGACACCGCAACTGGCAGCGAGGCCGAGGCGATCTACCCGCGCCTGGGCTGGCAGCGCGTCGGCGTCATCCCCGATTATGCGCTGTGGCCGGAGGGTGGCTTCTGCGACACCACCCTGTTCTACAAACGGCTCGCCTGAATGCGCCCGCGCCGCCTATACCCACTTTGCGAAGATGGGAAGCGTTCCGGCGAGCGTCGCGCCCGCCGTCCATTGCGCCGCATTCCAACCGAACCGCCGCGCCGCTTCGACATTCGCCGCCATGTCGTCGATGAAGGCGATTTCCCCAGGCGGCACGCCGGCACGTTCGGTCGCCAGCCGGAAGAAGTCGGGCGAAGGCTTGCTGTGTCCGAGCGCTGCCGAATAGAGGATGTCGTCGAAATGTTCGCCAAGGCCGAGTTGCTCCATCAGGTAGCGCGCCCGCCTGTGCTCCTGGTTGGTCGCCAGGAAGAGTGTGACGCCGCTTTGCCTGAGCCCGGCGAGATCCGCCAGCAGATTGCGGTCGAGGCGGGAATCGTTCTCGAACCAGTAGTCGATCAGGACAGCGGCACCGAGATGCGGCGCGATTTTTGCGAGCACCTCGGCGAGCCTTGGTTCCAGCGGCTCGCGGCCGATGATGATGTCACCCCAGCACGTCTGGAAGAATTCCTGTTGCAGCAGGTCGGGCCGCAATCCGAGATCGCGCTCGAGATAGGTGAAGTGGGGCAGCCCGTCGGCCGGACGACCATGAATGAGCACACCGTCGACATCGACCATCAGCACCGTCATGCGGAAATTTCCTTCGGTCTTCAAAGATCGGGAAGGTGAAGTCATCCCCCGTGTCGATCAAGGGCGACGCGCCGGCTTTTTTGTCGCGGCCGAGCCATGTAAGTCTAGAATTTAAATCGAGGACGAATCCGAAATGCGCGTCATCTTTTCCGAGGACCATAAGCTGCGCGATGCCAGGACCGAGCTCCATGCCGGCCAACTGGTGACGCCTTTCGAGGCGCCGTTCCGGGCCGAATGGATCCTGGCAGCGGTGAAGGAAGCGGGTTTCTGGGATATTGTGGCGCCGGATGCGCATCGGCTGGAGACGGCCCGGAAAGTGCACGATCCCGCCTATCTCGATTTCCTCGCCACCGTCTGGGATCGCTGGGTGGCGGCTGGCTTCACCGGCGAAGCGATCGCCAATTCCTTCCCGGTCCGCCGCACCAGCCAGCGCGTGCCCGACAATATCGTCGGTGCCATCGGCCATTATGCCAATGCCGCCGATACCTCCATCACCAAGGGCTCCTACGAGGCGGCGATCGCCTCGATGCGCTGCGCGGTGTCAGGCGCGGATTGGCTGAATGCCGGCAACCGTTTCGCCTTCGCGCTCTGCCGCCCACCCGGACATCATGCCGGCATCGATCTCTTCGGCGGTTATTGTTTCATCAATAATTCCGGCGTCGCGGCCCAGCGTCTGCTCGATCACGGCGCGAAGAAGGTCGCCGTATTGGATGTCGATTTCCATCACGGCAACGGTACGCAGGATCTCTTCTATCACCGAGGCGATGTCTTCACCGCCTCGCTGCATGGCGATCCCATGCACGCTTTCCCTTATTTCCTCGGCCATGCCGACGAGGAAGGCGAGGGGGAGGGCACAGGGGCCAACCGCAACTATCCGATGCCGCCCCACACGCCCTTCGATGTCTGGTCTTCGGCGCTTGCCGACGCACTCGCCCGCATCAAAACCTTCGGCGCCGAGGCGATCGTCGTGGCACTCGGCGTCGATACCTTCGAGCGTGATCCGATCTCCTTCTTCCAGCTGAAATCGGAGGACTTCATTCGCATGGGAGAGATGATCTCCGCCGCCGGCCTGCCCGTCGTCACCTGCATGGAGGGCGGTTATGGCGTGCCGGAGATCGGCCTCAACGTCGCCAATGTCCTCAAAGGTCTGGAAGCCTGATTGCTTGATATGACCAACGAGACAGTTCCATCCGATATCCCGACACCCCGTATGCTGAGCTGGGCCCGCAACTCCGCCATCTATCGCCTGGAGCGGCGAATGATGACGGAAAAGCAGCTGTTTGACGCCATCACTCGCCGGGCCAAGGAGAAGTTCGAGGATATCAGCGCGGCCCAACTCAAGGCCGTCGCCGATTTCGCCGTCAAATTTGCCTATGACAACAAGGTGCTTGACGATGGCGCCTATGCCGAGATCAGCACGCGCTCTGCGGTGCGCGGCGGCAAATCGAAGCGCGCCATCGCCCAGAAGCTTGCTGCCAAGGGTGTCGCGAGCGACAAGGTCGAGGCTGCGCTCGGAGAGACTGACGATCTCTATGCGGCGGCGATATTCGCCCGCAAACGTGCCTTCGGCCCGTTCCGCCGGGTCGAGCTCGACGAAAAACGGAAGGCCAAGGAGCTTTCGGCGTTTGCCCGCAACGGCTTTGGCTTCGACATCGGCAGGCAGGTTTTCGAGATGAGCTTTGAAGATGCCGAAGAGGTCATCCTTGCCGGCCGTCGCTGATTTTGCATCAAGGCTCTTTCTGCCTGGATCAGAAGTTTGAATTTGTCGCTCGCAAGCCGTCTTCGTAAGAAGAGCGCACAATCGGGGGGCGACCATGGAAGAAAAAGCAAACGCCGGAGTGGGCACGCTGACCGCAGGGGCGTCACCAGCATTCGACGGCGTGGCGGTCGGCGGGCTGATGTGCCTCATGTCCATGTCGTCGATCCAGTTCGGCGCGGCATTGTCCTCCTCGGCCATCACAACCTATGGACCGGCTGGCGCCTCCTGGCTGCGCCTCGCCTTTGCCGCCATCATTCTCGCCGTCTTCGTGCGGCCGCGTATCGTCAGCTACACCAGGGCGCAATGGACGAGCGCGCTGGTTCTCGGCACGACCACCGCGCTGATGACCATGAGCTTCTTCGCGGCAATCGAACGCATTCCGCTCGGGCTGGCCGTAGCGATCGATTTTCTCGGCCCGCTCTCCGTGGCCACCATCGGCTACGGCCTCGGCCGGCGTCTGATCTGGCCCCTCCTTGCCGGGCTCGGCGTTCTGGCTCTCGCCCATAACGGCGACGGCTGGGTTGGCAATATCGAGGGTATTCTCTTTGCGCTCGGCGCGGGAACCGGTTGGGCGATCTATATCGTCCTGACGAAAAAGATCGGTGCGAGCTTCAAGGGGCTGGAAGGGCTCTCGATGTCGCTGATGGTTGCCGCACTGGTCGCGACACCCTTCGGCTTTGCCGGCGCCGTGCCGGCGCTCGATGGCTATGGTCTGATTGAAATGGTGGGTCTTGCCATTCTGGTGCCGCTGCTGCCCTACACGCTGGAACTGATCGCCTTGCGGCGGATGCCGACGGCCGCCTTCGGCATTCTGATGAGCCTGGAACCGGCCATTGCCGCGCTGGCGGGCTTCGTCATCCTGGCCCAGCCGATGACGCTTCTGCAGATGGCCGGAACGGCGCTGGTCGTCGCCGCAAGCGCCGGCGCGACCTTTTCTGCCAGGCAATAAAGATCAGCCCGTCTTCTTCGCGGGATCGTCGAGCGCGGGATTGTAAAACAGCGAGAGCGTCAGGCTTTTGGCGATGCGTTCCGCCGTCGCCATGAACCATTCCTTGGCCTCCTGTGAGGGCGCGACATCGTCGAGCGTTGCGGTAAACAGCGCCAGCCATTTCGGAAAGAGATCGGGCGTCAGCTTCGAAACGCCGGTGTGGGCCTGCACCGGCTTGCCCCCATAGGCGCCGCTGCGGAAGGCGACGGCCGACCAGAAGCTCTTCATCTTCTCCATATGCTCCGGCCAACGGCCGGAGAGCCTGGCATCGAACACCGGCCCGAGATCGGGGTGCTCCAGCACGCGCCCGTAGAAAGTCTCGACCAGCCTGTCGATGAAGGCCTCATCGACGCCCATCGCCCGCATTTCGGCCTCCGCCCTTTCGCGGATCGCCGCGACATGGGCAGGGCGGCCCTGAATCTCATTGTCCATCATAAACCCCGGCGCCGCGTGATGCGGCAGTCCTCATATAGGTGTTTGTGGCGGCGAGCCAAAGTCGCCTGTGCCGCTTGCGGCAATCTGTCAGCAGGCCTGCGGCATGCCCTTGACCGTCACCGCCGCCTTCTTTAGATTTAGAATTATTCTAAATCATTGGAGAAAGTTATGCTGGCGCGGTTTTTCAGATCCTCGAAACGGTCTTTCGAGTCGCTCTCCGAACAGGAAATCCTCGCCCTTGCGATCGCCTCCGAGGAAGACGATGCCCGCATCTATCTCGCCTATGCCGACAGGCTGCGCCGCGAATTCCCGGCCTCGGCCAAGGTCTTCGAGGATATGGCCGAGGTCGAGGACACGCATCGCAAGTCGTTGTTCGAGATCCATCGTCAGCGCTTCGGCGAGCGCATTCCGCTGATCCGCCGCGAGCATGTGCACGGCTTTTATGAGCGCAAACCCGATTGGCTCAGGGCAAACCTGTCGCTGGATGCGATGCGGCAGGAGACCGAAGCCATGGAGGAGCAGGCCTACCGTTTCTATGTCGAGGCGGCAAAACGGACTTCGGACGCCTCGACGCGCGAACTTCTCGGTGATCTCGCGCTTGCCGAACAGGGGCATGAAGATATCGCCCGCATGCTGGGCGACAAACACACGCCCGAGGATGTCAAGCGCGACGAGAACGAGGCGGTGCATCGGCAATTCGTGCTGACCTATGTGCAGCCGGGTCTTGCCGGGCTGATGGACGGCTCGGTCTCGACACTGGCGCCGATCTTCGCCGCCGCCTTCGCCACGCAGGATACCTGGCAGACCTTCCTCGTCGGTCTTTCGGCCTCCGTCGGCGCCGGTATCTCCATGGGCTTCACCGAGGCCGCCCATGACGATGGCAAGATTTCCGGCCGCGGCTCACCGGTCAAGCGCGGCCTTGCCTGCGGCATCATGACGGCGCTCGGCGGCCTCGGCCACGCACTGCCTTACCTCATCCCGCACTTCTGGACCGCAACGATCACCGCCGCAATCATCGTCTTCTTCGAACTCTGGGCCATCGCCTTCATCCAGAACCGCTACATGGAAACCCCCTTCCTGCGCGCTGCCTTCCAGGTCGTGCTCGGCGGCGGCCTGGTGCTCGGCGCCGGCATTTTGATTGGGAATGGGTGAGTTGCGGTCGGGCGAAGCCCGAGCAATCGATCCAGTGAATCGATTGCAGCAACGAACGCCCTGAGCCTAAAGCGAAGGGCCGGGAAACGGTGGGGCAACCAATACCTTATCTCATACGATGGTGCGGCATAGCGATCAGCCCTCATCGGGACTGGAAAGAGCGCATCTGCATCTCCGAAAAGCAGAAGGCCGGCTTTCGCCAGCCTTCTTTCCCCACATTCCCCCCGGAAATCCCTACCGCAGCGCGCCGACCAGAACGTCGCGGCCGTTCTCGATCGTAACCCAGCGGCCGGCATTGTAGCTCGACTGGCGCTTGACGAACGAATAGGGCGTGCCGAACCACGGCTTGACGTCGGAGGCGAGGTTGTCGAGCACGAAATCGCCCTCGGCGGTGCGCAGCGTCAGCACGGCATGACCTTCGCCGTCGGGCTTGCGCACGACAGTCATCAGCAGGTCGGCTGCCGAAAAGCCGCGCTGGATCAGCATGCGGCGCTTCAACAGCGCGAAATCCTCGCAGTCGCCGGCGGTGGTCGGGTAGGCCCAGACCTCGTCCTTGCCGTAGATTTCCTTGTCGGTCATCGGCGTGATGGTGCGGTTGACGGTGGCGTTGACCGAACGCACCAGCGACCACTTCGCCGAGGTCATCTCGACCGGGCCGGAATTGCGGTTTGCACCGCACTCACTGCGGTGAATCTGACAGAAATCATAGTGTCCGATCGGCTGGGAGGTGGCATTGCCCGTCACCATGGAAGCATTTCTGCTGGGGGCCGGTATTGCGGCCGTCGCCATCGCAAACATGGCCATCATGGCCACAAAAATACCCTTCATCCGCACGCCCGATCTTTCTCGCATCGCCCCTTATTTATTAACAAAGTGTTAATGGAGAGGCCCGAGAAGAGTCAATCGTTACTTCTTGGGAGCGCCTTGCGACTCGCCGATATGGTTAAAATGCAACAAGTTCGGGAGCGTATTTGGGGTCGCTACTCTTCAGGCGGGCATCTTCCTGTCAGCCGATGAAGCGAGGATGCCTTTGACGGCGCTGAGGAGAAGCGCGATATCGCCGGGGCGGGAAAGGCGGTGGTCGCCGTCGCGGATGAAGGTCAGCACCACGTCGTCGGCGGGAAGATGTTCGACCAGTTTCATCGCATGCGCATGCGGCACGTCGGCATCTTTCATGCCTTGGAGGATATGCACCGGGCAGCCCGTTTCGATGATGCCGTCGAGCACCCGGTTTTCGTGGCCGTCCTCGATCAGCGCCTTGGTATAGATATTCGGCTCCGGGCTATATTGCGAGCGCTCTTCGAAATAGCCGCGCTCGGCAAGCGATTTGCGCTCCTTGGCCTTGAGGTTCGGCTCGATCAGTTCTGAGGTGAAATCCGGCGCCGGCGCGATGAGCACCATGCCCACCAGCTTCGGGCCGCCCTGCCGCGCAAGTTCCTGCGCCAGCCTGAGCGCGATCCAGCCACCCATCGAGGAGCCGACGAGGATCACCCGTTCAGGCGAGACATGACGGATGACGGCCAGCGCCTCCTCCAGCCAGCGCGAGATCGTGCCGTCGCTGAAGCTGCCGCCGGAAAGCCCGTGGCCGGAATAGTCGAGGCGGATGCAGGCAAGCCCAAGCTCCGCCGCCAGTCCGTCGAGTTCGACTGCCTTGGTGCCGCTCATGTCGGAGCGATAGCCGGATAACCAGACGAGCGCCGGTGCGTCGCCACCGGCTTGGGCCGAACGGACGATGATAGCGATATCACGCGCCGCCTCGCCCTCGCCGACCGTCAGGAACTGCGGCTGGGCATTCGGCATCTGATCGGACATCGGCGAAACTCCTGTTGTTTTGGCCTATAAAACAGATTCTTGGCAGGCTGACAGCGGGTGATTTTTCCGCTAAAGGATGATATTGACTCCGTTGCAGCAATGACGCGACACGTTTGTGCACCCAGATCGGGAGCGCGAGGCTGCAACATTCCGAAAACAACGCGAGGAGAATACGACCATTCGCAGACCTTTTAAAACCGACGCGCCCGTGAAGGACGGACCGCGCTCGAACCGTGAAATCCGCATTCCCAAAGTTCAGCTGATCGGAGCTGACGGCGAGAATATGGGCGTCGTGCCTACCGACCAGGCCTTGAGAATGGCAGAGGAAGCCGGCCTCGATCTCGTCGAAATTTCCCCTAATGTCGAACCGCCTGTGTGCAAAATCCTCGATCTGGGCAAGCTGAAATATGCCAACCAGAAGAAGGCTGCCGAGGCGCGCAAGAAGCAGAAGATCGTCGAAGTCAAAGAAATCAAGATGCGCCCGAACATCGACACCCATGATTATGAGGTGAAGATGAAGGCGATGGGTCGCTTCTTCGATGAAGGCGACAAGGTCAAGGTGACGCTGAAGTTCCGTGGCCGTGAAATGGCCCACCAGGAACTCGGCATGAAGCTTCTGCAGCAGGTCAAGGCTGATACGACCGAGTTCGCCAAGGTCGAAGCCGAGCCCAAGCTCGAAGGCCGCCAGATGATGATGGTACTGGCGCCGAAGTAAGCGCCAGGCACCTTTTCGCCCCAAGGCCGTCCGCAAGGGCGGCTTTTGTGCTTTCGGCGCTTGTACTTTCGGTCCTTGTACTGGAGGGCGAAGATTCCTCCGCAGCCCCCGTTGCACTTTCAGGACGCTGCGGTTATAAGCGCGCGTCCGAACTGACCGGCAGGGCATGCCGTGGCAGTTTCGAATGCTTGCGGAACGGTTCGTCGCCGATGCCGCAGATCAACAACAAACGCTCCCGCACCTTGTTGCGACGGCCGGAGAACCGGACTTCGCGAGAGGGCTTTTTTGATAAAGCGCGCAGGGAGGACAGCAAGGAGTAGCAAAATGCCCAAGATGAAGACGAAGTCCTCTGCCAAGAAGCGGTTCAAGATCACCGCAACCGGCAAGGTCAAGGCTGCCGCTGCCGGCAAGCGCCATGGCATGATCAAGCGTACCAACAAGTTCATTCGCGATGCACGTGGCACCATGGTTCTCGCAGAACCGGATGGCCGCAAGGTTATCAAGAATTACCTGCCGAACGGTCTCTGAGACTCGTCCGCGAACGCTAGATTTAAGGAGATCGTGATATGGCACGTGTAAAAAGGGGCGTCGCTGCCCATGCCAAGCATAAGAAGGTTCTGAAGGCCGCGAAGGGCTTTTACGGCCGCCGTAAGAACACCATTCGTACCGCCAAGGCTGCTGTCGATCGTTCGAAGCAGTACGCCTACCGCGACCGCAAGGTCAACAAGCGCAACTTCCGTGCGCTCTGGATCCAGCGCATTAACGCTGCTGTCCGCGAATTCGGCCTGACCTACGGCCGCTTCATCGACGGCCTGAACAAGGCTGGTATCGAAGTCGACCGCAAGGTTCTCTCCGATATGGCGATCCACGAGCCGGAAGCATTCGGCGCGCTGGTTAGCGCTGCCAAGAAGGCTCTTGAGTACCTCAAGGAAGCCGGCACGGCGAACGAGTTTGAAGGCGCGGTCAAGTAACCAGCGCTTCCCAAGCTTTGAATTTATGATTTGGGAAACCCGCGCTGGTTTGGGCTAGCGCGGGTTTTTCTTTCTCTGTACTCCTTGCGCCGGCCTCTCCAGCCCGCCTTTCGAACGCCGCCTGATCTGGACGGAAAGAAGACAATGTCAGATATCGACCAGCTTAAATCGCCTTTGCTTGCCGAAATTGCCGCCGCTGGCGATGAGCCCGCGCTCGAAGCTGTGCGCGTGTCCGCGCTCGGCAAGAAGGGCTCGGTCTCCGAACTCCTGAAGACGCTGGGCGCTATGACGCCGGAGGAACGCCAGACCCGGGGTGCTGCGATCAACGCCCTGAAGAACGAGGTGACGGACGCGATCGCCGAACGCAAATCGGTGCTGAAAATGGCCGCGGTCAACGCTCGCCTGAAGGCCGAAACGGTCGATGTCAGCCTGCCGGTGCGCTCCTCGCCCGCCGAGCGCGGCCGCATCCATCCAATCAGCCAGATCGTCGACGAGATCACCGCGATCTTCGCCGACATGGGCTTCTCGATCGCCGAAGGTCCTGACGTCGAAACGGATTATTACAATTTCACCGCGCTGAATTTCCCCGAAGGCCATCCGGCCCGCGAGATGCACGACACCTTTTTCTTCAACCCGGATGAGAATGGCGAGCGCAAGGTGCTGCGCACCCATACCTCACCGGTGCAGATCCGCACCATGGAAACGCAGAAGCCGCCGATCCGCATCATCATTCCCGGCAAGACTTACCGTCAGGACTCGGACGCCACGCATTCTCCGATGTTCCATCAAGTCGAAGGCCTTGTTATCGACAAGAAGGCTAATGTCGCCAACCTACGCTGGGTGCTCGAGGAGTTCTGCAAGACCTTCTTCGAGGTCGACGGCGTGACGATGCGTTTTCGTCCGTCCTTCTTCCCCTTCACCGAGCCCTCGTTCGAGGTCGATATCCAGTGCGATCGCTCCGGCCCGATCGTCAAGTTCGGCGAAGGCACCGATTGGATGGAGATCCTCGGCTGCGGCATGGTCCATCCGAACGTGCTGCGTTATGGCGGGCTCGATCCGGACGAATATCAGGGTTTTGCCTGGGGCATGGGCCTCGATCGCATCGCCATGCTGAAATACGGCATGCCCGACCTGCGCGACTTCTTCAACGCCGACGTCCGCTGGATGACGCATTACGGCTTCCGCCCGCTCGACATGCCGACGCTGTTCGGCGGCCTCAGCGCTTGAACGGAGAATTGGGACGATGAAATTCACGCTCTCCTGGCTGAAGGAACATCTGGAAACGGATGCCGGCCTCGATGAAATCTGCACGCGCCTAACCCAGATCGGGCTGGAGGTCGAGGATGTCGACGACAAGGCGGCGTTCAAGCCTTTCGTCATCGCCAAAATTCTCTCGGCTGAAAAACACCCGCAGGCCGACCGCCTCAAGGTGCTGATGGTCGATACCGGCGCTGGTGCGCCGGTCCAGGTCGTCTGCGGCGCCCCGAATGCGCGCGCCGGTCTCGTCGGTGCCTTTGCAGCCCCGGGAACCTACGTTCCCGGTATCGACGTGACGCTTGCCGTCGGCAATATCCGCGGCGTCGAAAGCCACGGCATGATGTGCTCCGAGAAGGAGTTGCAGATCTCCGACAGTCACGACGGTATCATCGACCTGCCCGAGGACGCGCCGGTCGGAAGGAGTTATGCCGCCTATGCGCATCTGGACGACCCGGTCATCGAGATCAATCTGACGCCCAACCGGCCGGACTGCACCTCGATCCACGGCATCGCCCGCGATCTCGCCGCTTCCGGCCTTGGCACACTGAAGAGCCGGCCGGCGCCGTCTTTCGCCGTCGACGGCGAGACGCCGGTGAAGCTGACGCTCGATCTCGACGATCCCAGGCTTTGCCCGGGCTTTTCGCTGCGTCTGGTGCGCGGCGTCAAAAATGGTCCGAGCCCGCGCTGGATGCAGCAGCGGCTCACCGCCATCGGCCTGCGCCCGATCAATGCGCTTGTTGATATCACCAACTACATGACCTTCGATCAGGGCCGGCCGATGCACGTCTTCGACGCCGCCAAAGTCAACGGCAATCTCACCGTCCGCCGCGCCGTGGAGGGCGAGACCTTGCTGGCCCTCGACCAGCGCGAATACAAACTCGGCCCGAACAACGTCGTGATAGCAGATGAAGACGGTATCGAATCGATCGGCGGGATCATGGGCGGCGAACATTCCGGCTGCGACGAGAACACCGTTGACGTGCTGATCGAATCGGCCCTCTGGGACCCGATGAACATCGCCAAATCGGGCCGCAGCCTCGGCATCATCACCGACGCCCGCTACCGCTTCGAACGTGGCGTCGATCCGGAATACATGGTTCCCGGCCTCGAACGCACCACGGAACTGGTGCTGGAACTCTGCGGCGGCACCGCCGCCAAGGCCGAGGTCGTCGGCTATAAGGGTTACGAACCGAAGATCGTCGATTTCCCCTATTCCGAGGTCAAGCGCCTGACCGGCCTCGAAGTTTCGAATGAGGAAAGCGACACGATCCTGACGCGCCTCGGCTTCAAGGTCTCCGGTTCCGGCGAACGCGTTTCCGTCGCCGTTCCCTCCTGGCGTCCCGATGTCGACGGCAAGGCCGATCTCGTCGAGGAGATCATGCGCATCCACGGCGTCGATAATATCAAGCCGGCGCCGCTCGAAAGCCATGCCGCCGTCAACGGCAGGATCCTGACGACGCTGCAGATCCGCACCCGCATCGCCAAGCGGGCGCTGGCTTCGCGCGGCATGCTCGAAGCCGTCACGTGGTCGTTCATTCCGGAGGATCAGGCAAAGCTCTTCGGCGGCGGTTCGCCTGCCCTCAAGCTCGCCAACCCGATCGCCGCCGAAATGTCGGATATGCGCCCCTCGCTGCTGCCGGGCCTGCTGACCGCCGCCCAGCGCAATGCCGACAAGGGCTATGGCGACGTGGCGATCTTCGAGGTCTCCGGCACCTATGAGAATGACAGGCCGGAGGGTCAGCGCCGCGTTGCCGGCGGCATCCGCCGCGGGACGGCCTCACTATCAGGCGCCGGCCGCATGTGGTCGAACGCCGCAACGGGCGGCGGCAAGCCGGTCGATGTCTTCGATGCCAAGGCCGATGCGCTCGCCGTCATCGAAGCCTGCGGCCTACCGATGGGCAATATCCAGATCGAGCAGGGTGCCCCGGAATGGTATCATCCCGGCCGCTCCGGCACGATCAAGATGGGTCCGAAGGTGGTGCTCGGCTATTTCGGCGAATTCCATCCGCTGACGCTCGAAGCGCTCGATGTCTCTGGCGCGCTTTGCGGCTTCGAGGTCTATGTCGACGCCATGCCGGAAGCCAAGCGCAAGGCGACGCGCACCAAGCCGGCGCTCGAACTGTCGCCCTTCCAGATGGTCAAGCGCGACTTCGCCTTCGTCGTCGACAAAACGGTCGAAGCCGGCGCTATCGTCAAGGCTGCCACCGGCGCCGACCGCAAGCTGGTGACCGGCGTCAATGTCTTCGACATTTTCGAGGGCGCATCGGTTGGCGAGGGCAAGAAGTCGGTGGCGATCGAGGTTCAGATCCAGCCGGTCGAGCGCACGCTGACGGATGAGGATTTCGAGGCGCTGACGCAGAAGATCGTCGCCAGCGTCACGAAATTCACCGGCGGCGTTCTCAGAAGCTGATCCTGCCGTCGTCCCACAAAACAATGGACCGGTCGCCGAAAGCGGCCGGTCTTCTTATGTGTGGAGATGATAGAGTTTGCTGACGATCGTCCATCGGCCTTCGATCTTCAGCAATGAGAGATAATCGGTAAAGCGCATTCCCGCGAAATCGTCGGTGACTTTGACGCTGGCCGCATCGCCTTCGACATCGACGCTCTGGATATCCATGAACGGTTGCGTGCCGGGCGGGGCCGGCTCCTCCGCCAGGATGGCGGCGATGAATTCGTCCCGTGTCAGCCATTCCACCGCGTTCTGGTAATGGCCGATGATCGAGCTTTTCGGGTGAAAGGCCTTTTTCAAGGCTGCTTCATTGGCGAAGGCCATGCCTTCGACATAAAGGTGAACCGTCTGTTCGACTGCCTGCCTGTCCGACATGTTTTCATCCCGTTTTCCGAGATGGCGTTAGATAGTTTCGCCTGGCGCGAAGGCAAGCCCGGCCGACAGCATCAGGCCGGGCTTTCGCTCTTTGTTTCGGTCGGAGTTCAGAGGTTGGTCATGGAAAGCAAGGAGTCGGAATAGCGCTTGCCGGCCACCTCGCCGAGGGGGATTATCCGGCCGAGCTGTTCGAGCTCCGCCGCGCTAAGGGTGATATTGGCCGCAGCGGCGTTCTGTTCGAGATGGTGACGCTTGCGCGCCCCGGGGATGGGCACGATGTCGTCGCCCTGGCCCAGCACCCAGGCTAGCGCCAGCTGCGCTGCCGTCACGCCTTTTTCGGCGGCAAGCTCTCCGAGCGTGGCGACGAGAGCGGCGTTGGCGTCAATATTTTCCGCTTGGAAACGCGGCACCTGCCGGCGGAAATCGTCGGCGGCAAGATCCTCCGGCTTGCGGATCGTTCCGGTGAGGAAACCGCGGCCGAGCGGGCTGTAGGGCACGAAGCCAATGCCGAGTTCGCGGCAGGTCGCAAGCACATCCTCTTCGGGATCGCGCGTCCAGAGCGAATATTCGCTCTGCAGCGCTGTGATCGGGTGGACCGCATGGGCGCGGCGGATGGTGGCGCTGCCCGCTTCCGAGAGGCCGAGGGTGCGGACCTTGCCTTCCCTGACCAACTCGGCCATGACGCCGACCGTTTCTTCGATCGGCACGTTGGGATCGACGCGGTGCTGGTAGAAGAGGTCGATGGTCTCGATGCCGAGCCGTTTCAGCGAGGCCTCGGCGACCTCGCGCACGTGCTCGGGGCGGCTGTCGACGCCAGCGATGGCGGCAGCACCCGCCTGGCTGGTATCGATCTTGAATCCGAATTTGGTGGCGATCACCACGCGGTCGCGGAATGGCTTCAGCACCTTTCCGATAAGGGCCTCGTTGGTAAAGGGGCCATAGACTTCGGCGGTGTCGAAGAAGGTGACGCCGAGGTCGATGGCGCGATGAAGCGTCCTCACCGATTCCGCCTCATCGCTGGCGCCATAGGCAAAGCTCATACCCATGCAGCCGAGGCCGACGGCAGAGACGGTGAGATCGGTTCCGAGTTTCCGGGTTTTCATCATGTGCTCCTTTTCTGAGCTGATTTTGAACCGCTTGAGCATGGGCATGCTCTCAGAGAGGTCGTTGCGGTACGGACAAACCATATCGCTGTCGCATCGATCAGAAAATACGTGCAGTATCTAACGGGCTGTTCTATATTTTAGATCAATGAACAGAACACAGCTCTCACAACTTGCCGTGCTCGCCGCGGTCTCGGAGCATCGCAGCTTCCGCGCCGCGGCCAAGGAACTGCTCGTCGCACCTTCGGCCATCAGCCATGCGATCGCCAACCTGGAGGAAAGCCTGGGTGTCAGGCTTCTGGCGCGCACCACCCGCAGTGTCGCGCCGACGGAAGAGGGCCGCCTGCTTCTCGAACGGCTGCGTCCGGCGCTGGAGGAGATCGATATTGCCCTTGAGGCCGTCCGCGATACCCGCAGCAAACCGGCCGGAAACCTGCGCATCACGGCGCCGCGCTTTGCCTCCGATCTGCTGCTTGCCCCACGCCTCGGCGACTTTCTCAATCTCTATCCCGATATCACCCTTGAGATCGCCAATGAGGACGGTTTCACCGATATCGTCAAGGAAGGTTTCGACGCCGGCCTAAGACTGGAAGAGAGTCTGGAAGCCGATATGATCGCGGTGAGGTTCTCGCCCAGTCTGACGACGGTGATCGCTGCCTCGCCTGCATATTTCGAGCGCTATCCGAAACCGCAGCACCCCCGCGATCTCGTCCATCACCGTTGCATCAAACGGCGCTTCACCAACGGCTCGATCTATCGCTGGGAATTCGAAAAGGATGGGCAGGAATTGGTCGTTGCGGTCGACGGGCCGCTCGTTGTCAGCGAAGACCGGCTGGCCCTGCTGGCGGCGCTGAACGGCGCCGGCCTTGCCTATCTCTTCGATATGCGGGTGCATGCGGAACTGGCGGCAAGCAGGCTCGTGAGAGTGCTGGAAGATTGGTGCGCACCCTATCCCGGGCCGTTTCTCTATTATCCCACCCGGCGGCAGATGCGGCCGGCGCTGCGCGCCTTCATCGATTTCTTCAAATATGTTTAGAAAAATGCGGGCGGCTGGTCAGGCCTGCCGCCCGTTTTCTTCATTCCGTCAGGCAGCTTTGGCCTTCTGGTTTGCCGCTGTGGTGGCAAGCTGGGAAAGCGTCTTGTCGGTCGCCGTTTCTTCCTGCAGCGTCTGGTCGAGCAGGCGAACGGCATCCTTGAGGCCGAGCGTCGCGGCCCAGGTCTTCAGCGTGCCATAGCGGGCGATTTCATAATGCTCGACGGCTTGGGCTGCCGAAATCAGGCCGGCATCGAGCGCCGCCGTGCCCTTGAACTCCTCCATGATTTCCTCGCCCTCGGCGATAATGCCCTGGATCGCCTCGCAGGTCTTGCCCTGGGCGCGTTTGCCCATCAGTTCGAAAACCTGCTGCAGGCGCTCAACCTGGCCTTCGGTTTCCTCGCGGTGCTTTTCAAAACCTGCCTTCAGTTCGGGAGATTGGGCGGCGCGCGCCATCTTCGGTAGAGCGCGCAAGATCTGCCGTTCGGCAAAATAGATGTCCTTCAGCGTATCGTAGAAGAGATCTTCCAACGTCTTTTCCTTGGCCATGTTCTCGATCCTTGTTCCGGGGAAGGCCGCGAATGCGGCGACACATTAAGAAGCGAGGATTGCGCAAATTGTTCCCGATCGATTTCGGGTGGACTGGAAATCTGCGGCGGACGATGATTCCTGCCGTCGATGCGAAGGAGGAGAGGCATGCGAAAGCCGGGTTCGATGAAGGGGCTGGAAGAACTTGGCCGGGTGCGGCTATCGCAAAACTTCTTCTTGCGCGACTTCCTGCATTCCGAAATCGCCGATTTCTACCGCATCCCCAATATCCCCGAGGACCCCGATCTGGCGATCGAGGCGGGCAGGAGGCTTTGCCAGGAATTGCTGGAGCCGCTGGAGGCGACCTTCGGCCGCCTGCATATCCGCTCCGGCTATCGCTCACCCGCCGTCAACAGGTTCGGCAACGAGAACAATCTCAACTGTTCGACCAACGCCGCCACATCAGCCCATCACATCTGGGACATGCGGGACTTCGAGGGCTGCATGGGCGCGGCAGTCTGCGTCGCCGTGCCGTGGATGCTCGACCATTTCCGCGAGGAAAGCGACTGGCAGCGGCTTGCCTGGTGGATCCACGACCACCTGCCCTATGCTTCGCTCTGCTTCTTCCCCAAGCTCTGGGCCTTCAATATCCAGTGGCACGAACGGCCGAAGCGGGTGATCCAGAGTTATATCAGCCCACGCGGCATCCTCACCAAACCGGGCATGGCGAATTGGGAGGGGCGGCATTCCGAGTGGTACGAGGGTTTTCCCGCGTTCAAAAGCTGATGCGGTAGCGGATGTGCCCGTCGCTTTCGACATAGCTGTCGTAGAGCGCCCGCGCCGTCTTGTTCTGCTCACTCGTATGCCAATAGAGCCGCGACCATCCATTTGCCTTGCCGAGGGCGACGAGATCATCCATCAGCGCCCGCCCGACACCCTGGCCGCGTGCCTCTCGATCGACGAACAGGTCTTCGAGATAGCAGTCCCTGCCGCGGATCCACGTGCCCTCATGGGTGAGATAAAGCGCAAAGCCCATCGGTCTGCCATCGACGACGGCGACACGCATGGCAATCGCCGACGCCGGATCGAAGATCCGGCGCCATGTCAGATCGCTGATATCGGCATCGACCGCGACCTCGTAAAAGGCGAGATAGTCAGCCCAAAGTTCGCGCCAGCGTGCTTCGTCTTCCGGCCGGGCATCGCGGATTGTCACGGTCATGGGAGTTCCTTTCAGGCGCCGGCTTCGTCGAGCAGCGACATCGCCTCTTGGGAAAGCTGGAGTGTCGCCGATTTCACCAGGCTTTCAAGCTGCGAAAGGCTGGTGGCGCTGGCAATCGGCGCCGTCACGCCCTTCTTGCGCAACAGCCAGGCGAGCGAAATTTCCGCGGGCTTGGCGCCGGTCTCGGCCGAAACCGTGTCGAGTGCCGCCAGGATGCGCAGACCCTTGTCATCGAGATATTGCGAGACGCGACCCTCGCGGGCGCGGCCTTGCGTATCGGCCTTGCTGCGGTATTTTCCGGTGAGGAAACCGGCGGCGAGACTGAAATAGGTGATGACGCCGATATCTTGGCCGACGCAGAGATCGGCAAGCTGCCACTCGAAGCTTGCGCGCTCATAGAGATTATACTCCGGCTGAACCACGTCGTAACGCGGCAGGCCGGCCTTTTCGGCCGCGTCGAACGAGGCCTGCAGCAGCGTCGCATCGTAGTTCGAGCAGCCGATGGCGCGGATCTTGCCCTGCTGTTTCAGCTTGGCGAAGGCGCTGAGCGTTTCCTCGTGCGGCGTATCGGCATCCGGCCAGTGCGAGAGATAGAGATCGATATAATCAGTTTGCAGCCGGCTGAGTGAATCCTCGACCGCCTTCAGGATATAGCTCTCCTTGAGCGTCTTCCCTTGTCCCATGTCCGAACCGACCTTGGTGACGATGACGGCTCTATCGCGGGAAACTTTGCCCTGCTTCAGCCAGCGCCCGATGATCTCCTCGGAATCGCCGCCCTTATTGCCGGGAACCCAGGCCGAATAGACATCTGCCGTATCGATCGTATTCAGGCCGGCATCGAAGAAGGCATCGAGAATGGCGAAGGATGTTTTCTCGTCGGCCGTCCAGCCGAAGACATTGCCGCCGATGACGATCGGCGCGACTGAAAGACCTGTTTTTCCAAGCCGGCGCATTTCCATGACGCTCTCCAAAATGACTGAAATGTTTGAAATCGCAGTTAGGGCAGAACGCCGCCTGAACTAACCTAGCGCGATCCCGGGATCAGGGAAACCAAACTTCCGTGATTTCCAGTCGCGCCATTGCGCTGCAGCTAGGGCCTGAATAAGGTTCGCGGACATCAGCTTTGGGAGATTGATATGTTGCGCTTCGGTATCCTTTCAACGGCGAAGATCGGCCGCGACAATGTCGTTCCCGCAATCCAGGACGCCGAAAACTGCGTCGTCACGGCGATTGCAAGCCGTGATCTCTCACGCGCCAGGGAGATGGCGGACCGCTTCTCCGTGCCGCATGCCTTCGGTTCCTACGAGGAGATGCTGGCCTCCGACGTCATCGACGCCGTCTATATCCCGCTGCCGACCTCGCAGCATATAGAATGGACGATCAAAGCAGCCGATGCCGGCAAGCACGTGCTCTGCGAAAAACCGATTGCGTTGAAATCAGGCGATATCGACGATGTGATCGCCGCCCGCGATCGCAACCGCGTGGTGGTCACCGAAGCCTACATGATCACCTATTCACCGGTCTGGCTGAAGGTGCGCGCGCTGATCGACCAGGGTGCAATCGGTTCGCTCCGGCATGTGCAGGGCGCCTTCACCTATTTCAACCGCGATGCCGCCAACATGCGCAACATTCCCGAGCTCGGCGGCGGCGGCCTTCCCGATATCGGCGTCTATCCTGTCATGAGCACCCGATTTTCTACCGGCAAGGAACCGTTGCGGATCCAGGCGATCACCGAACGCGATTTGGATTTTGGCACGGATATCTATTCGAGCGTCAAGGCCGATTTCGGCGATTTCGAGCTGAGCTTCTATATCTCGACGCAAATGGCCAACCGCCAGATGATGGTCTTTCACGGCACCGACGGCTATATCGAGGTCAAATCGCCTTTCAACGCCAATCGCTGGGGGCCTGAGGAGATCGAGCTCGCCGACCGCAGCCACAATGAATCGCGTATCTTCCGCTTCCAGGACAGCCGCCAGTACAAGCGTGAGGTCGAGGCCTTCGCGCGGGCGGTCAAGGACGGCAAGGAAGAGATCGTCACGCTGGAAAATTCGAAGCTGAACCAGAAGGTGATCGACGCGATCTACCGGGCGAGCGAGAAGGACGGCTGGGAGGCGGTCTAGCGCATAACCCCGAAAATCGGAATCGATTTTCGGAAAGGATTATCGGCAGATTCAAGGTGTGACAGCGTCCTTTGCGCGTCCGAAAAAGGCGCGCGGCGCTATAATTATTCGGCGCGGAAGACGAAGCGCGAATAGCCGAAGAAGCTGAAGACCATCGAGGCGATGCTGGCGATCACCATGGCTGCAAGCGGCTGTAGTGCCGGCAGCGACAGCAGAAGCGCCGAATAGAGCCCGTAATTGACCAGCGCTGCCGTTACCCCCACCGAACCGTAGCGAAAGCCTTCAGCGGCAAGAGAACGACTGGTGCGCTCGAAGGTGAAGCTCCGGTTGAAAGCCCAGGTCGCCGCCATTGCGAGGGCGATCGCGACGAGCCGTGCCAGAAAAGGCCCGAGCGGCGTCAGATGGAGCAGCCCCGACAGGACGCCGGCATCGACGAGGAAGCCGATGCCGCCGGCGATAGTGAAGCGGATGAGCTTTCTCATGCCGCATCCGCCTTGCCGGGACGCGCGCGCGATACGGGCGCTGTTTGGCTGAGAGGCGCCTTGACCGCGCTCGGCGTCTCCAGGCTCATATAGTGGATACGAAGCTGTTCGGCGCGGGCGCGGGCCACCGAATCCAGGATGACGCCGGCGGTAAACAGCATGAAGGAGATCATCATCAGCGCCATCGACAGCACCCAGGTCGGCATGCGGCTGACGAGGCCCGTTGCGAAATATTCCGCCAGCACCGGCGCCATGAAGCCGAGGCTTGCCAGCATGAAGGTGGCGCTGATCGTGCTGAAGAAGGCGAAAGGCCGGGTTTCCTTCATCAGCATGGCGAACATCCAGAGGATCTTGCCGCCGTCGCGGAAGGTCGAAAGCTTGGAATGCGAGCCTTCCGGCCGGCGGCCGTAATCGAGTTCCAGTTCGCTGACCGGCAGCTTCAGCCGGGAGGCGTGCACGGACATTTCGGTTTCGATCTCGAAACCGCCTGACACCGCTGGGAAGCTCTTGACGAAGCGGCGCGAGAAAGCGCGGTAGCCGGAAAAGATATCGGTGAAGTCGGGGCCGAAGATCGTCCGGTAGAGCAGGTTGAAAAGCCGGTTGCCGAGCGCATGGCCCTGACGGCCGGCATCTGCGTGAACGCCGCGTCGGGTTCCAACCACCATGTCGGCGCGCTCGGTCAGCAGTGTCCGCACCAGCTCTTCGGCATCGCCTGGCGCGTAAGTGCCGTCGCCGTCGGCAATGATGTATATGTCGGCGTCGATATCGGCGAACATACGGCGCACGACGTGGCCCTTGCCCTGCCGCCGTTCGCGTACGACTTGCGCGCCCGCAAGCATCGCCTGCAGCGCGGTGCCGTCGGTGGAATTATTGTCATAGACGTGGATCGCTGCCTCCGGCAGCGTCGCGCGGAAGCCTCGCACTACGGGACCGATTGTCGCTGCCTCGTTATAACAGGGAAGCAGAACGGCAATGTTCGGGTTATCGGTACGCGATCGGGCCATGACTCTACTCGTTACACTTAAAGCCGCACGCAGCCTAAATCACGCGCCGTTAATAAGACCCTATGACGAGCGCAAAATCGGCCGCTGCCGCAATCGGCTTTACACTTTCTTGATCGGCGACGGCTAAGCTTCGGCCATCTGGAAACGAAGCGCTAACCACGATGAACGCCGTGCAGCCGATCGCCAATGCCGCATCCGTGACCGCCGCCCGAAGGGGCGGGTTGGGGAGGCTGATGATGCGCCTGTGGCCAACCGTCATTGCCTATAGCGTTATTCTCGCCACCATCCTCCTCGTCGCCAAGCTTTCCACCGCGACCGATTATGTCGGTCCCGACAATGACGACGGAATGCGTCTCATCGAGGTCCGCGATTTTCTCGCCGGGCAGGGATGGTTCGATCTGATGCAATATCGCCTCGGCCTCGGTGGCGGCACGCTGATGCACTGGTCGCGGCTGATCGATCTGCCGATCGCTTCGCTGGTCTGGTTCTTCGGCCTGTTTGCGCGCCACGAGACAGCCGAGGCCCTGGCGCTCGCCATCTGGCCGGTTTCGCTCGTCCTGCCCGCCATGCTTGCCATGGCCGTTGCCGGGCGGCGTATCGGCGGTATTGCCGGCATGCATATCTGTCTCGGCATGACCGGTCTTGCGATCTACACCGGCAACCGTTTCGCGCCGGGCGCCATCGATCATCACAATGCGCAGCTGGCGCTGGTTGCGACGATGGTGGCGATGTTGTTGGATCCACATCGGCGCGGTTGGAGTTATGCGATTGCCGGTGTGGCGGCCGCGGTTGCCATCGCCATCGGCGCCGAGACGACGCCGTTCGTCGCTGCCGTCTGTCTGACCATCGCTTTACTCTGGGCGTGGGAAGGGGAAGAATTCGCCGCCGCCGCGAAGGCCTTCGGCTTGGCGCTGGCAATTGCGATCAGCATTCTCTTTGTCGCAACGGTTCCGCCCCGGCTCTATTCGACGGTCACCTGCGACAATCTCTCGCTCGGTTACTACAGCCTGGCGGCAATCGGCGGCGGGTTGCTGCTGTTCTCGGCGGTCGTCACGAGCCACTTGCATCGGCTGTTGCGCTTTGCGGCGCTTGGCCTGGTCGGTGCCGGTGTTTTCGGTTCGGCGATAGTGATTGCGCCGCAATGCCTGAGCGATCCGCTCGCCGGTCTTGATCCGATGCTGGTCGAACTCTGGCTGAGGAATGTGTCGGAAGCACAGTCGGCCTTCGTTCTTGCTCGCACCGATCCCTTCTCCATCGGTGGCTTCTATGCGGCCGGCCTGTTCGGCATCGCGGTCTGCATCTTCCGCATCGTTCGGCGCGACCGCATGCAGGTCCATCTGGTCCTGCTTTTCCTGCTGGCCACGAGCTGGGCGATTGCGCTGGTCCAGGTGCGCGGCTCGACTTTCTCGAACCTACTCTCCATTCTGCCACTTGCCCTGCTGATCATCGATATCAGGCGGATCTCCAATAGCGACAGCGAGAACGTTGCCGCCGCCTTCGTTTATATCGTGACTGTCCTCGCAAGCGTGCCGGCCGCCTGGGCTCTCGGCGGCGGACTTGTCTCGCTGCAGATGGGCAATGGCGCGCAGAAGCAGGCGGCGGAAAAGGTGCTTTCCTGCACATCGAGGCAGGCACTGGCGCCGATTGCCGGTCTTCCGGCCGGGTTGGTTTCCGCACCCTCGGAAATGGGCGTGCCGATCCTCCGTTTTACGCAAAACCGGGTTCTTTCCGCGCCCTACCACCGCAATCAGCGCGGCATGCTGACGGAACTGCACATCGGGCTGGCGGAGCCGCAGGAGGCAGAAGCCTTCCTGAAGGGGGCTGGTGTGACGGAGCTTGGCTTCTGTCCCGGTGATCTACAGACGCGAGAGATTGCCAAGTTGAAACCGCATGGGCTCTATGCCGAACTCGGCAAGGGAAATATACCGCCCTATCTGGCGCCGCTTCCGAAGGCGGCGAACGTCGGCGTTCAGTTCTTTCGCTATCGGCCGGCGGCGAATTGACGCCGGCAGTTTTGGCCAATCCTTTAGTGGGAAACGCGCGTCGTCATGCGGCGAAGGCGCGTATTGGCATAGAGCCCGAGCACGAAGAGCATGAGGCCGCCATTATAGCCGAGGACGGCGTAGACGAAGGCCAGGATTGAGACCGGGCCGGGCGAGGTTATCGCCGCCAACGCGAAGGTTATTCCAATGAGCGCGGCGATCAACGCGATCGCGGCAGCCGAGCGCGTTTGCCCGGCGCTGATGCCCAATGCTGCTGCTGTGAGAGTAATCATTTCAGCACCTTCCCAGAGATAACGAGGGGAAGCATAGGAAGCGCCAGCTAACAAAGACTTACCGGCAATGCCCGCCGAAAAGCCTTTGAATTGCGGTGGTTAGCAATCCCTTTCGTCTATAACGCGCATTGTAACTATGCGTTCCGCAACCAAACGGATTTACCCGATTTCACTGTTCATCCGCCAAGCTCCGCGACCGCATACAGACGATGAGTAACGCAGACTGCGGCCGCCGCCAACGAGCTCGACAGCCGGGAAAACAGGCTTCGTCGGCGGACGCGACCTTCCAGTTTCCTGCCGATCGACATAGAAACAAGGGATGAGCAACGTCTTCGACAGCGATTCGCCGACCAACCTTGCCGAATATTCGGTTTCGGAGCTTTCCGGCTCGATCAAGCGCACCGTCGAAACGGCCTTCGATCAGGTTCGCGTGCGCGGCGAAATATCAGGCTATCGTGGCCCGCACTCCTCGGGCCATGCCTATTTCTCGCTGAAGGACGATCGTGCGCGCATCGACGCCGTCATCTGGAAGGGCACCTTCTCGCGGCTGAAGTTCCGTCCGGAAGAGGGCATGGAAGTGATTGCCACCGGCAAGGTGACGACCTTTCCCGGCTCCTCGAAATATCAGATCGTCATCGAGACGCTGGAACCGGCCGGCGCCGGCGCGCTGATGGCGCTGATCGAGGAGCGCAAGCGCAAGCTCGGCGCCGAAGGCCTGTTCGATGCCGCCCGCAAGAAGCGGCTGCCCTTTATGCCTCGTGTGATCGGCGTCGTCACCTCGCCGACCGGCGCGGTCATCCGCGATATCCTTCACCGTATCTCGGATCGTTTTCCAGTGCATGTCCTCGTCTGGCCGGTGAAGGTCCAGGGCGAGGGCTCCGGCGAGGAGGTGGCGAATGCCATCCGCGGTTTCAACGCGCTGGAACCTTCAGGCGCCATCCCGCGTCCGGACGTGCTGATCGTCGCGCGCGGCGGCGGCAGCCTGGAAGATCTCTGGAGTTTCAACGACGAAATAGTCGTGCGTGCTGCGGCCGAAAGCCGGATACCGCTGATCTCGGCCGTCGGCCACGAAACCGACTGGACGCTGATCGACTATGCCGCCGATGTCCGAGCGCCAACGCCGACCGGGGCTGCGGAAATGGCAGTGCCGGTCAAGGCGGAGCTCGAGGCGCAGGCCGCCACCCTTGCCGCGCGGCTGCAGGGCTGCATGAACCGACAGATGGATCAGCGCCGCCAGTCGGTGCGCGCCCTGATGCGGGCTCTGCCGTCGCTCGATCAGCTGCTCGCCTTGCCGCGTCGGCGTTTCGACGAAGCGGCGGCCGGCCTTGGCCGCGGACTGGAACTCAACACCATCAACAAACGCCGCGGCTTCGAGCGTGTCGCCGCGCATCTGCGCCCTGATGTGCTGTCCAATCGCATCGCCGAGCGCCGCCAGACGCTCAACGAGCGCATGGTGCGGGCCGAACGCATGGTCGAACGGCTGATCGATCGCTCGACATCCCGTGTCGACCGCGCCGAGGCGGTCTTCGCCTCGCTGCCCGCTCGCCTGCAGGCGCAAACCGGCCGCGCCCGCGACCATCTCGCCAATCTCATCCGGCACGCCGATATCGCGACGTCCCATCGGCTGATCCGGGCAAAAGCTGCGCTTGCGGCGCAGGACCGCGTGCTGCAGTCGCTCTCCTATAAAAATGTGCTGAAGCGCGGTTACGCGGTGATCCGCGACGACGAAGACAGGCCGGTGTCGCAGGCCGCCGCTCTTTCGGCCGGTGCCGCGGTCTCGATCGAATTTTCCGACGGCCGCATCGGCGCCGTCACCACCGAGGGCGGCACAGCGCCCGCGGCGCTGAAGAAGCGACCCACTCGGCAGGAAGCGGGCGATCCCTCGAAGCAGGGAAGTCTGTTCTGAGATGCGGATCTTGCTGGTGCTTGCCCATCCATTGCCGGAAAGCTTTGCAGCCTCGGTGGCGCGCACGGCCCGCGAGGCACTGGAAGCTTCCGGCCATGTCGTCGATCTCATTGATCTTTATGGCGAGGATTTCGATCCGCGTCTGTCTCCGGCCGAGCGCCGCAATTATTTCGATGTGCCGTACGACACGTCAGCAGTGGCCGATATCGTTGCCCGCCTGAGGGCAGCCGAGGGTCTTATTCTCGTCTTTCCGCAGTGGTGGTTCAATTTCCCGGCCATTCTGAAGGGCTTCTTCGATCGCATTTTTGCCCCCGGCATTGCTTTCACCCATGATGCCGCCGGCGGTCGCATCGTGCCGCAGCTCACCAATATCCGGCTGCTCTATGCGCTGACCACGACGGCCTCACCCTGGTGGCTGGTGCATCTCTATATGGGCAATCCGCTCCGCCGCCTGCTGAAGCGCGGCATCGCCAATTTCTGCTCGAAGAAGCTCGTCTTCCGCATGCTGAGCCTGCACGACATGGACCGCACGACGGAAGCCAGGCGCAAGGCGCATCTGGAACGCGTTCGCAAGACGCTCGCTGCCGTCTGGTAACTATTCGAAATCCGACAGGAATTTCTTCAGCAGCCGGTCGAGTTCCGCCTTGTCGGCAGCGCTCAGATTTGCCGTCAGCCGTTGCTGGTTGGCGGCATGGGCGTCGACCGCCTCTTCGACAGTGGCAAACCCCTTGTCCGTCAGGGCAATCAGCACGCTGCGCCTGTCTTCCGGATTGAGAATGCGCTGGACGAAGCCCGCCTTCTCCAACCGGTCGATCCGGTTCGTCATCGTCCCGGAACTGACCATCGTCATCTCCAGAAGCTCGCCCGGCGAAAGCCGGTGAGGCGCGCCGGAGCGGCGAAGGGTGGCCAACACATCGAAGGCCGAGGTGGAAAGGCCGTGTTTCAGCAGCACGACTTCGACCTCGCGGCCGAGATGAGTGCCAAGCCGCTTCAGACGCCCGAGAATGCCCATCGGTTCGACATCGAGATCCGGCCGCTCACGCCGCCATTGCGCCAGGATCCTGTCGACGTGGTCTTGCTTCTCTTTAGCCATTCCCTATCGATATCAGTGGACATCTTGACGTCAAGATAAAATACGCTATCCTGAATTTATCTTGAACTAGAGATTCTTGATATGAAGACAAATCCGCGATACCTCGGCGACGTGCTGACCACCGCTGTGGCGCCGGCCATCTGGGGCAGCACCTATTTCGTCACCACATCCTTCCTGCCCCAGGGCTATCCGCTGACGGTCGCCCTGCTGCGCGCCCTGCCGGCGGGCCTGCTGCTGCTGCTGATTGTTCGGAAGCTGCCGACCGGCCTCTGGTGGGGAAGGGCGTTCATTCTCGGCGCCCTGAACTTCTCGTTCTTTTGGGCCATGCTCTTCGTCTCGGCCTACCGGCTGCCCGGCGGCGTTGCCGCAACGGTCGGCGCCGTGCAGCCGCTGATCGTCATCGCGCTGTCACGGCTTTTCCTCGGCAATCCGATCCGGCCGCTTGCCGTGCTGGCGGGTCTTGCCGGCATGGCCGGCGTCGGCTTGCTGGTGCTGACGCCGAAGGCTGGGCTCGATCCTGTGGGTGTTGCCGCCGGGCTTGCCGGCGCCGTCTCGATGGCCTTCGGCACGGTGCTGACGCGGCGCTGGGCGCCGCCGGTGTCAAACCTCACCTTCACCGCCTGGCAATTGACCGCAGGCGGCATCCTGCTGCTGCCCTTCGCGCTTTTGCTCGAACCGTCGCTGCCGGCACCGAGCGCCGCAAACATTGCCGGCATCGCCTATCTGGGCCTGATCGGCGCGGCTTTCACCTATCTGCTCTGGTTTCGCGGCCTGTCGCGCATCGAGCCCTCGGCGGTCGCCTCGCTCGGTTTTCTCAGCCCTGTTGTCGCGACCCTGCTCGGCTGGCTGGCGCTCGGCCAGAGCCTGGCGCCGGCGCAGATCGCCGGCTTCGCCATGGTGCTTGCCGGCGTCTGGTTCAGTCAGCGCGCGACGATGCCGGTCAGGCCCATTCGCCCTGCCGCATCACCGGAACCCGCGAACCATCCGGTGTGATGCCGTCGATATCGACCTTGTTTGAACCGATCATCCAGTCGATATGGATCAGGCTGGAATTGCCGCCCTGCGCCTTGATCTCTTCCTGGCTCAGCGTCGCGCCGTTCAGGAAGCACTTGGAATAGCACTGGCCGAGCGCGATATGGCAGGAGGCGTTTTCGTCGAACAGCGTGTTGTAGAACAGAATGCCGCTGGCCGAGATCGGCGAGGAATGTGGCACCAGCGCCACTTCGCCGAGCCGGCGCGCGCCCTCGTCGGTATCGAGCACCTTGTTCAACACCTCTTCGCCGCGCGACGCCTTCGCCTCGACGATACGCCCGCCCTCGAAATGCACCTGGATATCGTCGATCAGCGTGCCCTGATGCGAAAGCGGCTTGGTGCTCGACACATGGCCTTCGACGCGCAGCGCATGCGGCGTGGTGAACACTTCCTCGGTCGGGATGTTCGGATTGCAGGTCACGCCATTCTTGGCAGTGGACGCGCCGCCATGCCATTCATGCCCGTCGGCAAGGCCGACCGTCAGATCGGTGCCGGGTCCCCTGAAATGCAGTGCGGCGAAGCGCTCGCCGTTCAGCCAGGCGGAGCGCTTGGCAAGATTGGCATTGTGCTCGGCCCAGGCGGCGATCGGGTCGCTGACATCGACACGCGAGGCGGCAAAGATCGCCTTGGCGAGCTTGGCGATCGCGATCGGCTCGGGGTCGTCGGGGAAAACCACCTTGGCCCAGGACGGATTGGGATAGGAGACGATGTTCCAGTTGATGTCGAAATTCGAGATCTTTTCCAGCGCCGGCTTATAGGCGGCGGAGTTGGCGCGATTGGCACGGCCGACCTTGCCGGCATCTTGCCCGGACAGCAGCAGCGGATTGTCGCCGGCGACCGCCAGACGGGCCGCGCCGTTGGCATAGGCCTTGGCCATGCCCTCATAGAGCCACTCGGAGGCGCGGTCGAAGCTTTCGTCGCTGCCGTGTTGATAGCGCGCCAGCGTCGTTTCTTCGTCGGAATAAAAGGCGGTCACCAGCCCGGCGCCGGCCTGATAGGCGTGTTTGGTGATCAGGCGGACGAGCGGCAACGCCACGACAGGCGCGGTGACCACCAGATCCTGACCCTCCTGCAGTTGCAGCCCGACCTTGACGGCAACTTCGGCAAGCTTGTCCAGCTTGTCGGGATCAATGGTATTCTGGCTCTGGGGCATGAAAGTCATGGTTCAACCTGCCTTCTGTGATCGACGCTAGAGCAATTCCAGGAAAAGTGCGAAGCGGTTTTCTCAGGCAAAGCGCGAAGCGCTTTTGCCGGGAATTGCGTGAATCCAAAAGATTGGAGCGGTTCTGCGCTTCCGTGAAAGCTGAACCGCTCCAGAGGTTGGCAGACTTAGCCCCGTTTGCGGCGAAAATGAAGTGCGCCGCTGCCGAAATTGATGCGGCCGGAAGTCGGTCCGGCCGCGCGGCGGGCCTCAAGCGGCGGCAGACTGCCTGAGCAGGATCGAGCTATGTTTCTCGAGAAACTCCATCAGCCGCTGCGGGTAATCCGCGCCGACGGCGTCCTTGACGCTCGCCCGCTGAGACAGCGCCGTGCGCCAGCGTTTGACCCGCTCGAGCCCGTCGAAAATGCCGCTATCGCTGAGCGTGTCGAAGAGATCGAAATAACGGAAGACCGGCGCGAAGACGGCGTCGACAAGGCTGAAGCTGCTGCCGGCGAAATAGGGTCCATCGGTCAGCGCGCCCTCGATCGTCGTGAATTTGGAAATCAGCGCCTGGCGCTTGGTCTCCAACTGCACCGCGTCCTGCGCCGTTTCATAACCCCAGAGGTCGGAGAGCACCGACGAGCCGAATTCCATCCAGCCGCGATGACGGGCGCGGGTCAGCGGATCGGCCGGATGCAGGGCGGCGCCCGCTTGCGTCTCTTCCAGATATTCGCAGATGACGCTGCTTTCGAACAGCACGGCCTCGCTGCCATCCGCCTCCTCGATCCGCAGCAGCGGCACCTTGCCGAGTGGCGAGATTTTCAGAAACCAGTCCGGCTTATTGGCAAGATCGATGTTGATGCGCTCGAAGGCCACGCCCTTTTCGAGAAGCGCGATGGCGGCGCGCTGCACATAGGGGCAGAGGTGATGGCTGATGAGGGTAAGCTTGCTCATAGGAAATCTCCCAACATTATATATGCAAATGCATCTAATATCGCTTGCTGCGGATTTCAAGGTAGATGTAATTGCATTGATGTCGCATAAAACAGTAGAGCCGAGCGAAGCCTCCACCCGCGCCTGGACGAGCATCATCCGCGCCCGCGAGCGTCTGCTCGGGGCGATCGAAGCCGATCTGAAAGCGGCCGGCATGCCGCCGCTTGCCTGGTACGACGTGCTGTGGGAATTGGCGCGCGCGCAAGATGGCAGGCTGCGTCCCTATGAGATCGAAGAGCAGACATTGCTTGCGCAATATAATCTTTCCCGCCTGATCGACCGGCTGGAAAGAGAGGGGCTCGTCCGGCGCGAAGTCTTCGCCAGGGATGGGCGAGGCCGCTGGGTTGTCATCACCGAGCATGGCCGGCAGCTGCGCGAGCGCATGTGGGGCGTCTATGGCAAATCGATCGAGACACATATCGGCTGCAGGCTTGCCGAAAGCGAAGCGAAGATGCTCGCGTGCCTGCTCGACCGTTTTCTCTGATATCAGGCGATCAATGGCGCAGCGATGGCCTTCAGCGTCTTCAACGCATCCTTCGGATCGAGCCGCACCTGCAGCCCGCGCTGTCCGCCATTGATATAGACGAGCGGCTCGGCAAGGGCCGATGCCTCGATCGCCGTCGGCACGCTCTTCTTCTGGCCGAAGGGGCTGATGCCGCCGACATGGTAGCCCGTCAGCCGCTCGGCATCTGCGGGTTTCATCATATTAGCCGACTTGCCGCCAAAGGCGCTCGCAAGCTTCTTCATGCTGACTTCGCGATCCGACGGCACAACGACGCAGACCGGCCTGCCGTCGACTTCGGCCATCAGCGTCTTCAGCACCCGATGCGGGGCCTCGCCAAGCGCTTCCGCCGCCTGCAGCCCGACACGCTCGGCGCCGGGGTCGTATTCATAGGCATGAACGGAGAAGGTGACGCCTGACTGCGAAAGAAGCTGTGTGGCGCGGGTGGTTTTGGACATTGCTCAGCCCTTGAACATATCCGCATAAACTTCTGGCCTGAAGCCGATCAGCAGCCTGCCCTTCGTCTCCAGCACCGGCCGCTTGATCATCGACGGCTGGTCGAGCATCAGCGCGATCGCCTTCTCCCGGGTCAGGTTCTCGCGCTCGGCATCGGGCAGTTTGCGGAAGGTCGTGCCGGCACGGTTGAGCACGGTGTCGAGGCCGGCCTGATCGATCCAGCTCTCGAGATGGGCGCGGTCGATGCCCAGCGCCTTGTAATCGTGAAATTCATGGGCGACGCCGTGGTCTTCCAGCCAGTTGCGGGCCTTCTTCATCGTGTCGCAATTCTTGATGCCATAGATGGTGACGGCCATGCCCGATCGATCTCCCTGTGATGGCAGCGAGATAGCATGGGCGAAGGCCGGCGCAAACGCCGTGCAGCCTTTTATCCCCTAGCGCATCGGTACTGGCGCGGCTCAATTCTCCAGCGTGCCGGCCTTGCGCAAGGCGCTACTGGGGCCGTCGCAGGCGATCTTCATCAGGTCGCCGCGTCGCCGTACCAGCCGGTCGGACGTTCGGGTCAGGACCAGGCCGTCCTGCGGGGCATGCAAGTCGATGCTACCGCCCGGCTGCCCCGGCCGGCTGACGATCGTCGCCAGAAGTTCCCCTTCGGCGATTCTTTGGCCGATGTTGCGATGGAAGAGCACGGCGCCGCCTTCGGGAGCACGAAGAATCTCGACATTGTCGAGCGGCACGGCGGGGCCGGAAAACGCGGCCGGCAGCACCTTCTCCTCGCCGACGATTCCTCGTGCGGCCAGGAAACGCCAGAGCCCATCCGCATCCTGCTTCGCCAGCATCGGATCGACATCGCGCTTGCCACGCAACTCGACAGTGACGGAAAGCCTGCCCGGCAGCCGGGATCGGCGCTCGCCGGGAACCTCATATTTCCATGCAAAACCGACGGCTTCCTCGAAGGCCGAGCTTTCGCCATCCGAAAGCAGCACGGCCTCCATCTCGAGCGCGGTGGCGAGATCGGCTGCCTCCGGCCAGAAGGCCTCGTCGATATAGGCATATTGCAGGGACTCGTCGTCGCAATGCAGGTCGAGGACAAGATCGGCGCCGAGTGCCATATGCAGCAACTGCCGCTTCAGCCTATCGGTAGCCGGGTAATCATCGAGATCGTCCAGCAGCGTGGCGCGATCGGCGACGGAGATCAGCGGAAAATCCCGGTTGAAATTGGTGCGCGAGCCAAGGTCGAAGCGGCCCTGCAGGTCGCCGAAATGCGATTGCGCCGCACCGATCGGATTGGCCTGCGGCACAATGGTGATGTCGCTGGCAATTCCGCCTTCGCTTTCCGCTTGCCGCAGCCTCTCACAGAGGAAATGCAAGGCCACGGTTCCCGGCAACTCGCCGGCATGCAGTGCCGCCTGTATATAGACCTTCGGCGCCTTCGGATCGCGGCCCTGGAAGCGCAGTACCGGCAGCCGCCATTCCGTTCCCGGCGTATCGCCCGGGATGGTGATCTCTGAAACGTCCATGATTTGGTCCCGCTTGCAATCGGATAGATTATCCGAGTTTTATGGACATAAATCCGGCCAGCACAAGGCCGTGATCGGAACAAAAAAAGAACTTGCGCGCAAGAAACGGGTTGAATCAGCGGCCACTCGGTACGATTTTGGTTTCAATCGAAAACGCGGAGGCTATGTCATGGACGAGTCGACAAGGCACCACTATCTCATTTTCGAAACCGCAGGCGGTTTCTGCGGCATCGCCTGGAGCGACGTCGGCATCACCCGTTTCCAGCTGCCGACGAAAACTGCGGAAGCGACCGAACGGCTGCTGTTGCGCCGCCTGCCGGATGCCGAACCCAGTACCCCGACCCCTGATGTGCTGGAGACGGTCGCCGCCGTGAAGCGTTATTTCCAGGGTGAGGAAATCGATTTTTCCGGCGTCGAACTCGATCTTGCCGGCCAGGATGACTTCTTCCGAAATATTTACGCGGCGGCACGACGTGTCGGCTGGGGCCGAACGACCACTTACGGCGCGCTGGCAAAGGAGCTCGGCGCCGGGCCGGAAGCGGCCCGCGATGTCGGCCAGGCGATGGCAAAAAATCCCGTCGCGCTGATCATTCCCTGCCACCGGGTGCTGGCCGCCGGTGGCAAGATCGGCGGCTTCTCCGCGCCCGGCGGCTCGTCATCGAAGACCCGGATGCTGGAACTCGAAGGTGTCCAACTCGGCCCACCGCCGCCAGCCCAGCAATCGCTGGGTTTTTAGGCGGCGAGCCGAACGTCAGCGGCTCAATGAGGGCTGGCTGTCGGGCGGATGATGATCTCGCTGACATCGACGTCATCGGGCTGGCTGATGGCATAGAGGATCGAATTGGCGATGGCCTCCGGGCTGATCGTGACCGCCCTGAACGCCTTCATGGCGTCGCGCGCGGTCGGATCGGTGATCGTCTCGGCCAGTTCCGAGGTCGTGGTGCCAGGAGAAATGACGGTGACGCGGATGCGATCGGTTTCCTGCCGCAGCCCGTCCGAGATCGCCCGGACCGCGTATTTGGTTGCGCAATAGACGGCCGCCGTCGGTGAGACACTGTGGCCGCCGATCGAAGACAGGTTGATGATCTGCCCCGATCCCTGCGCCTTCATGATCGGAAGGGCCGCCGCGATGCCGTAGAGAACGCCCTTGATATTGACGTCGACCATCCGGTCCCACTCCTCGACTTTGAGGGCCTCGAGCGGCGAGAGCGGCATGACGCCGGCATTGTTGACGATGACATCGAGCCGGCCGAATTCGGATCTGGCAAAGCTTGTAAAGGCCTCCACCTCGGAGCGGTTGGTGACGTCGAGCTTGCGCGGGCGCACCACGCCACCCTTCGCGGCGATTTCATCGGCGAGTTTTTCGAGGCGCTCGGTGCGGCGCGCGCCGATGACGATATGGGCGCCTGCGGCAGCAAGGACCTTTGCCGTGGCCTCTCCGATGCCGCTGCTGGCCCCGGTAATGGCAACTACCTTTGCTTTGATATCGGACATTTTAAACTCCATTTGCAGGTTTGAGGATTTCTGGGCGTCCGCTCAGCTCGGGAAGTCGGCGCTGAGCGTCGTTTCCGCCCAGGCATCGAAATTTGCCCGCAGCGCATCGAGCCGGTCGCGGGCGATTTTCAATGCGGGGGCGCCGAGCAGCAGGCGCAGCGGCGGCTCCTCCGCCTCGAACGCCGATATAATTGCCGTTGCGGCGCGCGCCGGGTCACCCGGCTGCTTGCCGGAGGCCGAACGGGTGGTCTGGCGCCGCTTGCCCGATGTGTCGGCATAGTCGTCGATAACAGTCTTGGATTCGACCATCGACCGGCCGGCCCAATCTGTGCGGAAAGCACCGGGTTCGAGGATCGTCACCTCAATGCCGAGCGGCTTGACCTCATGGGACAGCGATTCCGACAGGGCTTCGACCGCGAACTTGGTGGCGTGGTAATAGCCGGTCGCGGCGAAGGCGACGAGCCCGCCAAGCGAAGAGAGGTTGAAGATATGCCCCCGCCGGCGTGAGCGCATGCCGGGCAGAACCCGTTTGGTGACATCGATCAAGCCGAAGACATTGGTCTCGAACTGGGCGCGTATATCGGCATCCTCGCCCTCTTCGATCGACGAGAGGTAGCCATAGCCGGCATTGTTGACCAGCACGTCGATCGCGCCGAAATGGGTTTCAGCGTCATGCACCGCGCTGGCGACGGAGCGGCTGTCCGTCACATCGAGGGCAAGCGCCAGCGCGCGGTCGCCGTGTTCTGCCGTGAGATCGCTCAAGGCCTCGGGTCTGCGCGCCGTAATGGCGGCGCGCCAGCCGCGGGCGAGAACCGCTTCGGCAAGGGCCCGGCCGAGGCCGGACGATGCGCCTGTTATCAGCCAGATGGGGGTCGTGGAAGACATGATCGTCATCCTTTCCGGCCGCGCGACGCGGCCTCATCCTGTGTGAGTTTGCCTTTGAGACGGCATCACTTGCGGCGAAACACCATGCCGCCGTGATGGAGGGTGTTGCCGTCGACGAAATCGCCGTCGGCGGTGAAGCCGGTGTCGTCCCAATATTCGATGTGGTTTCCGGTGACTTCGTAACGGCCTCGATAGGCGCTTTCCCGACTGCCGCGGGCTTCGTCGTAACGGCCATTGGGCAGAAGTTCGTGGCGGATCCGGCCGTCATCCGTTACCCACATGCCGATATAAGGATGTTGCTGCATTGTGTTCTCACCTGGCTGTTGACGCATGCGGTTTCGGTCGTTCGAGCCATCTGCTGATGAGGCCGGGATCGCCGCGCCGACCAAGGTGGCCGCGGCGAGAAAATGCAGAACGCCGTTGCTTGAGAAGTTACGCATCGCTTTTCCTTTCGCTTGACCGCGACAGCAAGATAGCGTTTCTAAACGGGGCGATTAAGTTGCCAATCAGCGACGCCTTGGTTAGAATTGCTAACCAATGGTCGATGATCTCGAAGGTATCTCTGTCTTTCTTGCGGTGGCGGAGGCGCGCAATTTCCGCCTTGCCGGCGAGCGGCTCGGTGTCACCCGCTCAGCCGTCAGCCAGGCGCTGCAGCGCCTGGAGGATCGAGTGGGTGTCGCCCTGGTCCAGCGCACAACGCGCAGCGTCAGGCTGACCGAAGCCGGTGAAGTGTTCTTCGAGGCGGTTCGTCCATCGCTACGGCAGGTGAGGGATGCGGTGCAGACGGTGCGGGAGATGCAGGCGCGCCCGAGTGGCTTGCTGAGGATCACCGTTTCCTCGATCGCCGAGAGCTTCCTGTCCGGCACTTTGCTGGCCGGCTTCATGCAGGCCTGCCCTGAAATCAAACTCGATATCACCATCGGCGATGACGAATTCGATATCGTCGAGGCCGGCTTCGATGCGGGCGTCCGACTCGGCGAGCTGATCGAACAGGATATGATCGCGATCTCGGTCTCCGGCCAGCAGCGGCAATGCGCGGCCGCGTCGCCCGGCTACCTCGAGCGCCGTGGCCAACCCCGCCATCCCCGCGACCTTCAGAACCATGCCTGCATCGGCTGGCGGCCGCGCCCCGATACCGCGCCCTATCGCTGGGAATTCACCGAAAACGATCGCGACTTCGACGTCGCGGTTGATCCCGTCGTCACGACCAACGACATGGGAATGATGATCCGCATGGCCTGCGCCGGCGCTGGTATCACCTTCGGGATGGTGGAAACCTTTGAGCCCTATATCGAACGCGGTGAACTCCTGCCGCTGCTGGAAGACTTCTGCCCACCCTTCCCGGGCTTCCATCTCTATTATCCCCGGCGTCAGCGGCAGCCGCTGAAGCTGCGGGCCCTGGTCGATTATATCAGGAGGTCCGGCAGGCTGTAGAGATCGTCCATCTCCGATGCGCAGATTCATAGTGTTAGAGCGCCGCGCGTCCGGAAGAACGCACGGCGCCGTCATTTTTCAGCTGACCTCTTCGCGAGGCGCCGCCCGGTCGAGATTGCCCCTAGCACGGGCATTTGCTATTTCCGGCGCTCATGGCCGCCTGGGTCCATGATCATCCATCCGTTGCGGGAGAACCTATGCTGGACAATGTTTTTCCCGTTCCGACCAGGGCCCTGATCCGCCAGGGTGTGCGCGCCTGTTTTTATCGTCTCGTCAATACCAGCCCCTTGTTGTTCCGGGTGCAATCGGGAACGAAGATCATCATGGCGGATGAGAGGCCTTTGCGCCTCGAGGCCGGCGCGTATGGCCTGCTGCCCGACTATCAGCCATTGACGATGGAGAACATTCCGAAAGCCCCGCGAAACTATCAGACCGTAGCACTCCCTGTTCCCAGACAGTTGTTCGAGGATGCCTATGTCAGCATGGGGTCGATTGCCGTTCCCTCGCGGCCGCTCCCGGCAAGCGCCTCGAGCCTGCCGCAGGAAGCAGCGGAATTGTTTGACTATTGCTGCCAGCCCGGCAATTTGGCGAGGCTTCCCGGCGCCATTGCCAAGGCTCGTTTGGTGGAACTCGTCACCTGGTTTGCGCTCTGCGGTGCGGTGCTGGGTGAGAGCCAGAGTCCTCGGCTTGAGGATCGGCTGAGGCAGTTGATCGAAGGTAATCCGGCCTTTGCTTGGACATTGGCGCACGCGGCGCGTTCCTTCAACATGAGCGAAGCGACGCTGAGGCGCAGGCTCGCCGCGGAAAATACCGGCTTCAGCGAGATCCTGAGCGACACAAGGATGAACAGGGCCTTGGGGCTCATTCATACGACGACGCTTCCGATGGCGCAGGTCGCATTGGAGGTTGGTTACGATTCGCCGTCTCAATTTTCGGCGCGGTTCAAGGAGCGGTTCGGCGTCAATCCACGCCATGTGCGCAACGGCCCCGAGCCTTTTGAGCGGATCGGGGCAGAAGTTGAGCATAGCGGGGCAGATGCGCTCCTTCGATGACGATAGTTTTCCGGCGTCATCAACCGCAGGAAAACCAAATGCGTTTTATCACAACAGCACTTCTCGCCGCGTCCGTCGTCGGCGCCACGGCCGCACAGGCCGAAATGAAACTCACCTCTAAAGATCTGACGTCAGGCAAGGCCATGGCCGACGCGCAGGTCTTCAACGGCTTCGGCTGCTCGGGCAAGAACATCTCGCCGGAACTGGTCTGGTCCGGCGCTCCTGAGGGCACCAAGAGCTTTGCTGTCATGGCTTACGATCCCGATGCCCCGACCGGCTCCGGCTGGTGGCACTGGTCGGTGTTCAATATTCCCGCAGATGCTTCGAAGATCGCCACCGGCGCAAGCGGCGACAAGAAGCTGCCGGCTGGCGCCGTGCAAGGTCACACCGACTTTGGTGCGTCGGGATATGGCGGCGCATGCCCGCCGGCCGGCGATGCGCCGCACCACTACCAGTTCACCGTCTATGCACTTAAGGTCGACAGCCTGCCGCTTCCCGATACCGCGCCGGCCGCCATGGTCGGTTTCTATGTCCGGGCAAATATGCTCGACAAGGCATCCGTCGAGGTCACCTACGGCCGCTGAAGCCGGCTCTGGATCCGCAACACCGCCGTCGCTGTTGCGAACGGCTGCGTCGTGGTGTCGGACAACGAGAAGGACTTTGCCGGTCTCCAGATCGTCAACCCGATCGGCGGAGCCGGCTGACGCGGCTGCTGATGTTCGGATGTCGGAACAGGCAGAGCGGCCGGGAAGTGGCGCCGCGCTGCTCGGAGGGCCTTCACAGGTCCTCCGGATCAGGTCGGGATCGGCAGTCTCAGCCCCACTTCATTTCGCCTTTGGCGACCTTCGAGCCGATATCGAGGGCGACGCCCATGCCGAGGCCGGGGAAGCGGGCTTCCATGGCGGCCTTCAGCGCGGCGGCGTCCGGGGCCTTGGCCAGCTCTTCCTCGAAGGCGAGGAGGTAGGCCTTGGTGTGGGCGACGCCGGAAAGGTCGGTCGCCGCTTCGGGCACGAGGTGTCCCGGCACGACGACGGCCGGCTTGCGGGCCGCAATCTTGTCGAGCGTGGCGATCCAGGCGGTGCGCTGCTCTTTGCTCTGCGTGTCGGCTGTCCAGACATGGACGCCGGAGAAGATCATCACACCGCCGAACACGGCCGGCAGCGACGGCACCCAGAGATAGCGGCGGTTGGCGAGGCCGGCTTCGGCTGCGACGATCTCCACCGTCTCACCGTCGACGATCAGGCCCGGGCCGTCGAAGGCTTCCGGAAGGACGATATCGGCGAGCGTCTGCGGGCCGTTTTCCTTGAGTTGCGGTCCCCAGACCGCCAACTTCTTCTCGACATTGCCCTTGATGGCATCAAGCGTATCGGATGCGGCAAGCACCTTGGTGCCTGGGAAGGCTTCGAGAACGGGCTTCAGGCTGAAATAATAATCCGGGTCCGACTGGCTGACATAGATTGCGGTGAGCTTTTTGCCGGTCGCCTTGATGGCGTCCGCGAGCGCCCGCCCGTCGGGATAGCTGAAGCCGCCGTCGATCAGCAAGGCCTCCGACGGACCGCTGACGAGGACCGGCGCGCGGAAGAAACCGTTTGGACCGGCCGGGAAGTGCTTCCAGGACAGCTTGGATCCGGCGGCGTGGCCGAGATCGGCGGGCGCAAAAACGGCGCCGGCGCCAATGGCAAGAGTGGTCTTCATGATCTGTCTCCTCGAAAACATGTGGGACTCCAGGGAATGTGATGTGAGGGATGGTATCCTCGACGCAGCGGCAACCGTCAGGCTGCCCGCATCTCGGCAAGCAGAAGGTCGAAATGGCCGAAAAGGGCATTGCCGCGCAGCAGGCGCCGCCCGGCGCCATCGTCGAGCACGAGGGCCGGCACGCCGTCGACGCCGAAGCGCCGCATATCGGCACGGGCAGTGTCGATCCGCCGATGATAGGCCGCGAGAAGCTCCTCGTCGGGTGAACGGACACGCTGGGCTTGGTCTGTGAGGGCGGCTTCGGCAAGCAAGTCGGCGACGATGGCGCGATCAGCGATATCGCGGCCCTCTTCGTAACGGGCGCGCTGCAGCCGCTTCAGGATCTCGATTTCGCGGCCCGGTGCCTCGATGCCGGTCGCGACGATTCCGAGGGTGGCCGGCGCCGAATCGAACAGGGAGCCGGTCGCGCCGAGAACCTGGCTGCGATAGACCTCCGTGAACGGCTGTCCGGTCAGCCGGGCGATGCGCTGGTCGTTTTGCCAGGCATAGGCCGCAAAGCCCGCATCCATCGATCGTGCCCCCGCCCCGGCGAAAAGCCCGGTGGGGGCAAGCTCTACCGTCACGTCCTCGAGCGCCGCCAGGCGCTCGATGGCAGGGCCGGCACCGTAGCACCAACCGCAAAGGGCGTCGAAAAGATAGGTGATCCGCATGTGCGCCTCCGAACTGTCTGGAGGAAGAATAGCCCCATGCCTGATATGGATTAACAGCACTCAGTCTGACATACTGTAAGCTAGAAGCTAACAATGAGACGGTCAGCGCGACCATGGAAGCGATCAATCTCAACCGGCTCGCCTATTTCGCGGCGGTCGTCGGCACCGGGTCCTTCACCAGGGCGGCGGACCGCCTGGGGATCACCAAGACGGTGGTCAGCCAGCAGGTCGCCCGGCTGGAAGCCGAACTCGAAACCAGCCTGCTGATCAGGACGACACGCCGGGTGGAGCCGACGGAGGCGGGCCGCATGCTCTACGCACGCTGCGTCATGATCCTTCGCGAAGCGGAGGATGCCGTCGACGAACTTTCCGAGGCCCGGGCCGAGCCGATGGGCGTGCTGCGCATTGCCGCGCCCAATGACTATGGCGCCTCGATGATCGCGCCGTTGGCGGTGGGTTTTGCCCGGCGCTTTCCCGCCTGCACTGTCGACCTCGTTCTCTCCGACGCGAGGGCCGATCTCGTCGCCGATCATATCGACGTATCGATCCGGGTCGGGTGGCTCGACGATTCCACTCTCCAGGCCAGGCGGATCGGCACGTTCCGCCAGCTTCTCGTCGCCTCGGCAAACCAGTTGGGGACGATCGCCGCCCGGGAACCGGAAGATCTCGCAGCCTTGCCCTTCATCGCCAACGGCGCGCTGCGTGAGCCGCTGCTCTGGCATTTCGCCAGGGGAGATTTCGACCGCCGCGCCGTCCGCATGCGTCAGGCGCTCAGCATCAACACCACGACGGCGGTGCTGGCGGCCACGCTTGCCGGCGGCGGCCTGTCGGTGCTGCCGGATTTCCAAGTCGCTGACCATCTCGGCAGCGGCCGGCTCGTCGAGGTCCTGCCCGAATGGTCTCTGCCATCCGGTGGCATTCACGCCGTCTATCCCGCCGCCCGCTTCCGCCCACCAAAGGTGACGGCCTTCGTTGCGATGCTGGTCGATGAGATTCGGCGTTCGGAAAGGAACCGGTAAGACCGGCAACCGAAGCTTCGCGGCCAAAAGCGCAAGATCGGTCGAGCGCCGCCTTGCCTGAGCGATCTAGTTTGAGCTGCCACGGAGACTAAAGGAATGACCGCAGCGCTTCGGAACTATCATGAGCGGATGCAGCGGGTGCTGGATCATATCGACCGGCACCTCGATGACGATCTCGAACTTGATGGTCTGAGCGGTATCGCGGCTTTCTCGAAGTTTCATTTCCACCGGCAGTTCACGGCGACCTTCGGTCTATCCGTGCATCGCTATGTCAGGCTTGCCCGTTTGAAGCGGGCTTCATACCGGCTGGCCTACAGGGACAACGACCGCGTCACCGATATAGCGATGGATTCCGGCTACACCGCACCGGATGCTTTCGCCCGGGCCTTTCGGCAGAGGTTCGGGCAATCGCCTTCGTCGTTCCGGAAATCTCCCGACTGGGAGCCGTGGCTTGCGGCCTTCGGGCCTCTCGACAACGCCAGGAGCAAGCTGATGCAGAAGATTCTTACCCCCAACGACGTGACGATCCGCAACGTGCCGCCGACGCCGGTGGCGATCATGCAGCATCGGGGCGACCCGGCTATGCTCGGCGCCACCATCCAGCGGTTCATCGCCTGGCGCAAGGCCGCCGGCCTGCACCCCAGGACAAATCCAACCTTCAACGTCTGGCGTTCCGAGCGGCGTCCGGCGTCGCCTGCCGATTATAGCGTCGATCTTTGTGTCGGGACCGACCGGCCGATCGAGGCGAAGGGCGAAGAGATCAAAGCCGGCGAGATCCGCGGCGGGCGCTGCGCGGTGCTGCGCGTCATCGGCAATACCGACAATCTGGAACCCGCTGCGCTCTATCTCTATCGCGACTGGCTTCCGGAAAGCGGCGAGGAAGCACGCGATTTCCCGATCTACTGCCAGCGGCTGAGCTTCTTCCCGGAAGTGGCGGAGCATGAGGCGGTGGCGGAGCTGTTTCTGCCGCTGAAGTAGCGCTCTCTGACGGCGGCTTGTCCATTCTGATCGCCTAAGCGGACAGGCCGTTGTCTACTCCAGACCGGCCGGGGGCTTGGGTCGTGAAACCATCTCCTCCCAAGGAAGAAGAAAAGCGGCTCTAGCTTTCCAGCGCTTCGATCATCTCCACCCGCGTCGCATGCCGGCCGCCCTCGAACTGGGCGCTCAGAAACGCATGGACGATATCGAGCGCCAGCCCTTGGCCCACCACGCGCACGCCAATCGACAGCATATTGGCGTCGTTGTGCTGGCGGATCATGCGGGCTGAGAAGGTGTCGCTGCAGACCCCGCAGCGGATGCCCTTGACCTTGTTCGCTGCCATCATGATGCCCTGGCCGGTGCCGCACAGGATGATGCCGAACCGGCAATCGCCGGAGGCGACGAGCCGCGCTGCCGCTTCGCCGTGCTTGGGATAGGGTGTGCTCTCCGGCGTCGTCGGCCCGATGTCGACGACGATCCAGCCACGCGCCGCGATATGAGCGGAAATGGCCTGCGGAGCTCAATGGCGGCGTGGTCGCTGGAGAGGACGATGCGGTCGCTGGCAGTCATGAAGAAGTCGTCCCGTTTCCCGAAGCAATTTTCCGGCTTGGAGGAGGCGGATCAAACTTATCCCTCACTCCCACTCGATCGTGCCGGGCGGCTTGCTCGTCACATCATAAACGACGCGGTTGATGCCGCGCACCTCGTTGATGATGCGGGTGGCGGCGCGGCCGAGGAATTCCATGTCGTAGTGATAGAAGTCCGCCGTCATGCCGTCAACGGATGTGACGGCGCGCAGCGCGCAGACGAATTCATAGGTGCGTCCGTCGCCCATGACGCCGACGGTCTGGACGGGCAGCAGCACGGCGAAGGCCTGCCAGATGGCGTCGTAGAGGCCGGCCTTGCGGATTTCGTCGAGATAGATCGCATCCGCCTCGCGCAGGATCTCCAGCTTTTCGCGGCTGATGCCGCCGGGGCAGCGGATCGCGAGGCCGGGACCGGGGAAGGGATGGCGGCCGATGAAGCTGTCGGGCAGCCCGAGCTCGCGGCCGAGCGCGCGCACCTCGTCCTTGAAGAGTTCGCGCAGCGGCTCGACGAGCTGCATCTTCATGCGCTCCGGCAGGCCGCCGACATTGTGGTGCGACTTGATGGTCACCGACGGGCCGCCGGTGAAGGAAACGCTTTCGATCACGTCGGGATAAAGCGTGCCCTGGCCGAGGAAATCGGCGCCGCCGAGTTTCTTGGCCTCTTCCTCGAAGGTCTCGATGAACAGCCGGCCGATGATCTTACGTTTGGTTTCCGGGTCGCTGACGCCTTCGAGCTCACCGATGAAACGGTCGGAGGCGTCGACATGCAGCAGATGCAGATTGTAGTGCTCGCGGAACATGGCGACGACGTTGGCCGCCTCGTCCTTGCGCATCAGCCCGTGGTCGACGAGGATGCAGGTCAGCTGGTCGCCGACCGCCTCGTGGATCAAGAGGGCTGCGACCGAACTGTCGACGCCGCCCGAAAGCGCGCAGATGACGCGCTTGTCGCCCACCTGCTTGCGGATCTCATCGACCGCCTTCTGGCGGTAGGCCGACATTGACCAGTCGCCCTTGAGGCCGGCGACGTTGTGAATGAAGTTGCCGATCAGCTTGGCTCCGTCAGGCGTATGCACGACTTCCGGGTGAAACTGCACGCCGTAATATTTGCGCTTCTCGTCGGCGATGAAGGCGTAGGGCGCGTTGGAGGAGGTGGCGACCACCTCGAAACCTTCGGGCAGCGCCGTGACGCGGTCGCCATGGCTCATCCAGACCTGGTGGCGCGAGCCGGAGGACCAGAGGCCCTCGAACAGCTGGCAGTCCTTGTTAACCTCCAGGAAGGCGCGGCCAAATTCGCGGTGATGGCCGCTTTCGACCTTGCCGCCGAGCTGCATGCACATCGTCTGCTGGCCGTAGCAGATGCCGAAGACCGGCAGGCCGCTGTCGAAGATGATATCAGGCGCCCGCGGCGATCCCTCGTCCACCGTCGAAGCCGGGCTGCCGGACAGGATCACGGCTTTCGGCTGCAGGCGCTTGAAGCCCTCTTCGGCCGATTGGAAGGGAACGATTTCGCAATAGACACCGGCCTCGCGCACGCGCCGTGCGATGAGCTGGGTCACCTGGCTGCCGAAATCGACGATGAGAACGGAGTCGGGATGTGCTGTCTGGGTCATGGCGAGGCTTTAATGAAAAGCGCTTCGCCTGGCAATCCGGGAAATCGGCGGCGTCGGTTTTTATTGTTCCGATTGTCCCCGCTTTTGCGGGGTTCAGAACCAGAATACGCCGTCCTCCAGCGCTGTGAACAGGCTGTCAACGCCGTAGGAGAGCTTGCGATCGACGATGTGCAGATATTCGGTCCAGCCGGAAATATGCTGCAGCTCGACCGCGCCGTCGGAAATGCCGCGCAGGCCGATCAGCGGCAGCTTGTAGCCTTGGCATGCGCGCAGCACCGCAAAGGTTTCCATATCGACCATGTCGGCGTCGATGCCGCTATAGGCCGCGCCCGAGATGACGTTGCCGCCTGTCGAAAGGCTGGCTTCCGGAATGCCAGGAATGCGCAGCGGCAGCTCGAGGGTCGCCGGCAGGTCGAGGAAAGGTGTCCTGCCCTTTTCGAAGCCGAGCGGCGAGGCGTCCATATCGCGATAGGAAACCGAGGTCACCTGATAGATCTCGGTCTGCTCGAGTTTCGCCGAGCCGGCCGAGCCGAGGGAAACGACGAGATCGGGCAGATCGTCGGCCGCATCCAGCCGCGCCAGCGTCTTCGTCAGTGCCACCGCTGCCTCGACCGGGCCGACGCCGGTCATCAGGGGCTCGATACGCGAGCGCAGGAAGGGACCATATTCGGCCTCGGCCGCCATGACAAACAGCATGGACTTTCCCGCGACCGATTTCAGTTCGAACTTCATCCCGTAATTCCTTCTCTGCCGCGGATCACCATCATCGTTCCGGTCATGGAGGCAATGAGTTTCGCCGGCCCGTCGCTGATCGCGTAGCCTCGTCCGTCGGCGACGATGATGGTGGAGCCGGGCTTGGTGATTTCGCCGCGAAACAGGAAACGCTCGCCACGCCCCGGCGACATGAGATTGACCTTGAACTCGATCGTCAGGATCGAGGCTTCGGGGTCGATGACGCTGTAGGCGGCAAAGCCGCAGGCCGAATCGAGCGCGGCGGAAATGATGCCCGCATGCAGGATGCCGTGCTGTTGCGTCAGTTTGACGTCGAAGGGAAGCTCGATTTCGACGACCCCGTGCTCGACGCGCGTCAGTTCCGCGCCGATCGTCTCCATCGCCGCCTGCCGCGCAAAGTTGCGGCGGATTCGCGCGCGGAAATCGCCCCTGTCAGTCTCGCTCATGTCTGCCCCTCTTGCAGCGGCGAAAGTGGCATGACGGGCCGCATTCGACAAGCTGCACATTGCCGAAATCGGTCTGGACGGCGATGGAAACATCAAGCCGTGTCGCCAGCGCAACCTTTCGCCGTTTTTGTCATTGCGCATGCCGCCGGCCTTGTGCGAAGGCGATTGCAGCTTCGCGCTCAGCGGATATTCTCTGCGTCAGGTCTCGAAACGACGGAGCGCCGACGCATGACGACGATATCGCAATCGGTGCGAAATTTCGAGAGCTGGCTGGCTGGCGAACTCGGGGCCGATCTCGTCAAAGACGATCTACGCGAGAAGCACGAGAAGATGTGCAGTGACGATTTCGTCTTCCTGCGCGCCACCTATTGGCGCTGGTGCGAAATCATCTTCGATATCTGCCCGGAGCTTGCAACGGCACCCGAGGTCCTGGCGATCGGCGATACGCATCTGGAGAATTTCGGCACTTGGCGCGATGCCGAGGGCAGGCTCGTCTGGGGCGTCAATGATTTCGACGATGCAGCTGTTATGCCCTATGCGCTGGATCTCGTTCGTCTTGCGGCAAGTGCCATCCTGGCGCGGGGCGGCGACGGGCCCTCGGTTCGGATGATCGGCGAGCTGATCCTCGGCGGCTATCGCCGGGGCCTTGAAAATCCGCTGCCCGTCATCCTCGAACGTGATCACAAATGGCTGCGCAAGGCGCTGATGCTGCCGAATTCCGAACGTCGGGAATTCTGGGAGAAATACGAGACGTTGACGCCGGGCAAAAACGAGGCGCCCGCCACCTATACAAAGGCGCTCGCCGATGCACTGCCGCCCAGCTCCGGCCCCTTCGTGGTCAAGCCACGCAGCGGCGGAACCGGCAGCCTCGGCCGGCCGCGTTTCGTCGCCTATGCCGAATGGCAGGGCGGGCCGGTGCTGCGCGAGGCGAAGGCGCTGCTGCCGTCGGCCTGGTCGCTTCGCCACAGGCCGCAGGATGAGGTGATCCACGCGGGCGAGATTGCCGCCGGGCGGATACGCTCGGCCGATCCTCATTATCGTGTCTCCGGCCGTATTCTCGTGCGCAGGCTTTCGCCGAACAGCCGCAAGATCGAGATCGACCAGCATCCGGAGGTCCTGCTTTCGCCGACGATGATCGAGCTGATGGGCTTCGAGATCGCCAATTGCCATTCCGACGATGCGGCGGTCGCAGCAGCGATCCTGCGGGACTTGCAGGCCAAGGGACCGGAATGGCTGCATGAGGCGGCACGGACCGCCGCATTGACCATCAGTGCCGAGCAGAAGGACTACGCGCGCGCCCGCTAGAGCATCGCGGATGCGGCAAACCAACGACTTAAAGCGTGGCAAGCGAATCTGAAAGACCGCGACACGCTTTAAGAGATCCGCACGATGTGCTGATCCCAGGCGACGTCGCTGCGGGTCGACAGGAAATCGCCATCATAGGAGGAGACGGCAAAGCCGCTTTTTGCCGGCGCGATGCCGGCCGCGTCCTGAATGGCCGTCTCGGCCAGCACCTTGCCCGTCCTAGCGTCGATGGTCACCGAGGCGCCGCCCTTCGGCGAGGTCACGCCGACGAGACCCTCGCTGCGATTGACGGCGATCGCGCCGACATAATTGGCAAGCCTGCGCGTCGTCTGCTCCGGCAGGTCGATGAAGGAAAGGTCTTCGCCCTTGGCGAAATGGCCGATAAGCGGCGGCAGATCCTTGCGGTGGCCCTCGTACTGGCAGGCGAACCAGATACGGCCCTTGTCGTCGAGATCGACGTGGCGGGTGGAAAGTTCCGCCCATTGCGCCGGCAGTAGATGTTTTTCGATCAGGGCCCCGGTCGTTGCGTCGATCAGCACCAGCGACGGCTGCATCTCCCCGAGATTGAGCTTGGTGCGGCCGAAATCCGGATGCGTCTCGATGCCGCCATTGGCGACGATCAGAAGGCGTCCGTCATCGGAAACCGTCATGTCGTGCGGACCGATGCCGTAAGTCTCGAATTCGCCGATGCGGCTGAATCGGTTAGTGGCGTCGTAGAGGCCGATCATGCCGCGATTGCCGTCGAAGTCGTTCTCACTGGCATAGAGCAGCCGGCCATCGGGCGAGAAGGCGCCATGGCCGTAGAAATGCCGGCCCTCGATAGAATTGATGACGATCGGCTCGCGCTTATTGCGGGCATCGAAAATCATCGCATAGGTGCCGGGCCGGCGGGCGAAGGCGACGGTCATGCCGGTGGCGGCGCTGAAGGCCATGCCGTGGGCGCGCGCGGGAAGCGCCACCTGATCGACGACCTCGCCGCGCTCCGTCACGGTCGCGACGGCAAAGGAGCCGTCGGCAGCCCGAATGCCCGATGCATAGACCGCATCGGTCCGCTCCAGCGCCATCAGCGACTTTGGCGTCAAGGCCGCAAGGAAGCCGATCCCGGCCGCCTTGACAAAACTGCGTCGGTCGATTGCGGCACTTCGCATCATCGCTTCAATCTCCATCCGAAAAGGAAAAGCCGGCCGAAAGGCCGATGGCCGCGCCATATTCGTCGCTGATCCTGGTGATCAGGTCGCGGCTCTCGGCAAGCAGCGTATCGAGCTTGGCCTTCTCCGCATCGCTTACGGCAACGTCGATATCGGGATTGAGCTTCGGCACGCTGTCGAGCAGCGATTTGAAGTCCTCGTCGATCGAGGCGGCGACGGCCTGTTTGTCCGGCGGCAGAAGCTCGGCCATGCCGGCCTTCTGCCAGAGCGTGCGCAAGCCGTCGATATTGGCGGCCATCGATTTCCAGGTATTCTTGGAGCGCCAGTAGATCGCCATGCGCGGGCGCGGCGCCGTGTCCTTGCCCTTGTAGAATTGCTCCAGCCGCTGGTCGCGGACATTTTCGGCGCCGTGGACGAGAATGCCGAGCAGCGCGGTCACGGCTTCCTTGTTGTCCATAAAATCATTGCTTTGCGGGCCGGGATGTTTCCAGCTCGCCTGCACCCCGTCGGGCTTTTCCCAGGCGGCGACGACTTCGCCGGCCTCGCGCTGGATATTGCCGGCGACGGCGGCGCCGTAAAGGCAGCGGAAGCCGCCCTTCTGCCCGACGAGATTTTCGGAGCCATTGCCGTAAAGCACGTATTCCAACGCCGTCAGGCCCTGCAGCGCCACGCTCTTGCCGGCGATCGCATCGACCGCCGCATCCTTCGGATCGGCCTTGGCGATCAGCGCCTGCACCTGCTTCAAGCCGACGCCCTTGCGGTCGGGATAGAACAGGATGTGCTCGAAGAGATTGTCCTGGATGACCGGTCCGGTCTGGACGATCTCGATGATCGACCAGTAGCGGATCGTATCGTCGAAGGCCGATTTCGCCTTTTCGAGCGTCTGCTGGGTGCCGCCGTCGCAGAGATCCTTCATCGCCGTCGTCAGCCGGGCGGCCGATTGCTGCATGTTGCGATAGCCCGGGCGGATCACCTCGTCGACCGCGCGCTGCATGACGGCGGGAACGGCATCCTCGTTCAGCCCTGCCGGAGGAGCGGCGGTCTGGGCGGCCGCTGATGTGGCGAGGCCGATCAGAGTGAGGCAGAGCAGGGGGTGCCAAAGGCGCATCAAAGTGACTCCAGGAATGTAATCAGGGCCGCCCTGTCGTCTTTCGACAGGGAGGAGAAAGCGTTGCGGGCCTTTTCAGCTTCGCCGCCGTGCCAGAGAATCGCCTCGGTGAGATTCCGCGCACGGCCGTCATGCAGGAAAAAGCTGTGTCCGCTGACAGTCCGGGTCAGTCCTATACCCCATAGCGGTGGCGTGCGCCATTCACGTCCGCTTGCAAGGCCGACCTGCTGTCCGTCGGCAAGTCCGTCGCCCATATCGTGCAGAAGAAAGTCGGAATAGGGCCAGATCAGCTGGAAGGATTGGGCCTTGTCGGGCGTATCCCGACGGGTGACGAATTTCGGCAGATGGCAGGAAATGCAGCCGGTTTCGTAGAAAATCCGCTTGCCCTTCAGCGTCTCGGGGAAACTCGCCTTACGACGCGCCGGCACGGCAAGATTTTCGGAGTAAAAGGTCACGAGGTCGAGAATGGGACCCGGCGCTTCTTCCGCGCCCAGCCGTTTCTGGACGCCGGTCGGCATATCGAGGCATTTCTTTTCCGCCTCGGTGCAATCGCCATGTGCATCCGGGTGGTCGGGGGTCGAGATGCCGATATCATTGGCGAAGGCGTCGGCATTCTGGTCGCGCACCGTGGCGTTTTGCGCCTTCCAGCCGAAGCGGCCGAGCGCGATCTTGCCGCTGCGGTGGTCGCTCACGATCGCCGCCTTGGCCGAAATGCCGTCGCCATCGGCATCGTCAGGGTCGGCATGGGCAAGTATATCGGCGTCGGGGATCGCCTCGATCAGTCCGAGGCCGATCATCGCAGGAGCAACACGCGCCGAGATCGTCGTGGCCGGATCGAGCGGCCCATAGGTAAGTTTGGTCGCCGCATAATGCGGGCGGCGCAGCGACACGGCCTCGCCGTCGCCAAGTGTCACCGTCTCCTCGTCATAGCGGATCGTCATACGGCCTTCGGCGGCAAGGCCGGGAACGGCAAGATCCTGCAGCTGATGGCCATAGACTGGATCGGGGAAATTGAGGATATCGGCGCTTGCGATCGCCCTTTCTTCCGCGGCTGTTTTGGCCGCGCGGGAAAGCCGCAGGAACATCGAGACGGCGCTTGGGCCGCCCTCCGGCGGTTTGCCGCGACCGTCATTGACATGACAGCTCATGCAGGAGCGCGCGTTGAACAGCGGCCCGAGCCCATCGGAGGCCTGTGTCGAGGAGGGCGAGGAAACCCAGAGCTTGCGGAACAGTGCGTTGCCGAGCTTGAAATTCTGCTCTTCCTCGAAGGGAATATTGGCCGAAATATGCGAGAAGCTGTCTTCGGTGATCGGATCGATCGAGGTCGTGCCACCGGCCTGCATCGCTTCATATTGTTCGGCCTTGGAAAAATCCGTAGTCGGCCGGGTCACGTCGGCAACGCGTTTGAGATCGGCCTCGGAAAGGTCGGTGCGTTTCGCCGGCAGATCGAAACCGGCGGCGATCATTGCGGAAAAACCGGCAAGCGTGGCGCAGAACGCTGCGCTGGCGATCAATCGGCGGGCCGGGGCATGCGACATTTCAGGGTCCGGGCCGCTCCACTGAGAGCGGCCCGCCTTTTGCTTATTTGAAGACGGCGTTAGGATTATCCAAGCTGTCGGAACCTTCAAGCTGAACCGTGCCGAGATCGAGTGCGGCAATAACGCGCTGTACCGATTTCGTCTGGTCGATCAGCCCATCGATGGCAGCCTGGACCACGGCGTTGCCTTCTTTGTTGCCCTCGCCGATCATCTGGTCGTACTTCTCGACCGTCTCGCCGCGCTTAGCCATGGCGTTCATCGCATCGAGCGTCTTGTTGAGCTTGCCTTCCATCTCGGCATCGACCGCCTTGTCCTTGGCGGCGACGAGATCGTGCAGCGACGGACCGCTGAGCTTGGTGCCGTCGACGCGGGTATAGTTGCCGGTATAGGCGGCGGCGATGCCGATCGCGTCGTTGAGGTGCGAGTTGTAGGTATTGTCGGAGAAGCAATCATGCTCTTCTTCCGGATCGTGCAGCAGCAGGCCGAGCTTCATGCGCTCGCCGGCAAGCTCGCCGTAGGAAAGCGAACCCATGCCCGTCAGGATCGCGACGAGGCCGGCCCTCGGATCGGCTTCGACGTTCTTCGTCGCAGCCCCGTCAGCCTTCCAGTTGTCGGTCATTTCCTGCAGGTCGGACACCAAGAGGGTCGAGGCGGATTTCAGGTATTCGGCGCGGCGGTCGCAATTGCCGTGCGTGCAGTTCTTCAGGTCGTAGTCGGTGGCCGGACGGTCGCCGGCGCCGGGTCCCGTGCCGTTCAGATCCTGGCCCCAGAGCAGGAATTCGATGGCGTGGTATCCTGTCGCGACATTGGCTTCGATGCCGCCGGCCTCGGCGAGCGTGCCGGAGAGGAATTCCGGCGTCAGCTTGGAGGCATCGACATCCTTGCCGTCGATCTTGATCGTCTTGTTGGCGATGACATTGGCCACATAGAGAGAATTTTCGTCGCTCTCGGTGCCATAGGAGGTATCGACATAGTCGATCAGGCCTTCATCGAGCGGCCATGCGTTGACCTTGCCTTCCCAGTCGTCGACGATCGGATTGCCGAAACGATAGACTTCCGTCTGCTGATAGGGGACGCGCGCCTTGACCCATGCGTCCCGGGCGGCTTTCAGCGTCGCATCGGTCGGCGCCTTGAGAAAGGCGTCGATGGCAGCATCGAGCGCCTTGGCCGTCGTCAGCGAGTCCTCGTATTTCGCATGCGCCACGTCGGCATAGTGTTTCACCACGGCGCCAGCATCGGTCTCGGCCTGCGCGGGAAGGGCGAGCAGAGCGGCGGGGGCAATCGCCAGCACGGCTGCGCGGAATGTGTTGAGCTTCATGATCCTCTCCTGTGACGGATCTTCCGTCTAATCGGGCTCCGTCTCTTCGCGCAAAAGCAAACTGGTGTCAAACACTCTAGTTTGGAATGATTTTAAGATGAGCGCTTGCTGGAAGATCGTCATTTTGCCGGGCATTTGCTCGAAAAATCGGCTTATCCGCGGCCCTCTTCCCGCATCGGAGTGCGGCTCGGCGGCGCTCAGCCCTTGCGCTGCATACGGCAGAAGAAAAAGCCGTCCGTATCGGTCGAGGCTGGCGTCAGCGTCACCGTCAGGCCGTCGGAAGAATGCGGACGCGGCGTGTCCTTTCCGAAGAGGCCATCCCAGGCGGGCAGGGCGCTGACGATCTGGAAATCAGGATTGTCGGCCGTGAAGCGTCGCACTCGTTCCTCGTTCTCCTGGGGCAATACCGAGCAGGTGACGTAGATCAGTTCGCCGCCTGGCTTGACGAAGCTGCTCGCCTGGGCGAGCGCATCCTGCTGCTGGGTCGTGCGCTCGTCGAGGTTCTTCGCCGTCAGCCGCCATTTGGTATCGGGGCGGCGGCGCCATGTGCCGGTGCCGGTGCAGGGCGCGTCGACCAGCACCTTGTCGCAGCGCCCGGTAAGGCCGGAAAGCCCCTTGGCGTCGTCATGCACCTGGACATTGCGCGTGCCCGCCCGCTTCAGCCGCTCGATGATCGGCGCCAGCCGCTTGCGGTCGGCGTCATAGGCGTGAACCTGTCCCTTGTTCTGCATGGCCGCCGCCATGGCGAGCGTCTTGCCGCCGCCACCGGCGCAATAGTCGAGCACCTGTTCACCGTCTTTGGCGAGCACGAGGTCGGCGACGATCTGCGATCCCTCGTCCTGAATTTCGAACCAGCCTTTCTGGAACGAAAGCTCGGCTGTCACGTTGGGAAGACGCGAAGCGCCTTCGCCGGCGGCAATCCGGATGCCGTAGCGAGCGATCTTCGCAGCCTGCGCGCCTGTTCTTTCGAGCGCCTTGACGGCCTTGTCGCGGGAGGATTTCAGGATGTTGGCGCGCAGATCGAGCGTCGGGCGTCCGGCAAGCGCCTGTGCCTCGGCAAGCCAGCCGGCGCCGAAAGCCTGTTCGAAGGAGGATTGGACCCATTCGGGAATATCGCCACGGATATGCGGCGGGGCATCGTCGAGCGAACGGCTTTCGAAGGCCGCGACGGCATCGGCCGAAAGCGGTGGCGGCGCGAACTTGTCATCTGCCAGCGCCGCGGCAAGACTATCGGGCGTGAAACCCCATTGGCGGAACATGACGGCATGGGCAATCGCTATGGCACTGTCGTCATCCATCAGCCAGGCATGGGAAAGCCGCATGCGCAGGGCGTCATAGACGATGTTGCCGATGGCGGCGCGATCGCCGGAGCCGGCGAAACGATGCGCAAGGCCCCAGTCCTTCAGCGCGTCGGCGACGGGTCGCTTGCGGGCATCGATGTCCGCGAGCACAGAAATCGCCCCTTCGAGGCGGCCGCCCAGACGCATTCACAAGTCTCCTGTTGCCATGCTTGCGAAGGATCCCGTCAGCCGCGACAGTTACGGGACGGATTGTTCACAAGTCTCAACCGCGTGGTAACCGCGATTGGCGGCAAGAGCAAGCGCCGCTGACGGCGCAGCCGGTCGTAAGCTCCGGCCTAGCTGATCACCTGGTAGCAGACCTTCGCCGTGCCGGAGCTCACCATGCCGATATTCTGCGCCGCGGCGCGCGACAGGTCGAGCACCCGGCCGCGGATGAACGGGCCGCGATCGTTGATGCGAACGACGACGGTGCGGCCATTGTTACGGTTGGTGACCTTTACCTTGGTGCCGAAGGCGAGCGAACGATGTGCGGCAGTCAAGACGGCAGGGTTCATACGTTCCCCGGAAGCAGTTTTGGAGTGGAGTGCGTACCATGAAGCACCGCCACAGCCATTTCCAGCAAAACTCTCCGCCGGAAGCAAGGAAGAGCAGGCTGCAATAGTTGCGGCAGCGATAATAGAACGGCTTATTTTCTTCAAAACAGAGTATCCCTCAACTATTGAACTCAACGCCCTTGCAGGCGGCGGGGCTTAAATCCGCCGAAAAATGGCGAAAAAGTGCCGCATGCGATCACGGAATATTACAGTCTGTAATATTTGCGAGGTCATTGATAAAATATGAGAATTTGCCGCGTATGGCGGGATGTGGAAAAAACGCAATGAAATCAGCTAAAATTCAAATGATTTTTCCGAGGAAGCCTTAATCTTCGATGGCTTCACAAAAATCACGAAATATTTTTTCTGACTTCGCCATATTCTTCGCCGCATTTGCGCAAATTCAAAGGCTGTTAACCATGATATGCGGCGAGAATTGTTCTGCCAACTGCTGAAAGTAGGAATTTCCTACTCAATTTGGGTGATAACCCTGGTCTCCCCAAGCGGCCGAGGTTTAACCGCGCCAGCGACCGTCCTGCCACAATTGCGCAAGTGACATCACGTAGTCAGGGAAGGAGAATTCGAAGCCGGCCGCCTTGAGTTTCGCATTCGAAACCCGTTTGTTCTCGCCGTAGAAGGAGCGCGCCATCGGCGTCAGCTCGGCGGTTTCGAAGGCCTGTTCCGGCGGCGGTTCGACGCCCATCAGCCGTGCTGCCTCGACAATCACATCCTGCGGCGGCCCGGGCCTGTTGTCGGTGATGTTATAGAGGCCGCCGAGGCTGTGATCGGACAGAAAGCGGGTCGCCGCGCCGATATCCTCGACCCGGATGCGGTTGAACACCTGGTCTTTCTTGATCAGGCGCCGCGCCGTGCCCTTTTCCAGATTGCAGAAGGCATTGCGCCCCGGCCCATAGATCCCGGCAAGGCGGAGCACTGCCGCCGGCACGCCACGCTGCCTGCCCATTGCCAGCCAGCCCGCTTCCGCCTCCAGCCGCTCCTTCGAGCGCCCGGAGACGGGCACGCAAGGTGTTTCCTCGTCGATCCATGCGCCCTTGTGATCGCCATAGACGCCGACGGTTGAGAGATAACCGATCCATTCTAGGCGGGACGGCAGGCTTGCGCGATCTTCGTCCATCAGCCGCAGCAGCGGGTCGCCTTTTCCAGGCGCGATCGACTGAACGAGGTGGGTGACGCTCCCCAAAGCCCTCCGCAAGTCGTCGCCCAGGGTCTCGCCGTCGAAAAGGAAGGCTTCAACGCGGTTTTGCCGGAGCGCCTCCATTTTGTCGGCCGAGCGCGTGGTGCCGGAAACACGCACACCGTCGCCGGCGAAGGCTTCGGCGATCGCCATGCCGGAATAACCGCAGCCAAAAATCATCACATGCATCAAACCACTCCCGCCAGCCGCCATTCGTTCAGGACGTCGCCATCGCTCTCACCGGCCCTTTGTGCGGCAAAGAGAGAGAATTCGCCAGCCGCCATCAGTCGCGAAAGCGCCCAGACAGCCATTCCCCTCACCACCGGCGAGGTATCGCCGGCGAGCATGCGACATTGGGCGATGAGAGCCTTCTCGCCGGAATTGCCGGCAGCGATCAGCAGATTGCGGACGAAGCGATCGCGGCCGATCCGCTTCACCGGCGACCCGCTGAAGAAGGCGCGGAAGGCCGCATCGTCGAGCGTCAGCAGAAAGGCGATCGACGGTTCCTTCAGCTCTTCCCGCGCCTGCAATTTCATCTCGGAGGCGGAGCTTGCGAATTTGTTCCAGGGACAGGCGGCAAGACAGTCGTCGCAGCCATAGATGCGATTGCCGATCAGTGGCCGCAGCTCGGGGTCGATCGGCCCTTTGTGTTCGATGGTGAGATAGGAGATGCAGCGCCGTGCGTCGATCTGATAAGGCGCCGGGAAGGCAGCCGTCGGGCAGGCGTCGAGACAGGCGCGGCAGGAGCCACAATGATCGGTCTCCTCAGCGTCGACAGCGAGATCAGCAGTGGTGAACATCGTACCGAGAAACAGCCAGGAACCATGGGTGCGGCTGACGAGGTTGGTATGTTTGCCCTGCCAGCCCAAGCCGGCCGCCGCCGCCAGCGGTTTCTCCATCACTGGCGCGGTATCGACGAAGACTTTGACGTCGGCGCCGGCGCGCGCCGCAAAACGCGTGGCGATCTCCTTCAGCCGGCCCTTGATGACGTCATGATAATCGCGATTGCGGGCATAGACGGAGATCGCCGCTTTATCCGACTTGTCGAGGATGCCGCGTGGATCTTCCTCCGGGGCATAATTGAGGCCGAAGACGACGACGGATTTCACCTCGCTCCAGAGGGTGCGCGGATCACCACGCCGGTCGCGCGTCTCCGCCATCCATTCCATCGTCCCGTGGCGTCCGGCATCGATGAACTCGCCGAGACGCTGCTTCGCCTCCGGGATCGCATCCGGACGCGTGATGCGGCAGAGATCGAAGCCCTTGGCGGCAGATTCCGCCCGCACGAACTCGGTCAAATTGTCGCGGCGGCGGCGCTCTTTGTCATCTCTATCGGCTTCGGGCATGGAGAGCCCTCGTCAGAAATCCAGATCGGCATAATGCGAAACCGGTGTCAGGCCGCGCACCCGCTCGGTCAGCATCGGCCGGAAGGAGGGGCGCGATTTCAGCCGCTGATACCAGTCCTTGACCACGGGCGCATCCGCCCACTCGATCTCGCCGAGATAATCGAGGATCGAAATCGAGGCGGCGGCGGCAAGGTCGGCATAGCTCATCCGCTCGCCCGCCAGCCATTGGCGCGAGCCGGCAAGCCAGGTGAGATAGCGCATATGCTGGCGGATATTCGCGCGGGCCGTGCGCAAAATCTTCGAATCCGGCGCTCCGCCGCCCTGATCGGCGGTCATCTGCAACTTGTAGACACGCTCGCGGGCGAGCGGCTTGGTTACGTCGTTTTCCATCTTCTGCATGAACCATTCACTCAGCCGGCGAATTTCCGCCCGCTGGAAAGGGTCCTCGGCGAGCAGCCGCCGGTCGCGCTTCAACACGCCATGCGTCTCGTCCAGATATTCGGAAATCACGGTGGCGCCGCAGAGCGCCCGCATGCTGTCGTCGACATAGACCGGCAGCGTACCGGCCGGGTTGAGCGCCAGGAAATCCCGGCGCTTTTCCCATGTCTGCTCCTCGATCAGATCCGCCTGATAGCCGTATTCCGCCAGGATCAGCCGGACGAAGCGAGATGCGGATGACATGGGATGATGATAAAGCGTGGGCATCGATACTCGGGCTTTGTGATTGCTGTTACAGGACTGTGTGGCGGCTCGATTATAGCGCCCTAGTCATGACTCATTGGTTGAAGCTATAGGAGCTTGGCCCCGCCAATACAAGCGAATCGGATTTTACGCCATCCGACGATGGCGAACACGGTCTAACGAACGAATGGAAGCGGCGGCCCGATCGGCCCAAGCGCTCAGGCCCGCCCGCATTTTAAACCGGAGACAATGTATGGATTATATCAATGCCGCACTTCTCGGTGTCATCGAGGGGATCACCGAATTTCTGCCGATCTCGAGCACCGGCCACCTGATCATTGCCGAGCAATGGCTCGGCCACCGGTCGGACATGTTCAATATCGTCATCCAGGCCGGCGCCATCCTCGCCGTCACAATCATCTACTGGCGCCGATTGCTGGATCTGGTGCTTGGCTGGCACGAGCCTGCAAATCGCGATTATGCCGCCAAGCTGATCGTCGCCTTTCTCATCACCGCAATCCTCGGGCTCGTCGTCAAGAAGCTCGGCTTTGAGCTGCCGGAGACGGCAACGCCGATCGCCTGGGCGCTGATCATCGGCGGTATCTGGATGATCTTTGCCGAATGGGCTGCGGCGCGCAAAGCCCCCCATAAAGAGATCACCTGGCTCGTCGCCATCCTGGTCGGCATCGCCCAGATCGTTGCCGGCATGTTCCCGGGAACCTCGCGCTCCGGCGCCACGATCTTTGTCGCCATGCTGGCCGGCACCGGCAACCGCGCCGCCGCGACCGAATTCGCCTTTCTCGTCGGCATACCGACAATGTATGCGGCGAGCGGCTATGAATTGCTGAAGACGTTTAAGGATGGCGGAGCGGCAAACGAGGATTGGACCGCACTCGGCATCGCCTTCGTCGTGTCTACGATCGTCGCCTTCATCGCCGTCAAATGGCTGCTCGCCTATATCAGAAGCAACCGCTTTACGCTGTTTGCCGTCTACCGCATCATTCTCGGCGTCCTGCTGCTCGGCATGGCCGCAACCGGCCTGATCGCCTGAGGCATTCCCACCACAATTGCATTCGCGCAGCCCGCGCGGATGCAAATGCTCCGCCGGGCTTGGTGTACAAACACCCGATTCCGGCAGCCGCCGATTTTTCAGATAGGCGATATTGAGAGATGAAGCGCCCGCTGTTTATAGCCGGCAAGACCAAGCGTTCATTTGGGAACGTCCTGCTTCAGACACCCGCTGCTTGTCTTTCTAAGGCCGGCACCGAAGCCGGCCGTTTCGTCAATGGCTGATCGAAGCAGTCGAGCAAGGATCGACGCCGTAAGCCGGCGAGCAGCCGCCCTTGACCGCTGCGACCGAACCGGACGCAACGAAGGAGCCTGCAAGGATAACCAGCGCCGCACACGCAAACAGGAGCGCGATTGACTTGCCCATCGAGAAATGCCTTTCACAGTGATTGCCGCACGTGATCCCAAGCGTTGAGTCCGTTGGAAGACGCGCGGGTTTGGTAGTCAGTGGAATGGCAAATAGCAATAAATGTTCCTGCTAAATTTGGCGTTAATTTCACAAATTTTCCGATGCGTCTTTTATGCAACTGCACTTCATATGACCGGCACAACAACATTTCAAACTTGCGCCAGCTTTGCTTGAGGCGACAAAGGAAAATGCCGCCCGCGTTATGCGCGAACGGCGTTGTTTCGAAGGTTCAAATTGTTCAGGCGGCCTTGCCGGTGCCCGTGTACTGGCCGTGCGGGCGATAGTGGACGAGATAGGAGCCGAGCACCGATGCCGGCATGGTGGGCGCAATCCCGAGGCCCTTCAGCGTGCGGCCTTCCGCTTCGGCTTCTGCGGAGACGATGTTGTCGCGCTTCAGCAGCCGCACCTGGTCAGGGGTGATCGGCGGCGTGATGAAGGGGATCAGCGAGGCGATGCTGCCGATCATCGACGCGATGCCGAAGGGCAGGGAGACCAGCGGGTTCTTGCGGCTCGTCACCTTCAGCATCATCTCGAGACATTCGCGGAAGCTCAGCACCTCGGGCCCGCCAAGCTCGTAGATCTTACCGCCGGCGACCGTACCGTCGACGGCGCGGGCGACGGCCTCGGCGACATCCTCGACATAGACAGGCTGGAATTTCGTCTTGCCGCCGCCGACCAAAGGCAGGACCGGCGACATGCGGGCCATGTCGGCAAACTTGTTGAAGAAGCTATCCTCCGGGCCGAAGACGATCGACGGGCGGAAGATCACCGCATCGGGCTTGACGGAGAGAATTGCTGTTTCGGCACGGCCCTTGGTGCGGCCATAGCCGGAGTCGGAATTGGCATTGGCGCCGATCGCCGAAATATGGGCGAGCGTGGCGCCTGCGCCGCGCGCCGCTTCAGCGACCGCACGCGCGCCGAATTCCTGCACGGCGTCGAAAGTGTTGCGGCCGGTCTCGTGCAGAATGCCGACGCAGTTGACGACGTGGTCGGCACCATCGACGGCGCGGTCGATCGAGTTGCGATAACGCAGGTTCGCCTGGACGAAAGAGATCTGGCCGACATTGCCGAGCGGCTGCAGAAAGCCGGCGAGATCGGGGCGGCGCACGGCGACGCGGATGCGGTAACCGCGCTTGGCCAGTGCCCGGACCACGTGCCTGCCCACGAAGCCGGATCCTCCGAATACGGTGACGAGCGGCGGCAGGTTGGCAAGGGTCATGGCAGGTTCCTCGAAAGGCTTGGCGGGATGCTGTAACGGTCCCCGTCTTAGCCCAATCGCGGCGCGACGGGAAGGCCTATCGCGCCGTCAGTTTTTTGGCGATGCGAGCAGCTTAGACGCCTTCGACGACGACCATTTCCGCATCCGCCACTTCCTGGCGTATTTTGGCGGCGATCTGGTATTCCGGCGAATTGTAGCAGTCGACCGCATGCTGAATCGAGGGGAACTCGATCACCACGTTGCGGGCTCGCGCCGTGCCCTCGAGTTCGGTGAAAGCGCCGCCGCGTGCAAGGAAATTCGCCCCGTATTTTTCGAAGGCCGGTTTGGCCGCCGCCACATAATCCTTGTAGCGCTCGGCATCGCGAACGTCGACGCGGGCGATCCAGTATCCCTTGGCCATGATCTTCTCCCTTTTGCGTTGGTTTCCGTCAGCGGTTTGCCGGCCAAAGCGCGCCGACCATCTCGTTGAGCACGGCGCGGGCGGCCGCTCGCGGATCGGGCGCCTTGACGATCGGCCGGGCAACGACCAGATGCGTCGCTCCCGCCTTCAGCGCGTCGAAAGGCGTCATCACCCGCTTCTGGTCGCCATGGTCGCTGCCGGTCGGGCGAATGCCGGGGGTGACGATCGCCATATCAGGCCCGACGATTTCGCGCACCTCGGCGGCTTCGGCCGCCGAACAGACGATACCGCCCATGCCGGCGGCGCGCGCCTGTCCGGCGCGGCGCAGCACCAGGCTGTGCGGATCCTGGCTGTAGCCGGCGTCAGCCAGGTCTTCGGCATCCATCGAGGTCAGCACGGTGACGCCGAGCAGGCAGAGGCCGGAGCCGGCCGCCGCCTCGACCGCCGCCTTCATCGCCTTGGGATAGGCATGCAGCGTCAGCATCGACATGCCCATTTTGGCAATGTTTTCGACACCCGAGGCAACGGTGTTGTCGATGTCGAGCAGCTTCATGTCGAGAAAGATCTTCTTGCCGCTGGCGGCAAGGTCACGGGCGAATTCGAGGCCGCCGGCAAAGACCAGCTGATAGCCGATCTTGTAAAAGAGAATGTCGTCACCGAGCGTGGAAACCAGTCTTTCCGCCTCGCCGATCGTTGAAACATCCAGGCCGACGATCAGCCGCTCGCGTGCGTCCATTTCAACTCACCCCCGCCAGTCTTCGATGGGTGTCCAGTCGCATGTCAGGGCCAGATCCGCAAGGCCGAAAGCATAGAGATTGCCGCCGCCGGGCGGCTGGTCACGGTCGCGGCCGATCGGCCTGCCGGTCAGATGGCATTTGAGCAGCGTGCCGACGCCGCCATGGCCGACGAAGGCGATCGGGGCTGTCGCATCATGTGTGGCAAGAACGGTCCTCACCGCGTCGACGATGCGGGCCTGCGCGTCGACGGCGCGCTCCCAGCCTTTGAAGCTCTCTTCCGGGTGGGCGAAGAACCAGTCGGCCGCTTCTTCGAATTGCGGCGGCGGCAGGAAGCCGGTGGCCGAACGGTCGTTCTCGTGCATGCCGTGGACGACCTCGATCGTCACGCCGGACGCTGCCGCCAGAATTTCGGCCGTCTCGATCGCCTTCGTCTCGTCGCTGGAGATGATGCGCCGCAATTGCCTGGCCCAGCCGCTCTCGACCGCCTTGTGCGCCCGCGCCGCGCCAAGATCGGAAAGCCCCCATTTCGGCACGGGCACGTTGGCATCGATCTTGACTTGCGGATGGGTGATGTAGATCCCGAACATCTTAGCCGCGCCGGTAGATCCAGAGCTGCGCCGGTGGAATGTTGCGCATGACGAAATCGAAATGCTGGATGTGGTAGCGGTCGGGATTGGCGGCGATCGGCGAGATCGCGCCGTAGGAGATCTGCACCACCGGCCGGCCGGCCGGCAGGCGGTCGAGCAGGCTTTCGAGCAGCGAGACGCGCATCGCCATCGGGAAATTCAGAAGCGGAATGCAGGAGATGACGCAATCGAACGTCCGGTCGCCGAATTCACCCAGCGTGGTCTTCAGATCGAAGGCATCGCCGTTGATAAAGTGGACACCGGGATAGGCGCGAAGCAGATGCTGGTGGAAATCCGTCGAATATTCGATCGCGACCAGATTGTCGGGCTTCACGCCGCGGCCGAGGATCGCCTTGGTGATGGCCCCGGTGCCCGGCCCGAGTTCGAGCACCGGCAGCCCCGAATGCATGTCGATGACGCTTGCCATGCGCTTGGCGGTGATCGAGGAGGTCGGCACAATCGAGCCCACCGTCTTCGGCCCCTGCATCATGCCCCGGAAGAAACGGATTTCCTCATCGAATCTCTTCCCTAGCTGTTCCTTCACCTTGACCCTTAAGCGCATTCTCCACCCATCCGCATGTTGATCGACTGTCTTAATATGCTGCTTGTCGCTGTCGGGACAAGGATTTTCGCAACAAGGACATCGGCGTCAACAACTCATGCGGCTTTCGGCGCGGAACGCGGCATGAGGTCGGCAAGCCTTTGGCTGAGGTGATCGGCGTCGACCGGGGCGCGCAGCTTCTTGTCGGTATTGTCGAAATAGAGATAGACGTCGCGGCCCCTGTCGGCCGCGGCGAGCGGCGCCAGCACCCGCGTCGCATTCTTCGGCTCCCCGCCGGTTGCCCAGGCGCGGATGCGCTCGGCCCATAGGTCGAGTGCCTCGTCCTCATAGCCGCTGACATAGAGTTGTTCGGAACCATGCAGGCGGCAATAGATGAAATCGGCAGTGATATCCATCAGCAATGGCCATTCCACTGTGTCGGCGCAGACGAGAGCGACATTATGTCGCCGGAGCATCTCGACGAAGGCGGGTGAGCCGAAGCTGTCGTGGCGGATTTCGAACGCGTGGCGGATCGGCTGATCGCCGTCGCTTCGAAGCCAGGCCCGGCCTTTGACATGACCGTCATGCCGCTTGGCGAGGGCGGTCGCCGCGTCGCGGTCCTGCGGCAGCAGCGCCAGGAAATTCTCGAAAAGATCGGCATCGAAGGCCATGTTCGGCGGGAATTGCCAGAGGATCGGCCCAAGCTTGGGGCCAAGCCGCAGCAGGCCGGAGGCGAGAAAATTGGCGAGCGCTGTCTCGATCCCGCGCAGCCGCAGCATATGAGTGATGAAGCGCGGTCCCTTGACCGCGAAGACGAAATCGTCGGGCGTTTCGTCGCGCCAGCGGCCGAAGCTTTCGGAACGCTGCAGACTGTAGAAGGTGCCGTTGATCTCGATCGACGGGAAGTGCCGGGCGGCGTAGGAAAGCTCCTGCTTCTGCGGCAGGTCTTCCGGATAGAATTGGCCGCGCCAGGGCGCATAGGTCCAGCCGGATACGCCGATGCGCACCGTTCCCGCCTTTTTCATCATCGGATCCTCCGCTTTTGACAGGAGGAAAAACGGAGGCGGGCGGCCTTCGTTCCCGTCAGACGCGCATCGGCATCAGCACGTAAAGCGCGTCGTCGCCGGCCGTGTCGCGGATCAGCGTCGGCGAGCCGGCATCGGCAAGCAGGAAGATCGCTTCCTCGCCGGAAAGCTGCGCGGTGATATCGAGCAGATATTTGGCATTGAAGCCGATTTCCATCGCATCCGTATCGTAGCCGACGGCGACTTCTTCCGTAGCGCTGCCGGAATCGGGATTGTTGACGGTCAGCATCAGCTGTCCCTCGGACAGCGCCAGCTTCACGGCGCGGCCGCGTTCGGAGGAAATGGTCGAGACGCGGTCGACGGCCTGGGCGAAGCTCGTGCAGTCGACGCGCATTTCCTTGTCGTTGCCGGTGGGGATGACACGCTGGTAATCCGGGAAGGTGCCGTCGATCAGTTTCGAGGTCATGACGATCGAGCCGATGGTCAGGCGGATCTTGGCATCGGAGACCTCGACGGTCACCGTCACCTCCGGATTGTCGACCAGCTTCTGCAACTCGCCGACCGTCTTGCGCGGGATGATGATGCCGGGCATGCCTTCGGAGCCGGAGGGCGCATCGACATCGGCGCGCGCCAGCCGGTGGCCGTCGGTGGCGACCGCCCTCAGCTTCAGGTCGCCCTTGCTCTCGATCGTATGGAAGAAGATGCCGTTGAGATAATACCGCGTCTCCTCAGTCGAGATCGCAAACTGGGTGCGGTCGATCAGCATCTTCAGATCGGTCGCCTTCAGCTTGAAGGAGTGCGTGAAGGTACCGGCTGTCAGATCAGGGAAGTCCGATTCCGGCAGGCACTGCAGCGAGAATTTCGAGCGGCCGGATTGCACGGTCATCGAGCCTCCATCGCTGCTGGTGGCCAGCAGAACTTCCGAGCCGTCGGGAAGCTTGCGCACGATATCGTAGAGAAGGTGGGCCGGAACAGTGGTGGCGCCTGCTTGTTCGACACTTGCCGGCGTTGCCTCGGTGATTTCGAGGTCGAGGTCGGTCGCCTTCATGTCGAGGTTCTGACCGTCGGCCTTGAGCAATACGTTGGACAGGATCGGGATCGTGTTGCGACGTTCGACCACGCGGTGCACGTGGTTCAGCGATTTCAACAGGTTTGACCGCTCAATAGTAATACGCATGGAATGCTACCGCTTTCGACCGTGACTGTCCGGGCGCATCGAGCACCCGAGGAATGCTTTCCCGGCCTGAGACCGGGGGAGTGGACGGGCAAAATGGCAGACTTCAGCATCGGATTGCAAGAGGCATGCAGGGCCGATCGCCTGCATTTGCGGTTTTCCAGAGCAATTCTCACAGAAATCCGAACCCTTGCCGAACCCTTGCCGCTCGCCCATAAAGGCGCAATGACGGCGGGACGGAAAGCAAATGGCATGAATGAGGAAACGACAGCGGAGGCTGCCACCCGGCGAAGTTTCCGCCTGCACAATATGGCGGTGCCGGCGCGGCCGCTGGAGCCGGCGCTGTATCTGGTTGCCACGCCGATCGGCAATCTTGGCGATATCACGCTGCGCGCGCTGGAAACCTTGGCCGGCGCCGATGTGCTGGCCTGCGAGGATACGCGCGTCACCCGTGTGCTGCTCGATCGCTACGGCATCCAGAACCGCCCCTTCGCCTATCATGAATATAATGCCGACGAGGCCGGCCCGCGGCTCCTCCAGGCGCTGGAGGCGCGCTGCTCGGTGGCGCTGGTGTCCGATGCCGGCACGCCGCTGGTCTCCGATCCCGGCTATCGGCTGGCGCAGCAGGCGATCGCGGCGGGTTACCGCGTTATTCCCATTCCCGGCGCCTCGGCGCCGCTCGCAGCCCTTGTCGGCTCCGGCCTGCCGAACGATGCCTTCCTCTTCGCCGGCTTCCTGCCGGTCAAGGACAAGGCCCGCCGCGATCGTCTGGGTGAACTTGCCGTAGCTCCGGCGACGCTGATCTTCTTTGAATCGCCGCATCGCATCGGCGCCACGCTTCTGGCTGCCGCCGATGTGCTTGGCAGCGCGCGGCCCGCCTCCGTCTGCCGCGAGTTGACCAAGACCTATGAGGAGTTCCGCCGTGGCACGCTTGGCGAGCTTGCCGCGCATTACGAGCAAGTGGACAACGTCAAGGGCGAGATCGTTCTTGTCGTCGGCCCGCCGGAACCGGTGGAAACGCCTGAAGCCGATGTCGAAGCCGTGCTGGCCGATCTCTCAAAGACCATGCCGACGGCCAAGGCGGCGACTGAGGCGGCCCGCCTCACCGGCCTGCCGCGCAAGGTGCTCTACCAGCGCCTGCTGGAGTTGAAGGGCGCCGATGGCCGATAGCGACCTCACTGCTATGAGAAGGAAGGCGCTGCGCCGCGGCCTGATGTCGGAATATGTCGCTGCCGTCTTTCTGATGCTGAAGGGGTACCGCATCCTGGCGCTGCGCCACCGCACCCGGCTCGGCGAGATCGATATCATTGCCCGCAAAGGCGATCTCGCCGTTTTCGTCGAGGTCAAGGCCCGCCGTGGCGAGGCCGCGGCTGTCGACGCCGTCTCCGCCGCCGCCCAGAAGCGCATACGGGCGGCAAGCGATCTCTGGCTTGCCCGGCAAGTGGATCAGGCCCGGCTTTCCCAGCGCTACGATATCGTCGCGGTTATGCCCGGCCGGCTGCCGCGGCACTTTCCCGACGCTTTCTGACCCTCTTTCAACCGATCGCCTTCCCAATCGTTAAACTTTTAGTTCCCGTGTGAACCAGCTTCTTACGCCTCTCTGCTACGCCCTAAGTGGGGATAACAATTGGGGATTGTTTCATGGCCTGGAAGATGATGCTTGCAAGTGCGGTCGCCATGGCCGCGCGCACGGTGCCTTATGCCGTGGTGAAGCCGGCCGGGAAATCCTTCGTCGCCCATGCGAGCGATCTCTTGCCGATGAAATCGACGCCGATCAATCCGGACTGGATCGTCAGGGGCAATCCGCAGGCCCGCACCGGCGAACATTCGCGCGGTCATGACGAGGCCTCGCTGACGGCGATCTGGGACTGCACATCGGGTGAATTCCGCTGGTATTTCGGCTGGGACGAGACCGTGATGATCCTCGAAGGCGAGGTCCATATCACCGCTGACGACGGCACTGAACGCACGCTCTGCACCGGCGACGTCGCCTTTTTTGCGGGCGGGACCTGGGCGAGCTGGCGGGTCGACACCTATGTCCGCAAGGTCGCCTTCCTGCGCAAGCCTTTCCCCAAGCCCTTGGCGATCGCCTATCGCCTCCGCAACATGCTGCGCAACGGCGGCAACCAGGGCATCGCCGCCTGAACGGCGCTGCCGGTTATGCGCTAATCCGGCTGGGGCGGGGCGGTCGTCTCCCCCTCTAACACCTCGCAGGCAAACAGGATCGGATTATCGAGCTCGGGCGCGGTCTGCTTGTTCAACAGAACGGCGACCGCGGCGGCGGCGACGTCTTGGATCGGCTGCTTCACCGTCGTCAGACGCGGCGTCGTCATGCTGGCGAGCGGAATGCCGTCGAAGCCGACGATGGAAAGGGCTGCAGGGATCGGAATTCCCAGATCATGCGCCGCCCGCATGCAGCCGATCGCCTGCTGGTCCGAGCTGGCAAAGATCGCCGTCGGCCGCTCGTTGCGCGCCCGGGCCAGAAGATAATTTCCCGCGGAGCGGCCGCTTTCATAGTCGAAAGCCGCCTCGGCAATCAGCGGCGGTCCGGCCATTTTCGTGCCGCCATCCGCCTGCTCCATGGCGTCGAGATAACCCCTGAGGCGGTCATTGGCGGGGACGGAGTGCCCGGGCCCGGAAATGAAGCCGATGCGGCGATGGCCGAGCTTGAGAAGATGCTCGACACCAAGACGAACGCCAGAGCGGTGATCGGCGGCAATGCCGGAATATCCGGGCATCAGACGGTCGACGACGACGATCGGCAATCCCTTGGGCAGCTTGATCGTGTGGAAATCATTGCTCGGAACGAGAATGATGCCGTCGACCTTCCTGCTCGTCAGCTGCTTGATCCGATCGGCTTCCTTGGCCGCATGATCAAGCGAGGTCATGACGATGATATTATAGCCGTGATTGGCCGCCGCCTGCTCCGCCGATTGCACAAGTTCGGAGAAGAATGGATTGGTCAGATCCGGAATGACGATGCCGATCAGGCGGCTGACCTTGCTGCGCATGCTTCTTGCCGACGGGTCGGGCAGATAACCCAGGTCCTTGATGATCTCTCCGACCCGCGCCCGCACGTCCTTGGTCACCGAGGGATGATCGTTCAAAACCCTGGAAACGGTGCCGGTGGAAACACCTGCAAGCTTGGCAACGTCCCTGATCCCGACCTTTGACATGACAGAAATAGTTGCCCTTCATCGTTGCTTGCGCAAGACGCCCGCGAGCGTCTGATCCAAGTTTCCAGCTAATGGTCTTCAGCTCCCCAGTCAAAGGGTTGCGTCTCGATTTCGACGGTCCAAGCTGCTGAGCGGAACCTATAGAACGAACATGGAAACGGTTCATCACACATATGTCAATATGAATCGAACCAGCCCATAAAGGTGGCTTCTCCGCCTTCCTTCGGCCGCTTGACAATTCCTGAAGGCGTGTTACCCATTCGTCGTTGGAAACGGTTCATTGCCGAGGGCAACTCAGATGGAGCTGAGCCCAGAGCCGTTCGGGAGGAAAAAATGTCCAATTTTAAGCGTGAATCCGTCATGATCAGTGCGCCGCGTCGTGCGGCCTTGAAGCTCGGGCTTGCCGGCACCCTGGTGCTGGCGCTGTCCTGCAGCGTGTCAACAGCCTTTGCTGCCGAAAAGCCGAAAGTCGGCCTGATCATGAAGTCCTTGTCCAATGAGTTCTTCAAGCAGATGAAGGCCGGCGCCGACAAATATGCGGCCGAAAACAAGAACAAATTCGAGTTCAAGGCCGTCGGCATGAAGGACGAGCGTGATTTTGCCTCGCAGGTCGACGCCGTCGAAAACTTCGTCACTCAGAAATACGATATCATCGTTGTGGCTCCGGCCGATTCCAAGGCGATGGCCACCCCGCTGGCAAAGGCCGTCAAGGCCGGTGTCAAGGTGATCAACATCGACGTGCCGCTCGATGCCGACGCCAAGAAGAAGGCTGGGATCGATCTGGCTTTCTTCGGGCCTGACAACAAGGAAGGCGCAAAGCTTGCGGGCGATGCGCTTGCCAAGGATCTGGGCCCCGGCGCCAAGGTCGTCATCCTCGAGGGCAACCCCGAGGCCGACAATGCCAAGGAGCGCAAGGAAGGCTTCATGGACTCCGTCAAGACCGGCAAGCTCGAGCTTCTCGACAGCAAGACCGCCCATTGGGAGACGGAGGAAGCCAACACCGTCATGACCAACTTCCTGACGAAGTATAAGGATATTCAAGGTGTCATGGCCGCCAACGACTCCATGGCCCTCGGCGTCGTCAAGGCCCTCGATGCCGCCGGCCAGGCCGGCAAGATCAAGGTCGTCGGCTTCGACAACATTCCGCCCGTCCAGCCGCTGATCAAGGACGGCAAGATGCTTGCCACCGTCGAGCAGTATGGTGCGCAAATGGCGGTCATGGGCATCGACTATGGCATGCGCGAACTGGCCGGCGAAAAATTCACTGGCTGGGTCAAGACCGACGTCAAGCTCGTCACCGCGGCCGATCTGAAATAATCGACAGCAAGCAAGGGAGGCGTCGGCCGCGGCCGGCGCCAACCGCTGCAGCATCGATCCTTCCGGGTGAGGCTTAATCTCAAGCCTCCGGGATGCGCGTCGCGCTTTTCCGGCACGTGGAGGACGCTGTAACATTTCGAATTGAAAAGACCATGCATGAGGTCGCCGTGTCAGATAGAGCAGATGACGACATCCTGAGGCTTGAGGGGATCGGCAAGCGCTTCCCCGGCGTCGTGGCGCTCAGGGATGTCTCCATTCGGATCGGCCGCGGCAAGGGGCACGTTCTCCTCGGCGAGAACGGCGCCGGAAAGTCGACCCTGATCAATCTGCTCGGCGGTGTCTTCCGGCCGGATGACGGCCATATCCTGTTTGACGGCAAGCCTTATCATCCGTCTTCGCCGCTGGAGGCGTTCAGGGCGGGCATCCGGGTCATTCACCAGGAACTGCACCCGCTTTCCAACCTGACGGTGGCCGAAAACCTGCTGTTTGAGCATCTGCCGCGCCGATACGGCCTGGTGAACTACAAGGCGATGAACGCCAGGGCGGCGGAACTCCTCGAAGAGGTCGGCCTCGACGTGGCGCCGACGACACCGGCAAGCCGCCTCAGCGTCGCGCAACTGCAGCTGGTCGAGATCGCCAAGGCGCTGTGCTACGAAAGCAAGCTTCTCGTCCTCGACGAACCGACGGCAACGCTGACCTCCAAGGAGGTCGATCGCCTCTTCGAAATTCTGAAGCGCCTGAAGAGCCGCGGCGTCCCCACGCTCTACATCTCGCACCGGCTGGAAGAGATCTTCGAAGTCGGTGACGATGTGACGGTGCTGCGCGACGGCCAGCACGTGATCACCCGTCCGCTGCCAGGACTTGGCATCCCCGAGATCGTCGAGCTGATGGTCGGACGCAAGCTTGCCGATCACGGCATTTTCAAAGGCGACAGCACGGTATCCGGCGAGGCGCTCGGCGTTTCCGGCCTGAAGGTGACGCGCCATAGCCCGGAACTGTCCTTTTCCGTGGCCAAGGGCGAAATCGTCGGCGTTGCCGGCCTGGTCGGCAGCGGCCGCACCGAGGCGGTGCGTGCCCTGTTCGGCGCCGACCTCAAGGCGGCAGGCGAGATCCGCCTGAACGGCGAGCCAGTCGAGATCCATTCGCCCAAGGATGCGGTTGCCGCCGGGCTGTGCCTTGCGACCGAAGACCGCAAGATGCAGGGCCTGATGCTCGACATGAGCTGCGCCGAAAACGCCACCATCACTGCCCTCGACAAGATCTCCCGCAACGGCCTGATCATGGGCAAGGCGGAAAATGATCACGCCCAGCGTCTCGTGCGCGAGCTCAGGATCAAGACCCCGTCCATCCATCAGGCGGTCCGGACCTTTTCCGGCGGCAATCAGCAGAAGGTCGTCATTGCCAAATGGCTGTTTCGCGGCCCCAAGGTGCTGATTTTCGATGAGCCGACGCGGGGTATCGACGTCGGCGCCAAGGCCGAAATCTATGAGCTTCTGTGGAAGTTTGCGGCCGAGGGCAAGGGTGTTCTGGTCGTCTCTTCGGATCTGCCGGAGCTGATGGGCATCTGCCATCGCATCGTCGTTTTCTCCGACGGCAAGATATCAGGGGAAATAGCCCGGGAACAATTTGACGAAAGCAGGATCCTTTCGCTCGCCTACAAGGAGTACAGCCGTGTCCGCCAACATTGAAAAACAGACCGAGACGAAAGAGGTCAGCGTCTGGGACAAGCTGATCCGGATCTCGATGAAGGAGGCGGGCGTTGCCATCGCCCTCATCCTGATCCTGGCGTTTTTCTCGGCGACGGCGCCCTATTTCGCCACACCGGAGAACTTCCTGAAGATCTTCGTGCAGATCGCCATCAACACCGTGCTGGCCGCCGGCATGACCTTCGTCATCCTCATCGGCGGCATCGATCTTTCTGTCGGCTCGCTGCTGGCCCTTTGCACCGTCATCGGTGCGACGATCATGATCAACCCGGCGTTTTCGCCATGGCAGGCAATCGTTCTCGCCTGCCTGGCCTCGATGGGCACGGGTGCAGCCCTTGGCGCCGTCAACGGCTGGATCTGCGAGAAGTGGAAGCTGCCGTCCTTCATCGTCACCCTCGGCATGCTGAACGTCGCGAGCGGCCTGGCGCGTGTCGTCAGCGACAATTCGACGATCACAGGCCTGCCGCAGCCCTTCGTCGATTTCGGCAACCTGATCTTCTGGGGCATCTTTCCGTCGATCTTTCTGATCGCGATCGTCGTCGTGCTGGTCGGCTGGTTCGTGCTGCGCTACACCGTCTTCGGCCGCTTCGTCTTCGCGATCGGCACCAATGAAGAGGCCGTCCGCCTGTCGGGACATCAGCCGAAGCGATACAAGATCGCCGTCTTCACGATTTCCGGGTTGACCGCCGGTATTGCCGCCATGGTCTATCTGCTCCGCCTCAATGTCGGCAGCCCGGTTGCCGGCATCGGCTACGAGCTGAACGCCATCGCCGCCGTCATCATCGGCGGCACCAGCCTCTCGGGCGGCAAGGGCTCGATCATCGGTACGCTGGTCGGTGCATGCATTCTGCAGGTGCTGTCGACCGGATTGCAGCTCCTCGGCGCCGACGACAATATCAAGCCGATCGTTATCGGCGCCGTCATCGTGCTTGCCGTCATTCTCGATAGCTATCGCGGCCGGCTGATGCGCATTCTCGAAACGCGCTGATCAGCCGATGCGAGCATAAACAACGGCCGATCGGAAGCCCCGATTGGCCGTTGCGTTTGATATCCCGCCGACCTACATCTGTCCGGCATTCAGCGAGGGACGGAAATGGCCAAGATCACCAATGTAGCGGTCCAGATGGACCATGTCGCCAGCATCAATATTGCAGGTGATTCCACCTTCGCCATGAGCCTGGAGGCGCAGGCGCGCGGCTACAAGCTGTTCCATTACACGCCCGAGCGCCTGAGCTTCCGTGACGGCAAACTCTTTGCCAGCGTCGAGCCGATGCTGCTGCGCGACGTCAAGGACGATCACTTCGAGCTTGGCGCGCCCGAGCGCGTCGACCTCTCGACCATGGATGTCGTGCTGCTGCGCCAAGATCCGCCCTTCGATATGGCCTATATCACCTCGACGCATTTGCTCGAGCGCATCCATCCGAAGACGCTTGTCGTCAACGATCCGGCCTGGGTGCGCAATTCGCCGGAAAAAATCTTCGTCACCGAATTTGCCGACCTGATGCCGAAGACGCTGATCACCAAGGATGCTGCCGAGATCCGCCGCTTCCGCGACGAGATGGGCGACATCATTCTGAAGCCACTCTACGGCAATGGCGGCGCCGGCGTCTTCCATTCGACCCGCGACGACCGCAACCTCTCCTCGTTGCTGGAAATGTTCGGCCAGCTTTTCCGCGAGCCCTTCATCGCCCAGCAATATCTGCCCGACGTGCGCAAGGGCGACAAACGGATCATCCTGGTCGATGGCGAATTCGCCGGCGCCATCAACCGCGTTCCGGCCGAGCACGACAGCCGCTCCAACATGCATGTCGGCGGCCGCGCCGAGGCGACCGAACTGACGGCGCGCGAACAGGAAATCTGCGCCCGCATCGGCCCGGCGCTGCGGGAGCGTGGCTTCCTGCTCGTCGGCATCGATGTGATCGGCGATTACATGACCGAGATCAACGTCACCTCGCCGACAGGCATCCGCGAGGTCAAAAAGTTCGGCGGCGCTGACATTGCCAGCCTGCTCTGGGATGCGATCGAGCGCAAGCGCGGCTGATCCTGCCGCGTGACCCCGAGCGCTGTGACCGGGTACAACCTCGGTCACAGGCGATACGACTACGTTCCTTGATTGTTCTTGTTTTGTTCCCGCTTCCGTGCCAGATTGCAACCGCTGGCCCTGACGGGTTGCAAGCGCTATAAGAGTTTGCGGGCAAGGGGATGGGTCGATGGTTGCGCGTGTCAGTACGGTGGCATTTCAGGGCATCGAAGGTGTGCCGGTCGAGGTCCAGGTCATGGTCGCTCCCGGCAAGGTCGGCATGCAGATCGTCGGCCTGCCCGATAAGGCTGTGGCCGAAAGCCGCGAGCGCGTGCAGGCGGCCCTTCATGCCTCCGGCTTGGCGCTGCCGGCCAAGCGGGTGACGGTCAACCTGGCGCCCGCCGATCTGCCAAAAGAGGGTTCACATTTCGATCTCCCGATTGCGCTCGCGCTGATGGCCGCCCTTGGCGCCATCCCCGCCGATGCGCTGTCGGATTATGTCGTCGTCGGCGAACTCAACCTTGACGGCACGATCGCTGCCATATCGGGCGCGCTGCCGGCTGCCATCGGCGCCAATGCGCTCGGCAAGGGGTTGATCTGCCCGGCTGAAAGCGGCGCCGAAGCCGCCTGGGCCGGCGCCGAGGTCAATATTCTCGCACCGCGCAGCCTGATTGCCCTTGCCAATCACTTCCGTGGCACCCAGGTGCTCACGCGGCCGGAAGCGTCGATCCGCGCCAATGCCGCCAACCTGCCGGATCTGGCCGAGATCAAGGGCCAGGAAAGCGCCAAGCGGGCGCTCGAAGTGGCGGCCGCCGGCGGCCATAATCTCCTGATGGTCGGGCCTCCCGGCTCCGGCAAGTCGATGCTGGCGTCCCGGCTGCCGTCGATCCTGCCGCCGCTCTCGGCCGCCGAACTGCTTGAGGTGTCGATGGTCCATTCGATCGCCGGTCAGCTCACCGGCGGCAAGCTCTCCGACCGCCGGCCCTTCCGCACTCCGCATCATTCCGCCACCATGGCAGCCCTTGTTGGCGGCGGACTGCGTGCCCGACCGGGCGAGGCCTCGCTTGCCCATCACGGCGTGCTCTTCCTCGACGAGTTTCCCGAGTTCACGCCGCAGGCGCTCGATGCGCTGCGCCAGCCGCTCGAAGGCGGCGAATGCGTCATTGCCCGCGCCAATCACCGCGTCTCCTATCCCGCTAAATTCCAGCTGATCGCGGCGATGAACCCCTGCCGCTGCGGCATGGCCGGTGAACCCGGCCACACCTGCGCCCGCGGTCCGCGCTGCATGAGCGATTACCAGGCCCGCATCTCCGGCCCGCTGATGGACCGCATCGATATCCGCATCGACGTGCCCGCCGTCTCCGCCGCCGATCTGATCCGGCCGATGGCAGCCGAGACCAGCGCCGACGTCGCCCGGCGCGTCGCCCGCGCCCGCGAGATCCAGCAGCAACGCTTCGAGGCCGCCGGCGCCAAGGGCATCGGCACCAACGCCCGCTGCTCCACATCAATGATCGAAAAACTCGCCGAACCCGACGCCGGCGGCCTGCAACTTCTGCGCGACGCCGCCGAAAAAATGAAATTCTCCGCCCGCGGCTACCACCGCGTCCTCAAGGTCGCCCGCACCTTGGCCGATCTCGACGGCAAGCCGACGGTGGGTCGTCTTCACCTCGCTGAGGCGATTTCTTACAGGATCGCCGGCGAAAGGCTGACGGCAGCGGCATAACGGCAAGGGCAAGCGCCGACTTGAATCTGATTGCGCCCCTTGGAAATCCCTCCGATTCAAGACAAAATCATCCGGCTCTAGCTTTTTCGGGGGACTCTGATGGAAAACCACGAGCCGTTCTTGCGCGAGGCGATTGCGCTCTCGAAATCCGCCATGGAACGCGGCGACGAACCGTTTGGCTCGGTGCTGGTGAGGGAAGACGAAGTCATCCTGCGCGCTGAAAACAGCGTTTTCACCGGCCACGATATGACCAACCACGCCGAGATGAATCTGGTTAAACTGGCGGCGCAGCACTACGACACTGCTTTTCTCGCCGACTGTACGCTCTACACCAGCACGGAGCCGTGCGCGATGTGCTCCGGGGCGATTTACTGGTCGGGCATCGGGCGTATGGTGTTTGCCTGCTCCGAAACGCGGCTTGGCGAGATCGCTGGGATCGGGTTGAACGTGCCGAGCCGGGCGGTTTTGCAAACCGGTGCGCGCGTCGTCACTGTGGTTGGGCCGACGAACCTCGAAGACGAAGCCGCCGAAATACATCAGGAATTCTGGCCGAAGCATCTGGGCAAGGCTTGAGCCTCGCCTCAGGACCTTATTGATTAAGGAAGGGCAGGTGTGATGCGTGCGCCCGGACAGTGTGCCGGGCAACTCGCTCTTCGCTTGCCGTCATCCTCGGCTTGTGCCGAGGATCTGCTGCGTATGATCGTGACCGGCGCAGATGCTCTGGACAAGCTCGAGCATGACGAAAGAGGAGTTGGCCAAAGCTTGAGGCGAGCGCCGAAGCGCCCCGACACTTCCCCAAATATGAATGACCGGGAACGCCTCGGCCAGCTTTACCTCAGCTCCCCAACCCCTCAAACAGCGCCGTCGACAGATAACGCTCCGCAAAGGACGGGATGATGATGACGATGTTCTTGCCGGCATTCTCCGGACGGCTGCCGACCTTGATGGCGGCGGTCAGCGCAGCACCCGAGGAGATACCGACCGGCACGCCTTCGAGCCTGGCGACCAGGCGCGCCTGTTCGAAAGCCTCGTCATTGGTGACGGTGACGACCTCGTCGTAGATTCCGGTGTCGAGGATTTTGGGCGCGAAGCCGGCGCCGATGCCCTGGATTTTGTGCGGGCCGGGATTGCCGCCGGAGAGGATCGGTGAATCGGCCGGTTCGACGGCGATGATCTGGATCTCGGGTTTGCGGCTTTTAAGCACCTGGCCGACGCCGGTGATCGTGCCGCCGGTGCCGATGCCGGAGACGACGATATCGACGGTGCCGTCGGTATCGTTCCAGATTTCCTCGGCCGTCGTCTTGCGGTGGATTTCGGGATTGGCCGGGTTTTCGAACTGCTGCGGAATGATGGCGTCGGGAAGCGATTCTGCCAGTTCCTCGGCCTTGGCGATGGCGCCCTTCATGCCTTTCGGCCCCTCGGTCAGCACCAGTTCGGCGCCGAGCAGCGCCAGCATCTTGCGGCGCTCGACCGACATGGTTTCCGGCATGGTGAGGATCAGCCGATAGCCCTTGGCGGCGGCGGCAAAGGCGAGCGCGATCCCTGTGTTGCCGGAAGTCGGCTCGATCAGCACCGTTTTCCCTGGGGTGATTTTGCCCTGGGCTTCCAGGCTTTCGATCATCGCCACGCCGATGCGGTCTTTGACCGAGGCGATCGGGTTGAAGAATTCGAGCTTGCCGATCAGGTTGGCGACGACGCCCTTTTCCCGCGCCAGCTTGTCGAAGCGCACGAGCGGCGTGTTGCCGATGGTCTCGGTGATCGAGGAATAGATGCGGCCGCGGCCGGGCTTGTGCGACATGAGTGCCTCCCTTTGAAATCCTGTTCGTAAAATCGAGGAGGAGAATAGGGTCAAAGGCCTGAAGAGGCCAGACCGCGTTCATGCCGGCGGGGCGGGGTGCGGAGAAAAAAACCTTTGGAAACCGCTTCTTGCCGAATGTTTATTTCAGGCCGCCCGGGTGGCGATGAAGGCGGCCGTGCCGGCGAGGATGCCGGCCGCCACGCGGTTCAGCACCTGCAAGGCGCGCGGCTTTTTCAGCATCGTCCGGGCCCGTGAGGCAAGCAGCATATAGGGAACCAGGACCACGATCAGCACCACGAAGGTGACGGCGAGCAGCATCGCATAGTCGCTGAGGCCGATATTGCCGATATCGATCAGGGTCGGCGCCAGGGCGACATAAAACAGCATCGTCTTCGGATTGCCGAGCGTCACCAGCAGGCCGGAGAGGAAGGATAGGCCGATATTGCTGGATTTCTTCGCCGCGATATCCTGCGGCAGCAGGCCCGCCGTCCAGAGTTTCCAGGCGATATAGCCGAGATAAAGCGCGCCGGCGATCTTGATGACGATGAAGACCTCGGTGAAGGTCTGCGCCACGAAGGCAAGGCCGAGGATGACGGCGGTGAGATAGGTCATGTCACCGAGCACCAGGCCGAGACCCATGAAGAAAGTCTCACGGAAATTCGAGCCGAGCGCGCGCGCGACGATCGCGGTGATTCCGGGTCCCGGAATGGCGGCAGCGATGAACAGGGCTCCGGCATAGGCGATCAGGGCGGTCAGGCTCATCTGTCATATCCATTGGATTGCGCCGCCTCTCTATAGGCACGCCTTGCGGCGTCATCAATGCCTTGGCGCTGATCGGTCCATCACCATAAGGAATAGATCTGCGGCACCATGATCCACTTGGAAAGCAATCCGGCTTGACTAGTTTTCCCTCTGCACGCGCGCCGTCAGCATTCCTTGCATGGTTGAGGACGGAAGTCGCTGTCGAGATTTTCGTCACCAAGGAGAGAATGGATGTCCCCCACCTCAGCCGAAACCCGCAGGCTCTCGCCTCTCAAGACGCCGTCCAGCCTGCCGACCAATGCCGTCACCGATATTTCGGCAGCACTCACTGCGCTGCTTGCCGATGTCTTCGCGCTTTATCTGAAAACCAAGAACTTCCACTGGCACATGTCCGGCCCGCATTTCCGCGACTACCATCTGCTGCTCGACGAGCAGGCGGAGCAGATCTTCGCCATGACCGACGACATTGCCGAGCGCGCCCGCAAGATCGGCGGCGTGACGCTGCGCTCCATCGGCCAGATCGCCCGCCAGCAGCGCATCGCCGACAATGATGCGGATTTCGTCACCGCCGAGGACATGCTGTCGGAACTTCGCGAGGATAATGGTCAACTCGTTTCGCTGCTGCGCGAAGTGCACGATCTCTGCGACGAGCACAATGATGTCGCCACCGCCAGCCTGATCGAGAACTGGATCGACGAGTCCGAGCGCCGCACCTGGTTCCTGTTCGAAACGACCCGGCCCCAGAAATAATACTGGCAGCCGGGCGTAGCGTCATATGTAGGGCACGCCCGGCTCTCAACTCTCCAGCGCTCTCGGCCGCAGCCATCTCGGGTTCCAGCCAAGGTTCATGCCGGCGGCGGCAATGAGGATGATGGCCGCGCCCGCGATCTGCATCGGCTGCAGCGCGTGGCCGAAGGCGAGCCGGTCGACGAGGATCGCGGCGATCGGATAGAGGAAGGAGAGGGCGCCTGTCAGATGTGTCGGTAGCCTCTGGATCGCGCCATAAAGCAGCACATACATCAGCCCGGTATGGACGACGCCGACGGTAACGAGGATCGCCCATGTCCCCACATCCGTGGGCGGATGGGAAAAGTCGGTCATCGGCGCCAGCATCAGCATGCCGGTCGCGACCTGGATCAGCGCGATCAGATGCGGCGGCGTGCCTTTCAGCCATTTCGCCGCAAGCGCTGCCAGCGCATAGAAGAAGGCCGCGCCCAGCGCCATCAGGATGCCGAGGCCGTAGTCACCGGCTACCCCGCCGGTGTGCGGTTTCACCTGGACGATCGCCATCATGCCGGCGAAAGAGAGCGCCAGCCAGAACAGCTTGGTGGCGGTGATCTTTTCGCCGAGAAACAGCGCGCCGAGCATCAGCAGCATGAAGGGCTGGGTGTTGTAGACGGTCGTGGCGATCGAGATCGTCGCATGCGAATAGGAGGCAAACAGCAGCAGCCAGTTCAACACGATGGCGACGCCGCCGAAAACGGCGATGCCGAAGGCGCGTAGCGTGAGGATGCCGGGCCGCAGCAGCCCGAGAGCACCGCAGATGGCGAGCAAAGTGAGCGCGCCGAACAGGCAGCGCCAGAAGACCACGCCACTGACCGGCTGGCCCGACATGACCACGAACCAGCCGATCGTCCCCGAGATCAGCATCGCTGCCGTCATTTCCGCCGTGCCCCTTTTGATATCGCCGCTCATGATTGCCTCCGTTTTAAATGACATCAGAATATTGCGGCGGCGAACGAATTTATATAATCATAGGAAGGAACATGATCTGAATAGCCTATTCATATGAGGAGAGATAGACGATATGCCTAATGATGTGCAATCGCTCGACGAGATAGATCAGGCCATTCTGGAAGCGCTGGCAGGCAATGCGCGGATCTCGCTGAAGGAGCTGGCGCAGCAGGTGGGGCTTTCCTCGCCAAGTGCCGCCGAGCGCCTGCGGCGGCTGGAGGAGCGCGGCGTCATCAAGGCTTTTACCATCGATCTCGACCCTGCCGCCGTCGGTTATCCCCTGCAGGCAATCGTGCGCGTGCGGCCGCTGCCGGGACAGCTGCACTTCGTCGAGCGGCTCATCCAGGAGATCCCCGAAATCGTCGAATGCGACAAGGTGACCGGCGAGGATTGTTTTATCGCCCGCCTGGTCATCCGCTCGATGGCGGAACTCGACGGACTCCTCGACAGGGTTGCAGAACGGGCGGAAACCAACACCGCGATGATCAAAGCCTCGCCCGTCAAACGCCGCCTGCCGCCGCTGACACGTAAAAAGTAGAATCGGCGAACGTGCCCTTAGAGCATTTTCGGTTTTCTCCGAATCCCTAAAATGCTCCGTCTCTTGTTTTCACGCCATTCCGAACGCAAAACCGCTATGCACTTTTGCTGGAATTGCTCTAGAAATCCGCCATAGGCGACAGCATCGCCGGAAATTGCGGAGCCTCACTGCCGAGCCCGCGCAGCATCAGCACCGTGCCGCTCTCCATCGGCTGCGGCGCGCCCACCCAGTCGAGCTTGTCGGGACGGAAAAGCACTTCGACAGTGCCGGGCGCGATCTTCAGCCCGCCGAGGATCGCTGCAAGCGAGGGCATCTCGGCCGCCACGACATCGAGAAGACTGAAGCGACCCGCCTCATCCATCTTCCAGGCGATCACCGCTCGCATGTCTTCCATGAAGCTGACGCGGACATCGGGATCGAGCCGCGTGTTGATGAGAAACATCGCTGCGTTCGCCGCGACCGAGAGCGACGTCGAAACCGGGCTTCGTGCCTTCAGCAGCAATTGCAACAGGGCAAGATCATCCGCATTGGTCGGCGCAAGCAACCGGGCAGGTCCGGCGAAAGCCGACAGCTCGGGTGCCGCTCCCTCATATCGATGCTGCGCTATCGCGCGAAAACCGTAGGCTTCGTAGAGCGACGGCTTGTCGGTATAGAGGATGACGGCTTCAAAACCCTGCCGCTCGCACCAGTCGAGCGCCTTCACCGTCAGGTTGCGGTAGAGCCCGCGCCGCCGCCATGGCGGCCGCACCGCGCCCGATTGCAGCCCGGCGGCATGGACGATCCTGCCGTTGAGGACGAAGGGCAGCGCAAAGGCCGTGATATTGGCGGCCAACTCGCCTTCGACATCAAACCAACCGAAGGGCATGCTGGTGGCATCCGGTCCGCCAAGCTGCTGCAGCGGGCCGATATCGATGCCGAAAATATCCTTGAGCAGACAGACCAATGCCGCCCAGCCAGCGGGGTCGTCGAAGTAATCCTGCCGAAAGGTCAGGTCGGCGCTGTTGACGCCCTTCGGCATCATACCCCGGTGGAGCCGAAGCCGCCGGCGCCGCGTGTCGTCTCGCTTGCGGCGGCACTTTCGGCCACCCGCACTTGGGTTACCGGCGCGATCACCATCTGGGCGATGCGCATGCCGCGCTCGATGACGAAGGGTTCGTCGCCGAGATTGACGAGCAGCACCTTCACCTCGCCGCGATAATCGCTGTCGACGGTGCCTGGTGTATTCAGGCAGGTAATGCCGTTTTTGAAGGCCAGGCCGGAGCGCGGCCGCACCTGGCCTTCGAAACCCTCGGGGATTTCGAAGATGAAGCCGGTCGGCACCAGCGCCCGTCGGCCGGGCGAAAGCATCAGCGGCGTGGCCCCGTCGACGGCGGCGCGCAGGTCCATGCCGGCCGCCCCCTTGCTTTCATAGGCAGGCAGGTCAAGGCCCTCGCCATTGGTCAGGCGGATGAGGTTCAGCGTCGGACGCGTGTCGTGATGAATGGTCATGGGTCATTACTTTGCGCGCGGGAGAGCAAGGTCAATTGCAAAGCCGGGCTTTAGTCGCTAGTTAAGCGGCAATTCCACAGGATTCATAGTATGGCCGAAAGTCTCGCCGAGGCGGTCTCCCGCCGCCGCACATTCGCTATTATCGCCCACCCGGACGCGGGCAAGACGACGCTCACGGAAAAGCTGCTGCTGTTCGGCGGTGCCATTCAGCTTGCCGGCGAAGTCAAGGCGAAGAAGGATCGCATGCAGACGCGCTCCGACTGGATGAAGATCGAGCGCGAGCGCGGCATCTCCGTCGTCACCTCGGTGATGACCTTCGAATATAACGACAATGTCTTCAACATCCTCGACACACCAGGTCACGAGGATTTCGCCGACGACACCTATCGCACGCTGACGGCCGTCGACGCCGCCGTCATGGTCATCGATGCCGCCAAGGGCATCGAGCCGCGCACGCTGAAACTCTTCGAAGTCTGCCGCATGCGCGATATCCCGATCATCACCTTCATCAACAAGATGGATAGGGAAAGCCGCGATCCCTTCGAGATCCTCGATGAGGTGGAAGAGAAGCTGGCGCTGGACACCGCGCCGATTACCTGGCCGATCGGCCGCTCGAAGACCTTCTGCGGTTCCTATAATATCGCCGCCAACACGGTGCGCGGCTCGGATACCGAAATCGAGGGAACGCCTGTCAACGGCCCCCAGAGCGTTGCCAACAGGCTGCCGGAAAACGAACGCCAGGTCTTCGTCGAGGAGACCGAGCTGGCGATCGAGGCCTGCCGCCCCTTCGACCGCCAGGCCTTCCTGGAAGGCCATATGACGCCTGTCTTCTTCGGTTCGGCGCTGCGCAATTTCGGCGTTCGCGACCTCATCAACGCACTCGGCGATTTTGCCCCGCCGCCGCGTGACCAGGTTGCCGATACCAGGACCGTGCACGCGACCGACGACAAGATGACGGCCTTCGTCTTCAAGATCCAGGCCAACATGGATCCCAACCACCGCGACCGCATCGCCTTTGCCCGCATCTGCTCCGGCAAGCTCGAGCGCGGCATGAAGGCAAGACTTGCCCGCACCGGCAAACAGCTCGGTCTGACGGCGCCGCAATTTTTCTTCGCCTCGCAGCGCCAGCTCGCCGACACTGCCTATGCCGGCGACGTCGTCGGCATTCCCAATCACGGGACGCTCCGCATCGGCGATACGCTGACAGAGGGCGAATCGCTGGTCTTCCAGGGTGTGCCAAACTTCTCGCCGGAGATCCTGCGCCGCGTGCGTCTGGAAGATGCGATGAAGGCGAAGAAGCTCAAGGAAGCGCTGCAGCAGATGGCCGAGGAAGGCGTCGTCCAGCTGTTTTCGCCGGAAGACGGCTCACCGGCGATCGTCGGCGTCGTCGGCGCCCTGCAGCTCGACGTCCTGAAGGAGCGGCTGATGGCCGAATACGGCCTGCCGGTCTCCTTCGAAATGTCGCGCTTCTCCGTCTGCCGCTGGATCTCGGCCGATCAGCCGGCCGACCTGGAAAAATTCCTCACCGTCAAACGGGGCGACATCGCCCGCGATCTCGACGGCGATCCGGTCTTCCTCGCTCAGGACGGGTTCTCGCTGCGTTACGAGTCCGAGCGCCATCCGGCAATCAAGATGGTCGCCATCAAGGAATATCACGCCGCCAAGGCGGCGTGATCGCCTGGGAAAAGTGTGAAGCGGCGCTAGCCGCCGAGCCGTTCCGCCAGGAAATCGACGACGGCGCGCACTGCCGGCAGCTGGCCGCGCCGGTGCGGCATCAGGATCGTCGTGTCGATGCCGCCTGCCGTCCATTCCGGCAGCACCCGCACCAGTCGCCCCTCTGCCAGCGCCTTGTGGCAGACGGATGTTGGCAGGCAGGTGATGCCGAGCCCCGACATGGCCATTTCCATCAAGACATAAGGCTCATCCGCGGCCATGACGGAATGCAGGGTGACGAGAACCTCGTCGCCACCCGAATGAAGCCGCCACTGGTCTTCCGTCAGGCTGGTCATGATCGTCGCATGCTGTGCCAGCTCCTCCGGCCGGCGCGGTTCGCCATGGGCACTCACATAATCCGGAGAGGCGAGGATGAAGAAAGGATGGCTGGCGAGCTTGCGCTGGACCAGCGCCGAATCCGGCAGCGGCGTCCGGTGGCTGCGCAGTGCGATATCGAAACCTTCCTGCACGATATCGACGAAACGGTCGGTCACGTGCACGCAGAGCCGGAGCTTCGGATAGCGCACAGCCAGCGCCGGCAGATGTTCCGTCAGGGTAAACTGCGCCGTCGGCACCGAGGCGGTGAGGCGAACGCTGCCGGCGGGTTCAGCCAGATGCCGCCGCACGATGCCTTCGGCCATTTCTGCCTCGATGATCGAGGCCTGGGCATGCTGAAAGAATTCCCGGCCGAGCTCGGTCAGCGCGAAGCTTCGCGACGTGCGCTGGATCAGCCGGACGCCGAGCCGTGCCTCCAGCTCGGCAACCCGCTTGCTCACCGTCGATTTCGGCATGCCGAGATGTCTGGCGGCGGCGGTAAAACTGCCGCTGTCGACGGCCTGCACGAAAAGATGGAGGTCGTTGAGGTTGAAAAGCGCCATCGCCAGCTTCCAGATTTGTGGACATTGCGATGCATTTATAGCGTCTACCGCATGATCGTCTACATTGGCACATTGATCGCGTCCAAAAGCGTTCATTTCTGAAAGGAACGATTGATGTCACCCATATTGTTTTACGGCGTCCCGGAAGGCTGCTCCTTCGGCTCGATCGTCGCGCTGGAATGGTCCGGTCTGCCGTATCGGCTTTGCCGTGTCGAGATGCCGGAAATGGTCTCCGGCGATGACTACCTCAGGATCAACCCGGTCGGCGAAACACCATCGCTGCTGCTTGACGATGGCAGGGTCATCAGCGAAAGCATGGCGATCCTCCAGCATATCGGCGCCCGCACGATCGGCAGCGGCCGGGGTTTTGTGCAAGGATCGGAGGATTTCGATCGTCTGAACCAGATGCTCGCCTTTCTCAACACGACTTTCTTCAAGGCCTTCGGGCCGCTCTGGTATGCGTTCGAACATGCGCTGGAGCCGCATGAAAAGCAGACCCTCGCGGCCTATGGCATCGCGGCAGTCGAAAAGGCGCATTATACGCTGGAACGTCTGCTCGATAGCCGCGAATGGCTTGTCGGCAACGGCCCGAGCCTGGCCGAGGCCTATTTCGTCGGGATTGCTCGCTGGAACGATTTTCACAAGGTCGTCGACCGAAGCCAATTTCCCAGTCTGCACCGCCTCTATGAGCGGATGCAGCAGCAACCGGCCGTGCGTTTTGCGCATGCGATCGAGCACCGGCAGGAGGCAAAAAGCAGCGGCGCTTTCCTCGGCGAGGTTGCTCTGACCGAGGCAATCGGCCTGTTGAAACAAGCGGCCTGATCGCCGCAGCCGTCGCACCTTCGCGGTGCGGCGGCGATGATCTCGATCTCGACGAGCCAGTCGCGAGGAGATGCACTCGGTTGCCGGTGATGCCAGCCCGTCCTAGTCCTCGCCATCGAACCGCGGCAGCGGCTCGATATTATCCACCCAGGGCAAAGCCGACCGGCACCATATCTGTTTCTTCGGTGCCAGGTCCCGCCGCTGGTCGATGCCGCCGAGACGGATGCCGATCGCGCCGCCGTCGCCGTTGGTGCGGTAGAGCGGCGACCCGCAATTCGGACAGAAGAATTGCCGGCTGAGGCCGCCACTATCGCCATATTTCGTGTAGCCGCGTGGCTCGCCTGATAGGAGTGTGAAGCTTCCGGGCTGCGACGGTGCGGTGATGCGGTAAGCCGCGCCCGTCAGCCGCTGGCAATCGGTGCAATGGCAGATCGACACCCGCTCGGGATCGATTTCGGCCTGGTAGCGGATCGCTCCGCAATGGCATCCCCCGGTGATATGCATCGGCAATCCTCAATCCGCCGGCGGAGCGGCCGGGCGTGTGGCATAGAAGGCCTTGGCATCCGCCGTGAAGGCGGTCCGCTGATCGGCATTCGTATAGAACATATGGCCGCCGCGATAAAGTTTCAGCCCGACCCGGCCGCGGGCGAGCGACGGCGGCAGGTGGTCCACCACGTAGCGGCTGACCCCGTACGGCGTCACCAGGTCGCTGTAGCCATGGGCGATCAGCAGATGCAAAGCCGTGTTCGAGGCAAGCAACTGCCTGACGTCGTCGGTGGCGCTGGCTTGCAAGCGCGATCCGCCGCCGCGTCCGCCGCCCCATTCCCAGCGCCGGCTGATATCGCTGTCGAGCAGCGAATAGGTCATCTCGGTCTTGAAGCCGAGGTCGTTGCGGGCATAGTCGGCAAAGGCGCCGCCATAGGCGCGGACGAAGCCGTCGAGGATGGCGTCGTCGCCGCGATCGTAATCCGATTCCGGATAGGGGTCGGGAGTGGCAAAGGCGGCGTCGTAGGGGCTCGTCACCGCGCCGCTGCCGGCGTCGGAATGTTTGACGAAGGAATTGCCGAGGAAGCCGCGATTGCGGCTGACGATATCCTCGGGAATTCCGGTAAGTTTCGCGATCCTGCCATAGAAAGCGGCGGCATCGGCACCCGTCGGCGGCGGCCCGGCGAGCGTCGTCAGATAGTTCCCGAGCGCGAAGGCTTCGGCTTCGCGCTGCTTGCCTTCGTCAAAGGCATTGTGCCGGTCGAGTTCGGCCGCAGCCAGCGACGGCAGCTCCAGCGCGGCGCCGAATGGGAACTCATCGGCGTTGAACATCAGCTGGCCCTCGAGCAGCGGCGAAAGCATCACCGCGCCGGCAACGATGATGCCCTGGCTTTCCTGCAGCGCTGAGGCGACCTTGGCGGCGCGGAAGCCGCCATAACTCTCGCCGAGCAGATATTTCGGCGAATTCGAGCGGTTGGCATGCGCGACATAAAGGGCGATCGCCTTGGCGATGCTCTGGGCGTCCGAGTTGACGTTGTAATAGTTCGAGGCGTCGTCGGCCTTCACCGTCCGGCTCCAGCCGGTGCCGATCGGATCGATCAGTACCAGATCGGTGAAATCCAGCCAGCTTTGCGGGTTGTCGACCAGTTTCGCATGGGCGCCGTCGCGGGACTGAGGGCCGAAATCGAGCACCTTAGGCCCCACCAGCCCGAGATGCAGGAAGGCGGAAGCCGCACCTGGCCCGCCGTTGAAGGCGAAGGTCAAAGGCCGGTCCGGCCCTGAGTCCTTCGCAACGTAAGCGGTGTAGAAGATCGCGCCGGTCTGCGCTCCGTCCTGGCCGAAGAGATCGAGCGTGCCGGCGGTGGCGGTATAGGCGATTTTCCGGCCGCCGATCGTCAACCCGTGCTCGGTGATGGAATCGGCCGGCAGCAGCTTCAGCACGCCGTCGCGCGCACTGCTCTCGACATTTGCCTTGGAGTGAGCGTTTTCCTGCGCAGGGGAGAGGGCAGGGACCAGGGACGCCGCGAGCGCTGCAAGCAGAAACAGTGGATGTAAACGCAAGATTTCTCCTCCGGCGGTGCGGGATGTGAGCTTGAAATAGCGTAGCATCCGCGATCGGCGACGGGCATCAAGAGATGGTGATGGGCCAGTGAAGGAAATAAGCGAGCGAATTGAAGGGGCGACTCATGGCGCCTTCTCAGCATACACATTGATCTCCACCGCCCGGCCGGCCTTCCAGCCGTTGATTGCGGCGCCGAGCCCGAGCGCGACGAAGAGGAGCGCGCACCAGGAAAAGCTTCCCGTCCAGCCGCGAATGAGGCCGACGATCAGCGGCCCGATGGCGGCAAGCAGGTAACCGACGCATTGCGCCATGCCGGACAGATGGGCGGCGACATCGGGATCGCGTGAGCGCAGCACGATCGTCGTCATCGCCGCGGCGATCAACCCGCCCTGGCCGATGCCCTGCAGTAGGGCCCACAGCCAGACCGTCGACAGCGGCGCAAACAGCAGGCCGAGCAGCGCGATGACGGCGACGCCGCAGAGGCTGGCATTGATCAGCCGCTGATCTTTCCCGCGTACGGCGATATGCGGCACGATGAGGCAGGATGCCGCCTGCACCATCACCGAGAGCGAAACGATCGCCCCGGCGGTGACGCCATCGAGGCCGCGTTCGCGCAGGATCGGAACCAGCCAGCCGAAGACGCAATAGGCAAGCGCCGATTGAAGTCCCATGAACAGCGTCACCTGCCAGGCAAGCCGGTCGCGCCACAGGCCTTTGACGTGAAAGCCGTTTCGCCTGGCCTGGCCGCCGGTCCGCAGAACCTGCGGCAGCCAGATCAGACCGACGACGAGCGCCGGCAGCGCCCAGACGGCGAGCGCGCCTTCGAGAGAGCCGCTGAGCGCGTGCTCGATCGGCAGCGTCAGCCCGGCGGCACTTGCCGCACCGGCGCAGAGCGCCATCGTGTAGAAGCCGGTCATCAACGCCGCGCGCCCGGCGAAATCACGCTTCACCAACCCCGGCAGCAGCACGTTGCCGACGGCGATGCAGGCGCCGGCAAGCGCCGTGCCGATGAAGAGCAGCGGCACGGAGGAAAAGCCGCGCAACGCGGTGCCGAGCGCCAGCAGCAGGACAACGCCGAGCAGCGTGCGTTCGGTGCCGATGCGCTGGGCAAGGCGCGGCGCAAGCGGCGAAAAGGCCCCGAGGCAGACGACCGGCAGCGTCGTCAGCAAGCTGGCGCCGAGCGTGGTGAGGCCGAGTTCGGCGCGGATCTCCGGCAGCAGCGCCGAGGCGCTTGAAAAGACCGGTCGAAGGTTGAAGGCGATCAGCACCAGGCTGGCGCCGAGCAGAAAACGATCTGCGGCACCCCGCACCGGTGTTGCCTGCAGCGGCGGCAGCAGGCTGCCGGCCTCGGCGTCTACAAGCAGGTCGTCGGCGGCGTCGAGCGCATTGATATCGGTGGAGGGCATGGTCATGACAGGATCATCCGGTCGAGGGCGGCGAGAACCGGCGCCATGAAGCGCCGCACCGCCGCATCCGCCTGGTCGGGATCACCGGTCTCGATGGCGTCGACGATATCGGCATGCGCCTGCATATCCGGTTCGGGAATATCCTTGCCGAGCGTCGCCGCGATGGTATCGGCGATCGAAGCGGAGAAGAAATCGTAGATCTCGATCATCGCCCGGTTGCCGGAAGCGGCGATGATGGCCTTGTGGAAGGCGAGGTCGCGTTCGATGAAGGCGGCCTGGTTGCCGCCGTCGTAACTGCCGCGTTCGCCAAGCAGCCGGCGAAGCCCGGCGACCGTCGTCGGCGTCTTGCGGACTGCCGTCAGCCGGGCCGCCTCGACGTCGAGCGCTAGGCGCGCTTCGAACTGGTCGCGCAGGCTGGCCCGTCGCGCCATGGTCAACGGCCGGCCGGCATCGCGAGTCGAACGCACATAGGTTCCAGAGCCCTGGCGTGTTTCGAGATAACCTTGGGATACCAGAACCCGCACTGCCTCGCGCACCGTACCGCGGCTGACGGCGAGCATCGCCGACAGCGAGGCTTCGTTCGGCAATTTCTCGCCGACAGCCCAGCGTTTGCCGAGAATGTCGCTGCGGATTGCCTCGATCGCCTCATCGGCGAGATTGGTCTTGCTGAGGGCGCGCATCCATTACTCATAAAGTCATCAGATGACTTTATGAGTAATGGGATTTTGCTCTTCCGTCAACGCGTTCACATCAAGGCAATAAAAAAGGGCCGCCTCGGCGACCCTTTCCATGAGTTTGGCCTCAAACTGGCCTAGACTGTCTAATGCAGCCCTAGGGAAGGCGGGGATTACAGCGAGGGCTGCCTCGCTTTCTTCACCTCTCCCATGCCCGTTACGAGGTCCGAAATCTCATTAGACATTGGATCACCTTCCTTTCGTTCTGTTGCTGATAGCCCAAAGGTAGGCCGATTCGTCCGAGATGCAAGAAGAAATCCTCGCAGAGTCTCGCCGCGGCCAGCTCAACTGTTCACAAGAGAAGACAGGCTTTCGCCGAATTTGAACATAGCAAGGGTCATGAAACCGTCATCTTGCGCTTGCAAACCGGCGGCGCGTTAAGCTGTTATTAGCCTCAGCGTTCGACAATTTAGAGCATGCCCGCCGGTGCGGCGGCGGGTTCCGGAGCAAGAAAGCCATGTGTCGCTGGGCAGCCTATCGCGGAGACCCTCTCTATCTCGAGGAGCTGGTATCCTCGCCCGCCCATTCGCTGATCGAGCAATCCCACTGCGCCACCCGCGCCAAGACGGCGACCAACGGCGATGGCTTCGGCATCGCCTGGTATGGCGACAGGCCCGAGCCCGGCCGCTACCGCGATATTCTGCCGGCATGGTCGGATTGCAATCTGAAGAGCCTGGCGCGGCAGATCCGCTCGCCGCTCTTCCTCGCCCACGTCCGCGCTGCCACCGGCGGCGGCACGCGCCGCGACAATTGCCATCCCTTCACCCACGGCATCTGGTCCTTCATGCATAACGGCCAGATCTCCGGCTTCGAGCGCTTGCGCCGGCCGATGGAGGCGATGCTTGACGACGAGCTGTTCAATGCCCGCGGCGGCACCACCGATTCCGAGCTGATGTTCCTGCTGGCGCTGCAATTCGGCCTGCGTGAGGCGCCGATCGCCGCCATGGCCGAAATGGTCGGTGTCGTCGAGGACCTGGCCGAAAACCTCATTGGATCCATCCTGCTGCGCTTTACCGCCGCCTTCTCCGACGGCAACGCGCTTTATGCGATCCGCTATGCCACGGATCGCAAGGCCCCGACGCTCTATGCCTCTCCGGTGGGTGCGGGCTATTGCCTCGTCTCCGAGCCGTTGAACGATGATGGCGATGCCTGGGCGGAAATTCCGAATGGCAGCGCCGTCACCATCGGCAAAAATGGTTTCGACGTCGCCGACTTCCGGCCCGAAAAGCGAAGCGGCGCCAAGCCGCAGCGCGTGGCGATCTCGGCCTGAAACGCTCTGACGTCAGCGCAGCCGTTCGGCGATCAGCGCCGCCAGCCTTTCGGCAACCTCTTCCTTGGCGAGGTCAGGCCATTGCTCGACGCCGTCGCGGCGAATGAGTTTGACGCTGTTGCGGCCGCCGCCCATGATGCCGGTCGCAGGCGAAACGTCGTTGGCGACGATCAGGTCGGCGCCTTTTCTTTCAAGCTTCGCCTTCGCATTGCTTTCCACATCCTGCGTCTCGGCGGCAAAGCCGATCACCAGCTTCGGCCGCATCGTGTGATGTCCCAGAGTTTTCAGAATGTCCGGGTTCTCGGTCAGCGCCAGCGTCGGAATGGACTCGCCCGGATGTTTCTTCAGCTTCTGGTCGGCGGCCGATGCGACGCGCCAGTCCGCCACCGCCGCGACCATCACGGCGACATCGACCGGCAGCGCCGAAAGCACGGCATCACGCATTTCCTCCGCCCGCTCGACATGCACGACGTTGACGCCGACCGGATCGGCGATCGTCACCGGCCCCGATACCAGCGTCACCTCGGCCCCGAGCTTGGCAAGCGCTGCGGCGATCGCATGGCCCTGGCGGCCGGAGGAGCGGTTGGCAATGTAGCGCACCGGATCGATCGGCTCATGGGTCGGCCCCGAGGTGACGATCGCCTTGCGTCCCTTCAGTGGTTTAATTCCGTCGTCGAGCAGGGTTTCGGCGGCCGCGACGATCTCCAGCGGCTCCGCCATCCGGCCGAGCCCGGCCTCGTGGCTCTCTGCCATCTCGCCGGCCATCGGCCCGACGAAACGCACGCCGTCGGCTCTCAGCGTCGCCGCATTGCGCCGCGTCGCCGGGTGCGCCCACATTCTGGGATTCATCGCCGGGGCGGCCAGCACCGGTTTCTCCGTCGCCAGCAGCACCGTCGAGGCGAGATCGTCGGCAAGCCCATTCGCCATCTTGGCCATCAGGTCGGCCGTGGCGGGGGCGATGATCACCAGGTCGCAGTCGCGCGCCAGCCTGATATGGCCGACATCCTGTTCGTCCTGGCGTGAAAACAGATCGAGGAAGACGTGGTCCGCCGCCAATGCGCCGACGGCAAGCGGCGTGACGAATTCCTGCGCCCCCTTGGTCATGAGAGGACGAACGCTCGCGCCGCGCTCGCGCAGCCGGCGGATCAGATCCATGCTCTTATAGGCGGCGATGCCGCCGGAGATGATGAGGAGGATGCGTTTTCCGCTGAGAGCCATGGCTTTCTTCCCGTCGCCTTATTGACCGGCCCCGACCCTAAGCCTTTGGCGGAGAACATGCAATCGCCGAGAGAAAGGCATCGGATCTGCTCGGACCGGCGTCCGCTTGCGTCGAAAGAAAGATGCCGCGCCGCCCATATCCCTTTCATCGTCTCATCCGCAGAAAGGCTGATGTCTGTCTCAGTTGGTGCAACGTGTTACCCTCCCCCTTGGGGGAGGGGTTGGGTAGGGGCTTTTTCGGGGTCGATGGCGGTCCTCGCCGTCTCAACTGCGGGTGATCGAAACGCCGCCGTCGACCAGCGAAGCCGTGCCGGTGACGAAACTTGCATCGTCGGAGGCGAGGTAGAGAACCGAGCGGGCGATTTCTTCCGGTGTCGCGACGCGCTTCAAGGCATGCATAGCGGTGACGGCGGCCTGTTTCTCCGTCGTATCGTTCACATCGCGGTACATGTCGGTATCGACGGCGCCCGGCAGGATCGCATTGACGCGCACGCCCTGTGGCCCGAATTCGGCGGCCAGCGCCTGCGTCAGGCCGATCAGGCCGGATTTGCTGGCGGCATAGGCGGCAATACCGGGAAAGGCGAAGCTGTAGCCGACGAAGGTCGAGGTGAAGATCACCGAGCCGCCGCCCTTTTCCGCCATCGCGCCGATCTGATGTTTGGCAGCCAGGAAGGATGCGGTGAGATTGACGGCCAGCGCCTCGCTGAAGCCTGCTTCCGAGACGCCTGTGCTCGGACCGGCTTCGCCGATGATACCGGCATTGTTGAAGGCGATATCGAGCTTGCCGTAATTGGTGATGGCGGCCGCCACCAGCGCCTTGTGATAGTCTTCCGAGCGGACGTCGCCGGCAACCGCAATGGCGTCGCCGCCTTCTGCCTTGATCTCGGCGACGAGGCTGTCGAGTTCGCGCTCGCGGCGAGCGCCGACGACGACCTTCGCACCTTCGGCGGCAAAGAGTTTTGCCGTGACGCGGCCGATGCCGGAGCTTGCGCCGGTGACGATCGCGACCTTGTTGTTCAAGCGGTTCATGCTTCCATCTCCTGTGTTTGCGCTAAGGCGGCCCTTGCCGTCCCTTTCGTTGAATGGAAGATGGCATTTTCCCTTCGTTCGGATTAGTCTCCAGATGATGGAACTCGAATTCGGAAAATCCGAACGATGATCAAGGTCGAAGGCATTGCGGCTTTCGTCGCCGTGGTCGAGGCAGGCTCGATCAGCGAGGCCGCCCGGCGGCTGCGGCTCTCCAAATCCGTCGTCAGCGAAAGGCTGGCGGAACTGGAGAAGTCACTCGGCGGCATCCTGCTGCACCGGACGACGCGCAAGCTCACCTTGACGGAGGATGGTGCGGCCTTTCTGGAGCACGCCGGGCGCATCGTCCGGGAGATCGACGAGGCCACGGCCGCGATGGCCGAGCGGCGCGGCACGCTGTCGGGACCGATCCGTATCGCCGCGCCCGTCACCTTCGGCCGCATGCATCTTGGACCGGCGCTCTATCCCTTCCTAGCCGAACATCCCGATATCGAACTGACGCTCGATATCGACGACCGGCGTGTCGATGCCGCCTCGGACGGCTATGACGCCGTCATCCGCAATGGACCGATCGCCGACAGCCGGCTGGTCGCCTGGAAGCTTGCGCCGAGTCGCCGTCTTCTCTGTGCGTCGCCGGATTATCTCGCGCGCTGGGGGATTCCGTCGTCGCTTGCCGACCTGAACAGCCATCGCGGTATCTTCTACACCAATCGCGGCGTCGCCGACTGGCGCTTCCAGACGCCGGAGGGCGCGGTCGTCGTCCGCGCGAAACTGGCGCTCGGCATGAACAACGGCGATATGCTGCGCGACGCTGCGATTGCCGGCCTCGGCATCGCGCTGCTGCCGGCCTTCATTGCCGGCCCGGCCATCCGCGAGGGCCGGCTTGCCGAAATCGACGTCGGTCGCCGGCCGGAAGCCGAATTCATCTACATGGCCCATCCCGAGGGGCGAAATCCCTCCGCCAAGCTGCGGGCCATCGCCGATCACCTGAAGAAGAGCTTCGGTGATCCGCCCTATTGGGATCCGGCGGGCTGACCCATGACCTCAGAAGGCAGGGATGATGAGATGCCGGCAGCACATGCCGTGAAGACTTCCGTGCAGACCGCGATGCCAGGACAAAAATACTACCTGACGCGCGGCACCGGCGCCTATCGCCGCGCCAGCCTGGCGCTATTTCTCTCCGGTTTCTCCACCTTCTCGCTGCTCTATTGCGTCCAGCCGCTGCTGCCGATCTTCGCGCAGGAATTCTCCGTCAGCCCGGCCGAAAGCTCGTTGTCCCTGTCGCTCTCCACCGGCTTCCTCGCGCTTGCCATCGTCTGCGCCGCCGCCGTCTCGGAAGGTCTCGGCCGGCGCAGCCTGATGTCGATCTCGCTGGTCGGCGCGGCGCTCCTGACGATCGCCACGGCTTTTGCCCCGAACTGGCACCTGCTGCTTATCATCCGTGCCCTGCAGGGCCTCGTTCTCGGCGGCGTGCCGGCCGTAGCCATGGCCTATCTAGCCGAGGAAATCGATCCGCGCGGCCTCGGCGCCAGCATGGGCCTCTATGTCGGCGGCACGGCCTTCGGCGGCATGTCCGGCCGGGTGCTCACCGGCATCTTCGCCGAGTATTTCGGCTGGCGGCCAGCGCTCTTCCTCATCGGCGCCATCGGCCTAGCCGCCGCGATCGGCTTCATCGCCCTGCTGCCGCCGTCAAAGAATTTCGTCCGCCGGCCGGGCTTCGATCCCAGCTTTCATGCAAAAGCCTGGCTCAGCCATCTCGCCAATCCGGCGTTGCCTTTGCTTTTCGCCATCGCCTTCCTGGCCATGGGCTCCTTCGTGACAATCTACAATTATGCCGGTTTCCGCCTGGTGGCGCCACCCTATGGCCTCAACCAGACCCAACTCGGCCTGATCTTCACCGTCTATCTCTTCGGCATCGGCGCCTCCTCGATCGGCGGTTTCATCGGAGACCGCATCGGGCATTTTCGCGTGCTTCTCTTCGGCCTGGCGCTGACCGCCGGCGGCAGCGCGCTGACACTCTCTGCCTCGCTGCCATCCATCATCCTAGGCATTATCGTGCTGACGACCGGCTTCTTCATGAGCCATTCCATCGCCAGCGGCCTTGTTGGCAGACTGGCGCTCGGCACCAAGGGGCACGCCTCGTCGCTCTATATGCTGGCCTATTATGTCGGCTCCAGCCTCATGGGCTCGGCCGGCGGCTGGTTCTTTGCCGCCGAAGGCTGGGCCGCCGTCGTCATTTTCACGATTGCCATGCTGGCGCTGGCCTTTATCTCAGCCTGTGTCGCTCAACAGCTGACCAGGAGATAGGCATGATCCGCATCGACCGTCTCGACCACCTCGTGCTCAGAAGATCTTTGCTGTTTCCATGTCATGGCCCCGATGAGATATGACAATGATTGCAGCAATTCGCGATCCAGTTCAACCGAGCCTTATATAGGGCACGTCCTTCTTCGCGACCTCGTCCAGCGCCTCCTCGTAGTCCGCATCGGCGTAGCGCATGACGCCAAGCGCCGTGTCGTTGGTTAGCGCGTGATCCAGCCGCTCGTCGGCGGCATCGGTGCCGTCAGCGATGACGGTGACGCCGCAGCTGGTCATGTAGCCGGCATATCCGCCGCCGCCGGAATGGACGACGACGAGGTCGGCCATCGAGGAGCAGAGCATCATCGCATCGATCAGCGGCCAGTCGGCAATCGCATCGGAGCCGTCCTTCATCCGCTCGGTCATGATATTGGGGTGCGCCATGGCGCCAGCATCGAGGTGGTCGCGCGAGAAGGCGACAGGCCCTTCGAGTTCGCCGCTCGAAACCAGCGCATTGACGCGCCGTGCCAGCATAGTGCGTTCGCCGTGGCCGAGCCAGGCGATGCGGGCCGGAAGCCCCTCGAAGGGCACATGCTCGCGCGCCAGGCGGATCCAGTTGGTGATGATCTTGTTGTCGGGAAACATTTCGAGCAGCAGATCGTCGATGCGGGCGATATCGCTCTCCTCGCCTGACAGCGCCATCCAGCGGAACGGCCCGATCGCCCGGGCAAATAGTGGCCGGAGATAGGCTTCCGTGAAGATCGGGATGTCGAAAGCGTTGGTGACGCCGCCCTCCTTCGCCTGTGTGCGGATCAGGTTGCCGTTGTCGAAGACTTCGGCGCCCTTCTTCTGGAATTCCAGCATCGCATTGACATGCTCGACGATCGAGGCGCGGCTGGCCGCCATCAATTGCCCCTGGCCGTCGTCGCGCAGCCCCTTGACCTGGTCGAGGTTCATGCCCTTCGGCACATAGCCGTAGACGAGGTCGTGCGCCGAGGTCTGGTCGGTGACAATGTCGGGCACGATGCCGCGCCGGGCGATTTCCGGATAGACCTCAGCCGCATTGCCGACGAGCCCGACGGACAGCGCCCGCTGGTCCTTCACCGCCCTATCGATCATTTGAAGGGCGGTATCGAGATCGGGTGCGATCTCCTGGAGATAGCCGATCTGCTGGCGCTTGCGGGCACGCTCCGGATCGATGTCGACGCAGAGGATCGCCGCACCGGCCATGCGGCCGGCGAGCGGCTGCGCCCCGCCCATGCCGCCGAGGCCGGCAGTCAGCACGAAGCGGCCGGCGAGATCGCCGCCAAAGCGACGCTCGGCAATGCGCATGAAGATCTCGTAAGTTCCCTGGATGACGCCTTGGCTGCCGATATATTGCCAGGCGCCGGCCGTCAGCCCACCCCAGCAGATCAGTCCCTTGCGCTGCAGTTCGTAGAACACCTCGGCCTTTGCCCATTGCCCGACGATGTTGCAGTTCGCCATGATGACCAGCGGCGCCTTGGCATGCGTCCGCACCAGCCCGATCGGCTTGCCGGACTGGATGAGCAGCGTCTGATCCTCGTCCATCTCGGTCAGCGCCTTGACGATGCCTTTATGCGCCGCCCAATTGCGGGCAGCCTTGCCGAGTGCGGCATAAACGACCAGGTTTTCCGGATCCTCGCCGACAGCAAGCACGTTTTCAAGCAGCCGCAGCAGCGCCTCCTGCCGCCAGCCCTTGGCGCGCAGCTCCGGCCCGCCGGGAATCGGAAATTTCGGATGACGTGGATTGGCCTTCGGCATCGTTGGTTCCTCGCTTGGTTCTCTGCTTTTTCCCTTCTCCCCGCTGGGGTAGAGAGAATGGCGTCACTTGTCCGGCAGCGATTCCACATAGGCAAGCGCAGCATCGAGCAGACGCCGTCTCAGCGCATCGTCACCGTAAACCTCGGCATTGGCGCGCACCCAGCCGTGCATGACCCGCTCGCCCATCAGCATCTGGATTACGCCGGGCAGCGCCAGTGCCCAGCCGTCATTGCCCTTGCCGAGACGGACCAGCAGGCTGTCACTGCGGGCGCCGCAGAGAAGGTTGCCGTTCAGCAGGAAGGCCCAGCCACCGAACATGGATTTTTCGGCTAGGCCCGGCCGATCGCCGAGTTCCTCGCGCAGCAGTTCTTCCAGTCCCCGATCGCGCGCCACGGCTCAGGCCCTCGCCGCCAACGCATAGCGGGCGATCTCGATCCCCATCGCCTTCTCGACGACGGGATAGACGCTCGGATCGAGCACGCTTGCCGAGAGCGGAATGATCTCCATCGGCACGTGCAGGATGAAGACCGGCATGCCCTCGCGCAGCTGGCCGACGCTGAGCGGCTCGCCCTCCGTCGACAGCGTGGTGATGACGGCGGGGAAGGTGGCAAGCCGCCCGCCATCGGCATCGTCGACCGCCATATATTCGTTCATCACATGCAGCGTCACCGATTTCTCGCCCGCGCCAACGCGGATCGTGCCGATGTCGAAGGCCTCCTTGGTGTAGACGACCTCTTTGCGGGTGATGGCGCCCTCGGCGAGGATATGTCCGCCGGTCGTCTTGCAGATCGCGTCGATAACGGCAGATCCGCCGCGTTTCTCCGCCGCGATGATCGCTTCGCCGAGCGCAAGCGCCATCGAGATGCCGCCGAGCGCCGCATGGCTGCGAACGTAGGACGCCCGAAGCGGATTGCGGCAGCTGGCGATGAAGCCGCCGGATTGATCGGCGGCGGCGCGCAGCACCGGCGAGATCTTCGCCGTCGCCCCTTTCACCACCAGCTCGATATAGCGGTTCTCCGCCCGGTTGCCGCCGACCGCGGTCTGGATCATCGGCTCGGGCGATCCGGCCATGCCGATCGAGCCCATATCGCCTGTCGGATGCGCGCGGATATCGCCGACCGCGTCGACCACCTTGGTGCCGAGGATAGCCGACGGCAGCCAGCCGTTCAGCGTCGAGGATTTGCCGTTCTGGCCGATGATCAGCCCGGAGAGTTTCTCGCCCAGCGCCTCCTGTAAGAGCTGCACTGCCTTCACATAATCGATGCCCTGCATTTCCCAGGGGGTGGTCGAGGCTGGCGCGCCGATCGCCGCTGCCGTGGCGATCCAGTCCTCGTCCTGCAGCTCGTCGATCGAGACCAGCTCCGGCTTGCCGACATTGACGGCGGCATAACCGAGCATGCGGCCATGATCGGCCCAGCCGCCGCCGCCGGCGGCATAGACGGAGCCGCCCTTGACGGCGGCTTCCACATCCTTCTCAACCAGTATGCGCCCCATTGGCCGTCTCCTCGTTCAAAGCCTTATCCATCTCGCGCACTGCTTGGAAAAGCACGGCGGCGCCGAGCGCAATATCGTCATTCTCGGCCCATTCGTCGGCGGAATGGCTGCGGCCTTCCCGGCAGGGCACGAAGATCATCGCCGCCGGCGCCACCTTGGCGATCCAGGCCGTATCGTGTCCTGCACCGGAGGCCATGCGCCGATGTTTTGCGCCGGCGCGTTCGCAGGCAGCCTCCAGCGTCGAGAGCAGGCCGGCATCGCCGGGTGTCGGCTGATTGTCGGAAACCCGGTTCGGTGTCCCGATGGTCACGCCGTAGGCTGTTGCCAGCTTTTCGACATGGCCGTCGAGCCAGCGGCAGAAGGCGTCCATGTCGGCGCGGATTTCGGCGCGGCCGTCGATCAGCAGCACCACTTTCGACGGCACGACATTGGCGGCATTCGGCTCGATCCGGAATTCGCCGACCGTCGCGGCGAAATGGCCTGGCGTCCTGGCAAGCTCGGCGGCGGCATTGCGGATGTCGAGCACCAGCTGCGAGGCCGCCACCAGGGCATCCGCCCGCCGGTCCATCGGCGTCGTGCCGGCGTGGTCGGCGCGCCCCTCGACGGTGATCTCGATCCGGGTGATGCCCGAGATCGCGGTGACGATGCCGATATCCTCCCTTCCGGCTTCGAGCACCGGGCCCTGCTCGATATGCAGCTCGAGAAAGCCTGCTATATCCGGCCGCTTCTGCTGCGCCAGCACACCTGGCCTGCCACCCACCTCAGCGATGCCTTCGGCAAGGTCGCGCCCATCGCTGACCCGGGAAAGCCAGGCCTCCGGCAATTGCCCGGTCATGCCGCGGCTGCCGATGCAGGAGACGCCGAAAATGCTGACCTCCTCGGCAAGGAAATCGACGATTTCGAGATCGTGGTCAAGTTCGATAGCCTGGTCGGCGAGCGCGCGCGCCACCTCCAGCGCCGAGATCACCCCGGCAATGCCGTCGAAGCGGCCGCCGTCCGGGACCGTGTCGGAATGCGAGCCGAGCATGATCGTGCCGAGCCAGGGTTTGCGACCGGTGCGCCGGCCGATCAGATTGCCGGCGGCATCGATCCGGGTTTCCAGCCCCGCCGCCTTCATCCGCGCCTCGATATAGGCCCGGCCGTCGAGGAAGAGCGGCGAAAAAGCCCGCCGCGTCCAGGGATGCCCCGGCTCGGTGATTGCGGCGAGCGCCTCGATATCCCCGGCGATCCGTTCTGCATTGACGGGCAGATTACGGTTCATGCACCGCCTCCCGCAATGACCTGGCGTGGCAGCGGCCGGATGAATTGCCCGGTGCCAGGCTCGGCCAGCACATTTCCGCCTTCGGCGATCTTTTCGCCGCGAAGATAGGTGGCGGCAACGGTCCAGGGCAGGCGAATGCCGTTGTAAGGGCTCCAGCCGACGATGTTGTTGCCGCTTGCCGACGCGTCATAGACGCTCTCCGTCGGTTCGAGCACGGTGATATCGGCATCCTTGCCCGGCGTCAGCGCCCCCTTGATATGGTCGAGCCGGAAATGCCTGGCCGGATTTTCCGCCATCAGCCGGACTGCCCAGGTCAAGGGAATGCCACGTTCGATCGCGCCTTTGACGAAGAGCGGCACCAGCACCTCGAGGCCGGGAACGCCGGAGGCGTTGGCAAGCATATCAGGGTTGGTCTTGCGGTTTTCCGACCAGCTGACGTGATCGGTCGAGACCAGCCAGACATCACCGTCGGCCACTTTCCGCCAGAGCTTCTCCACCTCGGCGCGCGGCCGCAGCGGCGGATTGATCTTCGCCTTGCCGCCGAGGCGCTTCACGTCGTTTTCCTCGTCGAGCGTCAGATAGTGAATGCAGCATTCGACGGTCGCCGCAAAGCCGTCGCGGCGATAGGCGCGGGCGATGTCATAACCGCGCCCGAGCGAGCAGTGCACCACATGGGCCGGGCAGCCGGTGTTCGCACCCGTTTCGAAGATCGTGTGCATCGCCAGCAGTTCGGTAATCGCAGGCCGCGACAGGCCATGCGCCCGCCAGTCGGTGATACCGCTCGCCTTCACCTGCTCCATATAGCTGCGCACCGCCTCGTCATCTTCATTGTGCACACCGGCCGTCAGCCCGGTCGGAGCGATTGCCGCAAAGCAGGCGTCGAGCAGGGCGGGCGGAATGCGCGGAAAACGCTTGGGGTCGGTGCCGAAGGTCGAGAATTTGAAGGCCGCAACACCGGCCTCGACCATCTCGGCAATTCGCGCCGGGCCTTCTTCCGGATCGATGGTGCCGTAAAGTGCGAAATCGACGCGCGCCTGCCTGCCGGCATGCTCGATCTTGCGTTTGACCGCCGCCGCCGAACAGACGAGATCGCCCTCGTCATAAGGCATGTCGACGATTGTTGTCACGCCGCCGGCGGCTGCCGATCGCGTCGACCAGATGAAGTCCTCCTGGTTCTTCTGGGACAGCGAATGCACCTGCGCGTCGATCGCGCCGGGCATGATCAACGCTTTGCCGAGCAGATGGCGTTCACGCGCCGCAGGCGGCACGCCGAGGCCGACCTCGGCAATCTTACCGTCGTGCACGGCGACATAACCCGCTTCGAGAATGCGGTCCGGCAGCACCACCGTGCCCTGCAGAACGAGATCGAAATCCATGCCGATTCCCTTCCTAAGCTGAAATCAGAGGCTCCTGGCGGGTCAGCCGTTCCTCGATGCGATCCAGCGAGCCGAGCGCGAAGAAATCGTCGAAGGACGCGATCGGAACCTGCTCGGTCAGCTTCGAGAGGAAGTCGTCCGAGCCGAGCTCTTCCTCGATCGCCTCCACCTCCGCCGAAAGCGGCCGGTCAACGATATAGAAATCTGCATGTTTGCGCACCACCTCGTAGAGCATGGCGGCCACACCCTTCGGTTCGTCACCGAGGATGTCGATCGCCTGGGCCGACAGCAGCGCTTCGAGTGCTGCCAGGCGCTTCAGCGCCTGCATCTGCCGCTCGAAGCGCTCGATCACCAGCGGCAGGAAGGCCGCCTCGTCCTCCAGCCCGGCCGCCACCACCAGCGATTGCGCCGAAACCGGATTGGACATCGACAGCACGCGCGAAAAAATCTCGCCGGCAAGCTTGATGATCGGCCCGAAACCGGTGGCGATCCGCCCCGGCGGCACGAGATTGACCGGCAGGTCGCGCCGCTGGCCGTTGCCGAGGATAACGCAGCGGTTGAAGGCGTTGCGCGCCGCATGCGCCATGCAGAGTGCTGCCGATTCGAGCAGGATCGTCACATCGAGCGGCAGTGACCCGCCCGACGTCATTACCCGGCCCTCGACCACGACGGGATTGTCGTCCGAACGCCCGGTGGCCGCAAGGATCTTATGGCCTGTTGAAAGCAGGTTTTCGATCACGGCGCCGAACACCTGGGCGATCATCCGCAGGCTGAGCGGATCCTGCACGTGCGTTGCAACTGGCCAGTTCCAGTCGTCGGAAGCATTGCAAAGCCAGGCGCCGATCAGCGCCTCGCGCGCCGTGCCGACATGGCGGACCGCCTTCCAGGGATCGCGGGAGGCGCCGAGCGCGCCGGCAGCCATCATCGCCGTCGCCAGCAGGATACGGATCGAGGCCGCCGCATTGCGCGTCGTCTCCGCCGCCGCCGCAAAGCTCACCGCATTGATGCTGAGCGAGGCGAGGCTGTCGCGCGGCGCCATCCGCACCGGCTGCAGGCCCGCCGCCCGGAAAGCCTCTGCCGCCTGCATCCGCTGGCCGCGATAGACTGCTTCGCCGACGCCGGTCAGCACCGCGCCGATCTGCCCCATCAGCCCGATATCGGCGCAGCCGATCGAGCCGGTGCGGCGCACGACCGGGATGAGATCGGCTTCGAGCATGGTGATATAGGCCTGGATCAGCTCCGGCGTGCAGCCGACCTGGCCGGTCAGCGCCGTGTTGACGCGGATCGCCATGGCATTGCGCACGACGTTGCAGGAAAACGGCGTGCCGGTGCCGAAATGATGGGCGCGCACCAGGCCGAGATTGAACGTGTCGAGCTCGTCGGCCGACCACTCGACATCCTTCATCGCGCCGACGCCCGTCGTCGAGCCATAGACCGGCATGCCGGAGGCAATCGCATCCTCGACGATCTCGCGGGCGATCGCGATGCGGGCCATGCCGGTCGCCGAAGCCGAAATCGTCGCCTTGCCTGCACCGATCGCCGCCATCTCGGCAAAACCGAGCGGTCGTCCGGAAAGTTCGATGCCAGGGCGTTCGTGCTGCATGTGCCGTATCTCCTAAACTGCGAGACTAAGCGAGCCCTCCCTAAGATGGGATATCCTAAATGCCGAACACAGCATGTTATCGAAAGGCAGTCAGCTCAGCATCCAGGCAATATAGAGAAGCGTCAATGCGATGATCCACAGCGCAATCCTGGCCGAACGGTTATGCCGCGCCTCGGCCTTGCCGATCGCTTCGGCGGTCTCAGCGTCGAAACGTAAGCCGTGTTCGCTCATATGCAGGAGCTGATGGTGGAATTTTTCGGTCTTTGCTGCAATTTCCGGCACGGCTTCGGCGAGCTTTACCGCCGCCTTCAGCCCGTCCTTGAGATCGGTGGCGATCCGCTTCGGGCCGAGATTGGTTCGGATCCAGTCCCCGACGACGGGCTCGGAGGCCTTCCACATGTTGAAGCGCGGATTGAGCATGCGCGACACGCCCTCGACCACGACCATGGTCTTCTGCAGCATCACCAATTCCGGCCGCGTCGCCATGTCGAAGAGTTCGGTCACTTCGAACAGCAGCGTCAAGAGCTTGCCCATCGAGATCGTCTCGGCCGGCTGTCCGTGGATCGGCTCGCCGATCGCCCGGATCGCCTGGGCAAAACTCTCGACATTGTGGTGTCCCGGCACATAACCCGCCTCGAAATGCACCTCGGCAACGCGGATATAATCGCGGGTGATGAAGCCATAGAGAATTTCGGCGAGGAACCGCCGTTCCTTTTTGCCGAGCCGCCCGACAATGCCCATGTCGACGGCGACGATCATGCCGTCCGCATCCACGAAGAGGTTGCCGGGATGCATGTCGGCATGGAAGAAACCGTCGCGCAGCGTATGGCGCAGGAACGACTGGATCAGTGTATCGGCAAGCAGGTTGAGATCGTGGCCGGCTGCCCGCAGGCCCTCGACATCGGACATCCTCGTGCCGTCGATCCACTCCATGGTGATGACGTCGCGGCCGGTGCGCTCCCAGTCGACCTTCGGCACGCGGAAACCGGGATCCCTCTCGGTATTTTCGGCGATTTCGGAAAGTGCTGCCGCCTCCAGGCGAAGATCCATCTCCACTTTCGTCGTCTGTTCCAGCGTCTTCGTCACCTCGACCGGCCGCAGCCGCCGGCTGGAGGCCAGGAAACGCTCCTGCATATAGGCGACGAGATACATCGCTTCGATGTCATGGGCAAAGCGCTGGCGCACGCCCGGCCGCACGATCTTGACGGCGACCTTCTTGCGGCCTGCTGATGTCTCGACCTCGGCCGGATGCACTTGGGCGATCGATGCGGCGGCGATCGGATCGCCGAAGCTCGCATAGAGCTCGCCGATCGGCCGTCCGAGCGAGCCTTCGATATTGGCCTTGGCGGCAGCCGAGGGAAAGAAGGCCATCCGGTCCTGAAGCTGCGACAGGTCGTTGGCGAATTCGACGCCGACGACATCCGGCCTCGTCGCCAGGAACTGCCCGATCTTCACATAAGAGGGGCCGAGCCGCTCGACGGCCTGCGCCAATCGGTCGCTGCGCTTCTGATGCCGCGCCTTGCTCCGCTCGAATATCGTAATGAAGGATTTGGCAAGCGCGATCGGCGCCGGCAGGCCTTCGGAAGGAAGCGCCGACACGACGCCCTCACGCACGAGCACCCAGCCGACGCGCCAGAGGCGGAAATAGGCTCCGAAAGTGCTCATGCGGCAGTGCCCCGCCGAGGGAGGTCCGTGTTTCTTTTCTTCATTCCCTCAGAGCTTCCAGCCGGAATGCAGCGCGGCAATGCCGCCGGTATAATTGGTGTAGGTGACGCGGGAAAAGCCGGCCTGGCGGATCATCGCCGCGAAATTCTCCTGGTTGGGGAATTTGCGGATCGATTCGACCAGATACTGGTAGGGTTCGGCATCGCCGGTGATTGCCTTGCCGAATTGCGGAATGGCATTGAACGACCAGGCGTCATAGATCTTGTCGAGAAGCGGCATGTCGACTTCGGAAAATTCCAGGACCAGCAGCCGACCGCCGCGCTTCAGCACGCGATAAGCCTCCGACAGCGCCGCATCGATCCGGGGCACGTTGCGTATGCCGAAGGCGATCGTATAGGCGTCGAAGCTGGCCGCCTCGAAAGGCAGTTCCTCGGCATTCGCCTCGACGAAGGTGAGATTGCCGGAAAGCTTCTTCTTTTCGGCCCGTTCGGCGCCGACGCCGAGCATCGAGCCGTTGATATCGAGCACGGTCGCATGCGCCTGCCGGCCGGAAGCCTCGACGATGCGGAAGGCGATGTCGCCAGTGCCGCCGGCAACGTCGAGCACCTTGTAACCCGGCTCCTTGCGCGGGTTGAGCGCCGAGATCATCGCATCCTTCCAGGCGCGGTGCATGCCCATCGACATGACGTCGTTCATGATGTCGTAGCGCTTGGCGACCTTGTGGAACACCTGGTTCACCAGGCCCTGCTTGTCGCCGCCCGGCACCTCGCGGAAGCCGTAGGAGGTCTCCATGCCGCCATCGGCGGAGGTGCGGCTTTCTGACATCAGGCTGCTCCATTCCTTGAAGATCGCTGCGGCGGCCATAGCGAAAGACCGCGCGCGACGTTATCACTGGGCCGCGCTCTCCGCGGCACTCTGGCGCTATAGCGCACATCGTCGTCGGTTGAAACACGTTAGATATAGATGGGTTAAGATGCCGGAATTGCCAGAAGTCGAAACGGTCAAACGCGGCCTGGCGCCGGCGATGGAGGGGGCTCGCATCGCAAGGCTGGAGCTGCGCCGCGGCGATCTGCGCTTCCCCTTTCCCGACGCTTTCGCCGACAGGGTTTCCGGCCGCACCATCGTCGGGCTCGGTCGTCGCGCCAAATATCTGCTGGTCGATCTCGACGACGGCAATACGCTGATTTCCCACCTCGGCATGTCCGGTTCTTTCCGTGTCGAGGAGGGTGGCGCCTCGGCCACGCCTGGCGAATTCCACCATGCCCGCGCAAAGGACGAGAAGCACGATCACGTCGTCTTTCATCTCGAAGGTTCAGGCGGCCCGCGCCGCGTCGTCTATAATGATCCGCGCCGTTTCGGCTTCATGGATATGGTGGGGCGTGCCGAGCTCGCTGGCCATCCCTTCTTCCGCGATCTCGGCCCGGAGCCGACCGGAAACGAGCTTGGCGCCGCCTATCTGGCCGAACGCTTCCGCGACAAGGCGCAGCCGCTGAAAAGCGCGCTGCTCGACCAGAAGAACATTGCCGGTCTCGGCAATATCTATGTCTGCGAGGCGCTGTGGCGCTCGCATCTTTCGCCGATCCGGGCCGCCGGCACGCTGGTGACACCAGGCGGGCGGCCGAAGGCACAGCTTAGCCTGCTCGTCGCCGCAATCCGCAACGTCATCGCCGATGCAATCGCCGCCGGCGGGTCGTCGCTGCGCGACCATATCCAGACCGACGGATCGCTCGGCTATTTCCAGCATTCCTTCTCCGTCTATGATCGCGAAGGTCAGGCTTGCCGCACGCCCGGCTGCAGCGGTACGGTCGCCCGTATCGTCCAGGCGGGCCGCTCCACTTTTTACTGCGCCACCTGCCAGAAATGAGAGAGAACCGGGAGAACAGCATGGCCTATGAGACCGTGATCGTCGAAACCCGAGGCAATGTCGGCCTCATCACGCTGAACCGCCCGCAGGCGCTGAACGCGCTGAATTCCACCGTGCTGAAGGAATTGAAGCAGGCCTATGCCGCCTTTCACACCGACGAGGCGGTCGGCGCCATCGTGCTGACCGGGTCCGAACGCGCCTTTGCCGCCGGTGCCGATATCAAGGAGATGCAGCCGCTTGCATTCGCCGATATCTATAAGAGTGATTTCATCAGCGGCTGGGACGAGGTTGCCAAGGCCCGCAAGCCGGTGATCGCCGCCGTCAGCGGCTTTGCGCTCGGCGGTGGCTGCGAACTCGCGATGATGTGCGATTTCATCATCGCCTCGGAGACGGCGAAGTTCGGCCAGCCGGAAATCACCCTCGGCGTCATTCCCGGCATGGGCGGCTCGCAGCGGCTGACGCGCGCCGTCGGCAAGGCAAAGGCGATGGATCTGATCCTGACCGGCCGGATGATGGATGCGGCGGAGGCCGAACGCTCGGGACTCGTTTCGCGTGTTGTGGCGCCCGATCGTCTGCTCGACGAGGCTTTTGCCGCGGCCGAAAAGATTGCCTCGCTGTCTCAGCCCTCGGTCCTGATGGCCAAGGAGGCGGTCAACCGCGCCTTCGAGACGACGCTGGAGGAGGGCTTGCGTTTCGAACGCCGGCTGTTTCACAGCCTCTTTGCCACGGACGACCAGAAAGAAGGCATGGCGGCCTTTGTCGAGAAGCGCAAACCGGCTTTTAGGCACCGCTGAATGCTTTTCGGCGGTTCCCGCGGCAAAGCTTGAAAATCCGCGTTGACGTGGGCCGGCTTTAGAGTTATATGCCCGCCCACGGTTCGGAAAGCCGGTTTGGTTTTCCGCGATTGCTCCCGCATTGCTGGATTTTGTGGCCGCAGGGCCCGCGGTAATGGCGGAGTTTGTTCGAATTCTTGAGAGAGGCATCCATGGCCAATACAACTTCGGCGAAAAAAGCGACCCGCAAGATCGCCCGCCGTACCGACGTCAATAAGGCTCGTCGCTCGCGCGTTCGTACTTTCGTTCGCCAGGTCGAAGAGGCTATCGCATCCGGCGACGCCGCCAAGGCGAAGGAAGCTTTCCTGGCGGCTCAGCCCGAGCTTGCCCGCGCCGCCAGCAAGGGCGTGCTGCACGCCAACACGGCATCGCGCAAGGTCTCGCGTCTCGCCGCTCGTGTGAAGGCTCTTTCGGTCACCGCGACCGCGTAATCTTCCGTTAACGCCTTCATCTTTATGATTAGCCCGGTAATTTTACCGGGCTTTTTCGATTCCGCCGATCAGCTCCTGTATGGTTAATCTCACGACTGTTTCGTGTCAGCACCATGACAGGAAAAAACGTTTAAAAACAAAGACTTGCGCAAGGATGCTTCGACGCTACGCGACTCTGCCCCACGCTTGCGGAACCAGGGGGGAGTCAAGCAGATTTTTATTTTTTTTCTTTCCATGCGTGTCAAAATAGCCCGAACGGGGAATCTCCTTGATTCAAAAGCGATTCTTTTTTGACGCTGGTGTGACGCCCGAAAAGGGCCGGCGGAGTCAATGCCCGCTTCTTAATTTTGCGTAAAATTCATCGTTGATATTGCCTTTTGATCCTGCCTAAATGGCCTCCAACAAAGGGCGCGGACATCACCTGCAGAGGCTCGGTCTTAACTGCCACGTCGGCAGGGCGATAAGTTTGTGCCATTTGTTACGGGGCCTTGCGCTTCCGTTTTTTCAAGCACTCGACGGATTTGGGCCGTAACGTGGCTGTTACGGGCAGGGATGTTTTGTGCCTTCAGCGGCCACACGTTTAAGGCGAGGTCGTCGGAGAAGGTTAAAGTGATATTGCGTTCGGGCTGTCGGCCGAAAACGAGGATCGACCGCCAGCCTGGCACGGAAAGCCGATGAAGGTTGCCGCATGACTGCGGTCCCTGCAACGGAATTCTGTGCCGGTCCCTTCGGGGGCAGTGTTTGAGTGAACCGGCAGGCAAGCGGCTTCATGAGGATGCCGTCAGCTCGCCAAAGCGGGGAATAATCGGGCGGCTATTTTAGCGGAAGCCGCCCGGTGGAATTGAAAGGCGGCATTATGCAGATGAATACGATGACGGCGGGCGGGCTCGACAATGGGGAAGTGGCGCCGCAGACGTTTGGCTCCATTCGCCTTGAAGTGGGAGAAGCAAAGGCGGAAATGCAGCACAGCATCTTGTTTGAGCGCGTCAGCGCTCGCTTGAAGGCGCAGGTCGGCCCTGACGTCTATGCCAGCTGGTTCGCCAGGCTGAAGCTTCATTCGGTATCGAAGAGCGTGGTTCGCCTGTCGGTTCCCACCACCTTTCTGAAATCCTGGATCAATAATCGTTATCTCGATCTCATTACCGGTCTGTTCCAGGCCGAGGATCCGGAAATTCTAAAGATCGAAGTCCTGGTGCGCACGGCGACACGCAGCGGCACGAAGACGCTCGATGAGGCGGTCCAGCCCGAGCCGGTCGTTGCCCCCCAGTCGCGCCGCCCCGCAAGCGCCCAGCCGGCCGGCCAGGCCGTCCAGCAGGCGGTTTCCTCCGTTGCTGCGGCAAGGCCCGCAAGCTTTGGCTCGCCGCTCTTCGGCTCGCCGCTCGATAGCCGCTTCACCTTCGACACCTTCGTCGAAGGCAGCTCGAACCGCGTCGCGCTTGCAGCGGCGAAGACGATCGCCGAAGCCGGTTCCGGCGCCGTGCGCTTCAATCCGCTGTTCATCCATTCGACGGTCGGCCTCGGCAAGACCCATCTGCTGCAGGCAATCGCCAATGCGGCGGTGCAGAATCCGCGGGCACTGCGCGTCGTCTATTTGACGGCCGAATATTTCATGTGGCGCTTCGCCACCGCGATCCGCGACAATGACGCGCTAACGCTGAAGGATTCGCTGCGCAACATCGATCTCCTGATCATCGATGACATGCAGTTCCTCCAGGGCAAGATGATCCAGCATGAATTCTGCCATCTGCTCAACATGCTGCTCGACAGCGCCAAGCAGGTCGTCGTCGCCGCCGACCGCGCCCCTTGGGAGCTGGAATCGCTCGATCCCCGTGTGCGTTCGCGCCTGCAGGGCGGTGTCGCGATCGAATTCGACGCGCCGGATTACGAGATGCGCCTGGAGATCCTCAGGCGTCGCCTTGCGGCAGCCCGGCTCGAAGATCCGTCGCTGGAAATTCCGGCCGAGCTGCTCCAGCATGTCGCCCGCAACGTCACGGCCAGCGGCCGCGAACTCGAAGGCGCTTTCAACCAGCTGGTCTTCCGGCGCTCCTTCGAGCCGAACCTGTCGATCGAGCGCGTCGATGAACTGCTTGCTCATCTCGTCGGCTCCGGCGAACCCCGCCGCGTGCGCATCGAGGACATCCAGCGCATCGTCGCCAGGCACTACAACGTCTCGCGCCAGGAACTGGTTTCGAACCGCCGCACCCGCGTCATCGTCAAGCCGCGCCAGATCGCCATGTATCTGTCGAAGACGCTGACGCCGCGCTCCTTCCCCGAGATCGGCCGCCGTTTCGGCGGGCGCGATCACACGACCGTGCTGCATGCCGTGCGCAAGATCGAAGAGCTGATTTCCGGCGACACCAAGCTGTCGCACGAAGTCGAGCTGCTGAAGCGGCTGATCAACGAATAGAATTCAAAGTGTTCCAGTGTCGTTTGCGCGTCTGGAAAGACGCGTGGCGTTGCAGACATTCGATGGCCGGAAGCGATTCCGGCCGTTTTCTTTTATAAGCTTTTTATTCTATACCTCCGGCCATCCAATGCCGGTCGCCCGGAAGGGCGCAGCGGTTTTGGAATGTGACATAAGACGAAGAAGCGCCGAAAAGGGCGCAACGGGAGGAATGATGAGTTTCAGAAAGATCGCCGTTCTCGGCCTCGGCAAGGTTGGACGGCTGGCGGCAACGCTATTGCATGAAGGTGGCTTCGAGGTCATCGGCGTCGATGCGCAACTGCCGCTGGGCGACGTTCCGTTCAAGTGCCGCACCGGCGATATCTCCGATCCTGCGGTGATCCGCGAGTTGCTCTCCAATGTCGAGGCAGTGCTCTCCTGCCTGCCTTATCATCTGAACATCGAATTGGCGCGCGCCGCCCATCTCGCCGGCATTCATTATTTCGATCTGACCGAAGACGTTCCCACAACGAATTTCATTATCGAATTGTCGAAGACTGCCCGCGGCCTGATGGCGCCGCAATGCGGCCTGGCCCCGGGTTTCGTCGGCATCGTCGGCGCCAGCCTAGCCGACGGCTTCGAGCGCTGCCGTTCGATCCGCATGCGCGTCGGTGCCCTGCCGCAGCATCCGACGGGATTGCTCGGTTATGCCTTCAACTGGTCGCCCGAAGGCGTCGTCAACGAATATCTGAACGATTGCGAGGTCATCGAGGGCGGGATGCGCAAGCTCGTCTCGCCGATGGAATGGCACGAAACCGTCTATGTCGGCGGCGTCAAGCTCGAAGCCTTCACGACCTCGGGCGGCCTTGGCACCATGTGCGACACCATGCTCGGCAAGATCGACAATCTCGACTACAAGACCATGCGTTATCCCGGCCACATGGAGCTGATGAACTTCTTCTTCCATGAGCTTCTGATGCGCGACAAGCGCAAGCTGGCCGGCGAAATCCTGACCAACGCCAAGCCGCCGGTTGAAGACGACGTCGTCTATGTGCATGTCGCAGCCGAAGGCACGGAGAACGGCAGCCTGCGCCGCAAGGAGTTCGTGCGCGCCTATTATCCGATCGAGATTGCCGGCGCGCGCCGCACGGCAATCGCCTGGACGACGTCGGCCTCCGTCGTTGCCGTGATCGAAATGGTCCGCGACGGCCTGCTGCCGGCGACCGGCTTCCTGCACCAGGAGCATATTCCGCTGGAGATGTTCCTGAAGACGCCGACCGGCAGCCTGTTCAAGGCGGGCGCCACCAGCCACGGCTGAAAACGCCTGTCGATGCGGCGGCGATGTCGATGCCGCCGCACTCGAAACCAATGGTCCCATGGACCTCAGCAGGCGAGATCGGCGACGACGGAATCGAGGATCAGCATGCCCGAGGGTGTGCAGCGCAGGCGTGAATTGCCGATCCGCTCGATGAATTTGTGTTCGAGCAGAAACTCTTCGCGTTTCGGGTCGAGGTCGCGGCCGGAAAGCTGCTGCCAGCGGGCAAGATCGACGCCTTCCCGCAGCCGCAGTCCCATCAGCAGCAATTCGTCGGACTGTTCCTCGTAGCCGAGCCGTTCCTCGTCGAGAATGCCATGGCCGTCGCGCTCGACCATCTCGAGCCAGGCTTCCGGCTTGCGCTCGGTCGCCGTCGCGATTTTTTCGGGGCCGCGCGTCAGCCTTCCATGCGCGCCCGGGCCGATACCGGCATAATCGCCGTAACGCCAGTAGGTCAGGTTATGCCGGCTTTCGGCGCCCGGCCGGGCGTGGTTGGAGACCTCGTAGGCCGGCATGCCCTCGCGTGCGGTGATCTCCTGCGTCGCCTCGTAGAGCACGGCCGATTGCTCGCCATCCGGCACCACCAGCTTGCCCGATTTATGCAGGCCGTAAAAGGGCGTGCCTTCCTCGATGGTCAGCTGGTAGAGGGAGAGGTGGTCGACCGCATAGGAGATCGCCTCCTTGAGTTCCTTTTCCCACTGTTCGACCGTCTGCTCCGGTCGGGCATAGATCAGGTCGAAGGACATGCGCGGAAAAATGTCACGCGCCAGCCGGATCGCCTTCAGCGCATCGGCGACGTCATGCAGCCGGCCGAGGAATTTCAGATCCCGATCGTTCAACGCCTGCACGCCGAGCGAGACGCGGTTGACGCCGGCCGCCCGGTAGCCGCGGAAGCGGTCGGCCTCGACGCTCGAAGGGTTCGCCTCCATGGTGATCTCGATGCCGGCAGGCACATGCCAGTGCCGGGCAATGCCGTCGAGAATGGCCGAGACCGTTTCCGGTTTCATCAGCGAGGGCGTGCCGCCGCCGAGGAAGACGCTGGTGACCGTCTTCGGGCCGCTGATGGCCCGGACCGCCGCCATCTCCTTCAGGAAAGCGGCCGCAAAGCGCTCCTGATCGACCGGCTGATGACGCACATGGCTGTTGAAATCGCAATAGGGACACTTCGCCGCGCAGAAGGGCCAATGCACATAGACGCCGAAGCCGGGCTCGCCGGTATCGGGCAGAAGTGCGGCGTCTCGCGAAAGGCTTGGCGTGTCGAAATTGTCCACGAACCGACCTTATGCCTCCAGGCAGGTTTCGACAAAGAGTTTGAAGGCACGGGCCCGGTGCGACAGCGCCTGCGGCTTGCCGATCGCCCAGCCGTGTTTTTCCTCGCCGCTCATCTCGCCGAAGGTGACGCCATATCCCTCGGGCTGGAAGACCGGATCGTAGCCGAAGCCCTGCGTGCCGCGCGGCGGCCAGACGACATTGCCCTCTACCTCGCCGCGGAAGAGCTCCGTGTGACCGTCCCGCCAGGCAAGGCAGAGCACGCTGACGAAACGCGCGGTGCGCTGTTCCGGCTTGGTCGCGCCGGCATCCTGCAGCGCCTTTTCCACCTTCGCCATCGCGATGTCGAAATCGCGCGTGCCGTTGGATGTCTCCGCCCAATTGGCGGTATAGACGCCGGGATCACCGCCGAGCGCGTCGACCACCAGGCCGGAATCGTCCGAAAGCGCCGGCATGCCGGCAGCATTGGCCGAGGCGACCGCCTTGATCGTCGCATTCTCCTCGAAGCTCGTGCCGGTTTCGTCAGGTTCGACGAAATTCAGCTCGGCCGCCGATTTGGCGGTGAAGCCGAGCGGGCCGATCAGTTCCTGGATCTCGCGGATCTTGCCGGCATTGTGGCTGGCGACGACGATGGTCTTCGTTTCGAGCTTGCGCATTCAGATATCCTGTTCGATGCCCCAGATTTTAGCCTCCGCGCATTCCAGGCTGTTGCCGGCGGGATCGCGGAAATATATCGAGCGGCCGCCATTCGGCCAATGCACTTCCGATTCGATCGCAACGGCCGCCGCCCTCAGCCGCTCGGCCATGGCATCGATATTGCGGCCTGAGACCCTGAAGCAGGCATGGCCATTTCCGCTCGTGCCGTGCGGCGGCACCTGCAGCGCGTCGGGCGCCGGCGGCTTCACCGTTTCCTCGGGATTGAAGATCAGGAGAACGCCGGGGCCGCAGCGGAAGAAGACATGCCGGTTGGCAGCGCGGGTAATCTTTTCAAGCCCGAGAACGTTCTCGTAGAACGCCTCGGCCTCATCGAGATCCCGCGCATAGAGCGCCGTTTCCAGCATGCCTTCCAGCATGGAGTTCATCCCGCAATCGCCTGTTTCTGCAGGGCGACGAGCTCGCCGATGCCGTTCTTGGCAAGACCCATCAGCGAGGTGAATTCCTCTTCGGAAAACGGCGTGCCTTCGGCCGTCCCCTGGATTTCGACGATCCCGCCGGCGCCGGTCATCACGAAGTTGGCGTCGGTCTCGGCCGAAGAATCCTCGAGGTAATCGAGGTCGATCACCGGCTGGCTGGCGAAAACGCCGCAGGAGATGGCGGCGACATGATCCTTCAGGACCCGGTCGACCTTGATCATGTTGCGGCTTTCCATCCATTTCAGGCAGTCGTAAAGCGCGATCCAGCCGCCGGTGATCGAGGCTGTCCGGGTGCCGCCATCCGCCTGGATGACGTCGCAATCGAGAGTGATCTGCCGCTCGCCGAGCGCCTGCAGATCGACGACGGCGCGCAGCGACCGGCCGATCAGCCGCTGGATTTCCTGGGTGCGGCCACCCTGCCTGCCGGCGGCCGCCTCGCGTTTCATGCGCTCGCCGGTCGCCCGCGGCAGCATGCCGTATTCGGCCGTGACCCAGCCCTTGCCGGTATTGCGCAGCCATGGCGGCGTTTTTTCTTCGAGACTCGCAGTGCAAAGCACATGCGTATCGCCAAACTTCACCAGGCAGGAGCCTTCCGCATGCTTGGAAAAATTGCGCTCGAACGAAACCTTGCGCATCTGGTCGATTTTTCTGCCTGAAGGCCGCATTCTTATCTCCTGGGGTTTGTTGACCGCTTCTACGATTGGCGGCGCTCATTTGCAAATTCCCTTTTGCCACGGGTGCAAGTTTGACTTAACTTTGGGCAGTATCATCAGCGCGGGTTCGAGAGGTTCATGGGCATCAGGTCGACATCGGTTTCGGATGCCGTTGCTGCGCTCGACGAGCGCTCCAGGGAAATTTTTCGCCGCATCGTCGAAGGCTATCTGGAGAGCGGCGAGCCGCTCGGTTCGCGCAATCTGTCCCGCCTGCTGCCGATGTCGCTGTCGCCGGCCTCGGTGCGCAACGTCATGAGCGATCTCGAAGATCTCGGCCTGATCTATTCGCCGCATATTAGCGCCGGCCGGCTGCCCACCCAGATCGGCCTGCGATTCTTCGTCGATGCCTTCATGCAGGTCGGCGACCTCTCGGCCGAGGACCGCGCCAGCATCGACCGTCAGGTGCGGGCCGAAAGCGGCGGCAATCCGGTGGAATCGATGATGAACGAGGCGAGCCGCATGCTGTCGGGCATTTCGCGCGGCGCCGGCCTGGTCATCACCTCGAAAAGCGATCCGGTGCTCAAACATGTCGAGTTCATCCGGCTGGAACCGACAAAGGCGCTGGCCGTGCTCGTCGGGGATCACGATCAGGTGGAGAACCGCATCATCGAGCTGCCGGCGGGCGTCACCTCCTCGCAGCTGGCGGAGGCGGCGAATTTTCTCAATGCCCACATGTCCGGCCAGACCCTGCCGGAGCTGCGCAAACAATTAAGCCAGCTGAAGGATAACGTCCGGCACGAACTCGATGCCCTGTCGCGGGATCTCGTCGAGCGCGGCATCGCCGTCTGGGCCGGCAGCCCGGACGAGGGCAAGCCGGCGCAGCTGATCATCCGCGGCCGCGCCAACCTGCTCGAAGGTCTCGCCGGCGCCGAGGATCTCGACCGGCTCCGCCTGCTGTTCGACGATCTCGAAAAGAAGGACAGCCTGATCGAGATCCTCAATCTCGCCGAAACCGGTTCGGGCGTGCGCATCTTCATCGGCTCGGAAAACAAGCTGTTCTCGCTCTCCGGCTCGTCGCTCATCGTCGCGCCCTATCGTGACGATGACGATCGCATCGTCGGCGCCGTCGGCGTCATTGGCCCGACGCGGCTCAATTATTCCCGCATCGTGCCGATGGTGGACTATACCGCCCAGCTCGTTTCCCGGCTTTCGCGCAATCCGCTTTGACAGTTTGACGAAGACGGCGGAATTTTCGCTTCTTTGTCACGCAGACTTGATTTTTTTCGGTCAAACCTCGATATCGGGCGCATCTGAAGACACCAACCGGAGACCGTCATGACCGATGACACGACGAAAAACGGACCTGACGCAACTGCGGCCGATGCCGCAGCCGACGCTGCCGCCTACGTCGAGAACGATATTGCGCAGGAAGAGGCCTCGCAGCCGGACCCGCTCGAGCTTCTGAAAGCCGAAAACGGCGAGCTGCGCGACCGCTATCTGCGCCTAGCCGCCGAGATGGACAATCTGCGCCGGCGCACCGAGCGCGAGGTGAAGGATGCCAAGTCCTATTCCGTCGCCGGTTTTGCGCGTGACATGCTCGCCGTCTCGGACAATCTGCGCCGGGCGCTCGATGCGATCCCTCCGGAGGCCAAGGATGCGGCCGATGCCGGCCTGACCACCCTGATCGAGGGTGTCGAGATGACCGAGCGCGCCATGCTGTCGGCGCTCGAGCGCCACGGCGTTCGCAAGCTTGAGCCGATCGGCCAGAAGTTCGACCCGAATTTCCATCAGGCGATGTTCGAGGTGCCGAACCCCGAGGTGCCGAACAACACGGTCGTCCAGGTCGTACAGGCAGGTTTTTCCATCGGCGAGCGCGTGCTGCGCCCGGCCATGGTCGGCGTCGCCAAGGGCGGCCCGAAGGCGGCCGAAGCCGAAACCAATTCCGTCTTTGACGAGAAGGACGCCTGAGACCATTTCCCTTTGTTGAAGGACGCCGAAATCAGATGCGGGCGAAACGTTCGATCAAAAGATCGAAGAAGCCGTCCGCATCGACATGGCGCATGACTTTTGCATTGCGCTTGCGCTCGGTGACGTACCACCAGTCGACGACCGTCATGCCGGCGGTGAGTTCGGAGCCGACCTCGATCTCGACATTGCAGTCCCGGCCATTGAAAAGCTCCGGCTTCAGCAGGTAGGCGATCACGGTCGGGTCATGCAACGGCCCGCCGTCCGAGCCGTATTTCTCGATATCGAAGCGCTCGAAGAATTCCAGCATCTCGACCATCGCCTTAACAGGCGCCGTACCGATCTCGGCCATGCGCTTTACCCGGTCTTTGCGGGTCAGCAATTGGTGCGTCACATCAAGCGGCATCATCACGATCGGCACGCCTGAGCGGAAGACGATATCGGCGGCCTCGGGATCGACATAAATATTGAATTCGGCCGCTGGCGTGATGTTGCCGCCCTCGAAGAAGCCGCCGCCCATCATCACCAATTCGCGGATGCGCGGGGCAATGTCGGGGGCCTTTTGCAAGGCCATGCCGATATTGGTGAGCGGTCCGAGCGTGCAGAGCGTCACCGTGCCCTCAGGCTCGCGGCGCAGTGTCTCGATGATGAAGTCGACGGAATGGCCGGGCTGCAGCGCCATCGTCGGTTCGGCGAGCTCAGGACCGTCGAGACCGGTCTTGCCGTGCACATGTTCGGCGGTCACCAGCTTGCGGGCGATCGGCCTGTCTGCGCCGGCGAAAACCTTGGTCTCCGGCCGGCCGCAGAGCTCGCAGACGATGCGCGCATTGCGACTGGTAAGCGAAAGCGGCACGTTGCCGGCAACCGTGGTGATCCCCAGCACCTCAAGCTCGTCGGGGCTGCCGAACGCCAGCATGATGGCGGCCGCGTCGTCCTGGCCGGGATCCGTGTCGATGATGATCTTTCTCACGCTTGTCATTCGATCGTCCCATCCCTCGCTATGCCGGTTGTCTCGGCATGCAGCATTTATTCATTTCCCGTCACAAATCAGCACATTTCGCGCCGGCACGTTTTGATGCGAGGCAGCCAGCTCTTTGTCAAGCAAGGACGCCAGCGGCCATCTTAAAATCGAGAAGGCTTAAATCGATCAGGCGGCGCCAACCGGCCGCCTGTGCCTTGCAGCGCCGGGTTGCTGTCCCCATATTAGCGGCATCCGGATGCTGCGCTTAAGGTCCGGGATGGTCGCTTGCATCAAGGACTTGAAAAAAGATGAGCCGCATTACCCCTTTCGCCAGCCCGCTGCTTCTGGGCTTCGATGCCATGGAAAAGACACTGGAGCGCATTTCCAAGGCGAGCGACGGATATCCCCCCTATAATATCGAACGCATCGGCGCCGATAGCGGCGCGCCGGAACGTCTGCGCATCACGCTGGCTGTGGCCGGTTTCGGCGAGGAGGAACTCGATGTTTCCATCGAGGAGAACCAGCTTCTGATTCGCGGCCGTCAGGTGGAACAGGGGGAACGGGACTATCTCTATCGCGGCATCGCCGCCCGCCAGTTCCAGCGCACCTTCGTTCTTGCCGACGGCATGCAGGTGTTGGGAGCCGGTCTGAAGAACGGTCTGCTCTCCGTCGATCTAATTCGTCCGGAACCCGCGCGCATGGTCAAGAAAATTAACATTTCGGTTTCACAGTAGCACAACGGTTTGTCGAACCGTTGGTCCCTTCTTCCGGAGGAACAGGAATGTTGATGAAAGAAGCCACGTCTCACTTGACCAAATCCGAGCTTGCCCACATCGGCAGCGGCGAGGTCGCCTATATCAGAAAGATGCGCACCGAAGAGGTCGCCAAGTGTTTTCCAGAGGCGCCGGATATCGATCCGAACGTCGATCTCTGGGCACTCTTCGGCGCCGACGGCACGCCGATCCTCTTGACGGACAACCGCTCCAGCACCTTCTTCAAGGCTGCCGAGGACGAGCTGAAGACGGTCAGTCTGCACTGACCGTTCAATAGTGCCTGTCGCGTTTCACCGCTCTTGCGGTGCGTGGTCGTTGTAGCCGATTAGCGGTGCTCGCGACGGATGTCGCGACATATCGCCTTACAGGACTATGAAAAACGAAATGCCATCAGGCATTTGCAGCGATGCTGCTTCGGGATAAACTGATCGTCGTTGGTGCCGCACGGCACGGCTTCACGATCGTCCTTCAACAGCTTCCAGCGCCGGATTCAGATCTTCCGGAACGTCAGATAGGCTGACGACCGGCCCTCACGCCGGGCCTTGGCCTCGTAACGCGTGCTCGGCCAGCCCTCGTAAGGCGTCAGCCAGTCCGCTGCATTATCGGCCATCCAGTCGAAGCCGCTATGGTCGCCGCATTTGAGCAGCGTCCAGTTGACATAGGTGTCGATGTCGGAGGCGAAGCAGAACAGGCCGCCGGGCTTCAGCACGCGATGAAAGCGGTCGAGATTGGTCTTCGAAACGAAGCGGCGTTTCCAGTGCTTCCGCTTCGGCCAGGGGTCGGGATAGAGCAGGTCGATCTGATCGAGCGAAGCGTCCGGCAGCCAGTCGAGCAGTTGCGTCGCGTCGTCGTTATAGACGCGGATATTGCGTGCTCCGGTCTCACCGATGCGAGACAGCAGTTTCTGCATGGAATTGACGAAGGGCTCGACGCCGATGAAGCCGATGGAGGGTTTCTCCAGGGCGCGGTGGATCAGGTGTTCGCCGCCGCCGAAACCGATTTCCAGCCGCAATTTTTCGACCGGAGCCGGGAAGAGGGATGTCAGCGGCTCCGGTGGAGCCGCCGGGAGATCGATAAGGAATGCCGGCAGCAGGCTGTTCAGCGTTTCGGCTTGCTGTTCGCGCAGGGCCTTGCCCTTGCGGCGACCGAAGAAGGCTTCCGTCGCCCGGCCGCGGCGTTCCATATCAGTCATGCTTTATCTCAGGCCTTCACGCTTTCCTTGAGCGCCTTCACCAGATCGGTGCGCTCCCAGGAGAACGAGCCGTCGCGGCCGGCTTTGCGGCCGAAATGGCCATAAGCGGAGGTCTTCGCATAGATCGGCTTGTTGAGGTCGAGATGGCGGCGGATGCCGGTCGGCGACAGGTCCATGTTCTTGCGGATCGCCGCCTCGATCTGATCTTCGCTGACCTTGCCGGTGCCGTGCAGGTCGACATAGATCGACAGCGGCTGGGCAACGCCGATCGCGTAAGAAATCTGGATCGTGCAGCGGTCGGCAAGGCCGGCAGCAACGACATTCTTGGCGAGGTAGCGGGCGGCATAGGCGGCCGAACGGTCGACCTTCGTCGTGTCCTTGCCGGAGAATGCGCCGCCGCCATGCGGAGCGGCACCGCCGTAGGTGTCGACGATGATCTTGCGGCCGGTGAGGCCTGCATCGCCGTCCGGTCCGCCGATGACGAACTTGCCGGTCGGGTTGATGTACCACTTGCAATCGTCAGCGATCTTCAGTTCGCCGAGCGCTTCTCTTATATAGGGCTCGACGACGGCGCGGACCTTCGTCGAATCCCAGCTCTCGTCGAGATGCTGGGTCGAAAGCACGATCGAAGTTGCTTCCGACGGCTTGCCGTCGACGTAACGCACCGTCACCTGGCTCTTGGCGTCGGGACCGAGCTTGGCGACTTCGCCGTCGCCCTTCTTGCGGGCAACCGCGAGCAGCTGCAGGATCTTGTGGGAATAATAGATCGGAGCCGGCATCAGGTCTGGCGTTTCCTTGCAAGCGTAACCGAACATGATGCCCTGGTCGCCGGCGCCTTCGTCACCCTGCTGGTCGGCGGCGCTGTCGACGCCCTGAGCGATGTCGGCCGACTGCGAGTGCAGGAGCACGTCGATCTTGGCCTTCTTCCAGTGGAAGCCGTCCTGCTCGTAGCCGATATCCTTGATGGCGCGGCGGGCGGCGGCCTTGAACTTCGACGGATTGATGACGTCCTTGCCGTCCTTGTCCTTCTTCATCAGGCTCGGCGGCAGGCGGACTTCGCCGGCGATGACGACGCGGTTGGTGGTCGCCAGCGTTTCACAGGCAATGCGCACGCCCCACGGATTGACGCCGGTCTTGGCCGCTTCGCGGTAGACCAGATCGACGATCTCGTCGGAGATGCGGTCACAGACTTTGTCCGGATGACCTTCGGCAACAGATTCGCTGGTAAAGAGATAATTCGCGCGCATTCCGGGATTCCCCTCAAAGAACAAAAAGCTAGCTAGTAGGTACTCAGTTCGCGGCTCGATGACAAGCGCAGAAGGACATAAATATATCTTTATATCTGCGTCAAAGTGACAAATTTTGCCCCAAAAACGCAAAAAAGCGGCCTTTCGACCGCCTTTCGGATTTTGCGAGGGAGGTGGTTCAGTCGGCGTCGGCTTCAGCAGCCAAAGCCTTGACCAGCTCCACGACCTTGCGGCGAACCTTCGGATCGGAAATCTTCACGAAGGCGCGGTTGAGCTGCAGGCCTTCGGAAGAGGAGAGGAAATCGACGACGTAATTTGAGCTCGAAGCTTCGGCCATGCCGCCGCCGGCACCGGAATGTTCGCCGGGCGCGTCCTCGAAGAAAAAGGAAACCGGAACATTGAGGATGTTCGAGATATTCTGCAGACGGCTTGCGCCGACGCGGTTGGTGCCCTTTTCGTATTTCTGGATCTGCTGGAAGGTGATGCCGAGGCTTTCGCCGAGTTTTTCCTGGCTCATGCCCAGCATTGTTCGGCGAAGGCGAATGCGGCTGCCAACGTGAATGTCGATCGGGTTAGGCTTCTTTTTGTTTTCAATCATGGTCGTGCCCTAGCTAAGAATTTCAACCTGTTTAACCGGCATGCCCTGATCCATCCCAAACGCCACGTTGCAAGCGGTGTGAACCCACCTTTGAACAGACATTCGAAACGCCGATTGTCATCACTATGCAATTTTAGGGGTTTTTGGTCAATTCAACCCAGAAATAAAACCTCTACGAGAAACCAGCGCAATCAAAATGAGCAGCGCCTCGGTCAACCAGAAGTATGTTTGCCGGGGGAATGTTGTTCCACCCTTTACGCCGAGCCTATCAAGAGTTGCATCAATAAAGCCGGTTTGTTCGAGATCAAGGCCGGCAATAATTTCCCCCTGTGTATTCACAATTGCTGAAATACCGCTATTGGCGTCGCGAATCAGCGGCAGGCCGGTCTCGACGGCCCGCACCCGCGCCTGCTGGAAGTGCTGATAGGGGCCGGGGGTCGCACCGAACCAGGCATCGTTGGTGATATTGAGGATCGCATTGGCGTCTTTGATGTCGCCGGTCATTTCATCGGGGAAAATGATCTCGTAGCAGATCAGCGGATAGAGATTGAGCCCGCCTGGCAGCGCCAGCAGGTGCCGGCTCGCCGCTGCCGAAAACCCTCCCGGCATCTCGACGACGTTCTGGATGCCGAATTCGGTAAGCAGGTCTTCGAAGGGCAGGTACTCGCCGAACGGCACCAGATGCACCTTGTCGGAGGCGGCGATGATCTGGCCGCGGCCGTCGATCACGTAGATGGAATTATAGTAGCGCGTCGGCGTGCCCGGTCCCATCTCCTCGGCGCGCACCGCACCGGCGATCAGGATCTGGTTGTCGTCGAGCGTATCGGCGATCCGTGTCAGCGCATCCTGGTTGTCGGTCAGGATGAAGGGGATCGCGGTTTCCGGCCAGACGATGATGTCTGGCTTGCGCCCGCCATTTTTCGGTGCTTCGGCCGACAGCTTCAGATGCGTCTCGAAGATCGCATTGCGGTCGGCGTCGTTGTCCATCTTCGCCGCCTGATCGATATCAGGCTGCACCAGCCGCACGACCGGCTGCTTGTCCTGCGGCAAGGCTTCCGGCCGCGGCGCGAGATGGAGGACATAGGCGCCATAACCGAGATGGGCGGCAAACAGCAGAACGGCAAGCGCGATGCCCGCCAGCGCGCCTTGCCGTGTGCCGAGAAGGGCCGGCGCAGAAAAGACGAAGACGGCAAGCGCCGTCACTCCCATCGCCCCGATCACATGCGCCGACTGCATCATCAGCGGAACCGGCATCATGCCGTAACCGATGGCGTTCCAGGGAAAGCCGGTCAGGATCACGCTTCGAAGCCATTCCATCAGCCCGAAGCCGGCCGCCAGTGCGGCGATCCGTCCCATGCCGTCGGACCAGAAGATGCGGGCAAGGGCGGCCGCCAGCCCGTAGAAAATCGCCAGACCGGCCGGCAGGCCGAGAATGGCGAGCGGCAGCGCCCAGGCAAAATCCTCCTGATCGACCAGCAGCGCATGGCCGAGCCACCAGAGACCGGCGACGAAATAGCCGAAGCCGAACAGCCAGCCGGTGGCAAAGGCCGGCCACAGCCTGCCGACCACGCCGCTGTCAGGCGAAGCCGCCGCCCCGTCGATCAGCCAGACGAGCAGCGGGAAGGAGACGAACATTGCCGCGAAGAAGCCGAAGGGCGGCAGCGCCAGCACGGCGAATGCCCCGGCGGCGATAGCCAGCAGCGACCGTTTCAAACCCCAGACGAGGATAACCCTGTCCGCAAGCCGCTCCATGCGCACTCCCATCAAACCGCGAATCAACCCATTCGCAGTCTTTCAAAAAAGCGGCTCTTTGTCCTGTCAGTTGGCGGTCGATTCCGCCGGCCGGTCGTCGCCGGGGTCGGAGCCGGGCGGAATGTCGCCATCCACCTTGGCGCGGCGGCGGATCGCATGGCGCTTGCGGGTAATGCGCAGCCGCTTGATGCGGCGCGGATCGGCGTCGAGAATGTGGAATTCGAAGCCCGGCAGCGCTTGGACGACTTCGCCGCGAACCGGGATGCGGCCGAGCGCGGAGAAGATCAGGCCGCCCAGCGTATCGACCTCGTCGACCTGCTCGCTGATGTCGAAATCCGGCCCGATCGCTGCGGCGATCTCTTCCAGTTCGACGCGGGCATCGGCGATGAAGACGTCTTCGGCGACCCGCTTGAACATCACCTCTTCGTCGTCATGTTCGTCGTCAATGTCGCCGACCACCATTTCGACGATGTCCTCGTGCGAGGCGAGGCCGTCAGTGCCGCCATATTCGTCGATGACCAGCGCCATCTGCGTGCGGTTCACCTGCATGCGGCGCAACAAGTCGGAGGCCAGCATCGACGGCGGTACGAACAGGATCTTGCGGATGATGCCGGCTTCCGTCAGCGTCTTCTGCAAGTCGACGCGGGCGAGATCCAAATTCGGCTTGGCCGAACGCGTGGTCTTCTGGATGTTTTCGGGCGCAACCTCGATCGCCGGCAGCGCCGGCACGGCAACGGCCGGTTTCGTCGGGCCGCGGCGTTTGTTGCGCGCCTGCTTGGCGACATAGGAGAGCAGGTCGCGGATATGCACCATGCCGCGCGGATCGTCGAGCGTATCGGCATAGACGGGCATGCGCGAGCGGCCGGATTCCTCAAACAGGATCATCAGCTCGCCGATGGTGATGTTCTGGTCGACCGCCTCGATATCGGCGCGCGGCACCATCACGTCAGCGACGCGCACCTCGCGAAAGCGCAGGATGTTGTGCAGCATTGCCCTTTCGTCGGGCGAAAAGGCGTCGTCGCCGGCCGCATCGGTCATCAGCGCGTCGGCAAGATCTTCGCGCAGCCGCGAGCCTTGCTGCGGGCGAAGGATGCGCGCGGCGCGCGACCAGAAGGATTGAGATCGGCCGGATGGCCGACTACTACTGCCCGCCTCGTCCGAAGAGGAGGATGGCTCGGAGTCCTTGGCGTCTGCCGCCGGCTTCGTCGTAAAGTCGCTCATGGTTCCATTTTAAGGTCTTGACCCTCGTAGGGATCAGATAGGCCGAGCTGCGCCAAAATGCGAGTCTCCAGCCCCTCCATAATTTCGGCTTCGGCACTATTCATATGGTCGTAGCCGAGAAGATGCAAGAAACCATGCACCAGAAGATGGGTCAGGTGGTCGTCGAAACTCTTTTCGAGCTCGACGGTTTCCCGTTCCACCGTCTCCCGCGCGATGATAATGTCGCCGAGCATCGGACCAGGCATCTTGCCGGGCCGAACCGGAAAGGCCGGAAAGGAGAGCACGTTGGTCGCCTTGTCCTTGCCGCGCCATTCGGCGTTGATGTCCTGAATCGAGGCGTCGTCGGTGAAGACAAGCGAAACCTCCGGCGGCATGGTCGGGAAGGGCTGTTTCTCGCTGTCGCGAAGATAGATGACGGCCGCGCCGAGCACGCGTTCGCAAAAGGACAGCAGCGTCTCTTCGCCCGGCCAGCCGATGTCGTCGACGCTGATCTGGATATCGAGTTCTGCCATCAGTCCTGCCGGCGGACTTCTTCGGCTTCGGCGGCATAGGTGGAATCATAGGCCCTGACGATGCGCCCGACCAGCGGATGGCGGACGACGTCGGTATCCTTGAAGCGCACGATCGAGATGCCCTCGACGCCGTTCAGAAGCTGCAACGCCTCGACGAGGCCGGATTTGACGCCGCGCGGCAGGTCGATCTGGCTCGGGTCGCCGGTGACGATCATCCGGGCATTCTCGCCGAGACGCGTCAGGAACATCTTCATCTGCATCGATGTGGTGTTCTGCGCTTCGTCGAGGATGATCGCGGCATTGGCAAGCGTGCGGCCGCGCATGAAAGCGAGCGGCGCGATTTCGATGACGCCGGCAGTGATCGCCCGGTCGACCTTGTCGGCCGGGATCATGTCATAGAGCGCGTCATAGAGCGGGCGAAGATAGGGATCGACCTTTTCCTTCATGTCGCCGGGCAAGAAGCCGAGGCGCTCGCCGGCTTCGACGGCCGGGCGCGACAGGATGATCTTTTCGACCGCCCCGCGCTCCAGCAGCTGGGCGGCATGGGCGACGGCGAGATAGGTCTTGCCGGTGCCGGCCGGCCCGACGCCGAAGACCAGCTCGGCGCGTTCCAGCGCCCGGATATAGGCGTCCTGCGTCGGCGTGCGGGCGATGATCGTCTTCTTGCGGGTGGAAACCTGCGCCATCGTCAGCTTGGCCTTGCGCTCCATTGTGGGAAGGCTGAGCTGATCGTCGGCGGCGACCGCCATGCGGATTGCGCCCTCGACGTCGGATCGTTCCACGCTGCCGCCTTTCTGAAGCTTCTCATAGAGATAATCGAGCGTGCGCCGCGCCTGGTTGGTGGTCACGACATCGCCTGATATGACGACGGAATTACCGCGAGCCCGCGCATCGATGTTGAGCCGTTCCTCGAGCAGCTTGAGGTTCTGGTCGAATTGACCGAAGAGCTCGCTGGCGAAGCGGTTGTTCTCGAACGTCAGGACGAAGTGATTGGAGTCGCTCGGCGTGCGGGGGTGGCGCGGTGAAGAAGAAACCAATTCTTGTCCGTTCAAGCGGTCGGGCTCCTTGGGTTAAACCGCAGCCTCTGCGTGTTCGGCAAACAGGCTGTTGTTTCCGGTTCCTGTGATTCGCACTTTAATAATGTCACCGATTTGCGATGCTTTTGCATCAACATTCACAGATTGAAGCCAGGGAGAACGGCCGATCAGCTGTTCCGGCATGCGACCGGGCTTTTCCAGCAACAGGTCGATCTCTTTGCCGATGCAGGATTCGGCAAATTCCTGCTGCTGCTTCAGGAGAAGCGCTTGCAGGCGTTCCAGCCGTTCTGCCTTGATCTGTTCCGGCACCTGGTCCTTCAGTTCCGCGCCGGGCGTGCCCGGCCGTGTCGAGTATTTGAATGAAAAGGCCTGCGCATAACGGACCTCCTCCACAAGCCTGAGTGTATCCTCAAAATCGGCGTCTGTCTCCCCCGGAAAGCCGGTAATGAAATCGCCCGACAGCGCGATATCGGGCCGCACCGTGCGGATGCGTTCGATCAGGCTGAGATATTCGGCCGCCGTGTGGCGCCGGTTCATCGCTTTGAGGATGCGGTCGGAGCCCGATTGCACCGGCAGATGGAGGTAGGGCATCAGCGCCCGCAGATCGCGATGGGCGTCGATCAGCCGGTCGTCCATGTCACGGGGATGGCTGGTGGTGTAGCGCAATCGCGCAAGGCCGGGGATTTCGGCAAGCCGATAGAGCAGGTCGCCGAGGCTCCATGCCTCGCCCTGCGGCCCGGCGCCGTGCCAGGCATTGACGTTCTGCCCGAGCAGGGTGATCTCGCGCACACCACCTTCGACGAGCTTTTCGGCCTCCTCGACGATCTGAGAGACCGGCCGCGACACTTCCGAGCCGCGTGTATAAGGCACGACGCAGAAGGTGCAGAACTTGTCGCAGCCCTCCTGCACCGTCAGGAAGGCGGTGACGCCGCGGGCGCGGATCTTTTTGCTTTCGGCGATCGGCAGATGCTCGAACTTGTCCTCGATGGCATATTCCGTATCGACGACCCGCTGGCCCTCCTTCGCCCGGCGCAGCGCCTCCGGCAGGCGGTGATAGGTCTGCGGGCCGATGACGACGTCGACGGCGGGCGCGCGGCGCAGGATCTCCTCGCCTTCGGCCTGGGCGACGCAGCCGGCAACGCCGATCATCATCTCCCGTCCGTCCGCCGCCTTCCTCTTTTTCATGTCGCGCAGCCGTCCGAGGGCCGAATAGACTTTCTCGGCTGCCTTCTCACGGATATGACAGGTGTTGAGCAGAACGAGGTCCGCCTCTTCCATGTCTTCGGTCGGTTCGTAACCGTCGCGGGCGAGCGCGTCGCTCATACGCGTGGAATCATAGACGTTCATCTGGCAGCCATAGGTCTTGATGAAGACCTTGCGGCTGTTGGAGCCATCTCGGAGTATCTGTTCCGGAGCCGGGAGAAGGGCGCTGTCCTGTGTCATGGCGCGCTATTTAGTGGTTTTTGCCGTCCGAGAAAAGGGACTCTCGGTTTAAAGCGCGTCGCGATCTTTCAGATCCGCTCCTTGCGCTTTAAGTCTTTATTTTACACATGTCTTTCCTGCAAAACCGCGGGACACTTTTGTGCGACATGCTCTAGACGACATTTCGCCCGCGCAGGCTTGTATTGAGCAGGCTGCGGATGCGGGTGGCGATCGCAGCGCTCACCTCCTTGCGATTGGTGTCGGCGCGATATTCCACCGCCTCGCCGAAGGAGACCTCGGCGTCGATCGCGCCGCAGCGCACGATGTCGAGGAGGTGCGGCAACAGCTCGATATCGCCCGGCCAGGCAGCGAGCGGCCGGTGAAAGCGCCCCATGGCGATGCCGTGCACCCTGGTATAGGCAACCGCCACCGGCTGCACCACGACGGTTCCGGTCGGCGAAGCGGGCACGGCCATGGCGGCGGCGCCGAACAGCGAAGACTTGACCTCCAGCAGCCGGTTGCCATCCGAGGTTGTGCCCTCAGGAAAGAGCACGACGATTTCGCCGTCGGCCATGCGCCCGGCGATCTCGTTAGCCTGGTGACCGGTCCGGCGCCTCTCCTCGCGCACGACGAAGACGCTCTTCTGCAGCTTGGCGAGCGTGCCGAAGATCGGCCAGTCGGCCACCTCGATCTTGGCGATGAAGGCCACATCGGCAACGGACGACATCACCATGATATCCATCCAGGAGGAATGGTTCGAGCAGAGCATCAGCGGCCGGCGCTCTTCCAGCCGGCCGCTGACACGGACTCGGATGCCGAGACAATAGCAGACGATACGGTGCCAGACGCGTGGCAGCCGGCGGCGCAGCCGCCAGTCGAAACGCAGCGCCAGCAGTTGCAGCGGCACGAGCACGATGCTGACGGCCAGGATGACGACCGCAGCACAGGCAATGCGCAGCCAGGCGATCAAATGCTGCTCTCCCGGGCTGCCATTGCTTCAGCGATCGTCCTTCTTCAACGGAACGCCGTAAAGCTCCAGCCGGTGGTCGACCAGCTGGAAGCCATGCTCGCGGGCGATGCGCTCCTGCAGCGCCTCGATCTCCGGCGAGCGGAATTCGATGACGGTGCCGGTCTTCAGGTCGATCAGGTGGTCGTGATGCTCTTCCGGCACCGTCTCGTAACGCGAGCGCCCGTCGCGGAAGTCGTGGCGGGCGATGATGCCGGCATCTTCGAACAATTTCACGGTGCGATAGACCGTCGAGATCGAGATCTTCGCATCGACCTTCACCGAGCGGCGGTAGAGCTCTTCGACATCGGGATGGTCTTCGGAATCTTCGAGGATGCGCGCGATCACGCGGCGCTGCTCGGTCATGCGCATGCCGCGTTCGGTGCAAAGCTCCTCAAGGGTCTTGGCTGCGTCCGTCATGGCCCGCCTTTAAAAATATATTCATATTGCGCCAATGCCGGACGGCTTGGGCGCCGGCCAGCATGTCATCTCTCTGTCAGGGAACTAGCGAAGAACGCGCTTCATGACAAGCGCCGTGGAGAGGGCGCCGTTTTCCTGCTTGTAATAACCCTTGCGTTCCCCGACCTTTTCGAAGCCGAGCTTGCGATAGAGGCCAAGCGCTGCCGTATTGCCGTCGTCGACTTCGAGAAACATGCTCTCGCCGCCGCGTGCGCGGGCTTCCCGCATCGCCGCCTGCATCAGCCGCCAGCCAAGCCCGGCGCGGGCGACCTTCGCCTGCACGGCGATCGTCAGGATCTCCGCCTCGCCGGCGACATGGCGGGCAAGGATAAAGCCGGGAAGCGGCTTTTTCAGGATGGCGTTGGTTTGGCGCGCCACGAATCCGAACACGGTGTCCTGCATCAGCAGCCCGTGAAATTCACCATCGCCCCAGGGCCGGGCAAAACGCTCGCCATGCAGGACCGCGACATCGCGGCAGTCCTCACGCTCCATGGCGATGATCTCGAATTCCGGCTTCAGCGTCAGATAGGCTTCCAGCATCGTCATACTCGTCGGGCAATCGCATACCCGGCCTGCGGCTTGGCGTCGGGTCCGCGCAGATAAAGGGGCTTCGGTTTTCCGGCATCGGGGGAGGCGGCAGCACCGAGGCGCGCCACCACAGAGATCGGGAATGTGTTGGTGTGATCGCCGCCGGCGTCCGGCTTCAGCAGGGCCGTCGCCGAACCGGCGATTTCGCCGTCGAAGCCTTCGGCAAAAGCCTGTGCTTGCGCAACGCTTAACGCCCGCGGCGTGTCGAGGGGCGAACCGTCCGATGAAAAGGACTGGAGGTAGATTTCGTCCCGCTTGGCGTCCATCGCCGCCAGCACGGGGCGATGCGGTGTCTTTTCGCGCTGGGCTGATGCCATGACCTCGAGCGTGGTGACGCCGACGGCGGGCACATTGAGGGAAAGCGCAAAACCGCGGGCTGCGGCAACGCCGACGCGGATACCGGTAAACGAGCCAGGGCCGATGGTGACAGCAATCCGGTCAATATCGGAAAGCTCCATATCAGCCTGATCGAGCGCGCGATCGACGATACCGATCAGATGTTCAGCATGCCCCTTGCCGATCATGTCCGATGCCTCCCCCAGCACCGTATTCCTGCCGCTGTCGTAAACGGCGGCAGCGCAGTCTACACCTGCCGTGTCGAGCGCCAGAACAATCATGCCATCAATTTCCGAAAAATCTATTGTCGCCTGATCATAAATTCGTCTTGCCGAACAAGAGATGAACGGCCCGACGAACGCCAGAATTTTAAGCGGCAATCACTTCCTGCACTTCCGGAACGAAATGCCGCAGCAGGTTCTGAACGCCATGCTTCAGCGTTGCCGTCGAAGACGGGCAGCCGGCGCAGGAACCCTTCATGTTCAGATAGACCTTGCCGTCCTTGAAGCCGCGGAAGGTAATATCGCCGCCGTCCTGTGCAACGGCGGGGCGCACGCGGGTCTCCAGAAGTTCCTTGATGGTCAGCACGATCGATTCGTCGCCTTCGTCAAAAAACTCGTCGCCGGCGTCGAGGTCTTCGGAGAGGATGGAAGCATCGCCCATGACAGGCTTGCCCGACATGAAATGCTCCATGATCGAGCCTAATATAGCCGGCTTAAGATGCTGCCATTCGGCATCGTCCTTGGAGACGGAAATGAAATCATAGCCGAAATAGACGCCGGTAACACCGGGGATTTCGAACAGTCGGGCCGCGAGCGGCGAAGCTTCGGCCTCCTCAGCGCTGCGGAACTCGGCCGTGCCGTTTTCCATCACCACCTTGCCCGGCAGGAACTTCTGCGTGGCGGGGTTCGGCGTGGCTTCGGTCTGAATGAACATCTGGTTCTCCATGCGGCCGGCCCATAGCACAGCCGTCTTTAGAATTCTTCAAAAGAAGATAAGCCCATTGCTGGCACCATTCAAGAGATTTTTACTCAAGAAATTATCAGCAGAGGGCGTCGATTTCCTCGTTGGTCAGCGTATCCGGCAGCACGGTGACCGGGATCGGAAACGCTGCTGCGCGGCCGGCGATCGACGAGACCAGCGGTCCCGGACCTTCCTTTGCCGAACCGGCGGCCAGAACGAGGATCGCCACATCGCGGTCATCCTCGATCACGGCGTTGATCTGTTCGGCCGCACCACCTTCGCGGATAACAACCTCCGGCTCGATGCCGATCGTCTCGCGCACGATCTGGGCGATCTTGGCGACGACCGCCTCGGCCTCCTCACGCGCCTCGGCCCGCATGATCGCCTCGACTCCGAGCCATTGCTGGAAATCCCCATCGGGGATGACGTAGAGCAGCACCAGCCCGCCATTGGAATTCTTCGCGCGCCGGCCGGCATAATGAACGGCGCGTTGGCATTCGGGTGTACCGTCGATCACCGCCATAAACTTGCGGCGATGACCTTCGAGCCGTGAGAGTCGCTTCGATACCATGGCGCGGACTCTGACACCCGAAGCGGAAAATTTGCAAGCCCAGTTTTTCCTCTTCAGCCCCGGCGGGGGAGAGATCTAGCTCAGTAGACGAAGCCGATGACGTCGCGCACTTGGCTCATCGTCACCTCGGCGCGGGCTCTGGCGCGTTCGCCGCCCTTGCGCAGGATGGCGTCGATATGGCTGGTATCGTCCATCAGCCGGCGCATCTCGCCGGTGATCGGCGCCAGCACGTGGATGGCGAGGTCGACCAGCGCCGGCTTGAAGACGGAGAATTGCTGGCCGCCGAATTCAGCCAGCACCTCGGCCTTCGATTTGTCGGCAAGGGCCGCATAGATCGCCACCAGATTGTCGGCTTCCGGCCGGCCCTGCAGCCCGTCGATCTCGCTCGGCAAGCCGTCCGGATCGGTCTTGGCCTTGCGGATCTTCTTCGAGATCGCCTCCTCGTCGTCCATCAGATTGATGCGCGAGAGGTCCGAAGGGTCGGATTTCGACATTTTCTTGGTGCCGTCGCGCAGCGACATGACGCGCGGCGCCGGCCCGCCGATCAGCGGCTCGACCATCGGGAAATAGGCATGCACCGGCTCGTTGCCGACGGTGATGTCGACGCCGTAATCGGTCTTGGCGATATGCTCGGCATAATCGAGGTTGAACTTCATCGCGATGTCGCGGGCAAGTTCCAGATGCTGCTTCTGGTCCTCGCCGACCGGCACATGGGTGGCGCGATAGACGAGAATGTCGGCGGCCATCAGGCTCGGATAGGCGTAGAGGCCGAGCGAGGCCTGCTCGCGGTCCTTGCCGGCCTTGTCCTTGAACTGCGTCATGCGGTTCATCCAGCCGATGCGGGCGACGCAGTTGAAGATCCAGGCGAGTTCGGCATGCTGCGGCACGGCCGACTGGTTGAAGACGATATGTTTTTCCGGATCGATGCCGGCGGCGACGAAGGCGGCAGCGATCGAGCGCGTCTGGCCCGGCATGTCCTCATGTACGAGCTGGGCGGTCAGCGCATGCATGTCGACGACGCAGTAGATGCAGTCATTGCCTTCCTGCAGCGCCACGAACCGGCGGATCGCGCCGAGATAATTGCCGAGATGCAGATTGCCGGTCGGCTGCACGCCGGAGAATACGAGTTTCTTGAATTCGCTCATGTCGTCCTCAATAGGCTGGTGGAGGGCCTACAGCGCCGCGCGTCTTTTCAGACGCGCAAAGGACGCTGTAACACTTCAATCTGCTGCATAATTCCTAAATCGATTCCGGTTTAGGAATTATGCAGCGGGCTTGTTTCGCCTGTGTTCCTAACGCCGCGGCTTATGCACGTCCAACCGGTCGCAATCAAGAGGTTGCGGCTGGGGCATGCTGGATCAGATCGAAGCTGTTGCCGTAGGGATCGGCAAAGACCGCGACCGTGCCGTAAACCTCGTGCCTGGGCTCTTCGAGAAAGCGCACGCCGGCGGCGAGCATCGCGGCATGATCGCGGGAAAAATCATCGGTCTTCAGAAAGAAGCCGACACGGCCGCCCGTCTGATTGCCGATCGCGGCCCGCTGCGTCGCGTTTGCCGCCTGCGCCAGCAGAAAAGCGGCGCCATCTCCGCCTCTGGGCTTCACCACCACCCAGCGCTTGCCCTCCGGCTGCGGCTCGTCCTGCAGGCAATCGAAACCGAGGGCGTCGCAATAGAAAACCTTGGCCCGGTCGTAGTCGTCGACGACGAGGGTGATGAGGAAAAGCGACTGGATTGTCATGGCATATCTCCTGACTGAGATGTTTATTCCCATTTGGATCGGCGATATCCGTTATTTTAAGCCAAAGTGATCAAGCCGTTTACTCACAATTGAGTATAAAATTTCACAAAAGCTTTTATTGAACTGAAAATCCTTAACTGCGCGGGGGCGGCAATGACCGACTCGTCAACCGCCAGGAGGACCCATGCAAAACGCCAGTTTGCTCGCCATGGCAGGCCTTATCGCCCTACAGTCCGCAACCAGCGCCGTCGGTCAAGACAGCAAAAGACCGGCCGTTGACCTGCCGAAACATGAAGCGCGCCTCGCCTACACGGTCCAGACCGTCAGCGTTCGCGCCGGCTGTTTCCCCGAGCGTCTTCGAGCGGTCCTGTCGCATATCGCCGCCAAAACCGGACGCCGGCCGATGATCACGTCGGGCCTCCGGCCACATCCCCGCCGTCATGGTTCCCTGCATGGAAAATGCCTCGCCGCCGATATCAGGATGCCGGGCCTGTCGGAACGCACCATCATCGCCGCCGCCAAAACCGCGCCCGGCATTGGCGGCATCGGCACCTATTGCAACGGTATCGTCCATGTCGATGTCGGGCCGCAGCGGCGATGGGTGGATTGTTAGAGCGATTTTGAAAGTGCTGCTCGGGCCCGTGTCTCGACCTCATCCTTCCGTCTTCACCGGCTTGCGGTTCAGATTGCGCCGGATCATGCCGAGATCCGCCCCGCCGATGAGGAAGGCGGCGGCGAAATAGACCAGCATGGAGATCGCGATCAGCAGGCCCAGCGTGCCGATCTTGGTCAGAAGCGGCGCGCCGGAGGCAAGCCAGGGGGCAAAATACTGCTTGAGGAAGACGATGGCAGCACCCATGACCGCGGCAGCGACGATCAACAGGACGGTGCGTTTTGCCAGTGCCCATTCCCATGCCAGATGGCCGCGGCGCAACAGCGTGGTGAACAGCAGCACGGTGCTGATCCAGCCGGCCGTGGCTTCGGCAACGGCAATACCGGGCGCGCCCATATAGGGAAAGAGGGTGAGCGCGGTGGCGCAGTTGGTCGCCACCGCGATCGCCGAAAAGCGCATAGGCGTCTTGGTGTCCTCGCGCGCATAAAAGCCCGGCTGCAGCGCCTTGATCAGCACGAAGGCCGGTAGGCCGATGCCGTAAATAGCCAGGATCGCGCCGACGACGGCGGTGTTTTCCTGATGGAAGGCGCCGCGCTCGTAGAGCACGCGGATAATCTCGTCCGACAGGATCCAGAGCGCGAAGGCGGCGGGGATGGTCAGGAACAGCACGAATTCGATCGAGCGGTTCTGCAGGTTCCCGGCCTCGCGCAGGTGGCCGCCCTTCAGCGCCCGGGCAAGTTCCGGCAGCAGCACCACGCCGACGGCGACGCCGACGACGCCGAGCGGCAGCTGGTAGATCCGGTCGGCATATTGCAGCGCTGCGATCGCGCCGTCGCGGGAGGAGGCGATCGCCTGGCCGATCAGCTGGTTGATCTGGGTGATGCCGCCGGTCACCGCAGCCGGCACCGCCAGGATCAGCAGCCGCTTGACGTTCGGGGTCATCTTCGGGAAGCGGAAACCGATGCTCATGCCGGCCGCAAGCACGCCGATATAGACAACGGCGAGCTGCAGGACGCCGGCGGCAAGGACGCCAAAGGAGAGATACCAGGCCGTCGCCAGTGGATCGGCGCCGGTATAGAGCGCATAAAACAGCGCTCCGATCATCACCACGTTGAGGAAAACCGGCGCGATCGCGGCGGCGAAGAAATGATGCAGCGAATTCAGCATGCCGCTCATCATCGCCGTCAGCGACATGCACATCAGATAGGGAAACATCACTGCCGCCATGCGAATGGTGATCGAGAATTTTTCCGGATCGTCGGCAAAGCCCGGCGCGATGACGAAGCGCACCAAAAGCGGCATGGTAAGCTCCATCACGATGGTGATGAGAAGCAGCACCGAAAACAGCACGCCGAAGACTTCCTCCGAAAAGCGCTTGGCGCCATCGGTGCCGTTCGCCTCGATCTCCTTGGCAAAAAGCGGCACGAAGGCGGCGTTGAAGGCGCCTTCGGCAAACAGCCGGCGGAAGAGGTTCGGGAAGCGGAAGGCGGCGTAGAAGACGTCGGCCATCGGCCCGGTGCCCAGCGCCGCCGCCATCAGGGTTTCGCGGGCGAAGCCGAAGATGCGGCTGCCGAGGGTGGCACCGCCGACGGTGGCAAATTTCTTGACGAGGCTCATGCTTGGGGACTCATGCGGAGGAATCGGCTTTTTTTTCGGCGGAAGGCGATGTCCGGGCAGTGGCGGCCGGCGCGATGATGCCGGAGGGCATGCGCTCGCGCAGTTCGTCCTCCTCCTCGGCCATGACGGCCTTCATCCGGGCGGTGATGTTGGCGCGCTTGCTGTCGCCCGAGATCTTCTGTCCGACAAGGTCGGTGACGTAGAAAGTGTCGATCACCTTCTCGCCGAAGGTGGTGATGCGGGCCGACTGGATGTCGAGCGACAGATCGGAGAGCACGGCGGTGATCTCCGACAGCAATCCCGGCCGGTCGAGGCATTCGACCTCGATGACCGTGAACTTGTTCGACAGGCTGTTGGTGATGTTGACCGACGGCGGAATGACGAATGCCTTGTTCTTCCTGCGATTGCGCGCGCGCGTGGCGATGACCTCGGGCAGCCGTTTGCGGCCGGACAGCACGTCCTCGATCATCCGCCCGATCGTCGCGGCCCGGCGCAGCTCGTCGGCATCGTCGGTAAATTCGCGGCTGACATGGATCGTGTCGAGCGCCCGGCCGTCCGACGTCGTGAAGATCTGCGCGTCGACAATGTTCGCGCCGGCCGCCGCACAGGCGCCGGCGATGACGGCGAGCAGGCGCGGATGGTCGGGCGACAGCACGGTGATCTCGGTGATCGCGTGGAAACTGTCGGTGCGCACGGTGGTGGCGAGCGCCTGGCCTGATTTGTCGGCCTGGCGGATGAAATGGGCGTGGCGGACCTGGTCTTCCAGCGGCACCGAGAGCAGATAGGGCTGGTAGTGCAGCTTGGTATAGGTATTGCGGTCCTTCTGGCTCCAGTCGGCAAGGGCGGCATGCAGCGCCTCGGCGGCGGCATTTGCCCGCTCCTTGCGGGAAACCTCGGAAAAACCGCCGGCGAGCAGCAGCTCGGTTTCGTAATAGAGCGTGCGCAGCAACTGGCCTTTCCAGCCGTTCCAGACGCCCGGGCCGACGGCGCGGATATCGCAGATCGTCAGGATCAGCAGCATCTTCAGCCGGTCGAGCGATTGCACGCGGTCGGCGAAATCGGTGATCGTCTTGCGGTCGGTCAGATCGCGGGTCTGCGCCACCATCGACATCGTCAGATGTTCCTCGATCAGCCAGACGACGATCTCAGTCTGCTTCTGCGAGAGGCCGAAGCGGGCGCAGAGCTTGCGGGCGACGCGGGCGCCGGCGATCGAATGATCCTCCTGCCGGCCCTTGGCGATGTCGTGCAGGAGAACGGCGACATAAAGGGCCTCGCGGTCCTCGATGTTGGGCATCAGCTTGTTGGCGAGCGGATGCAGATCCTCGGCGCGCGCCTTGTCGATCTCGGAGAGAACATCGACGGTGCGGATTAGATGTTCGTCGACCGTATAGTGGTGATACATGTTGAATTGCATCATCGCGACGATCTTGCCGAATTCGGGAATGAAGCGGCCGAGCACGCCGGCCTCGTTCATCCGGCGCAGGATGAGGGCCGGATCGCGCTTCGACGTCAGGATCGACATGAACAGGCGGTTCGCCTCGTCGTTTTCCCTGAGCTTGTTGTCGATTAGGGCGAGTGAGCGGGTGACGCGTTTCAGCGCGTCCGGATGGAATTCCAGCCCGTTGATATCGGCGACGTGGAAGAGCCTGAGGATGCTGACCGGATCGCGCTTGAACACTTCGGGATCGGCAAGCGCGATGCGGCCGCGGTCCTCGACGAATTCGACGCTGCCGGCGATCTTGCGGTTGCGATGGGTGAAGCGGCTGATGACGCCGGTAAGGCCGGGGATCGACTTCGCCTGCTCGTCTTCAAGCGCGGCGCAGAGGATGCGGGTGAGGTCGCCGACATCCTTGGCGACGAGGAAATAGTGCTTCATGAAGCGCTCGACGGCCGAAAGGCCCGGGCGGGTGTGATAGCCGAAGGCTTCGGCGATCTCGCGCTGGATGTCGAAGGACAGGCGCTCCTCGGCCTTGCCGGTCAGGAAGTGCATATGGCAGCGCACCGCCCAGAGAAAATCGTCAGCTTTCTCGAGCAGACGGTATTCGTGCTTTGACAAGACGCCGAGCTTGACCAGCTCGGCTTGGTCGCGCACGTGATAATAATATTTCGAGATCCAGAACAGCGTGTGCAGGTCGCGAAGCCCGCCCTTGCCTTCCTTGACGTTCGGTTCGACGAGATAGCGCGTGTCGCCTGCCTTGCGGTGGCGCTCGTCGCGCTCGGCAAGCTTGGCGGCGATGAATTCAGGGCCGGTGCCGGTGACGATTTCCTTGTCGAAGCGAGTCTCGAGCTCGGTTTCCAGCCGCTGCAGGCCGCAGATGTAGCGCATCTCCAGGATAGCGGTGCGGATCGTCATATCGGACTTGGAAAGCGCGATGCATTCTTCCACCGTGCGGGTGGCGTGGCCGACCTTGAAGCCCATGTCCCAAAGCACGTAGAGCATGAATTCGACCGCCTTGTGCGTCTCTTCCGCCGGCCGCGGCGGGAAGAGAAACAACAGGTCGATATCGGAGCCTGGCGCCAGCGTGTCGCGGCCATAGCCGCCGACGGCGGTAACGGCAAACTTGTCTTTCTGCTGCGGAAAGATATGGGCGGTGGCGAAATTGTAGAGGACGGTGATGATCTGGTCCTGCAGCCAGGAAATCCGGCAGGCGCAATTCAGCCCGCCGCCGTCGGCCATCAGTGCGGCCCGCGCCTGCTGCCGGCCCTCCGTGCTGGCTTTTTTCAGGGTCGCCAGCAGATCGGCGCGCAGCACGTCCGGCCGGTTGCGGTTGGCCTCGGCAACGGCGTCGCACTGCTTCTGCAACAGCTCGACGTCGAGGATGTGGGAAAAATCGAGATCGCGCATCGCTGTCGCCGGGGCGGTTTCCTGTTCATGCCGGGCGGCCTGATCCGGGCCAGCCTCGTATTTCGTCCGCATGCGCTATAACCCCTTTATCAGGCGATTGACACGGGCTCTCATACTGCAAGAACCTTTAAATTTGGCGAAATGGTGTTGGTAAGCCGCGCAGGACAGCTTTCCCGCGAAGCTCAGCCGGCGGCCCGCGCATTCAGCAAATACAGCACCTGCCGCGTCTCGCTCATGATCTCCTCAAGCGACTGCCTGTCGCACTCGCGATAGCCCGCCTTGGCGATCGACGTCCCGAGCTCTGAGATCATCGCGCAGCAGCGGGTAATTTTCAGCATGCCGATCGGCGAGGTCCAGCCGCGCGCATGGCGGTCCCCGTCGGCGCGCCGCATCGTGTCGAGCATGGAGCAGATGAGCGAGAGGCGCTCCGTTTCGCGGATCAGCTTTTCCATGAACATCGCGTGCGTGCCCTATTTCAGCTTCTTCTTGAGGTCGTAAAGCGCGTCCATTGCCTCGCGCGGCGTCATGTCGTCAAGGCTCATCCCCTTTAGCGCCTCCTCGACCTTGGAGGGTCCCCGGGCGGTGTCCTCGCGGCGCACCGCCACCTGGAAGAGCGGCAGGTCGTCGATCAGCTGGCTCGCCGGGTTCTTGCGGTCGGCATCTTCGAGGCGGGTAAGCACGTCGCGAGCCCGCGTCACCACCGAAGCCGGAAGTCCGGCAAGCCTAGCGACCTGGATGCCGTAGGAGCGGTCGGCCGCACCCGGCCCGACCTCGTGCAGGAAAATGACGTCGCCGTCCCATTCCTTGACGCGCATCGTGGCGTTCGATAGCCGGCCAAGCTTTTCCGAAAGCACCGTCAGCTCATGGAAATGCGTGGCGAAGAGGCCGCGGCAGCGGTTGGCCTCGTGCAGGTGCTCGACGGAGGCCCAGGCGATCGACAGGCCGTCGAAGGTGGCGGTGCCTCGGCCGATCTCGTCGAGGATGACGAGCGAGCGGTCACTCGCCTGGTTGAGGATCGCCGCGGTTTCGACCATTTCGACCATGAAGGTGGAGCGCCCGCGCGCCAGGTCGTCGGAGGCGCCTACACGCGAGAAAAGCCGGTCGACGATGCCGATATGGGCTGAGGTCGCCGGCACGAAGGAGCCCATCTGCGCCAGGATCGATATCAGCGCGTTCTGCCGCAGGAAGGTCGATTTGCCGCCCATGTTCGGGCCGGTCAAGAGCCAGATCGCGCCTTCCTTATCGCCTGATTTCGGCGACAGATCGCAATTGTTGGCGACGAAGGGGCCGCCTGCCTGCCGCCGCAGCGCCTGCTCGACGACTGGATGGCGGCCGCCCTCGATGGCAAACATCTTCGAGCCGTCGACCTGCGGACGGCAATAGGCCTGCTCCTCGGCGAGAAGCGCCAGGCCCGCGGCAACGTCGATGACGGCAAGCGCTCGGGCGCCGGATTTGATCGCTTCGGCTTCCGCCACCACGGCCGCCGTCATTTTCTCGAAGGCGGCGAGCTCGATCGTCAGCGCCCGATCGGCAGCATTGGCGATGCGGCTTTCGAGATCGGCGAGTTCGGTGGTGGTGAAGCGCATGGCGCTTGCCATCGTCTGGCGGTGGATGAAGCGGGCCTTGGCTTCGGCCGTGTCCGTCATCGGGGAGGCATTGCCGGCAGTCACTTCGATGAAATAGCCCAGGATATTGTTGTGCTTGATCTTCAGCGACCGGATGCCGGTCTCCTCGGCATATTGCAATTGCAGCCCGGCGATCACGCGGCGCGACTGGTCGCGCAGCGCCCGGACCTCATCGAGTTCGGCGCTGGCGCCATCGCGCAGGAAGCCGCCGTCACGCTTCAACAGCGGCAATTCGTCGGCTAGCGTTTCGGCCAGCAGAGTTTCCAATGCTGCGGGGAGGGACAGCAGCCCGGACAGCGCCCGGCCAAGCTCTTCCGGCAGCATCGCGCTTGCCAGCATCGCCGCAACCTCGTTCGCTGCCTGAAGGCCCTGGCGGATGGCGGAGAGATCCCGCGGGCCGCCGCGGTCGAGCGCAAGCCGGGACAAAGCGCGGGGCATGTCGGGCACATGTTTCAGCGTGTCGCGCAGATTGCCGCAGAGCGACGGCTCGTCGATCAGGAAGCCGATTGAATCGAGCCGCGCATTGATGCGGGAGGGATCGGTCAGCGGCGACATCAGCCGCTCGGCAAGAAGCCGCGCGCCGCCGCCGGTGACGGTGCGGTCGATCGCCTTCAGCAACGAGCCGTTGCGATCGCCGGACAGCGTGCGGGCCAATTCCAAATTGGCGCGGGTGGCAGGATCGATGAACAGCGTCGACGCCGCACTTTCCCGCTCCGGCTGCCCAAGCGGCGGCCGCTCGGCGATCTGGGTTTTTTCGACATAGGCGACGGCGGCGGCGGCCGCCGCCAGCTCGGCGCGCGAGAAGGTGCCGAAGCCATCGAGCGTCGCGACGCCGAAATAGCGCGCGATCCGCCCTTCGGCGCTGGCGCTGTCGAAGAGTACCGAAGGCTGCGGCACCGCGGTGCGGCCGAGCACGTCGAACACCGGCTTGAGTTCCTGATCGTGGAAGATCGTCTCGGGCAGGATCAGTTCGCGCGGATCGATGCGCAGGATATCGGCAAGCAGCCGCGCGGCTTCGGTCTCGGCAACCCGGAAGACGCCGGTGGAAATATCGATCCAGGCCAGCGCCAGCAACGGTTCGGCCCCACTGCGAATGCGGGTCAGCGCCATCAGATAGTTGGATTCCGAGGGCGAAAGCAGCTTTTCTTCGGTGATCGTGCCTGGTGTGACCAGCCGGACGACGTCGCGCTTGACGACGGATTTGCCGCCGCGTTTTTTCGCTTCGGCCGGATCCTCGACCTGCTCGCAGACGGCGACGCGGAAACCGAGCGAGATCAGCTTCTGCAAATAATCATCGGCCGCATGAACCGGAACGCCGCACATCGGGATATCCTGGCCCATGTGCTGGCCGCGCTTCGTCAAGGTGATGCCGAGCGCGCGGGAGGCTTCCAGCGCATCTTCGAAGAACAGCTCGTAGAAATCGCCCATGCGATAGAACAGCAGCGAACCCGGATTGTTCGCCTTGATCTCGATATATTGCTCCATCATCGGCGTCGCCGAGGCACGGCTTTCCGCCGTGGCCAGCTCGGCAGCCGAAAAGGCTTCATTCTCTGTGTCTATTCGTGCGTTCACGGAGGTGCAGTTTTTCCCAAAAAAACAGGTGCCAACCCTATCCGCGCGCCGCTATAGATGACAACAGCATTTGAGGAAGAGCAAAGCGTCGCCCACAGGACGTTGGAGGATTTATGCCCGATATCGATAAGAAGGACCGGCCGGCGACATCAGTTACCGACCAGGAGGCGCTCGATTTTCACGCCACGGGCCGGCCCGGCAAGCTGGAAATCAACCCGACCAAACCGATGGCGACGCAGCGCGACCTGTCGCTTGCCTATTCGCCGGGTGTCGCCGTGCCCGTCAAGGCGATCGCCGCCGATCCGCAGACGGCCTATGATTATACCGCCCGCGGCAACATGGTTGCCGTCATTTCCAACGGCACGGCAATTCTCGGTCTCGGCAATCTCGGCGCGCTCGCCTCCAAGCCGGTCATGGAAGGCAAGGCGGTGCTGTTCAAGCGCTTCGCCGACGTCGATTCGATCGACCTCGAAATCGATACCGAAAATGTGGACGAGTTCATCAACTGCGTGCGTTTCCTTGGTCCCTCCTTCGGCGGCATCAATCTCGAAGACATCAAGGCGCCGGATTGTTTCGTCATCGAAAGCCGGCTGCGCGAACTGATGGATATTCCCGTCTTCCATGATGACCAGCATGGAACGGCGATCATCGCCGCTGCCGGCCTGATCAACGCGCTGGAGCTGACCGGCCGCGACCTGAAGTCAACCAAGCTCGTCTGCAACGGGGCCGGTGCTGCGGCGATCGCTTGCGTCGAACTCGTCAAGGCGATGGGGTTTGCGCCCGACAACATCATCCTCTGCGACACCAAGGGCGTCATCTACCAGGGCCGCACCGAGGGCATGAACCAGTGGAAATCGGCGCATGCGGCAAAGACCGACGCGCGCACGCTGGAAGAGGCGATGGAGGGCGCGGATGTCGTCTTCGGTCTGTCGCAGAAGGGCGCCTTCTCGGCCGAGATGATCCGCTCGATGGCGGATCGGCCGATCATCTTCGCCATGGCCAACCCCGATCCCGAAATCACCCCGGAAGAGGTCGCCCGCATCCGCGACGACGCCATCATGGCGACCGGTCGTTCGGACTACCCGAACCAGGTCAACAACGTCCTCGGCTTTCCCTATATCTTCCGCGGCGCCCTCGACGTGCGCGCCTCCACCATCAACGACGCGATGAAGATCGCCGCCGTCAGGGCGCTGGCAAACCTTGCCCGCGAGGATGTGCCGGATGACGTGGTTGCCGCCTATCAGGGCAACCGGCCGCGTTTCGGCTCGCAATACATCATCCCGGTCCCCTTCGATCCGCGGCTGATCTCGGCGATCCCGGTTGCGGTTGCCGAAGCGGCGATCGAAACCGGCGTCGCCCGCAAGGTGATCACCGACATGGCCGGTTATGCCCGCGAGCTTTCGGCGCGCCGCGATCCGATCGCCTCGACGCTCGCCAGCCTCTATGAGCGGGTGCGCCGCCGCCCGAAGCGGATCGTCTTTGCCGAGGCCGAGGAAGAACAGGTCCTGCGCGCCGCGATGTCCTACGCCAACCAGGAACTCGGCACCGCCATCCTGCTCGGCCGCGAGGACCTGATCCGGGCAACGGCCGAGCGCGCCGGCATCGATCTCAACCGCCCCGGCCTCGAGATCGTCAATGCCCGTATCTCGACCCGCGTCGAGGCCTATATCGACTATCTCTATGCCAGGCTGCAACGGCACGGTTATCTCCACCGCGACGCCCAGCGGCTGATCCACAACGACCGCAACCATTTCGCCGCCACCATGGTGGCGCTTGGCGATGCCGACGGCATGGTGACGGGCATTACCCGCAACTATTCTACGGCGCTCGAAGATGTGCGCCGTTGCATCGACGAGAAGCCCGGCCACCGCGTCATCGGTGTGTCACTGGCGCTTTGCCGCGGCCGCACCGTCTTCGTTGCCGATACGGCGGTGCATGACATGCCGACGGCTGAGCAGCTTGCCGATATCGCCGAGGAGGCAGCCGGTCTGGCAAGGCGCATGGGTTATCCGCCGCGTGTCGCCATGCTTGCCTATTCCACCTTCGGCCATCCCTCCGGCGAACGCTCCGAGCGGGTGCGCGAGGCGGTAAAGATCCTCGACAAGCGCCGCGTCGATTTCGAATATGACGGCGAGATGGCCGCCGATGTCGCTCTGAACCGCAAGGTGATGGAGCAATATCCCTTCTGCCGTCTTTCCGGCCCGGCCAATGTACTGGTCATGCCGGCCTTCCACTCGGCCTCGATCTCGACCAAGATGCTGCAGGAACTCGGCGGCTCCACGGTCATCGGCCCGATCCTTGTCGGCCTCGACAAGCCGGTGCAGATCACCTCGATGGGCGCCAAGGACAGCGACATCGTCAACATGGCGGCGATCGCGGCCTATGGCGTCTCGTAGATCTTATCCTGCTCGCATATGAGCGGCATTCAATGACCGGCCGACAGCACGTCGGCCGGGCATTGTTTTTTATGGATTATTCTAGAGGTTTGGGCTCGCCCGCCTCAGGAGTTCCAAGGCACTGTCCATAAGTCATACTTTTGATACAATAACCGCTTACGCGCGGCATGAATTGCCTGCCCGGACTTTGAAAAAGCCATGGGTGACGCTTTTGCTGCTCAATTGTTTCTAATTTCATCAGCCGGTTGGGTCCCATGACAGACGTCACATCCCCCAAGACGCGTCTATTCGCGCTGTTGAAGTCGGTTTTCGTGAGTTCAAGGGAACCACACCGCCCGCCTATCTCAGGACAATCCGCTTGCAAGCCGCCCGAGAGGATCTACGCGATCCTTCCAACCGACAGCCGTTGCGGTACATTGCTTGAAGTGGGGTTCTTTCACTTCGGCTGTTTTGCGGCAATCTACCGGGCGGCGTAGAAGAAGGCTTTAGACTAGCTCGCGAAGCGGCCGGCGTCGGCGCCGTAATAGTTGAGGTAGCGGTCGGAAATGCTGGAGATCGGCAGCACGATCAGCACGTCGGTCGTGTTGAAGGCATGATCGATGACGGCGCTGGAGCCGACCATGGCGCCGAGTCTGAGATAACCCTTGATGAGCGGCGGCAGGGCCATCAGCGCCCGCTTCGGGTTGATGGCCTCGACCGGCATCAGGTCCATGTTGCGGGCGAGATGCGGCAAGGCGCCGACGGCCCATTCGTTCTTCGCCAGCACATTATGGTAGAGGAAAGACAGTGCCAGCGCGTGGCTTTCGAGATAAACGCCAGGGAAGGAAGCGCAGCCGAACATGGCGTTGACGCCGTGCTTCAGCGCATAGGCCCAGTTGCCCTGCCACAGAAGCTCGACGGTGCGTTTGGTGCGGTATTCCGGCAGCACGCAGGAACGGCCAAGCTCCATGAAGCGCTTGTCCGGATGTTTGGCAATCAGGCCCTCGATCTCGAATTCGGAAGCCGAGTAAAAACCGCCATTGGCGATAGCGACATCCTGGCGCAACAGCCGGTAGGTGCCGACGATCTGGTCTTCCGGGTCACCCTCGATCGTGCGGTCGAGAACGAGAAGATGATCGCAAAAGGCGTCATAAGCATCGACATCGCGCTGGCGGCGCATAGCATCCAGCGGCAACTGCGCCTTCATTTCGTCGACGAAGACGCGGTAGCGCACGGCTTGGGCGGCATCGATCTCTCGCGCGGTGCGGGCAAGGCGGGTTTCCAGATTGCCGATGCGGCCGAGGATATCGCCGTCCGTCTGCGCAGCAGCCGGCGAGGGCCGTGCGGCCTCCACGGTGGTGTCACGATTCAGGATGTCGATGGCGGACATGGCGATTCTCCCGTTACCGGCTTATCGACGCCATAAAACACTTCTCTGCGACAGGAAAGTGACATATTGAATTTCTGAACGCAAGAAGCAGGCAGCCCGCCGCGGCACGTTATCGCGCCTCTGCCCGGCGGGCGGAAAGTGCGGCGACCGCCTGAACTTCGGTCAGCAGGCGCACCGGGTCGACCGGCTTGACCATGACGCGGTTGGCGCCGTTCAGCAAGACCTGCCGGCGCGATTCGTCGCTCTTGTCGGCGGTCAGCACAATCACCGGCACAGGGGCAAGATCGAGCCGTCTCTCGTGGCCGCGCAGCCGTCCGAGCATATCGATGCCGTTGCCGCCAGGCATCGACAGGTCGCTGATGATGATGTCCGGCCGGGCATTCGCCTCGCACAGGGCGCAGTCGAGAAGTGCCTCGAAATCCTCGACATGGCGCACCTTGTGCCCGCCCTTCTCAAGGACGACGCGCACCAGCATGGCATTGATCGGATCGTCCTCGCCCAGCAGGATGTTCAGCCCGCTGGCGGCAACCATCGTCTCCGCCATCGACAGGCCGAACCCCGGCTGATTGTCGTTCAGCGCGTCGCGCTTCTCCATGCCGCGCATGCGCCCGCGCAGCACGTCGATCAGCGATTGTTCGCGCAGCGGCCGGATCAGCCAGGCGTCGAAAAGATCAAGCGGATGGGCGCTGCGCTCCTCCGGATTGACGAGCAGCACTTTGCGCAGGCCAAGGGCTGCGATTTCGGCGCGGTCGGCAAGATGGGCGGAAAATTCCGCCGACATACGATGGTCGATGATGATGTCGGTCGGCCGCTTTCCGCTGTTTGCCAGGCCGAGCAGCGTTGCCCGGGCGCTCTCGCCGTCGGCAACAAGATGGCAGAGGCCGCCGAGTGCTGCGATCGTCTCGGCGATGGCGGCGCGCGCTGCCCCTGCCGGTGCCAACAGCACGACGCTGTTGCCGGCAAGCAGCGTATTGCGCCGGTCGGGGCGCTCGCTGCCGATATCGACAGGGAAGCGGATGGTGAATTCGCTGCCTCTGCCGTTTTCGCCGGCTACCGTCAGCGTGCCGTTGAATTCGCGCATGATGCGGGCGGAGATGGCAAGGCCAAGCCCGGTGCCGCTGCTCTTGTCGGCGACGCTCCCGCCTTGCTCGAATTCGCCGAAGACGCGCGCCTGCTCCTCGGCCGTCATGCCCGGACCAGTATCGGTGACGGTGATCGACAGGTCGTCGACGTCGAGCGACACGCGGATGAAAACGCCGCCGACCTGGGTGAACTTCACGGCATTGCCGATGACGTTGAAGAGAACCTGGCGCAGCCGCGCCGGATCGAAGCTCATATTCTCCGGCACGTCGGATGACACCGTGGCGCCGATCTCGATGCCTTTTTCATGCGCCCGGTGGGCGAGCATCTCGACCACGCTTTCGAGCAGCTTGCGCAGCGATTCCGAGCGTGGATGCAGCGCAAAGCGACCGACCTCGATGGTGGAGAAATCGAGCAGATCCTCGACCAGTTGCGTCAGCGCGTGGCCGGACTGGCGGATATTCGCTAGATAGTCCTGCTGCTCCTGCGTCAGCCGCGTCTCGGCGAGCAGGTGCGTCATGCCGAGGATGCCGGAAAGCGGCGTGCGCACCTCGTGGCTGACGGTGGCAAGCAGCCGCGATTTGGCGGCGCTGTTATATTCGGCTTTCTGGCGGGCCTCTTCGCGGCCCTGCGCGATCAGCCTCTCGTCGGTCACATCACGCGCCACGCTCTGCAGCAGCAGACGGCCGTTAGCCGGATCGCGGGTGACGACGTCGCGCCAGAGAAAGATGCGCTGGCCGTCCGGCGTCGAAATCTCGACGTCGAAGCAATGCGGTATCGGGCCGGGACGGAAGGCGAGCCCGATCTCCTCGCAGCTCAGTCCCTCCGGACGCAGCCGTCCGGTCAGGCGGCGAAACGTGTCGTTGGCGGAGATGATGCGCCGGTCCATGCTGCGGCTGACGGTGATATCGCCGAGTACGTCGTGCACATCGGCAAACAGCTTTGCGCCATCGCTCCAGTCCGGCAAGGATTTGCCGCCGCTGGGGCGCCGGCGTCGGCGAACCATCAGGACGGCATAACTGGCGATGACGGCAAGGCCGAGAACGACAAGCCCGCCCGACAGCAGCAGCGGATCGCCGGCATGGGCAAGCAGCGTCAGGATCATCGCGGCAAGCAGGCCTGCGCCGCCAAGCCAGTAGACCAGCAGGCGCCGTGTCGCTGCAGGCCTTGTCTGGCGGTCATCGGCTGCCTGAGGCGCCGATGCGCGCGGTCGCGAGGAGTACCCCGCCATCCGCTCTTCACGCGGCTTGGCGGCGGGTCCGCCGAAGGCGGCGGACAATGTTTCCTGCAATTGTCCCAGACTCTGCATGCTATCTGGCTAACATGAGGCCTCTTCCGAATGCCTTCAGGAAATCGATAAGATTTTAGCGGCCGGCCTTTTTTGGCAGCAGCAGCTCGTCGAGAATGACGCAGCCGGCGCCGATGGTGATGAAGCTGTCGGCGAGGTTGAACACCGCGAAGGACCAGCTTTCGGTGTAAAAGAGGATGTAGTCGATCACATGGCCGTAGGCGAAGCGGTCGACAAGATTGCCGATCGCCCCGGCAATGATCAGCGCATAGCCGAGATGGGCGAGCCAGCGGTCCTTAGCCGTGCGGTACCACAGCCAGATGACGAAGGCGACGATGATCAGCCGCATGCCGACGATGAACCAGCCGTCCATGCCCTCCAGCATCGAAAAGGCAACGCCGAGATTATAGGTGCGGTAGAGCGCCAGCATCGGAATGACGGGCACCGCCTCCTGCAGCGGCAGGGTATGATCGACGGCAATCTTGACGATCTGGTCGATGAGCACGGCGACGATGATGAAGAAGAGGATCGGCGCCGGGCGCGAAAACAGCGCGGGGCGGATAGACGTCGGTTCAGTCATTTGCCCTCGGCAAGTGAGAGGAGGTGGCGGCGCGCCTCAAAGAGCATGACGGCGGTGGCGACGGCGAGGTTCAGCGAATCGGCGCGGCCCTGCTGCGGGATGCGGGCAAGCGCATCGGCCTCCCTGGCCAGTTGCTCCGGCAGGCCGGATTGCTCGTTGCCCATCAAGAGTACGGTGGGCTTATTCCGGTAGTCGATCGTGCGGTAATCGACCGCGCCGGCAAGATGTGTCGCAACGACGGAAACGCCGGCCGATTTCCGCCAGGCGATGAACTCCTCCGGCGTCGCCCTTGCCACGGGAACGGCAAACACCGAGCCCATGGTGGCTCGCACCGTTTCGAGCGAGAAGGGATCGGTTGTCTCTCCGATCAGAATGATGCCGGAAGCGCCGGCCGCATCGGCTGTGCGGATGATGGTGCCGAGATTGCCCGGATCACGCACCCGGTCGAGCGCTACCCAGGTCTCGCCCTCCCTCGGCCGGATGTCCTTGAGCGATTTCCAGCGCTGCTCGAAGATGCCGACGACCATCTGCGGATTGTCGCGCCGGGTGATCGAGGCGATGACCTTTTCGCTGACTTCGAGCACCAGCCCGCCCGAGGCGACGGTCCTTGCCGCCATCTGCTCGACCAGCGGCTTGCCTTTGGCGGCTTTGGCATAGACCAGCGTGCGGATCGTCCAGCCGAGCTCGATCGCATCGATGACGAGTTTCAGTCCTTCGGCCAGGAAAGTTCCGCTTTCCTCGCGCGACTTCTTGTTGGTTAGCGCCTTGATGTCCTTGATGATCGGATTGGCAAGCGAGGTGACTTCCTTCACCTGGCCGACCCTGCGCGGTCCGTGATCGTGGAAGTCCTTGCTCATTTCGGCACCCAGCGGGAAAAGAGGGAGGTGGAAAGCGCGCGGCCCGGCGTCTTGCCGTCGAGGCCTGCCTCGCGGATGACCAGCTCGCCGGATTCGACCGCCCCGCCGGCGCCCCGCATCGTCTCGCGCATCAGCTCGTGGATCGAATAGAAGCTGGCGCGGATCGAATAGGCCGTCAGCACCAGACCGACCGCCGTCGGCGACAGGATTTCGCGGCAGACATCGAGCATCAGGGGGAGATGCTCGAACAGATGCCAGACCTCGCCGTTCGGGCCGCGGCCGAATTTCGGCGGATCGGTGAGGATGATGTCGTATTGGCTGCCGCGCCGTTCCTCGCGCAGGATGAATTTCATCGCATCCTCGCAGATCCAGCGGATCGGCAGCTTCTCCATGCGCCCGAGCGCCTGGTTTTCCCGCGCCCAGCCGATCGCCTTCTTCGAGGCGTCGACATGGGTGACTTCGGCGCCGGCTGCGGCGGCAACCAGCGAGGCGACGCCGGTATATCCGAACAGGTTCAGCACCTTTAGCGGCCGGCCGGCCTTTTCGACCTGATCCTTCGTCCAGCTCCAGTGCACGATCTGTTCCGGGAAGACGCCGACATGACGAAAGGAGGTGAAACGGCCGTGGAAATCGACGCCGAGCAGATTGAGCGGCCAAGTCTCGCCGAGCGCTTCCTTCGGGAAGCGCCAGCGGCCGGTGCCTTCCTCGTCGGTATCGCCGGTGAAGGCGGCATCGACCTTTTCCCAGACGTGGGAGGGCAGCGAAGGCCGCCACAGCGCCTGTGCCTCCGGGCGGATGATGCGGTAGGGGCCGTATTGCTCCAGCTTTTCGCCATTGCCGCTGTCGATCAGGTGGAAGTCGCCGGCTCCGAGCGATTCGAGGATGACGGGTACGCGCTCGGCCGGACGCTCGCCGCGGCGTGTCATCAGCGGCCGCTCGACCGCGGCAGGCACGGCAGGCTCGCGCACCGTCTCGCGGCTGACGGCCGGCCGGGCGACCGGCTTCGGCGGCCGGCCGGCCCGATCGTCCCTGCGGCTTTCGCCGGCAGGACCTGATGTCTTCTTCTGGCCCGGCCGGCGTTCTCTTTGTTTCAAGGTGCTCTTCCGCGTCTCTGTCGGGGTGTCGTTAAAGGGTCTGCGCTCAACAGGACCCTTTTGAAATTATGCAGTAGCCCAGAAAACCGTGCCGGATCAACTGCGCGCCGGCGCGGCATTTATTTCAAGTCTCGGATGAGCGCCTGCGAAGCCAGCTTTCCGCCGCATAAAGAGCTGCGATATGCATCGACTGCATGATGACCGCGCCGGACTGCAGGTCGCCAAGGATGGCGGCAAGATCCGCAAACAGCAGCTCGACCTTTTCGCCTGGGTCGAAACGCGGTTCGCCGGCCCGGCTGAGGCCGAGCGCCAGCCAGCTCGTCACCGTATTGCTGTGGCTGGCGGCATTCGGATAGGAGGTCAGCAGCTTGACGAAGGTTGAAGCGTCATAACCGGTCTCCTCCCGCAGTTCGCGTCGGGCTGCCGCCAGCCCCGCATCGCCGGTCTCGCTGTCGCCGCGCTCGACACCGCCGGCGACGAGCCCATGGATGATCTCGCCGCGACCGTGCCGGTATTCCCGCGTCAGCAACACACGCCCGTCAGGCATGATCGGGATGACGTTGATCCAGTCGGGATAGTCGAGCACATGGAAGGGGGCGATGACGGTCCCATCGGCGGTGATGCAGTCGTCGCTTCGCAGCCGGATCCAGCGGTCCTCATAAGAGATGCGGCTTGCCGTCACGCTCCAGGGCTTCAGTTCGTCGTCCATCGCCGGTTCCTTGCTTCGAACGCCAGATAACATTCCTTTCCGGCGTGGCAAATAGCCTCGCCGCTGGGATAAGGTGAGCGAATCGAAGATGGGGCTATCGAATGGATTTCACCGGCGAAGAACGCATCGCCGCGCCACGGGATGTCGTCTGGGCGGCGCTCAACGATCCCGAGATCATGCGCGGCTGCATTCCAGGCTGCCAGAGCATCGAACGGCTGTCGCCTGATAGCTTCGAGGCGACGATCAAGGTCAGGTTCAGCCTGCTGTCGGCCACCTTCCACGGGCTGTTGACGCTTTCCAATGTCGATGCGCCGAAGAGCTACACGCTGTCGGCCGAAGGCAAGGGTGGTCTTGCCGGCTTCGCCAGAGGCAGCGCCGATGTCGTGCTCGAAGAAAGCGGCGCTAACACCATCCTGCATTATCGGGCAAAAGCCGAACTCGGCGGCAGGCTTGCCCAGTTCGGGGCACGCCTGCTCGATGCGACCTCGCAGAGGCTCGCCGAAGGGTTCTTTTCGGATTTCAATGCCGCCGTCGTCGCAAGGATGGCGGCCGGCTGATCGCAGTCGAGGGCACACGCTTTAAGCTTGGCGCGCCTGGGAGCTTGGGTTAAATCGACGTCATGACGTGGACCATCAGGCCGCCGCGGGCGGAAGACCAGGAAATGCTCGCGGAGATTTATCTTTCCGTGCGGCGCGAAACATTCCTCTGGGTCGATCCCGGTAAGTTTTACCGCGAAGATTTCGCCGCCCATACCAATGGCGAGACGGTCTTCGTCTGCGAGCATGAAAACGGCGATGTAGCCGGCTTCCTGTCGCTCTGGCCGGCCGATGATTTCATCCACATGCTCTATATCAGCCGGGACTACCAGGGCTTCGGCGCCGGTACGGCGCTGCTGCAGGCGCTGCCGGAATGGCCGCAACACCACTACCGGCTGAAGTGCCTGGTGAAGAACCGGCGGGCCAAGGCTTTCTACCTCGCCCATGGTTTTCGCGTCACTGGCAACGGCACGTCGCCGGAGGGCGACTACGAGGAGCTGAGCTTTTTTCCGGTCTGACCGATGCCGAAGCATCGGCGGAATCGGGCCGGTCTATCGTGCCGGAAGCTGCCCGGCGATTTCCTCGGCGCGGCTCTTGTGGCGGTCGGCCTCGCCCTGCCAGCGGATGGCTTCCTTGGCCTCGGTGCGGGCGCGCTTGCGGTGTTTGCCCTGGCTGAACCAGGTGGCGGCCGAGCCGATCAGCATGCCTGCGATCAGCGCAACCACCAGGAAGACGAAGAAGGGCGCGGAAACCGCAAGCACCTGATCTTCCGGCCGGAACGGATTGAAGGCGAGCGTGACGCTTTGCCGGTTGGCGACGCAGAAGACGATGAGAATGACGCCGAGCGGCAGCAGAATCAACAGGTTGACGATCTTCTTGGCCATTGGGGTCTCCATGCGTCGGATGGCGCCGCCCTGTTTGAGCGGTGCGTTGTAACTACGCATCGGCCCCGAAAATCGATTCCGATTTTCGGGGCCGATGCGTGAGCAGAATAGGAAAACGGTCTTCGAGTTCAAGTGCGGATTCGCCGCAGGCGGCTTGCGCCGCTCAATCCTCTTCGTCGGCCTGGCCGGGATTGAGCCGCTCGCGCAGCTCCTTGCCGGTCTTGAAGAAGGGAACCCACTTCTCCTCGACGAAGACGGTATCGCCGGTGCGCGGGTTGCGGCCGGAGCGCGACGGGCGGTTCTTCACCGAAAACGCGCCGAAGCCGCGCAATTCGACGCGGTTGCCCGCAGCCAGTGCATCCGTGATCTCGTCGAGAACCGCGTTGACGATATTTTCGACGTCGCGATGATAGAGATGCGGGTTGCGTGCTGCAACAATCTGCACCAATTCGGACTTGATCACGTTCGCCCCCTTAAATTATTGATTTCTTATCAATCGTGGCCAACCTGCCAAACTGAAAGCAGCCCGTCAAGAAGCAACTTTGGGGGCAGGATTCCATTGATATCCTGGCCTTTCAAGAGATCATCATAACCGAAGATCGTAATCAACCGCGAAACAGCTCCAGCGAGCAGAAAAGGCGTATTGCTCTTCTTGTCCCAGTCGACCATCGGCAGGTCGGCGTCAACGCCGCGCGATTTGAGATAGGCCCGGATTTCCGGCTCGCCGCCGATCGTATCGACGAGTTTTACCTTGAGCGCCTGACGGCCGGTATAGATCGTGCCGTCGGCGAGTTTCAGCACCTCGTCGCGCGGCAGCTTGCGCCGGTCGGCGACCAAATCGACGAACCAGCTATAGCTGTCGACCACCATGTTGCGGATCATCGCCTTGGCCTCTTCGCTCGCCTCGTGGAAGGGCGAGGGCTCGGCCTTCAGCGGCGAAGATTTGATTTCCTGCAGCGAGACGCCGATCTTGTCGAGCAGCGGCTGGATCTGCGGATATTGGAAGATGACGCCGATCGAGCCGGTGATCGAGCTGTCGCCGGCAATGATCGTATCGCCGGCGGTGGCGATCATATAGCCGGCGGAGGCGGCAAGCGTGCGGACGTCGGAAACCACTGGCTTCTTGGCTGCGATCGCACGGATCGCCTTGAAGACCTTTTCGCCGCCATAGGTCGTGCCGCCGGGCGAGGAGATCGAGATCACCGCGGCCTTGACTTGGTCGCTGGTCTCGACCTTCTTCAGCCGCTCCAGAAGCTTGTCGTCATCGACGATCAGCCCCGATATCGTCACATGGGCGATATGCGGGCGGCTGGTCTTGGTGTCGCCGACGGCGAAGCTGTAGAAGGCAAAACCGAGCGCCACCAAGACGGCGACCGTGAAGAGGCGCCAGAACCACAGCTTGCGGCGCAGCCGCCGGCGATCTGCGATCATCGAACTGTCCATAGAAACCTCCAGCGCTGGACCCGGCTTCGGCATGCTCGCCGATGGATCGGTGAAATAGGTGGCAGCGGCGCGTACGAATGCCACTTTTTGATGTTTTTCCGTTTTGTTGCTTGTTGCAGAAAAAATTCCATATTGGCAAGCCAATGTAATAATGCGAAACGAACTGTGATTGGCGGCCGGCTTTGTTACAAGGCGCGGCAATCACCGCACATGGAACGAGACCTATGCTCGATACCCTGAAGAACAACGGAAACGCCGCCTATGCGCGCTCCGGCAGGAGCGCCTATGGCGATGCGTTGTTCCATTCCGCCCGCGTGCGGCGGCTGAAGATTTTGCTGCCGGTGGCAGCCCTCGTCATCGGCGCCGGCCTCGCGGCGGTGGCGTTGGTCAGCATCTATTTGCCCGAGAACATCAAGATGGAAGGCGCCAAGATCGAGAACGGCAAGGTCGTCATGGAAAAGCCGGCGATCTCTGGCCGCAATTCCGACGGCATCAACTATTCGATGCTGGCCGAACGGGCGCTGCAGGATATCCGCAATCCCGATCTCATCACGCTGGAGACCATCAAGGCGGCCGTGCCAATGAACGACGGCCTGATCGCCCGCGTCGTCGCTTCGACCGCCGATTACAATCGCGCCACCGACAACCTGCATATGACGGCCCCTTTCACCTTGGTGCTGAGCAGCGGTCTCAACGCGAATTTCCAGTCCGCCCGCCTCGACATCAAGGGCGGAAACATGCGCAGTGACGACCCCGTCACCATCACCAAGGACAATGCCTCCATTGTTGCGAAGACGATGGAGATAACCGATAAGGGGCGGGTGATCACATTCGAGGGGAATGTTCGCATGAATGTCGATCCATCCACCATCCATAAACAGGGCACTTAACCAGCCGGGTCATCCATGACAAAAGATTGTCGCATTTCCACTTGCAAGACCGGTATGGCATTCGCTGCCGCCGCATTCGCCCTTATTCTGACGGCTTCTGGCGCGAGCGCACAGCAGGCCGCCACGATGTCGGGCATGAAGCTATCCAACGACCAGCCGATCCAGATCGAAAGCGACAAGCTCGAGATTCACGACCAGGAGCACACCGCGCTGTTCACCGGCAAGGTCAAGGTCGTCCAGGGGACGACGACGATGCAGTCCGGCAAGATGACCGTCTATTACAAGGACAAGGCGGCAAAGCCGGCCGCTGATGCGACGCAACCGGCGGCCCAACCCGCAGCGCAGTCCGGTTCGCTTGCATCGGGGAGTGCCGATATCGACAAGATCCTGGTCACCGACAAGGTTCTGCTGACCTCAGGCACGCAGACTGCGACCGCCGATGACGGCAATTTCGATATGGCTTCGCAGACATTCATCCTCACGGCCGATCAGGGCAACAAGGTTATTCTGTCGGACGGACCGAACGTCTTCACCGGCTGCAAACTGACCGTTCACATGCAAACCGGCCAGGCGGAGCTTGAAAGCTGCGGCGGGCGTGTCCAGATTCAGCTCGATCCAAAATCGCAGCCGAATGCGCAGCAGAAGCAGAACTGAGAAGCCGGCCTCCCACGTGAAATTATCATCGCTATCCACCATGTTCGGCCAGCCCGAGCCACAAGCTGCGGGCGCCGCCGACAAAAGCCGCTATCAGGGAACGCTGATCGCACGCGGTCTGACGAAGACCTATGCGACGCGTCGCGTCGTGAACGGCGTCTCGCTGGTGGTGCGCCGTGGCGAGGCTGTCGGCCTGCTCGGCCCGAACGGTGCCGGCAAAACCACCTGTTTTTACATGATCACCGGCCTCGTGCCGGTCGATGAAGGCACGATCGAGATCGACGGCAACGACGTTACGACCATGCCGATGTACCGCCGCTCCCGCCTCGGCGTCGGCTACCTGCCTCAGGAAGCCTCGATTTTTCGCGGCCTGACCGTGGAAGAAAACATTCGCGCCGTCCTGGAAGTGCACGTCAAGGACAAGGCCGAGCGCGAGCAGAAGCTGAACGAGCTGCTGGAAGAATTCCATATCCAAAAGCTGCGCAAGAGCGCCGCCGTCGCCCTGTCGGGTGGTGAGCGCCGCCGCCTCGAAATCGCCCGTGCGCTGGCGACCGACCCGACCTTCATGCTGCTCGACGAACCCTTCGCCGGCGTCGACCCGATCTCGGTCGCCGACATCCAGAATCTCGTCCACCACCTCACGGCGCGCGGCATCGGCGTTCTGATCACCGACCACAATGTGCGCGAGACGCTGGGTCTGATCGACCGGGCCTACATCATCCATGCCGGTGAAGTGCTGACCCATGGCCGGGCGAACGACATCGTCAACAACCCGGAAGTGCGCCGGCTTTATCTCGGCGACAATTTCAGCCTGTGAACGGCCGGTCCCTCAGAAATTCACCTTGCGGCATAGTTCCGCTTGACCAAATACCACAAAAGAGCAATTTTTGGGCCAAGTTGGATTTCCGTGGCCTGAAGCCTTGATCGGACACGGTTTCCCGGAGGAATCGAGGGAGTTTCGCGTCCGTCATGGCACTGTCCGCCAGTCTTTTCCTGCGCCAGAACCAATCCCTGGTGATGACACCGCAGCTGATGCAATCCATCCAGCTGCTGCAGATGACGCATGTCGAACTCACCCAGTTCATCGCCCAGGAAGTGGAAAAGAACCCGCTGCTCGAATTCCCGTCGAATGACGGCGAGGCAGGGCAAGAACGCGGCGAAGCCGAGGACGAACCTTACGCCCGTTCACCGGAGGATGCGGGCTCCGACGACGGCGATGACAACCGCACCGAGGCGCTCTCCAGCGACTGGTACGACAATGGCGGCAGCGCCAGCACCAGCCGGCTGAACGACGAGCTCGACGCCAATTACACCAATGTCTTTCCCGATGACAGCGCGCCGCAGCGCCCCGATGCGCCGGAGCTTGTCGGCCAGTGGAAATCGATGCCGGGCAGCGGCGGCGAGGGCGCCGATTACGATCTCGACGATTTCGTCGCCGGCCAGGTGTCGCTGCGCGATCATCTCGCCCAGCAGATCCCCTTCGTTCTGCCCGACATCGCCGATCGGCTGATCGCCCAGAACTTTGTCGATCAGCTCGACGATGCCGGTTATCTGCAAGTCGATCTCGTCGAGACCGGCGAACGGCTGGGCACCAGCCTGACTGCGGCCGAGCGCGTGCTGGCCGCTCTGCAGACGCTCGACCCGCCGGGGGTTTTCGCCCGCAGCCTCGCCGAATGCCTGGCGATCCAGCTCAAGCAGAAGGACCGGTACGATCCGGCCATGCAGGCGCTCGTCGAAAACCTCGAACTGCTGGCGCGGCGCGATTTTGCCACGCTGAAGCGGCTCTGCGGCGTCGACGAGGAAGACCTTCTCGACATGCTCGGCGAAATCCGTCAGCTCAATCCCAAGCCCGGCAGCGGTTTCGAGACCGGCGTTTCCGAAGCGATCATGCCCGATGTGGTCGTCAGGTCCTCCTCGGAGGGCGGCTGGCTGGTCGAGCTCAATCCGGATACGCTGCCGCGCGTGCTTGTCAATCAGTCCTATTTTTCTCGCGTGACCAGGAACGGCGAGGATCACGCCTTCCTGTCCGAATGCCTGCAGAGCGCCAATTGGCTGACGCGCAGCCTCGATCAGCGGGCGAAGACCATCATGAAGGTGGCAAGCGAGATCGTCCGCCAGCAGGATGCCTTCCTGCTGAACGGTGTCGACCACCTGCGCCCGCTGAACCTGAAGACGGTCGCCGAGGCGATCAAAATGCACGAATCCACCGTCAGCCGCGTCACCTCGAACAAATACATGCTGACGCCACGCGGCCTATTCGAGCTCAAATATTTCTTTACCGTCTCAATCAGCGCCGTCGCCGGCGGCGACAGCCATTCGGCCGAGGCCGTGCGTCACAAGATCCGCGCGCTGATCATGCAGGAGAGCCCGGAGGCGGTACTGTCCGACGACGATATCGTCGACATGCTGAAGAAGGGCGGCGTCGATCTCGCCCGCCGCACAGTTGCCAAATACCGCGAGGCCATGAACATCGCCTCGTCGGTCCAGCGCCGCCGCGAAAAGCGGGCGCTCGCCAAGGTCGCCGGCTTTTGATGCGGCAACGCTTCGGCCTTGATCGAAGCATCCGGCCGGCAAATTCCGCTATTCCTCCGGTGTCTTGAACCAACAGCGAAATACCTACCATGCCGCAAAAGCCGAATCTTGCCCGGGAGCTTTCCCTGCTGCTGGCGCTGGCCACCCTCTGGGGCGCCTCCTATACCTTCATCAAAATCGGCGTCGAGACCATTCCGCCGGTGACGTTGATCGCCGCGCGCACGCTGATTGCCGGCGCCATCCTGCTTGCCGTCCTCCGACACCGGCAAATCCGCCTGCCCACTGACCGCGCGACGTGGCGGCGCTTCTTCCTCCAGGCCTGTCTGAACAGCGTCATTCCCTTCACGCTGATCGCCTGGGCGGAGCAATCCGTCGATGCCGGGCTGGCGGTGATCCTCAATTCGGCGACGCCAATCTTCACCTTCCTGCTGACCGTGCTGATAGTCCGACACGAACAGGTGACGGCTCGAAAGCTTTTCGGCGTCATGGCAGGACTTGCAGGGATCTGTCTCGTCATCGGCGTCGAAGCGCTCAGTGGTCTCGGCGAAAGCCTGATGGCGCAGATCGCCATCATCCTGGCGACCGCCTGCTATGCCGGTGCCGCGATTTTCAGCAAAAACTTCAAGGGGCTCGATCCCGCCGTGCCGGCGGCCGGCTCGTTGATCTCAGGTGCTGTCATTCTGCTGCCCGTCAGCCTCGTCGTCGATCGACCGTGGACGCTCGATCCCTCGGCGGCATCGGTGCTGGCGCTGCTTGCCCTTTCCGCCTTTTCGACAGCCCTCGCCTTTGCAATCTATTTCCGTCTCGTCCAGACGCTGGGGTCTGTGGGTACGACCTCGCAAGCCTATCTCAGGGTGCCGATCGGAGTGACGATCGGCATCGTCTTCCTCGGCGAAAGCTTGAGCCCAACGGCCTGGATCGGACTCATTTGCGTCATATCAGGTGTCGCAGCCATGACGATCCCGGCAAGGCTTGGAACAACCAGGGAGAGAATCGTCTGACAATCATTGGACCATTGATCGGCGCGATGCGCTGCGTGGCATGGGACGTGACGCACGTAATGCGAGCATTAGCGGTCACGATTTTGCACCCTATTGACTTTTCGTTGCCGGCTGGCTAGAAGCCCGCCGCAATCGATGCCGTAAACGGCGTCTGGAGTTATCCCCAGCATCAGAAGGGCACCAAGGACCTGCAGGCTGACGCCGATCTTGCTTGAGATTGCGCGAAGTGCTTGGATGAACCTGAGGCTTGGCGTAAACTGATACCCGCAAACGATGATAAGAAGGGAAACTCCATGAGTGTGCGTGTGTCCGGTAAACATATGGAAATTGGTGAATCGTTCCGTCAAAAGATCGAGGACCAAATTGGTATGGCCATCACGAAATACTTCGACGGGGGGTATTCCGGCCAGGTGACCGTGGAAAAGGCGAGTTCTCGTTTCTCCGCAGACTGCAAGCTTCACCTCGACAGCGGGGTGGTACTGCATGCGGCCGGCGAAGCGACCGATCCCCAGCTTGCTTTTGACGCCGCTTCGGAGCGCATCGAAAAGCGCCTGCGCCGCTACAAGCGCAAGCTGAAGGACCATCACGCCGGAAACCATCTGAACGGTTTTGCAGAAGTCTCCTACACGGTCATGGATTCTGTTCCCGACCATGAGGATGAAATCCCCGACGATTTCGCCCCGGCGATCGTCGCTGAAAGCACGAAGCAGCTGAAGACCATGTCGGTCGCCACCGCCGTGATGGCACTCGACATGACCGACGAGCCGCTTCTCCTGTTCCGCAGCCCCGGCAAGGAACATTTGAACATCGTTTACCGTCGGCACGACGGAAATATTGGCTGGATCGATTCAGCCAATATCAAAGGCTGAGGTCAGGGCTCCGAGCGGCGGTATCGCCGCCGCTCCTTGCATCTGATCCCGGCGACAGAAGGAAAAAGAAATGGCATTGGCAGATTTGCTCCATCAGGATGCGATCATTCCCGCCCTCAGAGTAAATTCCAAGAAACAGCTGCTTCAGGAATTGGCCGCAAGAGCCGCCAGGATTACCGGGCTCTCCGAGCGGGAGATCTTCGACGTCATCCTGCAGCGCGAACGCCTTGGCTCGACCGGCGTCGGCAACGGCATCGCTATTCCCCACGGCAAGCTGGTCAACATCCATTCGATCGTCGGCATCTTCGCCCGGCTGGAGCAGCCGGTCGATTTCGAGGCTCTGGACGACCAGCCTGTCGACCTCGTCTTCCTGCTGCTGGCGCCGGAAGGCGCCGGCGCTGATCATCTCAAGGCGCTGTCGCGGATCGCCCGCGTCCTGCGGGATCACGATCTGGTCGCCAAGCTGCGTGCCACCGATTCCGCTTCGGCGATCTACGCCTTCCTCAACGAAGAGCAGACGTCGAACGCCGCCTGACCGACATCTTTCCCTGAAATGAAAAAGGCGCCGGGTCTTCCTGGCGCCTCTTCATTTCATAGGGATTGAGCGCTCAGAACTCTTCCCAATTGTCCTGCGCCACGGCAGCCGAACCGCGTGAGGGGAGAGCCGCGCGGCGCGCAGCCGGGGCGACAGCGCGATGCGACGCGGCTGGAGCAGCCGGTGCCCGCATCTCTTGCGCCACCGAGGCGAGCGCGGCTGTATTACCCGAGCCTGCGACCCGGAAGCGCGTGGCAAGCGCCTTCAGCGTCTGCGCCTCGTCATTGAGTGCGACGCTGGCAGCGGTTGCTTCCTCCACCATCGCCGCGTTCTGCTGCGTCACCTGGTCCATTTGGTTCATGGCCTGGTTGATTTCCTTCAGGCCGACAGCCTGCTCGCTCGCCGATGCGGAGATCTGCCGGATGAGGTCGTTGATGCTCATCACCTGTTCGGCGATCTTGTGCAGCGTGCCGCCGGCGCGCCCGACGAGATCGACGCCTTCCTTGACCTGGACGGCCGAGGTGTTGATCAGCGTCTTGATCTCCTTGGCGGCATTGGCCGAACGCTGCGCCAGTTCACGCACCTCCTGGGCGACGACGGCAAATCCCTTGCCGGCTTCGCCGGCACGCGCCGCCTCGACGCCGGCGTTTAGCGCCAATAGGTTGGTCTGGAAGGCGATCTCGTCGATGACGCCGATGATCCTGGAAACTTCCGTCGAAGACTGTTCGATGCCCTGCATCGAGGCGATCGCCTTCTGCACCACTTCGCCGGATTTTTCGGCATCCTGGCAGGCGAGGTTGACATTGTCGGCGGCCGTGCGGGCATGATCGGCGCTAGAATCGACCTGTGCGGTGAGTTCGTTGAGCGCAGCCGCCGTCTCCTCCAGGCTTGCCGCCTGCTGTTCGGTGCGCTTGGCGAGGTCGGAAGCGCTGTTGCTGATCTCGCCGGTGCCCAAACCGATATTGGCGACGCTGAGGTTCATCGTGTTGATGGTCTCTTCGAGGCTCGCAAGCGCGGCGTTGAAATCCTGTTTCAGCTTGCCGTATTCGCCGGGGAATTCATCGGTGATTCGGTAACCGAGATTGCCTTGTGACAACTCGGAAAGGCCGGTTCCGACGATCGCGACGATACGGCGCTGCAGCGACACCGATTGCTGGCGTTCCGATTCCGAACGGCTGCGCTCGCCCTCCGCTGCCTGCCGCTCTCTGGCCGCCTCGTCCTCGAGGCGACGGCTGTCGGCCAGCGTGAAGCGGAAGCCTTCCAGCGCCTTGGCGACCGAACCGATTTCGTCGGTGCGGTGCTGGGCGGCGACCGCTTCGTCATATTTGCCGTCGCCGAGCGCTTCGACGCTGGCAACCAGCCCGCCAAGCGGTCGCTGCACCAGCGAGCGAACGGCGAAATAGAGCGCCAGCATGACGGCGCCGAGCACGATCAGGCCGTTGATGATCATCATATAGGTCTGGTCCCGCACCGGCGCGTTGATCGCCGTATGCGGCACGTCGACGAGCACGACCCAGGTGGCGTTGACGCCGGGAACCGCGAAGGGATAGACGACGCGGTCGAAGGGGGCGAGGCCGTCATAGGTGAGGTTGCTGACGAGGCCGGGCTGCTTGCTCGACAGCGCCGATTTGACGACATCGGCGCCTTCGCCGTCATACTGCTTGGTCACCAGGTCGGGGATCGGCGCGACGATCCAGTTGCCTGCCTGCGACAGCAGCGTCACGCGGCCGGAGCCGAAGGGATGCAGCGCCTGCAGCTTGTCGGTCAGCGACTTCAGCGAGATGTCGACGCCTCCGACGCCGATCATCTTGCCATCAGACATAACGGGATAGGCGATCGAGGTGAGCAGCGTCGGAACGTCGGTTCCTTCGGCCAGGTAAGGCGTGGTGATCGCACCCTTGCCGCTGTCGGCGGCGAGCTTCCACCATTCGGCGGTATAATCATTGTCGAAGGTCGAATATTGGATGCCACCGTCCTTGGTCTTCGACCAGTAGGGCGTGAAGGCGCCGTTCTTGTTGGTGCCTTCGTCATTATTGTTGGCGATCTCGCTGGTCTTGCCGTCGAGCGCGCCGAGCTGTTCGCAGAACCAGCTGCCGAAGGCGAAGGCATTCTGCTCGAGATTGGCCTTCAGCACATTGATCATGCCCTTGCGATCGAGCGACTTGCCTTCATGGCCGCGGCCTATGACGCCCGTCATGGTGCGCGCGGCGCTGGCGAGCTCGCCGACATTGGCGGCGATTTCATTGGCGATCGATTTGGCCTCGAGGTTGGCCTGATCCATCGTCAGCGTCTGGACGCGATCCCGGGTTTGGTCAATGAGGAAAAAGTTCGAAACGATGAGAACGAGTGCGATAGCGATGCCGGTGATGACGATGAGTTTCGCCGCCAGCGATTTCATTCTAAAAATGAACATGAGATCCTCGGGCAAGGATGCGCCGAACGGGCATTCTCCGGCGCAGCAGCAAAGGCATCGCCCCCTCATGGAGCAGCCGCGTCGCCGGCCGGATCCCAAATAAATGGGGACCCGCCGGCCACGTGCAACATCGCCGGAGATCCCTTAAATTTGAATGAAACTTTCGCTGTCCGCCGAGGCAAAACGCAGAAATTCCCCTTAAAATTAAAGGGCTCGGCCGGCGGCTTCGCAAAGAGACATCACTTATATTCTGGCTGCGACGTCCGCGCTCGTGGGGATCGAAGGCTGCGCCCCTGATTTGAGGCAGGCGAGCGAACCGGCAACCGCCGCTCGGCGCAGCGCCGAGGCAAAATCGAGGCCCTCGTCGAGGCTGGCCGCGAAGTAGCCGCAGAAAGTGTCGCCGGCGCCGACCGTATCGACGGGTTCGATCTTCAGACCTTGCGCCCTTGAAATCGCCCCGTCGCGGATGGCGACGACGCCGTCGCCGCCGAGCGTCACGATCAGCGTCTGGCCAGTCTCCTGATGCAGGCGGACGAGTGCCGCCTCGCGCGCCTGAGCGTCCATTCCCTCCTGTCCGGCGAGCCGCTCGAACTCGGTCTCGTTGGCAATGACGATATCGGCGAGCCGGCCGAGACGCGGCGCGTCGGGGATTAGCGGAGCAAGGTTGAGAATGCTGGTGATGCCCTTGGCGCGGGCGGCCGATAAAGCGCGTTCGACGGCATCAACCGGCACTTCGAGCTGCAGCATCAGGATATCGCCTTCACTCATGCCGCCGATCGCGGTTTCGGCATCGGCCGATGTGACGAGGCCATTGGCGGCGGGAACGACGGCGATCATGTTTTCGCCGTCGCCGCCGACAAGGATCAGCGCGGTGCCGGTGGGGCCATCGACATGTTCAACGAGAGAAAGATCGGTTCCCGCCTCATCGAGCAGGGCAAGGGCATCAGCGGCGAAGCTGTCCCTGCCCACGGCGCCCGCCATATGCACATAGCGGCCGGCGCGGCGCGCGGCCAGCGCCTGGTTGGCGCCCTTGCCGCCGGCGGCCGTGGCAAAACCGTTGCCGGCCACCGTTTCGCCGGGCTTCGGCAGACGGTCGGTGGTGGCGATGAGGTCCATATTGATGGACCCGAAAACTGTGATCATCAGGGTGTCCCGTCTTTTGGAGCATGCGACGACATCATGCTCCAACTGTTTCATGCGGGCGAGACACTGCCCGAAGCAGTCACTCCTCGTCAACCACCCGCAGCTTGAGAAGACCGGTGCGGCTTTCCACCGATTTGGCGGCGGGTTCGTTGTCGCGACCCGGTTTGCTGTCGCCGCCGGCCTCGAATTCCAGCGCTTCAATCTTGGCGCCGCGCTTGGTCAGCTTGTCGGCCGAGGTGACCACCATGTCGATATCCTTCTGCGCCATGGCGAAATGGCCTTGCAGCCTGCGCACCCGCTCGTCCAAGCGGCCGAGATCGTCCATCAGGATCGCCACTTCGCCCTGAATCAGATGCGCCTGCGCCCGCATGCGCTGGTCCTTGAGCACGGCCTGGATGACTTGGATCGACAGCATCAGCAGCGACGGCGAGACGATGACGATGCGCGCGCGGTGCGCCTTCTGCACCAGGGCTTCGAAGTTTTCGTGGATCTCGGCGAAGATCGATTCCGACGGCACGAAGAGAAAGGCCGTATCCTGGGTTTCGCCGTGGATCAGATATTTCTCGGAAATGTCCCTGATATGGACCTCCATGTCGCGGCGGAACTGCTGGCCGGCGATCTTGCCGGCCTCCGGGCTGCCGGCGTCGCGGATGGCGTTCCAGGCTTCGAGCGGAAATTTCGCATCGATCACCAGCGGCGGCGCGCCGTTCGGCATGCGGATCGTGCAGTCCGGCCGCGAGCCGTTCGATAGCGTCTGCTGGAAGCCATAGGCACCCATCGGCAGGCCGTCGGCGACGATCGTCTCCATCCTCGACTGGCCGAAGGCGCCGCGCGTCTGCTTGTTGGAAAGAATGGTCTGCAGCCCGACGACATCCTTGGCGAGCGTCTGGATATTGTTCTGCGCCGCATCGATCACCGCCAGCCGCTCCTGCAGCCGCTGCAAATTCTCATGCGTCGATTTGGTCTGCTCGGTGATCGTCGAGTTGACCCGCTGCGACATGCCGTCGAGGCGTTGGCTAATCGCCTGGTTGAGCTCACTCTGCCGCGCGCCGAAGACTTCGGTCATCGCCGCGATGCGGCCCTGCATCTCCGCCTGGATCTTTAAAAGCTCGGCCATGCGCGCGTCGCCTTCAGCCGCGCGCAAATTCGCCTCTTCCGCCTGCTCGCGGCGAAGGCTTGCGCCGCGCAGCAGAAGGACGATCACCAGAAGGACGACGGCCAGGAGAACCCCACCGGCAAGCGCCAGCGTGGCCGGGCTGATCGAGGCAAGCGACAGAGTGAACGAATCGGAATTGACGGTCATACCGCAACCATAACAGAAGAGGTGGCAATATATAGATCAAAACGTGAACGAAATTGGCAATCCCCAATATCTTCGCGCTACGGCTAGCGCCAGAACGGCGGTCGTCCAGATACTGCCGCCCGCCGGGCGGCTGAGGCGAATATGGCGAAATTCCGGGCGAGGATGCAAAAAAGCGGCTTCCCCGCCTGCCGGATAATTCCATAGTCGGAAAAGATGGGTTATGGGAACGCCATGACCATCAAGCCACTCATCATTCTTCCCGATCCTATTCTCCGCCAGGCCTCCAAGCCGATCGAGCGGGTCGACGCCGACCTGCAACGTCTTGCCGATGATATGCTGGAAACCATGTACGACGCGCCGGGCATCGGCCTTGCAGCGATCCAGATCGGCGTGCCGCGCCGCATGCTCGTCATCGACGTGTCGCGCGAGGGTGAGGAGAAGCAGCCGCAAGTCTTCATCAACCCCGAGATCGTCAAATCCTCCGACGAGCGTTCGGTCTATGAGGAGGGCTGCCTGTCGATCCCGGATTATTATGCCGAGGTCGAGCGCCCGGCTGTCGTCTCGGTCAAATATCTCGACCGCAACGGCAAGGAACAGACGGTGGATGCCGATGGCCTGCTGGCCACCTGCCTGCAGCACGAGATCGATCACCTGAACGGGGTGCTGTTCATCGATTACATTTCGCGGCTGAAGCGCGAAATGGTGATCAAGAAGTTCACCAAGGCGGCGAAATCCAAGGCGCTCTGACGACGCGTTGAAAATTCATCGGCAACGCGCTATGATATCAGTGATATCATGATGGAGGCGCCGCATGGGTGATTTTCTGATCAGGAATATTTCCGAGGCGATGAAGCGAGACATTGCGGAATCGGCGCAGCGCAGTGGAAACAGTCTTTCCGACGAGGCCAAGGAGCTTTTGCGGGAAGCGCTTCAAAGAAAAACCGAAGCAAAGCCTGAGGCTATGTCGGCCTATGCAGCGATACGCGCCGCTTTCGAAAGAGAAGACGCGGTAGACGACGAATTTGCTGCAATCATGGAGGAAATCGAGGCCGCGCGGAAAAAGGATTTTGGCCTGCCGTTCGAGGACTTCGAATGATCGTTCTCGATACGAATGTAGTTTCCGAGTTTGCCAGGTCATTACCCCATGAAAATGTAAAGGCTTGGATGTTGCGGCAGGACAGCTCGAGAATCTGGCTTTGCACCGTCGGCTTGATGGAGCAGATTTACGGCGCTGAAAGGGTTCTCTTGAAGACCGGATCGGATCGCTTCTTTCGCGCCATCGAGAATTTGGTGAAAGGCCAATTTCGTGACCGTATCGTCGGCTGGGATTTGGAAGCGGCCATGGCAACTGGGCGCCTGCGGGCGAAACGTGAAAACATCGGGCGGCCGATTTCGGTCCAGGACGCGATGATTGCCGCTATCTGCCTTGCCAACGGCGCGACGCTCGCCACCCGCAACACCAGAGATTTCGAAGGTCTTGATCTCAAGCTCGTAAACCCGTTTGAAGACGGTTGATCCTCAATTGGCGAGATAGAATGTCTCTTAGCATCATCTTCATGGGAACCCCGGAGTTCTCGGTTCCGACCCTACGCCTGCTCGTCGACGCGGGCCACCGGGTCGTCGCGGTCTATACGCAGCCGCCGAGGCCGGGCGGGCGGCGCGGGCTCGATCTGCAGAAATCGCCGGTGCATCAGGCGGCGGAACTGCTCGGTCTTCCCGTTTTCACGCCGGTCAATTTCAAGGATGCCGAGGAGCGCGAGCGGTTTGCCGCCCTCAAGGCCGATGTCGCCGTCGTCGTCGCCTACGGATTGCTGCTGCCGGAGGCGATTTTGAACGGCACCCGCGACGGCTGCTATAACGGCCATGCTTCGCTGCTGCCGCGCTGGCGGGGAGCTGCTCCCATCCAGCGGGCGATCATGGCCGGTGACGATAAGACCGGCGTGATGGTGATGAAGATGGACAAGGGCCTCGATACCGGCCCCGTCGCATTGACCCGTGAGGTCGAGATCGGCGTCAACATGACGGCAGGCGAGTTGCATGACCGGCTGATGCAGGTCGGCGCCAAGGCGATGACGGAGGCCATGGTGAAGCTCGAGATGAACGACCTGCCGCTGACGCCGCAGCCGGAAGAGGGCGCGCTCTATGCCGCCAAGATCGACAAGGGCGAGACGCGCATCGATTTCGGAAGGAGCGCGAGCGATGTGCACAATCATATCCGCGGCTTGGCGCCATTTCCGGGCGCCTGGTTCGAGCTTATGATCGGCGGCAAGCCGGAGCGGGTGAAGGTGCTGGGCTCGGAGCTGGCTGCAGGGCAGGGGCCGGCCGGGCAATTGCTGAGCGATGATCTCGTGGTCGCCTGCGCGTTGGGCGCGGTGCGGCTGACACGGCTGCAGAAGGCCGGCGGCAAGCCGCTGGCGGCAGCCGATTTCCTCCGGGGCACGCCGCTTGGCGCAGGCACGAGGCTTTCCTGATGCCGCGTTTCCGCATGACCGTCGAATATGACGGCGGCCCCTATGTCGGCTGGCAGCGGCAGGAGAACGGTCCCTCGGTACAGGGCGCGATCGAAGCCGCGGTACTGTCGCTGACCGGCGAGACGGTCTCGGTCCGCGGCGCCGGGCGCACCGATTCCGGCGTCCACGCCATGGGGCAGGTGATCCATGCCGATCTTTCGAAGGACTGGTCGCCCTATCAGCTGCAGAATGCCTTGAACGCGCATTTGAGGCTTGCCGGTGAACGTGTCGCCATTCTCGATGTCGAGACAGCTCCCGAATTCTTCGATGCCCGCTTCTCGGCGCTCAGGCGCCATTACCTCTACCGCATCGTCAGCCGCCGCGCGCCGCTGGCGCTCGAAGCCGGCAAGGCCTGGTGGGTGCCGAAGCTGCTCGACCACGAGACCATGCACGCCGCCGCCCAGAGGCTGGTCGGCCGGCACGATTTCTCCACCTTCCGTGCCGCTCATTGCCAGGCAAACAGCCCGGTGCGCACGCTCGACCGGCTGGATGTGACGCGCAACGGCGAGCTGATCGAGATCCGCGCCACGGCGCAGAGCTTCCTCCACAATCAGATCCGTTCCTTCGCCGGCACGCTGAAGCTTGCCGGCGAAGGCAAATGGACGCCTGACGATGTCGAGGCAGCGCTTGAGGCGCGCGACCGCAAGGCCTGCGGCCCCGTGGCGCCGCCCGACGGGCTCTATTTCCTGCAGGTGGATTATCCCGACGTGATTCCCGACCGCCGCAGGCCGGTCAGCGATCCCGATGACGATCAATCGTAAGCTTCGTCAGACCGGATAGATGCCGAGGAAGTGCTGCAGATATTCCGAAAGGATCATCGATGGCACGAGCAGCACCAGCGTCATTGCCCCGACCATCAGCGGGTGGCCGTGGCAGATCATCCGCAGAATGCGCGCCAGCACGAAGACCTGCGCCAGCATGAAGGCAAGCAGCAGCAGCGAGACAAGGCCGACGGAGCCGGGAAGGAAGACCACCATCGCCAGCAACAGCCCGTTGATATAGGAGAGCGGCACGCCGAGCCAGTTGACGCTGACGACGACAGGCGCGAAACGCTCACCCATGCGGAAGGCCAGCAGCAGCAGCCCGGCAAAAACCAGCGGCACGAACCAGTTGGCGAGCTCGACGAGGCCGAGCCTGAGATAGAAGGCAAAGCCGACATCGGCTTCCGGCGGCATCGACCGCAGAAAGACCTGTCGCCACCAGAGCCAGGAAATGCCCATCGGCGGCAGGCACCAGGCGATCGCCCAGAACGAGCGGTTGACGCCGCGCTCGGACATATCGAGGTAGCGGAAACCGCGCGGATCCAGCCGGATCAGCAGCCAGAGGCCGGCCAGATAGTACTGGACTTCCTTAAAGCCTGGCATTGGCGAACCAGCGGGCGATGAAAGTCTCGTAGATTGCCGTCAGCGTTTCCAGATCGGAAACGGCGACGCGTTCATCGACCATGTGCATCGTCTGGCCGACAAGGCCGAACTCGACGACCGGGCAATAATCCTTGATGAAGCGCGCATCCGACGTGCCGCCGGTGGTCGAAAGCTGCGGCGACCGGCCGGCGACGCTCTCGATAGCTGAAGACAGCGAGGCGATCAGTGCATTGTTGCGCGTCAGGAAAACATGGCTTGGCCGGTCGGCCCACTCGATATCGTATTTCACCGGTTCGCGGCCGGGCCTGAGCTGGCCGCTGCCGGCGGCGGCATCGAGGCGCCGGAGGATTTCGGCGCGCAGCGTCTCGGCCGTCCAGCTGTCGTTGAAGCGGATGTTGAAACTTGCCGAGGCCTTGGCCGGAATGACATTGGTCGCCGGATTGCCGACATCGACCGTGGTCACCTCGAGGTTCGACGGCTGGAAGTCGTCGGTGCCGCTGTCGAAGGGCGGGTCCATCAGCGCTTGGGTCAGCTGCAGCATGCCGCGCACCGGATTGTCGGCAAGATGCGGATAGGCGGCATGCCCCTGGACGCCGTGCACGGTGATCCTGCCCGACTGCGAACCGCGCCGGCCGATCTTGATCATGTCGCCGAGGCTCGCAGGATTGGTCGGCTCGCCCACAAGGCAGGCATCCCAGCGTTCGCCGCGCTCGGCCGCCCATTGCAAGAGCTTGATCGTGCCGTTGATCGCCGGGCCTTCTTCGTCGCCGGTGATCAGAAAAGAGATCGAGCCGGGCGGTGGCCCGTTCTTTTCGATATGGCGGGCGACGGCAGCGACGAAACAGGCGATGCCGCCCTTCATATCGACGGCGCCGCGGCCGAAAAGCTCGCCTTTGGCAATCTCGGCGGCAAAGGGCGGATGGCTCCAGGCCGCCTCGTCGCCGACTGGCACGACATCGGTATGGCCGGCAAACATCAGATGCGGGCCGTCCGTGCCGAGCCGGGCATAGAGGTTTTCGATATCGGGCGTTCCCTCTTCGCTCGCCTTCACGCGGTCGACGGTGAAGCCGAGCGGCGCAAGCATGGTGTCGAGCGCAGACAACGCGCCGCCTTCGGCCGGTGTCACGGAGGGGCAGCGAATCAGCGTCTGAAGATTGGCGACGGGATCGGTAGGGCTCATGGCGTCGAACTATCCGGCGGGAATGGCAAAGACATGGCAAGGCGGCGCCTCGCGTAAAGGACGCCGCCTGTTTACCGGATCAATGTCCTGGTGTCATCAATCTCTGAGCAGCTCGTTGATGCCGGTCTTGGAGCGGGTCTTTTCATCGACGCGCTTGACGATGACGGCGCAGTAGAGATGCGGCGCCGGCTGGCCGTTGCCCATGGTGGCATTGCCCGACGGCATCGAGCCGGCGACGACGACGGAATAGGGCGGGACTTCGCCGTAGCTCACCTCGCCGGTGGCGCGGTCGACGATCTTGGTCGACTTGCCGATATAGACGCCCATGCCGAGCACCGAGCCTTCGCGGATGATGCAGCCTTCGACCACTTCCGAACGGGCGCCGATGAAGCAATTGTCTTCGATGATCGTCGGGCCGGCCTGCATCGGCTCCAGCACGCCGCCGATGCCGACGCCGCCGGAGAGATGCACATGTTTGCCGATCTGCGCGCAGGAGCCGACCGTCGCCCAGGTGTCGACCATCGTGCCTTCGCCGACATAGGCGCCGAGATTGACGAAGGAGGGCATCAGGATCGCATTCGGAGCGATATAGGCCGAGCGGCGCACGACGCAGTTCGGCACGGCACGGAAGCCGCTGGCGCGGAACTGGTTCTCGCCCCAGTTCTCGAATTTGGAAGGCACCTTGTCCCACCAGGTGGAATTGCCCGAGCCGCCCTTGACCACCTCCATGTCGTTGAGGCGGAAGGACAGGAGCACGGCCTTCTTCAGCCACTGATTGACCGTCCAGGCGCCATCGGCGCCGCGCGTCGCCACACGGACCTTGCCGGCATCGAGCAGGTCGAGTGCTGCTTCGACCGCATCGCGAACCTCGCCCTTGGTCGACGTGTTCACATTGTCGCGATTGTCGAAGGCGGCTTCGATGGTCTTTTCGAGGGATGCGAGGTCGGTGGCGCTCATGAGAATTCCTTAAACTTCGATCTTTATCGTGGAGACGGTAAGATCTCCGGAATTGCGGTTGGCGGGATTGTGTCCTGCTCTACAGCATGCACCCGTAGAATGGAATGAATTTTCGGGCAAGATCAACCTGGATTCAAGGCGTTATAGCGACATATCCGGCACTATGGCCGGCAGGACTGAAAGGCATTTCGACATGGCGAAGGGACGAAACGGCGGATCGCGGCGCAAGGATGGCGTATGGGACCCGCTAAAGAGCAGCTCGACCGACAGGCAGCGCGCCGCGGCGGTGCCGAAGACGCCGCAGACGATGTCGCCCGCCTACCGCCTTGCCTATGTCGACGAGGATTTCCTTTGCCGCGAGGAGTTGCGGCCGATCCGCCTGCAGCTGGAACTGTTGAAGCCGGAAATGATGTTGACCGAACGCGGCATCAAGTCGACCGTCGTCATGTTCGGCGGCGCCCGCATTCCCGCCCCGGGCCAGAGCGCCTGGGCTGCCCGCAACGATGTCCAGCGCGTCAATCTGGAGGCGGCTTCCGTCTATTATGACGAGGCGCGCAAATTCGCCCGGCTCTGCTCGAAATATTCGGCAAGCCTCGATTTCCACGAATATGTCATCGTCACCGGCGGCGGCCCCGGCGTGATGGAAGCCGGCAATCGCGGCGCGGCCGACGAAGGCGCCCCGTCGATCGGCCTGAATATCGTGCTGCCGCACGAGCAGGCGCCGAACGCCTATGTGACACCGGAACTCAGCTTCAACTTCCACTATTTCGCCATTCGCAAGATGCATTTCATGGTGCGCGCCAAAGCGATCGCGGTCTTTCCGGGCGGCTTTGGAACACTCGACGAATTCTTCGAGTGCTTGACGCTGATCCAGACTGGCCGCATGGAGCGCCTGCCATTGATCCTCTTCGGCGAGGCGTTCTGGCGCAGCATCGTCAATTTCGACGCATTGGCCGAATTCGGCACCATCGCGCCCGACGATGTCAAGCTGATCAGCTTCGTCGACACGGCCGAAGCCGCCTGGAAGATCATCCAGGATTTCTACGAACATCGCGAATAGCGCCTCAGTACCTCGATCGTGAGACGTGGCTCTTTCCCCACTGAGCGGGGAAAGAGCGGAGGCAATGGTTCGGCCGGCCTTACAGCAGCGGCCGGTCCGGCATGTCGTCGATCGAGATGACGCCGTCCTTGTTGCGGTCCATCCGCGCAAACAGCTTGTCGAAGGCGGCGACGGCTTCCGGTTTGGAAATCTGGCCGTTCTGGTCGGTATCGACCCGGTGCATCATCATCGAGGCGCGCATGAAGGGGGCGCCATGGCGCATCCAGCGATGCCCGTCACGACCGTCATGCCCGCCGTGACCGTCGTGTGGCGGCCGTCCCTGGTCGTTATTATCAGGCGTCGCGGCTGCTGTATCCGCATCCATGTTTTCGCCCGCGTCCTTCTTGCGTTGATCTCTCATCGCCTGCATCTGCGCCTTCTGGTATGCGCCGATTTCGCCAGGCGTGAGGGAGCCGTCATTATTGGTGTCGATCGCAGCGAAAACCTTGTCGAGGCCGGCGGTCGCCTCTTCCTTGGAGACCTTGCCATCCTTGTTCGTGTCGAATTGCTTGAGCATGCGGACATAGGTGATTTCGAGGAAGGCATCGCGGCCCGGGCCCGGATGGTCCCTGCCGGCGTGCTGACGCGGCCCGTCGCCGGGTGCGGCATAGCCTGCCCCGGCGGCTGCGCCGAAGACGAGGGTGGAGGAAAGCGCTGCCAATATCAGCTTGTTGCGATACATCGTATTTGCCTTTCGTGAGGTGTCCCCTCACGAAGAAAGCTACGGCAGCAGGGCGCAAAGACCCAGTTAAACATCGGTAAGCTGAATGAAACTTTGGTAATGCTGCCAGCCGGTTACTTAGAGCCTTCCGGATTAGATTGCAGCATTCTGCCGGAGCAGGCTTTCGTCAGGGCAAAGGCGATTGGCGAAGGCATACCCCAAGGTACTCCGAGCCGATCGCCTATGATCCTGGCTAGAGATGCCCGGCCCACCGGCCGCACCGCTTCGCCATGGCGAAGCGATAAGTGCGTCCGGCGTTTCGTGAGTCTTGCAGATTTGCCAAGGCAAATCTGCGCGAGGGTTGGCTGAAACGGGCCGGCTGATCGGCCGGCCGGCTTGGCCATAGAGCTTTGCTACGACGCGCGCCGGCCGGTCGACCATCCGACTCCGTTTGAGCCAACAGAATGCTGCAATCTAACCCGGAAAGGCTCTAGGCCGAACCGGTAATCTTGCCGAGAAAGGCGGCGAGGTCGTCGGTGACGAAATCGATATGATCCTCTTCGCCGCTGGTCTTTTCCCACCATTCGACGACCGTCTCTTCGAGATTGCGCGGCACCAGCAGCACGGTCTGCATGCCGAGCGCCTTAGGCACTGTCAGGTTGCGCGGCAGATCTTCGAACATCGCCGCCTTGCTCGTTTCGACGCGTTTTAATGCCGTGAACTTGTCGTAGGTCGCCTGCGCCGGCTTCGGCACGTAGTCGGCGGCGACGATATCGAAGATGTCGTCGAAATGCTCGAGAACGCCGAGGGCTTCGGCCGCCATTTCTGCATGCTTGACGCTGCCATTGGTAAAGATGAATTTGCGCCCCGGCAGCGCCTTGATCGCCGCGCCGAGTTCCGGCTGCGGCGTCAGCGCCGAATAGTCGATCGCATGCGCCTTTTCGAGGAAGTCGTTCGGATCGATGCCGTGATGGATCATCAGCCCCTGCAGCGTCGTACCATGCTCGAGGTAATATTGCTTCTGCAGCTTGCGCGCCTCGTCCCGCTCCATCTGTAAGAGCGTCGCGACATAAGCGGTCATGTTCTTGTCGATCTGGGCGAAGAGATTGACATGATGCGGATAGAGCGTGTTGTCGAGGTCAAAGACCCAGTCTGTGACGTGTGCGAAATCGGCTTTGTCAGGCGTGCGGTCGATCTTGGTCATGGCGGTCTTATGCCATGGCTGCCCTGGGAAACCAAAGCCTTTTGCTTGGGCGGCCTGGTTGCGGCCGTCGCCCCCAAAAAAGCCGCTAGATTTTCACAACTTTAAGAAGATTTCGGCTGAATATTGCCATTGACCGCTGGTGACTTTCTGCCTGCGTCAGACAGGGGGACCCGCAAGGGTAAAGTCGCATGAAGATCGTTCTGATCAATCCGCCGCATACCGCGATCGGCAGCCGTATTCCCGATGATCACCTTCCGCCGCTCGGCCTGCTCTCGGTCGGGGGGCCGCTGATCGACGACGGCCATAGTGTCAGCCTTATCGATGCCGAGTTCGGACCGATGGCGATGGCGGAGATTGTTAGTCGAGCGGTGGCGAGCCACCCCGATCTGGTGCTGATCGGCCATTCCGGCTCGACGTCGGCCCATCCCACCGCCAGAGTGATCGCAGAGGCTGTCAAGCGCAGCAATCCTGCAACCCGGATCGTCTATGGCGGCGTCTTTCCCACTTACCATTGGCGCGAGGTACTGGCCGAGACGAAGGCATTCGATATCCTCGTACGCGGCGAAGGCGAGGAATCGATGCGGCGCCTTGCCGATTGCCTGGCAACGGGCCGCCCGCTCGCAACCATTCCCGGCATTGCCTATCGGGACGCTCATGGTCAAATCCAGGCAACCCAGCCCGCGCAGGCGATCGCCGATCTCGATGCTTATCGCGTCGGTTGGGAACTGATCGACCATGCCGACTATAGCTATTGGGGCGGCAAACGCGCCGTCGTGATGCAGTTCTCCCGCGGCTGTCCGCATCTTTGCAACTATTGCGGCCAGCGCGGCTTCTGGACCCGCTGGCGTCACCGTTCGCCGGAGCTGTTTGCCCGCGAGATCGCCAGGCTCTATCGCGAACAAGGCGTCGAACTGATCAATCTTGCCGACGAGAACCCGACCTCGTCGCGCAAGGCCTGGCGGGCCTTCCTCGAGGCGATGATCGCTGAGAATGTGCCGGTGCAGATCGTCGGCTCGACGCGGGCGGATGATATCGTCCGTGATGCCGATATCCTGCATCTTTACCGCCAGGCCGGCGTCGTGCGCTGGCTTCTCGGCATGGAAAACACCGACGAGGCAACCTTGGCGCTGATCAGGAAGGGCGGGGCCAAGGCAACCGACCGGGAGGCAATCCGCCTCTTGCGCCAGCATGATATCCTCTCCATGGCGACCTGGGTCGTCGGCTTCGAGGAGGAGAAGCTGCGTGATCTCTGGCGCGGCTTCCGGCAATTGCTCTCCTATGATCCCGACCAGATCCAGGCACTTTACGTCACCCCGCATCGCTGGACGCCCTTTTTCCGTTTCGCCCGCGACCGGCAGGTGATCGAGACCGATATCCGCAAATGGGATTACAAGCATCAGGTCTTGAAGATGCGGCATCTGAACCCGGTCGTGCTGGTCGCCTGCGTCAAGCTCATCGAGGTTGCGGTCCAGGCGCGGCCGAAGGCGCTGATGCGTATCCTCTTCCATCGCGACCGCGAGCAGCGCCATTCCATGCGTTGGTATACTGAGATGGGCCGCCGCGTCTGGTTTCATGAGATCCTCGAGTTCCTTTTCCGTCGCCGCCACCTGAAGGATGGCCCGACGCTCGAGAATTTCTGGGGTGCGCCGCAGGATGCCGAGGAGGAGTCGATGCTGCGTCCGCAACGGCATATGAAAAGCCTCGACGCGGCGGAATAAAATAGACGCCTGATTTTCGGCGGACGCGGCAGGCGCGGGGTGTTAGAAGGCGGGTATGCTTTTCGAACGCCCCGACGATGATACGCTCTATGATGCCTTGATCGCGCGTAGCGCCGATTATGAGGGCCAGGCCTATGTCTGCGTCAAGACGACAGGCATCTTCTGCCGCCTGACCTGCCCGGCGCGCAAGCCGAAGCGCGAGAACACCCTGTTCTTCGAGACGATCGCCGCCTGCATGCATTCCGGTTTCCGCCCCTGCCAGCGCTGCCGGCCGCTGGAGCAGCCGGGCAGGGAGGCGATCGTCGACGCATTGCTCGCCGCGCTCGGCAGCGAGCTGGAGGTTCGCTGGACCGAGGATGAACTCATGCGCCGCGGTTATGATCCCTCGACCGTGCGCCGCGCCTTCAAGCGAGCGCTCGGCATGACCTTCCATGACATCGTCCGCTATGTCAGGCTCGGCGAAGCGGCCCGGCAGCTGGCGGACGGCGCGCGTGTCATCGATGCGCAGATCGATGCCGGATATGAATCCCCGAGCGGCTTCCGCACGGCATTCCAGCGGCTCGTCGGCAAGGCGCCGGCGCTTGCGCAGAACCGCGAACTGCTCTTTGCCGACTGGTTCGACACGCCGCTCGGGCCGATGATCGCGGTTGCCGACAAGACCCATCTGCATCTGCTCGAATTTCACGATCGCAAGGCGCTACTGAGCGAACTCGAAGCGCTGCAGAAGCGCGTCCGCTCCTCGGTCGCGATCGGCCGCACCGCGGCGATCGACCAGATCGAGGCGGAGATCCGCGATTATTTCGAGGGGCGGCTCACGGTTTTCAAAACGCCATTGGCGCTCGGCGGCACGCCGTTCGAAAAACATGTCTGGGCAAAGCTGATGGACATTCCGGGCCAGACGCGCGCCTATGGCGATCTTGCACGGGAGATGGAAAGGCCGGAAGTGGTACGCGCCGTCGGCCGCGCCAACGGCGCCAACCAGCTTGCCATCATCGTGCCCTGTCACCGTGTCCTCGGCGCCGATGGTTCTTTGACCGGTTACGGCGGCGGGCTCTGGCGCAAGCAATGGCTGCTGCGGCATGAAGAGAAGATCAGCATGCAAACAAGGATGGAGGAAACAGCATGAACCAGACTGAGATGGCCAAGGCATTCGCCGCGCTTCACCAGAAGGGCAACCCGATCGTCCTCTACAATATCTGGGATGCCGGCACGGCAAAGGCCGTTGCCGATGCCGGCGCCAAGGCGCTTGCGACGGGAAGTTGGTCGGTCGCCGCCGCCCATGGATTTGCCGATGGCGAGAAGCTGCCGATGTCGGTGCTGGTGGACACGGCGAAATCCATCACCGATGCTGTCGACCTGCCGCTCTCAGTCGATTTCGAAGGCGCCTATTCGGCCGAGCCCGAGGGAGCGGCCGCCAATGTCGCCAGGCTGGTGGAGGTCGGCGCCATCGGCATCAATTTCGAAGATCGGGTGGTCGCCGGCGAGGGGCTCTATTCCGTCGAGAGCCAGGCGGACCGCATCCGCGCCATTCGCGCCATGGCCGACGGCAAGGATATCCCCTTCTTCATCAACGCCCGCACCGATCTTTTTCTGGCCGAGAGCGATCTTTCCAAACATGCCGGCCTGGTGGACGAGGCGATCGAGCGGGGCAGGGCCTATGCGGCCGCCGGCGGCAACGGCTTCTTCGTGCCCGGCCTGATCGATCCCGCCTTGATCGAAAAGATCTGCGCGGCATCGACGCTGCCGGTCAATATCATGATGCGGGCAGGCGCCCCCGATGTGAAGACCCTGGCAAAGCTCGGCGTCGGCCGCATCAGTTATGGCCCGGGGCCTTACCGGTCGATGATGGAAAAGCTGAAACAGGAAGCGGCGGCGATCTACAGCCTCTGATCAGATTAGAGCGCCGCGCGACTTTCAAACCGCGCGGCGCGGCAACATTTTCAATTGCCGCCGCCTATTCAGGAACGGAAGCGCAGATTGCGCCGCGTCAGCTGGTCGACCGAAGTGCAGCCCATCAGCTTCATGTCGCGTTCGATCTCGGTGCGCATCGTCTCCAGCGCCCGCTCGACGCCGGGCTGTCCGGCGGCTGCAAGCGGGAAGAGATAGTAGCGGCCGAGGCCGACCGCCTTCGCCCCCAGCGACAGCGCCTTGAGAACATGCGTGCCCCGCTGCACGCCGCCATCCATCATTACGTCGATCCGGTCGCCGACGGCATCGACGATTTCGGCCAGCTGATCGAAAGCGCTACGCGAGCCGTCGAGCTGGCGGCCGCCGTGGTTGGACAGTACGATGCCGGTGCAGCCGATCTCGACCGCGCGCTTGGCGTCTTCGACCGACATGATGCCCTTCAGGCAGAATTGTCCGCCCCAGGCTTGCACCATGTCAGCCACGTCGCTCCACGACATCGAGGGGTCGAGCATTTCGGTGAAGTACCGGCTGATCGACAGCGCGCCGCCATCCATCTTCACGTGGTTTTCCAGCTGCGGCAGCCGGAAAGCCTCATGCGTCATCCAGTCGATCGCCCAGGACGGCTTGATCGCAAACTGCATCATGCCGGCGAGATTGAGCTTGAAGGGAATGGCAAATCCCGTCCGCTTGTCGCGCTCGCGGTTGCCGCCGGTGATGCTGTCGACCGTCAGCATCATCGCTTGCACGCCGGCATTCTTCGCTCGCGCCATCATCTCGTGGTTGAGACCGCGGTCCTTGTGGAAATAGAACTGATAGACCTGCGGCCCGGCGCTGATCTGGCGGGCTTCCTCCAGACTGATCGTGCCGAGCGAGGAAACGCCGAACATCGTGCCGTGTTTTCCCGCCGCCGCCGCGACCGCCCGCTCTCCCTGGTGGTGAAAAAGCCGCTGCAGCGCCGTCGGCGAGCAATAGACCGGCATTGCCAGCTTCTGCCCCATGACCGTCACCGACATGTCGACCTCGGCCACGCCCCTAAGAACGTCGGGCACCAGATCGCAAGCCTCGAAGGCCGCGCTATTGCGCCGATAGGTCACCTCGTCATCGGCCGCACCATCGATATAGTCGAAGATCGGCCCGGGAAGCCGCCGTTTGGCCATGCGCCGGAAATCGTGGAAATTATAGCAGTCTCTAAGGCGCATCTTTTTGCTCGACCCGTTTTGATTTCGGGCGGCAACCTAAAGCACGATTCCAAATCTTGCCAAGGCTTCATTGGGCGATTTCCGGCCCCCAAGAGGAGATATCGCATTCACGGACGCGATTCCGCCTAGCCGGCCGCGTGATGTGGGGGCCGACTGCCACCAGAAGCTTCAGAGGTGTTGACGCGCCGCAATCCTCGCCTTGGCACGATCATGTGCGGGAGCTTGATCGCCGAAGCCAGACCCAGCGTCGCCAGCAGCCGGATGAAATGCCAACCGAGGTCCAGTTGCCCCGGCTCGATGCCGAGCCGCGCCGATTCCGGAAAAGCATGATGGTTGCCATGGAAGCTCTCGCCGAACGTCACCAGCCCGAAACCCGGCAGATTATAACCCTGCACCGCTACATTATCGACACTCCAGCCCTGATGACCGGCCCGATGCGCGAAATGACCGACCAGCCAGTGTCCGGTCAGTGACACCGATATCCGTACGGCGATACCCCAGACTACCCATGGCAGGCCGCCGAGGATGAAGAGCAGGAGTCCCAAGGGAAGCTGCTGCGCCATCCATGTCGCCTCGAGGAAACGATAGAAGCGGTCGCGCCGCTCACGCGCATCGAGGACGAAGCGTGGCGGATGGTCGAGCTCCACGACGCAATGCATCTGCCAGAAGGCGTCGATGAGGAAAGACCGCCGATGGGCATAGAGGTCATGGCAGTTCTGCTGCCGTTGCGCCCAGTCGCGAATGTCGTGGGCGTAGATCATGCCGAAGGGACCGGCCATGCCGACCAGCGTACCGAGATAAACGAGGAAACGCTCGATCCAGAGAGGCGTACCGAAGGAGCGGTGGATCAGAAGCCGGTGCATGCCGACCGAATGACCGAGGCAGATGGTGATGGCGGTCGAGAGGATAAAGACGGCAAAGGCGCTCCAGGTGAAGGTCAGTGGCCCGCCAATAATGGCAATCAGGGTCATGGCGGTGATCCAGATCGACTTTACGGGCATCCAGACCACTTTGCCCTTCACTGAATCGCTGCGGTTATCGATCATCCGCTCGGTGGAAATACTGCTCATGACAAGCTCCTTCCGATTGGGCGCTTTCTCCACTTGAACATCGCCCGCCAATTCATTAATTAAGCAATTATCTAATTACTTTGCATGAATGAAATTAATTAAGCAATACATTAATTGCTTAATTAATCGCCGATCGACGCGGTGATGCCGCAAGCATGGAGACTGGACTTGGAAGATAAGACTTTCGATGACACTGCAGAAGGCAGCTCTGTCAGCGCCGCCCAGCGCGTATTCCACGCGCTTTCCAGTGCACCACGGCGGAAGATCCTCGCCTATCTCTCGGCATCGGGCCTGACCGCTGGCGAGATCGCCGACCGCTTCAGCATGTCCAAGCCCGCTGTTTCGCAGCATCTGTCCATCCTCGAAACTGCCGGGCTGATCAGACGCGAGAAACAGGGCCAGTTCGTTCACTATTCTCTGATCGAGAACAATCTCGTCAACACGCTGAACGGCTTTGTACAGGAGGTCTGCCCGGTCGGCCGGCCGATCAAGAAGGAAAGCCAGGCGCGCGCCCGCGTGAAGGAGGCGCCTTGAACTTCCAGACGGATCCTCTGCCGGCGTGGTCGCCGGATGGTGGATCGCGAGAAAAGGGGAAGCATTTGGAGAGGGCGCCTGCGCCCGATGGAAAAGCCCAGGACGCGGCGATTTAGAGCCTGCGTCGATTGCGAGTCCGCCCATCCGCTAGGGCGAGGAAGATGCGCCCCTCGTTCCGGTGAAGGGCGCAGCCCTTAATCAGGGAACGATCAGCGTTCCGATGCCGTGCTCGGTGAAGATCTCGAGCAGGACGGAATGGGCGGTCTTGCCGTTTAGGATCACGACGCCTTGGACGCCGGCCTTGATCGCGTCGATGCAGGTCTCGACCTTCGGGATCATGCCGCCGGAGATCGTGCCGTCGGCGATCAGCGCATGCGCTTCGGCGACGGAAAGCTCCTTGATCAGCTGGCCGTTCTTGTCGAGCACCCCTGCCACATCGGTCAGGAACAGCAGGCGGGTGGCGTTCAGCGCGCCGGCAATGGCGCCGGCGAAGGTGTCGGCATTGATATTATAGGTGGCGCCGTCGCGGCCGGGTGCGACCGGCGCGATCACCGGGATCATCTCGGAACGGGCGAGCAGATCGAGCAACGTCCGGTCGACCTCGACCACTTCGCCGACGAAGCCGAGATCGAGCACGCGCTCGATATTGGAATCGGGATCCTTGACGGTCCTGCGCGCCTTTTCGGCGAAGACCATGTTGCCGTCCTTGCCGCAAAGGCCGATCGCCCATTCGCCGGTCTGGTTGATCAGCGCGACGATCTCCTTGTTGATCGACCCGGCCAGCACCATCTCGACGATCTCGACCGTCTTCTGGTCGGTGACGCGCAGCCCGCCCTCGAATTTCGATTCGATGCCCATCTTGTTCAGCATGGCGCCGATCTGCGGGCCGCCGCCGTGAACGACGATCGGGTTGACGCCCGATTGCTTCAACAGCGCGATGTCGCTGGCAAAGGCCTTGCCGAGCTCGGGGTTGCCCATGGCGTGGCCGCCATATTTCACGACGATCGTCTTGTTCTCGTAACGCTGCATGAAGGGCAGCGCCTTGGCCAGAAGCCGTGCCTGCAGTTCGCTTTCGGACTCGTTCATGGGGACCCCGCAGAATTGTTCGCGGCCTTTTATCGCAAGTTTCCGACAGAGGGAATAATCCAGAGGGCAATAGTTTTTCGTATGTGGCACGGAACCGGCGAACTTCAGCCTCCTCGGGCAGGGCAGCATGACATGACGAACAGCAGGCAAGGCGATGAGATCAAGGACCTGATCGGCCGCGTCGCGCTCGGCGACCGCACGGCCTTCACGGCCCTCTACAACCAGACCGGACCGAAACTTTTTGCGATCTGCCTGCGTATCTTGAGGGATCGCACCGAGGCCGAGGAAACCCTGCAGGAAGTCTATATCAGCATCTGGCAAAGGGCTGGAAGTTTCCAGGCAGCCACGGGTTCGTCCTCGGCCTGGCTCTCGGCAATTGCCCGCAACCGGTCGATCGATGCACTGCGAGCGCGCAAGCCTGTCGCCGACGAAATCGACAGCGCCTACGATCTTGCCGATGCAGCGCCCGACCCGGAAATGCAGACGGTCACAAAGGATGAAGGAAGGCGGATTGACACCTGCATGGAAGAGTTGGAAGCTGATCGTGCGGTCGCGGTGAAACGGGCTTATGTCGAAGGGCTGAGCTATCAGGAACTGGCCGATCAGTTTGGTGTCCCGCTGAACACGATGCGGACCTGGCTCAGGCGCAGCCTCTTGAAACTGAGAGAGTGCATGGAACGATGACATCGCCCGACAAAAGCAAGGGAGACCGCTCCCGCGACGAGGTTCTCGCCGGCGAATATGTGCTTGGCGTCCTGTCGCTGCAGGATCGCCGGGTGGTGGAAGAGCGCATGCGCCACGATCGGCCGTTTGCGGCGATCGTCAGCCGCTGGGAAACCAACCTTTCCGCCTTCAATGACGATTATGAGACCGCCGCCCCAAGCCGGGAAACCTTCAAGCAGATCGAGGCGCGGCTTTTCGGCGATGCCGGAAAATCCCCATCCTTTTCGCAAGGGCTGTGGAATTCGGCGGGTTTCTGGCGCTCGCTGAGCTTTGCCTGCATCGTCGTCGCCGTCAGCGCCGTGATCTTCGCCTCCGGCGTGGTGCCGCAGCCGCAGGGGCCGACACCGCTGGTCGCCTCGCTTTCCGGCCAGAACAACGCCATCAATCTTGTCGCCTCCTACGAACTGCAAAGCGGCCGGCTGAAGATCGTGCCGGTCGCCGCCGGCAAGCCGGAGGAGAAGTCGCTGGAACTTTGGCTGGTGCCGGGCAGCGGCGCGCCGAAATCGCTCGGCGTCTTCCAGCCGGGTGAAAGTGGTGAACTCGTCATTCCCGCCGATCTGCGCAAGAATCTCTCCGATGGCGCAACGCTTGCCGTCAGCCTCGAGCCCTTCGGTGGTTCGCCGACCGGCCAGGCGACCGGTCCGGTGATCGCAAGCGGCCCGTTACGTCGGCCATAATGGGGCGCCGGCCATAAGGGGCGCCGGCATGATCGGGCGCCGGCCGTAAAATCATTTTCTCCTGTCTGAAACTCTTTGGCGCAGGCCTCCGTAGTTCGAAATGTCCGGACGACGCTCAGGCATAAGGCCCGCGGAGGCTGTCCGGCCAGAGGAGAAAATCATGATCAAGTCCGTATTGCGCGGCTTCGCGCTCGCCACTGCCCTGTCCGCCGTCGCCTTTGCTGCCGCCAAGAACCCGATCGTCGGCGGTGCGGCGATGTTCGACAGCAAGAACATCATCGAAAATGCCGTCAATTCCAAGGATCACACGACGCTGGTCGCCGCCGTCAAGGCAGCCGGCCTGGTCGGCACACTCGAGAGCAAGGGCCCCTTCACCGTGTTTGCGCCGACCAACGAAGCTTTCGCCGCCCTGCCGAAGGGCACCGTCGACACGCTGCTGAAACCGGAAAACAAGGCGACGCTCACCAAGGTTCTGACCTGCCATGTCGTGGCCGCCGATGCGATGGCCAAGACCGTTGCCAAGATGATCAAGGATGACGGTGGCGAGCACGACATCAAGACCGTCGGCGGCTGCGTGCTGAAAGCCAGGGAAAGCAAGGGCAAGATCACCCTGACCGACGAAAACGGCGGCGTCTCCCATGTGACGATCGCCGACGTCAAGCAATCGAACGGCGTCATCCACGTCGTCGACAAGGTGCTGCTGCCGAAGATGTAAATCTATCCGTATCGGCGCCCCTTCTATTTCCAGTGGGCGATGCCGACGGTTTCAGCGATTGCCTGGCGCAATTCATCCATCCCGTCGCCCTTTTCAGACGAAGTGGACAGCACGCCGGGATAGGCGGCCGGGCGCTTGCGGATCTTTTCCGCGGTCTCCGCAAGCAGCTTCGGCACGGCGGGCGCCTTGATCTTGTCGGTCTTGGTCAACACGATCTGATAAGAGACGGCCGCCTTGTCGAGCAGATCAAGCACGTCATCGTCGTTCTTCTTGATGCCGTGACGGCTGTCGATCAGCACATAGACGCGCTTCAGCGTCGCGCGGCCGCGCAGATAATCGAAGACGAGCTTAGTCCAATTGTCCACAAGCTCCTTCGGGGCCTGCGCATAACCATAGCCCGGCATGTCGACGATCGCCATCGGCGGCAGGTCTTGGCCTTCGCCGGAATAGCCGTCCGGAACGAAGTAATTGAGTTCTTGCGTGCGCCCCGGCGTGTTCGACGTGCGCGCCAGACCCTTCTGGCCGACCAGCGCATTGATCAGCGACGACTTGCCGACATTAGAACGTCCGGCGAAGGCCACCTCAAGCGGCCCTTCCGGCGGCAGGAAGTTGAGCGACGGGACGCCGCGGATGAAGATCCATGGGTGGCCGAAGAGTGGCTTTTCGGTTTCAGGCATGCGGGGCTCAGCGATCTCCGAGGTCGGTCTTTGTCGGACTTCGTGGTTTTGTGGGCGGATGTCAAGCTTCGAGGCGGTTTACGGAGCCAGCCAAAAAGAAAAGCCCCGCCGGAGCGGGGCTATTATAAGCATCATTTCGATGGCGCCGTCTTTCGTCGGAACAGGCCCTTCAGATTGTCGAACAGCTCGACCTTGACGCCGTGGCGCTTCATGATCACCGACTGCTGGATCACCGAGAGCGTGTTGTTCCAGGCCCAGTAGATGACCAGGCCGGCCGGGAAGCTTGCCAGCATGAACATGAACACCAGCGGCATCCAGGTGAAGATCATCGCCTGGGTCGGATCGGGCGGCGTCGGGTTCATGCGCATCTGCAGGAACATGGTGATGCCCATGATCAGCGGCCAGACGCCGAGATGCAGCAGCGTCGGCGCTTCGAACGGCAGCAGGCCGAACAGATTGACGATCGACGTCGGATCGGGGGCCGAAAGGTCCTTGATCCAGCCGAAGAACGGCGCATGTCGCATTTCGATGGTGATGTAGATCACCTTGTAGAGCGAGAAGAAGATCGGGATCTGCAGTGCCACCGGCCAACAGCCGGCGATCGGATTGATCTTCTCTTCCTTGTAGAGCTGCATCGTTGCCTGCTGCAGCCCCATGCGGTCGTCGGCGAATTTCGCCTTCAGTTCCTCCATCTTCGGCTGCATGCGCTTCATGTTCGCCATCGAAGCGTACTGCTTGCTGGCGAGCGGGAAGAACAGCGCCTTGACGACGATGGTCGTGCACAGGATCGCCACGCCGAAATTGCCGAAGTAGCGGAAGAAGAAGTCCATCAGCTTGAACATCGGCTTGGTGATGAAATAGAACCAGCCCCAGTCGATCAGCCGGTCGAACTTTGGGATCGAATAGCTGGTCTCATAGCCGTCGATGACGGGCACTTCCTTGGCGCCGGCGAAGACGAGGTTCTTGAGCTCGATCGATTGGCCGGGCGCCACGGTGAAGGCGTCGTCCTTGTAGTCGGCCTGATAGCGCGGCTGGCCGTCGGCAAAATGCGAGAAGCGTGCTTCATAGGCTGACGTCTGCGGCGGAATGATCGTCGCGGCCCAGTATTTGTCGGTAATGCCAAGCCAGCCGCCGGTGGATTTCGGCGGCATGACGGCTTCCTTCTCGGCGGCGGTATATTTGGTTTCGACGAGACCGTCATCGCCGATGACGCCGATGAAACCTTCATGCAGCACGTAGACGGAGGGCGTCGTCGGCTTGTTGTAACGCGTCACACGGCCGTAGGAAGACAGTGATACGGGAGCCTGGCCGGTGTTTTCGATCTTGTCGGCGACGGTGAACATGTAGCGTTCGTCGACGGAAATCGTCCGGGTGAAGGTCAGGCCCTTGTCGTTGGTGTAGGAAAGCGTCACCGGCGTCTTGTCGGTGAGCTTGGCGCCCTCGGGCGCCGTCCAGAGCGTCGAGGCGCCGGGCACGTTGCCCGTCGCGTCGCTGCCGATATAGCCGAGTTCGGTGAAATAACCGTCCTTGGTTTCCGCCGGGCTGAACAGGGTGATGGTTGGGCTCGAATCGTCGACGGTCTCGTGATAGCCCTTGAGCTTCAGATCGTCGAGCCGGGCGCCGGCGAGGTTGATCGAGCCGGAAAGCGCAGGCGTATCGATGACGACGCGCGGGTTCTTTGCGAGCGCCTGATCGAGCGTCGCCGTGGCGACGGCCTGACCGGAAGGGGCGGTGCCAGTCGTCGGGGCGGGCGCTGTGCCGTCGGCTGCGGGCTGCTGCACCTGTTCGGTCTTCTGCTGCGCCTTCTGGGCTTCCTGCGCCTTGCGCTGAGCCTCGATGCGCGGATTCATATAGAGAAACTGCCAGCCGAGGACGATCAGCACCGAGAGAGCGATCGCAATGAAGTAATTGCGGTTTTTTTCCATCATACGTTCCTGGGGCGTCCGTCTCCGGAGCGCCGGGGTTTCGGCCTGGTTTCCACGCGAAATTTCAGCTCCGCGGCCAATTCTTTGAAGGACGCCTCAAGCACGTCCCTGCGCGCGACAACCACATAGTCGTGTCCGGGCTGCATTGCAAACCCCGCATGAAGCCGCACCGCCTCTTTGAGGCGGCGGCGCATGCGGTTGCGTTCGACCGCGTTGCCATGTTTTTTGGTGACTGTGAAACCGACGCGGGCTTGGCTGTCGGGTTCCTTCCGGTCAAGGACTTCGAGAAGGAAGAGGCCGCCGCGGCGTTTTTCGCCTTCGCGCACGGCAAGAAACTGCGGGCGACTTTTCAGCCGCCCGACAGTGTGTTTCTGGTCTTTGGTCGTCAATTCGCCCGCCATCTCTTCTCGGGCAACCCGGCCTTAAGCCGAAAGACGCTTGCGGCCCTGCGCGCGGCGGCCGGCGATGACCTTGCGGCCACCCTTGGTGGACATGCGCGCACGGAAGCCGTGGCGACGCTTGCGAACAAGCTTGGATGGTTGGTAGGTACGCTTCATTTATTTAAACACCGCGGAGTGCGGCCCTTCTTGAATTTGCATAATGCAAGGAGCGTTGTTTTTCGAACGGGCGGGCCATGAAAGGCTGAGTGACCGGACGTGCGGCGGCTTATAAGGACGATGCCGGTGAAAGTCAATTATACCGGATAATTTCACTTTGCTTCGCCGGCTTGGTAAGTATTTTCGCATTCTGGTGTTAATAAATTCAGTCTGCGCTGACTGGTTGTGTTTGTCGGTTGCTGCAGCTCGATGGCCCGGTTTTTCAGGGGGTTCCGCGTCCCGGCCGACATCGACGCCGATCATTTTACCCAGCCATAATCGTAAATATTGGCAATCTAACTTTAATAAATTTCGCCGATATTCCCACCATCGGCTGGGAGTTTGCTTTCCAGGCATCGGCGTAGTTCAGGAGAGAGTGCATTGAAGATCCGCGGCAAAATTAATCTGCTGGTATGCGTGATGGGCTCCGTCGCGCTGCTGATCGGCGCAACGGCATTGTCGGCCATGCACGAATATAGTCGCAACCTGACGGCCTATGAGCAGGCTGCCGCCCGCGCCTATGCCGGCGAACGCCTCAACCGTTTCGTCACCGCGGTCGTTATGGAATCGCGCGGCATCTATGCCGCAAAAACGATCAAGGATACGCCGAACTTCGCCAAGGGCCTGCTGGCCGGCCTCGACGAAATCGACAAGGTCATCGCGGGCTGGGCGCCGCTCGTCCCCGAGGACGAGAAGGCCGATTTTGCCAAGCTGGTCGCCCGCGCCGCCGAATTCCGCACCTTCCGCGCGGAAACGGCCCGTCTCGGCACCGAGGTCGGCCCCGAGGCCGCCAGCGCGCAGGGCAACAATGATGCCAACCGCGCCAACCGCAAGGCGTTCCAGGCTGAGATCGACGCGGTCGTCGCCACCGACAAGGCAGCGCTGGAGACCGTCAACGCCGATATCGAGAGCTTCCGCTCCTGGGTGCTGGTGCTCGTGCTCAGCATCACCGGCATCGGAATCGCGGCCGGCATCGGCATGGGCTTCTATATCGGTACCAGCCATCTGAGCCGCCCGATCAAGCGCGTCACCCATGCGATCAAGGAGGTCGCCGACGGTAATTTCGACGCCGAGGTTCCCTTCGCCGGGCGCCGGGACGAAATCGGCGAGATGGCCGCCGCGGTTGCGGTCTTCAAGGAGAACGGCCTTGCCGTCAAGCGCCTGAACGCCCAGGAAGTGGCGATGCGCGCCAAGAGCGACGACCTGCAGTCGAGCATGTCGGTCGTCGTCGCTGCAGCTGCGGCCGGCGATTTCAGCCACCGCATCGGCAAGGACTATGAGGACGAGAACCTCAACCAGTTCGCCGGCAACATCAACACGCTGCTTTCGAGCGTCGATGCCGGCATCGGCGAGACCCGCCGCGTCATCGCCAGCCTTGCCGAAGGCGATCTCACCCAGACGATGCGCGGCAGCTTCCAGGGCGCCTTCGCCGAGCTGCAGCAGAACGTCAACAATACTTTCGTCACCCTGCAGGCGACGATGCGCGAAGTGCGCGAGACGACGGAAGCGATGAACGGCAACACCGCCGAGCTGCGCAATGCCAGCGATGACCTGTCGAAGCGCACCGAGCAGCAGGCGGCCGCCCTCGAACAGACCTCGGCGGCCCTCGATCAAATCACCGCCGTCGTCCAGAACTCCACCGAACGGGCGCACGAAGCCACCATCATGGTCTCCGAAGCCAAGGATAAGTCTGGCGCTTCGGGTGTCGTCGTCGGCAATGCCGTCGAGGCCATGGGACGCATCGAGCAGGCGTCGCGCGAAATCAGCCAGATCATCAACGTCATCGACGAGATCGCTTTCCAAACCAACCTGTTGGCGCTGAATGCCGGCGTCGAAGCGGCCCGTGCCGGCGAGGCCGGAAAGGGCTTTGCGGTGGTGGCACAGGAAGTGCGCGAACTCGCCCAGCGTTCGGCAAAGGCCGCCAAGGACATCAAGGCGCTGATCACCAAGTCGGGCAACGAGGTGCAGGTCGGCGTCAAGCTGGTGCAAGCGACCGGTGAGGCGTTGGCCGAAATCGGCACCCGCGTCATCGCCATCAACGACCACATCCATTCGATCGCGACCGCCGCGACCGAACAGTCGACCGGCCTCAAGGAAGTCAACACCGCCGTCAACCAGATGGATCAGGTGACCCAGCAGAACGCCGCGATGGTGGAAGAGACCTCCGCCGCCACCCACAGGCTTTCGGCCGAAGCCAGCGGGCTGGTGCATCTCATTTCCCGCTTCAAGCTGTCGGATGATGCGCCGAGGCCTGTGGCCCTTGTCCGCAACGAGCCGCAAAGGCCGGTCGCCTCGCCCGCCCGCCGGGCGATCGCCAAGGTCGCCCGCGCCTTCGGTGGCGGCAACGCGCCCGCCGCCGAACAGAGCTGGGAAGAGTTCTAAGCTCTGCTGATCACGCGCCATTTAACGCCGCCTCCGGGCGGCGTTTTCTTGTGGCGACGTGACGCTGCTCGCAAAGATTTGAAAGCGGAGCCTTTTGGTCTAATATAGAGCTCCAACGGTGAGGGCGGCCGAAGCGCTGCCGATCGGGCGAGACGAGAATGCCGGTACAAGATCAGGGCGACAATCCTTCGGCGGATATTCCCGCGGCCGGCGAGGTCGCAAGGGTGCGGTGCCCGTCAGCGGGCATGTTCGGCGGATTGTCGGGCAAGCTGCTCTGGCTCACCGTCATCTTTATCATGCTCGCCGAAATCCTGATCTTCTTTCCCTCGGTCGCCAGCATGCGCATACGCTGGCTGGAGGAGAGGCTGAACACGGCCGCTGCCGCGGCCATCGTCATCGATGGGCTGCAGCCGGTCGAGCTGCCGCGCGCGCTGCAGAAGGAGACGCTGGAGGCGACTGGCACCAAGGCGATCGTGCTGCGCAAGGACGGCACCTCGCGGCTCTTGGCGACGACCGATATGCCGACCTCCGTCGATGAAGCCTATGATCTCACCGACGTGCCGCCGGCAACGGCGATCCGCGATGCGCTGGATACCTTGATCTTCGGCGGCAGCAGGATGATCCGCGTCTACGGCCCCGTTGGCGACACCAATACCGGCGTCGAGGTGGTGATGAAGGATAGGCAGCTGCGCACCGCGATGTTTGCCTATTCCCGCAACGTCCTGCTGCTGTCGGTGCTGATCTCGCTCTTCACCGCGACGCTGATCTTCTTTGCGATCAACCGCATCCTGATCGGCCCGATCCGCCGGCTGACCGGCAGCATGCAGCAGTTCTCCTCCGACCCCGAAAATCCCGCCCATATTTATATCGGCGACGGCGGCCGCGACGAACTGGCGGTGGCTGGCCGCAACCTTACCTCGATGCAGATGGAGCTGCAGAAGACGCTGAAGCAGCAGAAGAACCTCGCCGCTCTCGGCCTTGCCGTCTCCAAGATCAATCACGACATGCGCAATATCCTGGCCTCGGCGCAGCTGATGTCTGACCGGCTGGTCGATGTCGACGACCCGATGGTGAAAAGCTTTGCCCCGAAGCTGTTGCGCACCATTGACCGCGCCGTCGGTTATACCACCGAGGTGCTATCCTACGGCAAGGCGAGCGAATCGGCCCCGCGCCGCCGCCACATCCTGCTTCTTGAGCTCATCCAGGACGTCAAGGACATACTGGCGATCGATCCGCAAAGCGGCATCGAATTCACCGAGCAGATCGGCGCCGATCTCAAGGTCGATGCCGATGGCGAGCAGTTGTTCCGGGTCATCCACAATCTCTGCCGCAACGCGCTGCAGGCGCTGACCGCGCCGGGCGAAGGAGCCCCTGGGGCAGTCAGGCGCATCACCGTCGCCGCCCAGCGCGTCGGCAGCGTCGTCAGCATCACCGTGGATGATACCGGCCCCGGCATGCCTTTGAAGGCGCGCCAGAACCTCTTTGCCGCCTTCCGCGGCTCCGCCCGCTCCGGCGGCACCGGCCTCGGCCTGACGATCGCCCGCGAGCTGGTGCTCGCCCATGGCGGGACCATCGCACTGGTGGAAAAACCGACGGTCGGCACCCTATTCCGCATCGAGATCCCCGATCGCCCGGTTTCGCTGGAGGATTACCGCAGTCGGACGCACGTCGAAAAGTGACGGAATTTCCCAAGCACGCTGACGCAAATTTTGAAACGCGCGATTTTTTCAGAAATGCTCTTGCATTGTCCTGAAGGACGCTTTAGAGGATCGCCCACGCAAGCGGCACCGCCGCAGTTGCACGCACCCGTAGCTCAGCTGGATAGAGCACCAGACTACGAATCTGGGGGTCAGGAGTTCGAATCTCTTCGGGTGCGCCATTCTTTTCAATCACTTAGCATCAGCGTAATTTTAGCAAGCCGGATGCCTGGCTAACTCTGGGCTAACATCATTCGCGCGATAGTGATGATCCGGCCTGTGGCATACCCCGGCATGCTCGCGCCATCTAAGAAGTTAAAGCTCCGCCCTGTCCTCGTGGAGAACCCCTTTCATTCCCGCGCCCATCCGTCCGATACGACGAACCCTCGCGACGTCGTCGCGATGATGAACGTCCGCGAAAGTGCCATCACGACAATGGCGGCGAGAGGTGTTCTCGATTCTGCCCAGGTGGCCGCCGCGACGCGCTTCCGGGTATTATGGGAGGCCATGGACGGCAAGGGAACCGGCGCCATCGATTACGGCCGGGAACGCGTTGACGGCGGCAAGGCCCGCGACCAGATCACGCGGGTCCGTAGACGACCTTCATCATCAGCTTGACCCACCCCCCGGTAGCAGGCGAAGCGCTCCACCGAACTTACGGTAACATACTTCCAATCACCCTTCTGCGAACGTACAATCCAACCTGCTCGGGCCGGACCCCTACACTCAGAGGGCGATCCCTCGGCGTGGACATTCTTTCGAGGGACATTCCGACTACCGAAATATTGTATTTGTCATCACACATATGGCTGCCGGCTCCCGAGCTATCGTAAAGGGAGGAAGCTATGCGTGTAGAGTATCGAGACGATGCAGAACGTCCTAACGACGAAGTCACTCTCAGCCGGCGTAGCGTCCTGCTCGGAGGCAGTGCGCTAGCGGCCGCCACAGTCGCCTTCGCGACCAGGCCCGCGGTCCAGAACGCCTCGGCCCAGGCGGCAGGAGGAGGCAAGCCGAACATCCTCGTCATCTTCGGTGACGACATCGGCTACTGGAATGTCAGTGCCTACAACCGAGGCATGATGGGCTACCGCACGCCCAACATCGATCGCATCGCCAGGGAAGGCGCAATCTTCACCGATCTCTATGCGCAGCAGTCCTGCACCGCGGGTCGCGCTGCCTTCATCACCGGGCAGAGCTGCTTCCGCACGGGGCTGCTCAAGGTCGGCCTGCCGGCGGCGAAAGAGGGATTATCCGAGAAAGATCCAACCCTCGCCGACTTGCTCAAGCCGCAGGGTTACGCCACCGGCCAGTTCGGCAAGAACCATGTCGGCGACCGCAACGAATTCCTTCCGACGGTGCATGGCTTCGATGAATTCTTCGGCAACCTCTACCATCTCAACGCGGAGGAGGAGCCGGAGAACGTCGACTACCCGAAGAACCAGGAGTTCCACGCGAAATACGGACCGCGCGGCGTGCTCAAGTGCGTTGCCAGCGAGACTGACGACGCCACCGAGGATCCGCGCTTCGGTCGTGTGGGCAAGCAGAAGATCGAGGATACCGGCCCGCTGACCAAGAAGCGCATGGAGACGGTCGACGAGGAGTTCCTCGCTGCGGCGATGGCTTTCATCGACAAAAATGCCAAGGCCGATAAGCCGTTCTTCTGCTGGTTCAATTCGACGCGCATGCACATCCACACCCACCTCAAGCCGGAATCGGAGGGTAAGACCGGCCTTGGTATCGAGGCCGACGGCATGGTCGAGCACGATGGCATGGTCGGCCGGCTCTTGAAGCAGCTCGACGACCTCGGTATCGCCGACAACACCGTCGTACTGTGGACCACGGACAACGGCGCTGAGGAGTTCTCCTGGCCCGACGGCGGCACGACGCCGTTCCGCGGCGAGAAGAACGCAAACTGGGAGGGCGGTTATCGGGCGCCGGGGGCGATCCGCTGGCCTGGTGTCGTCAAGCCGGGCACCGAGATCAATGAGCTCGTCTCACACGAGGATTGGGTGCCGACTTTTGTGGCGGCAGCCGGCGAGCCGGACATCGCCCGGAAGCTGCTGACCGGATATGACGCGGCCGGCAAGACCTTCAAGGTTCATCTTGATGGCTACGACCAGCGCACCCTGCTGGCCGGCGCCGGGCCCGGTGCACGCAAGGAATATTTCTTCTGGACCGATGACGGAAATCTCGCTGCTTTGCGCTACGACCGTTGGAAGGTGGTGTTCCTGGAGCAGCGAGCACACGGGATGGATGTCTGGCAGGACCCACTTGTGCCGCTCCGGCTGCCCAAGATTTTCGACCTCCGCGCCGATCCCTTCGAGAAGGCCGACATCAACTCCGGCGAGTACGAGCGGTGGCGTTTGGATCGCACGTATCTGCTCGTTCCTGCGCAGGCGCTCGTGGCCGATCATTTGAAAACATATATCGACTTCCCGCCGAGGCAAAAACCGGGCAGCTTCTCGCTCGACCAGGTGCTTGCAAAGCTGCAGGAGGGGGGGCAGAAGTGAGCGTATTCGTTGCGATTGTGACGGTATGGTGAGACGATCCGTCCGGATGGAAGAACCAGGGTGAGGTGACGCATGAAGGTATCGCGCCGACCGACTCCCAGTCAAACGCACCTGCAGACCAGCGCTCGCGACCAGATCTGGATCGACGGGGGCGGGTTCCTCATGGGCTCGGATCAACATTATCCTGAGGAAGCCCCCGTCCATCCGGTGAAGGTCGATGGCTTCTGGATCGATGTTGCGCCGGTGACAAACCGCCAGTTTGCCGAGTTCGTGGAGGCGACTGGCTATGTGACATTGGCTGAAAAGGCTTCCAATCCGGAGGATTACCCCGGCGCGCCGCCCGAGATGCTGAAGCCGGGGTCGGTGGTCTTCGACCCGCCAAAGCGGGTCTCCGGCAGCGGTCCGCCTCAATGGTGGAAGTTCAGGTTCGGTGCGAATTGGCGCAGACCCTATGGCGGCTTGAGCAACCTGCGTGGCAAGCTCGACCATCCGGTCGTCCAGGTCGCCTTCGCGGACGCCATGGCCTACGCACTATGGAGGGGTAAGGACCTGCCGACGGAGGCGGAATGGGAATTTGCCGCCAAGGGCGGCCTCGAAGGCAAGGAGTTTGCCTGGGGAGACGAGTTCATCCCGGACGGCCGTTTCATGGGCAATACGTGGCACGGCCTGTTTCCGACCGAAGATCTCAAACCCGATAGTTTCGAACGCACCTCGCCCGTCGGCAGCTTCCCGCCGAATGGCTACGGGCTTTACGACATGATCGGTAATGTCTGGGAGTGGACGAGCGACTACTGGACGACGCGGCATCCAGCTCCGGCCGAAATGAGCTGCTGCATCCCCGTCAATCCCCGAGCCGGTTCTGCCGAGGCAAGCCGCGATCCCGGACAGCCTGACATCAGGATTGCAAGGCGCGTCCTGAAAGGCGGGTCGCATCTTTGCGCCCCGAATTATTGCCGCCGCTATCGGCCTGCGGCTCGCCATGCGCAGGAGGAGAACTCGGCAACAACTCATATCGGCTTTCGCTGCGTCCGCCGCCATTATGCGTGAGATCTTGTAGGTGACGGCAATGCTTCACCTTTGGAGTAGATTTCGACATGATCGCTTTTAAAGGGCCGGCAGCAATCCGTATCGGAATGCGATATACGCGATCTCTTGCCCTCGAGGTGGCGGCCACCGCCACGCTCTGTCCATTGTTCGCCCTCCCGGCTGCGATTGCGGCCGATGCGGCAATCTCGCAGCTTGCCTCCTGGAACGATCGCGAGGCAAAGTCGGCGATCATCGCGTTTGTCGAGCGCGTCACGAACGAAAGCGGACCCGATTTCGTCGCCGTGCAGGACCGGATCGCCGTCTTCGACAATGACGGCACGCTCTGGTCGGAACGATGATCGATAAGCGTCGCAGCGAGGAAAAACATAGGGGGAAATGATGAAACCTTGCCTTCTTCTAGCTTTTGTATCTGCTTCCAGCGTCTTTTTGGCCAATCACGTTACGGCCGCAGATATCAATTCGCCGATGATTCCCGAGGTCCGCGAAACCACCACCAAGACGGCTGGACGTTTTCCTTCGCGTCTTACTTCTGGGCAGCGGGGCTTTCGGGAGACGTCGCGCAGTTTGGATTGCCCGAGACCCATGTCGACACCAGCTTCGGCGATATCTTCGACCATCTCGATTTCGGCGCGATGGCCGTCGGGGAAGCTCGTTATGGACCATACAGCATCTTCGCCGACGTGATGTATACGAAGATTTCGGGTCAGGGTGGCACGCCCAGAGGCATTCTCGCCGACGATGTCGAACTCACGTCCGAGACCTTCGCGGGCTTTGTCGGAGCCGGCTACACCATCTACGAGGACCAGGCTGCGCGCCTCGATGTCGCAGCCGGCCTGCGCGTCTGGTCCGTCGAGAGCGAACTCTCCTTCAGCGGCGGCATTCTCCACGGGATTTCGAGAACCGATGACGCGACCTGGGTAGACGGGCTAGCAGGCCTTCGCGGCACCTATTCGTTGACGCCTCAAGTCTATTTGGCCGGATGGGGTTTTGTCGGTGCCGGCGGCGCGGACTTCGACTGGGATGTCGCCGCGGCAATCGGCTACCGCTTCAACGACAGCGTATCTGCCGTTGCTGGGTATCGCGCTCTCGGCGTGGACTACAACAACGATGGATTTGTGTTCGACATCGTTCAGCTGGGGCCGGTTCTCGGGCTTGTCGTGCATTTTTAACTGCTGCGCCCCGAGATCATCGGATCAGTGCGCGGTTCGGCTTCACCCTCTGCGACAGTCTTCAGGGCAATCCAAACGCTTCCGGGGATGCGGGACGGTCTCGCCTTTCGAGTAGCCGGACGCACGCTGATAATTCCCCAAGTATCGAATTCCACCTCCCTCAAGTGCTGCAACGCGGTCAGCGAGCGGCCGGATCTGCCAACGCATGAAGACAAACGCTTACCTTGTCGTCCAAGCCGACAATCTGACCAACGAACAATTCTCCCCCCTTGTCTGGGATCTAGGAAGAGCTTTGTCAGAGGTTATGACGCTTGAAGGGGAAATTATGGTGAATTGGTCTGGTTCAGTGGAAAGCGGCAACCGGTTCACACAGTGCCTCGTGTTCAAGAATGCAAGCGGATGAAAAGTTTGCCGCGACGGTCGCTCCAGTAACTGCCCAAGGCAGCGACCCGAGAAACTATTGAGCGGTCGGGTAGTCTCTCTCAAAGTCTTCCCTTTCTTCCTTCCCGAGCGCGGATGAGTAATAGCCACTGCAAATCAGATATGAGCACTCATCCGGGTCGCCCATTTCCCAACCCGGCAGGCAGGTTACCACGCGCTGAAATTTTGCGTTGCAAAGGCCGTGGTTTGCCAGGAGCCTCGGCTCGTTTCCGAAATACGCGCTTATGGCTTTCTGGCGAGTCCATGCAGGAACGGCTTTCCAATCCGCGGCGCCACCCTCATCGCTTACATTGGCGATCGCACAGAGCGACCAATTGGAAATCACAACCGGCTGATCGCAGGGAAAGGCCTGTACAGCGCTTCCCAGCAGTATCGAAACCAATGCCAACAGCCGCTGGCCATAGACCATCGCGCCCTTCTTCCTCATGCCGACCTTTCGCATCTTGGCCTCCACCGCGTGCAATTACCTGTCGTCATTTGACGGGATCAGGTAATCTCAAAACCGCTATAAGATTTTTTTCCTAGTTCATGAAATGTTCTTACGCTAGATTGCTCGCCGTTGCAACCATGGAATGTTGAATGTCGAACAATATTGTGGGGATTGGCGATGTGGGCTCTTGGGCCGCCTGGCCCTACTCCTTGATCGGGATTCCCGCTTCGATCGCCGCTTCGATAAAGGCCTGCCGTGCCTCTTCCCGGGTTCTTTTGCCCGACATTACATCCGCGCAAACCGCACACGCCCGATCCAGGGCCGGACCCTCGTCCGTCGGCCAGTCTTCGATCAACGCCCATGTTGCGGCCTGGGTCGTCTGGATGACCACCCACTGATCCGGGCCTTCAAGAGCGAGCGTCACCGGCTTCTTCCAAATGGTTTGCATGATCTCAGGACCTCCGCTGCGTGCTCTGTGCCGCCTGCTCACATAGGGCAATTTGCCCGGCGTGGCGAGGGACGGCGTGGACGAGATGCTTTCTCGTATTTTGCTGGCGGATCGTCGGCGCGCTGGCCATCGAATATGCGTCCGTCGAACGCTTGTCTTCCCCTGTAAGGCGCAACCGAAAAACCTGACATCGAACAATCACCTCCCTTGCGCGTTAGCCCAACTACGTCAAACGCGCAATCCGGATGGCTTTTATGACTCGCTCTTCGATTATCGCAATTGGGGCGTCGGCCGGAGGTGTTGGTGCTTTGCACGAACTCGCCGCAGCCCTTCCCGCGACATTGCCTGTGCCGGTTCTGGTCGTCCTGCACATCGGCGCACATCGAAGCGAACTGCCGGCGATCCTGTCTGCAGCAGGGCCGGTTCCGGCAAAACACGCCGAGGATGGTGAAAACATCCAATCGGGCTGCATCTATCTGGCGCCGCCGGATCGTCACATGATCGTCGTCGACGGACAGCTGCGTCTTTTGAGAAGTCCGAAGGAAAACTGTGCCAGGCCGGCAATCGACCCCCTGTTCCGGAGTGTCGCAGAACACTATGGGCCAGCCGCAATCGGCGTTATACTGACCGGCAGGCTGAATGACGGAACATTGGGCCTGTACGAGATCAAGCGACGAGGGGGCGTCGCGATCGCGCAGGATCCGGACGACGCACCTTATTCCCAGATGCCGGAAAGCGCGGCCGAACATGTCGAACTGGACTATTGCCTGCCACTGGCGGCCATGCCCGGATGTTTGTTGAAGCTGATCGAGGGAAAGACAGGAAAGGAAGTGCCGATGGCTGAAACTTCTTCTCTACTCGATCATGAGCAGGAGCCTGAGATCGTCGCCGGCCGAACATTCGATCGGCCGTTGACGGTCACTTGCCCGGAATGCGGCGGCGCGCTGAAGAAGTTCGAACGGGGATCCATCCTCAAGTTCGGCTGCCACATCGGCCATAGTTACACCTCGGAGGTCATGGCTGCAGCGCAGTTCGAAGAAATGGAAAAGGTCATGCGCGCGGCCGTAAGGTTCCTCAACGAGCGGGCTGAATTCTGCCTTCAGATGGCCGAGTACACGCATGCGCCCCATCCCGATATTTCCGCGCAGTGGCACGCCGCCAGCAGGCAGGCGCTGGATCGTGCATACAAACTCCGCGACCTCGTCGAGCAGGATTGGCTGACGCCGGAATCCTCGGCAGAGCCCCCCATTGCCGCCCGCGCACATGGCAAAGCCGGCTGAAATGCTTCCGGTCAGCAATGGCTCACCAATACCGCTGCGATTGCCCGCTCGAGGTCGCCAAAATCGTAGGGCTTATGCAGGGTGACATCATCACGATAGCCATCTCGGAAGCCCTCGGCACCGTAACCGGTGGCAAAGACGAACGGGATATGTCGCTCGCGCAGGATATCTGCGACGGGGAACGACTGGCTCCCCGCAAGATTGACGTCGAGTATTGCGAAGTGAAGGTCGGCTTGCCGCGCAAATTCCAGTGCGTCGTGAATGCGAAATGCAGGACCGACGACCTCATGCCCCATTTCGATCAGCAAGTCTTCGAGCATCATCGCGACCAGGACTTCATCCTCGACGACGAGAATCCGCAACGCTCCTCGTTTGGTCATGTGTGGCGCCTACCCATCGCCGTCCCCAAACCATCGGTGTCCCCAACCCTATCGCTGTCACGGCATTGGCGCATCGATGATGCATATCGCGCCCGACGGCTCGTAGGTAACGCTGACTGTGCCGCTAAGTTCCTGGGCCAAGGCACGTTCGATCAGACGGGATCCGAAACCCTTGCGCGTCGGAATGTTCACGGGAGGCCCGCCATTCTCTGACCAGGTGAAATTCAGGCGGCGGTCGTCACCCTCTCCGACGAGCCGCCAGATGATGGCGACTTGGCCTGCATCACTGGAGAGCGCTCCGTATTTCGCGGCGTTGGTGCACAATTCATGCAGAGCCATCGACATTGCCAGCGCCGAGCTCGGTCCCAGCCGAACATGCGGACCCTCGATGCGGAAGCGATTTTCTCCCCCCGCATGCGGATTGACCGTGTCGGTGACGATATTGACAAGATCGGCGCCGTCCCAGCTTTCTCGGGTCAGCACGTCGTGCGCTTTAGCCAGGTTGACCAATCGCGAACCGAAGGCATTGCGCGCTTCCTCCACCGTCGAAGCCTGGCTTAGGGTCTGGCTGGCGATCGACTGGATCACCGCCAATGTATTTTTCACACGATGATTGAGTTCGGCGATGAGGATTTCCCGATGCCGCGCCGCGCGCTTGCGATCGGTGACGTCTTCGATCCCCACCAGGATCAACTCGTCCCGACCCCGCTGCTGCGGCAGCCGGCTTGCGGTGAGCAGCATGGATTTGTGTCCACTCAGGCGGAAATCCTGTTCGATCTCGAAATTGTGGATTTCGTCGCCGGCAGAGACGACCTTGTCCAGAAGCGAGCGAAGCGGAGGATTATTCCATTCGCCGCTCCCCAGTTCAAAGATCAAACGTCCCTTCGGCTCTTCCTCGAACACAGCGAAGAGTTCGCGGAAAGCTATATTGGCTGTCTGGACACGCAGATCGCGGTTGAGCACCAGCAATGGATGCTGGACGGTTCGAACGATGGTTTCCGCAAATATGCGGGCGTCGTTGATCGCGTCGGCGTCGCGTTTTCGGTCGGTGATATTGTGGAATGTGATCACGACACCCGCAATGCGATTGTCCTGTGTGCGATAGGGCAGCATCCGTCGCAAATACCAGCGGTCGGAGCTTGGTACTTCGACCTCGATGGCCTCAGTTTCTTCAGGACGGTCTCGGCGTCGCGCAGGAGATTCTCATCGAAGAACTTCTGCGCGAAAGCGGAAATCGGCCGCCCGACATCGGATGGCGCAAGATCGAACAGGTCCTTGATGGCAGGGGCGAACCAGCGAATGCGAAACGTCTCGTCGAGGAACAGGGTCGCCGTTTCCGATCCGGTCAGGAGATTGTGAAGGTCGTTGGTCGTACTTTCCAGCTCACCGATCTTGTACTGAAGCTGGCTGTTGACGGTATTCAGTTCCTCGTTGAAGGACTGCAGCTCCTCCTTCGAAGTCTCGAGTTCCTCGTTGGTCGATTGAAGCTCCTCGTTCATCGAGATCGCTTCCTCGTTCGAGGCCTTCAATTCCTCGTTGGTGGTTTCCTGATGTTCGATGGTGTTCTGCAACTCGGCGCGCGTGGCCTTCAATTCTTCCAGCAAAGCGCGTTCGCCCGCCGAGGCGTCTTCGGCGGCCTCGCCGACAGGCATCCTTGTGTGATCGAGCTGCGGCAAGGCTGGGACAAAACTGACGAGAAGGAACGGGCCGCTCTGGGCAGCACTCGGCACCGGTGTCACCGTCATCGTGACGGAAAGGCCGACCTTGTCTTCGCGCATCAAGGCATCGACAGTGACGCTCCTGTTCTCTCTGGATGCTTGTCGGATCGCGGCGCGAAGTGTGGGGGCCAGCCCATCACGCGCCATCAAAAGCAAATCCCGGGTCGGTTCCCCTGACGGATGCTCCAGATATTCCCTGGTCGTTCCGTGGAAATACAATACGCGCGCCTTCTCGTCGATCAGCACCGATGCAGGGGCGAAGCGATCGAGCAGCGCACGTCGGGCCAGTTCCGCAGCCGGCAGATTAGGCTCAGGGGGCGGTGTCGATTTATCCATCGGCAATAGTCCAGTTGATAGGCGCGTCGGCGGATGATCGATGAGATGATGCCGTCCTGCGCCGAGTTTCCGGTAGATCCGCCATTTCTTCGACTCGGTTTCGAATAACTCCTCATGCCGGCCAATCGTTTCGGCATTGCCCAGAAAAAGATGTCCGCCGGGACGCAGGGCAAAATGACATAGAGTGATGATCCGCTGCTGCGATTCGGCATCCAGATAGATCAGCACATTGCGGCAGGTTACCAGGTCCAGCCGGGAGAAGGGGGGATCGCGCAGCAGGTTCTGTGCCGCGAACACGACCATGTCTCGAAGCTCCTTGCTGACCTGGAACATACTGTCGTGTTTTTCGAAGAAGCGTTTCAGGCGCGCCGCAGGGAAAGCAGACATGGCGGCCGCCGGATAACTGCCCTCCCGCGCCTTTCGAAGATTTTCTTCCTGGGCATCGGTGGCGAACACCTTGAGTTGGAACCGCTTTCCAGCCGCTTCAGCCAGTTCCGTCACCAGCATGGCAATGGTATAGGCTTCCTCGCCGGTGGAGCAGGCAGGCGTCCAGACACGGATTGCCGCGCCGGTCTCACGCTGCTCGACAATGGGGGCGATCACCAGTTCAGCCAAAGCCTTCCATGCCTCGGCATCCCGGAAGAATCCGGTCACGTTGATCATCAGGTCGCCAGCCAGCGTCGTGAGCTCATGCGGATTGGTCCTGAGGTCGTCGACATAGGCATCCAGAGTATCGATATTTCTCAGTCCAAGACGACGATGGACACGCCGCCCGAGCGTCGAGTGCTTGTAGCCCCGGAAATCGTAACCGCCGCGAGCCCGCAAAAGATCCAGCACATTGCCCAGCGTTGCCGGGCTCTCGGACGAGCTGACGTCGATGGCCGCGGGATGCACGATGTAGCCATGTTTTACGAAGGCAAGCAGAGCCTCCGGCATTTTTTCCGGAGGCAGGACGTGGTCGGCCATGCCGGCCAGAATGGCGCTCCTCGGCATGCCGTCGAATTCTGCGGTCTCGGGCGCCTGCACCAGGCTCATGCCGCCCTCGGCTCGGATGTCCCTGAGGCCTTCCGTACCGTTGCTTCCGGTTCCCGAAAGGACGACGGCAATCGCTCGCTCGCCCCGATCGCGCGCAAGTGAACTGAACAGCACATCAACCGGGTGGCCGTGTGATGCGGAAGGTTTGGCCATGTGCAGCGCTCCGTCTCGGACGCTCAAATCGGAACCGGGAGCGATGACGTAAACATGGCCTGGCGCGATCGTCGTTCCGTCGGTGATCTGGGCAACCGGCATGGCGGTGTGGGCGCTCAATATGCGCGCGAGTTCGCTCTCGCGCACCGGATCAAGGTGCAGCACAACCACAAAGGCGCAGCCGTTGTCATCGGGCATTGCGTCAAAGAACCGGCTGAGCGCCGAAATGCCGCCTGCCGATGCGCCGATGCCGATAATCGGAAGCGCCGATATGTCGTCGCTTTGGATATCGGCCTTGCCGTCGCTCTTTCTCAATGAGTCGCTAGGCTTCGTTTTCGGCTGGTGATCCGTGCTTACATGCTTCCCAGATTGTTCTTCGTCCATAGCGCACCTCCCGACCCGAAAACACGCTTTATATGGCGGTTGGCCCACTGCTTTAGATTTCACGAGAGTCCGCAGCCCGACGCAGCCGGATTTACTTCCGTACCCACAACCTTACCCGCGATCTTTCCCTACGGCTACAAGCGAAAGCTCCGGCGAGCTATTCCTTTCCTGCCCCGCCGTTCGCGGCGTCGGCGAGCAGGGCACGGTCGTCGCCCCCCATTTGGCTGTTGACCAGGCCGCCGGAGGCAGGATCCCCGACGACGCAGCGCCTTTTAAAAATCCTGAACGAATTCACACGCCAGCAAGGTTTTGCCAGGCAACGCATCTCCCTGGCGAGCGACGATCGAGACCTTTCCGGGGCCGGCAAGTCCAGGTTCGGGCTGCTGATCTGCCGGAAGCGCGCGCGAATAGCCTTTGGTGGATGTTCCGAGTAGGTCCGAGGTCTCCGGCTTCAAGCCGTATTTTGCCGCCAGATCGTCAGCGCGTTGGCCCTCGACCAGAATTCCGACGGCGTTGCTGGCAAAGAATACCTCGGTCGATTTGAAGCCGTCGCGGCCTATCTCACTCGGCAGCTTGTAGATCGCCGCACCGAGCGAAGAGGTGTCCGGCTTGGCCAGAGCTTCCGCGGCATCATAGATCTCCGTCGCCGAAGTCATCGTATAGGGCGGCTTGCACAGGGCCGCGTCAAAGAACTTTGCATTCGCCGAAGCCGCCATAAGGTTTTCGGCCTGGAAAATCTGAAGAGCGGCGCAGAGCGAGAAGGCAGCGGCGCGAAGGAATTTGGCGTTGTGCATGAAATATTCCCGAGAATGGCTGTAGCGGGTCGCATTCCTTTGCGAGTGCCAGATGCTTACGGGATTCGAAATGGCATTGCCACCTTGAGTTTAATTTTTGGCCTTCTCCAAAGGGCCGCCGGATGTTTAATTGAGGTTCGACGGCAGGCCCGGGGAAAACCTTGCCGCCGAAGCTTGATCGCAAGCAGCTCGGCCCATTGCCATGTGGGCACTTGTCTTCGATGCGGCCCATGCTGTGATGGGCGGCTTCGCCTGTCGAGACGGAGATTGACGCAGTGTCCTTACGACGGCAGGAGAGCCATGATCGCAGCCTATATCGACGAAATCATCATGTTTTGCGCCGGCCTGTGGATGACATCGGTGGGCTTTGGTTATCTGCCGATGCCAGGCTATTCGGCCACCCCGCCGTTGGTTCGCCATTTCAAATGGATGGGTCCGATGCTGCTTGTCATCGCCATCATTCTGGCCGCCGCCTCATAGGCTGACCGTCTTCGGAAGGGCAGGGACTCACCCCGGAGTGAACCGATGAACGATATCTTGGCCTGCCCCTCGTGCGGATTGGACAAAACAGAGGCGATCGTCCACCGCGGCTCGTACATTCTGCGATGCGCCGCCTGCGGCGAAGCGATCGTCGCGACGTCCTTCATGGCGATCTCCGACTTGGAACATCAGTTTTCAGCCTTTGCCGATCCGGGTCCCGGGAAACGCCCTCGGCCGGAGACGCTCATTGCGCGCGGGCCGCTGCGGCAAATCTCACCGGCAATCAGCGACGCGGCGGGTGAGGGAATGCTGATCCTTCTGATCCCTGAAGGCGCACCATAGCTTTTCTCTTTATGTCTGTTGGCATCCCATACCGCTATGCATCAGTCGAGCGACAGCCGGGCTGCACACCAGTGCCATACCGCATCGACGGCCCTTCGCGGCGATGACGAACGTTTGCGGATCAGGAAATAGTCGGGTTCGATCGTCGTTGTCGCATCCGTCACCTGCACCAGCCGCCCGGCCTCGATATCCGCCGCCACGAAAGCCCGGCATGCCAAGGCGACGCCCTGGCCGGCGAGTGCCGCATCCAGCGCCAGCGTCGTGTGGTTGAACACCGCACCCGGCAGCTTCTCGCGTGATTGCAGGACGAGCGGCCAGGGGCTGACTGTGTCGTGCAGCAGCGGCAGTGTGCGAAGTGCCGCGGCCGTCAGCGGAAGCGCCAAGCCCTTGACCAAATGGGGACTGGCGACGGCGACGAGTTCCTGGCGAAACAGCAGCCTTGCCTCCAGGGAGGCCGGAAACGGCCGGCGGGTCAGCCGCACGGCAATGTCCACCTGATCGCGATCGAAATCGGACAGCGCCTCGGTGGCGACCGTTCGCAGTTCAACGTCGGGAAGGGCCGCCTTGAACTCGGCAAGGCGCGGGATCAGCAGCTTGGCGGCGACAGTCGGGGTGACGCTGATCGTCACGGCGTCCGGCCGTGCGAGAAGCCGTCCGGTCGCCTCACCGAGCGTATCGAAGGCGCGGCTCACATCGGAAAGATAGGCAGCGCCCTGCGGGGTCAGGGCCAGGCCGCGCGGGAGGCGCTGAAACAACATCAGGCCGAGTTGATCTTCCAAGGCGCGCACCTGCTGCGCCACCGCCCCCTGCGACACCCCTAGCTCCTCGGCGGCGGCGCGGAAATTCAACCGGCGGCCCGAGACCTCGAAGGCGCGAAGGGCGTTCAGCGGCGGCAGCGTGCGGCGAGGTTGGATCATTGGTTTTTCCCGGGAGGCAATCCAGTAGATTTTCTACAGTCTGACACGTTTCTTTCTGGCGCGAAAGTCGATGCGGTCTCTGGCATACTGCTGCACAATTCAACGATTGGAGGCTCCAATGCCGAACGAAAAAGTCGCTCTCATCACCGCAGGCGGTTCCGGCATGGGTGCTGCCGCTGCCAGGAAACTGGCTGCCGACGGCTATCACATTGCGGTGCTCTCCTCGTCGGGCAAGGGCGAAGCGCTCGCCAGGGAATTGGGCGGTGTCGGCGTCACTGGCTCGAACCTGGTGAACGATGATGTCAAGCGGCTCGTCGATCTGGCGATGGAGAAATGGGGGCGGATCGACGCACTGGTCAACTCAGCCGGCCACGGTCCGCGCGCGCCGATCCTCGAAATATCCGACGAGGACTGGCACAAGGGTTTGGAGGTCTATTTCCTCAGCGCCGTGCGGCCGATCCGGCTGGTCGCGCCGATCATGGAAGCGCAGGGCGGCGGCGCCATCGTCAATATCTCGACGGCATGGGCCTTCGAGCCGTCGCCGATGTTCCCAACTTCGGCGTTTGCCAGGGCGGGGCTCGCGACCTTCACCAAGATCTTCGCCGATACTTATGCGGCCAAGAACATCCGCATGAACAACGTCCTGCCCGGCTGGATCGACAGCCTGCCCGCCACCGACGAACGGCGTGACAGCGTGCCGATGGGCCGCTACGGCACGGCCGAGGAAATCGCGGCGACGGTTGCCTTCCTGCTCTCCGAGGGCGCCGGCTATATCACCGGCCAGAACATCCGCGTCGATGGCGGCATTACCCGCTCGATCTGAGCCGCGCCATGGAGATGGAGCATGGAGGCGCGCCGCTGACCCTCGCTGATATCGATGCATCGACATGGCGAGAGCTGGAAGCGGCGGCGGCAAACCCGCAGTCGGGTTTCCGGTTCTTGAACCTCTGCTCCGTCGACGCCGAGGCGAGGCCACAGGCGCGCATGGTGGTGCTGCGGCGTGCTGACCGGTCTTTGCGGCTGCTGGAATTTCACACCGACATGCGCAGCCCGAAATGGCAGGAGCTTTCGGCAAATCCGCATGCCACGATCCTCGGCTTCTGGCCGCAGACGCAATTGCAGTTTCGGCTTCAGGGCACGGTCGAACGCCATGCCGCCGGCGGCGACCAAGCCGACGCCGCCTGGGGCAAGCTCTCAACTTGGACACGGATGACCTATGCCGGCGGTCCGCCCGGCGACGAGCGTGGCTTTGACACGATCGATGAGGCGGCTCTATCCCGTCCCGTGGATGAGGCCGAGGGAAAGCCGCATTTCGGCCTGTTGATCTTTCGCGTCCGGACGCTGGACTGGTTCCAGTTACGCCGGCAGGGCAATCGCAGAGCGCTGCTGACCTATGACGAGACGGGCGCTCTTGCCGCCAGCCGATGGGTCAATCCATGACAGGGATCGGCGGCCCTCACGGGCGCAGCCGCACGACAATTGAAGCGCCGGGAATCCGCAACTGTTGGCAAACGCCTCCGCTCCAGTCTCCGCCCCAAGATAGCGAAGCGAAAAACTATTGAGCGGTTGGCTAGTTGCCTTCCAACATCTCTTTCCGCTCCTCCGCTGCGCTCGAAGCTGTCACATAGCCACTGCAAAGGAGAAATGAGCACTCGTCCGGATCGCCTATTTGCCATCCTGGCCAGCAGAGCGCGACGCGACGGAATTTGGCGTTGCAGAGTCCGTGAGTTGCCAGCGCGCGCGGATCATGCCCGAAATAAACGGCTTTGTCGCGAGTCCATTCAGGCACGGCTTGCCAATCGGCGTCGCCGCCCTTATCGCTCAACTAACCGACTTGGCAGGACTTCCAATTCGATATCACGATCGGCTGATCGCAAGGGAAGGCCTGCACGGCGCTTGCGAAAAAGACGGATAACAATACCAGCAATCGCTTGCCGTAAACCACCACGCTCACCTTCCCTCGATCGACCATTCGCATCGTGCTCCCACCCCTGAGATTCAGCACTCTGATCCGAGCAGACGCAATCGGAGAATATAAGATCCAAACTAAGAATATTTTCCTAGGTCATGGATCGCTCTTGCGCTAGCGTGTGCGCAATTGCAACCATGGAATGTCGGATGTCGAGCAAATTTTTCTCTACCGGCGAGGTCCTCGCCCAGGCGGGCCCAGGCCGTCGCCTGTTTTGCGAACAGAATTGCCGGTCGCGCAGCACAGGCAGATTGCCGAAGGGTCGGCCGGCAACAGGGGCGAGGGGCTGATGGTGGAATTCAACCCTCGTGACAAGAGCCGAACCAATGCCGGAAAGACGCGGGCGATGGTGCGCAAGCATACCGCCCCGCCGAGCGGGAGCGATGACGGCAGCCATCGCTGGCAGTGGCTGACGATCCAGCTGCTGGAATCGCCCGCTTTCACGACATTGAGCGCCAATGCCTGCCGGGCTTTCTTCCGCATCGTCATCGAACACACCGCCCACGCAGCACTCGAGAACGGCAAGCTGGTCGTGACCCATCCGCAATTCGTGTCCTACGGCGTCACCGGCGAATATGTCGCCGATGCACTGGACGAGCTGGAATATAAGGGGCTCATCAAGGTGCGCCGCGGCCGGGCCGGCAGCGGGGTCGCGCATCCCAACCGGTTCACGCTGACATTTGTCGGCGATTTTGAAGGTGCGCCGGCCACCGATGAGTGGATGCGGTGCACGGCCGAAAACTGCCGCAAATGGTCCGAGACCGATCGTAAGCTTGCCGCCGACAAACGCGGACGCCTCGGCCGGAAGAAAAAAACCTCACTTCGGAATCCCGAAATACTGCCGCTTCGGGATTCCGAAATCCGCCGCGCTTCCTGAGGGGTGAGTCCGGGAGAATATTGAAGCATTTCAATGCCACAGCCAATTTCGGGATTCCGAACTGCTATATAGAGTTTGGTGGGAGTTGGCTACGAAGGCACTTTGCCACGATCAGAAACTCCGTCTCCCGCCCGCCGATCCTTCCGGCCGAAGTCGTGCGGAGCAGCAGGCCGAAAGCCTCGTAAAGCCAATAAAGTGGCGGAATTCGGCTCTTGAGCGCATGCACCTGGGTCGACACATACTCGCCGACGAAGACGATATCCATGCCGAGTTCCTTCAGCGTCCCGGCAATCTCCGAATGGGACGCCTCTGCGGCATGCTCGACGCGAAAGGGGGCATAGCCCGGTTTGCCGGCATTTTTCTGCCTGAGGACATAGCGATAGAACAACACGTGGCTCCACCAGGGCGTGAGGTCGGTGAAGATCCCTTTGGCCGAGCTGAGGATTGGACCCTTGACGAACACCAGGCCACCGGGAGACAGGGTGTCATGGGCTCTCAACAGGGCGGCGCGCGGGCTTTCCAGGTGTTCGAGAACGTCCCAGAAGACACAGGCGTCGAAGCGGCGATCGCCGTAGTCTATGGTTTGAGCATCGCCGAGGATGCGCTCGGCGGCGTCCCTGTTCTTCTCGAGCTGTTCCTTCGAGATGTCGAGCACCGTATATCGCGCGCCTTGCAATGGGATATGGGTGCGAGAGCCGCCGCCAACTTCAAGGATATCGGTGTTGATTTTGCTTGAAAACGCCGATTGCGCATGCGACAGCGCGTCGTTTACCCACGGCGAAGCCATAATCTTCCTCCCCCCGGATAGATTAGTGTCTACGACTATAAGTAAGCATTAATATAATATTTAAGCAATATTGAAACACCCAAAGTCGGTTTGCCTAGTTTCGCGCAACCTTGCTGATGTACCCGCTGCTCTGATGATCTCAGAGGCGCTTCGGCCGGAGGAATGCATGATGGCGGGAATTTTTCGGGCTCTGGCAGTCCTGGCGGTGATGACGGCGCTGGCCGGCTGCATCGACCACGCCAATGATCCGGTGCTGCTGGCGATCGGCGTGCCGGTCAATCCGCCTGCTGTTGCGCACAGCCTCTGCATGACCGACGGCAACGCCATGTATCGCGAGGCGAGGAACCAGTATCATCTGCGTGCCCAGCTGACCGGCTATGTTGATGCCGATGAGTTGGAGGCGGAAACGACGGCGCGCGCCGCTGCCCATCGGCAATATGTCGCCTGCCTCTCCGGCCAAGGCTACCGGACATTATACGCCTATTGAGACCAGAGAATTCACGTTTCTGCCCCAGCGCCGTTTAGCCCGTCTGCCGATCGCGACTTTTCACGTTTTTTGCCGATTTAGTCACGCCGGATCGCTTGCAATCACAAGTTCCGGAAGTTGCATGTGAGCCCGGAACTCGGGCCTCGGGAAAGGTATTTTCTTCACGTAAATCCACGAAGAAGGGTTTATCATGAAGATGTTCAGACTTGCCCCTTCCACCACAGCACTCAGCGCTTTCCTCGCCCTGGCGTCAACTGCTCCAGCGCTGGCGGCCCCCGTCCAGACGGTTCAGCCGCCCGATCTCCTGGCGGTGAAAATGGAGCAATATAAATCACATGCCGGATCCTGGCATGGTTATCAGGGCTTTCGCACCGAGCGCCCCGGCACCCGCCGCCATTCCGACGGCTACTGGTATCCGCTTGCCGCCTTCGGCGTCGAATCCGGTGTCACCGGCTCCATCGTCCGCCAGCCGGTGAACAGACCGGCAGCCCCGGAAATGTGCAACCCTACGTTTTCCGGATCGATCGGTCCCGGCAGCATGCCCTGCGATAACGGCCATTGAGCCGGCAAATGAAAAGGCGGCGATGAGCCGCCTTTTTCTCGTTCGGGGTCCTCGCTCACATGTCCGTGATCCCTTCTTTGACACCGTGGTTTGTGACAGATCGTCTTCCTAACTCGGGGGCGTAAATTCCCCTGAATCCTCCCCAGGAGACGATCATGACCACCAGTTTTAAGGCCGGCCTGATGGCTGCAGCGCTCGGTGCGACCCTCGGCCTCTCGGCCCTTTCAGCCGCGGCCGCTCCCCTCCAGTCGAGCGCGACAGAGCAGGGCGCGACCGCACGCCCGGTTGCCCAGGAAACCAAGCTTGAGCACGACAGGCGCACCACCGGTTCGATCGGCGAGCGCGGAAAGCACGGGCTCGACCCACTATATGATAAACCCTCAGAAACCTCTCAACATGGATTGCAAGCTCGGCTTCAACCCGACGAGCAGCTCCAGCTGCAATTACTGACGAGGCGCTCGGCCATTCGCAATCGCGAGCGGCCGTGCCGCGCAAGTACAAGGTGACGCCGGCTTTCGATATGAAAATCGTGGGAAACGCCTGTTCAGGCTTGTGATTGACGCGTATGCCTTGGAATTGCCACGCTCGCCGCGATGGTCGTTTTCATAATCAATCGAATTTCAGACAGGTGGGATAATCATGACTGCAAAGGCTGCATGCGCCGATTTCCTGCATTTTTTCCGCTCCTGGATTAGCAACCCGCTTCGGGTCGCCGCCATCGCGCCCTCGGGCGATTCGCTCGCCAGGATAATGACCAGTGAAATTGCCGCACTCGACGGGCCGATCATCGAGCTCGGTCCCGGTACCGGCGTCTTCACCCGGGCGCTGCTGGCGCGCGGCGTCAGCGAGGCGGATCTGACTCTGATCGAATACGGTCCGGAGTTCATCACCGCGCTGCAGGCGCGTTTCCCCACCGCGCGCGTGTTGCAGATGGATGCGGCGCAGCTCGCCCAGGCCGATATTTTCGAGGGCGAACCGGTCGGCGCGGTTGTCAGCGGCCTGCCGCTTCTGTCGATGTCGCCGCGCAAGATCGCCTCGATCCTGGCCGGCGCCTTCACCTATATCAGGCCGGGCGGCGCCGTCTATCAATTCACCTATGGTCCGCGCTGCCCGGTGCCCCGGCCGATCCTCGATCGCCTCGGCCTGGAGGCGGTGCGCATCGGCGGCACGGTGCGCAACCTGCCGCCGGCCTCCGTCTACCGGATTTCGCGCCGTGAGCCACTGGAATTGTCGCGCGAGCGCTTCAACTATCGTGAGAGCGATCCCGAACTCGACGCTATCGCCGCCTTCTCAAACGAGACCGGCGGCTGAACGATGACGCCGCGCCGGAAGGGCTGAGAACAGGCGGAAGCAAGAGGCGGAAGGCCGGCAGATGGGTCCTCGGTCGCGGTGGCGATCACCGCAACCGTCATCGCCGCTGTCGCCGAACGTGGCCTGGCGCTTGGTGACCTCATCCATCGCTCGCCGGCGCTGAACGCCCGCGACCGGCTGAAATGTGCCAGGCTCGAACCGGCGGCACCTCGCCGCTCCACCGACTTTGACCAATTTCATTGACCAGGAGAGAAAAGATCATGTCCAGTCACAACGCAGCCAAGTCAGGCACCTTTAAGATCGGCGGCGAGATAGAGGTCAACCGCCTCGGTTTCGGCGCCATGCGCGTCACCGGCAAAGGCATCTGGGGCGAGCCCGACGATCATGCCGAATCCATCCGCACGCTGAAGCGGCTGCCGGATCTCGGCGTCAACTTCATCGATACCGCCGACTCCTATGGCCCCGATGTCTCCGAATGGCTGATCAAGGAGGCGCTGCATCCCTATGGCGGCAAGTCGATCGTCGCCACCAAGGGCGGCCTGACCCGCCACGGCCCGGATATCTGGATGCCCGTCGGTCGGCCGGAATATCTGATCCAGCAGGTACATAAGAGCCTGCGCAATCTCGGCCTCGAGCAGATCGATCTCTGGCAGCTGCACCGCATCGATTCGAAGGTGCCGGCCAAGGAGCAGTTCGATGCGATCAAATCGCTGCTCGACGGCGGTCTGATCCGCCATGCCGGCTTGAGCGAAGTGTCGGTTGCCGACATCGAGGCGGCGTCGAAGCACTTCAAGGTGGCGACCGTCCAGAACCGCTACAATCTCGTCGACCGCACCAGCGAGGACGTGCTCGATTATTGCACCAAGCACAATATCGGCTTCATCCCCTGGTATCCGCTGGCCGCCGGCGACCTCGCCAAGTCAGGCTCGCTGCTCGATACCATCGCCAAAAAGCACAATGCCGTCCCGAGCCAGATCGCGCTCGCCTGGGTGCTGAAACGCAGCCCGGTCATGCTGCCGATCCCCGGCACATCCAAGGTCAAACACCTCGAGGAAAACGTCGCGGCAGTGGACATTGCACTGTCGGACGAGGAATTCTCGGCGCTGGATGCCGAAGGCCGGAAGGTCTTCAAGGCCGCGTGAGGGGCGAGGCAAGCTTTCGGCTGCTGCAGCCTTTGTGCCGCATGGCTGCCCCTCACCCTGACCCTCTCCCCGTAAAAACGGGGAGAGGGACGTGCCCTGTGAGGTGGCGGGGAACGGAGACGACGCGGCATGTCCCTTCGCCCCGTTTATGGGGAGAAAATGGCGGCAGCCGGATGAGGTGCCGCCGCTGCCGGATCTTTCATCAATATTTTGACCGTCCGGTCAAAGATGCCGCAAAATGAGGCGTCGCCCTGTCATTTTGTGGGCAAGCGTTGCATCCAGTGCATTGCTGCATTGCGGTATTTTCGCTATTCCCGATCAGATGAATGGGGTACATATATCTCCGTAAGCAGCGCACTCCTCCTCCCAGCGCTCTTACATCGGACTGACAACACTCCTCCTCCCAGTTGTCAGTCAGGATCAAGAGCCTGGCGCACCTCCTCCCGCGCCAGGCTCTTTTCTTTTGTCCACCCAGGTACTCCACCGCACGCAAATTTGACTCGGCAAGCCTCGTTGGCCTATTTGAACGGGCGCCGCCTGTCCGGTGCGCGCACCGGTTGGAGTTTAGAGCCTTTCCGGGCTAGATTGCAGCATTCTGTTGGCTCAAACGGAGTCGGATGGTCGACCGGCCGGCGCGCGTCGTAGCCCGGCTCTACGGCCAAGCCGGTCGGTCGATCAGCCGGCCCGTTTCAGCCAACCCGAAGGGCCGGGCATCTTTCCGCCAGGATCAAAGGCAATCGGCTCGGACGTACCAAAGGGTATGCCCTTCGCCAATCGCCTTTGCCCTGACGAAAACCTGCTCCGGCAGAATGCTTCAATCTAACCCGGAAAGGCTCTCTCATGATCGGCAAATGGCGCGGCTCGCGGGCGGCTCTGACAGGTCTGCTGCTGGCGGCGATGGCGCTCGCCGGCTGCGGCGGCAGGCCGGTCGGCGTCATGCAGGCGGCCGGCACCGTGCCGCCGGGCACGTCGAAGGTCGATCTGCTGGTGGCAACGACGCGCGCTGCCGACGACAATCCCGCCGTGCTTTTCTCCGGGGAACGCGGCACCGGCTTGACCGTCAATGCCGTCGATATCTCGATCCCGCCGGAGGCCAACCGCAAGGTCGGACAGGTGCAATGGCCGAAGCGGCTGCCGGCCGATCCCTTGCGCGATTTCGTCACCGTATCCGTCGATCCGCTGGAAGGCGAGGGGGCGGGCGAGACCTGGCTGAAAGGCCATATGCCGAAGAGCCGCCGCGTGCTGGTCTTCGTGCACGGCTTCAACAATCGTTATGAGGATGCCGTCTACCGCTTCGCCCAGATCGTCCATGATTCGCATGCCGATGTCGCACCCGTCGTCTTCACCTGGCCGTCGCGCGCCAGCATCTTCGATTATAATTACGACAAGGAAAGCACCAACTATTCCCGCGATGCGCTGGAAGAGCTGCTGACCCGCACCGCCGCCAATCCAGCCGTCAGCGACGTCACCGTCATGGCCCATTCGATGGGCACGTGGCTCACCGTCGAAGCGCTCCGGCAGATGGCGATCCGCAATGGTCATGTCGCCTCGAAGATCAACAATGTCATCCTCGCCTCGCCGGATCTCGATGTCGACGTCTTCGGCCGCCAGTTCATGAGCCTCGGCAAGGACAAGCCGCATTTCACCATCTTCGTCTCCAGGGATGATCGGGCTCTGGCTTTGTCGCGGCGCATCTCCGGCAATGTCGATCGCCTCGGCCAGATCGATCCTTCCGTCGAACCCTATCGCAGCAAGCTCGAGGCGGCCGGCATCACTGTGCTCGATCTCACCAAGCTCAAGGGCGGCGACCGGTTGAACCACGGCAAATTCGCCGAAAGCCCCGAAGTGGTGAAGCTGATCGGCGATCGGCTGATTGCCGGCCAGACGATCACCGATTCCAATGTTGGCCTCGGCGAAGCCGTCGGCGCGGTGGCGATGGGGGCTGCCCAGACCGCCGGAAGTGCGGTCAGCGTCGCCGTCAGTACGCCGATCGCGATCTTCGATCCGCGCACCCGGCGCAACTACGATGCCCAGCTGAAGCGTCTCGGCCAGTCGATGGACAATACTGTCGGTTCGGTCGGCGACAGCGTCGGTGCCGGCCTGCCGGCAAGCCAGTAAAAATCTCATAGGCATCGCCGCCGATCTGATATATCAGGTTGACGAACGGCAATCTTGTCTGCCGTGTGGGTGGTTTGACAACATGGCGGATGAGACGAAAAAGCGGGTGGTTGTCGTCGGCGCGGGCGTGATCGGCGCCTCGATCGCCTTCGAATTGCAGCGGCGTGGCCTGCAAGTGACGCTGGTCGACAAGGGTGAGCCGGGGCGCGGCACGTCTTACGGTAATATGGCGAGCATCGCGCTCGATTTTGTCGCCGGCTCCGGCCCTTCGACCTGGAAGAAAATGCCCGGCTGGCTGCTCGATCCCGAAGGCCCGGTCTGGCTGCGGCCCTCCTATGCGGCAAAAATGCTGCCCTGGTTCCTGCGCTTTCTTGCGGCCGGCCGCCCGTCGCGGCTTCGAGCGATCGAGGACGCCGGCATGAACCTGTCGCAGCGGGCGCTCGGCGATTTCAGGGAGATGCTCCAGGCGATCGGGGCGTCCGAGCTGATGACCGAGGAGGGGTGCCTGGCGATCTACGAGACCGAGGCGGAATTTGCCGCCGACCGCGGCCATCTCGCCATGATGCAGCGCTATGGCCTCGAATTCGAGGTCTTGAGCAATGGCGCCATCCAATATTATGAGCCGGCCCTTTCGCCTTCGATTGCCAAGGCCGTGCTGCTCCCCGACAACAAGTCGATCCGCGATCCCTATCAGCTGGTGGTCAAACTCGCCGACGCCGCGAAAGCCGCAGGCGCCGCCTTCGTCTCCGGCTCTGTGAGGAACATCGAGCGCAAGGGCGATGGCACCGCCGTCGTTCTCCTAGAGGACGGCAGCCGGATCGAGGCGGATTCGGTGGTGCTCGCCGCCGGCGTCCACACCCGTTTCCTTGCCGCCAAGCTCGGCGAGCCGATCCCGCTGGAAACCGAGCGCGGCTATCACACGCAGATCATGAAACCCGGCATCTCCATGCGCTATTCGATGATCTGGCCGGCGCGCGCCTTCATGGTGACGCCGACGGCGGGTGGCATCCGCGTCGGCGGCAATGTCGAACTCGCCGGACTTGACGCCGCCCCCGATTTCCGCCGCCCGCGGGTGCTCGTGCGCCATGCCCAGCGGGCGCTGCCGGGTCTCAAAGTCGAGGAGGCGACGGACTGGATGGGCCATCGCCCGGCGCTGCCCGATACGATCCCGATCATTTCGCCGTCGTCGAAGATGCCGGGGGTTTTTTATGCGACCGGCCATGGCCATCTCGGCCTGACCTACGCGGCAACGACAGCGCGGCTGATCGGCGATATGGTGAGCGGCACTAAGCCGCCGGTCGACATGACCCCGTTCCGCATAGACCGATACTGATTTAGAGCAATTCCAGGAAAAGTGTTTTGCCGGGAATTGCGTTAAAACAAAAAGTTACAACCGCATCGACGACGTCACCCGTCCCGTCTGAACCGGAGTTTCGATATGAGATGGAAGCGCACGATCCAGCTGCTGGATGTCCATGCCGAAGGCGAGATCGGCCGCGTTGCGATCGGCGGCGTGCCGAAGATCCCCGGCGACACCATCGCCGCCCAGCTGCATTGGCTGAATACCGATCCGAAGGGCGACGAGCTTCGCCGCTTCCTCTGCCTGGAGCCGCGCGGCGCCCCGATCGGCTCGGTCAATCTGCTGCTGCCGGCACGCCACCCGCAGGCCGACGCCGCCTTCATCATCCTGCAGCCCGACCAGGCGCATGCGAGTTCCGGCTCGAACTCGATCTGCGTGACGACGGCCCTGCTCGAATCCGGTATCGTCGAGATGCAGGAGCCGGAGACGATTGTGACGCTTGAAACCGCGGCCGGCCTCGTCAAGGCGACGGCAACCTGCCGCGACGGGCGCTGCGAGAAGGTGAAGCTCACCATGGTGCCCTCCTTCGTGCATAAGCTCGATGTCGAGATCGACACGCCGCATTGGGGAAGGATCAAGGCCGATCTCTGCTATGGCGGCATCTTCTATGCGCTGGTCGATGTCGGCCAGATCAATCTGAAGATCGAGAAGGCCAATGCCGCCGGCCTCGTCCAGGCGGGCATGATCCTGAAAGAACTGATCAACCGCGACATCAAGGTCGTCCACCCGGAGATCCCGGCAATCTCAGGCGTCGCCTATGTGATGTTCCGCGATACCGAGGCCGACGGCACGGTGCGCACCTGCACCACCATGTGGCCGGGCCGGGCCGACCGCTCGCCCTGCGGCACCGGCAACTCCGCCAATCTCGCCGCGCTGCATGCCCGCGGCAAGGCGAAAGCCGGCGATGTCTTCACCTCGAAATCGATCATCGGCTCCGAGTTCGAGGTCGGCCTGCAGGCCGTGACCGAAGTCGCAGGCCGACCGGCGGTCATCCCCACCATCACCGGCCGCGGCTTCACCTTCGGCCTCACCCAGGTGGCGCTCGACCCCTTCGACCCGCATCCCGGCGGCTTCGCGCTCACTGATGTCTGGGGGCCTTCGGCGGGGGAGATCTGATCTTCAGCGGCATGTTCCGTCGGGCGGATCGAACGCACCGCTTCCGGGCGAATCATGCGATCAACGGCGTTGCAAAATCCTGGTGCCACCGTGATCTGCGGGCGATCTCCTCGATCGGCGCCGGTCTGCCAAGCAGATACCCCTGGCCGATGTCGCAACCGAGATCCTGAAGCCTCTGGAGCTGGCTTTCCTCTTCGATGCCTTCGGCGGTTATCGTTACGCCAAGCCCGGTGCCGAGAGCGATAATGGCCTTGATCACCTTGTCCTGCTTGTCATTGGTCTCGAACGAGGCGACGAAACTCCTGTCGATCTTGATCTTGTCGAAGCGATAGTTGGACAGCTGGGAGAGGCTGGAATAGCCCGTTCCGAAGTCGTCGAGCGCAATCCTGATCCCCGCATTCACCAGATCGTCGAGGACGATTCGTGCCGTGGCGGCGTCCTGGATGATGGCGCTTTCCGTCACCTCAAGCTCGACCCTGTGCGGGGGGAAACCGACATCGCCCAATATTTTGAGAATCCGTAAGCCGAGCAACCGGTCGCTCAGTTGGATCGGAGACAGGTTGAAGGACAGAACAAGCTCGTTTGGCCAGGAAAGCGCATCGGTGCAGGCGCGGCGCAGCAGATGGTCGGTCAACTCGACGATCAGACCGGCCTCCTCGGCCACCGGAATGAATTCGCTCGGCGGTATGAACGCGCCTGATGCAGTCTTCCAGCGCGCCAGCGCCTCGAAGCCGATAATTTTGTTCGCCTTCAGGTCGACGAGCGGCTGATAATAGGGAACGATCTCGGCCTTCCTGATCGCCGCGCGCAGATCCCCCTCTATTCGAACCCGTTTCGCCAACTCGTCCTGCATCGAAGGCGCGAAGGGCTTCACCAGATTGCGCCCCTGCTTTTTCGCCACATACATGGCACAGTCCGAATGCCGGATGACTTGACCGAGGTCGTCACCGTCCTCCGGATAAAGGGCGAAGCCGACACTGGCGCCGAGGTCAACGGCGGCGCCGTTGAAGGTGAACGGTTTGCCGATCACGCTGACGATGCGGTCCCCCAAGGCGGCAAGATCGGGATTTCCAACGCGCCGCGCCAGAACGACGAACTCGTCTCCGCCAAGGCGGAAAACATGATCGTGGGGAAAGAGGGCGCAGAGCCGCTGCGCAACCGTCTTCAGCACCGCATCGCCGTGATCGTGCCCCAGCAGGTCATTGACCTTCTTGAAGCCGTCGAGATCGATGCTGAACACGGCATAGGTTTCGTGTGCCCTTTGATCGCTCATCGCCTGAGCGCATATCGAATCCAGAAATCTGCGGTTGGGCAGCTCGGTCAGCGTGTCGTGGCAGGCAATCCAGTCCACGTTCTTTTCGGCCTGCAGCCTGCGATTGACCTCCTTCGAAAGATCCCGGATCCGCAGCGCCGAATAAAACAGCCCCAGAAAGCCGGAGATGTTCAAGGCAAGGAGCGCGTGGTCCAGCGGATAGTCGTGATGCCGCTCGATGAACTCATCCAGCCCCTCATGCCAATGGAAGCACCAGGACAGACAGAAGAGCAGCAGGAAGAACAAAAGCCAGGCCAGGGTCTCAATCTGGGTTCTAGTCGCCTGGATGCGCGGCATGGGAATAGGCTCCTGTTGGGTGGAGAGCCATCATGGCCAGTTCATAACCGCATCGTCCCAGGCGGTGGTCGAAGACCGCCCAACTCATTCGGGCGGAATTGAGCAGCCGGCTTGCCGTGGTTGATTGAAAGCGCACCCGCCGACATGTCGCAAAGATTTTTCTGAACGCCGAAGGTTAACGCTGGGTTGCCTAGCCGCAGGTGCGGACATTTTGATTCGCACATCGGATAGATTTCCCGCAAATCGGACGAGGCCTGACCACGCCCAACTATCACCGGTCGCGGCTTCCGCCTGACCGAGGCGGCACCTGACCCTCACCGATCCGCATCCCGGCGCCTTCGCTTTGACGGAATCCGCTCGACGTCTGGCTGCTGCAGAGCTTGGAAGCCGTGCTGGCGCAGCGCCAGTGGCTGGCCGCCGGGCAACTCACCGTCGCCGATATCCTGATGACCGACGCGCTCCGCGTCCTGTGGTTGCGCCGGGCATCGGCATCAGCCAAACGAGGTTAGAGCCCGGATTTCGGAGCGTCTATGGCCTGGCGCGGAGGCCGCGTGCAATGCGCGCTCCGCGTAGCTGCACAGCAGCGCAGGATCGTCGATCACATGTGCCGGGACTGCGTAGTAGCGGCGAACCGTCACCTCCCTGCCGGCAGCGCCGTAGCGGAACGGTTCGGACCCATCTGTCTCGAACTCCGTGCGCATCGCGTTGTCGACGCGGAGATACAGAATGCCCTTCATGACAAATCCGAACTGCAGGCCGTCTCGGACCAGGGCAGATCCGCCGAAAAAACGCTTGATATCGATGGAGCCGGCTGGGGCGATCTGGCTCGCAAAGTCGAGCGCCAACCCGCGTGTCGCTGCGCTATTCATGGCCGCTGCTCCGGCGGCGGATTGAAGAAGCCGGTAATTGCGCCGAACCGGCCTTCGGACATTACCGCGAAGCTCGTGCCGGTTTGCAGGACAGTCTCGTCTTCGTGGCACAGTTCCCAGTGTGCCAGCGACCGTTCATTGTGATGGAGAACACTCAATATTTTGAACCGGCCCGCCGGTACGCTCTCCTTGAAGTCGGCCATGTAAGCCGAGAGACCGGCTCGCCCCGCGATCGCTCCATTCGGATCGCAATACGTCACATCGTCTGCAAGGCAAGCCGACAATTCCGGCTCGCGCGCGTCAGCATTCAGCGACCAGATGGCCGCGTATCGATTCCATAATGCCTCAGGCGTCATAACAGTGTCTCCAGTTGATTGAATTCGTCTTCAATCGCCAGCCGCAAGGCGGCCTTGCCTTCGCCACCGCGAATGAGCACGAGATGGCCTTGATAGAAGGCAAGAAGGCGTATGGCTGTCCTGTCGGCCTTGGCTCCATCCGCGTCTCGAGCGAAGGTCGGCGGCTCGCCGAGCCTTAAGCGGAATGTCGTGCGAAGCAGGCCGAGCGCGGCCTCGACACGGGGATGCGGATTGACGCCACCTCCGAACTCCACCGCCATGTTGGTGATCAGGCAGCCAAGCGAGGCATCGTCGGGCTCATGCAGGAGCGACAGGAACAGTTCGCGCAAGCCTCGAAGCCCGCTTCCCGGCGGCGCAAACCGCTCGATCCGTCCTTCCAGCACCGTCCGGTTGTAATGTCCGAATGCCGCATCGAAGAGGCCGGCCTTGTCGCCGAAGGCGTGATAGATGCTTCCGCCTTTGAGGCCGGTCGCCTCCTCGAGATCTCGGATCGATGCAGCTTGATAGCCTTGCTTGCGAAAGATGTGCATCGCCCCCGTCAGCACTGCCGCCTCATCGAATTCCCGCGATCTGCCCATGATTGCCTCGATTCTTTATCATTTGTTCTAGAATGACTGATCAAGAATTGAAACGCAACGGCCGCCCATGACTTTTCTGCGAAAATCCTCATCTGGTCGGTCGCGGACCGGCTGCTGGAAATCTCGCCAGGGCAGGGCGCATCCCGGGATGGATCAATCTGCCAGCATCTCATCCGCCAGGCTGTAGCAGTGGCTCGCCTGATAGGCGTTTCGGCCGCGGTTCATGTGCGTCACATTGAAGGTCCGAATGGCCCGCAGGATGCGGCGCTCCGCGAGGAATTTGCGGATCGAGGCGGCGCCCCGCACATTGATGCCGAAAATGTCGTCGCCGCGCGGATAAAAATAACTGACGTCTTCGGGCGTCGTGACGCACTGCTCGAGAAAAGCCTCGTCGACACCGCCCTGCGGGGGGGATTGGTCCGTGGCGAAATGCGAAAGATGCACCAGGCATCGCGCCCGCAGGTCCTCGCCGTCGGCGTAGAGCGTGAAAAGCTCCATCCAGCTCGCATTGATGCGGATGAGCGGCTTGTCGGACGTCGAGGGCAGACATGAGACCGACCAATAGTGGCGCTCGGTCCTGCGCGGGATGGGGAGGCAGCTTTGCCCATAGAGCCTCAGAATTTCCAGAAGGTCCTGCGCCTGCGGGCGACGAAGCAGCTTTTGGAAGCGGGCGACGTACTTGAAGCGCTGTTCCAGTGACTCCGAGCGCTCTTCGGCGTCGACCAACTCCGCCTCGCCGTCTATCCAGTCGCGCTGCTGCTCGAGATCCAGAAACAGGCGCAAACCGGTGGTGTTGCGGCGAGGGGTCGTGCTCATCCCAGGTGCCATATGAGATCGTGTCCCCATCGCATCATCGGCCCAGTCCCGAATGCGCAGCGCCCGGCTTAGCCGCTTTGCCCGCGCGGTGAGCCCAGCGCACCGGCCGCACAATAGCATCGATCGAACGAATGGCGAGGAAATTGGCAATGCGGCTGGTGAAGCTTTGTCTCGCGACACTCCACCTTTGCATTCGCCGTCCCGGCAGAACGAGCAGGCGATTGCTTTCGGCCCCAAAAATTTCGCTTGACAACTATGATGACGAATAACATTAATAATTATGATGACGGTTATCATTAAAAGTTGGGATGACTGGTTGGCTGCCGCGTGCTGCGCAACTGCGGTTGATACGGAAGGTAGGGGCAGGGGCGATGATTGAGGCAAAGGCAGCGGCACGATGAAAACCCTGCGCCTGCGCCGAGCGTGCTCAAAACTCCGACCGAAACCCGCGATCCTAGGCTTGCCGGTTCGCGCGGGATGATGGAGTAAATGATGAACACTTCTGTCAGATGCCTTGGGCCTGCTACGTGCTACGCCGAGGCATTATCTCCGGGTATGGCCCGACGCAGCCCGGGCGCGCGGCTGGTTATCTACGACGCCGGACATGGCGGGATTTTTCAGAACCACGCCGATTTCGTGCCGAAGGCATTGTCGTTCCTTGGCGCCTGACCCCACAAAAACTTCGAATTGGAGAAAGCCCTGTGAAGGCATTCGTCGTTGATAAGTACAAGAAGAAAGGCGCTTTGCGCCTGGCCAACCTGCCCGAACCGGAACTGCAAGACAGTGATGTCCTGGTGCGGATTCAGGCCACGGCCGTGAACCTCCTGGACTCCAAGCTCCGTGACGGAGAGTTCAAGCTTGTTCTTCCCTATCGCCCGCCCTTTATTCTGGGACATGACGTTGCCGGAACGGTTGTCAAAGCCGGCCCCAAGGTCAGGCGGTTCAAGGTTGGTGACGAGGTCTATGCCCGGCCGCGCGATCATCGGGTCGGTACGTTCGCCGAATTCATCGCCGTCGATGAGGCCGATGTGGCGCTGAAGCCGAAAAACCTCAGCATGACCGAGGCGGCATCCCTTCCGCTGGTGGGTCTGACCGCGTGGCAGGCGCTGGTCGAAGTGGGCAAGGTCAAGCCCGGCCAGAAGGTTTTCATCCAGGCCGGCTCCGGCGGTGTCGGGACGTTTGCCATTCAGCTCGCCAAGCACCTCGGCGCGACGGTGGCGACGACGACCAGTGCTCGCAACGCCGAGCTGGCCAGAAGTCTTGGGGCGGATGTGGTCATCGACTACAAGACGCAGGATTTCGAAAAGGTTTTGTCGGGCTACGATCTCGTGCTGAACAGTCAGGATCCGAAGACGCTGGAAAAATCGCTGGCTGTGCTGAAGCCGGGTGGTCAGCTCATTTCCATCTCGGGTCCGCCCGATCCGGCTTTCGCCCGGGAGCTCGGCCTCAACCTGTTCCTGAAACTGGTGCTGCGCCTGCTGAGCCGAGGCGTTCGGAAAAAGGCCAAGCGTCTCGGCATCGGTTATGCATTCCTGTTCATGCGCGCTGAGGGGCGGCAGTTGGCTGAGATCGCGCGCCTGATCGAACAGGGCGTGATCCGACCGGTCGTCGACAAGGTGTTCCCGTTCGAGAAGACCGGGGATGCCCTGGCTTATGTCGAGACCGGGCGTGCGAAGGGAAAGGTGGTCATCACGGTTGCAGCGTGATGCCGGAAATTATCAATAGAATGAACTTCATAACGGAGTCCGATCCGGCCGACGTGCTACCTCGCCTAACGGCTACGATCTGGAACTCGCGACGACCAGACTGGAGCAGGGGCTGGCGGATTTGTTCGCTTTCGGCAGGCCATTCATCACCGACCCGGATCTTGTCGAACGCCTCGAAGCCGGTGCACCACTGGCCAATCTCGGTATGGCGACGCTCTAAGCGGCGGCGCGGCGGGTTATACGGACTATCTCACCATGGTCGCGCCGGTTGGCGCCTGACGGGCATAGGGGCCGCTCATACGCGGCCCTCTTGTACCCGCGTCCGATTTTCGATGGCGTCGCGGCAATCCGCTCGGCAGGCGTCGAGCAGTTCGTCCGCCAGCGGGGAATCGTCCGGGCAGGCCCTCGAAAGCACGATTGCGCCAACGGCCTGAGCGAGGATGGTGATGGCTTGCGCCCGCCCGCTGGTGCCGGAAGGGTGATTGCGTGCAATGCCCTGCTCAAGTGCACGCACGAGATTATCTATTCCTGCAGCAAAGACGGCCTTCGTTTCCTCAGGTTGCCGAGCTGCATCACAACTCAGCGCCGCGGCCGCGCACCCCTGGCCGCGGCCATCCCGGTGTTCGCGCGCGAGATAAAGCTCCATGACGGCGAGAACGTCATGACCGGCATAGCGCTTCAGGGTCTCGCTCAAACCATTCTCGGTTGCCTCCGCGATCAACTCCTCCTTGGAGCGGAAGTGATTGTAGAAGCCGCCATGGGTGAGCCCCGCGCGCTCCATCAACTCCGCCACCCCCACGCCATCGAACCCGCGCTCGCGAAACAGCTCTGAGGCGGTGGCGACAATCCGTTCGTAGTTTTCCTGCTTCTTTTCCTTGGTAATCCGCACTTTACAGCCCTTTCGACCGCCATGCCCGAGCTATGATGTCGTATGTCATCATAGCTCGACTCATTGATGATGTACATCATTAATGATCGGATCTCGTGCGTGATCCCGAAGCGATTGCTTGTGGCTGCAACGATTAACGAGCGGCGCTGGCCTTAGTCGGCCTAGTAAACGAACGGATCCACCTCGGCTGCCTGGGCGCCCGCTTCTTTCGGATAGATCACCCCCTTGCGCAGAATGATATTGGCATAGAGCCTCGGCTCGCTGGTCTGGATCAGCGCATGGGCGGCCTTCACCCTGCTGTAGAAATCCGCGCCGATCAGCGGCACCACCTGCCGGTGCGGCTCGTGGTGGGCGCAGCAGTCGATCATCTCCTCATGCACCGGATCGAGCTTGTCGCGCTCGGCCTTGACGGTCGAGCGGAAGATCGCCTCGGGCACGAAATCGTCGATCGGCAGCACGCTGAGCACGGCGTTGAGGACCGGGATCAGGCGGTGGCCATCGAGTCGGATCAGCCGGCGGGCATGTTCGACGCCCGGATAATTGCCGTCGACGATGGCGATCTCGTCGCCATGGCCCATGGCCCGAAGTGTGAAAAGCAACTCCGGGCTCAACAGCGGGTCAAGTCCTTTCAGCATGGTCTACCTCCTTGAAGAGAACGTTCTGGTCGGTGAGGTAACGCGCAAAGATCGGCAGGCTGGCGCCGCCGATGGCGCGTGCCTGCGCGCCGACCGCGCCCTCGATGATTTCGGGCATGACGACGCCCTGCAGGTCGAGTTTGGCGGCTTCGTCGATGGTTGCCTGCACCATGCGGCTGCGCACCCAATGGGGAAAACCGCCGTCGATAACGGCGGCGCTGAAATCGACGATCGAGGCGGCAGCGACGATCGCCTGCGCCAGCGCCTTGGCGCTGTCCTGGATCCAGGCCTCCATCGGTTCGCCGAAATCCACCCAGTCGTCGGCCGAATACCACAGCGGCTCGGGATCGATGCCGCGCTCGCGCAGCATGTTTTCGAGCACGAAAATCGAGGCGATTTCGAGAAGCTGCTTGGTCTCGCCGTTCTTGCCGCGCACCGGCAGCGGCCCGATTGCACCTGCCGTGCCTGTACGGCCGGAAAAGATCGCCGAATTCAGCACGATGCCGCCGCCGATGAAGGAGCCGATGAAGAAATAGACGAAATCCGGATAGGATGGCCCGACGCCGAACACCAGCTCGGCCCCGCAGGCGCTGGTCGCATCGTTCTGCATGAAAACCGGATGGGAAACACGTCCGGCGATATCGGCCTGCAGGTCGACGTCGCGCCAGACCTCCATGGCGCCCGCCGGCGCGCCCACCTCTTCGGCCCAGTTCCAGAGCTCGAAAGGTGCTGCGATGCCGAGGCCGGCGATGCGGCCGCGCTGCTTGTCATCCAGCCGGCCTTCGAGCTCCTCTATGCCCGAGGTGACGAAATCGAGGATTTCCTCCGGCAGCGGATAGGCATAGGTCTTATGCAGCTGCATGCGGATACGGCCGACAAAATCCATCAGCACCAGATCGGCGCTGCGCCGGCCCATCTTCAGCCCGAAAGAATAGACGGCGTCGGGATTGAGATGCATCGGGATCGACGGTTGGCCGACCCGGCCGCGCACCGGCGCCCCCCGCGACAGCAGCCCTTCCTTTTCCAGAACCCGCATGATCACCGAGACCGTCTGCGCCGACAGCCCGCTGCGGCGCGCGATATCGGCCTTCGACAGCGCGCCGTAGAGACGCACCAGCGACAGCACGAGCCGTTCGTTATAGGCCCGGACCCTGACTTGGTTCGCACCGCCGGCCGGATTGAGAATTGGCGGCGGGACCGATGTGTGTTCCGGTCCATCCAAGGACGACATGGCCGCTCCTCCCGAGCGTTGGCCCCCTGCAGGATTGCTTGGATCGGAATCGATTTACGCAATCATGCGGCAGTTCAAAATGGTGCAGTGTCCTTTTGCGCGTCTGTAAACACGCGCGGCGCTGCACGCCCCGATTTGAACGGAGCATGCCACATCGAATTAATAATTCAATTGGATTTATTTATTGACAAGGCGATTTCTTTTCGCTCTTAATTGCCCTCGTCAAGGACACGGGACGGCTTTGGGCGCTTAACAATCCACGGCAAAGTGTCATATCTTAAATTCCGGCCCCGCACGGGCGGTGCCGGCAAACTCTGGGAGGAGTTCCATGAAGAAATCTGTTCTCGCTTTCGGCGCGCTGGCGCTCGGTGTTGCTTTTTCCGCTCCGGCGATGGCGGCTGACGTTTCCGCCTGCCTGATCACCAAGACCGACACCAACCCCTTCTTCGTCAAGATGAAGGAAGGTGCGACGGCCAAGGCCAAGGAACTCGGCGTTTCGCTGAAGTCCTATGCCGGCAAGATCGACGGTGACAGCGAAAGCCAGGTTGCAGCGATCGAAAGCTGCATTGCCGACGGCGCAAAGGGCATCCTGCTGACGGCTTCGGACACCAAGGGCATCGTGCCTGCGGTCAAGAAGGCCCGCGACGCCGGCCTGCTGGTCATCGCCCTCGACACGCCGCTGGAACCGGCCGATGCCGCTGACGCCACCTTCGCCACCGACAACCTGCTCGCCGGCAAGCTGATCGGCCAGTGGGCCAAGGAAACCATGGGCGACAAGGCCAAGGATGCCAAGGTCGGCTTCCTCGACCTGACCCCGTCGCAGCCGACGGTCGACGTTCTGCGCGACCAGGGCTTCATGATGGGCTTCGGCATCGACCCGAAGAACCCGGACAAGATCGGCGACGAAGACGACAAGCGCATCGTCGGCCATGACGTGACCAACGGCAATGAAGAAGGCGGCCGAAAGGCCATGGAAAACCTTCTCCAGAAGGATCCTGGCATCAACGTCATCCACACGATCAACGAGCCAGCCGCTGTCGGCGCCTACCAGGCGCTGAAGGCCGTCGGCATGGAAAAGAACGTGCTGATCGTCTCGGTCGACGGCGGTTGCCCCGGCGTGAAGTCGGTCAAGGAAGGCGTCATCGGCGCCACCTCGCAGCAATATCCGCTGCTGATGGCGTCGCTCGGCATCGAGGCGATCAAGAAGTTCGCCGACTCCGGTGAAAAGCCGAAGCCGACCGAAGGTAAGTCGTTCTTCGACACCGGCGTCTCGCTCGTCACCGACAAGCCGGTTTCCGGCGTCAAGTCTATCGACACCAAGGAAGGCACCGACAAGTGCTGGGGCTGAGCCCGCTTTATTGAAAGCAGACGGCCGGGGCTTGATCCCCGGCCGTTTTCGACGGACGATGTGCCGTCGCCTCACGAACCGGCTCAGCAAAGACCGGAAGGATATCGGTGACGGCCCCCGCGCGAGTTCGGTGCGCGGATGCGGAGGAGGAACCATGACCGGAACACAGGAATTCGAACGCGTCCTCGACGGCAGCGACAAGAGCGTCGCCTCCTTCGAGCACCAAGATGTCTCGCTGATCAAGCGTGCCCAGCATTTTCTGCACTCGACGCCGGCCGCCGTGCCGCTGATCGTGCTGGTGCTGGCAATCATCATTTTCGGGGCCACGATCGGCGGACGGTTCTTTTCGTCCTACACTCTGACGCTGATCCTGCAGCAGATCGCCATCGTCGGCATTCTCGGCGCCGCCCAGACGCTGGTCATCCTGACCGCCGGCATCGATCTTTCGATCGGCGTCATCATGGTGATCTCGGCGGTGATCATGGGCAATGTCGCCATCACTTACGGCATACCGACACCGATCGCGGTCGTAGGCGGCCTCCTCGTCGGCGGCCTCTGCGGATTGCTGAACGGCTTTCTCGTCGCCTTCATGAAGCTGCCGCCCTTCATCGTCACGCTCGGCACCTGGAATATCGTCATGGCGACGAATTTCATCTATTCGGCCAATGAGACGATCCGCGACACCGACGTCGATGAACAGGCGCCGCTGCTGCATCTTTTCGCTGCAAGCTTCAGGCTCGGCAGCGCCGTGCTGACGCTGGGCGTCATCGCCATGGTGCTGCTCGTCCTCGTGCTCTGGTACGTGCTCAATCACACCGCCTGGGGCCGGCATGTCTATGCCGTCGGCGACGATCCGGAGGCGGCCAAGCTCTCCGGCATCCAGACCAAGAAGGTGCTGCTCACGGTCTACACGATTTCGGGCGTTATCGCCGCCTTCGCCGCCTGGGTTTCGATCGGCCGCAACGGCTCGATCTCGCCGTCCTCGGCGGTCACCGATTATAACCTCCAGGCGATCACCGCGACTGTGATCGGCGGCATCTCGCTGTTCGGCGGCCGCGGCTCCATTCTCGGCACGCTCTTCGGCGCCATGATCGTCGGTGTCGTGTCCATGGGCCTCAACATGCTCGGCGCCGACCCGCAATGGAAAGTGCTTTTGACTGGCGTGCTGATCATCGCCGCCGTCGCCATCGACCAGTGGATCAGAAAGGTTTCGGTGTAATCATGGCTCGCGAACCCCTTCTCACCGCCCGCGGTCTGGTCAAGCGTTATGGCCGCGTGACCGCGCTCGACAATGCCGATTTCGACCTCTATCCGGGTGAAATCCTTGCCGTCATCGGCGATAACGGCGCCGGCAAATCCTCGCTGATCAAGGCGATTTCGGGCGCCGTCACCCCGGACGAGGGCGTAATCACCCTGGAAGGCAAGCAGGTGCAATTCCGCTCGCCGATGGAAGCGCGCGAGGCCGGCATCGAGACCGTCTACCAGAACCTCGCTCTGTCGCCGGCGCTGTCGATCGCCGACAATATGTTCCTCGGCCGCGAGATCCGCAAAAAAGGGCCGCTCGGCTCGCTGTTTCGCATGCTCGACCGGCCGGCCATGGAAAAGCTGGCGCGCAACAAGCTCTCCGAACTCGGCCTGATGACCATCCAGAACATCAACCAGGCGGTGGAAACGCTGTCCGGCGGTCAGCGCCAGGGTGTCGCGGTTGCCCGCGCCGCCGCCTTCGGCTCGAAGGTCATCATCATGGACGAACCGACGGCCGCCCTAGGCGTCAAGGAAAGCCGCCGCGTGCTGGAACTGATCCTCGACGTCAGAGCCCGCGGCCTGCCGATCGTGCTGATCTCGCACAACATGCCGCATGTCTTCGAGGTCGCCGACCGGATCCATATCCACCGTCTCGGCCGGCGCCTGACGGTGATCGATCCGAAGGAATACACCATGTCCGATGCCGTCGCCTTCATGACCGGCGCCAAGGCGGTGCCGACGGAGCCTGTCGCTGCATGAGCGTACGCATCGATGACATCGCCGGCGAGCTTATCGGCCGCGCCGGCGATGCCAAACGTTTCCTGGTCGGCGTCGCCGGGCCGCCGGGTTCGGGCAAGTCGACCATGGCCGACAATCTGGCGGTGGCGTTGAAAGCCAGGGGCGAAAGCGCCGCTGTTCTGCCGATGGACGGCTTCCACATGGATAACGCCATCCTGATCGAACGTGGCCTTTTGGCGCGCAAGGGCATCCCTGAAACCTTCGATGTCCGCGGCTTCCTCGATATCGTCCGTGCCGTCAGACCGGCCGATCAAGAGGTTCTCGTCCCCGTTTTCGACCGCTCGCGCGAGCTTGCGATTGCCTCGGCCCGGCCGATCGATCCGAAGGACCGTTTCATCATTGTCGAGGGCAATTATCTGCTCTTCACCCAGGGCAAATGGGCCGAACTCGACGGCATCTTCGACTACACGATCATGCTCGCCCCGCCGATCGAGGTGCTGGAAGAGCGCCTTTGGGATCGCTGGCGCGGTTATAAGCTGACCGAGGAAGAGGCGAGCGCCAAGGTCTACGGCAACGACCTGCCGAACGGCCGGCTGATCCTCGAAAACCGCCGCCCGGCCGATGTGACGCTGGAGATCGCGCTGGCGTGATCCCACGGTGATTGTTTTCTCATAAGGGATAGTGGTATCGAAGCCGCAGACGCATCGCTTCGGAGGCCTGCCATGCAATCGATCACCATCCGCCGCCCTGACGACTGGCACCTGCATCTGCGCGACGGCGCCATGCTGGAAGGCGTGATCGCCGATACGAGCCGCACCTTCGCCCGCGCCATCATCATGCCCAACCTCGTGCCGCCCGTCGTCACCACAGCAGATGCGACGGCCTATCGTGAGCGCGTCCTCAGGGCGCTGCCGGCCGGCCATCGCTTCCAGCCGCTGATGACGCTTTATCTCACCGAACATACCAGCCCCGACGATGTCGAGGCGGGCGCCAAAAGCGGCCTGATCACCGCGGTCAAGCTATATCCGGCCGGCGCCACCACCAATTCGCATGGCGGCGTGCGCGACATGGAAAAGGCGATGCCGGTGCTGGAGCGCATGGCTGCGATCGGCCTGCCCCTCTGCGTCCATGGCGAGGTGACGACGCCCGATGTCGATATCTTCGACCGCGAAGCCGTCTTCATCGACACCGTGCTCGATCCGCTGCGCAAACGCCTGCCCGAGTTGAAGGTGACGATGGAACATGTAACGACCTCGGACGGCATCGACTACATCAAGGCTGCCAAATCAAATCTCGCCGGCTCGATCACCACCCACCATCTGATCATCAACCGCAACGCGATCCTGGTCGGCGGCATCCGCCCGCATTATTACTGCCTGCCGGTCGCCAAGCGCGAGAACCACCGGCTGGCGCTGCGCGCCGCCGCCGTCAGCGGTGATCCGCGCTTCTTCCTCGGCACCGATTCCGCCCCGCATGTCGATCCGCTGAAGGAATGCGCCTGCGGCTGCGCCGGCATCTACACCTCGATCAATACGATGAGCTGCCTTGCCCATGTCTTCGAACAGGAGGGCGCGCTGGAAAATCTCGAAGCCTTCGCCTCGCTGAACGGACCGGCCTGGTACGGCCTTCAGCCGAACGAGGAACGCATCACCTTGTCCAAGCAGGCCGAGCCGGTCGTCTTCCCCGCCAGGATCGAAACCGGCGCCGGCCCGGTGACGGTGTTCGATCCGATGTTTCCGCTGCATTGGCAGGTGGTGGGGTAGGCGCCCGACGGCGCCGCCCGCACACTCTGGGGAAGAGGTAGCCGATGCAGATCAGCAATTCCTGGCCGGATATCTGGACGATCATGTTGATCGGGGCCGGTGTCATTTGCGGCTCGATGTTGATCGCCAGTGTCATTTTCCTCTCCTATCTCTCGCAGGAGCGGGCGCGGCGGAGGTCTCGGCCGGCAACGTCGGAGAACGGCGCACCGAGCGGTGTTCAATTCGAACGCACGGAGGGCGGCGATTGGCCAACATGGCACGGCGACGGAAGCGGAGGAGCGCATCAATGAACAGGGGCACCGTTTTGATGAAGCTGGCACCTGATATCGTAGAGCCATCCGGGCAATCATGAGCGATAAGGGTCGTTACTCCGCAGCACCGAAAGGCCGCCTTGGTCGAGTACTGGGCTGGACCATACTGGTGCTGGGTTTGCCGTTGGCGCTGCTTGCTGCCCTGATGCCGCCCAATGAATACCAGGCGACGCTGGGTATCGACGCGCTGGACTGCGACGGCTTGGCCAATGTTGTGATCTTCGCCATCCCCGCGCTTCTCCTCTACGGAGCAGGATTTGTCGTCAACGCCTTGAATTGGCGCGAGCGGGCAAGGCTGGTGTGCGCGATTGCCTGCGCCGTCATATGCGTTGCGGTTGCAGCAAACCTTGCTCGCGCCTTTATCGAAGACCGCAAACAGCAGGCGGCCTGTCTCGCCAGAACAGGATGATTTTAGACCGGGTCGGCCTAAAATCTGAATCCTGTTCTAAATTAGATAGTTAGAGCATGATGTTGTCCGAAAACCGCTCACACTTTTCGGCATCATGCTCTGGAGAGCTAAGCGCGACGCAGCCTGATCCTTTTAAAGTCCCAAGTTACCCCGCTAACATTTCCGTGTGCAGTGCATCATTTTTTAATGGAATGCATAAGACATTCCTCACCGCTGATCCCATAGGTTGTCAAACATTATCCGGTGGTTGCAGTCGCGGAGACTGAAAAAGCATGATGCTTGACTATAACTCCCTTTTGTTGGCGCTTGGCGTCTCCACGGCATGTCTGGCCGTGACCTTGATGGGCAGCTGGCTCGCGCGCCGGGCGGAAACGGTGCTGCTCACCGCCACCATCGGTCTGGTCCTCGTCATCGGCGGCATTTTTGTCTACGGCGCCTATGTGAACAGGCCGGAGATATGGCTGGGTGTGGCCAATTTCGTGCTGTTCCATGCCGGTTTTGCGACGATCTGGGGCGCCGGCAGACAGTTTCTCACCGGCCGGCTGTCCGTTCCGGCCATCTCGATCCGAGCGCTCGCTGCGATAGTCTTCTCCGTCGCGCCGATGCTGTCGGGTTATGACGGCCTGGCCTTCATCGCCGACAATCTTGCCATTGCCCTGCTGCTCTTTGCCACCGCCCGGCAATATTGGCTGGCCCGTGCCGAGGCGCCGGCCCCGATCCTCGGCATCACCGTGCTCTACACGCTGACGGCGATCTCCTTCGTCCTTTGCGCCGCCGTGCTGATCTCCGATGGCAAGCTGGTGCTGGGCAAGGCGCCGAACAACTGGGCCGAAGATCTGAGTCTGGCCGTCTGCATCGCCGGCATGACCGGGATCGGCGCGCTGTCGCTGGCGCTGCATCAGTGGCGGCTTGCCGCCCGCCATCGTCTGGAGGCGATCACCGATCCGCTGACCGGTCTGCTCAACCGCCGCGCCCTGTTCGATCAATACGGCACGCGCCCGATGGGCTCGACCACCGCCGTCATCGTCTTCGATATCGACCACTTCAAATCCGTCAACGACCGTTATGGCCATGCGATCGGCGACCGCGTGATCAAGGACTTTGCCGCCGAGCTCGCTAGCCATTGCCGCGCCGGTGACATCGCCGCACGCTTGGGCGGTGAGGAGTTCGCGCTGGTGCTGAAAGAGACCATGCCGGGTCGGGCGGAACTGGCGGCCGAGCGCATCCGCAGGGCTTTCGAGGCGCGCGAGATTGATATCGATGACGGGGTGCTGACATGCACCGTCAGCGTCGGCGTCGCGCCCGGGCGTGCCAAGAGCCTGGATTTCGACGCCATGCTGAGCGCCGCCGACAAGGCGCTCTACGCCGCCAAGCGTGGCGGCCGCAACCGCGTCGAGCTTGCCGGCCACCTGCAGGCGGTGCCGGTCGAGGTGTCGCGCACCGCGTCTTGATCGGCGATCGATCCTCTCATACTATCGCCCTCGGCCGGATGCGGCCAGCCGCCCCGCGACGCCCGATGTTTGACACTTTGGCGTTATGGTGAATGCATCCAGAGAACATCCTTCACATCCCTTGCCGTTTGGCGATCGATGGCGAACGGGTCAGCAGACGCGGGCACTGATCGTCCTGTTTGCCGCCGACGGAAGGATCCACTATGCGCGATTTTCGCGATGCCAAGCTCATGGCAAAGACATTGCGGCAGGCCCTTGCCGACCGCGACATATCACTCAGCCACAGCGAAACGCTCGAAATCGTCGCCCGACAGTTCGGGCTCGAACAATGGAATATCCTCTCGGCCAAGATCGATGCGGCGGGCGCTTCCGGCTCCGCTGTTCGTATCGAGCCGCCGATGCCGATCTTCCGCATCTTCTCCGTGGAAAAGGCCATGGAGTTTTATTGCGGCTTTCTCGGCTTCAATCTCGATTGGGAGCATCGCTTCGGCGAAAACTCCCCGCTCTATTGCCAGGTCTCGCGCGACGGCATGGCGCTGCACTTAAGCGAACATTCCGGCGACGCCAGCCCCGGCGCCAAGGCTTTCGTCCGCGTCGCCAATGTGCGGGCCTACCACGCCGAACTTGCCGGCAAGGACTACCGCTATATGAACCCCGGCGTGGAGGAGGCGCCGTGGGGACTTGAGATGATGGTCATCGACCCCTTCAGCAACCGCATCGCTTTTTGCCAGCAGGCGTAGGCGGTGGCGGCTGACAAAGTTCGTCGGCTTCTCCTTCGTCATACTCGGGCATCACGCAGGTCGTTGCTGGGCGCCGTCATATCCCCACCCTCATTCCTGTGACAGGCACAGGAATGAGGGTAGTTGAAGGACGCACTACAACGGTGCTCCTCGCAAACATCAGAAGGCGGCATGCCCGCCCCGTCCCTCGAAGCCCCTCAGGATGAGGCTCTCTTGAATGCTTCTCACACCAGCATCAGCGCCCGCACGAAGGCGACCGCGGCAAGCAGCGAGGCCACCGTCCGCACGTGGTTCCACCATGTCCATTCCCGGATATAGGTGCTCCAGAGCGCCGCCGCTTCCGGACCGCCGCCGCTGACCTTATCAAGCGCATCGTTCATCGGCACGTTGAAGATGATGGTCGAGAGGAAGGAAGCGAAGACATAGAGGGCAGCACCCGCCAGCATCAGCGCGGATGCGCCGCCGCGCCAGTTCATCAGTGCCAGCACTGCGATGACGAGGCAGAGGATTGCTGTCGGCACGAAAAGCGCCATGAAGGGCGAGCGGACGATCGTCACGTTGATCGAGTTCATCGCGGCAATGCCCTGTTCGGCCGGGATGCGCGAGAAGGCGGTCATGATGAAGGTCGAGAAGGCGAAGAAGATGCCGGCGACGAGGCCGCTACCGATGGCGGCGGCCACCAGCGAGAGGATGAGGACGATCTGCATGTCGAAGCTCCTTCCGACGGGGTAAACAAGAGAAACTCTCTTATTTGCAAAATGAGATAAACTCTCTTATTTTGTTTGTCAACCGCCGTAGGAGAAACGCATGTCGGAACAGCCGGTCGCAACGCGCAGGCGCCAGCAGCATAGCGGCCAGCCGCGCCGGATCCCCAGCCAGCAACGTGGCCGCGAGCGCTTTGAAAAAATCCTTACTGTTGCCGCCGAGCTGATCGAAAGCCATGGCAGCGACGGCCTGAAGATGAGTGAGATCGTCGAAAAGGCCGGTCTTTCCTTCGGCGCGCTCTACCAATATTTCCCCGACAAGAGCTCGATCATCCGCACATTGGCCGAGCGCTTCAACGACGAGGGCAGGCGCTGCGTGGAAGTGGAGCTGGCGAAGGTGACCGACGCTGCGGCGCTCACAGCCGCGCTCGCCAATATTGCCGACGAATATTATGCCTTCTTCCGCCGCGAGCCCGTGATGCGCGACATCTGGCATGCGACCCATACCGACAAGCTGCTGCAGCAGATCGATGCCGAGGACATGGAATTTCATGCCCAGGCATTTCTCGCCGTACTCATCCGCCTGTGGCCGGAGCGCGATCGCAGCGAGCTTCTGGCGATCGCCCGGCTGACGATGCAGCTGCTTGCGGCCGCGGTGCGTTATGCCGTTTCGCTGGACGCGGAGGAGGGCGATGCGGCCATTGCCCTGTTCAAGAAGATGCAGGGACCCGATATCGGCCGCTTGTTGCGGTGATTGGCCGGTCTTCTATCTGGAAACGAGGGGCTCTTGCTGCTATTGCCGGAGACGCAAAGCTGAAGGAGAGCCGCATGATCCAGACGACATTTCCCGACCGCGCCGTGATGGCCGAACTGGTGGCCAAGATGCTCTGGGAGATCAAGGCGGTGCATTTCAACGCTGCCCAGCCCTATAAGCTAGCCTCCGGCATGGCGAGCCCGGTCTATATCGATTGCCGCAAGCTGCTCTCCTTTCCGCGCATCCGTTCGACGGTGATGGATTTTGCCGCCAGCACCTTGCTGCGCGATGCCGGTTTCGAGCAGTTCGATTGCATCGCCGGCGGCGAGACCGCCGGCATTCCCTTCGCCGCCCTGCTTGCCGATCGCCTCGGCCTGCCGATGATCTATGTCCGCAAGCAGCCGAAAGGCCATGGCCGCAATGCCCAGATCGAAGGCAATATGCCGGAAGGTTCGCGCGTGCTTGTCATCGAGGACCTGACGACGGCCGGCGGCAGCATGTTCAAATTCATCGACGCCATTCGCGCCGCCGGCGGCGTTGTCGACCACGGCATCGCGCTGTTCTTCTACGGCATTTTCGGTCAACAGCGTTTTGACGAGGGCAAGGTCCGGCTGCATCATATCGCCACCTGGCGCAATGTGCTGGCGGTCGCCAAGGAGCAGAAGCTGTTCGACGACAAGACGCTTGCCGAGGTCGAAGCCTTCCTGGATGCGCCGCTGGCTTGGTCGGGACGCAACGGCGGCGTTAGTGAGCTTTCGCTCTAGCCAGTTGACAAAAGCTCGCCAAATCGATTGATGAACATAGACGTTCTGTTGGGAGGAATCCGATGATTTTGTGCTGCGGCGAAGCCCTGATCGACATGCTGCCGAGAGACACGACCCTTGGTGAAAAGGGCTTTGCGCCCTATGCCGGCGGCGCGATCTTCAATACCGCCATCGCGCTCGGCCGCCTCGGCATTCCCACCGCCTTTTTCACCGGCATTGCCGATGACATGATGGGCGAAATCCTGCTTACGACGTTGAAGGCGAGCAATGTCGATTACAGCCCGTGCGCCATCACCCAGCGCCCCTCGACGATCGCCTTCGTCAAGCTGGTCAACGGCCAGGCGACCTATGCCTTCTATGACGAAGGCACGGCCGGCCGGATGATCACCGAGGCCGATCTGCCGGCCCTTGGCGACGATTGCGAAGCCCTGCATTTCGGCGCGATCAGCCTAATCCCGAGCCCGTGCGGCGAAACCTACGAAGCGCTGCTCGACCGGGAAGCCGCTCACCGTGTCATATCGCTCGACCCGAATATCCGCCCCGGCTTCATCAAGGACAAACAGGCGCATATGGCCCGTATCAAGCGCATGGCGGCCAAATCCGACATCATCAAATTCTCCGACGAAGATCTCGACTGGTTCGGTCTTTCCGGCGACCATGACGCGCTCGCCGCCCACTGGCTCGCCCACGGCGCCAAACTCGTCGTCATCACCAAGGGCGCAGAAGGCGCCTCCGGCTATACCAGCGAGCGCAAGGTGACGGTGCCGAGCGAGCGGGTCACCGTGGTCGACACGGTCGGCGCCGGCGATACCTTCGATGCCGGCGTGCTGGCGTCGCTGAAGAGGGATGGCCTGCTGACCAAGCGCCAAGTCGCCACCCTCGACGAACAGGCAGTGCGCAACGCCCTGACGCTCGGCGCCAAAGCCGCCGCCGTCACCGTGTCGCGCGCTGGCGCCAACCCGCCCTGGGCGCACGAGATCGGGCTGTAAGGCTTAAGCGAGCATCAGCCCCTCATCCGCCTGCCGTACGGGGCGAAGGGGCTATGCCGCAACCTTTCCGGTCCCCGTTACGTCTCGTAGGGCAGGTCCCCTCTTCCCGTCAGAACGGGGAGAGGGCTAGGGTGAGGGACATTTTTTTACTTTGCCAGCGCCGCAGCCAGCCCTGCATCGAGGCCTCGACACCGATCGATCAGGCGGCTGTCCGGGGATGCTCGGCAGCGATCACCAGATCTCCCAGGAAGTTTTCGCACCAAAGCGAGACGTCGTAGGACAGCAGATGTTCCATCATCATGCTCCAGCGGTCGCGGCGCTCCTCAAGCGACATGGCAAGGCCCTTGGCAATCGCATTGGCAGTGCCCTCGACATCGTAGGGATTGACCAGCAGTGCGCCCTTCAATTCCCGTGCCGCGCCGGCAAAGCGTGATAGCACCAGGACGCCCGGGCGGTCCGGGTTCTGGGCGGCGACATATTCCTTGGCGACGAGGTTCATGCCGTCGCGCAACGGTGTGACCAGCCCGATCGTCGCGAGGCGGTAGAGGCCGGCGAGCACGTTGCGGCTGATCGATCGGTTGACATAGCGGATCGGCACCCAGTCGACCGTCCCGATGGCGCCGTTGACGCGGCCGGCCTGTTCGGCGACCATCTTCTGCATGTGCTCGTATTCGGGGACTTCCGATCGCGATTTCGGCGTGACCTGCAGATAGGTGACCTTGTTCTGGTAGGCAGGATTGTCGGTGAGGAAACGTTCGAATGCTTCCAGCCGCTGAATGATGCCTTTCGAATAATCGAGCCGATCGACGCCGATGATCATGTCCCGGCCTTCGATGCTGCGCTGGGTCTTCTGCACCATGACATTGCTGGCGGCTTTCTCGGCGAATTCGGCGAAGGCCGCGGTCTCGATCCCGATCGGATAGGCGCCGGCCTTGAAGATCCGCCCATGGGAATTGAACAATCCGTTTCCGAGGTCGTCGCCAATGCCTTCCCTTCTGAGATAGCCGGCGAAGTTCTGCAGGTCGTAATCGGTCTGGAAGCCGACGAGATCGTAATGGGAAAGACCGCGCATGATTTCCTCATGGACCGGCATGGTGACGAGAATGTCGGCCGGCGGCCAGGGAATGTGCAGGAAGAAGCCGATCCGGTTTTTCAGCCCCATTTGCCGCAGTTCGGCCGCCAGCGGAATCAGGTGGTAATCATGAACCCAGATGATGTCGTCCGGCTCGATCATCGGCGCCAGCCGATGCGCGAAGAAGCGGTTGACGCGGAAATAGCCGGCCATTTCCTTGCGGCCATATTCGGCAAGATCCAGGCGGTAGTGGCAGATCGGCCAGAGAACCCGGTTTGCAAAGCCGCGATAATATTCCTCGACGTCGGTGTCGGTGAGATCGGTCAAGGCATAGGTGATGTTGCCCTTCTGCAGCTGCGACAGCGGGCCGGGTTCTTTGTCTCCGCTCGACTCTCCCGACCACCCCATCCAGATGCCGCCGCGCTTCTGCAGGGCTGCCTGCAACGCGACGGCGAGGCCACCGGCGGCGGCGCTGCCATCCTTGGCCGGCATGGGGACACGATTGGAAACGACGATAAGACGGCTCATGAGCTTCCTTTGAAGACGATGGAACTTGAAACGCTTTGTGACGAGCGTCTCGGGAAATCTCCGACCTTGGCACGGGCCTTGATCCGGACGCGGGTGGCCCGGTTGAAGCGCCAGCGGAACAATGAAATGGAGCGCGATCCCGACATGGCAAGCCATGTCGTCGAAACTGCACTCCGCACAGAATTTGCTTGAATCTAGGGCGATTGCGGCGGATTGAAAGAATTCTTTCTACAATTTTCTATTAGTAGAACATTCAATCCGGATTGCGCACGGCAGCGATGCGCCAGGCCTGACGATATCAGTTGATCATTTGCGGCCGTTATGCGGATGTTGGCAGCCGCCCCTCATTCGCCTGCCGGCAGCGACGGGGGTCGAGCCACGGGTCTCGACCCGTCCTTCGGACCCCCGCTCGCGGGGCGAAGGGGATATGCCGCCACCTCTCGTTCCTCATCCACGCCTCGTTTGGCACGTGCCCTCGCCCCGCAAGCGGGGAAAGGGTTAGCGTGAGGGGCAATCTCGAATGCCTACTTCGCCAGCTTCGCCAGCGCCGCAACCAGCCCCTGCGTCGAAGAGTCATGCGATGCAGCACTCTCCTTGCCCTCGACGACAGGCAGCAGGCCGGTTGCCAGTTCCTTGCCGAGTTCGACGCCCCATTGGTCGAAGGAGTTGATGCGGAAGAGCACGCCTTCGACGAAGACCCGATGTTCGTAGAGCGCGATCAGGCGGCCGAGTGCGTAGGGGGTCAGCTTGTCGTAGACGAAGGTGATCGACGGACGGTTGCCGGTGAAGACGCGGTGCGGCGCGATGAAATCCGCCTTCTTGTCGTCCATGCCCTTGTCGGTCAGCTGCTTCTTGGCTTCGGCGAAGGTGCGGCCCTTCATCAGCGCTTCCGACTGGGCGAGCACGTTGGAGATCAGCAGCTGGTGCTGGTGGCGCAGCTCCGGCTCGAAGGCGTTGGCGGCGATCATGAACTCGGCCGGGATGATGCTCGTGCCCTGATGGATCAGCTGGTAGAAGGCGTGCTGGCCATTGGTGCCGGGCTCGCCCCAGACGACCGGGCCGGAATTGCCCTCGACCGGCGTGCCGTCGATGGTCACACCCTTGCCGTTCGATTCCATGTCCAGCTGCTGCAGATAGGCCGGGAAACGCGACAGGCGCTGGTCATAGGGCAGGATGGCGCGGGTGGGGTAGCCAAGCACATTGCGGTGGTAGAAGCCGATCAGGCCGAGCAGCATCGGCAGGTTTTTGGTAATTGGCGCCTTACGGAAGTGATTGTCGACGGCATGGGCGCCGTCGAGGAACTTGACGAAATTGTCCGGGCCGACCGCGATCATCAGCGGCAGGCCGATCGCCGACCAGATCGAGTAACGGCCGCCGACCCAGTCCCAGAAGCCGAAGACTCGGGCGCTGTCGATGCCGAAGGCGGCAACCTTGTCGAGCGCCGTCGAGACGGCAGCGAAATGGTGCTGGACGGCGGCTTCGCCGAGCGCCTTGGCAATGAAATTGCGCGCCGTCTGCGCATTGGTCATCGTCTCGACTGTCGTGAAGGTCTTCGAGGCGACGATGAAGAGCGTCGTCTCCGGCTGCACCAGCTTCAGGATATCGGCGATATGGGCGCCGTCGATATTGGAGACGAAATGGGCGCGCGGACCGTCGTGGAACGGGGCAAGCGCCAGCGTCGCCATGACGGGGCCGAGATCCGAGCCGCCGATACCGATATTGATGACATCGGTGATCGCCTTGCCGGTCGCGCCCTTCAGCGTGCCGGAGCGGATGCCGTCGGCAAACCTACCCATGGCGGCAAGCACCGCATTGACATCGGGCATGACATCCTTGCCGTCGACCAGCACCGGCGTGTTGGAGCGGTTGCGCAGAGCGGTATGCAGGACGGCGCGGTCCTCGGTGAAATTGATCGCCTTGCCGGAGAACATTTCCTCGCGCTTCTTTTCGACGCCGCCTTCTTCGGCAAGCTTGACCAGGAGCTTGAGGATCTCCTCGTTCACCGCCGTCTTGGAGAAATCCATCAGCAGGTCGTCGAGCGACACGGAGAAGCGCGAAAAGCGCTGCGGATCGGCTGCGAAGGCGGCACGGATGTCGGTTGCCTTGGTGGCATCAGCGGTGCTTTTCAGCTGTTCGACGATGGCGTTCATGGGAGGCTCCTTTGGAGGCGGAAAGGTTGCGGAAACTATTCGCTTTATCGGGGGCAAATCAAGTTCAGCCGCCGCTCCAATATGAAAAAAGCCAGCCGCGGGGGAGCGGATGGCTTTAATTTCATTACAGCGCCGCGCGTCCGAAAGAAGCGCAAAGGACGCTGTAACACATTGAATTCGTCAAACTCAGCCGCGCAGGTCCTTGCGCAGGATCTTGCCGACTGGCGACTTCGGCAGCTCGGTGCGGAACTCGATGAAGCGCGGGCGCTTGTAGTTGGTGAGGTTGGCAATGCAATGCGCCTTCACCTCGGCTTCCGTCAGGTTAGGATCTTTCCTGACCACGAAGAGTTTCACTGCTTCGCCCGAATGGCCGTCCGGCACGCCGACGGCCGCCGCCTCGAGGATGCCGGCATGCATGGCGGCGACTTCCTCGATCTCGTTCGGATAGACGTTGAAGCCGGAAACCAGGATCATATCCTTCTTGCGGTCGACGATCTTGGTGTAGCCGCGCGCATCCATGAAACCCATGTCGCCCGAGCGGAAATACCCATCGGCGGTCATCACCCGCGCCGTCTCCTCCGGCTTCTGCCAATAGCCGGCCATCACCTGTGGCCCGCGGATGCAGATCTCGCCGACATCGCCGAGCGGCAGAGAATGGCCGTCCTCGTCGCGGATATCGAGGTCGGTGGAGGGCATCGGCAGGCCGATCGAGCCGGTGAATTCGGGCGAATCGAAGCGGTTGGCGGTGGCAACCGGCGAGGTCTCGGAAAGGCCATAGCCCTCTGTCACCGCCGTGCCGGTCATCTTTAGCCAGCGTTCGGCGACCGGGCGCTGCACGGCCATGCCGCCGCCGAGCGACATGATCAGCGGCGAGAAATCGAGCTTGGCGAAATCGGCATTGTTCATCAGCGCATTGAACAGCGTGTTGAGGCCGGGGAAGATGTGCACGTCCGACTTGCCGAATTCCTTGACGAGGCCGGGAATGTCGCGCGGATTGGCGATCAGGATGTTGCGGGCGCCGAGCGACATGCCCATCAGCGAATTCACCGTTAGCGCGAAGATATGGTAGAGCGGCAGGGCGCAGAGGAAATTCAGCACCTCCGGCTGTTTCTTGCGCTCGAATGCCGATCGCAGCCAGAGCGACAGCTGCAGCTTGTTGGCAAGCAGGTTTGCATGCGTCAGCACCGCGCCCTTGGCAACGCCCGTCGTGCCGCCGGTATATTGCAGGAAGGCGATATCGCTGCCGGCAAGCGTCACCGGCTGCAGCGTCTTTTTCGCTCCTTCGCGCAGCACCTGGCCAAAGCTCTTGTGCTCGGGGATCGACCAGGAGGGAACGAGCTTCTTCACCTTGCGCACGAGGAAATTGACGATCAGCCCCTTGGCCCCCAGCATTTCGCCGAGCGAGGTGACGACAACATGCTTGACGTCGGTCTTGTTCAGAACCTGCTCGACGGTACGGGCGAAATTCTCCAGCACGAAGATCGCCTTGGCGCCGGAATCGCGCAGCTGATGTTCGAGCTCGCGCGGCGTATAGAGCGGGTTGACGTTGACGACGATAAGGCCGGCCCTCAGAATGGCGTAGGTCGCGATCGGGTTCTGCAAGACGTTCGGCATCATCACCGCGACACGGTCGCCCTTCTCAAGGCCGGTGCTCTGCAGCCAGGCGGCGAGTTTGCGCGTCTGGCTTTCCAGCTCGTGGTAGCTCATCGCCTTGCCCATGCTGGCAAAGGCGATGCGGTCGGCATAACGGGCGCAGGATTTTTCGAGCAGTTCCGCCAGTGAGGCATGCTCCAGCGGCGGAAGCTCGGCCGGAACCATATCCGGATAGGCGGCAAGCCAGGGTTTTTCGGGCTTGGCGCCGTTCGGATGGACGGAAATGCTGTTCATTTTATCCTCTCTCCCTTGCGGCCGCCCTGCCGGCATTGCGCCGGGAATCGACTGAAGGATCCTCCATCTTCCAGTCCGGCAGCTTATGCCATTGCCTGAACGGTTCAAGCCGAGATTGAAGCTATACTAACCTTGACGTAAACGTCAATATTCACCGGCCGCGCAATTGTGCCGAGGACGGGAACTTTGAGTCCGCCATGGCGTTGATCTTGCATACCCAAACCGAGGAAACACCTGAAGGAGGTGCACAATGTTGACTCAGGATACCGACGCCAGCCGCCGCGACCCGAATGAAAAAAGCACGCATTCGCTGATCGCCAGTGACCGCGTCGAAGGCACCCGCGTCTATGGCGCCGACGGCAAGCATATCGGCTCGATCGAACGCCTGATCATCGGTAAGCTCGATGGCCGCGTCGCCTATGCCGTGCTGAGCTTCGGCGGCTTCCTGGGCATCGGCCACGATCACTATCCGCTGCCCTGGGAAAAACTGAACTACGACACGCAGCTGGATGGCTATCGCATCGACCTGACCAAGGAACAGATCGAAGGCGCCCCGAGCTATGCGGACGATGACGACAGCTGGTACAACGATAATGGCCGCCGGGTCTATGATTACTACGGCGTGCCGCCTTACTGGATGTAACGTCGTCCGATAGGCCGAACTGGAAGGGCCCCGTGGAGGCGGGGCCTTTTTGGTGTTGGTGATGTCGTGGCTTGGCACGTGGTGGGTGCTTTATCAGACAGGCGCCACCCCACCCTCATTCCTGTGCTCGTCACAGGAATCCAGTGCGCCCAAGTCCTTGGGCGCGGAAGACTTTTCCGCTTGAGGTGTCGAGTGGCTGGATTCCTGTGACAAGCACAGGAATTGTCTCTCAAATCTGTGCTTTACTGCAGGGGAAGCTGGGAT